>NZ_JAIQYY010000034.1 GCF_020181035.1 Streptomyces sp. CoH27
CGTCAGCGCATCAGCACACAGTCACATCAACGACAGGCGACGTTGATCGTCACCCCAGATGCGGTTGCAGTATTAGGGCGCCGGACCTGGGTCTCGGTGCCGTCGATGCGCAGGGTGATGTTCTCGGCGGCGGCGTAGGCGAACACGTCCTCCAGGGTGTGCAGTCGCAGGCCGAGCCGGTTGGGGATGGCGAATCCGCGCTCCGCCAGGAGCGGGCGGATCTCACTGATGGCGCGGCCGATGGTGGAGGAGCCCACCTCGTAGATCACGCCGAGGGCCTCGTGGGTGAGGCCGGTGCGCAGGTGAACCAGGGTGGCCAGCAGCCGGTCGGTGAAGACCAGTTCGTACTTCGGCCCGGCTCCGGCCTGCCGTCGGCGGGCGCCCCGGCGCCGCTCGTGCCGCGCGGACTCGCAGCGCGCTTCCCAACGCGGCGCGAGTTCTTCGATCAACTCGCCGAGATGTTGGCGCGCGACGCCACAGAAGGCAGGATGGGCCATGGCTGCGCGGGCCTGCTTGATCTTCACACCTCAAGAACCCGCGCGGCCATCGTCATGTCACGGCCTGCCCGGGAGGCTGGTCAGACCCGGTCCAGGGGTCGGTGCGGACCGCTGGGAAGTTCCATTTCGATCGTGTCGCCAGGGCGCACCACGCCCCCTTCCCTCACGATGCTCATGATTCCGGCTTTGCGCACGATGTTCCCCGCCTCGTCGCGGCCGACGACCTGCTTCAGCAGCCCGTCCTGGAAGTTGTCGATCTGCAGGCAGGGATTGCGGAGGCCGGTGACTTCCAAGACCGCGGAGTCGCCGACGCGCAGCAATGTGCCGACCGGCAGACCGAGCAGATCGATGCCGCGCGTGGTGATGTTCTCGCCGAGTTCGCCGGGCGCCACCTTGAACCCTCCTTCGCCGACCTCGGCGAAGAGCTCTTCATGAATGAGGTGGACCTGGCGCAGATTCGGCTGAGTGGGATCCTGCGCGACGCGCGAGCGATGCTTGACCGTCACACCGGCGTGCACGTCCCCCTCCACACCAAGCCCAGCGAGCAGTCTGACGCTGTCTCGGTTCGGCTTGGTGAACGAGTACTCCCCGTTGCTGCTGACCGCCGTCACTCTCCCGCTCATACCTCGGAACCCCCTCGTCAGTAACCATGATCAGCCACGAGCCTAGCCCTCGCCCCTCAAGGCACAGCATCCGCGATCAATCGCGGGTGGGGTCGTTACTGGAAGGCCGCGTGGATCTCTTGCTCGGTGGCCTCATGGGACACGATCAGGAGTTCGTCGCCGGGCAGCAGTCGTACCTCGGGGCCGGGGACGGTGGGCCGTCCGTCGCGTACGACGGTGGCGACGACGGTACCGGCGGGCAGGGTGATCTCGCCCAGGGTGTGCCCTGCCGCGCGGGACTGTTCGGTGATCGCGGTCTCGATGACCTCGACGCCGGCCTTGCTCAGCCGCAGCAGTGCCACAGTATCGGTGGCGCCGGTTGCTTCCTCGATGAGGGAGATCAGCGGGGTGGCGGCGGGCACGTCCACGTCCACGCCCCACCGCTGGTCGAAGAGCCAGGCGTTCTCCGCGTTGTTGACGCGTGCGGCCACGCGTCCCACGCCGAACCGGCGCTTGGCGAGCAGACTGATGACGAGGTTGTCCTCGTCCCGGCCGGTGGTGGCGATGACGAGGTCGCATGTGAGGGCCCCCGCGCGCTCCAGCAGCCCGGCATCGCAGGCGTCCCCGGCCAGCAGGCGCACGTGGGGCAGGCCTTCGAGTTCGGCCACGCGGTTGTCGTCGTACTCGACGAGGGTGACGTCGTTGCGTGCGGCGGAGAGTACCTGGGCGATCTGGGTGCCGAGGCGGCCCGCGCCGGCGATCAGGACCTTCACGTTCCCAGCTCCTTGTCGAGGAAGCCGCGCAGCCGGCCCAGTGCGGTCGCGGCGACGGCGAAGGTGACCAGGTCCCCGGGCTCGGCCGGGACACCGTGGGCGGGCAGCAGCGAGCGGCCGGCGCGGGTGATCTCCACGACGCGGATCTCGCCGTCGACGTCGAACTCGGTCAGCTGCCGTCCGGTCAGGTAGGCCGGCAGCTCGGAGCGGACCAGGAGGGTCTCGCCGTTGCCGAATGCGAGTTCCGGGGTGAGATGACGGTGCAGCAGCATCTGGTGGATGCGGCTGACGGCCCAGCGAACACTGGAGACGGCCGGGATGCCCAACTCCTGGTAGATGTCGGCGCGGCGCGGATCGTAGACGCGGGCGAGGACGACCGGGACCCGGTACGTCTCCTTCGCGGTCCGCGCGCTGACGATGTTGCTGGTGTCCCGGGAGGTGACCGCGACGAACGCGTCCGCGTGGGCGATGCCGGCCGCCTCCAGTACGGAGCGGCTGAAGCCGTTGCCCACGAGGAAGTCGCCCGGGAAGCCCAGCGGCAGCAGTGCGCGCGCCTTTGGCTGCCGGTCGACGAGTCGTACGTCGTGGCCCTCGGTGACGAGCTGTGCGGCGAGGGTGGCCCCGACCCTGCCGCAGCCCACGATGATCACTCTCATCGCGTTCCCTCCTTCGGCGCCGTCCTGCGGTGACGCAGCACCCACTTGCGGGTTTCCTCGGCGGCCAGCAGCAGAACTCCGAACGCGGCCAGGACCGCCCAGTCGGAGGCGGCCAGCGGTGCGGTGTGGAAGACCGCCTGGAGCGGCGGCGCGTAACTGATGGCGGCCATCAACGCGATACCGACGCAGCCCGCCGCCAGCAGCCAGGGGTTGGACAGCAGGCCGGCACGGAAGACGCTCTGCCGGTCGGTGCGCACCGCGAGGGCGTTGAAGAACTGGCTGACGACGATGCCGGCCTGGACCATGGTGATCGCCTCCCGGTAGACCGGAAGGTCTTTGGTGAAGTCCGCGTAGGGAATGCCGGAGGCGTGGATGTGCCAGAAGAAGACGGCACACACGCCGAGGGCCTGGATGCCGCCCAGGAACAGGATGCGGCCCATGACGGCGGCCGAGAACAGCCGTTCCCGGCGCGGCCGCGGCGGGCTGTCCATGACGTCGGCCTCCATCGGCTCGGCGCCGAGCGCGAGAGCGGGGAGTACGTCCGAGCCGAGGTCGATGGCGAGAATTTGTACGGCGCTGATCGGCACCAGCGGGAACCCTACGAACGTGGCGGCAAGGATCGGCGCGAGTTCGCCGATGTTGTGGCTGAAGAGATAGATCAGGAACTTGCGGATGTTCTGGTAGACGGAGCGGCCCAGACCCACCGCCGTGGTGATGGAGGCGAAGGAGTCGTCGAGCAGGACCATCACGGCGGCCTCGCGGGCGACGTCGGTACCGGAGGCGCCCATGGCGACGCCGATGTCCGCGTGCTTGAGAGCGGGCGCGTCGTTGGCGCCGTCTCCGGTGACGGCGACGACCTCGCCCCGCTGCTGGAACCCCGTGACCACGCGCATCTTGTGCTCGGGAGCGACCCGGCACAGCAGCAGTTCGGCGGACTCGGCCAGCAGGGCGTTCAAGCTTCTGTCGTCCAGCGCGTCCAGCTGCACGCCGGTCACCACCGTTGGGCGCGGCCCTCGCACGATGCCGACACGGCGGGCGACGGCCTCCGCGGTCAGCGGGTGGTCACCGGTGACCATGACGATGCGGATCCCGGCCCGCCGGCACGCGTCCACCGCGTCCCGCACCTCCGGGCGCGGCGGATCGTACATCCCCGCGAGTCCCAGCAGGGTCAGCCCGGACTCGACGTCCCCGATCGGCGGCCGGGGACCATCGACTCGCCGCCGGGCGACCGCCAGCACCCGCAGGCCCTGCCCGGCCATACCGTCGGCGGCCGCGGCCACCTCGGCGCGGGAGGCATCCGTCAGCGGCTCCTGCCGGCCGTCCCGGTCGACGGAGTCACAGCGGGCGAGCAATTCCAGCGGTGCGCCTTTGACGTACGCCAGGTAGGTGCCGTCCTCGGCGCGGTGCACGGTGCTCATCAGCTTGCGCACGGAATCGAACGGATGCTCCGCTGTCCGTGGCGTACGGGCTTCCTCCACCGCCGGATCGACACCGGCCTTCAAGGCGACCACCAGCAGGGCCCCCTCGGTGGTGTCACCGAGCACCCGCCACCCGTCCCGCCCCTTCGGCGGCACCAACCGGGCGTTGCTGCACAAGGCCGCCGCCCGCAGCAACTCCCGCACCGGCCCAGCGTCCGCGACCTCTCCGGCCGGCGCGTACCCCACACCTGTCACGGCGTGCGACACGCCGTCCGCCCACAGCTGGACGACGGTCATCTCGGCCTGCGTGAGCGTGCCCGTCTTGTCGGTGCACACCACGCTGGTCGACCCCAGGGCCTCCACCGCCAGCAGTTGCTTGACGAGTGCGTGCCGGCGGGCCATGCGGCGCACACCGATCGCCAGCGAGACGGAGAGTGTCGCCGGCAGGCCCTCCGGTACGAGGGCGACCATCACGCCGAGCGAGAAGACGAACGTGTCGACGAACGGCTGACCGCTGGGCACGCGCACCGCGAACAGCACGGCCCCGGTCGCCAAGGCGACGCCCGCGACCCGGCGGGCCATGGCGGCGACCTGGCGCTGCAACGGCGTCTGCTGCCGGGGTGCCGCCGCGGTGAGCCGGAAGATCCGCCCGAACTCGGTGGCCGTACCCGTGGCGAACACGACGGCCTTGCCCGTGCCGGCGACCAGGTCGGTACCCATGAACGCGCAGTTGCGCGCCTCTAGCGGCGGTCCGGCCGGAACGGCGCCGGCGACCCTGGTGACGGCCTCGCTCTCGCCGGTGAGCGCGGCGTTGTTGACGGCGGCGTCCTGCGCCTCGACCAGCCGACAGTCGGCCGGCACCGCGTCCCCGGCCTCCAGGACCACCACATCACCCGGCACCAGCTCCCGCGCGGACAGCTCCCGCGGCTCCCCGTCCCGCAGCACCCGGCAGGTGTGCGGCACCATCGCCTGCAACGACTCCGCCGTGCGTTCGGCGGAGTACTCCTGGGCGAAGCCGATACCGGCATTCAGCAGCACCACGCCCAGGATCGCCAGGGCCAGCTGGAGAATGGCCGGATCCCGCGGCTGCCCCAGCAGGTAGGCAAGGAACGTGATCGCCGAGGAGACCAGCAGGACGACGGCGAAGAGGTCGGTGAACTGCGCGAGCAGACGGCGCCACACGTGCCTGTGGCCCACGCCGGGCAGTTCGTTGGGTCCGTGGCGGGCCAGCCGGGCGTCGGCCTCAGCCGGGGTGAGACCACGCGGGCACGTCCCGAGGGCGGCGTAGACCTCGCTCGCCGACAAGGAGGGGACGGCCGGCCGGTCGCCCGGCGGTCCGTCGGACGGAGGCGGGAGGTCCGCAGGCGGGCCGCTCTCGGGCGGCGCGGCCGTCCCGGACACGCCGCCGCGTGGACCCGCTCCCCGCCAGGCCGGCTCAAAGCTCATGCGGGGCTCCGACCGTCGAAGGAGGCCCGGGCGGCTCGTGGAGCACGCTCCAGGCCACCGGGCCCAGCAGGTCGCCCAGCCGTTGGAAGACGTCGAGGAACAGGTCGTCGACCGTCAGCACGCCGACCACGCACCCGCCGTCCAGGACCGGAAGCCGGCGCACCCCGGTGCGGCTGAACGTCCGGTATGCCACCTGGAGGTCGGCGTCGGCGTCGACCGTGACGACACGCTCCGACATGACCTCGTCCACTCGTGCCTCCCGGTCCAGGCCGCCGCCCAGGCCGCGTACGGCGAGGTCGCGGTCGGTGACGATGCCGCGCAGCAGCCCGTCCTCGACGACGAGAACCGACCCGACGGCGGACACGGCCATCTCCCGGATCACCTCCGCGAGGGAGACCTGCGGACCGACGCTGACGGCCGGAGCGGTCATCACCTGGGAGACCTTCACGGGACCACTCCTCCCTCAGACGATGCCGAGCAGTTCGGTCACCGGCGGTCGGGGACTCGGGTGAACGTGGGCCATGGCCGCGACCGGGGTGATGACCCGCGGTTCACGCGGGCGTCGACGGCACGGCGATGACGGGACAGCGGGCGTGCTGGAGCACTCCCTGGCTGACCGAGCCCAGCAGCATGCCGGCGAAGCCTCCGCGTCCCCGGGTGCCCACCACCAGGCCCAGCGCGTGGGCAGAGGCGTCGGTGAGCACCTGCACGGGATGCCCTACGACCAGTTCGTGGCGCAGGTCCACTTCCGGGTAGCGGGCGTGGCGGCCGGCCACGGCCTCGGACAGCAGCCGGCGGCACTCCTGCTGCGACTGGTGTTCGTCGAAGATCCGCAGGTGCCCCGGCTGCCAGACGTACAGGGCCCGCAGCTCGGCGCCGCCGTGCAGGGCCGCCTCCTCGAAGGCCAGGTCGACGGCGGCGGCCGAGTGCTCGCTGCCGTCGACGCCGACGACGAAGTACGGCGGGTCCTGAGTGATGTGCTCCGGCTCCGGCACGATGACGACAGGGCAGTGCGCGCGGGCCATGACCGGCAGGGCGACCGAGGCGGAGCCGAACACCTCCTGGGTCCGGCTCAGGTGCCGGGAGCCCAGGACGAGGGCAGTGGCGTCGCGGCTCTGCTCACGCAGCACCCACACCGGGTCGCCCTCGGCGAGCAGAGTGTCCACCTCGACCTGCGGGTGCCGCGCCGCGACGAAGTCCGCGGCCTCTTCGAGCACCTGCTTCCCGACCTTGTGCAGCGCGTCGTTCCATTCCTCCCAGGACGGCGGGACCTCCCGCCTCCTGTAGCCGCCGGTGGGCACGCCCTCGGCGTGGACCGCGCGCAGCGGCAGCCGTCGGCGGGCCGCCTCGTCGGCCGCCCAGCCGAGCGCCATGCGCAGGGAGCGGTCCGGGTCGACGCCGACGACGATCAGAGCGCGGTCACTGGGCCTGGACATGGCCGCCTCCGGCCAGGTGCCTGACGTAGGCGTCAGGTCCGGGGAAGTACAGGGTCACGCGCCCGTTGTCGGCCCAGCGCACGTCGTAGGGCGGGCCGCCGTCGGGGTGGTGGTGCCCGACGACCTCCCCGTCGCGGGCCACGACACCAGTGGTGATACCGCGTACGACGATCTCGTCGCCGATGCGGGCTCGCATGCGCGCGCCGGTCATCTCAGGACGTGTACCGGGGTGTGCCTTCTTGGCCGGTGCGGGAGCGGTCATCGTTCTCGCCTCCTCCGGGCGGCGGCACGGACGGGTGCCGCCGCCGATCCCATCGAAGCCCCTGGTGCGTCGGGGCTCCAGGGGCCATTGGTCCCCGCGTCGGGCCCCGTCGGCCCACCGGATCCGTGATCTCCGGCCCACTGGTGGCGCGGAACGTACGACCGCGATGTCGACAGGTTCCGGACGGAGGCGGGCTTCGAGGTCCTTGCGCACCGTGGCGGTCAGCTCCTGAAGAGCCGGGGACGTGACCGGCCGGACCGGTTCGGGATCGTGGATCCGGAGTGCCGGGCCGGGGAGGGCGTTGAGGTCCGCGCGCAGGCGCTCGCGGGCGTCCTCCCAGCGGTCCGACGGTCCCGTGCGGAGTCCGTCGCGCATCGCCGTGCGCAGCAGCGGCCGCGCGGAGTTCGGCGGTTCCTCGTGCCGCAGGGCGATGACGTCGGGCCGCCCGGTACGGCGGAAGACCTGCTTGCGGCCCGGGGCGGTGACCTTGGCCGAGGACAGCTTCATCACCGGGCGGCCGTCGTATTCGACGAGCTTGTAGGCGGCATCCAGGTAGGGCGCGTCCACGGCGACCCCGACCCGTGTTCCGACGGCGTACACGTCGATCGGTGCGCCGGCGCGCACCAGCTGGTCCACGCCGTACTCGTCGAGTCCGCCCCTCGCCACGATCCGTACGTCCCTCAGCCCGGCGGCGTCCAGCACGGCGCGCGCCTGCCGCGCGAGCGCGTCGAGATCCCCGCTGTCCAGGCGGATGGCACAGCCCGGTCCGCGCCGCAGGTCCGTCAGCACCCTGGCCGCCGTCCGAACGCCCGCCACCGTGTCGTAGGTGTCGACCAGGAAGGTGACCGGGCTGGGATGCGGCGGGCGAACGCCTGACGGACCGTCACGAAAGATCGAGGTTAGCCATGCGGTCTTCGGTATCGGAGCCAAGTCGGCTCCGAATGCAGGTGCCATGCGGTGTCGGGTTCGGGGGTCCTCGCAGCTGCGTGAACGGGTGATCTACTGCGGAAACGGGTGATCACGAGTTGCGGTCGTCACGTCCTCGGAAGCTCGTGCTGGTATCCACTGTTTCAGTGGTTTTGCGTCAGTACGAGAAGGAGAGCGCATTGGCACGCAGGATGACGGCACTCTTCGCCGTCGCGGGACTGGTGGCTACGCTGCTTGGGTCTGGCCGCCCCCGCTCAGGCCGCTCCCACACGGCAGCTGAAGGTCGCCACCTACAACATCGATGAGGGCACCGACTTCCCGGGGCTGCTTACCGCCCCCACCTGTGCGGAATTTACCAGGCGAGCCGGCCTCGACTATGACCAGATGGTCGCCACCGACTTCCCGTCCCGTGCCCAGGCGATCTCCCGGCTGTTCCGGCGGGAACACCCCGAGGTCGCCGGTCTGCAGGAGGTCGCCCTGTGGCAGAAGGGGCCGCTGAACGGCTCCCTCCACACCACCTATGACTTTCTCACCATCCTTCTCCGCGCGCTGCGCGAGCATGGTCTCCACTATCACGCTGCCGTGATCAACACGATCGGCACCGCCACCGTGCCGATCAGCGCCACCGAAAAGGCGAGCTACACGGACCGTAACGTGATCCTGGTAGAGGACGGGCTCCCGGTAACGAATCCGCAGTCCCACCTCTACGCGGCGAAGCTTGTCGTCCCCACCGCGTGCGGCGTTCCCTTCACCCTCCGGAACGGCTGGTCGACGGTGGACGTCAGCCTCGCCAAGGGCAATGCCAACGACCGGTCGGAGACGGTACGGGTGGCCAACACACATCTGAACGCATCGGTGCCAACCATCCGAAACGCCCAGGCGAACGAGCTGCACGCCGCACTGGCCCAGTCGCCGTACCCGGTTGCCGCTGTCGGGGACTTCAACTCCCTGCCCACCGAGAGCCCGTACCTCACGTTCACCTCCGGCGGCTACGACGACGCCTGGAAGGTTGTGCACGGTCCGGGGGACGGATTCACCGCCTTGCAGGACCCCAATCTGCGCAACCTGCCGTCCAAGCTGGACCACCGCATCGATTACGTCTTCTACCAGCCCCCGCGGCTGTCGGCGGTCGTCGCCAAAGTGATCGGAGACCGCGCGAACGAACGGACACCCAACGGACTGTGGCCGTCCGATCACGCGGGTGTGTCGGTATCGATGCATCTCAGCACGACGAAGGCCGGATCACCCGCCGGCAACCAGCCCTGGGCAGTGTCGCTGCTCTGGCTGACATAGCGGTCGGTGGGGCGACTTGCCTCTCCATCGATTGCTATGTCAGCCAGGGCCTCAGCGATCCGTGCCAATGTGGGCTCATCACCAACCAGCTCCGGGACCGAGTGCTGGACGAGGTGTTGCATCGAGCCCGGCGCCGGTCAGTGGCCGACGTAAAGCTCAGGTTGGACGACGGGCTTGCAGCGGCAGTGGGAGAGTGGGGCCCGGGGCGCGTTTCGGGCCGCGTGGGCCGAGGAAGCGACGCTGTCCTTGAAGGCGATCAGTCCCGTTCGGCTTCTCGGGACGCTGGCTGTCCGTTCCTGCGGGAGCTTCGGCGAGTGATGCGCCTGGTCATGAGGGTGATCGCGGCCCAGGTGATCAGCGACTCGGAGTGCTGGATGAGCCGTTCGTAGTCCCGGGCATTCCGACGGACGTGCATGATCCAGGCCAGCGACCTCTCAACTACCCGGAAGTCGGGGCAGGACGACGAACCCGGGGGTGTTTTTCGGCCGACTGACGCTATTGAGGGTCAGCACGGTACGCCAGCTGACAGCGGTCGGCGGCATCGGGCGGGCCCCTGCATGGGCCCGCCCTCGTCGTGCGCTCCTTGCCGTGCCGTCACCGGGGGCCGTGGGAGGCAGCCCAGCGGCGCCGTACCGCTTCCTCGTGTTCGGCCTCCTCCAACCCCAGCTCCACGGAAGCGAGTTCGCGCTGCAGCCGGGGGATCCAGTGCCGGCGCAGGGCACGGACCCGCTGCCGGGTGCGCTCGGCCTCGGCGGCGAGCAGGTCGGCGGCGGCCCGGTGGGCGGCGTGCTCCGCGGCGGCGCGGACCGCAGCGCGGTAGGCGGTCTCGGCGTGCGTGAGGGCGGTGTTGGGCGGTGTCGGTTCGGCCGGGGAGCGGACCGGGTCGGCCCAGTCCACTGCCGCGGGATGGCGTACACCCATCAGCGCGGCCCACTGGACATCGATGCGCGACCGGTCCGCGGGCACCGCCTCGGCCAGCGCCCGTTCGCCGCCGAGCAGCACCCCGCGCACCAGCCAGCTGTCCGCCTCGGCGAGCCGTTCCCGCCAGACCCGGCCCGCTTCCTCCGCCGCCCGGCGTTCCGCCTGCTCCCGGTCCAGCAGGAGGCGGAGTTTGCGTTCCAGCAGGTCCGCTCCGCGCAGGGCGGTGGCGAGACTGCGGCGGAGCCGCAGCCGCCCGGCCCGGCCCGGCGGCACCCGCCGCCCGTGCACGGTCACGATGGCGCCTCCTCCCGCGACGGATGGTGGGCGTCGAGGAGCTCCGTCGGGATCATTCCGAGTTGGCTGTGCGGCAGGGTCAGCAGCACCTCCCAGGCTCGGTCCAGTGAGGCGTCCAGCGGCCGGTTCTCCTGTGTGCCCTGGGCGAGGAGGCGGGTGCGGAACGCGTCCTCCAGGTCGAGGTGGCGCAGGTCGGTCGGGCTGAGGGCCTGCCGCCCGATCAGGTCGGCCAGTTCCCGTACCTGCCGGGACCTGGCCAGCGCGGCGATCAGCTGCGCGGCGACGGCCGGGTGGTCGGCGCGCGTGCGTCCGGCTCCGGTTCCCTTGCGCATCAGACGCGACAGCGAGGCCAGCGGATCGACGGGCGGGTACGTGCCGGTGGCGTACGCCTCGGCAGACAGGACGACCTGTCCCTCCGTGATGTAGCCGGTGAGATCCGGGACGGGGTGGGTGATGTCCCCCGCCGGCATCGTCAGCACCGGCAGCACGGTCACCGACCCGGGCCGACCCCTGATCCGGCCGCAGCGTTCGTAGAGGGAGGCGAGGTCGCTGTAGAGGTAGCCGGGGTAGGCGCGGCGGGCCGGGATCTCGCCGCGCGCTGCGGACACCTCGCGCAGCGCCTCGGCGTAAGCCGTCATGTCGGTCATCACCACCAGGACATGATGGCCTTCAGTGAATGCCATGTGTTCAGCCACGGTGAGGGCGAGGCGGGGGGTGAGCAGCCGTTCGATCACCGGATCATCGGCGGTGTTGAGGAAGAGAACCAGTTCCCGTGCGGCGGAGCGTTCCGCGAGCCCGTCGCGGACGAACGCGGCGTCGGCGTGTGTGAGCCCCATACCGGCGAACACGACGGCGAACGGCTCGCCGCCACACGTCGCCTGGGCCGCGATCTGTACGGCCAGTTCCAGGTGTGGCAGCCCGGCCGCCGAGAACACCGGCAGCTTCTGGCCCCGTACCAGCGTGGTGAGTACGTCCACGGCGCTCACGCCGGTGAGAACCGGTTCGTTCGGCGGTTCCCGGCGCACAGGGTTGATCGGTGCGCCGCCGACCGCCGCGTAGGTGCCGCCGAGCACCGGCGGTCCGCCGTCGGCCGGTTCGCCCCGCCCGTTGCACACCCGCCCCAGCCATCCGGCGCCGACCGGGATCCGCAGCGGTGTGCCCGAGAACGCGACGCGGGTGCCGCCCCGGTCCATGCCGGCCGTATCTTCAAGGACCTGCACCACCGCGACATCCCGGTCCACCTCCAGGACCAGCCCGTGCCGCCGTTCACCGGAGCCGAGGACGATCGTGGCGAACTCGTCCCAGCCGACCCCGCTCACCCCCTCGACGACCACGAGGGGGCCGCGGAGTTCCCGCACACCCGTGTACTCGAATTCCGCGCGGCCGCTCACGCCGCTGCCTCCTTCAGCCGGGCCAGCACGGAGTCTCGGCCCGCCGCCACCGGAGCGGTCTCCGTCGGACCCGCCGTCTCACGTGCCCTCAACAACGGCGTGAAGTCGACAGCTTCGACGTCCTCGGGCCGGGCGCCGGAGTCCGCCAGCTCCAGGCAGCGGTCGACCACCGTCAGCACCGCCTCCACCAGCGCCGCGGTCTTCTCGGGGGCGCTGTAGGCGTCCGCCGGGGACAGCGCGCTCTGCTGGATCAGGGCCTCGCGCAGCAGCCGTCCCGCGAGCACGCTCATCCGCTCCCGGGGCGGCAGGGCCGTGATACCGACCAGTTCGACCAGGTCGGCCAGCCGGTCGGCCTCGGCCAGCAGCCGCGCCACCCTTCCGCGCCGCTCGGTCCATTCGGGGGCGCCGGCCCGCGTGTGCGCGGCGGCCAGTGTGGCGGCGTCGCGGGAGAAGGAGTCCGTCCAGGACACGGCCGGGTAGTGCCGTGCGTAGGCGAGGTCGCGGTCCAGGTTCCACAGGCACCGTACGAAGCGTTCGGTGTGTGCGGTGACCGGCTCGGTGCGGTCGCCGCCCGGTGGGGACACGGCGCCGATCACGGTGACGGAGCCGGTCGCGCCGGCGAGGGTGCGCACGGCGGCGGCTCGCTCGTAGAACGCGGCCAGTTGCGAGGCGAGTCCCGCCGGATAGCCTTCCTCGGCGGGGAGTTCGCCCATGCGGGAGGCGAACTCGCGCAGCGCCTCCGCCCATCGGGACGTCGAGTCGGCGATCAGGACGACGTCGAGGCCCATGTCACGGAAGTACTCGGCGACGGTCGCGCCGGTGTGCACGCTCGCCTCGCGGGCCATCATCGGCATGTTGGAGGTGTTCGCGATCGTCACGGTACGGTCCGCCAGCCGGCCCCCGGTGCGCGGGTCGGTCAGCTCGGCCAGTTCCTCGATGACGTCCGCCATCTCGTTGCCGCGCTCGCCACAGCCGACGTAGACGATCACGTCGGCATCGCACCACTTGGCGATCTGCTGGAGCAGCATGGTCTTGCCGGTGCCGAAGCCGCCCGGCACGGCGACCGTGCTGCCGCGCGCCACCGGGAAGAGCAGGTCGACGGCCCGCTGCCCGGTGTTCAGCGGCACGTCGGCCGGCAGCCGCCGGGACACCGGCCGCGGCTTGCGCACCGGCCAGGACTGCGCCATCCGCACCTCGTGCCCGCCCACCACGGCGAGCACGGCGTCCGAAGAGTACTCGCCCGCCGCCGCGATCCGGCTCACCTCGCCCGTGAGGTCCGCAGGCACCAGGAGCCGCAGGGACACGCTCGCCCCGATCTCGCCGAGCACGTCCCCGGCCGCGACCTGCCCGCCCTCGAACACCCCTGGTGCGAACGGCCAGGTGTGGCGTTGGGGGGCGGAGTCCGGGCCGGTGGTCAGCAGGAGGTCGCCGACGCCGTCCAGCGGGCGCAGCAGTCCGTCGAACACACCGCCGAGCAGATCCGGAGCAAGGCACACCGACAAGGGCCGACCCTGTGGCTCCGCGGGGTGCCCGGGGGCCAGCCCGCCGGTGTACTCGTACGCCTGGACGGTGGCCGTGTCGCCGCCGATGGCGACCACCTCGCCCGGCAACCGGTCGGGGCCCAGCACGACCAGGTCGTGCATGGCGACCGAGGCGGGGCAGACGATCTCCACGAGGGGACCGGCGACCCGGAGGACACGCGCCGTGCCCCGCGCGTGCCCGTCGCTGCCGGACCGAGCCGGCGCCGAGCCTCCGGGGCCGCTCACGGCGGCCCCCACAGCGTCTCGGCCTGCACTCCCAGCCGGTCCAGGGCGCGGTCGGCGAGGGCATCCGCCGACAGGTCGACCCGGCGGCCGGGCACCTCGGCTGTCACTCCGCCGCCTTCGGCGGCCGTGACCCGTGCCTGCGGTCCCAACAGGGCCGTCGCGGCCTCCACAAGCCGGAGCTGCGGGACGGTGCCCTCCGCCAGCGCCCGGCGCACGCCCGCGCGGATCCTGGCGCGGAGTTCGGCGTACACGTCGGCGCGGGCCGCGAGTTCCGCCGCCCAGGCTTCCTGTGCCGCCCGGACCCGCTCCCGGCCCGCCGCGGCTGCACCGTCGGCCGCGCCGAGGTCCCGGGCTCGCGCGAGCACCGCTTCGGCCGTACTCCGCGCTTCGCGCAGGGTCTCCTCCGCGTCGGCCCGTGCGCGGTCCAGCTCGGCATCGGCCGAGGCCCGTGCCGCACGCAGCAACTCGGCGCGCACGGGATCCAGGGCGTCCACG
Source organism: Streptomyces sp. CoH27 (assembly GCF_020181035.1). Lineage (GTDB taxonomy): Bacteria > Actinomycetota > Actinomycetes > Streptomycetales > Streptomycetaceae > Streptomyces > Streptomyces camelliae. Next base: position 14,178 of record NZ_JAIQYY010000034.1, read on the forward strand.
GGCACCGTCATCGGGGCATCACCACCGTCAGAGGCCGGAACGGGTCCGGCAGCGCCGTCGCCGCGCTTCCGAGGGCTTCCGAGGCCTCGGCAGTGAGGATCACCAGGCGGACGGTGCCCGGGAGTGTTCGCCAGGCTAGGCGGACGGCGTCCGGATCCTCTGCCACGAGGACGTCGACCCCGGCCAGCGCCAGGCCGCACACGCCGGTCCGTGCGCCGATGGCGGCCACCGTGCCCATGATCAGGCTTTCCCGATCAGCAGGATGGCGACCACCAGCCCGTACACGGCGATGCCCTCCGCCAGGCCGACGATCACCATCGCCCGGCCGAACATCTCCGGTCGTTCGCTCAGCGCGGCCAGCGCCGCGGCACCCGTGTAGGCGACCGCGATCGCGGCCCCGATCGAGGCCCCGGCCACCGCGATAGCCGCCCCGATCAGGGCGGACCCACCCGCCCCGCCGGAGGTAGCAGCCTGGGCAGAGGCCTGCGCGGGACCTGTGAGTGCCGTGGCCAGGACGGCACAGGCCCCGCCCAGAAGGGCGAGGTTCGTGGCCAGGAGCCAGCGGAAGGCGTGCCTGGTCCGGCGCCGACGCAGCAGCCGGAAGGCACCGAGCACCGCGGCGAGGACCGGCAGGACGATCAGCCAGGTGAGCATGGGACCACCTTCCCAGCGCGATCGGCAGGTTCCGCCGGAGGAACGTGCCAGGGACGAAACGGGCGGCCCTCCGTCTCGAAGAGCCGGGAGAACAGCTCGTAGAACTCCAGCCGCAGAGCCTGCACACCAGCCACCAATGCCTCCAGACCGAACGAGACGGCCGTACCCACGACGAACAGCAGCACGGCACCCATGACTCCGGCAGCACCGCGCGCGGCCAGGCCCGTGGTACCGCGCCACACCAGGTCGGCGAGCGCCGCGTGGGTGAGGCCGAAAGCCGCGAGCCGGGCGAAGGACAAGGTGTTGGTGCCCGTGCGCACGATGACGTCGAACAGCCGCACCACCGTCTCTGCGAGCCCCGCGCCCCCGCCCGCCGTGGCCCGGAACAGGCCGTACGCCACCAGCGCCAGCCCCGCCCCGGCAAGTGCGGCCCCGGCAACTGCTGCGGGCGGCCGGTGCAGGAGCAGTCCCGCCCCGGCCAGCGCGAGCCCCAGGTAGAACAGCAGCCCGGCACAACCGGACGCCGCGTACACCCCCGTGCCCCAACCGCCCTCACGTACCCGGTTGACCGCACCGGCGGCATGCGCGAGGGCCAGCAGTCCGGCCCCGAAGAGCACGGCGGCACCCAGGAGGCGCGCGGGGCTGTCGAGCGGGCTCAGCCACAGCACCGGCAGCAGTCCGGTGGGTCCGAAGAACTCGCCGTAGGCGGCGCCCGCGAGCACGGCGGCGGCTCCGGCGCCCGCCAGGAACGGCCACAGCCGCCTCAGTCGGGCGAACCGGCGGGGCCACCTGAGACGCAGCGCGAGCGCGCCGAGCAGAAGCAGCGCACCGTGTCCCACGTCGCCGAACATGATCCCGAACATGGCGACGTAGGCGAGACCGGCCGGCCAGGAGGGGTCGAGGTCGGCGTAGGCCGGTGTGCCGTACGTCGTCACCAGCGGAGTGAAGGAGACGGGCCCGCCCGGCCGCAGCAGCGTCGGCGGATCCGTACCGGGAGGAGACGGCAGGGGCACCAGCGCGCCCCCTGCAGCGGCAAGACGGGCCCCGACGCGCGCCACCTCACCCGCCGGGCACCACCCGGCCAGCGCAGCGACCTCACCATGCCGTACGGCGCCTTCCGCACGCTCCTCCAGCTGGGCCTCGCCCGCCAGCAATGCCATGCTGCGTCGCTGTTCGAGGAGGTCGAGGTTGGGCACGGTGGCGGCCAGGACAGCTGAAGCGGTGCTCTCGGGCTCGGTGCCTCGTCCCCGCAGCCGTTGCAGTCGCAGGGCCGCCGGGCCCGGAGCGGCCTCCTCGGCACGGTCCAGCTCCACACAGCCCTCCTCGGCGAGCCGCACGAGCGCGTCCCGCAGGGCCGCCTGGGGCACGACCACCGCCACGCGGTGCATCCGGACCGGTGTCATCGCCTCAGGCCAAGGCATCGAACACCTCCCGGGGCCGTCCGCCGCGCGCCGCGGACTCCAGTGCCGCCCGCACCCGCCAGGCGTCCACCGACAGCACCGCGACCGCGCCCACGACCACGCCGGGCCCGTACCGGCCCTCGCGCAGCAGCGCCATGCCGTCCACCTGCACCGTCCGCCACCAGCGGGCCTCGGCCCGCCATAGCCCGTCCGGCTCTTCGACGTCCACCAAGGCCCACCGAGCCGCCGTGGGCAGTGCGGCGCGGAACTCGTCATATGTGGCGGCGGCCGCTGCCCGTTCCCCGAGCAGTCGTGCCGCGTCGCGCCGTACGGGCTCCGGCAGCGAGCGCCGGTGGACGAACCGTTCGCGGGCCGTCAGCAGCACGGCACATCCCTGGGCCCAGCGGCGCGCGGCCGGTACGGCGACTGCGGTGCGCCGCGCGGCGGCCATGCGCATGCCGGTGACCAGGGCCCACGGTGTGTCGTCACCAGGGTCGCCCCAGGGTGAGGCGGCGAGGGCCGCCCGCACTTGCGGGGGCGTGTCGGCGCGCTCCAGGCTCCGCCAGGCGGTCTCGAGTGCCCCGAGCCGGTACGGCTCGGGTACGTCCGTGCGGCGGCCGTCCGGCGCTGGCAGCCGGGTGACGACGTTGGCGATCTCGAAGCCTGCGGCGAGCGGCACGAGCAGCCGGGCGCCACCGGGCGGCAGCCAGCCGGCCAGCACCCGCAGGTGCCACAGCAGGGTGGCGGATACCGCCATCTGCGCCCCCGGCAGGTCGGTCGAGGTCCGCGCATACCGCGCGTACGGGGTCGCGGTGAGGCGCCGTAGGCCGTCGTCGAGCGTCGGGCTCGCGGCGATCTCCCGTGCCCCGTCGGCCCCCGGGTACCGGGCGACGAGCGCCTTCGCCCGCACCGCACCGGCCACCCAGCCCGCGCTCATGGCGCCTCGCCCCTCCCGCGTGCCAGGCGCAGGGCCTCGGCCACCGCGCGCTCCACCAGATCAGGCATACGCTCCCCGGCTTGTACCCGGACCTCCGAGGCCCTGCGGTCTCCGGCGGCTCGCAGGGCGTCCGCCTCGCGCCGTGCAGCGCGGAGGAGGGGTTCGGCGGTCTGTCGCCTCACCTCCGGGGCCTGCTCACGGGCGGCCAGCACGAGACGTGCCGCCTCGCGCTCGGCGTTCTGCCGGAGGGCCTGTGCCGCCTCGTCCGCAGCGGCCCGGATGCGGGTTGCGTCCCTCTGTACGTCTGCCAACCGCGCGAGGGTGGGTTCCAGTTCGGCGGCGCGCTCGACTGTACGGTCGGGGGGCACGCCGGTGGCGGACGCTCCCGGCGTGCCCGCCGGGCGGAACCGCTCCAGAAAGTCCCGCAGGCTCATCGGCCGGCCTCCTGCCAGTCGGCGCTCCCTTTAGTTTCACCGTTCCCGTTCCGCCCCGCACCGGATAGGCCGTCATACCGTCGCACCAGGGCCGTTCGGCTCTTGGCGTCGGTGAGGGGAGCGGGAGACTGGGACAGCAGACGACTCGACGGAGTCCGGAGGCCATCGTGAACACGCACGAGAACTTCTCCACACAGGCCGACGCCCGACGGTCCCAGCCCTCCCGCCGCTGGAGCCCCGGCGAGGAGAAGCGGCAGGAGATGCTGGTCCGCTACCTGGGCGCCGTCGCCGCGGCTGCCGCAACACACTCCGGCACCCAGGCCGCGCCGGCCGCCGCCCAGGGCCCTGCCCGCCCGGCACCTTCAACCGTCTCCCCCACACAAGAGGCTTCACCGCCCGAGACCGGGCTCCCGCTGGTGCGGGACGTGATGGACGTGCCTGCCGCTTCCCTCCGCGAAGACCTGCCGTACCGCGACATCGCCCGCCTGCTGGCACGCGAACACGTGGGTGCCGTCCCCGTCGTGGACACCGAGGACCACGTGCTCGGCGTCGTCTCGGAGTCCGACCTGCTGGCGAAGGTCGCCTTCGAGGCGTCCGGCCACCGGCCCGGACACATCGGCTGGCTACGCGAACGCCGGCTGCACGGCAAGGCCCGCGGCGAGACCGCCGCCGACCTCATGACGAGCCCCGCGATCACCGTGCTACCGGGTGCGACGGTCGCCGAGGCCGCCTGGCTCGCCGCGCTGTCCCGGCTCAAGCGGATGCCTGTCACCGACCACGACGGCCGTCTGGTCGGCGTCGTGCGCCGCAATGCGCTGTTGCAGGCCCTCATCAGGGACGATGCCGGAATCCGTGCGGAGGTCGAGACCAGGATCGAGGCTCTCTGCCCGCCGGGCGGGCGGGGCATCGTAGAGGTGGCCGTCCACGACGGCATCGTGGAGCTGACCGGACGGGTGCCGGCCGCGACCATGGACAGGCTGGTGGCCGAGGTCGAGGGGATCGCCGACGTCGTCGAGGTGAAGAACCTCCTCACGACAGGCTGACCTCGGGCGCCCTCAGGCGTGCCGCCACGGAGTCGTGCTGGTCCAGGTGGGTCGCGAGGACGGCCGCCTGGACCTGGCGCTGTACGCCCAGCTTGGCCAGCATCCGCGAGATGTGGTTCTTCACAGTCTTCTCCGACAGGTACAGCTTCTTGCCGATCTCGCGGTTGGTGAGACCGTCGCCGATCAAGGCGAGGACATCCCTCTCGCGTGGTGTCAGACCGGCCAGCTCGGGCGGCAGCGACGGTGTCTCGGCCGGGTCGGCCCGCAGGGAGTGCATGAGACGGGCCGTGGTCGCGGGGTCGAGCATCGACTGCCCGGAGGCGACGGTGCGGACTGCGGAGACAAGGTCGGAACCCTTGATCTGCTTCAGCACGTAACCGGAAGCGCCGGCCATGATGGCGTCCAGCAGGGCGTCCGTCGTCGAACGAGGTCAGCATCGGACACGCTGGTGCTGTGACCGGGAAGGTTCACCGGGTTGGTGATTAGGGCGGTTGGATGGGCGGTGACGTCGGTTCCGATCGCTGGAGGTGTGGTGGCCGAGCCTGTGCGGGTGCGCAGACTGACCGATCAGGAAGGGCAGAAGCTGCAACAGATCGTGCGCCGGGGAAGTACCAACTCGGTGCGCTACCGGCGAGCAATGATGTTGCTGGCGTCGGCGGGCGGGAACCGGGTGCTGGTGATCGCGCAGCTGGTGCAGGCCGACGAGGACACCGTCCGGAATGTGATCTACCGGTTCAACGAGATCGGCCTGGCCTGTCTGGGCGCCCGCATCCGCAGCGAGAAGGGCATCCGCTGGGGCGGACGTGCCAGATGCCCGGCGGCGTGAAGGATCGACAACCAGCCCAGCCCACTCCCACCACACGGACCGCCAGGAGCTCTGCATGGACCATAAGGACGTCGACGCCGCCCTAGCAGAGATGCTGCAGGTGCTCGGCCCCCATACCGCCGAGGACTGGACAGTACCGGCTGGGCCGCTCGAATGGACCTGCTGGCAAACAGCAGCCCACATCGGCCACGACCTGCTGGCCTACGCAGCGCAGCTGGCAGCACAGCCCACCGACACCTACCTTCCCATCGACCTGAACGTTCGCCCCACTGCCTCTCCGGCCGAAGTGCTCCAGGCCGTCACCGCCTGCGGCGGACTGCTCAGCAGCGCCCTGGCCACAGCCAACCCGACCCTGAGGGCCTGGCACTGGGGCCCGTGCGACCCCGAAGGGTTCGCCGCGATGGGCGTCGCCGAAACCCTGCTGCACACCTACGACATCACGCAGGGACTGTCCGTGGACTGGCTGCCACCAGCACCGCTGAGCGCAGCAGTACTCAACCGGCTCTTCCCCACCGCCCCTCCCGGAGACCCCACCCCGGTACTCCTCTGGTGCACCGGCCGCGGAGAACTCGACGGTCTCCCTCGCCAAACCTCATGGAGGTGGGAAGCAGCACGACCCGACTGATCGAGCTGACCCCGGCGAACGTTCCCGGTCAGAGCACTAGCTCCGGCATCCGGCTGCGCAGCTCCCGGCAGACCGAGATGCCGTCCCGCTCCGGCAGTCGCACGTCGAGCACGGCGACGTGCGGGCGCAGGGCGGGGGCGCGGGTGAGCGCGTGCTCGGCGGTGTCCGCGTCACCGACCACGCAGATGTCCGGTTCGGCGTTCAGCGGGTCGGCCAGGCCGCGTCGTACGATCTCGTGGTCGTCGAGCAGGAACACCCAGATCGGATCCTGTGCCGTGAAGGTGCGTGACTCGGTCATGACAGCCTCCTCTCGTTCCCTGGGTAACGGACAGGCTGTCCACGACGCCGATCATTCCTCCGCGGGGGCCGTAGGGACTAGGACTGACCCGTCCCGCTCACTCCATGGTCGTCGCGCACGAGGTCGAACCGCACGTCCACCACACCTTCCACGGCCCGCACCAGCCGCGCGGCCACCGGTACCAGGGCGGTGTCGCGGATCCGGCCCGTCAGCGTGGCGACTCCGTCCTCGACCTCGACCTGGACGGCCGAGGACGACAGCGGGAAGAGGTACGACACGATCTCGCGGCGCACCTCCTCGGCAATGTCCTCGTCGTCACGCAGGAAGACCCTCAGCAGGTCGGCGCGGCTGACGATGCCCTCCAACAGACCGGTCTCGTTGACAACGGGCAGCCTCTTGACTCCCTCGCGCGCCATGATCCGTGCGGCCTCGGCGAGGGTGGCGTTCGCCCGCACCGTGACGGCGGGCGACGACATGAGTTCCCCCGCGGTGAGGGCGCCAGCCTTCGCCACGTCGACCGGCTGACGCAGCTGGAGGTAACCCGCGTCGGGGGCGTCGCGGAGTTCCTCCGTGGGCAGCAGGTCGGCCTCGGAGACCACGCCAACCACCTGGCCCTCGCCCTCGATCACGGGAAGGGCGCTGACCCGCCAGTCCTGCATCAGGTCCACGATCTCCTTGAAGGGGGCTCGCCGTCCGACGGCGGCGACCGTGTGGGTCATGACATCGCTGACGATGCGCGAGGTGCCGTACATGGTGAACTCCGTGAGATCTGCGACTGCCAGTCCGATTTCAGCATGTCTGTTGCCTTCGGAACGGGCCAGGGGCCACCAGTCCCTGTACCGGGCCGGTCGGTCTCACACAGGGGACGTGCGGCCCCTGACCCCGTGAGTGCGGCGTCAGCATGCTGGAAGCGGATTCCTTGTCCCGGGAGGTGGAGACCATGACCCGAACCGTCACGGTAGGCCTCGACGGCTCGCCGGAGAGCCGGGCCGCCGCTGAGTGGGCGGCGCGTGAAGCGCAGCTGCGTGGTCTGCCGCTGAAGATCGTCCACGTCTTCGAGCCGTTGCCCGCTCATGTGGCCCAGGCCCCGCTGCTGGGGGCCGAGACGGTGCAGCAGTGGAGCGAGGAGGTTCCCCGTGAGGCCGCCGCGGGGCTGCGGCTGCGCCATCCCGGGGTGGAGGTGCTCACCGATCGGCTCAGCGGGAACCCTGCGCAGGCCCTGACCGAGGCGGCGGACGTCGCCGAGCTGATGGTGTTGGGTTCACGTGGCTTCGGGGCGGTCGGCGGGTTCGCGGTCGGGTCGGTCAGCCTGGCCGTCCTCGCGCATGCCGAACGTCCCGTGGTGCTGGTCAGGGCCGGAGAGCAGGCCGCTGACGAGCACAAGACGGACCCGGTGGGCATACCGTCCGCCGCGACGCCCTTCCGGCCCGTCGTCCTTGGTCTCGACACCGCCTCCCCGGACGAGACACTGCTGGAGTTCGCCTTCGACTCCGCCGTACGTCGGAACGCGTCCCTGCGGGTCGTGCACGCCTGGCCCGAGCCGCCCACCGCCTTCTACCGCTTCTACGGCGACGCCGAGCTGTACGGCACGCTCGTTCACGAGCAGGCCAAGGTCCTTACCGAGGTGCTGCGCTCCTGGCGGCAGAAGTTCCCGGGGGTGGAGGTGATCGAGTCGAGCCGGTGCGGCAGCGCCGCGCAGGTCCTCGTCGACGCCGCCCGGGAGTCCTCCCTGGTCGTCGTCGGCCGGCGCATGCGCACCAGCCCCCTCGGCGCCCACATCGGACACGTCGCACACGCCGTCCTGCACCACGTCGTGGCCCCGGTCGCCGTGGTTCCGCACGACTGATCCTTCGAAAGAGCGGTGAGCGCGATGGACCGTCCGATCGTCGTCGGTGTCGACGGCTCCGAGCCCAGTCTGCGCGCCGTTGACTGGGCGGCTGACGAGGCCTCCCTACGCGGGGCACCGCTCCGCCTCGTGTACGCCTCTCTCTGGGAGCGGTACGAAGGCGGGCTGCTCGCGCAGGAACTCGGCAAGCCGCTGGAGAAGGTGATGGCCCGGGACGTGCTCGGCACCGCCGAACTGCGCGCCGAGCGGCGCCGACCGGGCCTGAAGGTCACCAGCAGCGTGCTGCCCGAGGAGGCGGTGGTCGGGCTCGTCCGCGAGAGCTGCACCGCCCTTGCCGTCGTTCTGGGCTGTCGGGGCCGTAGCGGGGCGGCCGAGACGCTCCTCGGTTCGGTCAGCCTGGCGGTCGCCGGGCGTGCGCACTGCCCGGTGATCGTGCTGCGCGGCAGCCACGACAACCGGGCCCTCCCCGGGGCCCGGGGCCGGATTGTCCTCGGGGTAGGCGACAAGCCGAGGGCCTCGGCCGCCCTGCGGTTCGCCGTCGAGGAAGCAACCCTGCGCGGCGTGCCCTTGGAAGCCGTACGTGCCTGGCGGCACCCCGGGCACGCGACCACCGGACACCCCTTGATCGCCGGGCAGCCGGCGCATCTGGAACAGCGGCAGGCGGCCGAACTGCTGGAGGAAGCCCTGCGCGACGTGCCGGCCGACCTGAAGACGGACCACCGCGCCGTCGAGGGCCACGCCCGCGACGCTCTGCTCGCCGCGTCCTACGAGGCCGATCTCCTCGTCGTCGGCACCCGGCGCCGCCACGGCCACTTCGGCTTCCAACTCGGCTGCGCTGCCCACGGGGTGCTGCACCACGCGGCCTGCCCGGTGGCCGTCGTACCCGAACCCTCCTGACAGCCCAGGCAAAGAGACCTCGGAGGCGACGAATTCCCGTACCTATCGGCCGCTTTCACCGATCGGGCGATGAATTCGAGTAGGCGACTCGTTCCCGTGGTGCTACGAAGAGTCACCACCCCGCGGAACCGGGCTTGGCGCAGCACGAGCTTGCGCGAGGTCAGCGTCCAGTAGCCGCAGCGGTACGGAAGTGGTCCATCGTGCGTCGCAGGGCTCGGTATGCCGTTGTCAGGGTCAGTGACAATGCCGGGTGATCCACCTGGCGCCGCGGTTGGCCGCGTACCAGCGACGACGCAGGCGCGCCGACAGTGTCGAGGGCGTGTCAAGGCGGATGACGCATGGGGGGCAGGGGCACTCGGTGGCACGGACGAGGTCCTGCGCGCGGAGGTGCAGTTCTTCCAGCAGACTCGGCGCCGGCTCGGCTGTGGCGGTCACGCGCTGGTAGGCGGCTTCTGCCGCGGCCCAGGACTGGGCCAGACGCATCATCGACAGGGAGGTGGGGTGGTTCATGCCTCCTCCGGAGACGTGCTGAGTGGGCTGGCTCCGCATTGCCCGCCCTGCCCACTCGTCCCACGTGAGGTGGGTCACCGCCCGGTGAATTCGGCAGGTCGCACACCTAGCATGAGGCGATTGGTGAGCCTTTTAGCCTATTTCGATCGGCGAGGGGATGGGTCGGATGGTGTGGTCGGTAGCCGCCGACGACGTCCGCGTGGCAGCGGTGCGTCAGACGCTGGCGCCCTATGCGTGGCGATCGCTCCGCCTCGATGCGCTGTGCCGCCGCGCGGTGGCGGCGATGGACGGCGTCGACGTGAACCGCACCCGCTTTCCCGACGCCGAGGAGCGGACGGCCGCGCTGATCGCCGGTCTGGCCGGCAGCAGGTGGCGGTCGCACACGGTCGAGGCCCTGAGCCGCCGGCTCGTCAGCGCGGCGGATGCGTGGCGCCAGGAGCAGGCATGGCTCGACATCCAGCTCGGCCTGCTCCTGGACGACGCCGACTGAGCCACCGCCGCCTCCGCCCTACTGCCGGGCCATGTGCATGTGCACCTCGCTGTGGATGTCGGTGAGGAGTTCGCCGGACAGGTTCACGGTGACGGTGTGGAGGGTGCCGGTGAACCGGAAGGGGGACGCGTAGTCGGGTGTCACCGGGGAGCCCGGATTGGCGCCGCACGTCATGCCGCCGGGGTTGAAGGCGACGGGCGTGGTGATCGGGATGCCCGCCTCGCCGACCAGGGTCTGGTCGACGTAGAGCTGTGCCTTGCCCGGTGTGCCCTTGCCGTGGGCGATGTCCGCTTCTCCGGTCGGTTCGAACTCGAAGCGTAGCTGATGGCGGCCCTCGGGGACGGGCTCCCTGGAGGAGACGCCATGCGTCTCCCGGCGCACGTAGTTGTGTGCATAGTGCAGTCGCTGGTCCTTCATGTAGAGCGCCCAGCCGCCGGCGCTGGTGCCCTGGGAGAGCAGGACGCCCTCGGCGCCGCCGGCGGGGATCTCCACGTCGGCCGTGATGCTGTACGGGCGGTTGAGCACGCGCGGGGCGACCGCCGCGGGGAGCGTCTCGGTGCCGGGCCGGAAGGTGTAGCTGGTCCGGTCCTTCGTGATCTGCGGGCGCACCAGCATCATCCGCTGCACCCCACTGCCGTCGATGGGGAGCACGCCGTACGTGCCGGCCTCCGCGTACCACAGGGAGATCAGCTCGATGAGCTTGTCGCGGTGGTCGGCGGCCAGGTCGCGGGTCTCGGCGATGTCCTCGTCGATGTGGTACAGCTCCCAGTGGTGGGCGTCCAGGTCGCTCAGCTGCTCCGCGCTGATCGGGGTCCCGAACGGCTTGCCGGCCTCGGCGAACGAGGGGCCCGGCCAGGGGCAGACGGCACGCCAGCCGTCGTGGTCGATGGCCCGGTGGCCGAGCATCTCGAAGTACTGGGTGCGATGGCGGGTGGGCGCCGAGGCGTCGTCGAAGGTGTAGGCCAGGCTGACGCCGTGCAGCGGGGACTGGGGGATGCCCCTGATGGTGGCCAGCGGCTCGATGCCGAGCACGTCCAGGACGGTGGGGACCATGTCGATGATGTGCGCGTACTGGCTGCGGATCTCGCCGCGGGACTTGAAGCCCTTCGGCCAGTGGACCAGGAAGGGGTCGCTCACGCCACCTCGGTAGGTTTCGCGCTTCCACCGGCGGAAGGGGGTGTTGCCCGCCCAGGTCCAGCCCCACGGGTAGTGGTTGAAGGTGCTGGTGCCGCCGAGGTCGTCGATGTACCGGAGGCTCTCCTCCAGCGGCTCGGGGGCGTTGTTGAAGAACTGAAGCTCGTTGGTGGTCCCGGTCACGCCGCCCTCCGCGCTGGCCCCGTTGTCGGAGACCACCATGATCAGTGTGTTGTCGTACTCGCCGATCTCTTTGAGGAAGGCGATGAGGCGGCCGATGTGGTGGTCGGTGTGGGTGAGGAATCCGGCGTAGACCTCCATCATGCGCGCGGCCAGGCGCCGCGCGTCCGGACTGAGGGAATCCCACTCCGGTACGTCGGGGTCATGCGGGAGAGCCGGGCGTCGGCCGGTACGACGCCGAGTTGCTTCTGCCGGTCGAAGGTGTACTCGCGGTAGGCGTCCCAGCCGTCGTCGAGACGACCCTGATAGTTGTCCGCCCACTCCTTCGGCACGTGGTGCGGAGCGTGCGTGGCACCGGTGCAGAAGTACAGATGGAAGGGCTTGTCCGGGGCGACCTGCTTGGCGTCGGCGATGAACGTCGTCGCCTTGTCGGCAAGGTCGGCGGTCAGGTGGTAGCCCTGCTCGGGCGTGGCGGGCGGATCCACCTGGTGGTTGTCGTACACCAGGTCCGGATACCACTGGCTGGTGTCCCCGCCCAGGAAGCCTTAGAACCGCTCGAACCCTCGTCCCAGCGGCCAGCGGTCGTACGGCCCGGCCGCGGACTCGTACTCGGAGGGTACGAGGTGCCACTTGCCGACCATGTAGGTGTTGTAGCCGTGCTGCTGCACCATCTCGGAGAGCATGCCGTTCTCGAAAGGTATCTGCCCGTTGTACCCCGGATAGCCGGTGGACAGCTCGGTGACCGCCGCCATCGCGTTCGCGTGATGGTTGCGGCCCGTGACGATGCAGGAGCGTGACGGTGAACAGAGCGCCGTCGTGTGCATGTTGTTGTACAGCAACCCGTTCGCCGCCAACGCGTCCAGATGCGGCGTCTCGATCGGACTGCCGTAACAGCCGAACTGACCGAACCCTGTGTTGTCCAGCACGATGAACAGCACGTTCGGCTCCCCGGGTACGGCTCGCCGCGGCTGGGGCCAGGCCGGGGTCGACTCCTCTGCGGTCCGCCCGATCGTCCCGGGGAAGGCGGTGCCCGGCTTGTACTCGGTCCATTGGGGTTGCGACATCTCGCACGGCCTCCGTCCTCGATCATGCCCAGGTCGGGATTCCTCGCATGCGGGCATCGCGATGCCCCGGAGAACAACACGCCGTTTGACGCTAAGAACGGTGCCACGGGGCGCGTTCGCTGCCCTGGCGTCTCTCGGGACGCTGCGACGGCACAGAACCCACACTAGACTTGGGAAAGAGGCCTTGCCACCAGAGTGGACGCTCGTGCCTCCGCGCATCTCCCGTCCCTGAGGACGCCCTCGGGTGAGAGGTCTGGGAGGACGCATGCACCTCAAGGGGCAGGAAGCGCCCCGGCCCAACACGGGAAGCGCCGCCCGGGACCAACTGGCCAACGAGCGCACATACTTGGCCTGGCTGCGCACCGGGATCAGCGTGGCCGCCCTCGGCGTCGCGGTGGCGAAGTTCGCTCCGCACCGAGGCGCTCACGCCGTCGCCGCGGGGCTGATCCTGCTCTTCGCCGGACTGCTGGTCTCGGCCTACGGAACGTGGCGTTACCGGGCCGTCGAACGGCAGTTGGACGCCGGATTCTTCGCCCCTGCGGGTTCCGGCGCCATTCTCACGGCCACTGTCGTCACCCTGCTCGCCCTGATCTCCGTCCTGGTCCTCATCTGACCGTTCAACCCCACGAGAATGAGGTGGATGACATGACATTCCCGTCCGATGCGGCGGGCAACCGTCCGCCGAGCGAGACTCCGCGCCAGGGCACGCCTCTGGGCGACGAAAACCTGACAGCCGTGGCGAACCTCGGCTGGCAGGCCCTGTTCACCATCGGCCTGGCATCGATAGCCCTGGGCGTGGTCGTCCTGGCATGGCCGGGTGAGACACTGCGCGTCGTCGGCATTGCCTTCGGCGTCTACCTGCTGGTCATCGGCGTCTTCCAACTGGCCGCGACCTTCGGCGCGCACGTGCCCGCGCATCTGCGGGCACTGCACTTCATCACCGGCGCGCTGTGTGTGCTGCTCGGGCTCGTCTGCTTCCGGGGCACCCTGGAATCGATCCTGCTGCTCGCCCTCTGGATCGGCTTCGGCTGGCTGCTGCGCGGCGTCATGATGACGACGGCCGCGGCATCGTCCCGCGACATGCCGGGCCGCGGCCGGATGCTGACCCTGGGGATCATCACTCTGCTCGCGGGCGTCGTGGTGATTGTCATGCCGTTCGGCTCGATCGGCGCGCTCACCCTGGTGGCCGGCATCATGGCCATCGTCGTGGGTGTCGTCGAGGTGTTCCACGCCATCCAACTCCGGGTCGAAACCGGCCACCTTGCCGAGGGCAAACCCACGAGGCCACGGCGGTCCCTGTTCCACATGCACCCTCACCCTCAGCACTGACAATCGGAGATCCGGCCGTCCGGCCCTCGCGCCCGCCCGCCGACCAGACGCCGTGACAACGGGATTGAGGGCCGACGAGGCGTTGGCCGCATGACTGCCGTCCGTCCCTTCTGCCCGCCGGACGGCTGACGTTCCACGACGTCCGCCGACGGGCAGACACATCTCGGCTCCCCGGGTGACGATGAACGCACGGCAGTTGTCGGCAGTGAACCCGACGGTGTGACGCGCCATGCTCCGAGCAACAGAAGATCCCAGGTCGGCGGCTATCTGGCCTGGCGTCTCTCGGAGCCGCCTTCGGGATTGAACCCGCGGAGCTCGGCCGGGCGGGGAGCCGCCCGGCGGCCGAGCCACGCGGACGGGCGGATCGGCCTCGGCCCGCATCAGCCGGTCCGGTGGCCCCAGCGGGGCTCGACCAGGTCCCACTCCCGGTCCCAGCGGGCCAGGCGCCGCCGGTCGAGCCAGACCCGCCCGAGTGCTCCCGCCCCGTACACCGGGGCGGCGACGGCCAAGCCGGCCGCGGCGCCGAAGAGAGCGGCCTCCACCGCGCCCTCGGCGGGGTCCGTGGGCTTCGAAAGGGCGAGCCTGCCGTGGTCGTCCTGCCAGGCCGCCACACGGGAGCCGACTCGCAGTCCGCTGTCGACCAGGGTGCTGCCGGTGCGGGAGGTGCCGTCCGGTGCGGTCCAGCGCACCTGCGCCGGGACCAGGCCGTCCGTCGTCCAGGCCGCCGACGCACCATGCGGCGCGTCGGCGAGCAGCACCGCACGGACAGCATGCTGGTGTGCGCGCTGCTGCGCGAACACCTCCCCGGCGGCACGCGCCGTCAGCACTCCGGTGACGGCCCCGCCGACCACGGCCATGACCCAGATCGCCAGGATGATCCAGGCCTCCACGAGGTCCTCGCGGCGCCGCAGCGGATTGCTCCGCCAACGCCACAGCCGCTTCTTCGCGTCCATCGGGCGGCACCTCCTCGTATGCGGCGACGCCTCTGACGCTGCCCTTTGCGGCCTCACTGCCACAGGGGCCGACGGGACCTCGACGGAGGGCCGTACGGCCCGACGTCCCGCCCGGGAAGAGCCATGGGGCCCAGCAGATGGTGTGTGAAGTCGTGTGTGCATGCCGAAGACCTTCCTCAGCCCCGCGGCCTGCAGCGGCGGAAGCCCCCACTCCCGGTGACCAGTCGCAGGTGGCCCCGCTGGGGGCGGGGGCCAGCGTCCGGTTGCGCACGCGGCACATTGATGTGCGGGTGCGCGTCGAACCTTGCACGGTGACGGACGCCGGATCACGGTCTGACGGCGGCCGGGGCGGGGCGAGTGTCGTGGTACTCGCACCGCCCCGGCCATTTCTCGTATGCCGCTCAAGCAGTCTCCGTGAGCAGTACGCCCATGACCAGTTCGGGACGGATGCGGACCGCGTGGTCCATGCCTTGCTGTGGCACCCAGGGATTCACCATGCTGCGTATGCGCGCCAGTTCGGCGGGGTCGGTGACCAGGCAGGCGTAACCGGTGACCACCACGGTCCAGCCGAGACGCGTGTCCGGGTCGATGGCGTCGGCCGCGTAGGCGACGACCACACCGGTGCTGTCGGCCTCACAGGCCTGTGAGGTCAGAGCCGCGCCCTCGTGTGTACGGATCACGATGTCACCGTCGTCCAGGACGTGGTTGACCGGGCGGACGGCGGGCAGCGCCTGCCGGGTGAAGACGATCCGGCCCAGGGGCACGCTGCCGAGTAGGCGCAGTGCCTCGGTCCGGTCGAGGTCGACGCGGTGGTGCGGTGGATCGGGGGGACAGATCATGGCTGGCTTCTCTGTGCCTGCGCGGCTTTCTGACTCCACTGTTTTCCATGGCCCCACCCCTCACCAGTGCCGTTCGGTCCTCGGGAACAAGCCAGTCGTCCCTGGGCGCGCTCACCTGCTGTCGCCCGTGTCGATCCCGCCCAGTGCGGCCCTGCCTGCCTCCAGTCGGGCTACCGGGATCCGGAACGGGGAGCAGGAGACGTAGTCCAGTCCGGCGGTGTGGAAGAAGTGGATCGACTCCGGGTCGCCGCCGTGCTCGCCGTAGACGCCGGTCTCCAGGCCGGGCCGGACGGCGCGGCCCTCCTCGACGGCGATCCGGACGAGTCGGCCCACACCCTCGCGGTCGAGTGTCTCGAACGGTGAGGCGGCGAAGACGCCCTTGTCGAGGTACGCCGAGAAGAACGCGGCCTCCACGTCGTCGCGTGAGAAGCCCCAGGTGGTCTGGGTGAGGTCGTTGGTGCCGAAGGAGAAGAACTCCGCCTCCTCGGCGATCCGGCCGGCCGTGAGCGCGGCCCGTGGCAGCTCGATCATCGTGCCGGCGGGACAGTGGACGGCATACCGGTCTCCGCCCCGACCTCGGCCAGCACCTGCTCCACCTGCTCACGGGTGAGCCGCAGTTCCTCGACGGCTCCGACGAGCGGCGCCATGATCTCCGCCCGCGGGGAGCCCCCGGCCCGCGTGCGCTCGACCACGGCTTCGGCGACGGCCCGGACCTGCATGGCGATGAGGCCCGGCACCACCAGCCCGAGCCGCACGCCCCGCAGCCCCAGCATCGGGTTCGCCTCGTGCATCCGGTTCACAGCCTCCAGCAACTCCACGTCGTGAGTGTCCGGTTGACCACCCGCGGCCCTGTCGGAGGCGACGCGGACGGCGAGTTCGGTGCGGTCGGGCAGGAACTCGTGCAGCGGTGGGTCGAGCAGCCTGATGGTGACCGGCAGGCCGTCCATCGCCTCCAGGATGGCAGCGAAGTCCCGTCGCTGGAGCGGCAGAAGAGCCGCCAGCGCCTGCTCTCGTCCGGTGGCGGTTCGGGTCAGGATCATCTCCTCGACCAGCTTGCGCCGCTCGCCGAGGAACATGTGCTCGGTGCGGCACAGCCCGATGCCCTGCGCCCCGAACCGCCGGGCCCGCGCCGCGTCCTCCGGCGTGTCGGCATTGGCCCGCACCTCCAACCTCCTTACCGCATCGGCGTGTTCCAGGGCACGGGCGACCGCCGCAACCACACTGTCCGCCTGCTCACCGGACTCCAGATACCGCATCGTGGCGGAGGCGACGAGCGGAACCGCGCCCGCGTACACGGCACCGGTGGAGCCGTCCACCGAGAGGACGGTGCCCTCCTCGACGACCGTGCCGTCGAGGGTGGTCAGTCGCCGGGCCTCGGTGTTGACGGCGACGTCCTGAGCGCCGCACACGCAGACGCGGCCCATCCCACGCGCTACGACGGCCGCGTGGCTCGTCTTGCCGCCCCTGCTGGTCAGCACCGCCTGGGCGACGACCATGCCGGGCAGATCGTCGGGTGTGCTCTCCTCGCGTACGAGCACCACCTGGTCACCGGCCGCGGCTCGCCGTACCGCCTCCGCGGAGTCGAAGACGGCCGCACCGGCTGCGGCGCCAGGGGAGGCGGGTACGCCGTGGGCGAGCGCCGCGCCGGCCTTGTCGGTGTCGAAGCGGGGGAACATCAGTCGGCCGAATTGTTCACCGTGCACCCGGTTCAGGCCCTCGTCGGCCGTGACGAGCCCCTCGCTGGCCAGTTCCGCGGCGATGGCGAAGGCGGCTTCGGCGGTGCGTTTGCCGATCCGGGTCTGCAGCATCCACAGCGTGCCGCGCTCGATGGTGAACTCGATGTCGCACAGGTCGCGGTAGTGCCGCTCCAGCGTCTGCGCGTGGTCCCGCAGCTGCCGGTAGGAGCGCGGGTCCAGCCGCTCCAGCGCGGAGAGGGGCACGGTGTCACGGATGCCGGCGACGACGTCCTCGCCCTGGGCGTTCGGCAGGTAGTCGCCGTACAGGCCGGGCTGTCCGGTGGCCGGGTCGCGGGTGAAGGCGACGCCGCTGCCGGAGTCGGGGCCGAGGTTGCCGAACACCATGCGCTGCACGGTGACCGCGGTACCGAGATCGTCGGGGATGTGCTCGCGCCGCCGGTACACGCGGGCCCGCCCGGCGTTCCAGGACCGGAACACGGCGAGGACCGCCTCCTGAAGCTGCTGTGCGGGGGACTGCGGGAAGGCGCGGCCGGTCTCGTCGCGGATCAGCTGCTTGTACGTCTCCACCAGCCAGGTGAGGTCGGAGGCGTCGAGGTGGACGTCGTCAGGAGCCTCGCGGGCCTCCTTGAACAGCGTCAGAGCCTCGTCGAACAGGGCCGGGTCGACACCCATCACCGTGCTGCCGAACATCTGGAGAAGCCGGCGGTAGGAATCCCAGGCGAAACGCTCCGCACCGGACACCCTGGCCAGGCCGAGCACGGAGGCGTCGTTCAGGCCGATGCCGAGGACGGTCTCCATCATGCCGGGCATGGAGAACCGCGCCCCGGAGCGAACGGAGACCAGCAGCGGATCGTCTGGCTGCCCCAGCCGCCTCCCGGTGGTCGTCTCCAGCGCCGTCAGGTGCCGGGAGATCTCCGCCGACAGGCCCTCCGGCTCCTCACCGGTGGCGAGGAAGGCCCGGCAGGCCTCGGTGGTGACGGTGAACCCGGGCGGCACTGGCAGGCCGAGCCGGGTCATCTCGGCCAGGTTGGCGCCCTTGCCGCCGAGCAGGTCGGCCATGTTCCGGTCGCCGTCCTGGAAGTCGTACACATAACGGACCATGGCGGCACATCTCGGGCTGTACGGCGGTCTGCGTACGGTTCCAGCGTCGGACGGGAGAGGGCCGCCGGGGAGGTGCTCTCGGCCCCGCTGACCGGGCCGATTGGCCCCGGAGCAGGTGAGCCGACGGTGGGTGGTCCGCTTCGGACTCATCCAGCGGCGCATGGCCGGATGGGACGAGGAGTGGAGGCGGATCGGGCCACGGTGGGGAGACCTGGGCGGAGGCCGAGACTACCTCCATGGCTGGTGCATGTCCCTTGGAGTTTCACTCCGCGCCGGCCGCGATGAGTCGGCAGTCCACATCCACCACCCCCTCGACTCCGCGGACCAGGCGCGCGGCGAGAGGAATCCGGGCGGCGTCCCGTACTTGTCCGGTCAGCGTCGCGATGCCGTCGGTGACCATGATGTGGATGGGCTCGACCGGGGCTGGGAAGAGCGGGTCGACGACATCGCGCCGGATCTCGTCGGCGAGGTCGTTGTCCGGGCGCAGGAACACCTTCAGGAGGTCCCCCCGGCTGACCACGCCGTCGAGCACACCCTCGCTGTTCACGACAGGCAGTCGCTTGACGTGCCGCAGCGCCATGATGCGCGCCGCCTCGGCGAGGGTGGCGTCGGCATGGACGGTGACGGCCGGGGTGCTCATCAGTTCCTTGGCGCACACGCCTCCCGCCTTGGCGACATCGGACAGCCTCCGCCGCTGGGTGAACCGGTCCGGATCGCTCCCCCGGAATTCCTCCTTGGGCAGCAGGTCGGCCTCGGACACCACACCCACCACCCGGCCGTCGCCCTCCAGCACGGGCAGGGCACTGACCTGCCACTGCTCCATCCGCTCCACGATGTCCTTGAACAGGGCCTCGCGGCCCACGGCGACGACGGCGCGCGTCATCACGTCACTCACCCGGTGCGGACTGCTGTCCATGTCCTCCTCCTCTCAAGTTCGGGCGGTCAGATCAGACCGCCGCTGCCGTAGGGGGCGTAGAGGTCGAGCAGCCGGATTCGGGTGGCGTGCAGCCGCTGAGCCACCACGCTCCCGACCCAGACCGCGATCGCCCGGCCGAACTCGGGGTCCTCGGCGCATATCACCCGCACGGTCTCGGCGTCGAACACCCACGCCCGTACCGGCCTCGTCGCCACGGCGCCCAGGTGCCAGAGGTACGGCGGAAAGTGCCAGGACCAGCCAATCAGTTCGCCATGCCCGAGGGTCTCGATGACGGCGGGCCGACGGCCCGGTACGTGCAGGTTGAGGGCGACGGTGCCAGTGCGCACGATCCAGAACCGGTCGGCGCGCCCCGCCCTCCTCGAACAGGCGGACCCCGGCATCGAAGGGGACCTCACGGGCGAGACGCATCAGCCGTTCGCGGTGCACGCGCTCAAGAGCCGCGCTCATGGTGGTGGAAGTCATCGCACCGGCTCCCTTCGTGGCTTCTACTCCCAGCGTGGGCGTCGTCGGCGCCAGGCACCACAGGTCACTCGGGCCCGGCCGGGAGCCCTTCGGCCCCGAGCCCGACGGGCGGCTGCGCCGCCGGGTCCGCACCGCTCGCAAGAAGCCGCGCAGGCCTCCCGACGCAAAGAGGGCGTCGGCCGGGCGGTGCTGGACCGGCTGCGCGAGCGGGCGCTGGACCGGCCCTTTCCGCCTGGCACACTCCTGGCGGAGCGCGACCTCGATCCGGGGTCGGCTTCTCCAGCTGTGGGACCACACCGACCTGACCGTCGTCCTGCACTCGCCCACACTTGGACCGGCCACCCCGACCGTATCCACCGTATCCACCGGTTCGAACTCGGTACCCCGGCAGCTGGAGAGCGACGTGAGGAGTCCGCCGTCATGACCCACCGCTCGATGCACTCGCCCCGGCCGCCCGCACGGCCCCGGCCCGCCCTGCTCACCTTTCTCGGCGGGGTGGGCACGGTCACCGGCAGTACGATCCTGGTCGAGAGCGACCACGCCCGGGTCCTCGGCGGCGGTCTCTTCCAGGGCCTTGCCGACCTGTGGCGCCGCAACCGGCGGGCCTGCCCTTGTGACGCCCGGTGGCATCGAGACCCTCACGTTCGTCGCGGTCGGCCTTCGGCCGCGCCGTGCACGGTCGGTCGTGTCGTCTGTGCGTGCCTGTCGTCGAAGCCGTAGGTGAGGTGGTCCACGACGTCGACGACACCGTCCATGCGGTGCGTCAGACCGACCGCTGCGGTGACGTCGTCGCGGTGCTCCAGCTGTCCGGTGAGCGTGACCACTCCGTCGTACACGGCGACGTCGACGACATCCGGGCTGAGCCGCAGGGCATTGGTGAACACCTCACGTTGCACGGCCCGCCGGATCTCGTCGTCGGAGCGCAGGAAGACCTGCAGCAGGTCGCGACGCGTGACGATGCCGACGAGGCGGTCCTCCTCGTCGACCACTGGCAGCCGTTCGATGCCGTGCCGCGTCATCAGCCGGGCTGCCTCGGACAGGGCCGCCTCCGCGGGGACCGTCACAGCGGGCGCCGACATCAGCCCGCCCGCTGTACGCGCCCGGCTGCGGGCGGCGCTCTGGCGGGCATCGCGGCTCAGGCCACGTACCCAGGCGGCGAGGTGACCGCCGGGCTCCGGTGGGCGTGCCTGGCGCCGCATCAGGTCGGTCTCGGAGATCACCCCGATGATCTTGTCGTCCTCGTCGATCACCGGCAGCCCGCTGATGCGGTGCTGGCGGAGGAGGCGTACGACCTCCTTGAACGGGGTGCCGTAGCGGGCCGTGACGACGTCGTCGGTCATGACTGCACCGACCTTGGTGGGGTTCATGGCTGGCCTCCTTCCGCGGTGGCGCCCGTCAGCGCAGCCTGCGCAGGTAGGGATCGTGAGGGTGGCGTGGCACGAGCCGGACGCGGGCGTCGAGCGTGGTGACGCCGTGAGGCCCGGCCAGGACCGGGTTGAGGTCGGCCTCCGCCAGTTCGGGCAGGTCGGAGGCCATCCGGGACAGGCGGTGCAGCAGTTGCTCCAGTCCGCCGAGGTCGGCGGTGGGGCTGCCGGCGTAGCCGAACAGCAGCGGGGAGCAGTGGGGCGACGTCAGAAGGTCGTGCACGTCGAGGTCGGTGAGCGGGGCGAGCCGGGCCGCGTGGTCGGCGAGCAGTTCGGTCGCCGTACCGCCGAGTCCGAACACCACCAGCGGCCCGAAGACCTCGTCCTGGACGACTCCGGCGAACAGTTCGGTGCCGCGTTCGGCCAGCGGTTGCACCACCACTCCGGTCATCCGGTCACCGAACCGGGTGACCAGGTCGCGGTGGGCGGCCCTGACCTGGGAAGCGTTCTGAAGATCGAGGTGAAGGGCGTGCTGCTCGCTCTTGTGCAGCAGACCCGGCCAGTACGCCTTCATGACGATGCGTCCGTCCGGTCCGGCGAGCCGCCCGGCCGCGGCGACCGCCTCGTCCTCGTCCCAGGCCCATTCCCAGGGGATCTGCGGGATGCCGTAGCAGCCCAGGAGCGCAGCCGTCGCCTGCGGGTCGGGCCAGCCTCCCTCCGGGTTCCCGTCCAGGAAGGCGGCGGTCAGACTCTTCGCGCGTCCGGTATCCACGTCCGTCAGCTCCGGTACGGCGCCGGGAAGTCGGGCGAGCCAGCCGGCGCGGGCTGCCGCGTGGGCCAGGGCGCGGGCGGCGTCCTCGGCGTCGGAGTAGGCGGGTACGGCGCCTCCGCCGGCGGTCGACAGTAGCTCGACGCGGGCAGCCTGGGCGGGCAGCACCGCGGCGACCGGGCGGGTCAGCGGCCCCGCCGTCGACGTCAGGGCGCGCACCAGGTCCTCGCCGGTGGCCGCCGCGACCGCTGTGGGGACCAGGCTCACCAAGACCGCGTCAACGGCGCCGTGCCGGGCCAGCAGGCTGACGCTCGCCCGCAGTTGTTCCTCTGTCACGGCCGGTGTGACGTCCACGGGGTTGGCCGCTGTGGCGCCGCCGGGCAACAGGGCGGGGAGTTCGTCCGCCAGGCCGGCGGGAAGCGGTGGGACGACGAGTCCGGCGTCCACGCAGGCGTCAGCGGCCAGGACGCCCGCCCCGCCCGCGTTGCTGACGACGGCGACCTTCCCACCCGGGGGCAGCGGCTGGGCATGCAACAGGGCGGCCGTGTCGAGGAGTTCGCCGATGGTCCGGGTGGCGGTGATGCCGGCCTGGGTGAACAGGGCCTGCCGGGTCATGGTCGGAGTGGCGGCCGCCGCGGTGTGCGAGGCTGCGGCCCGCCGTCCGGCCTCGGACCGGCCCGCGTCCACCGTCAGCACCGGCATCGTCCGGGCCACCCGGCGGGCGGTGCGCGAGAAGGCGCGGGGGTTGCCGAAGGACTCCAGGTGCAGCAGCGCCAGGTCGGTGCGCCCGTCGCTCTCCCACCACTGGAGCATGTCGTTGCCGCTGACGTCGTACTTGTCGCCGAGCGAGACGAACGTCGACACGCCGATGCCGAGCCGGGCCAGCCCGTCCAGCAGCGCGATGCCGACGCCGCCCGACTGTACGGCGACCCCGGCGGTGCCCGGCCCTGGGTGCCGAGCGGCGAAGGTGGCGTCCAGGTGGGCGTCGTCCTCGGTGTTGGCCAGGCCCAGGCAGTTCGGGCCGACCAGCCGCATGCCATGACGCCGGCACGCGTCCAGCAGTACCCGGGATTGCTGGGCATCCAGGCCCGCGGAGACCACGAGCAGGGCGTGCACACCAGCTCGCCCGCACTCCTCGGCCACTTCGGGGACGGCTGTGGCCGGTACGGCGATCACGGCCAGGTCCGGTACGTGTGGCAGGTCGGCGACGGACCGCCAGGCGTGCACCCCGGCGATCGCGGCGGCCTCGGGGTGCACGGCATACAGCCGCCCGGTGTAAGAACCGTTGTGGATGTTGCGCAGGATCGCGCGCCCGACCGACCCGGGTCGGCGGCCCGCGCCGATCACCGCGACGGTTCCGGGGCGTAGCAGCGGCCGCAGACTGGCGATGTCGGCCAGCCGGCCGCGCGACTCGACGGCGCTCAAGTAGGTCTCGTCCTCGGCGAGTTCGACCGTGCAGTGTACCTCGGGCTCGTCGAAGCGGCGGGTGACGCGCAGCCCCAGATCGTGGAAGACCTTGAGGACGTCGTGGTTCTCGGCCAGGGCGTCGGCGCTGAACGCGGTGACGCCCGCCGTACGCGCGGCGTCCGCGAGGTGTTCCAGCAGGAGAGTGGCGACGCCGCGGTGATGCCAGCCATCGGCCACGGCGACCGAGATCTCCGCGGTGCTGCTGCCCGGCAGGACTTCGTACTCGGCCAGCCCCACGAGCCGCCCCTCGTACTCGGCGGCCAGCGCGCGGTAGCCGGGGCGTTCACCTCCGGCCACCCGGTCGGCGGCCTGCCGGGCGGAGACCGGGCTGACGGAGAAGAACCTGAGCCGCAGGTTCTGCGGTGCCATCTCCTCGTACAGCCGTTGCACTTCTCCATGGTCGGCCGGACCCGCCCGCCGTATGCGCACGGTCGTTCCGTCGGCCAGCAGGGCATGCACGGGGACTTCCTGGACGCCGGTCATCGCTTACTCTCCCTCCAGACGGTCCCGCGTTCAGCGTCCGGCGTCGGGTCCAGGCCGCACAGGGGCTGACCGGGCATCGCGCCGGGCCGTGTGGCCCTGGCTCACGGCGGGCGCCGGGGCCTGCCGTACGCCCGGTATGGCCTCTGTGCTCACCAGGAGACCGGATCCCGTTTGTGCCCACTGGGCGATGAGGGTCCCATGGCCCCTCACGTTGGCCTCACCGGCTCAAGACGTGCTCCGCGGTCCGGGCGAGCGTGACGAGCAGAAACTCCGAAGGCCAAGGGCACTCGGGTCCCGGCTCGGCCGGCGCTCAGTGGGAGGAGGCAGCCGTGGATGAGAGGCTTTGCGTGGCCGCCCTGATGAACGGGACGCCGTACTCGATCAGTGAGGACGAGACGCTGCTGACGGCCTGGGAACTGGTCGAGCGGTCCGGGCAACGTCATCTGCCGGTGGTCCGCCAGGACGGCTGCTGCGCCGGTGTGCTGGACCGCGCCGAGCTCGCTGTCGCCTGCGCGGAACCCGCGGTGGCGCTGTCCCGCCGGAGGGTGTGCGACCTCGTGCACGGTCGGCGTACGGTCACGGTCCATCCCGAGGAATCGACGCCCAGTGCGGCGGCCGTGATGACGGAGGAACACCTGGACGCGCTGCCGGTCACCGACCAGCACGGACGGCTGACCGGCCTGCTCACGGCAGGGGACTACGTGGCCGCCGCGGCTGGTCTGGTCCGGCACACAGGGCCGGCCCAGCAGGCGCCGCACCTGTGCGCACCACTGCCCGGGCTGCCGCCTCGCCGAAGGGAGCGGGAACGCGGCATTCCCATTCCGTAGGGGCGTGCGGGCCGCTCGGAGGTCTCACGGCCCGGCCAGGCATACGGCCGTGACCTTGTACTCGGGGCAGGACGTGACCGTGTCCGCGTGGGCGGAAGCGAGGCGGTTCACTCCGCTCGCTGGGAAGGGCAAGGAGCAGAAGACCTGGCTGGGGGCGAGTAGTTCGCTGGTCCGGGCTATGAGCCGGGGTCGTACCGTGCCAGCTCTCCACGGTGATCTGTGCACCTTCCGGTACGCCGTGCCGGATGGCGTCGTCGGCGTGGACGTGGAGGACGTCGGCCGGGTCGAGCGCGAGGTTGCCTCCGCACCGGGTCGTGCTGCCTGAGTTGTAGCGAGCCCAGCGTCGTCCGGTGACCAGGACCTGCGGTGTGTGCCGACGGTGCCGCGGAGGATCGCCAGGTTGACCAGGCCCGCACCCCGTCGGTGCCGTGTAGGTGTTCGGTGACGCCCAGGCCGTAGACGACCGCGGGCTGCGGGGCACGGCCAAGACGAAGGGCTCAGACTGGTGAGACTTGATCCGCCGTCACAGGGTCACCGTTCACCCGACGGCGAGGCGGTACACGGCCACCAGTCGGCACCTCCCCCGGCTGACCTCCTGCCGCAGGCCGGACTATGCGCGGCCGGGTTGTTGCTGCATATGCAGGAAGCGACCGTGCCAGGTGTGATACCAGACAGCACCGGTGCTCGCGTTGACCGAGAGCATGCCGACGAGGTGGTCGTCGCGGAGGGTGTGCAGGGTGTAGTACCCAGGGAACTGGTCGGGTCCCGCCGCATGCAGACCGGTGTGGTGTTCGCTCAGCCAGCGGTCGGCGTTCCGTACCGCTTGCCCGGGACCGATCTCCGGAGTGCCGGGCCGAGTGCCGGCGGCCATCATGCCGTAGGCGGTGTTCCACATCATGGCCGGGCCAAACTCCGGCTGGACCAAGCCGCTGCTGGGGTTGATGAGCACCTCGGTGGCGCCTTTTCCGTGAGCGTCGAGGAGCTGGGCGTAGTAGCCGTTGGTGAACCGCATGATCTCCCCGACGTGCAGACCCCACCGGTTGGCGAAGCTCTGCGCGGCGCGGCTGGCCTCAGTCAGGTTGTGCACCACTCCCTCGCGGGATGTCACGCCCGTCATCGTCTTGGGGCCTGGACGCCACGACGGGGAGCCATTGCCGCCGATCCACATGATCGAGGCGATCAGTGCGGCCACCGCGGCGACCAGCACGGCAAGCGGCAGCCAGCGCCCGCGGAGCCCGGTCATTGGGGCCTCGGATGGTGGCTAGCGAGGCGTTCGCGGGCTTCGGCATACGTGTCTGTGTCGATTTCGCCGGATGCGTAGCGGCGGTCGAGGATCTCCTCCGGGGTTTCTCGCTGCTCATGGCCTTCCCAGCCGTGGCTTCGGTGGGAAGGCCCGCCAGGCGGACCCTGCGTCAGGCGGAGCACCGCCCACACCGCGAGGCCGATCAGTGCGATCCACAGCAGGGGCATGAACGCCATCCACGCCCAGCCGCCGTCCCAGTACATCACCGGCCCCACCTCCGCCCGCGGAGCTTTGGACAATGGGCCTCACGCCCATACTGGCCGCAGGCCGTGTGGGTGCGCCAAGGCCGATTGGCCCTGCTCCCTGGACCACCTGGCACTTCTTCGCCGTGAGTGAGTCGGTCCTCGCGGTCGGCCCGCGAGGACTCGGCGCGGATGCGCACCGGGTCCTCGGCGCTACCCAGGTCGGCCGAGAGTCACGCCGACAACGGTGTGCTGCATCACCTGGCGGAATTAGCAAGCCGTCTGCTCGCAGGCCCGGTCGAGGCAGTCCCACGGACCGACAGGCACCTCGATGGGCACGTGCTGGCTGTAGTCGAAGTCGTCCTTGTACATCGAGGGGTCGTCGTCCTGGTTGTGCGGCACGGTCAGCGGCTGGACGGCCTGAGTCTCGGGGGTCTCGGTCACTTGCTGGCCTCCAACTGGTGGGGGACGTCTCCGGCCCGAAGTTCGCGCAGGTCGGGGATGTGGTTGTAGAGAGTGCCCGGGGAGACACCCAGCAGCTTGGCGATCGAGGTGATGGAACGGCCGGGGTCGGGCAGCAGGTCGCGGGCAGCCTTGATGATTTCCTCGGTGGCGACGGTGGGGCGTCCGCCGACCCGGCCGCGGGCGCGGGCGGCGGCCAGGCCCTCGCGGGTGCCCTGGACGATGAGTTCGCGGATGAACTCCGCCAGGGCGGCGAAGACGTGGAAGACGAGCCGGCCGCCGGGAGTGGTGGTGTCGAGGTTCTCGTGCAGCGAGGTGAAGCCGATCTCTCGCGTGCGGAGTTCGGCGACCATGTTGATGAGGTCTTGGAGGCTGCGGCCGTAGCGGTCGAGCGAGGGGACGACCAACGTGTCGCCGGCGTCGAGGAACGCGTGGCACGCCTTCAGCTCCGGGCGCAGGTCGGTCTTGCCGGACTTCTTGTCGGAGAAGATCTTGCGGCACCCGGCGGCGGTGAGGGCGTCGATCTGCCGTTCGAGCTTCTGCCCGCCGGTCGACACCCGCGCGTACCCGATCTTGATCTCGGTTCTTATGAGCGGTTCGGCGACGAGGAGTTCGGGGTGGCCGGACGGGGCCGGGAAGTCACTCATGACCCCGGATCATGTCAGAAAACAGTGGTCCGGGGTTCTTGAATGACCCTGGTTTTTGAAGGGTTTTTTGAAGGCCCTGCGGGGGTGCGCGGGGCCCTGTCCGGTGATCTTCAGAAAACGAACGTTTCTTGAAGGGCGGGGAGTGCGGGACGGTGTCACCCGGCGCTGTACGGGCGCGGCTGTCCGCCGACTGCCTCAGTCATGTCGGCGGCCTTGTCGAGCATCTGCTGGACCCGCTTGCGGCTGAAGGAGACGAGGAGGAGGGCGAGGGCGTAGACGGTCAGGGTGTGGATGCGGTCGCGGACTTCCAGGGACCCGCCGTCGATCAGCTCCCGCATCGTCACCTCGCCCCGGGCCAGTTGGCGGGCGGCCGTGGTGACGGCGAACTCGTGCTCGGTCGGCGCGAAGCGGGCCAGGGCATCGACTTCCCGCACGAGGGACGCCGGGACGTACGGGCGGCCGGTATCCCGGAGCATCTGGAGAGTGTCGTTGTAGAAGTTCGCGGTCACGCCCCTGGCGAACTCCAGCTGGTCGTCCTCCAGGTGCGCGAGGTGTTCGGCGACCGCGGCGCGGTCGCGTGCGGCGTAGGCCCGCCACAGATGGCCCGCCACGATGCCTCGTTCATCCGGGGGTCGGTGATGTCCTGGAAGTCGTGGAACTCGGCCATCGTGTCTCCGTGACGGGTCGGGCGGCGGTGTCCGCCGGGGTGCGGGGGCGGGGCACGGCGGCGGCCGGCGCGAGGTCGAGCCGCTTGTTCATGTCCAGGCGGAAGGTGCCGTACGGGTTGATGTTCGACCAGAACAGCGCGGTCAGGCCGCGCCGGTCCTCGGGGGTGAGCTTCTTCGCCCACTTCGGCTCGGCCAGGACCTGTTGGAGCAGCAGGGTGTTGACGTGGACGAGCGCGGACTGGAGCAGGTGGAGCGCGAGCATGGACGTCTCGGCGTGCTCCTTGTCCGGGCCGGTCAGGGCGCCGTCCTTGCCGTAGTGCAGCACGGTGTTCGCGCTGTTCCAGTTCTCTACGACCTGGAGGCCGCCGTGGATCTCGCGGCGGAGGTCGGGGCTGGCGAGGTAGTCGCAGGCGAAGGTGGTGCGCACGGCGCGGCCGAGTTCTTCGAGGGCCTGGTAGGTGGGGTGCTTGGGGCCGCCGCGGGTGAAGCGCCGCAGCACCTGTTCGGCCTCGGCCGTCCCGAGCCGCAGCGCGGTGGCGTACTTGACCATCTGGTCGTACTGCTGCTCGATCAGGTCCCAGCGGATCGGCCGGGTCAGTGAGCCGCCGAGCGCGGGCCAGCCGGGCGGGGTGTCGTCGGGGCGGTACAGGCGGATGCTGCCGATGTTCTTCAGGCGGGGCAGCAGGCGGAAGTTGAGCAGCTCGGTGAAGGCGAACCCGACCACGCTCGCGCCGTGGGTGTCGACGTAGTTGGACTCGATCTCGGCGTCCGTGCAGTGCCTCAGCAGGCCCTCGATCATCGCCGCGACCTCGGACGACGAACAGCTCTTGAGCTGGGAGTAGATGCAGACGTTCTTCTTCTCGACGTGCCAGTAGATCATCACGCCGTTGCCGCCGTAGCGGGCGTGGTACTCGGTCATGAAGTTCGAGGACCAGGACCCGAACTTCTTCGAGTCCGACGCGCACGAGGTTCCCTCGCCCCACCAGGCGGCATCCCGCGCGGCGAACGTGCCGTTCACCAGCCGGGTGACGGCCGCGCGGAGGTTGTCGACGGTGATGAAGTGCCGGCGCACGTGCCGCAGCGCGGCCTCGGTCTCGCCGTGCTCGCCGGTCGCCACGATCGCCCGGATGCCCATGTTGGTGCCCAGCGCGAACAGGGCGAGCAGCAGGCGCCGCTGAAGGGTGGCGCGGTCGATGCGCTCGTACGCGGCGACCAAGGAGAACTCGTCGGTGAAGCCGGTGAGGAAGTCGGCGTCCTTCAGCACGTCCAGCAGGTCGAGCACGCCCCACCGTCGTACGACCTCGTCCTTGAGGGCCTGAAGGCCCGTGGGCTCGTCCAGCGGTTCCAGCTTCGGCACGGTGATCCACGGCTCGCCCTTGCGGGTGGTGACCTTCACCCCACCTGCCGAGCCGTCCGTGAGCGCCGCCGACAGCCGGTCCAGGCCGTCCGTCATCCGCCGCTTCAGCCCGGTGACGAACTCCTTGGGATCCTCGGGGTGGCGGATCGCTGCGTAGTGCACGGTGCGGGTCGACTCGAAGTCGCCGGGCAGATCGTCCTCCGGGTCGCCCCACCGCCTCCGCCCTCGA
This sequence comes from Streptomyces sp. CoH27, assembly GCF_020181035.1. Classification (GTDB taxonomy): domain Bacteria; phylum Actinomycetota; class Actinomycetes; order Streptomycetales; family Streptomycetaceae; genus Streptomyces; species Streptomyces camelliae. The sequence goes on from NZ_JAIQYY010000034.1 coordinate 43,592, forward strand.
TGTAGATCTCCCGGCGCCGGATCGCGTCCCGCAGCGCCACCAGGACGCACAGCTCGTACGGGATGCGCTCGATCTTGCCCTTGTCGTCGACGACGGCCTCGCGCCAGTCCTTGCGTACAACGCCGTCCATCGGCACCGCGTCGCCGGCGTCGTAGAACCGCGTCTTGCCGTCGACGTCGGCGTACTTGGCCAGCAGCGCGAGGGCGTCCATCACCGGCCGGTAGGCGGTGTTGTTGCACTTGAAGCCCAGCGTGTTCAGCAGCGGCGGCAGCATCTGCCGGTAGTACGAGCTGTACGAGGAGCGCAGCGTGGTGCGGACCTTGGCCTTGAAGGCCTTCTCGTTCGCCTTCGCCTCCGCGACCAGGTCACGCAGTGTCTTCTCCCCGACCACCGGGTACAGCACCGCCCTGACGGTCCCCTCCGGCCGGTCCACCGCCGCGTCGGCGAGGCGGAAGAGGATGCCCTCCTTGCCCCGCACCTTCTTCAGCTCCGCCGTGAGCTGCCGTTCCACCCGCCGCTCGGCACGGGCGTTGATCTTGTGGACCAGGGCGACGAGCAGTTCCACCAGGGCGTCGGTGATCTCCGCCTGACGGGACGCGCACAGCGCGGCCAGCAGCGTCGTCCGCACGTCCTCGCCCGCGTCCCGGAGGTCCGAGGGGTACATCTTGATCGCCCGCGCCCGCCACGCGGTCACCAGCTTCTCCGAGCAGTCCGCGAACAGCCCCTCCGGCAAACCGAGTTGCCGCACGGCGGTCAGCTTGGTGATCTCCGCCAGCAGCGAGTCCAGCCCCACCGCGCCCGGGTCCCGCTTAAGCGAGGCCAGCAGCGCGGTCCCCTCCTCGTTGCCCTCCGCCACCAAGTCGAGCAGACGACGGGCGCACACCTCGCCCAGGCGCGCGGCGGTCTGCGCGCAGAAGACCCGGTCCGCCCGCGCCCGCGCGGCGGCCACGATCCGCTCGATGCGGCCCGGGGGCTCGACGCGGTCGCTGCGGCACTGCACGAGCAGGGCCTCGCGCAGCCGGTCCTCCACCAGCTCCACCGGGCAGACCTCATCGGCGAGCCAGCCGGTCAGCCGTTCCTCATCCGCCCGGGTCGCCGGGCGGAACCCCAGGGCCTCGCGGATCTGCGTACGGTGCCCCTTCGCGGAGCGGGACGACAGGTCGTACTTCGCCAAGTCCTCCGCCGGCACCTTCACCACGTTGGCCACGTAGTCGACCGCGGCCTGCGGGAACTCCTCCACGAACTGGGGGAACCGGCCCTCCAGCTCGAAGAACTTCAGCATCAGCACGAACCCGAGCCGGGTCGGGCCCGACTTGTTCGCGACCAGCTCCCAGCCAGGGCCTACCGGCGTCCAGCACGCCACCACGTCCTCGGGTGACCACTCCTGACGCATGAACGTCCCCGTCCCTCCGTCGACAACTCGTTCGGCCTAACGAAGGGGCCAGGCACGAAGCAACGGGGAGAGGCAGAGGGCCGCGGCTACTTTGCACCGTGGGTCAGAGATAGGACACCGGGGCCTGAAAGGGTCGGCCTGTGAGCCTCGATTTCGTTGGTCGCGTGCTCGACGAGCGCGCCCTGACGATCTACGGCACGGCGGGAGACACCCGCGAAGCGACATACCCATCATCCTCGCCCACTTCATCGGGCCCTCTGAGCTCAAGGGCGCCACCTATATCCAGCCACTGGCCGGGTGAATCTGTGAAAGGTCGAGGAAGAAGCCCTCGCGGGGGTTGTTGCCGGCGATGGCACTCAGGGCCTGGACGATGGCGCGGATCAATGAGGCATTCTCGGCCGCACGATGGGCGAGGAGCTGCCAACCGGTGAGGATGTCGGCGACGGCGAACTGCAAGGTGTACCGCCGTCGAGTGCTTGGCATGCGATGCGGACTGCGTAGGGGAGGGCCGCGCGGGTAGTGGGACCGGCGCCGCCGGCGTGGGCGGCGGCCGTGACGAAGGGGCCTGCGGTTGCGATGGCGCGGCGGAGGGCGGCGGGGGTCAGCAGGCGGCTCGCCTGTCGCAGTACGGGGACGTCGGGGAGCGTGAGGGTCAGGGTGCGGTCGTCTGCGCCGGGGCGCGGCCAGGTGAGTTCGATGCGCATGGCGGCCTCCACGGGGAGGTAGGGGCGGGCCTGACGCCTGCGGTACGCATGGCGCCGTCGCTGCGCACGTCGCTCCGGCCCGGCCGGATGGGCGGGGCGCGGCATACGACAGGTCAGCTGGCGAGCGCGGGAGCCGCGGTCAGGCGGTGATGGACACGGGTTCGGGACTTCGGCTGTGGACCGGACCGGGTACTCATGCCCTCACCTCCTTGCGGCCGGGGACACACGCGGGTGTCGGTCGGCGTTCGCCGCACCCCTGCCGGGGCCGGGCGGCTAGTTCCCGGGCGCCCTGACCCGGAAGATACCGATGCGTCGAGATGTCCGTCGAAAAGTCTGCCGCCGATTACCTCGCTCGGCGGCATGTTGATATTTCCAGGCTTGCCGGAGTTGTACGATCTTGTCAAGGTGAGGAGGAAATGAGAGCCGTTACGGCGCTTGGCCGCGCCTCACCTGCTCTACAGAGGGAGAGCGACCATGACTGTCAGTTCCCATACGCGTGGTTCACACGACACGAAGGCGACCCATCTTGTCCAGGACACGCTGGCGCATCCCGTGCAGACGGTGATGACGGCCGCCGAGAAGGTTCCCGGTGCCGAGAAGGTCAGGCCCGGCTTTGACCGGGTCAAGGGAGTGGTCGACGGTGTCCTGGACTCCGTCGGCATCGTCTCCCCCCACGCCCGGCGGGTCGCCGCGTACACCGGTGCCGGGCTGCTCGGCGTGGCCGGTGTGATCGAGTGGCCCGTGGCCGCGGCGGGCGCGGCGGTGGTGTGGCTCACGCAGCCGCGTCCCAAGGGTGCCGGCACGGCCGACGAGGCTGCGGGGTCCCGTACCGAAGGGCTGAGGGCGAAGCAGGCCGCGAGGTCGGCCAAGGCGTCGGCCACTGCAGGGGCGGCGCGGAGCCGCTCTGCCAAGGCGGCGTCGGGGTCGGTGAAGGCGAAGACCCGTCCGGTGAAGTCGACGAGTTCCTCGGGTACGGCGAAGGCCCGGTCGTCCAAGCGCGCGGCCGCGAGCGCGTCGAGCGCCTCGTCCGCCACGGCAGGCAGGAGGAAGAAGTCCTGACGCACGTTTCCGCCCCCTGAGATCCCCGTTCCTTCCCCACTTCGTCCCCGGCGACCGCCGTTCCGTCCGCGGCCCGAGCGGCAAGCCTGTAAAGGTGACAGATGCTGCTCCGCTCGCTGATGCTGCCTGCCGCGGCCGCGGCCCTTCAATCCGCTCTCGCTGCCCCCGTCGAGGCCAGGCGCCGGATCGCCCCGCCGGTCACGGAAGCGGCACGCACGGCGGCCGACCTCCTGCGAACCGGCGCGCACGGCGCTGCGAGGGGCGCGGCGGCGGTGTCGGCGGCGACGCGGCGGGTCGGCAGGGTCGTCCGTAACGCGGCGACCCCTCAGGTCGGTTACTGGCGCGCCGGATCTCGGATGCATCTCGCTTTGGAGCATCACCCGGATGCGGCGGCTCCCACGGCGAAGCGGCTGGAGGCAGCGGCCAGGAAGGTGGCCGTAGAGCTGGCCGAGCACCCTGACGTCCTGTTCGCCTACTGGGACGGCGGGCTGGAGCGGCTGGTGGTGCAGACCGCCGAGGACGCGGCCGGTGAAGAGCTGGTCGGCAGGGTGTCCGAACTGGCAGCCGAGCACGGGCTGGTGCACATCGGCGAGCAGACACTGGAACACGCCCACCCCGGCGCCGCCGGGGGCGTGCGTACCAATGCTCTCGCCCTGGCGTGCGACACGGCGGGCATCACCATCGCCCTCGCGGCGCGGCTGGCGTTTCTGCGGCGTGCGCCGGAGGCCCTGGTTGCCGCGGTCGTGGTGCTGCGCGAGGACTCGCGGGCAAGGGCCGTGCTGAGCCGCACGGTGGGCCCGGACGCGGCCGATCTGCTGCTGGCCGCGACCCACGCGGCCGTCTGCGGAATGGGACAATCGCCGAGTGCGCTGCTGCTCGATGCGGCGCTGCGAGGTGTCCAGTTGGTGGAGTCCCTGGCTCAGCTCGCGACGTTCGACGCCGTGCACGACACGCTGTGCGCCCCGCATCGGCTATCAGTTGCCAGAGGTGACGTCGAGCGTCCGCGGCTGCGTTCGTGTCCCGGCGACGAGTTCGCCGAAGCTGCGGTCAACGGGATGCTGTTCGGCGGCCTCACCACGTTCCTGTTCACCCGCGATCTCGACGAGGCGGCCGAGGCGGCGCTGGGTGGTTCGCCCAAGGCCGCGCGTTACGGCCCGGCGGGCTTCACCGCGGCGCTCGGCACCGCCCTGGCGCGCGAGGACGTCCTGGTCCGCGACTCCGAGCGGCTGCGTCGGCTGGAACTCGTGGACACCGTGGTTCTGCATCCCGAGGCGCTGCGCAGCACGCGACGCACGGTGCTGGAGGTCCATCCCAGCGCGCCCGGCTGGGACCGTACCCGGTTGTGGCTGGAGGCCACGGCGGTCGTCAGCGCGCGGGAGGAGGGGGCAAAACCGCCCCGCGGTCGGCGACTCGGGCTACGGCAGGTGCCCGACGAGAGGGCGCTTGGCACGGGGGCTCGGCAGGCAGTGCCCGCGGAGACGGGACCGCCCGCCACAGGACTGATGATCGCGTCGGCGCGCGGCAGGGACGTCGGCACCGTCCTGGTCGGCTGGGAGGTCGACCCGATGTCCGAGGCTGTGCTGGACGCGGCGCGCCGGGCCGGGCTGCACGTCGTGGTGGTGGACGACCACATGCTCGGTGAGTTCGGAAGCCTCGCCGACCAACTCGTCCCGGCAGAGGTCCCCTTGGCCCAGTTGGTGGCCGATCTTCAGCACGGCGGCCGGACTGTGCTGACAGTGGCGCGCATCCCGCACGAACGATCCACAAAAAGACAGGAGTTGACGGAGTCCGCTCGCGACGTGCTCGACGGGCTGCTCCGCAGTGACATCGCCGTCGCCGTCACCGACGAGCGCAGCGCCGTCGTCTGGGGCGCGGACATCCTGGCTCTGCGCGGGCTGGAGGGCGCCTGGCGGCTGCTGTCGGCCGTACCCGCGGCGCGGGCGGTCAGCCGACGGGCCACGTTCCTCGCCGAGGCGGGCACCGCGCTCGCCGAGCTCCTGGTTCTCACCCACGGGGCACGGTCGCAACGGATCCCCTTCCCCCTCGAACTGCGGCTCAGCCCCGTCACCCTCGCGACCGCCGTGTCCCTGGTGTCGGGCTGGTTCACCGCGCTGCCCGTCGCCCTCAGCGCGACCCCGCACCCCCGACCGCGGGTGCCCTGGCACGCCCTGCGCCCCGACGACGTCATGGCCCGGCTGGCGAAGGCGTCGCGGGCCGCGCCCACGGCATGGGCGGTGCTACGGGACCGGGCCGGGCGCGCTGCGGTGGGGTACCCGGTGTTCGCGCCGGCGCGGGTGGGTGCGCGGCTGGCAGGCGCCGTGTGGGCGGAGCTCGATGATCCGTTCACTCCCGTTCTGGTGGTCGGCGCGACTGCGTCGGCGCTGTTGGGGTCGGCCGTGGACGCGTTCCTCGTCATCGGCGCCGTGACGATGAACGCCCTGGTCGGCGGGGTGCAGCGGTTGCGTGCCGAGCAGGCGTTGTCCGCCCTGGTCAGGGGGCAACGGCGGACGGCGCGTCGCGTCGCCGACACCGCGGCTGGTGAGACGTTTCTCGTCGATGCCGCGCGCCTGTCGCCGGGCGAGGTGATCGAGCTGCACACCAATGACGTGGTGCCGGCCGACGCGCGGCTGCTGGAGGCCAGCGGATTCGAGGTGGACGAGTCCTCGCTGACCGGCGAGTCGCTGCCCACCCGCAAGCAGGTGGATCCCGTGCCGCAGGCGGCCGTCGCCGACCGCAGCTGCATGGTCTTCGAGGGCACCACGGTGGTGGCGGGCCACGCGCGTGCGGTCGTGGTGCACACTGGCGACCAGACCGAGGCGGGCCGCGCCGCGTCCCTCGCCGCCCGGGTTCCCACCTCGGCAGGAGTCCAGGCACGGCTGCACCGGCTCACCCGCCGGGTGCTGCCCCTCACCCTCGCGGGCGGCGCCGCGGTGACCGGCCTGTCCCTGCTGCGCGGCCGTCCGGTGCGTACCGCGCTCCAGGGCGGTCTCGCGGTTGCGGTGGCCGCCGTGCCCGAGGGTATGCCCCTGGTGGCGACCGTGGCGCAGATGGCCGCGGCGCGGCGGCTCAGCAGGCTCGGCGTCCTGGTGCGCACGCCTCGCAGCCTGGAGGCGCTCGGGCGCGTGGACACCATGTGCTTCGACAAGACCGGGACCCTCACCGAGAACCGGCTGCGGGTGATCCGCGTCATCACCGCCACCGGCGCCGACCGCTCGGTGCCCGACCTCGATGCGCAGACGGTCCTCCGTGTCGCCGCCCGGGCCTGCCCGCGCGCCGCCGAACAGGTCGGCCTCCACGCCCACGCCACCGACGAGGCCGTCCTGGCAGCCGCCCCGAGCGAATCAGGCTGGGCCATGGTGTGGGCCCAGCCGTTCGAGGCGAGCCGGGGCTACGCGGCCGCCGCAGGACGAGCCGCGGAGACGGACAGTGAGGTCCGCGGCGGCGCGGACCTGCTGGTCGTCAAGGGCGCACCGGAAGTCGTCCTGCCCTGCTGCCCCGATGCCGACCGGGCAGCCGTCGACGCGGCACACGCCCTCGCCGCGAAGGGCCTGCGGCTGCTTGCTGTCGCCCAGCGCCCGCTCGCGGCACAGGAGGCGGCAACTGCCCTGGACAAGCCCCTCGAACTGCTGGAACTCATCGGCTTCGTGGCCCTGGCCGACACCCCCCGCGCCAGCTCCGCCCCCCTGGTCGCCGGGCTCGGCGAAGCAGGCGTACGGCCCGTGATGCTCACCGGCGACCACCCCGAGACCGCCCGCTCGGTGGCCGTCACCCTCGGCTGGCCACCGGATGTCACCGTGGTCACGGGCGACGAACTGGCCGCACGGGACCGGGCCGGGCGGGCACGCCTGCTCAAGGACTGCGGCGTCGTGGCACGCGTGGCACCCGAGCAGAAGCTCCAGGTCGTCGAGGCGCTACGGGAGGCGGGACGCGTGGTGGGCATGGTCGGCGACGGCGCCAACGACGCCGCGGCCATCCGCGCCGCCGACGTCGGAGTCGGCATCGCGGCACGCGGATCGGCAGCCGCGCGCAACGCCGCCGACCTCGTGATCACCAACGACGATCTGTCGGTCCTCATCGACGCCATCGGCGAGGGCCGCGCCCTGTGGCACAGCGTGGCCGACGCGATCAGCATCCTGCTCGGCGGGAACGCCGGCGAAGTCGGCTTCTCCGTCCTGGGCACCCTGCTGTCCGGTACGTCGCCGCTCTCGACGCGTCAGCTGCTGCTGGTCAACCTGCTGACCGACATGTTCCCGGCGATGGCGGTCGCGGTCACCCCCCACTCCCCGGAACCCGCCGACGCGCCGGCCGAGGCCGACGACCACCCCGTCGGCCTTGCCGTCCTCGGCCGACCGCTGACCCGCCAGATCCGGCACCGCGGACTGATCACCGGGATCGGCGCGGCCATCGCCTGGCTGATCGGCACCCTTACGCCCGGTACGGCGCGACGCACCAGCACCATGGCCCTGTGCGGCGTGGTCGGCGCCCAGCTCACCCAGACCATCGCGGGACGCCGCAGCAGCCCACTGATCCTGGCCACCGCGCTCGGCACCGCAGCCGTACTCGTCGCCCTCGTCCAGACCCCCGGCGTCAGCCACTTCTTCGACTGCACACCACTGGGCCCACTCGCCTGGACCGGCGTTGCCCTCGCGATCGGTGCCGCCTCACTCGGCCCCTATGTCCTCCCGTACGCCGACCGACTGCTGGCCGACCTCACCACACGGCTACGTCCCGCCGTGCGGATCGTCTCCTGACAGCCGTACACGAGAGAGCCGGGTGCGGACTTCGGCGACGACCAGGTCGTTTCTGCCGGCTCTTGGACGCTGTCGAAGGCCAGCGGGCGCCCTCCGGCCGGTCCTTTGCGCCGGCGGCTGGCCCGCTGGTCATCGGGCTGCGCCGTGGTCGCCTTGATCCCCCGTCGTCACAGACAGCCGCGGTTCTCGCGGCTGGAGACATGACCCCCGCCCAGGCGTACGCCGCCGCCACCACCAGCCCGACTCAGACCGCTGACATGTGGGCAACCGCCTCATGTACCGGGGGCGCGCAATCGGGGAGGCGGGGGGGGCTCCGCCCGGCCCGAACGGCCAGCTGGCCGGTCAACTCCCTTACGACGGCGGAAGCATCCGTGTCGGTGGCGAAGTAGACCTGGCGTCGGCCCTCGCGTCGGGAGCCGACGGGTCCCGCCAGCTTCAGCTTCGACAGGTGCTGGCTGAACGCCGGCATCGCCGCGTCCACCTGGTCGGCTAGGCGGGTCACGTCGTTCTCACCCTGGGAGAGCACCCACAGCAGATGCAGCCGTACCGAGGACACCAGCGGTCCGAGCAGCATGCCCGCCTCCGCGAGCACGTCGGCAGACGGCTCGACGAGTCTGCCAGCCTCTGCTGCCACGTCTTCTCCCGCTGCGCATGGATCACTTCGTGCCTTGACGTTCAGTCAAGTTGCCCTGTCGGACGTGCACGGGCGCTCGCACCCCACAGCGCGCGGCGGATCAAGGGGACGCGCACCGGGTCCGCTCGGCGCCGAGGCCGGCCTCAGACGTTGACGCCGTAGTCCTGGACGATGCCGTGCAGACCGGAGGCATAGCCCTGGCCGATGGCGCGGATCTTCCATTCACCGCCGTACCGGTAGAGCTCGCCGAAGACCATCGCAGTCTCGGTGGACGCGTCCTCGGTCAGGTCGTAACGGGCGATCTCGCGGCCGTCGGCCTGGTTGACGACGCGGATGAAGACGTCGCGGACCTGACCGAAGTTCTGCCCGCGCTGCTCGGCCTCGTAGATGGAGACCGGGAAGGCGATCCTCTCCACCTGAAGCGGGACCGCGGCGAGATCGACCTGGATCTGCTCGTCGTCACCGTGACTGCCGCCGGTGAGGTTGTCACCCGAGTGCACGACCGAACCGTCCGGACTACGGAGGTTGTTGTAGAACACGAAGTGCTGGTCGGACAAGACCTTCCCGGACGCGTCGCACAGCAGCGCGGAGGCGTCCAGATCGTGGTCGGCGCCCGTGGTGGTGCGTACGGCCCAGCCGAGCCCGACGGTTACGGCGGTCAGTCCCGGCGCCTCCTTGCTCAGCGAGACATTGCCGCCCTTGGCCAGGGTCACGCCCATGAGATGTCCTCCCGCGATGATGGTGGGTAGGGTGCCGCCTCTGCGGCTTCCGTGCCTGCGTGCTATCGCAGTCGCGGAGGTGTGGGGCCGATGAAGCCCGGACTGCCAGGATTGTCACCGTCGGCGCCTGCCCAGCCGGCGGCTGCCTCGTGAGCGGAACGGACGGCTTCTTCTGCCATGTGCTCCTGTTCCAGGAGGCTGAGGAGGAACGGCACCATGCCGCGCTCCAGCAGCGCCGCCTGCCACGCATCCCACGCCTGACGCACGCGCGGATCTCTGCCGCCATGGTCCGCGTGTCCCGTCGACGACCGGTTGCGCGCCGCGGCGACCAACAGCCATATGAGATCGGCGACCCCGGATCCGACGGCCACGACGGCGGCGACCGCCCCTGCGGTGACCAGGGCGTCGCCGATGTGCCGGGCCTGATCCAGGGCGCGCAGCCCATACCCGAACACCAGGAACACGGCCCCCGCCATGGCCGAAAGGCTCGGCACGAACACGGCCAGCACCGGCAGGATCCCGCCTGCCGAACGTGAGGCAGCGCTTTCGTCGTGCTGGGCGGACGCTCCCTTCAGCTCAAGATAGTCCTGGTACTCGACTCCGGCTGCGGCCGTGATCGTTTCTCGCGCCGCCAGCGCCCGGGCACGCAGGTCCTCACGGGTGGCCCTCCCCGCATGCCGACGCAGCGCCTGACTCACTTCCGGAGAGTCCAGGGCTCGGTCCAGGATCCGTTCGAAGGCGGCACCACCACTTGCCGGCAAACGGTCGGGCGTGGACATGTGTGGCTCCCCGTTGGAAGTGAAGAGGGTCCCGGCGACGGCAGGCAAACCTGAAGGGAGATGCCGCGCACCGTCTTCTGGGACCGACGCGACAGGCATCGTAATGATTCTCTAATTGCGCAACTATGAAACCTTAGTCAAGCATGGACGACGGCTCGCCGGACAAGAGGCGCGACCGGCATTGGACGCGGCATCGGGGACGTGGAACCGGTGGCGCCGAGCCGCCGTACACAAAGCACATGTGGTACGCAGCGACTTGAAAGGCTGTAGGTGCATACGATGAGCCAGCCCCATGACATGGCCGCCCCGCTCCTGGCGGGCGCAGGACTCCGGATCGTCCTCGTCGTCGTGATGGTAGGCGTCGCGGCGTCTGCTGTGGTCCTGCTGCGCGCTTATTGCAAGTAGAACGGCCATCACCCGGACGCGGGACACGAAAAGGCGCTTCTGTCCCAATTTGCCGATGTGTGTCTAGCGTGGGGGTGTGGACCGTGTCGTACGTCTCGCACAACTTCTCCGCCGACCGGTAGTCGGCGGAGAAGGCGAGGTGGTGGGGCGGCTCGCCGATGTCATCGTGCGCCTCCGGGGACGCGACTATCCGCTGGTCACCGGCCTGGTCGCACGAGTGGGCGGGCGCGAGGTCTTCCTGCCGGCCGAGCAGGTCGCGGACCTGGACGTGGAGAAGATCACGCTGGCGAGCCCCCGGGTGGACCTTCGCCACTTCGAGCGACGCGAGGGCGAGGTGCTGCTGCGGTCGGACGTGCTGGGCCACAGAGTGATCGACGTGGCCGATGTCGAGCTGGTCCGGGCATACGACATCGAACTGGAGCAGCGGCTCGACCAATGGGTCCTGACCTGTCTGGACACGCGGAGACCGCCGCGCCTGTGGAGTTTCCGCCGAGGGCGTGCCAGGCAGCCCGACTGGCGGGACTGGAAGTCCTTCGAACCGCTGATCGGCCACGCCCGTTCCGCCCGGGTACGGGGGCCGTTCGCCCGCCTCGGGAAGCTGAGGCCCGCGGACCTCGCCGATCTGCTGGAGGATGCCAACCGCGTCGAGTCGCGCGAGATCCTCCAGACCGTGCACGCCGACCCCGAACTCGAGGCCGACGTGTTCGAGGAGCTGGAGCCGGACTCACAGACCCGGCTGCTGGGCGAACGCAGTGACGCCGAGATCGCCCAGGTCCTCGCCCGGATGCGTGCCGACGACGCCGCGGATGCCCTGAACGAGCTGCCGCAGAGCCGGCGCCAGCCCGTCCTGGACGCGCTTCCCGCCGGGCAGCGCACCAAGGTGCTGACGTTGATGGGGTTCAATCCCTCCAGTGCCGGCGGTCTGATGGCGCTCGATGTTCTGGCCATGGCGGGCAACCGCTCCGTCGAGCAGGCACTGCGGGCGGCGGGTGAGGCCCGCACCATGCAGCCGCAGGCGTTGACCAGCGTGTACCTGGTCGGGGAAGGGAATCGGCTGCTCGGCGTGGTCACCCTCGTGGAACTGCTCCAGGCCGATCCTGCCGTTCGGCTGGACGAGGTGGCCGACCATGATCCGGTCCGGGCCGGGCCGGACACCGACGTCGAGGACGTCGCCCTGCTCATGACCGACTACAACCTGCTCACCGTCCCCGTGGTCGACGACGAAGACCGCGTCCTGGGCGTCATCACGGTCGACGACGTCCTGGAGACAGTGATCCCGGAGGACTGGCGCCGACGCGAGCCCGCCCCGCACCCGGCCCACCGCAGGGAGGAATCCAGCCCGCACGACACGCTCCCCGGATCATGAGCGCGGACGACCGGCCCGCAGGTGCATCCGGCCACCCCGAGCCCCCGGGCCGGCCCGATCGGCCCACCCGCCCGACACCTCCGACCGACCGCCCCGGACCGGAGCGTCCGAAGCCTGCGCACCGCACCGAGCCGCCCGCCGGACCGGGACCCCCGACCACTGCGGCGCGCGAACCCACCCCGGAGACACCGGAGCGGAAGCGTGCGACGGGGCCACCGGAGCGCAGGCATCCGGTCGGGCCGCCGCCCAAGCGACCCGCCGAAGCCGCCGCCCGGAAAGCCGCCCACCGGCCCGCACGGCCCGGCGTTCTGCTCGACGAGGCCCACCTCGGCGAGATCCAGGGCGCCTTCGGCCGCGTCCCCGGCGAACGCGGTGAGGAACGGCCCGGCTTCAAGGCCCGGCTGCTGACACTGCTGGCCATCGTCGGGCCCGGCATCATCGTGATGGTCGGTGACAACGACGCGGGCGGCGTGGCCACCTACGCGCAGGCGGGCCAGAACTACGGCTACTCGCTGCTGTGGGTGCTGCTCCTGCTCATCCCCGTGCTGATCGTCAATCAGGAGATGGTCGTACGACTGGGCGCGGTCACCGGCGTCGGCCACGCCCGCCTGATCACCGAGCGGTTCGGTCGGTTCTGGGGCTGGTTCAGTGTCGGTGACCTCTTCCTGCTGAACTTCCTCACCATCGTGACCGAGTTCATCGGCGTCTCCCTGGCCGCCGGCTATCTCGGCGTCTCGCAGTACGTCGTGGTCCCGGTGGCCGCCGTCGTCCTGGTCGCCGTGACCGCGAGCGGTTCCTTCCGCCGCTGGGAGCGTGCGATGTTCGCCTTCATCGGCGCCAGCCTGCTGTTGATCCCGCTGACCCTGATGTCCGGGCCGCGGTGGGGTCACGTGGCCCGCGCCTTCGTTGTGCCCGGGGTCCAGGGCGGCGTCAGCAGCGAGGCCGTCCTGCTGATCATCGCGATCGTCGGTACGACCGTCGCGCCGTGGCAGTTGTTCTTCCAGCAGTCGAATGTCATCGACAAGCGCATCACCCCGCGCTTCATCGGCTACGAGCGTACCGACACGGTGATCGGCTCTGTCGTGGTCGTCGCGGGCGCCGCGGCGTTGATCATGATCGCCGACTTCGCGGCCCGCGGCACCGCCGCCCATGGTCACTTCACCGACGCCGCCGGAGTCGCCGACGCCCTCGGCCGGCACGACCCCGTGCTGGGCGTGCTGTTCGCGATCGTCCTGCTGGACGCCAGCATCATCGGGGCGGCCGCCGTCACCCTGGCCACCAGCTACGCCTTCGGCGACGTCTTCAACCTCCGTCACTCACTGCACCGCAGCTTCGGCGAGGCCAAGCGGTTCTACGGCTCCTACAGCCTGCTGGTCCTGGTCGCAGCGGCCATCGTGCTGATCCCGGGCGCGCCGCTGGGTCTGATCACCGAGGCCGTCCAGGCCCTGGCGGGGCTGCTGCTGCCGTCCGCGAGCGTGTTCCTGCTCCTGCTGTGCAACGACACCGAAGTACTCGGTCCCTGGGTGAACCCGCGCTGGCTGAACGTGCTCGCCACCGTCATCATCGCCGTCCTGCTGATGCTCTCCGGCACACTGATGGCGACCACTCTCTTCCCTGCGGTCAACGTCACCCGGCTCGCGATCTGGCTGGCCATCGCACTGGTCACGAGCCTGATCGCGGCCGGTGTCGCGCTCCGCGCCGCCCGGCGCCGCGCGCCCGCACGGCCGACGCCCGTGCTGTCGCGGGCCGAGAAGCTCGCCTGGCGCATGCCGCCCCTGGCGCTCCTACGGCCGGTGCGCTGGTCCGCGGGAACCCGCCTCGGCATGATGGCACTGCGCGGCTATCTGATCCTCAGCGCCCTGCTCCTGCTGATCAAGGCGATCCGGCTCGGCGGCTCCTGAACCAGGACCAGCGGTCCCGATCGATCAGTGACGTTGCCGGGCGGCATCGACCAGGAGGTGGGTGATTCCGGCGGGGAGGTTCAGATGGTGCTCGATCCAGTGGGCGTCCTGGCCGTGGGTGGCGAAGACCCACGCGGTGTACAGGGTGTTGAGACTGGGCGCGTCCTTGCCGAGCAGACACGGGCGCACGTCCTCCATCGGGAAACCCTCCAGCGTATCGGCGGTGAACCACGACTCGTCGACCGTCTCTGTCAGACTCCGGCGGCGCTGACGGGTCGCGCCGCGGTGGCTGTGCCACAGGGCCGCCACCACGACGAACGTGGCGGTGCCCGCGCCGATGAGGGCCCCGCTGACGAGCGGCCGGTCCCGGGCCGGTGCGGTGGCCAGCGCGGTCATCTCCAGCACCATCAGAATGATCACTCCCACCAGGGCGGTGACCTCGCCGGTGTGAGGCAGGGTCCTCATGACGCTCTCCCTTCGGCTTCCATCCTGGCCCGTCACCGGACCGATGTCCTGGTGCCGGACGGTCCCTGCCGGTACCGGGCGGCAGGAGGGCGTTGCCCTGGTGCGTCAGGCCAGTGCCCGGGGTCGTTCCCGCTCGGGCTCCTCGTCGTCCACGTGCCAGTGCAGGTCGCTCACGCCCGGCTCCAGGGACAGCCGGGCGATGACCTGCTCCAGCGCAGCGGCGACATCGCCGTTGATCGTGACCGCGGCCCGCAGGCTGGCGCTCTCCCCCTCGCGGCGGGCGCGCAGCCCGGTGGGGGCGAGTCCGGATGTGGTCAGGGTCTGCAGCAGCAGGGCGCGCAGGTGGGTCTCGGCCGTGCGCTCGCACACCAGGTGCACGGTGGGGCGGACGGTGGCGTCGGGATCGGTCCCGGAGGCGGGAGCCCGGTCCAGCAGCCGCCCGGCCGGCCGGAGCACCACATGGACGGCCAGGACCACCACGGTGCCGAGGCCGGCCAGGCTCAGCTTGCCGGAGGCGGCCAGTACTCCGACGGCCGCCGAGCACCACAGGGTGGCGGCGGTGTTCAGACCGCGCACCCCGGCGCCGTCGCGCAGGATCACGCCGCCGCCCAGGAATCCGATGCCGGACACGACGTAGGAGGCGACCCTGGTGGGGCTGCCGGCGTCGCCGACGGCCTCGCTGTACAGCACGAACAGCGTGGCGCCGACGGCCACGAGCGCGTTGGTGCGCAGGCCGGCCATCCGGGCGCGCCACTGCCGTTCGACGCCGATCAGCGCCCCGCAGGCCACCCCCGTGGCGAGCCGGATGACGAAGTCATAAGTGGTCAGGGCGCGCACGCGGCACCTCCGTCACGGTTGCAATGCCGACAGCGGATGGACTGCCGACGGGATCAGGTAAGGGGCTGGAGGAACTCCAGGCGGTTCCCGACCGGGTCGGGGCTGTAGAACCGGCGGTGGCCGGGCAGGTTGTCGTCCCACACGACGGGAAATCCGTGGGCGGCGACACGCTCGGCAAAGGCGTCGATTCCCGTGACGCGCAGCCCGGGGTGAGCCTTCATGGCGGGGCGGAAGGGGTCCTCGATGCCCAGGTGGAGCTGGACGGTGCCGTCGGGGGTGGCGAACCAACAGCCGCCGCGGGCGGCCAGGACCGGAGGCTTGGGGATCTCGGTCATGCCGAGGGCGCCGGTGTAGAACGCGCGGAGTGACTCCTCGCTGGCGGTCGGTGCGGCGAGCTGGACGTGGTCGAGAGCGGTGAGCATAGGACCGGCTTTCCTGTACGGGCTGTCGGTGGATGGTTCGCGGCGGCATCCGGGGTGGCTCGGCCACCCCGGACAGCGGCGGCTCAGTGCTCAGTGGCCGAGGGCGACTTCGACGATCTTGATGACGACGAGGACCATGGCGATGAGGAGGTAGGTGCGCAGGGCG
>NZ_JAIQYY010000035.1:0-297 GCF_020181035.1 Streptomyces sp. CoH27
CGGTCGCGGCGACATCACCCTGGAAGAGGCCGAGCAGGCCCTGCAGGACTACCAGGGCCAGCTGGAGAAGGTCTTCACCGAGGTCCGCGAGGCCTCCGCGGCCTCCGGTGACGCCCAGGAGCCGCAGGACGGCTTCCCGGTCGCGGTGCCGACCGCGATCTCCACGGAGGTCGTCAAGCGGATCGCCGAGTCCCAGGTCGACATCCCCGACGGCTTCACCGTGCACCCGCGTCTGCTGCCCCAGCTGCAGCGCCGGGCGACGATGGTCGAGGACGGCACGATCGACTGGGGCATGGG
>NZ_JAIQYY010000035.1:448-19420 GCF_020181035.1 Streptomyces sp. CoH27
TCGCAGGACCAGGCCCGGCTGAACGTCTATAACTCGCTGCTGTCGGAGTATGCGGTCATGGGCTTCGAGTACGGCTACTCGCTGGCCCGCCCCGACGCGCTCGTGATGTGGGAGGCGCAGTTCGGCGACTTCGTCAACGGCGCGCAGACGGTGGTCGACGAGTACATCTCGGCGGCCGAGCAGAAGTGGGGCCAGACGAGCGGCGTGACGCTCCTGCTCCCCCACGGCTACGAGGGCCAGGGCCCGGACCACTCCTCGGCCCGTGTCGAGCGGTTCCTCCAGCTCTGCGCCCAGAACAACATGACGGTCGCCATGCCGACCCTGCCGTCGAACTACTTCCACCTCCTGCGGTGGCAGGTGCACAACCCGCACCACAAGCCGCTGGTGGTCTTCACCCCGAAGTCGATGCTGCGTCTGAAGGCCGCCGCGTCGAAGACGGAGGAGTTCACCTCGGGTCAGTTCCGCCCGGTCATCGGCGACGCGACGGTGGACCCGGCCGCGGTCAAGAAGGTCGTCTTCGTGGCCGGCAAGCTGTACTACGACCTGGAGGCCGAGCGGGTCAAGCGCGGCGTCACGGACGCTGCGGCTGCCGGGACGGCGATTATCCGCATCGAGCGGCTGTACCCGCTGCCGGGTGCCGAGCTCCAGGCGGAGGTCAACAAGTACCCGAACGCCGAGAAGTACCTGTGGGCGCAGGAGGAGCCGGCGAACCAGGGTGCCTGGCCGTTCATCGCCCTCAACCTGATCGACCACCTGGACCTGGCGGTCGGCGCCGACATCCCGGCCGGCGAGCGGCTGCGGCGCATCTCGCGCCCGCACTCCTCGTCCCCGGCGGTCGGCTCCGCCAAGCGGCACCAGGCGGAGCAGGAACAGCTGGTGCGTGAGGTCTTCGAGGCGTAAGCCTCCGGCGGTTCAGCCGACGCTCAGGGCCCGGTGCCGAGTTCGTACTCGCTACCGGGCCCGTCACCGGCCAGGACGCCGCTCGCCCCGCGGCCCGGGGTGGGGGGCGGCCGCGGGGCGAGGCTCACGGGTACTCGGGTACGCCTGCCGCGATATGTCTATCGCGTCACTGCTGTCCCGCAGTTCTTCCGGGACCTGTCGTCCGGCTCAGCAGCCGAAGTCGACCAGGTTGAAGGTGGCGTAGTGGTCGGAGGTGTAGTAGTCCTCCTGGGACGCCTCGCCGGTGACGATGCGCCGGGCGCCGCGCGTGGACGAACCGGGCGTGATCACCGTGTACTCGTGATAGTAGCCGGACGGCTGGCTGGGCAGGACGCCTTCACGGTTGGAGAAGACGGTGCCGTCCTGCGAGTACGGGTACGGGCCACCCTGGGCGATCAGGTCCAGGGTGTCGTGGGCCTGCGACGGCAGGGCGCTGTAGCAGATGCTGCCGGCCGAGTCGGCTGCGGCGTTCGCCGTGGTGGCGGAGACAGTGCCGCCGACGAGGAGGGCGGACAGGAGCGCGGCTGCGGCGCCGATGCGAGTTGCGCGTGGGGGGAATCTCATGCCCCCATGATGACGCGCGTAGACGTTGGCATGTCAACGACAAACTTGAAGATTATCCCTTCAAGTCCGGTGAGTTTTCGAGAAGTTAACCTGGCGCGTGGGGGCCTTCGTCGGGCCTCCGGGCCGTCCGGAAGGGGAGCGATGGACACGCAACACATGGTCGACCTGGGGGACTTGGGGGACCAGCTCATCAGGGATCCGCATCCGGTGTACGCCCGGCTGCGCGAGCAGGGTCCCGTGCACCGCGTCCGGCTGCCGGGCTGGGACGACCCGGCCTGGCTGATCGTCGGATACGACGAGGCGCGGGCGGCCCTCGCCGACCTCCGGCTCGCCAAGGACACCAGCAAGATCGGTGTGACCGACCCGGACCAGGAGATGATCGGCAAGTATCTGCTGGCCACCGATCCGCCGCAGCACACCCGCCTGCGCGGCCTCGTCACGCGCGCGTTCACGATGCGCCGGGTGGAGCAACTGCGCCCGCGCATCCAGCAGATCACCGACGAACTGCTGGACGAGATGCTCCCGGCCGGCCGCGCCGACCTCATCGGCTCCCTCGCCTACCCGCTGCCCATCACCGTCATCTGCGAACTGCTCGGCGTGCCGGCCATGGACCGCGCGGAGTTCCGCACGCTGTCGAACGAGGTGGTCGCACCGACCAGTGAACAGACGGGATACGAGGCGGTGGTCCGGCTCGGTGCGTATCTCACCGAGCTGATCGAGGACAAAGGCCGCTCCGGCCCCACCGACGACCTGCTCAGCGACCTGATCCGCACCACCGCCGAGGACGGCGACCGGCTCTCCGCGCAGGAACTGCGCGGCATGGCCTTCCTGTTGCTCATCGCCGGCCACGAGACCACCGTCAACCTCATCGGCAACGGCGTCCACGCCCTGCTCACCCACCCGGACCAACTCGCCGCCCTGCGCGCCGACATGAGCCTCCTGGACGGGGCCATCGAGGAAATGCTGCGCTACGACGGGCCGGTGCACACCGCCACGTACCGCTTCGCGGCAGAGTCCTTGGAGATCGCCGGTGCGGCGATCGGCCGGGGCGACCACGTGGTGATCAGCCTCACCGCCGCCGCGCACGACGACGAGCGCTACGCCGACCCGCACCGCTTCGACATCCGCCGCGACACCCGCGGCCACCTCGCCTTCGGCCACGGCATCCACTACTGCCTCGGCGCACCCCTGGCCCGCCTGGAAGCCCGCACAGCCCTCGCCACCCTCCTGAACCGCGCCCCCGGCCTCACCCTCGACGGCACCCCCGGTGACTGGCTCCCGGGGCTGCTGATCCGGGGGATGCGCAGTCTCCCGGTGCGGTGGTGACCGGCGGCCCGGCCCAGCCGTAACGGCCCCTCGGCCACCGGCGGCCCCGCCTCAGCCGCGCGACGCCGGCGTCCGGTCCGGGATCTCCGTGAGCCGGATCGGGCGGCGTTCGCGGCGTGAGAGCTCGCAGGCCTCGGCGATGCGCAGGGCCTGCAAGGCCTCATGGCCGTCGCACGGGTTGGGGCGCTCGCCGCGCACCACCTCCACGAAGGCGTTCAGCTCGGCCTCGTAGGCGGACCCGAAGCGCTCCAGGAAGCCCGGCCACGGCTTGTCGGCGGGCGGTGGCCCGGTCGGCTCGGTCGACGCGAGCGGCGTACGGTCGTCCAGGCCCACCACGACCGTGTCCCGCTCCCCGGCCAGCTCCATCCGGACGTCGTAGCCGGCGCCGTTCAGGCGCGTCGCGCTCACCAGCGCCAGCGTGCCGTCGTCCAGGGTGAGCAGGGCCGCGCCGGTGGCCACGTCACCGGCCTCGCGGAACAGTGCGGGCCCGGCGTCCGAGCCGGCGGCGTACACGTCCGTCACCTCACGGCCCGTCACCCAGCGCAGCACATCGGCGTCGTGGATGAGCGTGTCCCGGAACAGCCCGCCGGACAGCGGCAGCCATTCGGCCGGGGGAGGGGACGGGTCGCAGGTCATCGCCCGTACGGTGTGCAGCCGCCCGAGCCGTCCCGAGGACACCGCCTCCCGGGCGCCGGCGTACCCCGCGTCGAAGCGCCGCTGGAACCCCATCTGAAGGATCGTTCCGGCCGTCTCGACGTCGGTGAGGGCCTGCAGCGTGCCCGGCAGGTCGAGCGCGATCGGTTTCTCGCAGAACACCGGCAGGCCCGAGCGGGCGGCCCGGCCGATCAGTTCGGCGTGCGCCGCCGTCGCCGTGGTGATCACCACCGCGTCCACGCCCCACGTGAAGATCTCGTCCACCCCCGGCGCCGCCGTCTCGCCCAGCCGGTGCGCCAGTTCCTGCGCCCGCGCGGGATCCGCGTCCGTCAGGATCAGCGAGCCGACCTCACGGTGGCGGCTGAGCGTTCTCGCGTGAAGGGTGCCGATGCGGCCCGTACCGATGACCCCGATGCGCATGGAAACAAAGTGGGGGCGGACCCCGCACGCTGTCAATGCGTATGTCCGGACAATCGGACTACACAACTTCCCGTCAACCCGTCACGCGGCTACGCTCGGGCCCGTGCCGAAACCAGATGTGGACCCGACCGTCGCGCTCGACCTCCATGTGGACCGGAGTTCGCCGGTGCCGTTGTACTTCCAGCTGTCCCAGCAGCTGGAGGCCGCGATCGAGCACGGCAGCCTCACCCCGGGCAGTCTGCTGGGCAACGAGATCGAGCTGGCCGCACGGCTCGGTCTGTCCCGGCCGACGGTCCGCCAGGCCATCCAGTCCCTCGTCGACAAGGGGCTGCTCGTACGGCGCCGGGGCGTCGGTACGCAGGTCGTGCACAGCCAGGTCAAGCGCCCGCTGGAGCTGAGCAGCCTCTACGACGACCTGGAGGCGGCCGGTCAGCGCCCCGCGACCAAGGTCCTGGTCAACACCCTCGTACCGGCCTCCGCCGCGGTCGCGGCCGCGCTCGGCGTCGCCGAGGGCGGCGAGGTGCACCGCATCGAGCGGCTGCGTCTCGCGCACGGCGAACCGATGGCGTACCTGGTCAACCATCTCCCGACCGGCCTGCTCGACCTGGAGACCGGCCAACTGGAGGCCACCGGCCTGTACCGGCTGATGCGCGCCGCCGGGATCACCCTGCACAGCGCCCGCCAGTCCATCGGGGCCCGCGGCGCCACGGCCGCCGAGGCCGAGCGGCTCGCCGAGGCCGAAGGCGCTCCCTTGCTCACCATGCAGCGCACCACCTTCGACGACACCGGCCGCGCCGTCGAGTACGGCGACCACACCTACCGCCCGAGCCGCTACTCCTTCGAGTTCCAGCTGCTCGTACGGCCGTGACCAGCCCCTCCGGATTCGTCGCAATGTCCGGACAATATGACCGCTGGGCGCACCCCTGCCCTGTCATGAGTGTTCGTGGTGTTCGATACTGGAGCATTTGGGGCCGCTGAGCTGATCACCGGCCCCTTGCGTACGTACGAACACGGCAAGAAGGGCACGGCCTCGTGGCACGGTTTCGGACCTGGGCAGTCATCGCCCTCGCAGGGGCGGTCTCGCTGTCCCTGACGGGGTGCAGCAGCACCGGCGGCAAACGGGCCGAGGACGCCCGCAAGGCCGCGGCCGCCCAGGGCAGGGCGGCGGTGAGCACCCCGCGCTGGACCTTCGCGATGATCACCCACTCGGGAGACGGCGACACCTTCTGGGACATCGTGCAGAGCGGCGCCAGGCAGGCCGCCGTCAAGGACAACATCAACTTCCTGTACTCGCACGACGACCAGGCCCAGCAGCAGGCGCAGCTGGTCGACGCGGCCGTGGACAAGAAGGTCGACGGCATCATCGTCACCCTCGCCAAGCCGGACGCCATGAAGGCCGCCGTGGCCCGCGCCGAGAAGGCCGGCATCCCGGTGATCACGGTGAACTCCGGCTCCGAGGAGTCCAAGGCGTTCGGCGCCCTCGCCCACATCGGCCAGGACGAGACCATCGCCGGCGAGGCCGTCGGTGACGAGCTGACCAGGCGCGGCAAGAAGAAGGCCCTGTGCGTGCTGCACGAGCAGGGCAACGTCGGCCACGAGCAGCGCTGCGACGGCGTCGCCAAGACCTTCCGCGGCACACTGCAGAAGGTCTACGTCAACGGCACCGACATGCCCGACGTGCAGTCCGCGATCGAGGCCAAGCTCCAGGCCGACCCGTCCATCGACTCCGTCGTCACCCTCGGTGCCCCCTACGCCGACACCGCCGTGAAGGCGAAGGGCGACGCGGGCAGCAAAGCCGAGATCGACACCTTCGACCTCAACGCCAAGGTCGCCGCCGAGCTCAAGGACGGCACCCTCGGCTTCGCCGTGGACCAGCAGCCGTACCTCCAGGGCTACGAGGCGGTCGACCTGCTGTGGGCCTACAAGTACAACGGCGACGTCCTCGGCGGCGGCAGGCCGGTGCTGACCGGCCCGCAGATCATCACCAAGGACCAGGCGGCCGCGCTCGCCGCGTACACCGAGCGGGGCACCCGATGAGCACCGCCACGGAGAAAGCGGTTGATGAAAGGATTCTGCAGACCTCGCCGCTGAAGAAGCTGCTCGCCCGGCCGGAGCTGGGCTCGGTGGTCGGCGCGCTCGCCGTCTTCGGTGTCTTCGCCTTCGCCGCCGACGGCTTCCTCCATGCCGCCAGCCTCAGCACCGTCCTGTACGCCTCCTCCACCATCGGCATCATGGCCGTACCGGTCGCGCTGCTGATGATCGGCGGCGAGTTCGACCTGTCGGCCGGCGTCCTGGTGACGTCCTCGGCGCTGGTCTCCTCGATGTTCAGCTACCAGATGACGGCGAACACCTGGGTCGGCGTGGGCGTGTCCCTGCTGGTCACCCTGGCCATCGGCGCCTTCAACGGCTTCATGCTCACCCGCACCAAGCTGCCCAGCTTCATCGTCACGCTCGGCACCTTCCTGATGCTGACCGGCCTGAACCTCGGCTTCACCAAGCTGATCGACGGCACGGTGTCGACGAAGACCATCGGCGACATGGAGGGCTTCCCCGCCGCCCACGCCGTCTTCGCCTCGACCCTCACGATCGGCGGGGTCGGCTTCAAGGTCACGATCCTGTGGTGGCTCGCCCTGGTGGCCGTGGCCTCCTGGATCCTGCTGCGCACCCGCGCCGGTAACTGGATCTTCGCGGTCGGCGGCAACGAGGACGCGGCCCGCGCGGTCGGCGTCCCCGTCGCCAGGACCAAGATCGGCCTCTACATGGGCGTGGCGTTCGGCGCCTGGATCTCCGGCCAGCACCTGCTCTTCTCGTTCGACTCCGTCCAGTCCGGGGAGGGCGTCGGCAACGAGCTGATCTACATCATCGCGGCCGTCATCGGCGGCTGCCTGATCACCGGCGGCTACGGCAGCGCGATCGGCTCGGCGGTGGGTGCCCTCCTGTTCGGCATGACGAGCAAGGGCATCGTCTTCGCCGAGTGGAATCCCGACTGGTTCAAGTTCTTCCTCGGAGCGATGCTGCTCCTCGCGACCCTGCTCAACGCCTGGGTCAAGAAGCGCGCGGAGGCGACCACGTGACTCTCGTCGAGCTGACCGACGTCAGCAAGCACTACGGCACCGTCCGCGCCCTGGAAGGCGTCTCGCTGGAGGTCCACTCCGGCGAGATCACCTGCGTCCTCGGCGACAACGGAGCCGGCAAGTCCACTCTGATCAAGATCGTCGCGGGCCTGCACCGGCACGACGGCGGCACGTTGCGCATCGAGGGGGAGGAGACGACCCTCTCCTCCCCGCGGGAGGCCCTGGACCGGGGTATCGCCACGGTCTACCAGGACCTGGCGGTGGTCCCCCTCATGCCGGTGTGGCGCAACTTCTTCCTCGGCTCCGAGCCCCGCAAGGGCAGGGGACCCGTCAAGCGCCTGGACATCGACCTCATGCGCCGCACCACCCGCGAGGCCCTGCTGCGCATGGGCATCGACCTGCGCGACGTCGACCAGCCCATCGGCACCCTCTCCGGCGGCGAACGCCAGTGCGTGGCCATCGCCCGCGCGGTCCACTTCGGCGCGAAGGTCCTGGTCCTGGACGAGCCGACGGCGGCGCTGGGGGTGAAGCAGTCCGGGGTGGTGCTGAAGTATGTGGCGGCAGCACGGGACGAGGGCCTGGGCGTTGTCTTGATCACCCATAACCCGCATCACGCGTACTTGGTGGGCGATCGTTTCGTCCTGCTGAGGCGCGGCACGATGGTGGGCAATCACACACGGGACGAGATCACGCTGGACGAGCTGACCCAGCAGATGGCGGGGGGATCCGACCTGGACGCGCTACGCCATGAACTGCAACGCAGCTGAGGGGTACGGGGCTGTGCCGACATGCGGCTCCGCCGCGTGGGCGCGACAAGCCACGCCGCACCCGCACCCGGCAACGATCGCGCACCCCCTCCCCCTGCCCCGCGCAGCACTCAGCGTGAGCGTGCGGCAGAATCGAGCCCGATGAGCACCTACCGCGACCTCACCGCCCCCATCGGCTCCCGCCGCGCCCCGGTCCTGCGTACCGTGGGCACCCGCGAGCGCCGCTCCCACCTGACCGCACCCCGGGTGCCCACGGTGGGGATCGACATCGGCGGCACCAAGGTCATGGCGGGCGTCGTGGACGCCGACGGCAACATCCTGGAGAAGCTCCGCACGGAGACCCCGGACAAGTCCAAGAGCCCCAAGGTCGTCGAGGACACCATCGTCGAACTGGTCCTGGACCTGTCCGACCGGCACGACGTGCACGCGGTCGGCATCGGCGCCGCCGGCTGGGTCGACGCCGACCGCAACCGCGTCCTGTTCGCCCCCCACCTGTCCTGGCGCAACGAGCCGCTGCGCGACCGCCTGAGCGGCCGGCTGTCCGTGCCGGTCCTCGTGGACAACGACGCCAACACCGCCGCCTGGGCGGAGTGGCGTTTCGGCGCGGGGCGTGGCGAGGACCACCTCGTCATGATCACGCTCGGCACCGGCATCGGCGGCGCCATCCTGGAGGACGGCCAGGTCAAGCGCGGCAAGTACGGCGTCGCGGGCGAGTTCGGCCACATGCAGGTCGTGCCCGGCGGGCACCGCTGCCCGTGCGGCAACCGCGGCTGCTGGGAGCAGTACAGCTCCGGCAACGCCCTGGTCCGCGAGGCCAAGGAGCTGGCCGCCGCCGACTCCCCGGTCGCCTACGGGATCATCGAGCACGTCAAGGGCAACATCGACGACATCACCGGCCCGATGATCACCGAGCTGGCCCGTGACGGCGACGCCATGTGCGTGGAGCTGCTCCAGGACATCGGCCAGTGGCTCGGCGTCGGCATCGCCAACCTCGCCGCCGCCCTCGACCCCTCCTGCTTCGTCATCGGCGGCGGTGTCTCGGCCGCCGACGATCTGCTCATCGGCCCCGCCCGGGACGCCTTCAAGCGCCACCTCACCGGCCGCGGCTACCGCCCCGAGGCCCGCATCACCCGCGCCCAGCTCGGCCCCGAGGCCGGCATGGTCGGCGCCGCCGACCTCGCCCGGCTGGTCGCGCGCCGGTTCCGCCGCGCCAAGCGCCGCCGGGTGGAGCGCTACGAGCGCTACGAGCGCTACGCCCAGGCCCGCCGCGACCGGGACACCGTATGACCCCGTCGCTGCCCCACCAGGGCGGCCCGCCGGACGAGCCGCGGCGGCCCGCCGAGGACCCGCGGCACAAGGCCAGGCGCCGGGCGCTGACCCTGCTGATCATCGTCCTGCTGATCGGCGTCCCGGCCGGCTACCTGGTGATCTCCGCCAACCAGAGCCGCAACAGCGGCAAGGACAAGGAGTCGAAGTACGCGGCGACCGGCCTCACCCCGGGCTGGCCGTCGAAGGTGCAGCGCCGCCTCTACCAGGTGACCGTTCCGCACCCCGCCGACTCCGTCGCCGCCTACGAGACGAACAACTGGAAGACCAGCCGCCTCTACGTGCAGTTCCGCACCAACGCGGCCGGCCTGGACGCCTTCCTGCAGTCCATGGGCGCCCGCCAGGACGAGCTGAAGAAGGGCGACATCACCGTCAGCGCCCGCGACCAGAAGGTCAGCGGCTGGCACTTCACCGGCACCGGCCCCTGGTGGGGCCTCACCCACGAGCAGAAGAACCCGGCGCCCACCCAGGACGTGGTCGTGAACATGCACGACCCGGCCAACCCGATGGTGTACGTCGTCTCGCGCACGGTGCCGTAAGCGCCGTGACCGTGGGCCCCGGCCGGTGTCCGGGGCCGATTGTCAGACCCCGCCCGTACAGTCGAAGACGTCTGATCCGGCACACGGGCGGGAGGTGGCAGGACGTATGAGCGCAGGCACGGCCGCGGTGGCCGCGCGCACGCAGGGCTCCGGGGAGACCGGGAGCCCGGTCCCGGCGCGCCTCGCCTCCGTCTATCTGCCCGCGCCCCTGCCGCGCGAGGGCCGCATCGCCTTCTGGGACCCGGACGGCGGCCCGCTGCCCGGCCCCGGTGACACCGACGAGCTGACCGTCGTACGACGCCATGGCGGGGGCGTGCGCCGCCGGCAGGTCCCCGCGCTGACCCTGCCGCTCGCCACGGCCCTGCCCCTGCTGGTCCGGGCCCGCCGCGACCCGGCCGCCCACCCGGCGACGGCCTGCTGGGGCGCCGCCGCACTGCACGCGCTGCGACTCGTCGCCCGCGGCCGGCTGCTGCCGGGCCTGACCCCGGCCGGTCACGACGCCTGGCGGGCCGGCCCGCTGGAGCCGGACGACATCGCCCACCTGCGCGCGGTGGCCGCGGCCCTGCCCCCGGAGGGCCACGCCGTGCCGCTCACCGGCCCCGGCCCGCTGCGGCTGCCCGAGCCGGAGGCCCTCGTCCGCTCCTTCCTGGACGCGGTCGCCGACACCCTGCCCCGCACCCCCGCCGCCCCGTTCACCGCCGGCCGGCCCTTCGCCGCCCGGGAGCCCGTGGCCCTGCCCCAGGCCCACGCGTGGGCGGCCGAGGTCGCCGCCGGCATGGACGCGGGCGTGCGGATCTCGCTGCGCCTGGACCTGTCCGCGTACGACGTCTTCGACACCGGTGCCGACGAGGGTGCGCGGGCCGCGGGGGCGGCGATCGTGCAGGTGCACAGCCTCGCCGACCCCACCCTGGTGGCCGACGCGGCGGCCCTGTGGGCGGGGGAGGCCGACGCGGCGTTCGGCCCCCGCGCGCGCGTGGACGCCGCCCTCGCCGTGCGGCGCGCGGCCCGCGTGTGGGCGCCCCTGGACCGGCTCGCCGAGCAGGACGTGCCCGACGTGCTCGCCCTGTCCGAGGAGGAGCTGGGCGAGCTGCTCGGCGCCGCGGCCGCCCGGCTGGCCGCCGCCGGAGTCGCCGTGCACTGGCCGCGCGATCTCGCCCGCGATCTGACGGCCGCCGCCGTGGTCCGCCCGGCGCCCGGCTCGGCGACCGACGGCACCGGGTTCTTCGAGAGCGAGGACCTGCTCCGGTTCCGCTGGCAGCTGGCGCTCGGCGGCGACCCGCTCAGCGAGGCCGAGATGGACACCCTTGCCGAGGCCCACCGTCCGGTCGTACGGCTCAGGGACCGTTGGGTCCTCGTCGACCCGGCGCTGGTCCGCAAGGCCCGCAAACGCGAACTGGGCCTCCTCGACCCGGTCGACGCGCTGTCCGTGGCGCTCACCGGCACCGCCGAGGTCGACGGCGAGAGCGTCGAGGCGGTCCCCGTCGGCGCCCTGGCCACCCTGCGCGACCGCCTCACGGCGGGCCTGCACCCGGCGGACCCGCCCGCGGGGCTGGCCGCCACCCTCCGCGACTACCAGCTGCGCGGGCTCGCCTGGCTCGACCTCATGACCTCCCTCGGCCTCGGCGGCTGCCTCGCCGACGACATGGGCCTCGGCAAGACCGTCACCCTCATCGCCCTGCACCTGAAACGGGCCCGCACCGAGCCCACCCTCGTCGTCTGTCCGGCGTCCCTGCTCGGCAACTGGCAGCGGGAGATCACCCGGTTCGCGCCCGGCGTCCCCGTCCGCCGCTTCCACGGCCAGGACCGCACCCTGGACGGCCTGGCGGGCGGCTTCGTCCTCACGACGTACGGCACGATGCGCTCGACGGCCGCGCGGCTCGCCGAACAGCCCTGGGGCATGGTCGTCGCCGACGAGGCCCAGCACGTGAAGAACCCCTACTCGGCCACGGCCAAGGCGCTGCGCACGATCCCGGCCCCCGCGCGCGTGGCCCTCACCGGCACCCCGGTGGAGAACAATCTCTCGGAACTGTGGGCCCTGCTCGACTGGACCACCCCCGGCCTCCTCGGCCCCCTGAAGTCCTTCCGCGCCCGGCACGCGCGAGCGGTGGAGAACGGCGAGGACGAGGAAGCCGTGGAGCGCCTCGCGCGCCTGGTCCGCCCCTTCCTCCTGCGCCGCAAGAAGTCCGACCCCGGCATCGTCCCCGAGCTGCCGCCCAAGACCGAGACCGACCACCCCGTGCCGCTGACCCGCGAACAAGCCGCCCTCTACGAAGCGGTGGTGCGCGAGTCGATGCTCGCCATCGAGACCGCCGAGGGCATCGCCCGCCGGGGCCTGGTCCTGAAGCTGCTGGGCGCCCTGAAGCAGATCTGCGACCACCCCGCGCTGTACCTGAAGGAGGAGACGCGTCCGGACCGCCTGTCCGCACGCTCAGGCAAACTCGCCTTGCTGGACGAGCTGTTGGACACGTTGCTCGCCGAAGACGGCTCGGCGCTCGTCTTCACCCAGTACGTCGGCATGGCCCGGCTCATCACGGCCCACCTGTCCGCCCGCGCGATCCCGGTGGACCTCCTGCACGGCGGTACGCCGGTGCCGGAGCGCGAGCGCATGGTCGACCGCTTCCAGGACGGCGAGACCCCGGTCCTGGTGCTGTCCCTGAAGGCGGCGGGCACCGGCCTGAACCTCACCCGCGCGGGTCACGTCATCCACTTCGACCGCTGGTGGAACCCGGCCGTCGAGGAGCAGGCCACCGACCGTGCCTACCGCATCGGCCAGACCCAGCCCGTCCAGGTCCACCGCCTGGTCACCGAGGGCACGGTCGAGGACCGCATCGCCGAGATGCTGGCGGCCAAGCGGGCCCTGGCCGAAGCCATCCTCGGCTCCGGCGAGGCGGCCCTCACGGAACTGACCGACCGCGAGCTGTCCGACCTCGTCTCCCTCCGGAGGACCCCATGACCCTCCCCCCGGAGCACCCCACCCCACGCCCCGCCGACGCGGCCCGCCAGGCTCTGCGCGCAGCACGGGCACGGGCCGAGGCCACACGCGAGACAGCGCCTGGAGCCACGCCCGAGGAGGCATCGCCTGAGGCTGCGCCCCAGGTGGGGGAGGGAGTGAGCGAGGCCGTGACGGGCGGTGAGTCGCATCGTGACGGCGGGGTCCACGTATCGGAGGGCGTGACCGGCGGTGACCCGGGGCCGGGTGGTGCGGTGCCGGCGCCGGAGACCCCGGCAGACGCCGACATGGAGTGCCCGGCCGACCACGAGTCGAGCCCCGGCGGTGCGGTGCGCGTTCCGCTGTGCACGGCCGACCCCGCGGTGGGATCTGCTGCGCGTACCGAGCCGAGGCCCGCCGACGCGGCGCGTGCGGCGTTGCGGGCCTCGGTCGCCGCACCTGCCGACGCCGGCGCGCCGGCCCAGGACGGCAACCCCTCTCGTCCCACCGCCGTGCCGGGCGGGCGGCCCGGCGACGTGGCCCGGGAAGCGCTGCGGGCGGCGCGGCGGGAGGCGTCGCGGGCCGAGGCGGAGGCGGGCGAGGCCGCCGTACGCGGCAAGCGGACGACCGAGCCGCGTACCCGGCGTGGGTCGCGTGCGACCGGCGGCTCCGCCGACCCGGTGCCGCACACATCGCCTGCCTCCGGGGCGGGGTCCCGGGCCGCCCGTGTCAAGGCCGCCCAGGAGATGCGGCACTTCCTGACCAACGCCTTCCGGATGCCGGCCTGGTCCGACACCCCGGAGGACGAGAGCGGCACCCCGGACACCGACGCAGGCTCCGCCGGCCAGGCCTACCCGGACGGGGCGCCCTCCGTCCCCGCTCCCGCCATGTCCGCCGGCCGGGAGCGTTCTTCGTCCGCGTCGGTGCGGGCGCGGCTGTCCGCCACCCCGAGGGACGCCCGCGACGGGGACCGTTCTTCTCCCGAGCCGGTGGCCGTCCCGCTGTCCGGCACCGACCTCACCGACCGGGAGCGTTCTTCTCCCGAGCCGGTGGCCGCCGTCCCTCGGTCCGGCGCCACGACCGACCTCACCGACCGGGATAGTCCTTCTCCCGCGTCGGTGTCCCCGACGGATTTCAGCGACCGGGGCCGTCCTTCCTCCGCGTCGGTGCCCCTGCTCCTGTCCGCCACCCCGGCGGGCGCCGCCGAAGCGGACCGGCCTTCCCCCGCGTCGCCGTCCCCGAACCGTTCCGCGGTCCCCTCCGACCCCACCGAGGCGGGCCACCCCGCGCCCTCGTCCCGGTACCTCCCCGCCACCATGGCCACCCCCCACCGCGACACCGAACTGCGCCGCACCTTCCCCGCGTTCGCGCCCCGTGCGGCCACCGCGGAAGGCGTGTCGTTCGCCGGGACCTGGTGGGGGAACGCGTGGGTGGGTGCGCTGGAGCAGGGGGCGCTGGATGCCAAGCGGGTGGCGCGGGGCCGGGGGTATGCCGACCAGGGGCATGTCGACGCGATCACCGTGACACCGGGGCTCGTGCTGGCGTACGTGCGCGGGAGCCGGCCGCGGCCGTACCGGGTGCAGGTGCGGGTCCGCACGCTGGAGGGCGAGGACTGGGAGCGTTTCCTGGACGCGGCCGCCGACCGGCCGGGGCACATCGCCGCGCTGCTCGACAGGGAGCTGCCCCAGTCGCTGGCCGACTGCGGTGTGCCGCTGCTGCCCGGCCCCGGCGACCTCGCCCCGCGGTGCAGCTGTCCCGACGCCGGGCACCCCTGCAAGCACGCCGCCGCGCTGTGCTACCAGACGGCCCGGCTGCTCGACGCCGACCCGTTCGTGCTGCTCCTGCTGCGCGGCCGGGGCGAGAAGGATCTGCTCGACGCGCTGTCCCGGCGCAGCGCCGCGCGCGCGGCCCGTGCCGCCCAGGAGCGGCAGCCGCAGGCGCTGCCGGGCGTGCGCGCCGCCGATGCCCTCGCTCCGCGCCCGCTTCCGCCGCTGCCCGCGCCGTTGCCGCTGCCGCCGCATCCCGAGCAGCCGCCGGTGTATCCGGCGGCGCCCGGCGGTCCGGACCCCTTCGCGCTGGACCAGCTCGCGACCGACGCCGCCGCCCGGGCGCACGCGCTGCTCGGCACCGGCCGGGACCCGGTGGGGGAGCTGACCCTGTGGCAGGACGCGGTGCGCCTCGCCGCGGCCCGCCCCGGCTCCGGCCTGACGGCCGCCACCCGCACTCTCTACGCCACGCTCGCCACGGCCGCCGGCCGCACCCCGACGGACCTCGCGCGTGCCGTCGCGGCCTGGCGGCAGGGCGGCTCCGCAGGACTGGAGGTCCTGGAGGAGCCGTGGGACCCGCCGGCCGGCCGTTTCGACCGGGCCCGCCCGCAACTGCTCGCCGCCGACCTCCCGGCGTTCCGCCCCTGGCGCAACCACCTCACCCACCCGCACGGTCATGTCCAGCTCCGCCTCGGACGCGACGGCCTGTGGTACGCCTACGAGTCCGAGCCCGGCCACGACGACTGGTGGCCCCGCGGCACCCCGGACCTCGACCCGGTGGGCGCCCTGACCGGCCTCGGCACCCCGGCCGACCTCTAGTCCGTTCCAGTCCGTCCCACGGAAGCCCTACCCGCTCCGCTCGGTGCGCAGAGCCTCGTGCGAACTGTGGGGGTCCGGTGTGGTGGGCCGGGGCGGGGCGTGGGCGCCCGGGGGCTGGTGGCATCATGACCGGCCGGATCGGCATCGGGGAGGCGGGGGAGACGTGACACCGGTGAGGGCGGGAAGACAGCGGGTGCGGACCCGGAGCACACCCAGGACAGTGCTGGGCCGCGTCTGGACGGTGCTGTTCATGCTGTTCGTCGGGGTGCTGTTCAGCGGCCTCGGGATCGGCGGCGCCGTGAGTCTCGCCGACGGGCTGAAGTACTCCACACGGATGTCCGGCACCCCGGGGCTGCTGCAGATAACCGCCTGCGAGACCACCGGCACCGGCAAACAGCGCCACACCGACTGCTTCGGCGTCTTCCGCTCCGACGATCACCGGGTGACGGACCCGTCCGCCTCCATCGGCGAGTCGTTCAAGGTGGGGACGGCCCTGCCGGTCCAGCAGGACGCGAGCGGCCACTGCCACCTTGTCGGGGTCGCGCCGACGGCCGGGCGGCTGGCGGGGATCTGCGTCTGCGTCGTCGCGGCCGTCGCCGGCCTGGCCTCCTTGTGCGCCGCGTTTTCCACTGTGATGCCCCGGCTGGCCGGCCGGATCGGCGCGGCGCTGTGGTCGCCGGGGGCCGGCCGGCTGCTGAAGCGGCTGCTGCTGGTGTGCGGCATCGGGGTCGCCGTCTTCGGCGTGGCCGGAGTGATCGGCTGGCTGGCCTTGCCCTGAGGCCGACGTCTGCGACCCGACACCGGTGGACCGGGCATCGAGGCGATCGGAGATCCGCCGACGGACATCCAAGGCGACCGGAACATCCACGACGTCATGACATCCACGGCGGACCACCGGACATCCCGGTAATCGGACATCCGGCTGATCGGACATGTGTGATAGAGCCTGCCCCCGCCAGGATCTACACTCAGTTGGTAGCCGCAAGCAACGGAACGTGAGTGATGATCGGCACGGGCCGTCGGGAAGGTCGTGAGGGAGCCGTGTGCTCGCCCTCGGTCGGGGTCCGGCACAGCACCCCCACGACGACCTGGTGGACCGCGTGAACACGAGCCTCGGAGCCGGGCAGTGCCCGGGGGTGAGGCGAGGCAAGGAGATTCGTACGCATGACCATGTCAGCGTCCCCGGCCCGCGGGGGAACCGCAGAGATATCCGCGTCGCCACCACCGGCCGGCAGACTGACGCACCGGCAGATCATGACGATCCTCAGCGGCCTGATGCTGGGGATGTTCCTCGCGGCGCTCGACCAGACCATCGTCAGCACCTCGATCCGTACGATCGCCGACGATCTGCACGGACTCAGCGCGCAGGCGTGGGTCACCACCGCGTATCTGATCACCTCCACCATCAGCACACCGCTGTACGGAAAGCTGTCCGACCTCTACGGCCGCAAGCCCTTCTTCCTCGCGGCCATCACGATCTTCATCGCCGGCTCGGCGGCCTGTTCGTTCGCCACCTCGATGACGGAGCTGTCCGCCTTCCGGGCCTTCCAGGGCATCGGCGCCGGCGGCCTGATGTCGCTGGCGCTGGCGATCATCGGTGACATCGTGCCGCCCCGCGAGCGGGCCCGCTACCAGGGCTACATGCTCGCGATGTTCGGCTCCTCCAGCGTGCTCGGCCCGCTGATCGGCGGT
Source organism: Streptomyces sp. CoH27 (assembly GCF_020181035.1). Taxonomy (GTDB): domain Bacteria; phylum Actinomycetota; class Actinomycetes; order Streptomycetales; family Streptomycetaceae; genus Streptomyces; species Streptomyces camelliae. The sequence continues at coordinate 17,264 of NZ_JAIQYY010000035.1, forward strand.
TTCCTCGCGGGCCGCAGCAGCATCCTGGCCATCGCGGGCTGGCGCTGGGTGTTCCTGGTCAACGTGCCGGTCGGCATCGTCGCCCTGTTCGTCGTCGCGAAGGTGCTGAACCTCCCGCACACCCGGCGCGAGCACCGCATCGACTGGTGGGGCGCGCTCACCATCGCCATCGGCGTCGTACCCCTGCTGCTCGTGGCCGAGCAGGGCCAGAGCTGGGGCTGGACCTCCGCCAAGGCCTACGCCTGTTACGGCGTCGGCGTGGCCGGCCTGATCGTGTGGGTACTGGTCGAACGGGCCATGGGCGAGGAGGCCCTGATCCCGATGCGGCTGTTCCGCAGCGCGGTGTTCAGCAAGATGAGCCTGCTGTCCGTACTCATCGGCATGGGCATGTTCGGCGGGATGATGATGGTCCCGCTGTATCTGCAGATCGTGAAGGGGGTCAGCCCCACCAAGTCCGGTCTGCTGATGCTGCCGCTGATGGTCGGCATGATCGCCGGGACCATGGTGGTCGGGCAGATCATCCAGAAGACCGGCAAGTACAAGGTCTTCCCCGTCATCGGCACCCTTCTGCTGGTCGCCGCCATGCTGCTGTTCCACTACCGCGTGCAGTGGAACACGGCACTGCCGGAGACCATGGCCTACATGGCGCTGTTCGGCATCGGTCTCAGCGGCTGCATGCAGATCCTGACGCTGGCCGTGCAGAACGACGTCGAGCCCAAGGACATGGGCGTGGCCACCGCGTCGGCCACCTTCTTCCGGCAGATGGGCGGCACCGCCGGTACGGCGATCTTCCTCTCCGTGCTGTTCAGCAGCGTCGGCGACAAGATCAGCTCGGCCTTCCGGGCCGCGGCGCACACGCCCGCCTTTCAGGCCGCACTGCAGGACCCGGCCGTGCGCGCCGACCCCGCCAACGCGCCGGTGCTGGAGATGCTCAAGCACCCCGGTGCGAGTGGCGGCGGCTCGGGCGTGCTCGACGACTCCTCCTTCATCCAGCGGCTCGACCCGCGCCTGGCCGAGCCGTTCAAGGTCGGCTTCACCGACTCGATGCAGCTCGTCTTCCTCATCGCGGCGGGCGTGATGGTCCTGGGCTTCCTGGTCGCGCTGTGGACCAAGGAGGTCCCGCTGCGCAAGGTCTCCGGACTGGAGGCGCAGGCCGCCGAGAACAACGGGGAACCGAGCCGTGCGCCGGGCAGTGAGCCGAGCGGTGAGCCGGTTGCGCGGCCGGCCGCGGCCACGCCCACCGACGCCGGACCGGCATCCGCTTCCGGACCCGCATCCGCATCCGGACCCGCATCCGCCGGGAGCCTGTCCGAGGTCGCCGCGGCGGCCGACAGGTTCGCACCCGTCGCCGACGCCTCGCGCCACGGCGTGCGTGGGCGGGTGCTGGACGGCGCAGGCGCTCCCGTACCGCAGGCCGTGATCACCCTGATCGACGTGGGCGGGCGGCAGCTCGGCCGTGCCGTCAGCGGCGCGGACGGCGCCTACGCGGTGGCAGCCACCGGTCCCGGCACCTACGTCCTGATCGCCGCCGCCGGTGCCCGGCAGCCGCAGGCCGTCACCGTGGTCGTCGGCGAGGAACCGGTCGAGTGCGACCTCGCGCTCAGCGGCACCGTCGCCCTCACCGGGTCCGTCCGGGCCGCCGCCGACGGGCAGCCGCTGAGCGGAGCCCTGCTGGTCGCCACCGACGTGCGCGGCGAGGTCGTGTCCTCCGGGACCTCGGCCGCCGACGGCGGCTTCCACCTCGCCGATCTGGTCCCCGGCAGCTACACCCTCGTGGTGAACGCGCCCGGACACCGCCCGGCCGCCGTCCCCGTCGACGTCGCCCCGGGAGCCGCGGACGTCCACGAGATCCGCCTCGAAGCGAGCGCCCGGCTGAACGGCGTCGTCAGCACCGCCGCCGGTACGCCGCTCGACGAGGCCAAGGTCACGCTGCTGGACTCGGCCGGCAACGTGGTCGGCACCGCGATCACCGGCGCGGACGGCGCCTACGGGTTCACCGACCTGGACGGCGGCGAGTACACCGTCATCGCCAGCGGCTACGCACCGGTCGCCGCGTCCCTGTGCCTGGACGGCGGCGGCGCGACCGACTTCGACGTCGAGCTGGCCCACGAGGACGGGTCCCGGTAGCACCTGGCCCCCACCGGCGCCCGCGCCCCA
>NZ_JAIQYY010000035.1:19516-57692 GCF_020181035.1 Streptomyces sp. CoH27
CAAGGCCGAAGAGCGACTCGGCGTTGGCGTGCGCGATCTTCCGCCGGTCCTCCTGGTCGGGCAGCGTGTGCAGGAAGTCGGTGAGGGCCGGGGCGCCGAGGCGGTGGAAGGGGCAGTCCCCCGACAGGAGGATGCGGTCGACGCTCGTGTGGTCCAGCGCGTGGCGGAGCAGCCGTGGGGTCAGCATGCCGCTGGTCGCGATGTGGACGTTCGTCGAGAAGTACTCGGCGACGCGTCGCTCCAGGTGGGGGGCGAGGTCGGAGAGGCGGTCGGCCCTGTCGAGCCGGAACAGCAGCATCCCGCCCCAGCGACCCAGGACGATGTGCAGGTCCGGGTGGCGGTCGAAGGTGCCGCGCAGGATCAGGCGGAGTGCCGCGAGTCCGGCCTCGGCGTGCCGGCCCCTCTGGGCCGGGCCTGCGACGACGTCCACCCTCAAGGGCCAGGGCGTCGACGGCGTGGTGACCCTGTACGTCCGCACGCTGTCCGGTACGGTCACGGGCGTCGGCGGCAGCGCACTCCCGGCGCACCGCACCGTCACGATCACCCCCGACGCCGTACCCGACTGGCTCTCGCACCCGGTCACCCCCACACGCCCGATCACACTCGTCGCGGCGACCGTCGAGCAGATCGCGCAGTTCGGCGGCCGGCTCACCCTCACGGAAGCGGTGGCGGCGCTTCTTCCGCCCGAGAGTGCTGCGCTTGAGTGACAAGTAGTACGGCTCCCGAGGGCGTTCACGAAGTGACGAGCTGATTTCTCTTAGCTTCTTCTCAGATCCGGATATATCGGCCGGCAGGCGGTCGCCTGCGTCCGCCACCCATGGAGGTCATCGGATGAATCTTCGTCCCTGGGTTGCAGCGCCGCTGGCGGGTGCGGCTATCGCCCTCATGTCCCCGTCGGCCGGTGCCGCCGAGCCGGCGGCCGCGCGGCACGCGTCCGGCTCCCTGTGGCGCGATGACGGGGACGGGCATGACCAAGGTCACCGCAATCCCTGGCGAGACTGCCGCAGCCACCGCCGCGTCGTGCTCGTCGACAAGAGTCTGAGGGCGATTCTGACGAATGGCCGGCGGGGTCCGGAGGCTCTCGTCCTCAATGGGACCTCGAAATCCTCGTCACCGGTGGCACCGTGGGACAGCTGGAGTGTCGCGACGTATCTGGACGTGAAATACCCCACCCAGACCTCCGGCCAGTACGAGTTCGAGATCCGTGATTTCTTCCGAGTGCACCCCCTCTTCGTGGTGAAGGCCCTCGACAACCACAAGCGGGTCTTTCCCTTCCCGGTCACCCACTGCCGCGACGGCCAGGACGACGGCGACCGCGAGGACCGTGACGGTCCGCATGGAGGCGCAATTCCTGACGGCAGCGGCAAGTCCGGCTCCCCCCAACCCCGGAAAGAGACCGTCCCCGGGGGCACCGATTCCGCCGGCCCGCGGGAGAACACGGCTGCCGGCTGGAGCGCCGGCCTGCCGAGCGCCCTGTACATCGTGCTCGCGGCCGGCGGTCTGCTGACAGTTCTGGGAATGCTGGCTACGGCCTGGCTTCGCCGGCGTCGTTCCGCCGAGTGACACCCGGCCGGACCTCAGCCGTACCGGTCGACGCCCGGCCGGCCTCCGGGGAGGCGGCCGGGCAGCCGAAGCCGTAGGCCTCCGCTGCTGCATGCGCGGCATGCAGCAGACTCGCTGTGTAGCGTGCCAGGCTGTCGCGGTCCGGTACCAGCCGGCCGGTCCCGGTGTGGAGTCCCGAGTCCGGGCCGAGCGGGCCTTCTTCCCTCGGCGGCACCTGCGGTTCGACCGCCACCGGTTCCCTCGGCGGCACCTGCGGTTCGACCGCCACCGGCGCGTGTGCATCGCCGCTGCCACCGGTCGCCGGAGACGTCTCGGCGGGACCGGCTGGGACGAACTGCTGCTTTTGGTGGTGGCCGACGTGGCCGAGGGGACTGGACGTGGCCGCGGGGCCGGGCTTGGCCGTGGGGCCGGGCTTGGCCGTGGGGCCGGGCTTGGCCGGGTGATGGAGCCTGGCCCAGCGATGGGGCCTGGCCCAACGGCTGGGTCGGTATAAGCGGCTGAGTCCGGCCGAGGTTCCGCCACCGCCGGTGGAGGTACCGCCGGCTCCGGCGGTGGTACCGCCGGCTCCGTTGTTCTTCGGCGATTCCGAGGAACTGGGTGCAGGCGAGGGGCTCGGGCGGGGGTCGTGGGGGCAGATCACGTCAGGGCTCTTGATGCCGTAGCTCAGACCCCACTCCCTGTCACAGCCGCCCCAGTATGTCCCCACCCAGCCGCAGTAGGGGCCGCCGTAGCTGTGACAGGGGGCCGCTGATACCTGAGGGCCGGGATCCGGGGCGGGCATCTCGGGCCACTCGGCTGTGTCCCGTGCGGTGCCGACGGCGCCGACCATGCGGACCTGCGCGGCATCGGAACTCCGGGCGGAACTCTGGGACGCCCAGTCCATGGAGTACAGGGGCAGGCCGATGGCTGAGACGGACGCCGCCACCGTTGCAGCAGCGACAGCGCAGCGGGTCAGACGCATGACTGTTCCTCTCGGCGTGAGCGCTGGAGCTGAACGTATGTTTCTGTACTCCCCACCAACAACCAGCGAACCGCCGGTCGGGCGGCCTTGCACCGGTTTTTTCACCCGAAGAGTCGCGAAGGCCGGGTGGTCACGCCCCCCGTCACAGGGGCGGCTGCGAGATGTGAGAGCGTGCAGGGCGTGAGTGAGACACCGACGAACACCCTGCAATACCGCTTTGACGGGCCAGAAGACGCACCTGTCCTGATCCTGGGTCCCTCACTTGGCACCACATGGCACAGGTCGTAACGATCGTCCATGGGTGTCCAGCCGCTCCGGGGCGCGCACAAAATTGCAGGTCAGGTCCCTATGGTTCGCGGGTGTCCGCTCAGTTCGTGACAGCGATGTGAGAGAGGGCGAAGCAGTGAAGCCCATCCGGGAACCAGCCCCCGACGGGGCTTCTGCTCGGAGCCCTGGGACGAAGCCCCGCCGGAGCGCTCCGGCGGGGCTTCGCCGTGATCTCGACTGTGCTTGCGCGCATGACCGCGTTCGGCTCCGCACACAGTGCGCGCTCCTGCGATGCTCGCGGGACGCTGGATTTGCGATTGCGCCCATCTGGGAGGGGAGCCGTAAGACGACGCAGCCGCGCCGGGAAGCCGACGGGGCTGTTCCAGCCGCTGGGTCTCACCGGATCACTTCAGCCGGGCACCGGGAAAAGGCGCTGGAGTACGGCAAGGGCATCTGGATGCGTTACAGCTGCCGACTCATGCAAGCGGTTCGACGGGATTGCCTCCTGGTTCAGACAGGGCGGCGAGATCATCTACCGTCGGCGCCGGTGCGTCATGCTCGGGCGCTGCTGATACGGGCTCGCCGCAGTGGCGCTCCTGCTCGGTGGAGACTGGCGAGCGCTTGCCGGTAGGAGGCGATCAGTCCGGTTTCCAGATAGTCGACTCCCAAGTCCTGGCAGTAGTGGCGGACGATGGGCCGGGCCCTGCGCAGGTGGGGGCTGGGCACGCTGGGGAACAGGTGGTGTTCGATCTGGTGGTTCAGGCCGCCCAGGGCGAGGTCGGTGAACCAGCTGCCGCGTACGTTGCGTGCGGTGAGGACCTGCCGGCGCAGGAAGTCGGGGCGGTCGTTGCCGGTCAGGGTCGGCATGCCCTTGTGGTTGGGGGCGAAGAGGCAGCCGAGGTAGAGGCCGAACAGGCCCTGGTTGACGGCCAGGAACGCGATCGCCATGCCGGGTGGGAGGACGAGGGACAGTGCGGTCAGGTAGGCGGCGGTGTGCCCGTAGAGCAGCGTGCCGTCCAGGGCGCGGTTCTTCAGGGTGCGGTTGCCCAGTGCTCGCGCGCTGGAGACATGAAGGTTGACCCCTTCGAGCAGGAGCAGGGGAAAAAGGAGGAACGCCTGCCGACGGCCGATGATCCTCGGCAGTCCGGTCGCGGCGCGGGCCTGGTCCTGGGACCACACCAGCAGGTCCGGGGCGATGTCGGGGTCGAGGTCCTCGTGGTTGGGGTTGGCGTGGTGGCGGGTGTGTTTGTCCTGCCACCATCCGTAGCCCATCCCGATCGCGGCCCCGGCGATGCGGCCGGCCGTCTCGCTGGGCCGGCGCCGGCGGAAGACCTGGCGGTGCGCGACGTCGTGGGCGAGCAGAGCCACCTGCCCGAACATCACGGCGAGGAACGCGGCGAGCGCCAGGGTCCACCACCCGGCGCCGATGACGACGAACGCGCTCCAGCCCCCGGCGTAGGCGACGGCCACGACGATGGACCGGACGGTGTAGTAGCCGGGGCGCCGGTTCATCAGGCCGGCCTCGGCGATCTTCTTCGACAGGCGGGCGAAATCACTGCCACCTGCGGGGGGAGGCGGGCGACGGCGCGGGGTATGCGTGGTCATGGTCTCGGAGTGTCCTTCCCGGCTGACGGGCCGCATCCGGTCGTGCGGTGTACGCCGGATGCGATGCGGCAGCCGGGTACCCACATCCCTGCCTTCGGACCGGCACCCGATGCTCGTCGGTCGGAGCTCCGGATGTCGCGGGCTTTGACGTAAGGCCCCCACGGAGGGTGGCTGCTGTCGATGAACCTGCCGCGCTGGCAATCGGGGCGAAGCGGCATGACAGGGGTATAAGACACTAGCCTCGGGCCATGGTGACGCGTACCCGGCTGTATCACGACGGCACTCTGGTCCTGGAGGGCTTTCCCGCCAGTGACGTCTCTGCGTATCTCGCTGATCCGGCGTCGGTCCTGTGGCTGGACCTGCACCGGCCCGGAGCCGCTGAACTCACCATGCTCGGTCAGGAGTTCGGCATCCACGAACTGGCTCTGGAGGATGCCGCTCACCATGGACAGCGGCCGAAACTCGACCGCTATCGCACCCACGAGTTCCTCAGCGCCTACGCTGTGACCGTCAGCCCGGACGGTGCGCAACTGACGTACAGCGAGATCGCCGTATTCCTCACCAGCCAGGCCATGATCACAGTCCGCAAGGACGACGGCCTCGACATCGAGGACGTCGTCGCCCGCTGGGACGAGAGCCCGGACCTGGCCGGCCTTGGCGTCGGATTCCTGCTGCACGGTCTGCTCGACCATCTCGTGGACGGACACTTCGCCGCGGTCCAGCAGTTGGACGACAGCATCGAGGACCTGGAGGGTCTGCTCTTCGCGGCCGGGCGCCGTGAGATCGAAGCCGTGCAGCGCCGCGTTTTCGCACTGCGTAAGTCGCTCGTCCAGCTGCGCCGCGTCGTGCTCCCGATGCGTGAGGTGGTCAACACCCTCATGCGCCCCGGCCTGCACCTGATCAACGACCCTCTCGCCCCGTACTACCAGGACGTCTACGACCACGTGCTGCGTGCCACCGAGTGGACGGAATCGCTGCGGGACCTGGTGGCCTCGGTCATGGAGACGAACCTCTCGGTCCAGGCCAATCGCATGAACCTGATCATGAAGAAGGTGACGAGCTGGGCCGCGATCATCGCCGTACCCACCGCGATCACCGGCTACTACGGCCAGAACCTCCCCTATCCTGGTTTCGGCCGTGAGTCGGGATTCGTCACCTCCGCCGCCGTCATCGTGCTCCTGTCCGCATTGCTGTATCTGACGTTCAAGCGCAAGGACTGGCTCTGACCGGCATCGGCACCGGCGACCAGGTCCTGAAGGTAGGAAACTGCCTGGTCATCCCGGGCTTTTCGGACCGGTGAGCGGAGTAGTGTTGAAGACACCGGGAGTTCTTCGCGCACCGGCTCCGACGCGGGTGCCGTTCCCGGTGATCGACAGCGCCGGGCCGCACCCACGAGCCCGGGGACAGGTCCGCGCCATGGCTGTGACCATTGACCGTACGACATCGATCAGATGTGCGCCGCCGCAGCCGGCCCGGCTGTCCCTGACGCCCGCGCCGGGCGGGCTGGACGGTATGTGGTGGCCTCGCTCCCGTGCCTTCACCCGTGAGCTGCCGTCGTTGACGGCCGCATTGGGCGATCTCTGGGGTCGTATCACGGGTGTCACCGTGCACCCGGCCTACTGGCCCGTCCTGCCGCACTGGGTGTCCTATGCCGGGCGCACCGTGCAGGTGGGCTGGTCCACCGAGGAGCAGGATCCCCACAGACTCACTCTTTTCTCCGCTGACGGCCGCCGGGACGTGCTGGTGATTCCGCCGGAAACCGGTGCGGATGCCGCCGCGCAGTTGATGGTCGGCGACGGCGTCGATGCCTCGGCCCGGGAGCAAGCAGCAGACAGGATCGATGCACGAAACAGGGAAGAAGCCTGGGAGGCCGACGGCGGAGCAGGTCGACCGTCGTCCCTGCCCCGGCCCATCGGCTCGGCAGGGCCTTCGCCCGCCGGTCGGCGGAGGTGAGATCCCATGCTCGTCATCGCCGTGGCCGTGCTGCTCGTCCTGATCGCCGTCGGAGTCGTTCTGATCCACCGGCTCAACGGCCAGCACGCCGAACGGATCGCTGCCTTCCACTACAGCGATGTTCTGCCGGGGATCGGGCGTCGGCCCCGGAGGCACCGTCGGTCGGCGGTGTATGCGACCGTTCCGACACGCCCCACTGCGACGGCGACCGCGGATGACATCGACTTCGGCCCGACCGTGGGCAGTAGAGGAAGGCGCGTCATGGCGATATTGCGAGACCGGAAGACGTACCGCGAGAGGATCATGCAGGCTCTGTACCAAGCCCCAGAAGGCAATCGCCTCCTGGGTGTCGATGGGGCGAAGCTCCGCACCGACCTCGGTATCCCTGAGCAGGACATGGCCGCTGCCTGTATGTACCTGGCAGGTGAAGGCTGGGTCGTCGTGGACTGGGGGAGGGGCAACACGCCCGCGATGATCACGCTGACGCACCGGGGGATCCGGCAGATGGAGACAGAAGAGGAAGGGCGTGGCTGAGTCGCCGCGTCGGTTTTTCGGACCGAAGTGAACCTTCGCAAGGATTGCTTGTGCCGGATTGATCCGCGGGGCGGCGCACGCTCACGTGCAATGACCCGGAAGGGCGGCTCCGGCGGGTATACGCCGGAGCCGTTGCCTGTTTCCGCAACCGCGCCTGCGGCGAAGCGCTCGCGGGAGCGTCGTGCGGAGTACCGTGAGGTAGCAGGGTCGTATCGTGGTCGCACGCCGTGCGGTCGCACTGCTCTCTGCGGACGGGCGGACACCATGGCAGGCTCAGACACCCCCGACTTCCCCAGGCTCCTGCCGGACGCCGTGCACCGGTCGGTGAAACCCGGAACGGCCCTGCTGCGACTGGAGACCACCCACGCACGCGAGGGAATCCTGGACGGCGCATGGTGGCCGCGGTCCCGGGACATCGGTGCCGAGCTTCCCTCGCTGATCTCCGCGTTGACCGAGCATCTCGGGCCTGTCACCCGGGTCGGTCTGGACGGCAGCGCCTGGGACGAACTGCCGACCCGGGTGATGGTCGACGACCGGGTCGTGCACATCGACTCCTTCCCGGTCGGTGACGACACCGTCCTCATCACCCGAGGCGAAGGGGACCTTTTCTCTCTGTTGCTGGTCCCTCCGGACACGTCGCCCGACGCGGCACGCGCCGCGATGGCCAGGGCCGTACGGGCCGAAAACGTCACCGAGGCCAGGCAGATCCTCATCGAAACGGGCAGCGACACGCCACCTACGCCGGCCTGACACGTCCGTCGCAGATCGACTCCCCACCCGGCCTGGACGCTAGATGCGGGCGAACTCCTCCGTCTGCTGGGCGAATTCCCGGGCCATGGCAGCGCTGACCGTGGGCTTGGTGTCGCAGATCGTGTCCAGGTAGTCGTCGGTGGTGGGGGTGGTCCGGGTTCCGGTGTCGAAGGTGCGCTCGAACTGGGCCTGGGAGACGGTACGCGCCGCGTGGGCGATGTCGGCGGGGGTGAACCCCTCGCTGGCGGACGCGAGTACCGCGCTGTCGGCCCGCGCGCCCGCTCGGGCCAGGTAGCTCTCCCACAGTGCGGTCCTGGCGGTGTGGTCGGGAGGGCCGATCGGCAGCACGTAGTCGAAGCGGCCGTGCCGCAGGAACGCGGAGTCGAGCGTGGTCACGTTGTTCGTGGCGCAGACGAGCAGCCGTCCGTCCTGGCTTCGGAACCGGACGATCGCCTTGAGCAGTTCGTTGACGACGCCGACAGCGGTCGCGTCCGCGCCGCCGCGTTCGCCGGCGACCTCCTCGACCTCGTCGATGAAGACGAGGACGTGGTCGAGCCGGGCGATCTCGTCGAAGCGCCGGTTCAGCCCGGTCGCCAGGCCGTACTCGGCGGCCAGACGGGCGGGGAACAGTTCGAGGAAGGGCCATCCCAGGCGGCTGGCGATCGCGTGCGCGAACGTGCTCTTGCCGGTCCCGGGCGGGCCGAACAGCATCACCGCCCGTGGCGGTTCCACTCCGTGCTGGGCGGCCAGTTCGGGATGGGCCAGCGGCAGGACCAGGCGCCGCTCGATGAGCTGCTTCTCCCGTTGCATGCCCGCGACCTTCTGCCAGAGCCCCCCTGGCGGCAGCTCCGCTCCGAGCGAGGACAGCGTGCCGGCCGACTGCGGGGTCACCGGTCCGCGTTTCTCGAAGAAGACCAGCCCCGGGCGGGCGCCGAAGTCGCAATTGCGCAGGGCGGTGGCACCGGTCTCGCCCTCGGGCAGGGCGGCGTGCACCGCGCGGACGCCGGCGGCGAAGACGCGTTGCTCAAGGGCGGTGATCAGGGCACTCCCCAGCCCGCGCTGCCGCCAGCCGGGCGCCATGCAGATGCGCAGGATCCATGCCCGTTCGCCCTCCACCCTGCTTACCGCGGCGCCGATCAGCACGTCGTCGGCCGTGGCCACCACGGCCGGGTGGCGGGTCTGGAGGGCCGTCACGGCGTCCGAGAGTGGGAAGAGCGGCGGCTCCTCGGTCGTGCCGCTCTGCATGTCGACACGGATCACCGCTTCGAGATCGTCCTGGGTGTAGTCCCTGACCCGCCAACCCGTCATGATCAGCTCCGCGTGTTCGGCCGTACCCCCATCATCAGCCGGTGCCCGGAGGATGCGCGCGACAGGCGACGGTCACGAATCCTCCCTGGTGCCACGGATCGCTCGGGCCGTAGTCGGCTTCACGCCGCGGTGCCGGGCGCGCTGCCTGCCGGGCTGAGGGACGTGTCGGTGCGGCCGGTGCCGGCCGGTGGCGCTGCCGCGGCGGGTGCGGCGGCAGCGGTTTCCCGGGCGAGGAAGGAGCCGAGCTCGCCGATCGTGCTCATGAGGGGGGCCGGGAAGACGACGGTGGTGTTCTGGTCGACACCGATCTCCACCAGGCTCTGGAGATTGCGCAGTTGAAGCGCCAGGGGGTGGGCCATCATGGTGTCCGAGGCGTCGCCGAGCGCGGCTGCGGCCAGGGACTCGCCCTCCGCGTTGATGATCTTCGCTCGCTTCTCCCGCTCGGCCTCGGCCTGGCGGGCCATGGCGCGCTTCATGGTGTCGGGCAGCTGGATGTCCTTGAGCTCGACCAGGGTGACCTGCACACCCCAGTCGACGGTGGTGACGTCCAGGATCTGGCGGATGTCCAGGTTGATACGGTCCGTCTCCGACAGCGTCTCGTCGAGCGTGTGCCGGCCGACGACCTTCCGCAGGGTGGTCTGGGCGATCTGGTTGATCGCCGAGTTGACGTTCTCGACGGCGACGACCGACTTCACGGCGTCGACGACCCGGAAGTAGGCGACCGCCGACACGTCGACGCTCACGTTGTCCCGGGTGATGATGCCCTGGGACTGGATCGGCATGGTGACGACCCGCAGCGACACCCGGTGCAGGGCGTCGACGAACGGGATGATGAACCGCAGTCCCGGGGAGCGTGTTCCGACGAGTCGGCCGAAGCGGAACAGCACTCCCTTCTCGTACTGCTTGACGACCTTCACGGACAGGGCGAGGGCCAGGACGGCCAGAAGGCCGATCACGACGATGAGAACGATCAGGGCTTGCATGTACTGCTCCTCTGGACGAGGACCACGGGGGGGCGGGTATCCGCCGGTCGAGACCCCTGCATGTGCCTGCGCCGGTTCGCGAGGCAGGGCCGAAACCCGGGAAGGCACCGGTCGGGGCGGCCGTCTCACATGCCGATGACCAGGCGACTGGCGCGATCCGTCCCTGCCGGAACGGCCGCTGAGGCGGGGCCGTCCTCCCCGTACTTCCCTGCCTCGTCGGGTTCGAGTGGCCGGTCGGCGGCGGAGACGGCGTGCCGGGTCTCGTCCGCGGCCATGAGAGCGCTTGCGGTCAGCGGTGGGCCGTCGTAGTCGGACGCGGCCGCCATCAGGCGGGCCGCCGACTCCGTCTCGGTCTCGGGTGGGATGACCAGCAGGTCCCAGCGGCCGGTGCCGTAGGAGAGCAGCAGCAGCTTGTGCGGGTCGATCTCCGGGGTGAACCATCCGACCTTGACGACATGACCGCCCACGGGAATCTCGTGCGGGATGACCGGCCAGTACTTCGGGTTGACGGCGATGCGGGTGATGCGGCCCCACAGGGGGTCCAGCACATCGGTAAGTGCGGGCAGCTCGCTCAGCAGGTCCCGGGAGCGGGGCCACCAGGCACCGTCCAGGAGGCCGCGCGACGTGCCGTCGGTCTTCAGCGCGAGACGCACGGCCGGGGCTGCGACGGGCTCGTGGTGTGGCAGGAGTTGGTGCAAGGTCGCCGACATGATGCGGACCCGTCTCCGGGCCGCCTTGGCGGCGCCCCGGGTTTCGTCTCTCGCCGAGAACGACCCGGCGTGGACCGGTGTGCGAAATGCCCTCGGTGCTGTCCACGGTACTCCGCACACGCCGGGGCGGTTGTGGAGACGCCGCCGCATTCGGTGAAGCGGCTGTCGATACCTGCGGGAGTGGGCTGAGGGCGCCGGGGCACGTCGTGCGCCGGCTACCGGACCGGTCTCACGCCCGACGGCCCGCATGCCCCGGCCCAGCACTCCCCTGGCTCTGTGACGTGTGTTGTTCCGTTCAGTCCGTCACTCCCCGCCAGTCCGCCGGGCCTCGGCGAGGAGTATCCTGGTGATTACCGAGAGCATCTCGTACACCGGCTTCCACGCCGGGTCGTTCTCGGCGATTCATGACAACCGGGCCGGCCGTGACCGGCCCGGGGTTGGGTCCGCATCATGACCGCGACCATTCCGTTCACACCCGCAGTCGGAGACCGGGCCCCTTCTTCGTCACCGCTCCGACTCACGCTGGCGCGGGCCGGCGCCCCTCCGGCCCTGATCGACGGTGCCTGGTGGCCCCGTTCGCGCAACCTGACGGAGGAGCTCCCGGCGCTCGTCGAATGTCTCGACCCGCTGTGGGGGCGGATCACCCGGATAGCGGTGAGCCGCACGTTGTGGCCGGTCATCCCGGGTGAAGTGCCCGCGCACGGCCACATGGTGCGCGTCGGCTGGTCCAACGCCGGGCAGGACCCGCACAAGCTGTTGCTCCTGTCCCACACCTTCGGCCGCTGGGACCTGCTGGTGATCCCACCGGAGACAGCCCCGGCCACCGCAGCCCGGCTCATGGCCACGGCCACCGACCCGTCGCGGAGCCTCACGGCGACCGGCCTGATCCATGAGGCCGAACGTTTCCGGGCCGCGGCAGAGGCAGCGGCCGACTCGGACTCGCTCCGGGAGGCGGTCTGGGACTCCGAAGGCGGACACGACGCCCCCCCACCCCGCCTCACGCACTCCTGACGGACCGGTCACCCGTCACGTGCCCACCGCGGCAGCAGGAGTGTGAGAGATCGGCGGTGGGGGAAAGGCTGCGTGCCGTCGGCCTTTCCCTGGGGGTGGGAGGCCGGCTCACTCCGGGAGGGCGAGGTCGTCGGTGGCGCTCCCGCGCCATTCGATCAGCAGGAGCGTCGCATCGTCCGTCGTGATCCCGCCCCGCGCCCGTTGCAGCGTGTGGGAGAGGGAGCGCGCCACCGTCCGGATCTGTTGGGCCGTGGGCTCAAGGCGGTTCACCCACCCGATGAGCTGCTCCTCACTGAATTCCTCACCGCCGACATCGCGCTCCTCTATCAGTCCGTCGGTGAAGCACAGGATCCGGTCGCCGGGGATGAGAGCCACTTCACTGATCCGGGGCTCGTGACCGCCGAAGCCGACGGGCAGCGTCGTCGGGCCCTGCAGCCGTCGTACGACACGGTGTCCACGGATCAACAGAGGAGCGGGATGTCCGGCGTTGACCCACTGAAGCCTGCCCGTTGCCGTGTTGAGCCGCATCATCTGAGCGGTCACGAAGTGGTCGGGGCCGAACTGATCGGCGACGGCCCGGTCCATGAACGTATAGATCTCCGACAGGCCGACGCTGATGCGCCGGGCATGCCGGTAGGCTCCGATGACCACCGTGGCCATCGTGGCGGCGTCCAGTCCGTGGCCCATCGCGTCGACCATGGCCACATGCAGGACATCGCCGTTGAGGGCGTAGTCGAAGCTGTCGCCGGCCACGTCGTAGGCGGGTTCCAGCATCCCGGCCAGCTCGACCCGGGGCGTGGACATCGCCAGCGGTGGCAGCAGCGACCACTGGATCTCCGCCGCCACACTCATCGGTTCTCTGCGGCGCAGCCGGAAGAACAGATCGGTGTAACCGTGCTTGGTCACCAGCATGTCGGCCACGAGCGAGGCGAGCCTGCGCAGCAGCCGTCGCTCGTCGTCGTGGACGCGGTCCAGGGTGACGGCCAGGACGCCCACCTGGTCGCCACCGTCCAGCAGGGGCATATAGACCCGTACACCGCCGGCCTGCGGCACCTCGACGGGACGCGCCTCCTGGAAGGCACGACCGGCATCGGAGCCGTCGATCGGCTGCGGTTCCCCGGCTGCCAGCCCGTCGCCCGGCAGGGGGACGAGCCACACCTGGCCGTAGTCCTGCAGGAAGAGCGAGGTCTCGCGGCCGTCGAGCCTGCCGATCTGCCGTGCGACGAGCGGACCGAGCTGGTGCGGCGGCAGCTCGTGCCCCTGGTCCAGCAGGATTCCCAGAAACTCCTCCCCGAAGCGCTCCGACCGGGTGGAGCCTTCCGCGGGTCCTTGCCCCTCACCGCCCGTCATCGCCGTGGCCCGGGGGGGACGTTCTGGCGGATCTTCACGAAGGTGCTGTGCATACGAACTCCCGACGGAGACTCACCGGTCGACGCGGTGGGGAACTCCCGCCCGGATCGTGGGGGTCGATCCACCGACTCCCCATCGAGTCGGCCGTGCGCTCGTGCGGCGAGGACCGGCACAACGGCCACCGGGCGCGCCCCGGCCGAGCCGCGGCGGCTGGTCAGCACCGGCGGCGGCCTCAGCCGGATCGACCTCTTCGCCGTCGTCGTCCGCCGCCGCGAACATCTTGGTGGGGTCCGCGCCGTCTGCCGGCCTGCCCGCAGCATGGATCACTGCCCTGCAGGGCAACCGACCCCGCCTACCAGTAGTGGCGTCGACCGGCGACGGCGTGTCCCATCGCGCCGAGGATCCACAGGATGGCTCCCACGACCAGCAGGATGATCCCGATGGTCCACAGGATGGACAGGCCGGTGAGGAAGCCGACGACGAGCAGAATGACGCCCAGGATGATCATGATCTCTCCTTCGGGGAGTGGTGCCGGCGCGCCCGCGAACTGCTATGGGCCGCAAGGGCGTCGGCGGGAACTGCCGATCTCCTCCTCACTCCACGCGGTGTGGTCCGTGGCGGCTGACCTGTAGGCGGACCTCGGTTGGCATGTCGGTGAGGCCGGTGGACCGACGCGCGGTGCCGATCGGGCCTTCGCACAGGGCACCGAGAGTGGCGCCGGGCGTGCCCTCGGGGGTGAGGGTGAGCTTGATGCGGGTGCGGTGGCGGCCCGGTCGGCCGGTGATGAGTACGGCCGCATGGCCTACCCCTGGCAGGGCACCGGCTTCGTTCGCGATCGCTTCGCTGAGTGCGCGGTCGCGCAGTTCGACGCCCTCCTGCGGGGGTGTGCCGCCGACGGGCAGTGAGCCGGGGCGGTGTCGGCTCAGCTGGGCGAGCAGCCACCACAGGGCGAGCAGGGCGGTGAGGACGAGGGCGGCGATGACCGCGGGCCACCACCACCAGCCCTGGCTGCTCCAGCGTGCCCGGTCGGCGGAGCCGAGCAGGACGTCGGCCGGGGTGGTCAGGGGCCAGCCGGCGGGTGGGGCCAGATCGTGCCGCCTGTAGAGGTCGAGCCCGGCGAAGAGGATGAGCAGTCCGCCGCCGAGGAGGACCAGCCCGGCGAGGGCCAGCAGAGTGCGGTTGAGAGCGGATCGCGGCGTCATGGCGGGCTCCGGTGCTGCGGGTCTTGTGTCAGCGGGTGCGTCGCCGCGTCCGTACGGCGATGCGGAGAGGACGGGCGAGGGCGAGCCGGTCGCGCTCCTCGTCGAGGACGGCGGTGAGGTCGTCCTTCACCTGTCGGGGCTCGCGGAAGCGGACGTCCGCGCGGGCTTTGATGCGGTGGCGGCCCACCAGGACGTGCGCCGCGCCGACTCCGGGGACCCGCATGGCGGCGTCGCGCAGCAGGACGGCGGCGCTGTTGCGGTCCACGAAGGCCCGCAATCGCGGGCAGCCGACGGGTGACCGCAGGGGCAGCCAACGGCGCTGACCGGGGGTGAGGGCCAGGACGATCAGCCAGACGCCGACGGTGGCGGCCACGGCGGCCCCCGTCAGCATCCACACGTCGTCCACCGGGCGGGTGGCCAGTTCGTCGGCCAGGTGCCGTCGCCAGGCCGCGGCCGGACGTCCCGCCCGTACGGCGACGACGTCGACGAGCGTCGCGACCGCGGCCACGAGGATCACCGCGGCGACCAGCGCCGCCGTGACGCTGCGCGCGGACCACTTGCGACGGGTTCGGTGCCCTCCTTCGCGCTCACCGGCTGTGAGGTCCGAGGTGGACACGTCGCGTTCGGGAGGATCGGGCTCCTTCGTCAACGGCACTGCGGCACGGTGCCCGGACGACGCGGAGCCGCGGCCCGGGGGACGTGGACCGGATGTCATCACGATCGCCCCTCCTGCACAGCGTGCCCGGTGACCCGGGCCGCCCGGCCGCTCACCGGACCCGCCCCCGGCTCGAGTCGGCGGCGGTCACCAGCCGCCGGACGGTGAGGAGGACCTCTCCCACCCGCAGCCCGGTGAGCTGGGCGACCCGTTCGGCGACGTCCCGCTGGATCCGCTCGCAGACACGCGGGATGTCGGTGGGGTAGGGCAGGTCCATGGTCAGATGCAGGCGCACCGATCCGGTACGGACGGCGGCGGAGGCGTGGGGTGCCGCAGGTCCGCCCCGATCGGGCGGTACCGCGGCGCGCCGCGCCTGCGCTGCGCGCGCGGCCTGCGCGGCGATACGGGCGACCACCCTGTCCGGGATGACGGTGGCGCCCCGCTCGGCCGGGGGCGGCAGCCCGGCGGCCGGCGCCGGCGGGCCCGACCCCTCGCCGGGGGAACCGGGCCGGGTCTTCACCGCTGCCTCCGTGTCCGGAGGTCCAGGTCGCCCTGTACGACGAGGCCGACGATCAGCCCCGCCGCGCCCAGGACCAGGACCAGCAAAAACGCCCAGAAGCCGCCGAAGTAGCCGGCGAAGCCGAGGGCCATGCCGGCCGCGAGTCCCGTCGTTGCTGTGTTCATCTCGCACTCACCCGTCTCGCGAGCGTCCCTCTCGCCGTGATCATCCGCTCGGGCCCGAGAACACGGCGGTGGTCCCGGCAGCGGTCATCTCACGCGGCCCTCGTCCGGTTCGGTCTGCTGCTCCTCGTCGTCGTGCAGGTGGACGTCGTCGACGGCGATGTTCACCTCCACGACCTCCAGGCCCGTCATCCGCTCCACGGCGCTGATGACATTGACGCGTACGCCGCCCGCGACGTCGACGATGGAGACGCCGTACTCGACGACGACGTCCAGGTCCACCGCGGCCTGCCGTTCCCCGACCTCGACCTTGACGCCGCGGGTGACCGCTCCGCCTCCGCCTGCGCCGGGGACGCGTTCCCGCATGGCTCCGAAGGCGCGGGCCATGCCCGCGCCCAGGCTGTGGATGCCCGGTACCTCGCGGGCGGCCATGCCCGCGATCTTGGCCACCACACCGTCCGCGATGGTGGTCCTGCCCCGTGTCTCGGCCGGAGCCCCGGCCCCGGTGCGGCCCTTGAGCGCGCTCACGCCCGCTTCGGGCCGGCTGCCCCCGCCGACGCTGGTGATGTTGTCCGTCATGGCGGTCGCCTCGATCGGTCGGCCGGACACCGGAATGGTGCCCGTCAAAGGTTGGACATACCGGGCGGCGTGTTCCTCACATGCCCGATGTGTGACATGCATCACAGCTCGGTTCAGGGGTACACGCTTGTTCCGAGCCTGCGTGGGAGCGCCATGATCGAACGCACTGCTTCCCCACGACTGGGGTGCGACCTGCCCGACCGTCTGCTGGCGGTGCGGGCGGCCGAGGGAGACGAGGACGCCTTCGCCGTTCTCGTCCAGCGGCACAGCCGGTCCCTCCTGACCCTGGCCCGTTGCATGCTGGGCAACCCCCAGGACGCAGAAGAGGCCGTTCAGGACGCCTTCGTCAGCGCCTGGCGCCACCTGCCGGAATACCGCCACAGGGCGGAGTTCCGCACCTGGATGTACCGGATCACCGTCAACCGCTGCCAGACCATGTGCCACCGCCGGCCGCCGCCCCTCCCCCTGGACACCGTCGCCGAACCCGCGGCGGGCGACGCGTGGAGCCAGCCCGCCCGGACCGCCGAGCAGGACGCGGCCACGGCCGCCCTGTCCCGCGCTCTCGCCGAGCTGGACGCCGGACAGCGGGTCTGCTGGATCCTGAGGGAGGTGCAGGGACTGCCCTACAAGGAGATAGCGCACGTGACGCGTACCGGCGAGCAGACGGTACGCGGCAGACTGTTCAGGGCACGCCGATCCCTGCAGGAGGCGATGGGCCCATGGCGCTAGACGACCCGCACACGCGGCCTCCCGAACCGCCCGGAGCCGACGGGCCCCGCAACGGCTGGGCCGCCGCCGACGTGCCCCCGATCGCAGGCGATGAGGTACTGCCCTGCGGCCGCCTGCTCAGCCGGGTCTGGGAACAGGCGCGGGACGCACCACCGGCCGCGGACCCGCACCCGGTGTCCTGTCCATACTGCCGAGAGGCGGTTGAGGGACTGGCCACGGTGAACGCGGCCGCCCGGACGCTGCGCGACGAGGACCCTCCGGGCCTGCACGCACTCGCCGACCGGGTCATGGACGTCGTCAGGGCAGAGGTCCGGTTCGGGCGGCTGCTGCCTCTGGCCGACCCCGACCGGGACCTGCGGATCGCCGAGAGCGCCGCGGCGAAGGTGCTGAGGCGGGCCGCGGACACGGTCCCCGGTGCCAGGGCCGCGACCTGCCGGCTCGTACCCGAGGGCAACGGCACCGACGTGCGGGTGACCATGACCCTGGCCGCCGCCCTCGACCGCCCGCTGCCCGACCGGGTCCACCAGGTACGCCGAACGGTCCTCCACTCGGCCGGACAGGACCTGGGGCTCACGGTGACAGCCGTCGACATCACCGTGGCCGACGTTCTGGAACCGGGGCCGACCCCAGGTCCCCGCCTCCCGACGGGCGGTGGCGCATGATGACCGCCACCGGCACCACCGCGCTCCTCGGCGTCGCGGCCGAGGCAGCCCTCGCGGTTCCTGGCGTGGCCGCCCTGCAACCCCGCCTCGCCCGGCGCCTCGCGGCAGCCGCCGCGCCCACCCGGGCGGACACCACGCCGCCGGAGGCCGGCATACGCGCCGACCGGGCGCCGGACGGTTCGGGATGGCACATCGAGGTGCGCTGCGTCCTGACGGAGGATCGGCGGGCGCTGGACATCGCCCGAAACGTCCACGACCGGGTGACAGACGCCCTCATCACCCACCTCGTCACCCACGCTGCCGCGGAGCCGGTCACCGTCGCGGTCACGGTGACCGGTATTGCCGCCTGGCGCGACGCGGCATGAGCGGCGGCGCGGGCACGGGCCCCGCGAACCGTCGTTCGGCAAGCAGCAGGTCGCCGACCGTGGGAGCACGCTGCTCCCGTCCGGAAGTCCTACATGGGCGGTCGCGGCTCAAGCCTCGATGCCGCCGACGATCCAGCCCTCGTGCGCGGTGACCGGCTGTGAGTTACGGGTACGCGGGGAGGCGGCCGACCACGGCAGCGGGAGAGATGAGGGTCGCATGCGTACTGTCCTCGGCAGCCGCCCGCCTCCCGCCATGCGCGACGGCCCACTGCGGGGCCGGGTCGCTGTGGTCACGGGGGCGGCGCGCGGCGTCGGCGAGGCACTGGTGCGGCGCCTGTCCGCGGAGGACATGCGGATCGCTCTGCTCGGTCGTGAGGAGGAGACGCTGTCCCAGGTGGCGGCGTCACTGGCCGTCATGACCGTCTGCATCGAGGCGGACGTGACCGATCAGGCCGCCCTCGACAGGGCTGCGCGGCAGGTCGAGGAGCGGCTCGGACCGGCCGGCGTCGTCGTGGCCAACGCCGGCATCGCCGTCGGCGGCCCCTTCACCCGCACCGAGGCCGAGCTGTGGCGACGCGTCGTCGACGTCAACCTGGTCGGGGCGGCGAACACCGCCAGGGCCTTCCTTCCCCAACTTACGCGGACCGGAGGTTACTTCCTCCAGATCGCCTCGACCGCCGCGTTCGGCTCCGCTCCGATGATGAGCACGTACTGCGCGTCCAAGGCAGGCGCGGAGTCCTTCGCCCTGGCGCTGCGCGGTGAGGTCGCCCCCGAGGGGGTCGCCGTCGGCATCGCCTACCTGCACTGGACCGGCACCGACATGATCGCCGGAATGGACGAGCACCCGGTGCTGAGAGTCCTCCGCCGACACCAGCCGCCCTTCGCTCGGCGGGTCCACAGTCCCGCACAGGTGGCCGACTGGCTCGCCACCGGCATCACACACCGTGCCCGGAGCATCTACGCGCCCCCGTGGCTGCGCTGGTGCCAGCCCTTGCGGCCGCTCTTCCCGTTCGTGGTCGGCCGCATCGCCCGACGCGAACTGCGGGAGGGATCGACCGACGAACTCGGGGCCGAGGCCGACGTGCTCGGGGCGGGCGGCCGTGCCGACTGGATGTCGGTCAGGCCCGAGACCTGACCCACGACGGGGGCCGGAGGCGTCCAGAGGGTGTCCGACAGGCCGTGCGACGTCCGCGCATGCTGCGATCGTAGAGCGAGAGCAGGCCGGACCGGCCGATCAGAACGCTCGGTAACACGCCGGAAGCAGGAGACTCGGCCCCGGGGAGACCGTAAGGACATGCCCGGGCCCCTGCCGTATACGGACGCGGTGCACTGCCCGGGGAGTGGTTTCCCAGGGCGGAAGCGGCCGTAGAGCCCCCAGGCGGGTAGGTGGTCGCCATGGACGAGGATGACGCGGACGCGGCGCTGCGAGCGGCGCTCGACCAGCTGGCGTTCGCCACCCGGAGCGCGGTGGCGCTGTCGAGCACGCTGGACGCGGTCGAGGGGCTCAGGCGTGTGTGCCGCGTGCTGGTGCCGGGACTGGCCGACTGGTCCGCGGCCGACCTGATGGACGAGGACGGCGCCGTCGAGCGGGTCTGTGTCTCGCACCGTGACCCCAATGCCGCCCTGACTGGCCTGACGGGACCGTTGCCGCCGGTGCCGGAGACGGCGACAGGCCCGCTGTCCCGGGTGCTTCGCGGCGCCGGCCCGCTGCTGTTGTCGGCCGGGCGGCTGCCGACCGCGCAGGAGGCGTCCGATCCGCTGCACACCGCATCCATGCAACCGTTCGCCCGACTCGGGGGAGACTCCGTGATCGTGGCCCCCTTGCGGGCACGCCGGCGAGTGCTGGGTGCGCTGACCCTGGTCCGGGGCGAGGGACACCCGCCGTGGGGCGAGGCGGACCTGGCGCTGGTCGAGGACCTGACCCACCGCATCGCGCTGGCCCTCGACAACGCCAGGCTCTACGCCGAGACCCAGGCCGTCGCCGAGCGCCTCCAGCGCTCCCTGCTGCCGGACCTGCCCGTCGTACCGGGTCTTCGCGTCACCGCCCGCTACTCCCCGGCGGCCGCCACCGCGCAGATCGGCGGTGACTGGTACGACAGCTTCGTCCTGCCGGAAAGCGGTGACACCACTTTGATCATCGGCGACGTCACCGGCCACGATCTGCATGCCGCCGTGACCATGAGCCAGATCCGGAACATGCTGCGTGGCATCGCCTGCGACCGCCGGGAGCCCCCCGGCATGATCCTGCGCCGCTTGGACCTCGCAGTCGACGCCCTCTACAGCCACCGCACCGCCACCTGCGTGTACGCACTGCTCAAGGGCCAGGAAGGAGGGCCGTACCAGCTGGAGTGGGCGAGTGCCGGACATCCACCACCCCTGCTGGTCACCGCGGACGGTGACACCACCTACCTCTGGGAAGCACACGGCCTGCTGCTGGGCGTCGACCCGCACGCCGAACGGCCCAGTGCCTGCCTGCCCCTGCCCGAGGGCAGCACCCTGCTGTTGTACACGGACGGCTTGATCGAACGGCGCGGCGAATCCATGGATCACGGCATGACCCGGCTCCGGCAGCGCGCTGCCGCCCTGGTCGGCCAGGACCTCGACGAGCTGAGCGACGAGCTGATGAACGGACTCGTGGCAGGGGCCCACGACGACATCGCCCTGCTCGCCCTGCGACTGTCACGGCCGGGCGACGGCGGCTCGCCCTGAGGCCACGCAATGCAGGCCGTACGCGATGATCCTGCGACCGTGACACCTAGGTGTGCGCGCCGGCAAGGAGACAACGCAAGAGCCCGGATCATGTACGGGGGCCTGCCGAGCAGCGAGGAGGGCGAGGCGGCCACCCGTGGGCCAGGAGATCGACACTCACGTCAGCACCCATCCGAGTCCGTCCGGCCAGGCGTCTTGCGGACGCGGTCAACCGCATCGCCGGGCCGGATGAGCGGACCGGCGGCTCGTTTCCCCACCGCGCCCGGGCCGGCGCTCCCCGGCTTCCGGGGCTCCGCCTGTCCGGCAGCACAAGCCCGACGGCTCCGCAGGGCGCGGTCCTCGGCGCGGGGCTGCGCCGCGCACTGGAGATCACCGAGACCGCCATGGGCCATGTGCGGCTCCCCGATGTTCCCGGCACGTGATCCTGGACGCAGACAGCCGCGCTTGTCACAGCGTCCCGCTGCTCGACGAGCGTGGTGCCTTGCTGGGAGCGATCTCGACGCATCACGCCCTGCCCATCGCCGGATTCACCCGCAGCCAGCTCGCGGCCCTGCGCGAAACCGCCGACGTGGCGGGCAGCTGGCTGGCATGACACCGACGCACCGTCATCCCGGACGCCATGGAGGATCTCCAGCGCACAGGTCCCAGGCGTACGGAGCGGCTGTTCGGCCCGCGCCGGCCTGCCGCCCGGTGCCGGTACGCGGCCTTGGCGGGCACCGGCCCGCGTACATACGGCTTCTCGCTCAGCGCATGACGCAGACGAGAACGGACCGGCTACGACGTTGTCCCGAGCGGCGTTCCGGTTTGGCCCCGGCGCTTCGTAGTGTGCGTGATGAGCGACCGCCGGAAAGTCTGGCGTGCGACGTTTTGGTCAGATGGGTGCGGGGACACGTTGAGCGGAGGTCGCGTCGCGTGCGGGTTCGGAAGTGAGCTGGCATTCAACTCGTCCGCCCGCCCTGCCGTCCGGCTCAGAACGCGGGCGGCAGAGCTGTGCTGCGTTCAGATGGACCGTGCGGTGGCCAGTGCCTTGTCCAGGGAGAGAGGCCTCCCCCCTGAGTGGTGGACGACGTGCTCGGTCACACCCTGGAGGTGGACGAGGCCCTCGCCCGGTTGAGCCGCAGCCTTGCTCCCCGCCTCGCCGACTGGGTCGCGGTGGACCCGCGGGTCGGCTCCCGTCAGGTGCACCGAGTTGCCGTGACCGGCCCGGAGAGCCGTGAAGCCCGGCAGGAGGACTGGCGCGGTCATCTGCCCCCGGTCGGGGAGGCGACCCACTCGCCCCTGGTCCAGGTACTGAACGGAGGCGCTCCCGTCCTTCAGAAGCGGGTGGACCTGGACGCACCGCCCGACTCCCCGCTGGCCACCGTGCACAGCGCCTTCCTGGGAGCGGCCGGTGCGGCATCCGTCTTCTGCTCGCCGACCACGGCGCCGCGCTCGGCGTCACCGAGGCTCGCGAGCGGCTGGAACTGCTGCGGGTCATCGGTATCGAGGAATGCCCCACGGAACGGGCCCGACGGCACGGTGAAGCGGCCGGCCATGGGACCCGGCTCGGCATTCGGCGGTCAGGTCGGCGGAGTGGCCGCCCCTGAACTGCGGGATTGCGGGCCGTCTGCGTTGCGGGTCCACGTCAGCCGGGACCGGTGGCCGCCAACGTACCGGCCGCGTGGTAGGCAGCGGGCGCGACGCTCGCTGAAACTCCCCACTCCGTTGAACGCCGGACCAAGTGGGGCGACAAGTAGCCCTGGCCGTTTTCAGGGCTCTGTCCGCAGTTTCGTGAATCCCCAGGTCAGCGGGAACGACGGGCACAGCGCCCACGGCGCGGTGAGGTTCTGTTCGGCAAAGAGGCGTTCCAGAGCAGCCCTGCGGCGCCCGCGTACGGCCACCTGGTCGTGTCGGTGCCCGCCAGGCGCAACAAGTCGAAGGCGACGAAGTGGGCGGGCCACTGCTCGGCGAGCCGGGCAGCGCCGGCACCGCGCCGCTGGAGGCGACCCTGGAGTCGCTCGAAGGCGAGCCTGCTGGATTTCCCGTACGACCAGCTCGCCGTCCAGGGCCATCGCGTCGGGCAGCTGGACCGCGCCCGGAACGAACCTCGGGGAAGGGGGGTGCGAGGTTCCTGTCCCTGCGCGAGCGCAACACCAAACGCCCGGCATCCAGAGAGAGCAGCGCTCTCCAGCCATCGTTCTCCAGACTCTGGCGTGTCTCCTAAGACATGGGCCCGTCGAGCCGCTTTTGTACAGAGCAGCCGTGGCGGCCCCGTCCGCGGGCGAATGCCGGAGCGTGACTGTTCACGGATTGACGCTCCCTGCGGTGATTACCAAGCTGGTGGGGGGTTGTGGAAGGGACTGCGGTCGTGAGTGGTGGACAGAGTGGGCTCACCCGATTGCTGACAGCAGCGGAGACAGCAGCGCCGGCGGACGCCGTCGACGTGATCGCGGAGGACCTGCTGCGGCGTTTCGAGGCCACGAAGGTCTCTTTCCTCATCGTGGACCTGACAGGGAAGGCCGTGGCTCGGCTGTCCACCGCCCCCACTCGGGGTGGGCGGCAGGCCGAGCGGATTCCCCTGTTCGGCAGTGTCTACGAGGAGGTGATCCGTACCCAGCGCCTGTATCAGGACGCGACCGGCGAGGGGCAGCGGGTGATCGTGCCCGTCACCAACCGCGGGGATACGATCGGGCTGCTGGAACTGCTCCTGCCGACCGGCCCTGGCGAGGACGTGCTCGACGCAGTCGGGGAAGCCGCCCACATCCTGGCCTACATCGTGATCGCCAACGGCCGCTTCACCGATCTCTACACCTGGGGCAAACGCTCCAGGCCCCCCACCCTGGCAGCTGAAATCCAGTACCAACTGCTGCCCCTGTCGCTGTCGTGCGAGGCCGCACAGTTCACCCTGTGCGGGAACCTGGAGCCCTCCGAGGACCTCAGCGGCGACACCTTCGACTACACCGTGGACCGCGACACCTTGCACCTGTCGGTGACCGATCCCATGGGCCACGACATGGATTCCGCCCTGGCCGCCACGGTCCTGGTGGGCGCCCTGCGCGGTGCCCGCCGGGCGGGCACCGGCCTGGCCGAACAGGCCCACCGGGCAGACCAGGCACTGATCGAACACGGCCACGGTCATGCCACCGGGCAGCTCCTGCGCATCAATCTCCATACCGGGCGGGCCCGGCTCGTCAACGCCGGTCATCCCTGGCCGCTGCGCATGCGCGACGGGGCTGTGGAGACGATCACCTGCGAGGTGGACCATCCCTTCGGGCTGTCTGAGCTTACTCCCCACCCGTACCGTGTGCAGGACCTCGACCTGCGGCCCGGTGACCGTCTGCTCATGTTCACCGACGGCATGCTCGAACGTCACGGAGAGAAGGTCGACCTGCCCGCCCTGCTGGCGCGCACCCGGAATCTGCACCCGAGGGAGACCGCGCTGGCGCTGACGTCCGCGGTCCGGGACGCCGCCGACGGCCGGCTCGAAGACGATGCCACCGCCGTCTGCCTGGACTGGCACGGCCCCCAGGAGACCCAGCGGCACGTCAGCACCGGCGCAGACACCCGGCAAGCCTCAGCCGCACGCACGAAGGACCAGTCGTGACCTGGGTGAACGGTGCCAACGCGAATGAGACATCACGAGGTGTCTGGAGAACCGTCCCACTTCTCCTCGGCGGCCCACCCATCGGGCGGCGCCGGGTCGGAGACGGGGGCCGCGAGCATCGGGTCCGGCAGCGCCCAAATGCGCCATGCCTAGGGCGCTCCTTCGTGCGGTGCTGCTGGTTCCCCGTTACTCGAGTAGGCCGAGTTCCGAAGCACTCGCCGGTGCTTTTGCCGAGTTGCTAGGCAGCCTCTTTGGCAGCCCGCGCCATGACTTGCGGACAACCGTGCACCAGAATGAGGGCTCGAAGCCGTTCGTGCGATGGCCGATGGAGGGCGACCGTAAGGCGGCCCAGACGGCTGTCTGTCATTGCCGGTCGCGAGTGGGCGGGGAGCCAACTCATTCTCAGCCTGCTCCGGCCAGGTTGGGCACTGGTTCGGGCGAAGCCATCCGGCTGTGGTCGGTGGGTGCCGATGCGCCGGGATGGATGGGACGGTTGCGCGATGCCGTCCCGGACGGGGGTCTGACTCTTGAGATATTTGACCGAAGTGTCCAGTCACGGACGTGTCGACTGTCGTTGCGGGATGGTTTCTGCTGTCACCGAGCCACGGGGCGTGTCCCAATAGGGGCCTTGCCGAGTTCCAGGCGCCATCACGGTTCAGACCGCCCGAGCGGGCCGGTGCCATCCGCCCAGCAGGTCACCACGCGGGAGGCCAAACACCATGACGACCAGACAGCACAGCACCTCCTCCAGCGCGGATCCTCCTGTTCGGGGCGAGGTCGTCCTGGGCGTGGACACGCACGGCGAGGTCCATGTCGCCGCCGTGGTGTCCTCGCTGGGGAAGGTTCTGGGTACCGAGTCCTTTCCGGCGACGGCGGCCGGCTACCGCCGGCTGCTCGTCTGGGCCCGCAAGCGGGGTACGGTGCGTCGGGCAGGTGTGGAGGGCACCGGCACCTTCGGCGCGGGTCTGTCCCGCTACCTGCTGGCGCAGCAGGTCGAGGTGTACGAAGTGAACCGCCCCGACCGCTCGGCCCGCCGGCTGCTGGGGAAGTCGGATCCGCTCGACGCACAGGCCGCCGCGCGAGCCGTGCTCAGTGGCCGCACCCGGGCCCGGGCCAAGTCCGGCGACGGTCCGGTGCACAGCGCCCGGATCTTCAAGCTCGCCAAGGACTCCGCGGTCAAGGCCCGTACCCAGGCGATCAACCAGCTCAAAGCCGTCCTGGTCATCGCCGATCCCGCCCTGCGGGAACGACTGTCCAGCCTGGGCAACCGCGAGCTGTTCCGCACCTGCGCACGCCTCGGCCCACCCGACGGTGGGGAAGACGAGGACGCGGTGACCCAAGCCACCCACCTGACGTTGCGCATGCTCGCCGAGCGCATCGAGCAGCTCACCGCTCAGATCGACGAGCTGAACCAGCGCCTGACCCCGCTCGTCGAACGCCACGCCCCGCAACTGCTCACGCCAGTGGGCATCGGCCCGGACAGCGCCGTCACTCTCCTGATCACCATGGGAGACAATCCCGAGCGACTGAACACTGAGGCGTCCTTTGCTGCCCTTTGCAGAGTCTTGCCGTGTTCCGGCTCGCTGTTCTCGAAGGCAGCGGTGACGACACGGGTGCGGCTGCAGACGTGCAGCAGAGGGCGGGTGACGTACAAGGCGGACGAGGGCTGTGGCCTTCGCGGGCGCGGATGCACCCGAGGCGAGGGAGTGCCCCATGGGTCTTTGCGTGATTGCGATTGGTCCGCCCAGCGCGTGAGGGCACCAAGCGCCAAGCCGGTGAGGCAAAGCCGCACACCCCTCCGACCCGAAGATCGTTACGGGGTAAGCCCTAGCCTCGATGGCACAAGGAGCGGGATCCCTGAGAAATGAGATCCCGCTCAGCATCTGCCTTGTCAGTGCTTGAAGACGTCCTTCGCCTTCTCCTTGGCCTGACGGGCCGCGCCCTTCGATTTCTTGGCCTGTCCTTCGGCTATCATCCGCTCGTTGCCCACGGTACGGCCGACCGCCTCCTTCGTCTTTCCCGTGGCCTCTTCCACCTTGCCCTTTGCTTTTTGCCCTCCGGCCATTTTTGTTCACTCTCCTAGGTCCGTGGGAAATCGTGCACCCGTCCCGAGTACCCCTTGTCGGGATGTGAAACGGGGTGGGGGAGTAGTCAGTCTCTGGACGAACAGGTGGGAGAAGTGTTCCGAGCGGGCCGAGGTCCAGATTGAGGCCCTTCATGGTCAGGCCGTAGCTGGCGCGCAGGTCGGACATGCGGTCGTGGAGGAGCAAGAAAGCGGCCCCGGTGGACGGCCGCTACGGACATAGGGGTGTCGACGGCGGGTTCTGGTGATGACCGACCCCGAAGGCGCGGGCAAACGGAACAGACGCCGTATGCAGACGGCGTTTCCGCCATGCCGTCCCGCGTAATCAAGAACGCGGGTGCCCGAGAAGCGGCAACCGACGGTCAAGAGGTGTCTTCGGTCGGGAACTCGGGCTCGTCTCCATCCTTGGCCTTGGCCCGGACATCTCGCGGTGTGGGCGCGGTGACGGTCCGCTGCTCCGCGGACCGTTGCCTCGTCTCGTCGTCTACCAGAGGTGCGTCTTTGTCACCAAGGGTGTTCATGAGGTTCCCTCTCTCGGGTTTCGGGTCGCAGGCTGTGTCGCTCACTTGGACGCAGTTGAAGGGGCCTATGCCTTGTGCTGCATGGCGCGGCGTGCGGGGTTACACTGTTCCGCCGCCTTCGGGTCCTTTTCGTCGGACTTTGCTTGCACGCCGTCGGTGATGCGCTTGCCGATTGGTTTCGTTGATGTTCGACCGGCACGTCAAGATGTGTTCGAGATGCCGGGCTGACCCCAGTCGTCTATGAGGCGCGGGTCTCGCCGCCCGCTTCCCAACCGGGCGGGGCTCTTCACCGGAGCGCCGGCTCGCAGCGGCGCAGCACTCCTGGCCGGCACGCACCGCACATCGGGCAGACAGACTGGCGTCGGTTGTGGCCCACTCGGGACCCACAACGCGAGTGAGCCCGAGCAGCAGAGTCAAACGTCGTCCGGACACGGGTCCTCTTGGATGCATGCCGACCTTGACCTGTCCGGCCAAGCGCCCCGCCGCCCCTGGGCCGCTGCTCGCCGAAATTCGACCAGCAGCTCAAGGATCTCCCGGGGAACACGGCCGCACCCTTCAGCACTACCGGACCGCTCACGAGATCGACATGTTGAGTGCGGGTCACCAGGCCATCACCGAACAGCTGCGCAGCGCCATGATGCACCACCGGTCGCTGTTCGACGAACTTCTCCTCGACGGTGGCCAGACCCCCACTCCACGGCCTGACACCCGACAGGAACCGATGGACACGGAGTCGACATGCAACGGCGACGACTCACCGCACACGGCTGACACCGGGCTGTGCACCGAGGACCTCGTGTGGCCTCGCGACACTGACGTAGCACCGGACACCACCTCGCCGGCCGCCGCCGGTCTACCCCGGAGAGGGCGACGGGAAATCCGGCCTGAACGGCATCGAACAGGCGACCTTCATCCCGCAAGCGTCAGCGGTCTCTTCGTCGGCCAGAGAGGGGAGAAAGCCGCGACCGCCGTCGCCACTACCGGTAGCCCGCACCCAGTCAGACCGGGGGCAGGGGGCGACGTTTGCGCATGCCGTGCCGGGCAACCCGTGAACAGGCAACGCACGAGAGAAGATGAAGTGCTGTGACCGCGCAGAAGCCGCTCGTTCGCAGGGCCGAAATGGGCTGGCCGAGGGCCTGTCGCTTCCGGGCAGGGCTGTGCGGACCTGCGTCGTCGTGGCGTACGCCAGTGCCGTGCCCGCCACACACGAGCGGCGGAGTGAAACGTCGTCAGGGGCGAGGACTATGGCGGCACCTACGCGGGCTTCTGACCCGAACACACTGTCCGCCGGGGAGGTCGGCCCTGTGCGGTGGCCACCACGTCCCGGGCCAGACGGTGCAGTTTGGATTGGTGTTTTGGGAGGCCGTGACTTCCCATGCCTCGTCGGAGTTCAGCGCGAAGGACGCCATGAGGATTGCGCGGGCCGGGTCTGTGTCCGGCCCGGTCCGCACCGCACGCCGCAGCTGTACGACCTCGACCTGCAAAGGCCAGTCGTCCACGCTCGGCCGTGCGGCACATCGACCGTTCCCGTGGAAGGGGTCCCTCCATGGCTGTCCACCATCAGTTGATCCGGCGTCCCCCGTACGCGGTATGGGCGGTCCTGGCAGAGCCCGCCTGTTATGGGGAATGGGTGGTGGGGCCCTCCCAGTCCGTGCCGCTCGATCAGACCTGGCCCGCTGTCGGATCCAGGCTCGGCTACACCGTGCGGCTGGGGCCCTGGTCGGCCAACGGGGTGACGACCGTCCGCCACCAGGAATCCGGAAAAGAGCTGGAGCTGGAAGCTTCGTTCAAGCAGCTGGGCACTGCGAGGATCTTCCTCCAGCTCAGGCCGTGGGGCGATGAGGAAACCCTCGTCATCTGTGACGAGCACCCCCTGCGCGGCCTGGGAGGCACCCTCCACAACGCGGCGAGTGAAGCGTTGCTCCAGCTGCGGCACCGGGGCATGTTGGGCCGCCTGGCCAGGCTCACGGAACAGGATCCCGTCGAGCAGGATCAAGCCGGGGCCCGACATGCCTGACGCGGTGGTGATCGGCGCCGGGCCCAACGGGTTGGTGGCGGCCAATGTGCTGGCGGATGCCGGGTGGAGCGTGGAAGTCCTGGAGGCGCAGCAGGAGCCTGGAGGCGCCGTGCGCAGCGATCGTGGTGTCCATCCCGACTACATTTCTGATCTTTTCAGCGCCTTCTACCCGCTGGCCGCCGTGTCCCCGGTCCTGGCCTGCCTGGATCTCGCCGCGGAGGGACTGCGATGGAGCCATGCTCCGTGTGTGCTGGCCCACCCGCTGAGGGACGGGAGATGCGCCGTGCTGGAGCGTCGCGTGCAGGAGACCGCATTGGGGCTGGAGGAGTTCGCGTCGGGTGACGGTGATGCCTGGCGGGACATGTACGAGGCGTGGGGCCGTGTCGGGCAGGACTTGGTGCAGGTCATGTTCACGCCCTTCCCGCCGGTCCGCTCTGGGCTCCGCCTGGCGGTGAAACTCCGGGCTGCGGGCGGGCTGCGGCTGGCCCGGAAGCTGGCCCTGCCGGTGCGCCGACTGGGCGATGAGGAGTTCCGGGGCGAGGGGGGACGGCTTCTGCTGGCCGGGAACGCCTTGCACGCCGACCTGGCCCCGGAGGCGGTGGGCAGCGGAGGATTCGGCTGGCTGATGTCGATGCTCGGACAGAGCCACGGCTTCCCGGTGCCCGTCGGCGGGGCGGGCGCCCTGACCGCGGCGCTCGTGAGCCGACTGGAGCACCGGGACGGCGCTCTGCGGTGCGGGGAGCGCGCCGTGTCCGTCGTCGTACGGGGCGGCAGGGCGGTGGGCGTCCGGACGGCTGGTGGCGAGACCGTCAGCGCGCGCCGCGCCGTGCTCGCGGACACGTCGGCACCGGCCCTGTACCGGGAGCTTGTGGGCGAGGAACACCTGCCGTCCCGCCTCTTGCGGGATCTGGAGCGCTTCCAGTGGGATTTCGCGACCTTCAAGGTCGACTGGGCGCTGACCGGACCGGTGCCGTGGACGGCTCCGCGAGCCGCCGACGCGGGGACGGTCCACGTGGCCGACGGCATCGACAGCCTGACCCGGTTCGCCTCGCAGCTCGCCATGGGACAGGTCCCCGACGAGCCGTTCGCCCTCCTCGGACAGATGACGACGGCGGATCCCAGCCGCTCACCCGTCGGCACGGAATCGGCGTGGTCCTACACCCACGTCCCGCAGCGCATCACTTCCGACGCCGGTCCCGACCGCATCACCGGCGGCTGGGACGCCCGCGAACAGGAAGCCATGGCGGACCGCATCGAGGCCCAGGTGGAGCGGTTCGCGCCTGGCTTCCGTACCCGGGTCCTCGCTCGCCGGATCCTGGCCCCCACCACCCTCCAGGCCATGAACGAGAACCTCCACAACGGCGCCATCAACAACGGCACCACCGCCCTGCACCAACAGGCCGTCTTCCGTCCCGTACCCGGCACCGGCCGACCCGAGACCCCTGTCAAGGGCCTGTACCTCGCCTCCGCGGCCGCCCACCCGGGCGGAGGAGTCCACGGAGCTCCAGGAGCGAACGCCGCCCGAGCCGCGCTACGGCCCTACGGACTGCACACCCTCCTCCACCGTGCACAACGGCTCTGAACCGTCTGGCGGCACGATTCCTGGCGTGGAGGTGATGGGTGGTTCGGGGCGCCGCTTCGGTATCCGGAACCACCAGGTCAGACTGCGTACGACCGCACTGCGGCCATACGCTGGGATGCGAGCGTCCAACAACACCAGCCGACTCTCGGGGCAGGTCGCGCCGAGGGGAATCGCTTGGCTCGGTCCGCATCAGCGCTCGTTCCCGTCGGCCTCCTCGTCATATTCGCCCTCCGGCTCCTCTTCCTCGTACTCCTCCTCCTCTTCTTCTTCGTCGGACGCCTCGCCGTCGTCTTCTTCGTCGTACTCCTCCTGGTCCTCGTCCTCCCCTGCCGCTTCCTCCTCTTCCAGTGCCTCCTCGTGGCTGCGGACCACCTCGCCGTCGCGGATCTCTCCGCGCCAGCCCTCGACTTCCTCGTCGGCGAACGTGACGTAGCGCTGGAAGTTCTTGAAGTCCAGCCGCAAACGGCGGCCTTGGGCGCGCCACAGGTTGCCGGTCTTCTCGAAGAAGCCCGAGGGGTAGTACTCGACGACGAGCACGATGCGCGTCAGGTCGGGCGTGAGTTCGTGGAAGCTGACACAGCCGTGGGTGGTGCCTTTCGCGCCCTCGGAACTCCATACGATGCGCTCGTCTGGCACCTGCTCCTCAACTGATGCCTTCCAGCCCCGAGTCGACGGACCGACCTTCACCTTCCAGGTGCTGGTGACCTCGTCGTTCTTGGACACACTGCGTACGCCCTTGGTGAAGCTGCTGAACTCCTCGTACTGGGTCCAGTAGTTGTACGCCGTGCGGATCGGGACACCCACGTCGAGCACTTCGATGATGTTCATGACCTTGGTGCTGCCGGCCTTGCCGCCGCCCCCTCCGCCGAAGATGCCCTTGACCTTGCCCATCACGTTGTCCTTGAGCCCCTTGGCCTTCTGACCCACGAATGCCTTCAGCGGGGAGTCGCCCTGGAGCATCCGACCGCCGACGCCGGCGAGTGTTCCCCCGTTCTCGGCCGCGTCGAGAAGGTGGTCGGTGACATCCCCCAACTTGTCCCCTGCCTTGTCGGCGAGATGTCCCACCTGAGCACCGAGGTAGTTGACGAGTTGTTCGCGCAGCAGGTCCAGACCCGAACTTTCTTCGTGGTCGGTGTCACGCACGTTGCCGGCCATGACCTACCTCCGCCGTGCGGTCGTCTTCTTGGCAGAACTCTTCCGTGCCGGGGCCGTCTTTCTGGCCGGGGCCTTCTTCGCCGAAGTCTTCTTGGCGGTGGGCCTCTTCACAGCGGCCTTCTTGGCGGGAGGCGGAGACTTCTTCGCAGTCTTCTTCGCCGCTGCCTTCCTGGCGGGGGGCCTGTGTGCTGCGGTCTTCTTCGCCGGGGCCGCCTTCCTTCCAGGAGCAGCCTTCTTGGCGGCCGCCTTACGGGGAGCGGGGGCGTCCGGGCGCTTCCTCGCCGCGGTTCCCGTCCGCCGACGGTGACGCTGTGGCGGTTCCTCCTCGGCCTCTTCCTCAGCTTCTTCCTCTTCGGGTTCCTCTTCCTCGGGTTCTTCCTCCAGTTCGTCCTCCGGCTCTTCTTCCTCCGGTTCCT
This sequence comes from Streptomyces sp. CoH27, assembly GCF_020181035.1. GTDB lineage: Bacteria > Actinomycetota > Actinomycetes > Streptomycetales > Streptomycetaceae > Streptomyces > Streptomyces camelliae. Next base: position 51,451 of record NZ_JAIQYY010000035.1, read on the forward strand.
CCTCCCCCTCTTCCTCTTCCTCCTCGTAACGCCCCTCGCCTTCCTCCGGCTCCTCCTCGTACTCCTCTTCTTCCTCTTCGTCCTTTTCCTGGCCTATGCGTTGCGTCCGCTCGCGGAGCGAGTCGGCGAGGTCGGTGAGGCGCCGATCGGCAGCGGCTGCCAGGGCTTGGCGGCCGGCGCCCAGCAGCTCGCCGCGCACCTGCTCGTTCAACTCGGCAATCCCCGGAACATCACCGATCTTGCGGAGTCCGGTCGTCAGCAGCTGCTGAGGGTCGAGACCAAAGCGGCGACCGGCAAGGTAAGTTGCCACGGTGAAGGCAAGGCGCGCCTTCTTCGTACGTCCGAGCACATAGCCCCCTGCGACGGCGGCGGCGAGGCCGACCTTGGTCGTGTTGTCCATGAGCGATTCCCTTCTGAAAGGGCAGGTGAAAACGCCCGCGTCCGGACCAATGCCCTGGTCCCGAACCCGCGATGGAGACAGAAGGCGGATCGCACTCACAACCCGCTGTGTCACAGACACACCCTGCGACCACCGGGCAGGCCACCGCAAAGCAATCCACGCTAGGGCGTTATGTGTCTCTATATGATGCAATTATAGGGTTGTGGGTGGAATGTGGCGCCCGCTCCGACCACCGGAGAGACCATGGCCGCACCAGAACCCCGAAGGCGATCCAGCAGTCGAAGCCGCGGCTCCGACGGGGACAGCACGAGTTCCCGCCGCCGCTCCGGCAAGGGCAACGCCGGCTGGGCCATACGCTCCGCCGTCGGACAACTTCAGGAGTTGCTCGGACGTGCTCCCGAGTCCGTCTCGGCGGTGAAACCGACCGAAACCGGTTGGGAAGCCGATGTCGAGGTACTCGAATTGGAACGCGTCCCCGAAACCACCAGCGTGATGGCCACCTATCGAGTGACCCTCGACGAGGAAGGCGATCTGGTGGGATACGAACGGAAGCGTCGCTATACGCGTGGCCAAATCGACCGGCGGGGCTGAGACAGCGCAGCTGGTGTGAAGGGAGGCACCATGACAGTGGTGCCGCAGAGTGGAGGCGGTGTCGCCCGCGGTGGCGGCAGCAGTAGCCTCTACGACGTTCTGGAACTCATTCTCGATCGCGGGCTCGTCATCGACGTGTTCGTCCGCGTGTCGCTGGTGGGAATCGAAATCCTCAAGATCGACATTCGCATCGTCGTGGCCAGCGTCGACACCTATCTGCGTTTCGCCGAGGCGTGCAACCGCCTTGACCTCGAATCCGGGAGGAAGGCGCCCGCCCAGTTGACCGACATCGTCGGAGACACGGTCGAGAGCGGAGCCAAAGGCAAGTCCAAGGGGGCCCTCTCCGGCGCGGCGGAAGCGGTCACCGATTCCCTCAAGGGGATCACCGGCCGTGACGACGCCGAAGAAGCCGAAGAGGAAGAGCCCGAGGAAGAACACGAGGGCAAGGAAAGGGAACCCGTGGAGAGGCGACGGCGGCCGGTTCGGCGTACCTCCCGACGTGAGCGCGAATGAGGCTCGCCGCGCGAGAAGGAATGAGCCATGGCCGTATACATCTACTCCATCACCGGCAAGCAGCATCGGCTCCGCCTCGACGGTCTCAACGGCGTCGGTGAACCTCCGGCGGATTTGCGGACAGTGACGGCCGGGCCGCTGTGTGCTGTGGTCAGCGACGCGCCAGAGGATCTTCGCCCCAAGCGCCGCGACGTCATCGCGCACCAGGAGGTACAGGAGCGCCTCATGGCCGACGGCACCGTGCTCCCCATGCGGTTCGGCCTCATCGCCGAGAACGACGAGGCCGTCCTGGGGGCCCTGGAGCAGAATGCCGCGGACTACACGGCCCGGCTTCAGGAACTGGAGGGGTGCAGCGAATACCACCTCAAAGCGTCGCAGGACGAGGACGCGCTGCTGCGGCAGATCCTGCGGGAGTCGGACGTGGCACGAGCGCTCAATGACGAGATCCGCGGCGGCACCGCCGCCCCCGACGCGTCGCTGCGACTCGGTGAGCTGGTCACCCACGAGGTACAGGCGCGGCAGGAGGCGCTGGCGGCTGGTGTGGTCGAAGCACTGCGCCCCTTCGCCCGGACGCTTGAATCAACCCAGCCGACGGGTTCGGATTTTCTCAACGTGTCGTTCCTGGTGACCGATGACCGGGAAGAGGCGTTCCTCGCCACGGAGTTGAGCGTCGCCCATCAGATGGGCGACGACGTCGACTTCCGGCTCAACGGCCCCCTGCCCCCCTACAGCTTCGTCTGAAGGAGTTCTCATGGGCTTGTTCACCCAGATCGTCACCTTCCCCCTGGCCCCCCTGCGCGGCGTCGTATGGGTCGCGGAGCGGGTCCGGGAGGAAGCCGAGAGCCAGTACTACGACCCCGCACCGGTGCACCGCGAACTCGCCGAACTCGAAAGTCTCCTCGTCGCGGGGGACATCGATGAGGAGACGTTCGACCGGCGCGAGGACGAACTGCTCGACCGGCTGGAGGAGATCCGCGCCTACCGGGAGGGCTCACGCGCCTGATCGGGCACGAGGGAATACGAGGCCGCAACCGTGACTGAACCCCTGGCCAACAGGCTTGGTTCCTACCCGTCCCGAGCGGCGCCGCCCTACGGGCAGGGTTCCTCCGCCAATCTCGCCGACATCCTTGAACGGGTGCTCGACAAGGGCATCGTCATCGCGGGCGACATACAGATCAACCTTCTCGACATCGAGCTGTTGACCATAAAACTGCGCCTCCTGGTCGCCTCCGTCGACAAGGCGAAGGAAATGGGCATCGACTGGTGGGAGCACGATCCCGCGCTCTCCTCCCGGGCCAGCGGTGAACGGTCACTGGTCGAGGAGAACCGCCGGTTGCGGGCCGAGATCGATGCTCTCCGTCAGGGCGAAGCCCTCCCCATGGAGGAGGAAGCGCCCCGGGTCACGGGCGGCCGTCGCCAGGGGCGTGCTCGCGATGAGTGACGTGCTGACCTACGCGTATGCGGTGGTACGCGTCGCCGAGGGATTGCAGGAGGCGGCCGCTCCGCTGCGGGGCGTCGCCGGCGCCCCGGTCGGCCTCGTCACCGACACCGGCGACGATCAGATGGGGCTTGTGGTAAGTCATGTGCCGGCGCAGGACTTCAGGGAGGACGCCCTCAAGCGGCATCTCGAGGATCTGGAATGGCTGGAGGCGGTGGCCCGAGCCCACCACGGCGTCATCGAGGCCCTGGCCGAGTGCACCACCGTCCTTCCCCTGCGCCTGGCGACCGTCTACCTCGACGACCAGCGGGCCCGGGAGGTCCTGGAAGCCGGGTGGACCGTGTTCGCCGAGCGCCTGGCGCGGCTCTCCGAACATGTCGAATGGGGGGTCAAGATCTATGTCGAGCCGTCCGCGGTCCCCGCGGCCCCGGCCGTTCCGGCTGCAGACCTGACGCCCGGGCGCGCCTATCTGCGGAACCGCCGGCAGCAGCAAAGTGTGCGCGACACCGTCTACCAGGCCGCGCAGAAGGCCGCCGAGCGGGTGGAGGCCGCTGGCCGCAAGCACGCCTCCGACCGGGTCCGGCACCGCGTACAACAGGGTTTTCTCGCCGAAGTGGCCGGCAGCGCTGCCGGTGCCGGTGCCGGCGAGAACGTGGTCAACGACGCCTACCTCGTGCCCCTGAAGCGTTGCGACGACTTCCTGGCCGACGTGACGCGCGCCGCTGAGGGGCTGGACGGGGTACGGATCGAGGCCACCGGCCCCTGGGCTCCGTACTCCTTCGCCATGCCACCCGGCGAAGCAGGCGGCGCTGCGGATGGAGCGCCCCCGTGAGCACGCCTGGCCCGCCACCCGAAGCGGAGCGCCTGCCCCAGCGGCAGGTCGCTCTCATCGACCTGCTGGACCGGCTGCTGACCGGTGGGGTCGTCCTCACCGGTGACGTCGTGTTGTCCATCGCGGACATCGATCTGGTACGCGTCTCACTGCGTGCCCTGATCGTTTCCGTCAGCGAGCAGAACCCCTCCCCATGGACGAGCACCAGCCCGCTGCGAGGCGGCGACCATGACAGCTGAGGGTGAGAGCCGGCCGCCGTGCCGCGCCGACGAAGTCGCGGAGGCCGCCGCCCGTGCCTTCCGGCTGCTGCCCGCCGCCCCACGCGACCTGGACCCGCTGGCCGGAAAGGGCCCACGTTTCCCGGCTCGGCGGATCAGCTCCGACCGCGACACCGTCGAACGGGACCTCCTCAGGCTCGTCCTCACCCTTGTGGAACTGCTGCGCCAACTCATGGAACGACAGGCCCTGCATCGCGTCGACCAAGGAGACCTCACCGACGAGCAGGAAGAACGCCTGGGCGCGACACTCATGCTCCTCCACGACCGCATGAGCGACTTGTGCACCCAGTACGGACTGACCATGGAGGACCTCAACCTGGACCTCGGGCCGCTGGGCACGTTGCTTCCGCCCTCCGACTGAACTCCCGGCCGTATGCGGCAACACCGCTGTCCACGCGGTGGATCGAGGGTGTCGAGGACGTGCCACAGCTCACTCGGTGCCCGCCGAGGGGCCGAAACGAGACAGCGCCTGAGCCGACCGGGGTCGAGTCGGGCGCTGTACGACAGGTCAGAGGCGTACCCACGGCTACCCGCACCGTGTGGGTCGGTCACCAGTAGTGGCGTCGACCGGCGACGGCGTGTCCCATCGAGCCGAGGATCCACAGGACGGCGCCGACGACCAGCAGGATGATCCCGATGGTCCACAAGATGGATATCCCGGTGAGGAAGCCGACGACGAGCAGAATGATGCCTAGGACGATCATGATCTCTCCCTTGGGGAGTGGTGTCGGTACCCCTGTGAACTGCGAGAGAGCGCAAGGGCGGTGGACACGGGGATGGTCGGTCTCCTCCTTACTCCGCGCGGTGCGGTTTGTGGCCTGCGACCTGCAGGCGGACCTCGGTGGGCATGCCAGGGATGCCGGTGGACCGACGGGCGGTTCGGAGCGGGCCCTCGGACAGGACATCGAGGACGGTGCCGGGGGACGCCTGAGGGGTGAGAGTGAGTGCGACGCGGGTGCGGGGGTGGGCAGGGCGGCCGGTGATGCGTACGGCCGCGTGCTCGACCGCCGGCAGGGCGCCGGCTTCGGTCGCGATCGCGTCGCTGAGCGCGCTGTCGCGCAGCTCGACGCCCTCCTGCGGGGGTGTGCCGCCGACGGGCAGTGCTCCGGGGTGGCGTCGGCGAAGTTGGGCGAGCAGCCACCACAGGGCGAGCAGGGCGGTGAGGACGAGGGCGGCGATGACCGCGGGCCACCACCAGCCCTGGCTGCTCCAGCGGGCCCGGTCGGCGGAGCCGAGCAGGACGTCGTCCGGGGTGGTCAGGGGCCAGCCGGTGGGCGGGACCAGATCGTGTCGCCGGTAGATGTCGAGCCCGGCGAAAAGGATCAGCAGACCGCCGCCGAGCAGTACCAGTCCGGCGAGGGCCAGAAGACTGCGGTTGAGTACGGGTCGCGGCGTCATGGTGCGTGCTCCGGTCCAGGGGGTTCTCGCTCAGTGGGTGCGTTGCCGCACTCGTACGACGATGTGGGGAGGGCGGACGAGGGCGAGCTGGTCGCGCTCGTGGTCAAGGGCGGCGGTGAGGTCGTCCTTCACCTGGTGGGGGTCGCGGAAACGGACGTCCGCGCGGGCTTTGACGCGGTGGCGGCGCACCCGGACGCGGGCCTTACTGACCCCGGGTACCCGCATGGCGGCGTCGCGCAGCACATCGGCGGCGCCGTCTCGGTCCAGGCAGGCCCGCAGCCCGGGCGCGGGGGAGCGCAGGGGCAGCCAGTGGCGTAGGCCGGGAGTGAGTGCCAGCACGAGCAGCCAGATGCCGACGGCGGCGGCCACGGAGCCTCCCGTGAGCATCCAGATGTCGTCCACGGGACGAGTGGCCAGTTCGTCGGCCAGGTGCCGGCGCCATGCTGCCGCAGGGCGTCCCGCCCGTACGGCGACGACGTCGATCAGCGCCGCGCCCGCCGCCACGAGAACCACCGAGGCGACCAGTGCGGCCGGAATGCGGCGCGCGGACCACGGTCGGTGCGCCCGGTGCCCTCTGTCGTCATCACCGGCCTTGAGCTTCGAGCTGGACACGCTGCGTTCGGTTGGATCGGGCTCCTTCGTCAGCGGCACTGTGGCACGGTGCGCGGACGGCGCGGAGCCGGGGTCGGGAGGACCGGAATCGGGTGTCATCGTGATCCCGTTACCTTCTTCGTGGCCCCGCAATGGGGCTCCCGGCCTCCGGGCCCGGCATGACTGAGATCCCCAGTCGAT
>NZ_JAIQYY010000036.1:0-39407 GCF_020181035.1 Streptomyces sp. CoH27
CCATGGTGCTGGTGGATCTCCTTCGCCAGGATCGTAACCCTGGCATCAGGGACTCCACGAAACGGGGTGCAGCTCAGGTGCCGTCACGCAAGACTGGAACAACAGGGCCTCCTGGCACTCGGAGTGCTCGCAAACCCGAGCTACCAAGAGGCCCTGAACTCATGCATCCACCCGGCCGAGATCACCCGGCCAAGGACCGTGCTGGGGTAGGACTATTCGCCTGAGCAGCCCTCATCCTTGCTGGGAACAGGCGCGGTGCCGGTCAGGGAGGAAGGGCCCCGGTGCGCTTCGAAGGGGGTACTTGGCTTGCCCCCGTCCCATCCAGTCTGTCGTGGGGTGTGAACCGACGCCGTGCTGGTGGCCGGATCACAGAAGGTACGCGACCATTGGTACCCCCCTCGGTCTGAAGCAGTGCTGCGCGTGACGTCAGTCGGTGCAGGTGGCGGTGGCTGGCGTCGGACGACCGCAGAGCCCATGCCAGCAGCATGCCGGTGGACAGTGCTGTCACGTGGCCGACGGGAGTGACTCCCAGCGTGGTCAGGCCGCTCGTGATGTGCGGTGCGCGCACCGCGAGCGCGGCGAGCGCGGTCCATCGGTGCCACCGCCGGGCTCCCGCTGCCACCACGGCGGCCAGGGCCGAGACGATCACGTAGGACGGGCCGACGTCCAGCGTCGTACGCAGCGCCGGGTCGGCTTGGCCCGCCGCGATCCGGGCTGCCAGCAGCCCTTCGCTCAGCAGTGTGCCGAGGACTTGGCCGGCCGCGATCAGCGCGAACGTCCGCATGTTGCCGAAGCGGATGACGAGAAACGCCAGCATGGCCCCGGTCAGGGCGATGCTGCGCAGACAGGCCCAGGGATCGGCACCGAACAGGAAGGCGGAGGCGATGAGCGCCTCCACAGGATGATCTCCCATATTGGCCAGGTTGGTCGAGGCCCAGGCGTTCACCGCTTGATCACCGCCGTACGTCAGGGACGACGCGGCGGCGAGCAGGGCGAAGCCCCACGGCACAGGGGAAAGCCATCGGCGGGCGGGGGTCCGGGAGAGATCCATGTGGCCGACCCTGGCAGAGTGTGCCCGCGCCGCGGATCTGGCCACGGAATGACCGGCTGATCTCTGTCTCTGGACAGAGGCGGATGATCGCCCTCCCGGCTAGGGTCGGATGCATGCGAGTCATGAGGGTGAGGCATGACGCGTCCTACGCCAGGGGGCTGACGCCGATTCAGCTGATCGGTCTGGATGTGCTTTTGGCCATGGTCCTGATGGCCTCGACCGTCTTGTGGTGGACGCTTGGCACGCACCACACGGGCTGGCCGGCATGGCAGACCGTGCTGACGTGCTCGTTGGGCGTGGCCGTCGCCGTCCGGCGACTGCTGCCACTGCCCGCACTGGCGGTGGGGTCGGTGGTGATGGCCACCGACGGCGGGCTCAGCCTGACGGGGGTGGTGGGGACTGCCTTGCTGGTGTACGGGGTGGCGGTCGACCGCCCCGCGCGTGTCGCGGCGTACGCGGGCGCGGTGGCAGGCGCCGCACAACTCGCCTTGATGATCCCTATGCGGGGCATAACAGGGTTCAGCTTCTGGGGGTGGCCGGGGATGATCCAAGTCCTCATCATCGAGGCCGCCGCCTGGGCGATCGGATGGTCCACCAGACAGGGCCGCGCCTACACCCGAGGCCTGGTCGAGCAGGCCGAAGAGCGGGCACAGCTCCTCCTCGTCGAGGAACGCATGCGCATCGCCCGGGAGTTGCACGACGTCGTCGCGCACAGCCTGAGCATCGTCGCGGTCCAGGCGGGTGTCGGCCACCACGTCATCGGCAGCCGACCTGACGAGGCCGCGAAGTCCCTCTCGGCGATCGAGACGACGAGCAGGGCAGCCCTGGGAGAGCTGCGTTCGCTGCTGGGCGTCCTGCGCGAACACGACGGTGCCGAATGGCTGCCCGGCGGCCTCGACGACCTCAACACGCTCCTCGAAAAGACCCGACATGCCGGTGTCCAGGTCGAGTTGACGACCAGCGGTCACCCGCACGCCCTGCCCCGGGGTGTGGACCGCGCCGCCTACCGCATCGTGCAGGAAGCCCTGACCAACGTCGTCAAGCATGCCCGTACCGGCCATGCCCGGGCGACGGTCGCCTACACGCCGGGCGAGGTCGCTCTCACGGTCGTCGATGCCGGAGCCTGCCGCACGACCACCCCGATCACCGAGGGCCACGGTCTGACCGGCATGAAGGAACGCGCCGCCCTCTACGGCGGCGAGGTGCACGCGGGCCCGCTCTCGCCGCACGGCTTTCGCGTCACCGCCCGGCTGCCGTACGCCACGGACGCACGAACAGCCCAGTTCCCCGTGGGCGCCGATCTGGAGGGCGCATGACGGTGCGGGTCGTCGTAGTGGACGACGAGACGCTGGTGCGTGCCGGGTTCCGTGTGCTGATCGAGTCGGAAAACGATCTCCAGGTCGTCGGCGAGGCGGCCGACGGGACCCAGGCGGTCAGAGTGATCCGCGAACTGCGCCCCGATGTAGCCCTGATGGACATCCGGATGCCCGGGCTCAATGGCATCGAGGCCATCCGCGCGCTGCTCGGCGACCCGTCTCCGGTGCCCGTCCACGTCCTGGTGCTCACCACCTTCGACCTGGACGAGTACGTCTTCGAGGCGCTCCGCGCAGGCGCCGCGGGCTTCCTCCTCAAGGACACTCCACCCGCACGCCTGATCGACGCCGTGCGGGTGATCGCCACCGGGGAGTCGCTACTGTCACCCGGCGTCACCCGCAAGCTCATCGAGACCTACGTCCGCCGCCCCGGCTACCCCGGCCCGGTCACCCGCACCCTGGACGGGGTGACCGGCCGCGAGCGTGACGTACTGGGCCTGATCGCACGTGGCCTGTCCAACAACGAAATCGCAGCCGAGCTGTATCTGACCGTTGGCACGGTCAAGACCCACGTCAGCCACCTGCTGACGAAGCTGGGGGCCAGGGACCGGGCCCAACTCGTCATCGCCGCCTACGAAAGCGGACTGGCCGGGCCCGCATGTCGTTGAAGCAGGACGAGCAGGACCCAGTTGCTGGGCAGGAGGTCCAGGCCTCGGCCAGTGCGATCCACGCGGGACACGACACAGCCCAGCCACCCACGGATGGGTCAATCGGCTTGACGCCCGTCCCGGCGAGCCGCACGTACCCCACCCCGACGCCCTCGATCGAGTTGGCTTCGCAACCCTCGTGCTGTACCGGAGGCCCTGCCTTTCATGCGCCCACCCAGCCAAGATCCCCGACCAGGGATCCCGTTCGATCAGAACCGTCCTCATGATCGATAGGGCAACGGCTGCTGAAGTCCAGCGTCAGAGAATCGTTGACCTGCACCTCGATAGTCCAGGCCCACTACGGAAGCGAAGCAGCTCGCTGCCACCTCTTTGGGGTCCAAGTAGTTCTCGCCGAAAAAACAACGCTAAGGACTGAGTCGCAGGTCAGGCCGTGGGCTCCACAGGGGCCGTGGCTGCTTGCTCGTCGTGCTCGCGCAGCATGCGCATGACGGTGGCCGGGGCTGGGTGACGGCCGCGTTTCTTGCCGGTGCGGATGACGAGGCGCGAGGCGATCTCGCTATCCGGCCGCCGGTTTCGGGACTGCGGCAGCTGCGCGACCCGCACAGAGACGGCGAGGCGGATAGCCCGCAGGCTCCTTGCTCAGGGTGCCTACCGTATTCATGCCGCTCCCTCCTGGCCCGTGAAGCTCACGTTGTCGGTCGCGGCGACATGTTCGGCCGGCGTGGTGAGGTGGCTGGCCGTGTCCAGGGTTTCCCGAATGTGCTGGGCAAGGGTGCGCTGGTCGGGGTCGTTGACCCAGCGTTCGTAGGCGACCTTGAGCGCGGCGATCCCGATTTCCGCGGCGAGCGCTGCGGTGGTGGTGTCCAGACCGTGTTCACGCAGCGCCTGGGCGAGCGTGGCGGCGAGTGCCGCGAGTTTGGCCAGTTCGCGTTCCTGGAGTTCGGGGTTGGCGGCGATGACGGCCTGGCGTTGCCGTACCAGGTCCTCGCGCTCTTCGTAGACGGGAACGGCTTCGATCAGGGCGCGGGTGACCACCTCAAGTGGCGAGAGAGAGACCGGGGCGGTGGCCGTGGCGTCCGCGAGGACGGCGGGGAGGGGGTTGTCGCTGGGAAAGAGGACTTCCCGTCTGTCGGCGAAGTGCCGGTAGAAGGTCCGTTCGGTGACCCCGGCCCGGGCGGCGATCTCCGCCACGGTGGTGGCGTCGAAGCCCTGGTCGTTGTAGAGCTCCATCGCCGCCTTCTCCAGGCGGCCTCGTGCGTCGGGTTTCCATCGGCTCATGCTCCGATCCTACCCCGCGATGACAGAGTCTGACATCAAAGTGATGACAGGGTCTGACATCGGGTGTACGGTGATGTCACGAACTGACATCAGGGTCCTCCGCCACCGGTGGGGAGCCCGCAGCAGGAAGGCGCACACCATGCGCGTATTCGTCACCGGAGCCTCCGGACACGTCGGCTCCGCCGTCGTCCCCGAGCTCCTCGAAGCGGGACACCAGGTCGTGGGCCTGGCCCGCTCGGACAAGTCCGCCGCCGCGTTGACGGCTGCCGGTGCCGAGGTGCACCGAGGCGACCTCGACGATCTCGACGGCCTCGCCGCGGCCGCCGCCGCGACCGACGGTGTCATCCACCTGGCCTTCAAGCACGACGCCATGTTCGCCGGCGACTTCGACGGCGCGGTCGCAGCCGATCTGCGCGCCATCGACGCGCTCGGGGACGCGCTCGCCGGCACCGGCAAGCCTCTGGTGACCACGTCGGGAACAGTGCTGTTCGCCTTCGCGGGACTCAAGGACGCCCTCACCGAGGACTACGCGCTCGACGCAGGCCCGCGGATCGACGCCGAGAACGCGGTGGTCGCACTCGCTGAACGCGGCATCCGCTCGTCCGTCGTCCGGCTCACTCCGACCGTGCACAGCACGCTGGACCACAACGGCTTCATCCCGACCTTCATCTCCATCGCCCGGTCGAAGGGCGTCGCCGCCTACGTCGGCGACGGGGCCAACCGGTGGCCCGCCGTGCACACGCTGGATGCGGCACGCCTGTACCGGCTGGCGCTGGAATCCGCACCGGCGGGCTCCCGGCTGCACGCCGTCGGCGACGAGGGGATCACCTTCCGCCAGATCGCCGAGGGCATCGGCCGCGGGCTGAACCTGCCCGTGGTCAGCATCCCGCCGACCGAGGCCGAGGCCCACTTCGGCTTCCTCAGCGCCCACGCCCAGGCCGACAACCCGTCCTCAAGCACGCTGACCCAGGACCTCCTCGGCTGGAAGCCCGTCCAGCCCGGCCTCATCGACGACCTCGGCCAGGACCACTACTTCGACGCCCCGGCGACCACCACCAACTGAGTCCGCCCCTATCTCCATCCCGCCCCATTCAGGCCCGGGGTGGCTGGTCCCCAGCCACCCCGGCCTGCTCGAAGACCTGGAGTGCGGTGACCTTCTCGCCGCACCGACCGTCTGACCATCCTCCCGTGCCCCTGACGCAGACCCCACCCAGGAAGGAAGAGCCATGCCCCGCTCCCGTCCCGCGATCGACAGCGAACTGGCCGCAGCACTCCAGGCCATGCCGATCGGCGCGAACGGTGTCTTCGACCTGACCGACATCCCCGCCACCCGCCAGGCCGTCCGCGCACTCGCCGAATCGATCGCCAGCACCATCCCCGACGAGACCACCGTCACCGCCGACGAGATCCAGGTGCCGCGCGCCGAAGGCCCCGACGTCCCTATCGTCCTGCTGCGTCCGCAGAACGCGCCCGGACCGGTGCCGGTCCTCGTGTGGTTCCACGGCGGTGGGCAGGTGCTCGGCTTCGCCGCACAGGACACCCCCTGGCTCAAGCCGCTGTCCGCGGCACTCGGCTGCGCCATTGCCGCCGTCGACTACCGCCTGGCCCCGGAAACCCCCGCGCCCGGCGCCGCCGAGGACGGTTACACCGCCTACCGGTGGATCAGGGACAACGCCGCCGATCTCGGCCTCGACCCCACCCGGGTCGGCCTGGCCGGCCAGAGCGGCGGCGGAGGCATCGCCGCCGCCACCGCCCTTCTGATCCGCGACCGCGGCGCAGAAACCCCCCTGTTCCAGCTGCTGATGTACCCGATGCTCGACGACCGCAACACGACCGATTCGAGCCGCGAGATCACCGACATCGGCATCTGGGACCGCTCGACCAACATCCTGGCCTGGCAGGCCATCCTCGGCGACCGCGCCGGCACCGAGGACGTCACGCCCTACAGCGCCGCCTCCCGGGCGACCGACCTCGCCGGCCTGCCCCCGACCTTCATCGGCGTCGGTGAACTCGACGTCTTCCGCGACGAGAACCTCGACTACGCCGCGCGCCTGCGCGCCCACGGCGTCCCCGTCGAGCTGCATCTCTACCCCGGCGCCTACCACGCCTTCGACCTGTTCGCCCCGCAGTCCCACCTCGCGGCGAGCTTCCACCACACCCTGAACGACTACCTCGTCCGGCACTTCACGAAGGCCCCGGCAACGCCAGCTGCTCAGTAACAGACAGGCAGGTCTGACGGCCTGCATCCTGTGCGGAATCCCGACAGCGCCTCCGAGCCGATTGCCACACCGTGCTCGGCTCGCAGGCGCATCCGAAACGAAATTGGAGTACTCCCATGCTCATTGGAGTCCCTTGCGAGCCCGCAGGGGAGACGCGCGTCGCCGCGACACCGGCGACCGTCAAGCAGCTGGCACAACTCGGGTACGACGTAGTGATCGAGTCGGGGGCCGGGGCACTCTCCGCCTTCGCCGACGAGTCGTACATGGAGGCCGGGGCGCGGATCGGCACGGGCGATCAGGCGTGGGGCGCCGACATCGTCTTCCGGGTCAACGGCCCGTCACCGGGCGAGGTGGGCAAGCCGAAGGACGGCGCCACGCTGGTCTCCACACTCGCGCCGGCCCTCAACCCCGAACTGGTCGACGCACTCGCGGCACGGCCGATCACGGTGCTGGCGATGGACGCGGTGCCGCGCATCAGCCGGGCCCAGTCGCTAGACGTGCTCTCGTCCATGGCCAACATCGCCGGCTACCGCGCGGTGGTCGAGGCGGCCCACGAGTTCGGCCGCTTCTTCACCGGCCAGGTGACCGCCGCAGGCAAGGTGCCGCCGGCGAAGGTGCTCGTCGCGGGCGCGGGTGTGGCCGGTCTGGCCGCGATCGGTGCGGCCTCGTCGCTGGGTGCGATCGTGCGGGCGACCGACCCGCGCCCGGAGGTGGCCGATCAGGTGAAGTCGCTGGGCGGCGAGTACCTGCCGGTAGTGGTCCAGGAGGAGACGCAACAGTCGTCCGACGGCTACGCGAAGGCCACCTCGGACCTCTACAACGAGGCCGCCGCGAGGCTCTACTCCCAGCAGGCCGCGGACGTCGACATCGTCATCACCACCGCGCTGATCCCGGGACGTCCGGCGCCGCGGCTGATCACGGCCGCCGACGTGGCGAGCATGAAGCCGGGGTCGGTGATCGTCGACATGGCCGCCGGCATGGGCGGCAACGTCGAGGGCAGCGTCCCCGGGCAGCGGGTCGTCACCGACAACGGCGTGATCATCCTCGGTTACACCGACCTCGCCGGCCGCCTGCCCACCCAGGCTTCGCAGCTGTACGGGACCAACCTCGTCAACCTGATGAAGCTGCTCACCCCGGGCAGGGACGGCAAGTTCGTACTCGACCTCGACGACGTCGTACAGCGCGGCATCACCGTGGTCAAGGACGGCGAGAAGCTGTGGCCACCGCCACCCGTTCAGGTCTCGGCGGCACCCGCTGCCGTCACCACGGGGCCAGCTGCCGACGTACCCGCCAAGGAGGAGAAGGCGCCCATGAGCGCCGGCACCAAGCTCGGCCTGAGTCTGGCTGCCATCCTCATCTTCGGCCTGATCGTCGCCTTGGCCCCGGCCCCGCTGCCGCAGCACTTCACCGTGCTGATGCTCGCGATCGTCATCGGCTACTACGTGATCGGCAAGGTCCACCACGCCCTGCACACCCCGCTGATGAGTGTCACCAACGCCATTTCCGGCGTCGTCGTCGTGGGTGCGCTGTTGAAGGTGTGGTTCCCCGACCACCTCATGCAGTCGCTCGGCGCCGTCGCCGTCCTGCTCGCTTCCATCAACATCTTCGGTGGCTTCGCGGTGACACGCCGCATGCTCGCCATGTTCAGCAGAGGGAACTGACGTCATGAGCGTCTCTGCCATAGCCACCGCGGCGTACGTCATCGCCGCGCTGCTCTTCATCCTCAGCCTCGCCGGACTGTCCAGGCACGAGAGCGCCAGACAGGGCTGGATCCACGGCGTCACCGGCATGGGCGTCGCCCTTCTCGCCACGATCGTCTACGTCAGCAAGAACGGCCACGACCAGGCCGGCAGCAACAGCACGCCGGGCATCGTCCTGATGTTCGTCGCCGTCGTGGTCGGTGGTGCGATCGGCCTGTGGCGTGCCCGGATCGTCCAGATGACCGGCATGCCCGAACTGATCGCCCTGCTGCACTCCTTCGTCGGTCTGGCCGCCGTACTGATCGGCTGGGTCGGCCACCGCGAAGGCCTGCTGGTCGGCCACCCGGTGGAGTCGCCGATCTCGCTGTGGAACATCCACAACGCCGAGATCGCCATCGGCATCTTCATCGGCGCGGTCACCTTCACCGGCTCGATCGTGGCCAACCTCAAGCTGTCGGCGAAGATCAAGAGCGCCCCGCTCATGCTGCCGGGCAAGAACCTCATCAACGTCGGCGCACTCGTCTCCTTCGCCGCGCTGACCGTGGTCTACATCGCCGTCTCCCACGACAGGACCGACAGCACGGGCACCATCGTCCTCGCCCTGATCACGCTGGTCGCCCTAGCGCTGGGCTGGCACCTGGTCGCCTCCATCGGCGGCGGCGACATGCCGGTCGTGGTCTCGATGCTCAACAGCTACTCCGGCTGGGCCGCAGCCGCCTCGGGCTTCCTGCTCAACAACGACCTGCTGATCGTCACCGGCGCGCTGGTCGGCTCCTCGGGCGCGTACCTGTCCTACATCATGTGCAAGGCGATGAACCGGTCCTTCACCTCGGTCATCGCCGGCGGCTTCGGCATCGAGGCCAAGACCTCCGACGACACCGAGCACGGTGAGCACCGCGAGATCTCAACCGAGGAGACCGCCGAGCTGCTGGCCTCCGCGTCGCGCGTGGTCATCACGCCGGGCTACGGCATGGCCGTCGCCCAGGCGCAATACCCGGTCGCCGAGCTCACCCGCCTCCTGCGCGAGCGCGGTGCCGACGTCCGCTTCGGCATCCACCCCGTCGCCGGACGGCTCCCCGGGCACATGAACGTGCTGCTGGCCGAGGCGAAGGTGCCCTACGACATCGTGCTGGAGATGGACGAGATCAACGACGACCTGGCCCAGACCGACGTCGTCCTGGTCATCGGCGCCAACGACACCGTCAACCCGGCCGCGGCCGAAGACCCCGGCAGCCCGATCGCCGGCATGCCGGTGCTCCGGGTCTGGGAAGCGAAGAACGTCGTCGTCTTCAAGCGCTCCATGGCCGCCGGCTACGCCGGCGTGCAGAACCCGCTCTTCTTCCGGGACAACTCACAGATGCTCTTCGGCGACGCCAAGACGAAGGTCGACGAGATAGTCGGAGCACTCGCCCTGGCACGGGCGTAGCGCGCTGCGGCGCAGATCAACAGGCACTTCGGCCACTCCAGCACATGCGTGAGGCCGCTCTCACAGGTCACGCGGCGGCCGCGCGGACCGCGCGCAGTGCCTCGGCCGCATCGATGGCAGTCGTGGAGTCCACATCGCGGCCCGCCTCGGTGGCCGCCTGGGCCACCAGCCATGGGCGGCAGACCGAACAGCGGCTGGCTACAAAAGCTCGCACACCGACCTTTGTCGACAGCCGGAACGGTGGTGTGATTCAGCGTGATGGACACGCTCCACCTCTCAGATCTCGACCGGCTGCGACAGAACGGCATGCAGGAAGACGTCGACAAGGTCGCGCACTCCCAGATGCAGCGATGGATTCGCGGACTCGCCTCCCGCCAGCGGGCTGCCGGCCCCGACGAACAACAGACCTAGGAAGATCAATGCTGCCTGCTCGGCAGATACCCGCAGTGACTCCCGCTCAGGTTCGAAGAGTTCGGCCAGTGCTTCTCGCACAGGCAGGGAACCAGCCGCTCCCGATGCGGTTCTCCGCCGGAGAAGCTGGACTGGTGACGGGCAGGGCGTCCCGCTCGTGGTGTCGGTGACCGGCGGCAACCGCAACGGCGCACCCCAGCTGCTGCCGCCTGCGGCGGGACAGGGGCCTGGCCGTGGCCTCCGTCGTCGGCTGGCCCGGACGCCGGCCCGACATGCCTTCGCGGACCGTGGCCACGACCACGATCACGCGCCGACACATCCAACGCCTTTGTCAGGGCCTCTCACGTGGCAGACGTTCGGCGGCCGGAGCTGCGACCGCCGGTCCCTGTAGCGCCGCCCGGGGCTGGGCCGGCCGCCGCCCGTCGGCCGGATCCGCGGACAGCCTTGCCGAGGTCGGCGCCCGTCGCCGTACCGCCTGCGGACTCGCGGCCGGAGCTGCGGCCGCCGACGTTGACGGCGCTGCCGGTGGCCCCGGCGGATCCCGCCCGGCGGGCAGAACCGCGCCCGCTGGTTGGGGAGGTGCCGTCAGACGCGGTCGTGCCGGCCGCGGCCCGGCGGCCGGAGCCCTGACTTCCTGTCCTGGTGGCAGCGCCTGTCGGCGCTTTGCCCTCACCGCCGTTTCGGCGGCGGCTTGATCGCCTGTCGGGCTTGGTGCCGGTCTTCCGGCCAGGGGCAGGCGCCTTCGGTGTCGCCGGCTGGGGGAGCTCGATGGTGACGGCCACACCAGAGGGCTCGCGGGCGCCGGTGATGGTGGCCAGATGCGCATCGCTCGACGTGACGCGGGCCGTCCGGGGGCGGATACCCGCGTCCGACATGAGCCGGGTGACGTCGTGCTTCTGGGCGGGCAGGACCAGCGTCACCACGCTGCCGGAGCCGCCGGCGCGGGCTGTGCGGCCGCCCCGGTGGAGGTAGTCCTTGTGGTCGGTGGGGGGATCGACGTTCACGACGAGGTCGAGGTCATCGATGTGTATGCCCCGGGCCGCGACGTTCGTCGCCACCAGCGCGGTCACCTGGCCGTTCCTGAACTGTTCCAGGGTGCGATTGCGCTGCGGCTGGGAGCGGCCTCCGTGCAGTGCCGCCGCGCGGACACCGACGGCCAGGAGCCGCTTGGCGAGCCGGTCGGCGGATCTCTTGGTGTCCAGGAAGAGGATGACCCGCCCGTCACGGGCCGCGATGCGCGTGGTGACGGCCTTCTTGTCGGTCTCGTCCTGGACGTGGAGCACGTGGTGCTCCATGGTGGCCACCGCTCCCGCCGGGGGGTCCACGGAGTGGACCACGGGGTCGGTCAGGAACCGCTGCACCAGGCGATCGATGTTGCGATCGAGGGTGGCCGAGAAGAGCATGCGCTGTCCGTCGGGCCGTACGTGCTGGATCAGCCTGGTGATCTGCGGCAGGAAGCCCATGTCCGTCATCTGGTCGGCTTCGTCCAGCACCGTGATGCGTACCTGGTCGAGTATGCAGTCGCCGCGTTCCACGAGATCGTTGAGCCTGCCCGGTGTCGCCACGACCACGTCGGCGCCGCGCCGTAGCGCGCCGGCCTGCTTGGTGATGGACAGCCCGCCGACCACGGTCGCCAGCCGGAGGTTCACCGCGCTCGCGTAGGGGGTCAGAGCATCTGTCACCTGCTGGGCGAGTTCACGGGTGGGCACCAGCACGAGGGCGAGGGGTGCCTTGGGCTCCGCGCGGAGTCCGGCCGTGCGGGCCAGGAGCGCCAGCCCGAACGCGAGGGTCTTGCCGGAGCCGGTGCGTCCCCGTCCCAGCAGGTCACGGCCGGCGAGAGAGTTGGGCAGCGTGGCGGCCTGGATGGGGAACGGGGTGGTCACGCCGTGCGCGGTGAGAGTCTTCAGCAGCGCCGCGGGCATGTCCAGAGCGGCGAAGTCCTCAACGGCGGGAAGTGCGGGTGTCGTGATTTCCGGCATCCGGAAATCACGCGGTGACGACGCGGACGATGGATGTGACGAGGCGCGCCGGTTCGGCTTCTGGGGCCTGCGGGACATGCAGTTGTCTGCCTTCCTGGAAACAGCACAAACCGGGGTCCGCACCATCACGGTGCGGACCCCGGTGAGCGGATACGCGCCCGGGATCAGGCGGGGATGATGTTCTCCGCCTGCGGGCCCTTCTGGCCCTGCGTGACGTCGAAGGAGACCCGCTGGCCCTCCTGGAGCTCACGGAAGCCCTGGGTCGCGATGTTCGAGTAGTGGGCGAAGACGTCGGGGCCGCCGCCGTCCTGCGCGATGAAGCCGAAACCCTTTTCGGCGTTGAACCACTTCACGGTTCCCTGTGCCATGACCTTCTCCTTCTGTAGGCAGAGGCCCCATCCGGAGACGCCGGAAAACGAATAATGCGCCTGAAGGAGAAACATTCCCGTCAGGCGCACATAGTTTCATGGGTACCACAACTGCAACCCCGGAACCGTAGCACAGCTTGGTGACTCGTGGTGGATCACCGAGGCGTTTTCGGGGTGCCTCATCAGAGTCTCCCGATGATCGTTGCGTTCACCGGGCCGCACACCGCGAGGAGGCGGCCGACACCCAGGATGTCCTGAAGGTCGACGTCGGGATGGGCCGGCTCGATCTGCTTGCGGGCGTCTGGCGAACCTGCGCAGGCCAGAGCCTGCCTCAGGCTCGGTGGCTCGGGCGCCGCTGGGCGACGAGGACAGCGATGTCGTCGTCGAGCTCCCCGCTGCTGTAGACGATCAGGTCGCGGTGGAGATGGTCGAGGAGCTGGTGGGGCGCCTCGCCGTTCCATGAGCGCATGCGTTCGGCGAGGGGGTAGAAGGCGCCGGAGCGGTCGCGGGTCTCAGTGACTCCGTCGGTGTACAGCAGGAGCTGGTCTCCGGGCTGGAAGGGGGCGAGGTCGACGTGGTAGCCGTCGCTCGCCAGCATGCCCAGGTTGAGCGGCGGCGAGGGAGCAGCGGGCTCCAGCTCCCGGACTTCGCCACGGTGGAGCAGCAATGGGGGAGGGTGGCCGCAGGTGACGGTGCGGACGACCGGTTCATCGTCCGGGATCTCGGCGAGGAGAGCGGTGATGAAGCGTTCAGCGATCTCCGAGCCCGGCACCCCCGGATACTGGGAAGCGTGGCGGCGCATGCTCGTCTCCAGGCGGCACGCGAGGTGAGGCAGATCAGGCGCGTCGTGGGCGGCCTCGCGAAAGGCACTGAGCAGCAACGCGGCCGTCTGGATCGCGAGCAGGCCCTTACCGCGTACATCGCCGATGAGCAGCCGTACGCCGTGCGGGGTGTGTATCGCTTCGTACAGGTCGCCGCCGATCCGGGCTTCCGCCGCGGCAGCCAGGTACAGGCTCTCCAGCGTGACGTGCCCGAGGTGTCGCGGTACTGGATGCAGCACCGCCAGCTGGGCGGTTTCGGCTACGGAGCGGACCTGAACCAGCTGATGGGCGCGTCGGCCGAGCAGGCGGTTGAAGAAGACGGCGAATACCGCGATCGCCACGAGGCTGGCCAGCTCGGAGTAGGCGGTCGGGTCGCGCAGCCCATGGAAGTCCACCATCAGGCCGACGAAGATGGCGCACCCGCCCACTGCGATCAGCACGGTCCCCCACAGAGGCAGTAGCGCGGCGGCAGAAACCATGGCCGTGGCGAGAAAAGCGTCCGGCCTGACAGCGCTGGGCGTGAAAAGGCCGACGAACAGGCCGATGAGCAGCAGCAGAGCGGGCAGCACGGTCAGCAGCCTGCCCCGCGCACCAGCGCCGCGCGTGACTCCGCATTCCTCAAGAGAGCTCGCCACCGTGCCGCTCCCCAAGGTCGCACAGGTCGAGCGATAGCCCAGGTCGGACGGCCAGGCCACCGATTTGGGTAATTTTATCGCCGTTGCGGCAGCTGGCCTCATGCGCAGCCATTCGGCGGCAAGCGGGACCGCTACTATGCGTGACGGCCCGGCGACGTGCGGAAGAAGGGTGCGACACAGCTCATGCGGCCCGGCCGGAAGTCACTGGCATCAGGCTGAGCGCAGGCGCCGATGCTCCGCTGCCGAAGGATGTGCCTGGGCGTGCGTCTTGTGTCTTGTTCGGCAGTCGGTACTCGGTGCGCGGATTGTCCGACAGCGCTCGCAGATGGCTCCCCGGCCCGATTCCGGCGGGCCGGGGAGCCACGTCACGCATCCGATTTCGGATTAGTCCTCGTAGTGCTGGACGGCGCGGAAGCTGGCGATGACGCCGTCTTCGATGTCGATGTCGTCGGCGTGGCCGGGGTGGACGTCGAAGCTGGAGCTGTGGGGGCCGACGGTGGCGATGGGGGCGCCGTTGTCGCAGACCGCTCCGCGGAAGATCTCGATGCTCTTGTGGCTGTCGTTGCGGATGTTGAGGGTCTTGGCGCCGAGACCGCTGACGACGGTGATGCAGTCACCGGGGTGGGGGGAGTACGACCGCTCGTTGATCTCGATCCTGCCTTCCTCCTCGTGGTGCCCCCTGCCTTCGTCGCCCCTGCCTTCGTTGCCCTTGCCCTGTCCGGAGTCGCCGCCCTGGGGGGCTGCGGTGGCAGCGGGCGGGGCCGTCTGCGGCACCGAGGCGGGGGCGGAGGCGGCGGCCGAGGCGTACGTGATGCCGGTGGCGGCAAGTGCTGCGGCGACCGAAACGGCCGCGGTCACCATGGTGGAACGGGAGACGTTCACGTCGCTTTCTCCTGTCTTGCTGTCTCGCCAGATGCCGACTCGTCAGCCGGCTCGCGATCAAACGTACGCATTAGCTGTCATATCAGTCATATCGAAAGACCGTTGTAGGGCGCCGATCGGGGTATATATGGCGCTTCTTGCCGCTTGACCGGCACGTCAAGTAGCCACGAACAAAGGAATATTGAAAGGCCATTAGTCCTACCGGTTGATCTGCTGACGCCCCATCACCCCGTGCCGGAGCGTGTCGCTGTGAACGCCACGAGATGACTCGTGTTACGAGGTTGGCTGTTGGGAAGCCCACTTGCCGCATGGCCGGCACGAGATCGCGCATTGGCCGCCGCGCACACTCGGCAGTCGAATGCCCCAGGTTCCCGCCAGCGGCCCACCCGCTCGCCACACCTGATCGTGACAAGTATCGCTCCGGCTCTCACCGCCCCGGCCGGTGTTCAAGATCGTTGCTGTAGGCGACCCCTGGGGGTGCGTCAGATCGCGTCTGTCCATGAGGGGCAGTGCCGGGCGCAGCCGCTCCCTTCGGTGAGGAATGCATGCGCGTGGGGCAGGGCTGTGCCCCAGACCGCGGCCGCGAGGGTTGTCGTCGGACGGCCGGATCGTTGCTTCCCCTGTGCCGTGTGCGCAGGGCATCGCCGGAGCAGACGGCGCCGGTCGACTTGTCGGACAGAGTCCGGGCCGCGAGGGCGGCTTGCTCGTGGCCTCGCTCGGCCGGCGGAGCGTTCGGTAGGCCTGGTGACCTGGTCGTCAAGGCGGCAGCCGGTCTGCCCCCCCGGGTGACCTTGGTTCGTTGATTGACCGTGGACGACGTCGCCGTCGGAGAGGCCCCGGTCGACAAGCCGGGCAAGGAGAGCGGCGGCGGCACCTCACAGATCTTCGGCGACCTGCGGCACCACGGCGGCCGGATCTTCGATGAGAATCGCTGCTGCTTGCCGGTCGCCTCGACGACGCGGGGGCGGAGCGCCAGGGCTGTTGACCCTGGCCGCGCATGGACAGGGCTCGGCGTGCCGGAAGAGCCTGTGCGTTCTCTTGGGGTTCGGGTCCGTGAGGCGTCTAACCGGGGTCCTCCGTCATGAACTCGGTGACCAACTCCGCCGGGTTGGCTGCTGAGGTCAGCCGGAACATCGCATCCGGGTCGAACATGTCGTACAGAATCACGGGGACCGGTCGTCCCAGTACCTCCACGATCCGGCCACTGTCGTGGAGGCGCAGAGCCGCCGCGACGCACACGTCGTAGAACCCGTCGACCAGCCGCTCGTAGCGATCGCCAGGCTCATCGTCGTCCTCGTACCAGAGCCCCCGAGACTCCGCCTCCCGCCGGTGCGAGTGCGCACTCTCCGGATCGCGCCCCACGATCCTCACCCCTTCAAGTCCCGTCTGTGGGAAGAACGCATAGCTCCAGCGCGCCTCCCAGGCATCCGAAGCCTTCTCCGCCGACACCGCGGCGTCAGCCTCGGTCGTGTAGCCGATCGCCACATACGGAAACCGCGGGTCCTGATCGACGCTGTCGATACGGAACGTCACCGCGTAGATCCCGCAGTCCGCTGGAAACTCCCCGACGGCCTCGTCGGCGGCCCGTTCCACATGTTCCCGAAACGACATATGACCTCCCTCAACCAGGTCGGTGATCATAATGTGCCGTCCGAATCGCCCTCGTGCCGCGCCCGGCACCACCGACGACGCCCTTCTGCTTCGGGGACCTGGCACTGGTGAGCTGTTCTCTTTCATCCTGCGCAGTGGTGGCCTGTGCGGTTTGGGTAACGGGAGGAAACCGATTCGCCTCGGCCCGGCCACCCCGGCTCGCCGGGTGCGCGGGTACGGTCCCGCCCCGCGGAGCGTCGGATCAACACCGTACGAAGGCCTCACCGGCGGAGTGGAGAGACCCGTGCCGGCACGGAGCGGAATGAGCAGGCGGGCAGCTTCTGCGGGCTTGGCGTTGCGGCGCTACATCGCCCCGACGAGCCGGCGTGGTGAACGCCGGCGACGTCCCGGCATTGTCACGGCTCCACCGAGGTTGCCGTCGGTCCCTCGACGGGGATGTCCAGCCGGCCGGCCACGGTGGTGAGAGCCGTTCCCAGGGGGAGGGCGACCCGGGTGACCGCGTGCCGGTCGCCCCGGGTCGGGTCCCGGTTGACGATCAACACCGGCTTTCCGGCCTGGGCCGCCTGACGGACGAACCGGAGCCCGGACATCACCGTCAGTGAAGAGCCCAGCACCAACAGTGAGGACGCTTCCCGGACCAGCTCGCGACAGTACTCAACCCGCCGTGACGGAACGGCTTCGCCGAAGAACACCACGTCCGGTTTGAGGATGCCTCCGCAAATCGAGCAGGGCACCACGCGGAAGTCCCCGACCTGTTCGTCGGTGAGGTCGGCGTCACCGTCCGGGTTGATTCCGCCGGCCACCGGCTCGAAGCCGGCATTGGTCTCCTCCAGCCGTCGGGCGAGTTCACGGCGCGGGCTGAAGGCGCCGCAGGAAAGGCAGACGACCCGGTCCAGGCTTCCGTGGAGCTCCACGACTCCCTTGCTGCCTGAGGCCTGGTGCAGGCCGTCGACGTTCTGGGTGATCACGCCCGAGAGCAGGCCGTGCCGCCCGAACGCGGCCACGGCACGGTGCCCGGCGTTGGGGCGGGCCCGGCCGAAGGTCCGCCAGCCGAGGTGGCTGCGTGCCCAGTACCGGCGCCGGGCCTGGGCGCTTCCGATGAAGTCCTGGTAGGTCATAGGGGTGTGCCGGCTCAGGCTCCCACCCTCGCCCCGGTAGTCAGGGATGCCCGACTCCGTGGAGATGCCCGCCCCGCTGAGCACCAGCACACCGCCGCTGCTCAGCACGTTGGCGACCGGCGCCAGATCGGTGGTGCCCGGCGGCAACTCCTCGGTAGGGGTCCAGCTCAGAGTGGGACGCATGCGCATGCCGCCAGGGTACGGAACATCGCGCCGTCAGTTGCTCTCGCCGATCCCCGGGATGGGGCACCGTGCCGATGTGCCGAGCTGGTCTCCGTGGCCTCTCCTGACGTGGCCCGTTGCCGGACAGGTGGTGCGGAAGAGTGCTGCTGCTCTCCGGGCGACCGGGCGGTGGTCTACCAGTAGTGGCGGCGGCCGCCGACAGCGCGGCCGGCGGAGCCGAGGAGGAACAGGACGGCTCCGATGACGAGCAGAATGACGCCGATCGTCCACAGGATGCCGATGTGCAGGACGAATCCGACGATGAGCAGGATGACGCCAAGCGCGATCACGGCGCTCTTCTTTCTCTCTGGCCGGAGTACGGCCGCTGATGGCGAGGCAGGCCTGCGGTCATCGCCTCGGCTCTGCCTTCGTCGTGGTTCGCAGGTGGGTTCTTCGGGTGATGAGCAGGCGGTTGAGGCTTTGCGAGGTCCTCTGTGGACAGGCCGCTGTCAGGTGTGTGCGATATGTCGTCGCGTTGCATGTCTCCTCTGCGTCCGGTCGGTTCCGGCTGTCCGTACGTCAGGCCGGGGCGTGGCGGGTCTGGCCGCCGTCGGAGAGAAGTTCGTCGAACAGTGCCCGGTAGTGCACCATGGCGTTGCGCAGCTGTTCGGTGGTGGCCTTGTGACTCACACCGAGCGTGTCGATCTCGTGGGCGGCCCGGTAGTGGTCGAGGGCGCGGCTGTGCTCCACAGAAAGATCCTTGAGCTGCTGGTCGTAGCTCTCGGTGGGGTAGCCCCGGTCCTGCATCAGTGAGGTCACCAGCCGGTCCGCGTCGTGTACGGCGTCCTCCGGCCGGTCCACGAACTCGTGCTGCACGTTGTCCCAGTCCCGGCTGTAGCGCTCGCGGAGACGGTCGGGCAGGGGCTTGATGTCGAGCTTGTCGTGCCGCTTCTCGCGTGCGCTGAGCTCGCGCTCGGCGGCGAGTCGGCTGTCGGCGCCCTCGACCGTGCGTTCGTACTCCGGACCGTAGCGCTCACGCAGGGAGCGGTGTCGTGCGATGAGGGCCAGGCCTGCGGCGATCAGTATGACGACAATCGCGACGGGGATGACGATCGCCAGAAGCGTGCCGGTGGACATCGGACCGACCTCCTACTAGATATCCAATATTTTCCGTGTTCCCGTTTTGCGGAAATAACTCCTGTTTGAAGGAAAAGCGGGTTCCCTCAATACCGCCGTGACCAACCACGTCCGCGTGCTGGCGGCATCGTCGCGCCGCCCAGGAGATCATCGCGGCAAGATCCTGCGCCATCCGGCCGAGGCCGGCCTGACGGTGGCGTCCCTTGTGCCGATGCTGCTCAGGGACGAGGACGGGCGCCAGGCGCGGGCGGCCACGACCGCTCCCGTCCGTGAGGGGCAGTCCCGCAGTTTCCCGTTGACGACGGCCGCCACCCGCCTCGCCGATGTCGTTCTGGCCCCGGACCATCGCCGGGAGCCGTCGGACAGTCTCGGATGAAGTCTGTGGCGCGGCACCGAGGATCCGTGCGCTGCGGCTTCTCGCCCGCTCTCACAGCTCACCTCTCGGTGGCGTCGACCTCCCGCATGCGGACGCAGTACACCCATCGTCTACGACCCCACGGTGGGGCAGGCGATCAAGCGGTACAGCCACACGTACCAGCGTCCCCGCGGGGTGGATCTGCGGTGGACGAGCCGCAGGCCGTACGGCCCGCATTCGAGGCGCTCGGCCTCGGTCCGGCCGATGCCGACCTGGTGGTGGCCACCAACGCCGAGCAGATCGCCGAGCCAGACGCTGCTCACCGACCCGCTGTACGTGGCCAACCAGCACCAGCAGGGCGCGCGGGGACGAGCACGGCGCGTTCGTCGCCGCATACGTGGACACCGTACGGGACCTGTTCCCGCGCGCGTGTGCCAGTCCCTGAGAGGGTGTCAGAAGAGGTCGCGGTACTGGTTGAAGCCGGTGCCGATCCTGACTCGGGACCTGAAAGGCGCGGCCGCCTTGCCCGTCCCCCTGTACAGCCACAGGTTGCCCTTGGGGTCGCGGGCGAGCAGGTCGCTGTGGCCGTCGCCGTCCACGTCACCCGTGGCCACCAGCCTATTGAACTGGTTCCAGCCGGGACCCGCTTTCACGGGGGGCGCGAACGGCTTCCGCAGATCGCCCGTGCCCTTGTAGAGCCACAGGACACCCTGCTTGTCGCGGGCTACGATGTCCGGCTTGCCGTCGCCGGTCAGATCGCCCTGGCCGGTGATCTGGGTGAACCGGTTCCAGCCGAGGCCGACTTCGACGCGCGGTGCCAGCGAGCCGTCCGCCTTGGTCTGGAAGCGCCAGAGGACGCCCCGACTGTCGCGGGCCAGCAGGTCGGGGTGCCTGGCGCCGCCCAGCGTGCCGGGGGAGAAGACGACGTTGTACCGACCCCAGCCGCCGGCCACCTTCTTGAGGCGCCCGTTGCGCCAGAGATTCAGCGTGCCGTCGTCCATGACGTGGTACGCGCCGTCCTGATAGCCGGTCAGATCGGGGTCGATCGACACCCCGTACCTGAAGTGCGGCCAGACGTAGGCACCCGACCGGTCGTCGAAGCCGCCCTTCCCGTCGGGCATATAGGCGTACATCTGGCCCGACGGCAGGATCCCGGAGAGGAAGAAGAACGGCGCGGCCGGGGTGGGCTTGTGCTGCCCGCCCGCTGCGGCGCTCCGGGCGACGTTCTTAGCCGGACCGGTCGTCGCAGGGGTGTCGGCCAGAGCGGTGCCGGCAGTGGCGCCGACCAGGGCGACGGCGATCGCCGAGGTGACGAGACGCGACAGGGCGCGTACACGCCGGGAAGACTGGGCCACGTATGACTCCATGAGGTATGCGGAATCAGCCGGTGCGCTCTGCATAGGTGTGGAGAGCACCCGCACCACTGTCCGGATCTTTGCACACCTGACCCAGTGGTATTGCGGTTGGGGTTCGGAATGCGAAATTCCGCCCAGACGGCACTGCGGAAGGGCCACAACTGCCTATGAATTGCGGCCCTTGTGCTGTGGCCGGAAAGGCCTCAGCGGGTCGCTTCTGCTGCTGGTGCAGCGGCACCCCGACCGGCGTTTCCGGTGCCGATACTGAGCCTCCTCCGGCTGAGTGAACCCCGCCCCCGGTGCCCGAACCGCTCGCGGAACTCCGTTTCGCCGAATCGACAGCCAGGCCAACATGAACACCGGGAACAGCCATGCCTTCCGCCGGCTGTTCCCGGGGCGCCGAGCCGGGCATCCGCTCCATGTCGGTGGGCCGGGGCCGGTATCGGCTCGTTGCCTGATCGGTGGTCGGTGATCTGTCGGTGATCAGTCGACGGCTGCCGGGACATTGGAGCTGGTTGGCGTCGGCGATCAACGGCACCGGCCACCAGCATCGCACCGTCCCGACGTACTGGAACGGCGCTCCCGGAGTGTCGTGCCGACTGTTCACCCAGCGGTCCACGATCAGGAAGGAAGCCCCCTATGACCACTGACGTCACGATCACCGGCGCCGGGCTCGGCGGCCTCACGCTCGCCCGCGTCCTGCACGTCCACGGAATACCGACCACGGTCTATGAGGCGGAGCCCACTCCGGCTGCGCGGTCGCAGAGCGGGATGCTCAGCATCCACGCCTGCAACGGACAACTCGCCCCAACACACCTCACGTTCTGATCAACAGGATCAGTGAGAAGGATCGATGAGTCACAAGAGCAGCGCCACGGCATGGTCACCCGCGTGTGGCGCGACGGCGACAGGCGCCAGCCTCATCCTGCCCTCGATCTCCGGCGCCGTCGAAGGACGCGTCCACCGGAGCAGGATGGTCAAGCGCGAGATGTACGGCCGCGCGGGCTTCGAACTCCTCCGCTGAAGTTCACCGGTCAGCGGAACCTGTCCGTCGCCTCGGGCCGGGGCTCCATGCCCGAGTCGTCGTCCACCTGGTCTTCCTTGTACCAGCCACGTCGGTCGAGCCAGGTCTGCCGCCGCTCGGTAAAGCTGGGTGAGTCAAGAACCATGCTGTGGAGGAGTCCCCACCGTCGATCGCGTTCGGCTCGAAGAGTAGGACGGTGCCGTCGGCGCTTCGATGGTCACTCAACGTGACCATCTCACAGAAGTGATGCTGTTGGCGATATTCACTCCATCGAGTGAATATCGCCAACAGCATCCAAAAGCTGAGCCCGAACCGATTGGAGTGAACGAAGCCATTGCGGGATGTCTCCGAGGCCATCGAGTCGGGCAGGTCGGGGCGGATGGTCACGGCGGCCGGGCCGGGGACAGTGTCGACCACCTCGTGGGCAACGGGTCAGTAATGGCTGGGCTCGTACTCCAGGACGGCGATCGTAGTCGGCCAGGAGCAGGCGGCAGGCGAAGGTGACGGCACCGCCCGGGGCGCGGGCTCCGTCGAAACGTGCGATGCGGCGGGCGGGATCGCCGTCGTGGATGACGCCCTGGCACAGAGCATGCAGGTCCTGCCCGGCGCACACGTGCAGCATCACCGTCCGTTGCACCGCACGTGGCCCTACACCGGATCAGTCAGGGCCTGGACCCGGCCCAGCTCGCGGAGCTGCTCGGTGATCCGGCAGCGGGAGGCGCGGTCGATGCGGGGGTAGACGCCTGCCTGCCGGCGACCGGGAAAGTCGCGGGCGAGGCGTATGGTCGGCCGGTGGCCTTCGCGAGGGTGGGTCGTGGCGGGCGGATCACCCGCACCCGAGGCCGAGGAGGTCAGCCGTTGGTGGCTCTGTCCTCCGGGCCGGCCGCGTCCCCGATGGCGACGCGCAGGTCGTGCATGCCTTGCAGGACGTCGATGAGGGCTTCCTCCGCCCCGCTCAGAGCATGTCGCGTTCCCTGCGCATCGCCGCGCTCAGCATGCAGCTGGGCGCCGAGCGTGTACACCGCTGTCATCACGGCGCCGAAAGCGGCCTCCCGGCCGGGGGGCAGTTCTTGCGCCTCGGGTTGGGAGATCTGCACCGCGGCGCGCTGCAGCCGGTTCGTCACGACGTTGACCGCGAGACCGGGATCCGCTCCCACCTGTTCATCCCAGCCGAGCAATGTCTCAAGGACGTCCTCGATCTCCGCTTCCTCGGTCAGCCGGGTCGCGGCGGTGATCTCAAGCTCCGTCTTCGCCAGAAGACTGCCCAGCAGCCGCAGGCGGTCTTCTTCCTGCGGCCCCGAGGGCCGCTTCTTGGTGTCTGCCACCGGCTCGGCACCCAGAGCAGCCAGCGCTGCATAGATCTGCTCAGCACTCACCGGGCTCCCGTTACTGTTGCTCACGCATTCAGCTTCACTCAGCGAAGGCGGACCCGCCCGCCCAGACACCTTCCAGTCCCCGTCGACTTCCACCACCCGGACCAGCGCCTGGCCGAGCAGATCGAAAAGGTCGCTGATGCCTGCTGACCCCAGCAGCCCGAGCCGGTGCTGCTTCGCTGTCGGCCATGTGGCCGGCCGTCCCGGCTCCTTTGGAAAGGAACGCCCGTGTTCCGTGCCTCCCGCTCGCCGGTGCCGCCATGGGCATATCTTCAAGGAACTGCGTCGATTGTCCGATGACGGGGGCATGGAATCACGTGGTCGGGCCGCGCTGGGCCGTGTCGTATCCCGCCGTCTGCTCCTTGCCTCCGCTGCGCAGTACACGGTCCTGCGGGCGGTGCGGTCCGAGGTTCCGCCGAAGCCGGCTACAGCGGCATCGCCATCGTCAGGTGTGACGGCCGGCGATGCGGGGCTGGTGTCCTTTTTCGGGTCGGAGAACCGTGTGATCCGTACGCGGGAGCGGGTTGTCGCGGTGACGTTCAACGCGGCGTGGAACGATGCCGGACTGGACCGGATCCTCGGTGAGCTGGCCCGCCGGCACGCGCCTGCCACCTTCTTCCTGACCGGCGATTTCGCCGACCGCTACCCCCGGGTGGTGAAGCGGATCGCGGCCGGGGGGCATGGGTTGGGCAACCAATCCTACAGCCACCCCTACTTCAAAGACCTGACCGTCCCGGGGAGGGTCTGGGAGGTCCGCGCGGCTGAGCGGGCCCTGAGAGCGGCGGGGGCGGGCAGAGCGCTGACCCCGTTCTTTCGGTTTCCCTACAGCGAGACCAGCCCTGCCCAGGTCAGGGAGGTCAACGCGCTCGGATTCGCGGACATCGAATTCACCACTGACACCAACGGGTGGAAGGGCACCGGTGGCGGGATGACCGTGATCCGCGCCTTGCGTAGGGCGCTGGACGCCCTGCGGCCGGGGGCGATCCTTCAGATGCACGTCGGCGCGTCAGGGGGCGGCACCGACGTGATCGATGCCCAGGCTCTGCCGCGGATTCTCGATGCCGTCGTCTCCCGCGGCTACCGGGTGATCGACCTGCGCACGCTGCTCTGCCCTTCTTCCCTGACCGCATCCCCGTTGCGTGAGACCAGCGAGGTGCTCGCGTTATCGCTGCACGCCGAATGCATCCATACCCGGCACCCTCCTCTGCGTGGCGAGAGCCGCCGGATACGCGGCTGACCCGCCCCGGACCGACGTGCCGACCGGACCGGAACGGGGGCGGCCCGGGGCACCGGCGATGAGCCCGACCACGTGTCTGGCCGTACAGCGCTCACCCTCGACCACCCGCCGCAGCGCCGCACACTCGTCGACAGCCGGCTCCAGCAGATCAGCCTGGACGCCGGCCTGGCCGGCATGGAGCAGGCGCTGGAGCGGCTCCACGCCCTGTCCCCGCCCTCGTCATAGCGCCCGTGGGTAGGAGCAGCAGCTCAACTGCGGGGTCGGACAGGACTGTGCCCGGACCCACTGCCCGTCCGACGTTTCCAGGCCCCGCGCATCCCGATCGCGGAGAGCGCTGCACCCGCTCCGCGACAGGCTCGCGGCGAGTTCGTCGCCGAGGAGGACATAAAGCAGTGGTGGAAGGGCTCCTGAAACGGCGTTCTGTCCCTCCGAGTCCGGGCCAGACTGGGGCATCACCTTCAGCACGCGCCGCGACGCGGACCGGGAGGCGGTGAAGCCATTGGGCAAGTACGGGTCGAGCGCCGAGAACAGCGCCTCCACGGATCGGTATCCAGTGACCGTTGCACGGGGTCGTCAGCCCATCCACGGGGATGGCAGCGGTGCCCGCCGTTGGCAGGTGCATCGGTATGGCTTCGGCGGACTCGCCACCATGCTCTCGCCCTTCGACCCGGATCTGGAATCGTGGACCTCGTGGACGAAGGCCCGAGGCGGTCGGGATGGCCGGCGGTTCCTGCTGGGACCCGATGGCGGCCGGATCTGCGCACCACGATGCCGGCCGGGCTCATGCGCGATCCCGGCGCAGTCGGCCTGGACTCGCTGCCGGCGGAGATCGCCAAACTGAATGGCGTACGCATGCCCAGGCCGGCCGAGAAGGATGTTCGCTGACTGTTGGGAGAAGGTGGTGGCCGCGTGGCGGCGTATCAATTCCCCGGTCCGTCACCATCCGGTGTGCGGGCTGTCGCGGGCAGTTCCACGGTGATGCGGAGCCCGCCGGCAGGGCGGGGGATGAGGGTGAGGGTTCCATCGTGTGCGTGGGTGATGGTTTTGACGATGGCCAGGCCGAGGCCGAGGCCGGCGTGATCGGTGTGCAGGCGTTCGGTGCCGCGCTGGAACGGTTCGGTGAGTGTCGAGGCCAGCTGGGGGGTGACCTGCTCGCCGGTGTTCTCGACAGTGAGCACCACGGTCTTGGGACGGACGCTGGTATGCACCCACACGCTGCCCCCTTCGGGCAGGTTGTGGACGATCGCGTTGTGCACGAGGTTCATGGTCAGCTGCAGCAGGAGCGCCGGTGATCCGAGTGTGGGGGTGATGTCGCCGCTGGTCTCGACAGTGACGCCGTGCTTCTCCGCGAGGGGGAGGAGTGTCTCGGTGGCTTCTTCCGCCATGAGGGACAGGTCGACGCGTTCTCGGGTGAAGGACCGCCGCTCGGCTCGGCCGAGCAGGAGCAGTGCCTCGGTGAGGTCGATCGCTCGGGTGTTGACGGCGTGGAGGCGGTCGATGACTTCGCCGGTGTCGCACGCCGGGTCGGTGCGGGCCACGTCGAGAAGCGCCTTCGAGATGGCCAGCGGGGTGCGCAGCTCGTGAGAGGCATTGGCTGCGAATCTCTGCTGCTCGGCAACGTGTGCTTCGAGCCGCGCGAGCATTGTGTCGAAGGCGTCGGCGAGTTCGCGGAACTCGTCCTTGCGGCCCGGTAGTTGGATCCGGTGGGAGAGCGATCCGCTCGTGGCCCTACGGGTGGCGTCCGTGATGCGGGTCAGTGGGGCGAGCATGCGGCTGGCGAGAAGCCACCCTCCTCCGAGGCCGAACACCAGCAGAAACGCCAGTACGGCGGCTGCTCTCGGAGCGAAAACGCGCAGGAGGTTGGACCGGACGGGGAAAACACCATGAGTGGTGCCGGTGGAGCCGGGGATGATGAGCGCGCGTTCGGGGACGTAACGCAGGAGGAACACCCACACCGCCGCGAGTAGCAGGGCGCCGGCAAGCATGAGGAATCCGGCGTAGCTCAGGGTGAGTTTGACGCGAACGCTCAGACCAGGGGCCCTATCCACGGGCTGCTCCCTCGCGTCCGGCCTGTGGCGGCGTGTCGATGCGGTAGCCGACGCCTGGCACCGTGCCGATGATCCAGGGTTCGCCGAGCCGTTTGCGCAGTGCCGAGACGGTGATC
This sequence comes from Streptomyces sp. CoH27, assembly GCF_020181035.1. Taxonomy (GTDB): domain Bacteria; phylum Actinomycetota; class Actinomycetes; order Streptomycetales; family Streptomycetaceae; genus Streptomyces; species Streptomyces camelliae. Next base: position 26,288 of record NZ_JAIQYY010000036.1, read on the forward strand.
CGCACGGCGTTGGTGAACGGGTCGGCGTTCTCATCCCACGCCCGCTCCAGCAGCTCTTCGGCGCTGACGACACCGCCTTCGGCGGCGACGAGGACTTCGAGTACGGCGAACTGTTTCCTGGTCAGCGCGACGTAGCGGCCGTCCCGGTACACCTCTCTGCGGAACGGGTCCAGCCGCAGCCCCGCGATCTCTCGTACGGGGGGCCTGTTGTGGGCGCGTCTGCGGTCGAGTGCTCTGAGCCTGAGTACGAGTTCTTGGAGTTCGAAGGGTTTCGTGAGGTAGTCGTCGGCGCCGAGCCCGAACCCGGAAGCCTTGTCGTCGAGCCGGTCGGCCGCGGTGAGCATGAGGATCGGCATTCCGCTGCCAGAGCCGACGATGTGTTTGGCGATCTCGTCGCCGGACGGTCCGGGGATGTCGCGGTCGAGGACGGCGATGTCGTAGGCGTTGATGCTCAGCAGTTCCAGAGCCGTGCCACCGTCACCTGCGATGTCGGCCGCGATCGCCTCCAGGCGTAGGCCGTCGCGGATGGCTTCCGCCAGATACGGTTCGTCCTCGACGATCAACACACGCATGCCACCAAGGCTACGAGTCGGCACATATCGTCAACGTATCGAAATCCGCAAACGTGCCGGCAACACGGCGCTGCCTTGACTGGCGGCATGAAGCGAACCCCACCATCACCACGAGCAGGGAACCGCCGGATTCGGCGGCTCGTGGTGGTCGGCCTGATCGTCGTCACAGCAGTGATCACCGCAGCCCTCAGCTCCCAGGTGCCGAAGCCTTCGTCCGCCTCGGCCTCCTTGCTCTCCTCGGCCGCATTGCCCTCGACGTTCTCCTCGGCCGCATCACCACATGCGTCTCGCCGTGAGCACCGTGGTACGCCCGGCAAGGCTGACGGTGTCGTCCCCGACGGCGTGACGGTCTTCGACGATGCGCCGGAACACCGGAATCAGCTGCCACGCAAGGCGGACGCCACGTACGGGTCCGACGACGAGGCCGCCCGATGGGTGGCCACCGCGGCGACTGCGCCAGCGTGGCTGTCCCGGCGCGGCGCCGAATACGGGCTGTGCCAGATCGACAAGGACGAACTGCGCCCCCGAGCGACCGATCGTCGCCGTCCGCGTATGTATGCCGACCCCGCACAGGACCCGAGGACGCAGCAGTGACCGGCAGTGAACGAGGACGGACGATGACGCAGGTGGACAGGGCGGAGACCGGGCAGGAAGGCGCCGGCCGCCGCGACACCGGCTTCACTGCCCGGCGCGCGCGCATCCGCCGGGCAGTCCGCATCGCCACCCGGCCGGGGCCCTGGAAGCGCGGCCCGGTTCTTGCGGCGCTGGCGCTGCTGCTCGGCCTGCTCATGCTGCTGCACGCGCAGATCACGGACCGCGGGGGCCTCGGCAGCCTGGTGGAGACCTTCCTGCCGTGGTTCGGGCTGTTCATTCCGGTGCTGCTGGCCGGGGCGCTATGGCGCCGCTCCGCCTCCGCGGTGGTCGCGCTCTTGCTGCCGGTCATGGTGTGGCTGAGCCTCTTCGGCGGGCTGCTCAGCGACAAGTCCCACCCTCGCAGCGACCTCACCGTGGCCAGCCACAACGTCGACGCCGACAACCCCGACCCGGCCGGCACCGCACGTGACCTGGCCGCCTCCGGTGCGGACGTACTGGCCTTGGAGGAGATCACCCTGCAGGCGAAGCCGCTGTACGAGAAGGGTCTGGCGAAGGAGTATCCGTACCACACGGTGCTGGGAACGGTCGGGCTGTGGAGCAAGCTGCCGCTGTCGGACACCCAGCCGATCGACATCATGGACTACGGACCGCTGGCGGACACCAAGCCGGGCGACAAAAAGATGGCCGCGAACCGGGCGCTGCGCACCACGGTGGCCACGGACCACGGGCCGCTGAGGATGTATGTGGCCCACCTGGGGTCTGTACGGGTGAATCCCTGGGCGGGCTTTTGGACGGCCTCGCGGGACATAGGCGTGCAGGCGCTCGGCAAGGCCATCGCCGCCGACCCGAGTAAGCGGACGGTGCTGCTCGGCGACCTGAACGGCACCATGGACGACCGCGCGTTCAACGGCATCACCTCACAGATGCGCTCGGCCCAGGACGCGGCCGGGAACGGCTTCGGCTTCACCTGGCCGGCACATTTCCCGGTGGTGCGGATCGACCAGATCCTGGTCCACGGCGTGGAGCCGACCAGCTCATGGGTGCTGCCGGCCACCGGCAGCGACCACCTGCCGGTCGCGGCGGGAATCAGCTGGTGACACCGCGCAAAGGCTGGCGCTCCACCTGCCGCAGACCGCACTTGCCCTCGTCAGCACGCTGATGATGTGGCATGGCTGTCGCGTCGCTTATTGATCTTGGTGGTGGTCTGCTGTTGAGGCAGGAGGCGGTGGCCTCACCGGGCAGCGGCCTTGCGTGCAGTGCGCCGGGTCGCGTGGCCGTGGGGTTGCCGGCCCGTGCCGGGGGTGGAAGGCGGGTCTGGGTCAGGTGTCGCAGGAGCGGCGAGACGATCGGAATCAGTGGCGGAGGCGCAAGCGGTGTCGCCATGAGGTGCGGCCGGTGTCGGCATCTCCCGCGTCGGGGGCCTGGTGAGAAGGGGAGGACTCCGTGAAGTAGGCGCTGTCCTTGGGACGGTTGCGGTCCGTGGTCGGGCGGGGGCGCGGGGCCGGCTCCAGGTGGGGGATGTGCTTGGAGCAGTGGACGTATGCTTCCTCGACGGTGAGGTGGACCCACAGGTGGGGCTGGCGCCCGGGCGCGGTGTCGGTCGGCAGATGCGGGTACCACGCGCGGAGGTCGCGGTCGGTGTACAGCTTCACCGTGCCATTGACGTGCAGCCCTATGTGATCATGAGTGAAGTCCATGAACAGCATGCCGAGGTGGGGGTTCTCGGTCATGTTGCCCGCACTGGCCAGGACACCGTTGCCCCGGTATTCGGGGTAGGTCAGAGTGCGGTCGTCGAGGGCGACGCAGAATCCTGGCGGCCCGGAGCGGAAGCTGCTGTCGCAGGCTCCTCGGGAGTCGGCGGTCGACAGGAACATCATGGTCTGCCGGGCTATGAACTCCCGCATGGCGGGCGTCAGGTAGGGATGTACCTGGCGGTCGTAGAAGTCGGCCGCTCGGTCAGTGGTGCCGAGCTGCTGCTGCAGCAGTCGTTCACCGAAGGAGCCGGTCGTCTCGGGGCTGTTCACAGCTGGTCGGTCTCCTCTTCGGACGGGGGCGGCCCCAGAGGGGCGGTCAGGACGGGGACGTCCCAGGGGTCGTAGTGGATGTGATGAGGCGGGACACCGTGACGTCGCAGGGCCTGCACGGCTTCGCCGAGCATCTGTGGTGGGCCGCACAGGTACGCCTCGTGCCGGTAAAAGGGGCCGAATTCCGCCAGTACCTCGGGCAGCGTGCCCTCCAGTCCCGCGATGCGCTCGTGGGAGACCGCGGCCCGGACGCGGAGCCAGTGGTAGCGCTGGGACATGCGCAGCATGTCATCGAGCCCGTACAGTTCGTCCGCCGTTCTGGCGCCGATGAACAGACTGACCTCCCGCGCGTCGCCGATGCCGTTCCGGGCCGCCTGCTCGATCAGGGCGCGTATCGGAGCCAGGCCGGTGCCGCCGGCGACGAAGAGCAGGTCCCGTCCGGCGGTCGGACGCAGCACCATATCGCCTTCCGGCGGGCCCAGCCGGACGGGGTCTCCCGGACGGGCGTGGTGGACCAGCGCGTTGCTGACCGTGCCTCCGGGCACCGCACGGACGTGGAAGGTCAGCTGCGAGTTGGGCCGTGGGGCGTGCGCGGGGGAGTAATGCCGCCACAGCCTCGGCGCCCGGGGCGTCTCGACGCTCACGTACTGGCCCGCCACGAAGGGGTACGGCAGTTGTGGCTGGACGGTGAGCTCAGCGATTCCGTGTCCGCGGTGCACGTGCTTGACGATGTGCGCGTTCCACACGGCCGGCCGGTGACGCGCATCCTCCTCGGCGGCGCGGACCGTCACGTCCGCGGCAGCCGTGTAGGCACGCTGCCAAGCCGCCGCCAACTCCGCGCTCCAGGCCGGGCCCGCGTAGTGGGAGAGGGCTTGCAGCAGGCACTCGCCGACGGCCCGGTAATGAGCGCTTTGCGTGCCGAACTTACGGTGGTCACGCCCCAGACGGGAGCAGAACGCGATGAGGTTACCGGGGTCGTCGACCAGTTCTACGATGCGCAGCAGAGCGTGGACCAGACGTTCCCGCTGGACGTCGAGTTCGGCCGGGAACAAGTTCCTGATCTGTGGATAACGCGCGAAGAGGATGTCGTAGAAGTACCCGGCCGGCTCGGCGACGTGAGGTGCGACAATCGCCAGGCTGGCTCGCACCAGCGCGACGTCCTCAGCACTGACAGGGGGCTGGGCGGGTGCGGCGTGATGGGCCACCGGGGCGGGGACCGGGCCGGCTGGGGCGGCCCTGTGCGATCCGTCCGCCAGCCCCTGCGGCGTGTCCGGGTCCCGGGTGTGCTGCATGGACCGGAATCTGCCCGTCACCGTTGATCCCAGGCGTGTTCCGTCGCCGACGCCACACTGGCCTGAAGGCAGAGCCTCTCCTCCATCTCCGCGATGCGCGCAAGGTGTGCCGGCTGAGTCCGCATCACTGCGAGACGGAATCGTCCACCCACGCCGCTCGCTCGTTTCTGCGCGGAGAGGACGACACCCAGCCTGGACGAGTTACGGAACTCGCTCGGGACCATCCCCGGCGCCGGGCGACGCCGAGCAGACCCGGTCCGGGCCGTGGATGTCTGCCGCAGGGGATGGCTCCCGGCACGGACTTCACCACGGTGCGGCCTGGGTGCGACATGCGTCATACCAGTGCGCTGGCGAGCACTGTACATGGAACCCACGTACCTTTCTCTCACCACGTCGGCGCGCTCGGCAGGAGCAGGGCGACGTCGTCGGGCGCTGGGCCGAAGCTGCCGAGAGCCCCCGCGCGTGTGCGAAGAGGTCCTGTGCCGACAGCCCGGCTGCCTGGACGGGTGACCGCCGGGCGCCCGTCACCCTAGCGTTCGAGGGTGTCGACATGTCACGCAGCCGCTTCAGACTCCCGAGGAGCTGCTCCAGCACCGCCTCGTCCACCGGACGCGGCAGCCGTCGCGGCTGCTTGACCGTCACCGTGCGGCGCGTCGGCTGCTGAGGGCTCGCGCGGCCCACGAACGGCTGGTGCCGGTCCGGCACCTGAGCGAGTGCCCGGTCAAGACGCTTCTGCATCGGCGAGTCGCCGTCGTACTCCTCGGCGGCCACCATCCAGTCGTAGAAGTTGGAAACAACGGCCAGGATTCGGTTCACCGTCGCCGGCGCCGGCAGGCTGCCCGGCGCCTCCGGGCCGCCGATCACGACCGTCAGGACCGGCTGCTGGGCGGGTCGACGCGACGGTGCTCGCCTGAGGAACGCCAGCAGGCGCAAGGCGTCGGGGCCGCGGAGCTCCCGCCAGGTCATCCCCTCGGCAGCGAGAAAAGGTGAACCGGCGCCGCAGGTCGTAGTCGTACGCGCAGATCGTGTGCGACGAGGGAGCGCGGTCGACCAGGTGATCGAGGAACCGGCAGGGAGCCGCGACCGGCGGGTCGTCTCCGTCGATCAAACGCACGCGCCGCACCACCCCGCCATCGCGTTCCTCGACCACCCGCACAACGGCTCCGCGAGCACGGACTGGGACGGCCGGACGACACCGTTCCACGGCACCACCTCCTGCGGAAATCACGCGACCTTGACGGTGCTTGCGGCGGGTTCCACCGGATCCAACCCGGGCACGCCCATCCCGAGCCCGACGGCCTCCGCGACCCCGGCCCCCTCCGCCTCGCCGTCCACCTCGGCCGAGGCCCCGTCCGTGACCTCGGGCACGACCTCCGGCACGTCCGGGGCGAGCTCGCAGCCGGCCAAGAACGGAAGCAGCGGGACGTCCACGATCGCCGCGGCGGCCGGCGCCTTCCTCCTGGCCGGAGCCGGGGCACTGGGCGTCGTGGCCCTGCGCCGCCACCGCACGCGGGCCTGACCCCGGAAGCAGCGCAGGCACCACCCGTCCAGCCAGGACGGGAGGGCTTCTGCTCGGCCGGCCGCCTGAACGGCTCAGCGAGGACGGTCGGTGATTGTCATGCCGACCGAATCGGACAGCCGACGGCCACCCGGGGTGGGCCGGTTCAGCATCGCCACATCCGACAGGAAGCTGCACGAGAGCGGCCGGTACCGCGACACAGCCATGTCGGTGGTGTTCGGCGGTCCGATCCCGTGCATCGCGGTCGCCGTCAACATCACACACCTACGGGTCGACCGGTTCGAGGGAGCAAAGCGCCTCGGCCCCGTCGACGCTGCGGCCATGGCCCGGGTCGACCAGGCCCTGCGCGCCGTTCAAGACCTCTAGGCGACGCCCTTGTTCAGCACACGCGTCATCTCCGTGCCCACCTCCTGGGTCAGGCCGCCGTCGCACGGGATGCCGAGGGTTAGGGCGAGGTCCTTGCCGTGCAGGTCGGTGAGTGCTTCGACGAGGTCGGCGAAGGCGGAGGCGGCGGAGCGGCCCCGGGGGACCGCGGTGGCGGCGGCCAGCACGCCGATGACCGCGGCGGGCCACCAGCAGGCGCCGAGCAGGAGGTAGGCGACGGCCCAGGCGTGCAGGCGGCAGGCCGAGGTGAAGGCGGTACGCGCGGTGGAGAGTTCTTGGCGGGTGCCGTCCGGGGCGAGCAGCCACAGGTGGGGCCAGGCGGCGGTGAGGTCGAGGCGGTAGGCGCGCCAGACGCGGTGTTCGGGAGCGGTGATGCGGTCGCCGGCCCAGAACGGGTGGCGGGGCACGGCGAACGCGATGCGGGCGCGGGCGGCATAGTGGCGTTCGGCGGCCTCGGTGAGCGGACCGGCGTCGTCGGCGCCGGCGATCGTGGCGCGTCCGGCGGCCACCAGGGCGGTGCGATAGGCGCTGTCGGCGGCCTCCCAGCGGCGTCGACGACGGGCCGTCAGCCGACGGGTGACGGGCCCGCGCGCATCGGTGAGCCAGGCCCTCTCCCACCACGTGCCCACCGCCTGGACGCCGACTCCGACGGCCGCGGAACCGGCCAGGACGGCGATCGCGACGACCGCGACGCCGCCCGGGCTGTGGGCGCCCGGGGCGGCGGCCAGGGCGTCGAGCCGGGCGCGCAGCCGCCCAGGGTCGTTCCAGTGGCGCTGTCCGAGGGTGACGGCGCAGGCGAGCGCCGCCAGGTAGATCAGACCGGGGATCGCCAGCAGTGACATCCAGCGTTCGGCGAGCCGCCCGCCGAGCGTGTTGAGGAAGGCGGTCACGGCCGCAGGGTGATCTCGCGCAGCGGCTGCTCGAAGACATGGCATCGCGGCGGCCGGTCGGCGTCGGCGGCGGGCGCCTCGACGCGTGCGCAGCGGCCGAGAGGGCAGGCGAGCACATACAGCGGCGGGTGGCCGTGGCCGGCGCCCGGGAGGCGCTCGTACGAGCCGGGGGTGGTCCGGTAGGAGCCGAGGCCGGCGCTGTGCCCGGCGGCGAGGAGTAGCTCCTCCACCTCGTCGAAGGAGTCCTCCAGCTCCTCCGGCGGACGGCTGGCGCGCGCCTCGGCGAGGATGTGGTCGACGAGTCCGCGCATACGGGCGTCCGCGGTCAGCTCGGCCGGCGTCGCCGTCAGCCTGCGGCACAGTTCCCCGAGTCGCTCGTGGCCCGGTCCGGGTTCCACCACCACTGCCTCCCTCCGCTGTGCGGTCAGCATAACGACCGTGTGATTGCGGGCAGTTGGATATCGTAAAGCGTCATCACGGCATACGGGGGGCCGGACATGTCGTACGAGGAGCGGACCGCTTCGCCGGATCCGACGGATGTGGCCAACGCGCACCTGGACCGCTGGTGGCGCACGCACGATCGCCGGGATCTGGACCGGGCGGTCGAGTGGTACCGGGCCGCCCTGCGCGAGGCGCCGGACGAACGCGGCCGTCGCAGCCGCTCGGCGAATCTGCGGGTGGGCCTGTGGCTCCGCTGGTCGGCGTTCCACGACGACCGCGACCGGGACGAGCTGATCGCGCTGTGCGGCGAGGCGGCGGCCGAGGACGACGCGGCGGAGCAGGATCTGCTCTTCCTCGGGGTCGCGCTGGGCCGGCGTTTCGACGACGAGCGGCGCCGGGAGGACCTGGACCGGGCGATCGGGGCGCTGCGCCGGACCGTGGCCGTCCCGCTGGACCGCAGCCGCAACCGGGCGACGGCACTGGCCTCGCTCGGCCAGTCGCTCGTCGTCCGGTTCGAGCACGCGGGCGACCCGCGCGACCTGGCGGAGGCGGAGCGCGCGTTCCACGGTTCGCTGAGCCACCTCCCACCCGGCGACCCGGAACGCCCGTCGGTCATGGGCGGTCTCGCGCTGGCCCGGGAACACGCCTTCGACCGGACGGGAGACCCGGAGACCCTGAGCGAGGGGCTCGCACTGCGGCGTGCGGCACTGGCGGAGAGCCCGCCGGGGGCGCGGTACCGCGCTTCCGCGCTGGACGGTCTCGGTGCGGCGCTGCGCAAGTGGGTGGAGGTCTTGCCCGACGAGTCCGCCGTCGACGAACTGCTCCGTGTCACCAGGACGGCCCTGGCGGAGGCCCCACAGCGGACCGACGCCCCGGCTCGGCTGACCGCGCAGACCAGGCTGGGCGTGGCGCTGAGGCTGGCCGCCGAGAACGGCGGGGGTACGGCGCTGCTGCATGAGGCCGTGGACCTGCTGCGCGCCGCTGTCCGGCACACGCCCCCAGGCGGCCGGGACCGAGGGCTGAGACTGAACAGCCTGGGCAACGCCCTGCACCGGCTCGGGGAGCGGACGGGCGACGCGGCCTTGCTGGACGAGGCCATCGATGCGCTGCGGGAGGCCGTGGCCGACGGCCGGCCCGGCCGGCCCTTCCTGCTGGCGAACGCCCTTTCCGCCCAGGTGGCGAACCTCGCGATCGCCCTGCGCGAGCGCTACCACCAGACCGGGGACCTCGCCGCCCTGCGCGAGGCCGCCGAGCTGGCACGGCAGGCCGTCCAGTCCTGCGACCTGCCGCTGGAATCCACGAGCCATCTGGCCAACCTTGGGGTGGTCCTCCAGACCTGGTACAACCGGACCGGGGACACCTCGGCGGCGGACGAGGCCGTCACGGTAGCCCGTGAGGTGCTGGCCCGCACCCCGGAGGACAGCCCGCACTGGACCGGCCGGGCGAACCATCTCGCCAACGCCCTGTACGAGCGGTACCGCGCGGCCGGTGACCCGGCCGGCCTGGAGGAGGGGATCGCGCTGCAGACACGGGCCGTCGACGCGACCGCGTACGGTGACCCGCGTCTGCCCGTGCTGCTGCACAACCTCGGCAAGGCGCTGCTCACGAAGGCGGAAGCCCGGGAGGATCCGGCCGTGCTGGACCAGGCGGTGACCACGCTCGGCCGGGCGGTGTGGGCGCCCGACGAGAACGAGGCCGAGCACGCCAACCATCTGCAGACGTACGCGAGTGCCCTGCGCACCCTGCACGACGTCGCCGGTGATCCGGGCGTGCTGCTGGCGGCCGAGGATGCCTACCGGCAGGTCGCCCGGATCGCCGCCCTCCCGGCCGGCCGGCGGATCGGGGCGGCCCGCGACTGGGGCGCGGCCGCGGCGGACGCCGGCCGCTGGGAGGAGGCGCTGCGGGGATATCGGCTGGCCGTGGAGCTGCTGCCGTTCGGCGTCACGCGGCGGCTCGCGCGCAGCGACCAGGAGCACCGGCTCACGGGTGTCCACGGGCTGGCCGCCGACGCGGCGGCGTGTGCCGTCCACGCCGGGGAGCCGGAACGGGCCGTTCTGCTCCTGGAGCAGGGCCGGGGCGTGCTGCTCGGGCAGGCCATCGCCGCGCGCGGCGACTGGGAGCGCCTGCGCGGCGCCCACCCGGAGGCGGCCGGGCTCTTCCTTCGGTTACGGGACCGGATCGACGAGCTGGGCGCGGTGGAAGAGCAGCAGGACGGGGAGCAGCAGGACGACGAACGGCACCGGCTGGCCGCCCAGTGGGAAGGGCTCGTCACTCACATCCGCACCCTGCCCGGCTTCGCCGGCTTCCTCGCGGCACCGGCGCTCGGCAGCCTGCTGGCCTGCGCCGACCGAGGGCCGGTGGTGCTCGCGTACTGCAGCCGGTATCGCAGCGACGCGCTGGTCCTGAGGCCGGACGGGGTGCAAGTTGTGTCGCTGCCGCAGGTCACCCCGGCGTCGGTGGCCCACCAGGTGGCCCGGCTGGACGACGCCCTCGCGGCGGCCACCGACCCGGCCGGGGAACAACGGGCCCAGCGGACGCTCGGCGAGGTGCTGGGCTGGGCGTGGGACCACGTCGCCGAACCCGTTCTCGCCCGCCTCGGCCTGCTCGGCCCGCCGTCCGGCGACGACTGGCCCCGGCTGTGGTGGTCGCCGGGCGGCGCGCTCTCGGCACTGCCGTTGCACGCGGCCGGCCATCACGACGGGCACCGCGCCGTCCTGGACCGGGTGATCTCCTCCTACACCCCGACCGTACGCGCGCTGGCGTACGCCCGGGCGAGGGCCGCGGGGCCGGTGCCACCGGGCCGACTGCTGGCGGTGGCACAGCCGGAGACGCCAGGCGCGCGGCCGTTGCACGGTGCCCGGCGGGAGGTCGCGGAGCTGGCGAAGCTCCTGCCGTGCGATCTGGTCACCGGTCCCGACGCGACACTCGCCCGGGTGGTGCGGGCGCTGCCCGAGCACCCTTACGCGCACTTCGCCTGCCACGGGGTGAGCGATCCGGACGATCCGTCGAACGCTCGCCTGCTCGTCCACGACCATCAACGAGCGCCGCTGACGGCCCGGCAGATCTCCCGGCTGGACCTGCCGGGGGCGCGGCTCGCGGTCCTGTCGGCCTGCGAGACCGCGCGGGGCGCGAAACGGCTGGCGGACGAGTCCATCCACATCACCTCCGCGTTCCAGATCGCCGGGTACCCCCACGCGATCGGGACCCTCTGGCCGGTGCACGACGCGGTGGCGGTCCGGGTGGCCAGGAGCCTGTACCGCCGCCTGCGCGAGGGCCGCTCCGCCGACTCCCCGGTCCTCGACACCGGGCGGAGCGCCGTCGCCCTGCACCACGCCGTGCGGGAGTGCCGTGCCGCCTTCCCCCGCACTCCCAGCCTGTGGGCCGCCCATGTGCACTCCGGGCCCTGACGAACCACTGGTATCTGCTGATACCCGATCGAAGGGAGCTGATCCGACATGGCCCGATGGTGGCGTGGCCGTTCGAGGACTCCGGACGACCCGCCCGACCCCGACCCCGACCCCGGCCGTGAGCCCGAGCCCGCCCCCGGCCCCGAGGCGGATCCGGAGTCGGATTTTCCGCCGGCGGCCGAGTTGGTCGCCACGCTGACCGGCCCGGACGGGACCGAGAAGGATGTCGCCCGGGTCCCCATCCCCGCCGACCAGCACTTCGGCCTGATCGCCAACGCCAAACTGCAGCGTCTCGGCCCGGACCACCCCGAGACGCTGGCCGCCTTCCGCTACTACGCCCGGGTTCTCGGGCAGGTCGAGGGGCGCCGCGAGGAGGCCCGGGAGCGGTTTACGGAACTGGTGCGGGCGCAGTCGCGGGTGCTGGGCTACGTGCACGCGGACACCCTCACGACCGCCGCCGACCTGGCCGCGCTTTTGCAGACGACGGGCGAGCTCGGTGCTGCGGAGGAGGTGTGGCGGAGTGTGTGGACCAACCGAGCGGAGCTGCTGGGCCGCGATCATCCCGACACGCTCGCCGGCGCGGTCCGTCTCGCCGAGGTGCTGGAGGACCTGCGGCGCGTGCCGGAGGCCACCGCGCTGCGCAGGGACGTCCTGGAACGCCGCAGGCACACGCTCGGGCCGGAACACCCCGACACACTGTCCGCCGCCAACGGCCACGCGAGCTCCCTGATCAAGGCGGGCCGGTGGCAGGAAGCCGAACGGGAACTGCGGGAGCTGATCGTACGGCTGGAGCGCCAGAGCGAACGCGGTGACGAAGCCCTGCTCACCGCACGGGGCAACCTCGGCGCCGCCCTGGTCCGGCTCGGCCGCCCGGAGGAGGCGCAAGCGGTGCTGCGCACCGTCCTGGCCGAGTACGAGCACGCCCGGGGCCGGGATCACCACGGCGCTCTCATGGTCCGCAACAACCTCGCCGCCGTGCTCCACGCCATGGGGCGCTACGCGGAAGCCGTGCCTCTGCTGCGCGAGGTCGAGGCCGGCAAGGTCCGGCAGTGCGGCGACACCCACCCCGACACCCTCCACGCCCGGGACAACCTGGCGAACGTCCTGATGGACGCGGGGCAACGGCAGGAGGCGGCTCAATTGCTGCAAGGCTGCCTCGACGGCTATCGCCGGGTGTTCGGCCCCGGCCACCCGCTGGTCCGCAAGACCGCCGAGCGCCTCGACTGGCTCCGTGACAACCCCGCCTAGCCAAGGGCTCGCAGGGAATCAAGGTGCTGCTTCGCGTGATGCGGCTCGTTGTTGTGATACGAGCGTCCCCGATGAGGTTCGTGGTCAACTCGCCGTGAAGTTCGCGGCGGCCAAGCCGGTCGCCACCGCCTTCCTGGCGCTGGGCCTGACCACCACCCTGCTCGGGGGCGTGGCGCGAGCCGACATCCCCGGCGTCAACGGGGTCTACACCGGCTGCTACTCCCGCACCAATGGCGTGCTCAGGCTCATCGACTTCGAGGCCGGCCAGCGGTGCCGGCCGGGCGAGACCACGGTGACGTGGAACCAGACCGGTCCTCAGGGTCCGGCGGGTCCCCAGGGCCGGCGGGACCGGCCGGACCCCAGGGCCCGGCGGGTGCGCCCGCGACGAAACTCTTCGCCTTCGTGCAACGCGACGGCACGCTTGTGGCGGAACGGTCCAGCGGCGCGACATCCGTGACCGTGGTCTCCGACGGGTTCTACCGAGTCGACTTCGACCGGGACGTCAGCAAGTGCGTCTTCACCGCCACGACAGAACCCATCGGATCCGAGTTCGGGATCTTCAGGGGGTACGGCAACACCCTCCACGACGACAGCCGGCCGAACGAAGTCTCGGTCCTGACCACCAACAGCGGCGGCCACACCCTGGGATTCGACTTCAACCTCGCGGTGTTCTGCCCGTAGGACAAGAAAGCCCAGGACTCGGGCGCTGAGCCCCGAGCCCTCCTTACAAGGAACGGGTGGGAGGGCCC
>NZ_JAIQYY010000036.1:39498-52943 GCF_020181035.1 Streptomyces sp. CoH27
ACGACCCGGGCCTGGAAGGACACCTCGTGTCGGCGCTGGGAGAGGCTCTCCGTCCGGGTTCGCTTCACCCGACGGAGCAGGAGTTCACCTGTCCCGGGAGGCGCGAGGCCCTGGAGGTAGGCGGTCAGGCGTACTGCCCTCCTACAGGACGGCGACTGTCTCCTCGTCGCCGTACCTGAACCCGTCGTTGTCGAAGTAGAAGACGGTGACCTTGACCTTGTCCCCCTTGTCGAAGTGCGAGCCTGCGGCCGGGCGCAAGGTCACCAGCGCGACATGGTCGTTGTAGTCGCAGACCAGATGGTCCTTCTTGACGGTGCCCGCAGCGATGGACTGGTCGTGGGGGCTGTGGTTGAGCGTCGTCGCGTTGGCCACGAGTTCGTGGTCCATGCCGATGTCGCAGGAGTAGGTGACCTTCACCTGCAGGCCGGGGGTGTGCAGCGACACCTTGTCGATGGACAGCAGGTTAGCCTTGGCCGTCGCCGAAGGCGCGGTCGCCAGAGCGCCGGCACCGATCAGAAGAACGGTGGCTGCGGTTCCCGCGACGCGTCGGCGGAGAGTGGATGACGTCATCCTGGTTTCTTCTTTCCCCCTTGCGCGGTCACCCTTGGTCGAGGCGTGGAGATATCTCCAACTAAGTGGGTAACTGCGGCAGTTGGTCAATTCGACCTGGATGTTACGTGATCTTTGAGTGTTTCCGGTAGCGGATGGCCGATGGCGCTTCGTGAGGAACGCCGCACCCTGCCGGGTGAACCATTCCCGGCTCGACATCGTCCGCAGCGGGGCACCGATGAGTACGTTCGCGCTCCTGGGCTGGTCCGACGGCGTCCGTATCGTGCCAGGCGGGGACGGGACTTGAGGCTCGTCAGTCGGCTACCGACGTGGTTCGGCGCTGCCGTCGGAGGAGCGCGCCGTGTGGGTGCTTGCCGCTGCCGGCGCCGAGCGGGGGGCTTCGTCGTGGGAGGGCCCCCTTTGCAAGGCTCCACCGAATGCAACCGCGGGACAGTGCCTCCAGCGACTTGATCAAGCAGTGTCTCCGCGCTCGCAACAGCCACCCTCGGGCACGAACCCCTGACGTTGTGCTGACAGACCGTACAGGACATGGTGCTCTCCCAAGTGACATGCTGTATGCGGTCCTTGAGGCCGGGCTTACGGCCCGCCCGGGGTGTGCGCCAGGGCCGCAGACCCCGGTGATCTCAGCGTGTCCGCTTTGCCGGTCCACCGCTGACGTCGGTCGGATTCGACGGCGACGAATGCGGCGTACTGTGCTACAGGGCAGAGGAGACCGAGAAGACCTGCGGAAGGTGCTGCCGGGCGTGCTGCGCTACGCCCGCACCGAGCTGGCCGCTCACTCCCACGGCCGCACGCTCACCGACGACGACATCGGCCTGATCAGTACGGTCGGGTCGTTCGGTCCAGGCGGACGACGACGATGGCGATGTCGTCGTCGGCGCCGCTGGCGAGGCCCAGGCGGGCGAGGAGGGCGTCGGCGAGGTGTTCTGCGCCGAACTCGGCGCAGGTGGCGAGCATGTCGGTCAGGCGGGTCAGGCCGACGTCGATGTCCTCGCCGCGGCGTTCGATCAGGCCGTCGGTGTAGAGGATGAGGGTGTCGCCGGGGGTGTAGGTCTTGTTGGCCTGGGGGCGGGGGACGTGTTCGGGGCGGGCGCCCAGCGGTGGGTCGGTGGCCCGGTCGAGCAGCTCGCAGGAGCTGTCGGGGTGCAGCAGGACGGGCGGGGGGTGGCCGGCGCTGCTGTAGATGAGCAGTTGGCTGTGGCAGTCGACAAGGACCTGGACGGCGGTGGCGGCCAGTGCTCCCTCGACCGAGCGGGCGTAGAGCCCCAGGACCTCCAGTGCTTGGGCAGGGCCGTGGACGGTGCGGGTGGCGGCGCTCAGCGCGCTGCGGAGCCTGCCCATGACGGTGGCGGCCATCAGCCCGTGGCCGACCACGTCGCCGACCGCGACGGTGAAGCGGTCCGCGGGCAGGTCGACCGCGTCGTACCAGTCGCCGCACACGTTCAGTGACCCGGTCGCGGGCAGGTAGCGCACGGCGATGTTCGGGTGCCGGGCCAGGTCCGGGGAGTGAAGCATGGCTTCTTGCAGGGCGACCGCGATGCGCCGCTCACGGGCGTGGGCCTGCCGCAGTTCCTCGTTCAGCTGCTGCAGCTGCCGCGCCCGGGCGTACAGCTCGGCTTCCATGGCCGCCTCCCGGCCGGGGCTGACCGACGGCAGGTGCGCGGTCCGGCGGGCGCGGACGACGTCGGTCATGTCCTCGGACCGGTGGATGATCCAGGCGACCTTTCCGCCCGGGCCGAGGACGGGCACGTTGATCGCGGTCCACCACCGCTCCTTGAACACCTCGGGGTTGCCGGCGACCGGGATGTCGTACTTCTGCAACGCCATGTGATCCGTCTGGCCGGAGGACAGGACACGGTGCAGTGAGGCTTTCAGCGTCGCCACCCCGTCGGCCTCCGCGTCGGCGGGGTTGTCCGGGAAGGCGTCGAAGAGGTACTGCCCGAGCAGCTCGGCCCGGCTCCGTCCGGTCACCTCGCAGAAGGCCCAGTTGGCATCGGCGATCACCAGGTCCGTGCTGAGCACCAGGCACGGGCTCGGAAGGGCTGCGAACACCCCTGTGTAGTCGATCTTCGGTGTCACACGCATTCCCTGCCAGTCGCTCACCCTTCAATCTACGAAAGGTCCAGCTCCCGCGCCCGCCGGGCTCGCTCGTGGGCAGCGGTGCACCTCTGCCCCGCGGCGATGGGCCGGGCGGAGGGCGACGGCGTCGTGGGAAGGGGCTTATGCGTGGCCAGACGGTGTGGACGGTCGGATGTGGGCCGGACAGCTGTGCAGCGCGCCAGAGACGCATCCGGCGGGCGCCCGGACAGGCCCACCGAAGGGCGTCGGTGCCTGGCCCCACCGCCTCCTGAGTCCGACGAAATGGAGGCGCCCTGACCCGCCGGTGCCTGGGGCAGTCGGCACCCGGCCGACGGTGAGGCGGCGCGTGAACCCATGTGATCATGGTCGTCGCCGGTTCTTGACGCGCACCTGGGATTGAGATGGTGACGGCACGTACCAATACATGACGCTGAGCGGCCGGGGCGGTCAGGATGCGGCGGGGACCGCATCCAGGCCGTGAGAGGCGACGAGCTGTGCACTGCCGTCGGCCAGGCGGTGGCACAGGCCCACCAGCGGCCTGCCCGGCTTCGACCTTCTCAGCCTGCTCGAACTGGCCTGCAGCCTCATGCCTCCGCCGCCTGAGGACCTCATTGTGAAACGTTCAGTCAGTCGCCCAGGACCCGCTCCCACAGCATCCCGGCGTGCCCCTGATTCCGGGCGACGCTGGCGATCAGTATCCGACGGAGCCGCGGCGCACGTGCGGCTGCGGCAGGATGCCTCCGACGGTGACCTGCCCGATCACCTGGTCGTTGGCGAGGCACGCCTGGCCAGACCGAGCCGGCCCGGTACCCGGCCAGCAGCCTGTCGATCCGCTCCGCCTGGCCCTCCGGGGTGACGAAGTCGGCCGGCTGGGCCGGTTCCCACGGCCGGAAAGCCTCGAAGTCCCGCACCCGATGCGCGGCTATCGGGGCGGAATCGGCGGGCTCGATCAGACGGATCCTGGTGTTGCTGTGCATGGGCTGATCCTGGTCGCAGTGCGTCCCGATGGTTCGGACGGCGAGGCCGGCCCGTGTCAGCCCAGTGTGTACTCCAAAACGTAGGAGTGACTGCCGTCCTCGGACTGGATGATCTCGAAGGTACCCATGATCCCTGCGAGGTCACCGGAGCCCGTTCCTTGGACCACGCGGATCGCGATCTGCTCACCATGACTACCGGGCGCGCTGTGCTGGAGGACGAAGGAGCCCTTGCGGCCGTTGAGTTCGCCTGTGAATCGCTCCACGGCGACGTAGGCGGCGGGACTGCCCTCGATGTCGGCCACCGACAACATGTTCACGGTGCTGGTGCCAGCCAGGCCGCCCTGGAAGGTCTTGGTGATCCGCACGCGGCCGAGCGCGGCGCCGGGGCCCTCGTCAAGCACCTCCGGTTCGAATGATGTGAGGGCGAACGTTCCGCTGGCCTTCGTGTTCATTCCGCACCCCTCGAATCTTGATCGCCTGTATTGCGCAGCATCCTTGCACGCAGCACTGACAGTCCCCGCACGATGGCTGTCGAAGACCCGGCTCAGTAGTTCCGGCAGCGGGCAGACAGGGTGTCCATGGCCGTCCGCATGTTGACGGGGGAGCTGGTCGAGGAGAGAAACGGGCTTGCGGGAGATCTCCCGGAGAGCAACTCGGGGGCGGCGCCATGACATCGCAGGATGCGGGGACGGGTGCGGCCTGGTATCGGCCCGTTCCCCGCTGCTCCCCGACCCCGAAGGATCGGTCGCTTTCCTCCCGTGTCCCTCGCCCCCGCCGTGCCCGTCGTGCTGACCGCTTCCGAGCACCACAGGCTGGAAGAAGATGGCCTACGGTCACAAGGCCCCGGATCAGACCGGGCAGCGCGCAGCTATCGTGCTGCTGGCTGCCCGTGAGTGCATCCCTGCCCGGACATCCGCGCAGACGCGGCTGCATGTGGACACGCTGCGCACCCGGCGGGGCGAGTTCGCCTCCGGCGGCCTGCCCGCCCTCGCCGACCGCAAGCGGTCCGGTCGGCCGGCCTCGTTCACCGCGTTGCTGGTCGCCGAGGTCAAGGCGCCGGCCTGCCAGTCACTCGCCAAGGCCGGGACTCCACTGTCGCGTTGGTCGTGTCCGCAGCCGACCCGGGAGGTGGTCGACCGGTCCATCGCCGGGTCGGTCTCCCCTTCCACCGTGCGGCGTCGGCTCAAGCAGCACGCGCTCAGGCCCTGGCAGTACCCATCCTGGATCTTCGTGTGCGCCCCCGCCTTCCGGCCCGAGGCCGCGCGCGTGCTGGACCTGTACGCCCGTATCCTCGACGGCGTCCCGATGGGCGAGCACGAGTACGCGATCTCCGCGGACAAGAAGACTTGTTCGCTCTCTCCTGCGCGCAGGGCGTTGATCCGGACACCACCTGAGAGCTGGTCTTCCTGAAGGCTGCGGCCCGCGAAACCTATCAGGGCTTCGCGGGCCGCAGCCTTCAGGTGTGCAGGTCAGGCGGATGGGACCCTGCTGGTCACGCTGCCCACGTGTGACGCTGGTCGTTACACGGTTCCGTTGCGGCAGGTCACGCTCCTCGGCGGACTGCGCCGGTAGTCGTGCCGTCACCTTGAAGTGTGTGCCGGGCGGGCGCGCAGCGCGGCGCGAATGCCCCCGGTGACGCGTGGGGCAGCGACTGGGAGCCCATGGAGCACCTCGCCGCCGGCCCCGGCCTGATCGACCTGCCCGTCGCGTCACCGGCCACTCCTCCGCTCACGGCCTGGTCGAGCAAGGCGGTGCCGGCGGTGTTGTGATCACGAGGGACGAGTCCTCTCATCGGCGGGCTCTCTCTCCCGCACCTGGCAGCGCAGGAGTTCCTGGATCCGCTGGTCGAGGCCGTCCTGGCGCCACAGCGCGAAGTAGTAGAACACCGCCGACCAGGCCGGCAGGTCATGGGGTAGGCAGCGCCACTGGCAGCCCTTCCGGCTCTGCTCGAAGATCGCGTTCACGACGTCCCGCAGACCACAGGACCCGGGACCACCGGTCGCCGACCGCGTCACCCGCCCCTGCTTCCAGGCCGTGATCAGTACCACGATCGAGCGATCACGAACCAGGGAAGACCGGACTTGACTTCCATTGAGGGATGTTTGATCCGGGACGTGGCTCGGTGGTGCCGGGAAGGTATGCGGCAGGGCCTCTTCTTGGGGCTGCTCGCATGTGTTGGGGGAAAGATCGGCATTCAAGCCCGGGGATTTTTGCCACTGCAATGCGCGGCGACGGTGATGTTGGTGTGTCGCCGCGCATTGAAGACCGGGACGTAGCGGGAATTGCCTGTCAGTAGGCGCTGTTGACGTTGTCGATGGATCCGTAGCGGTGGTAGGCGTAGTTGCAGGCGGCGGTGATGTTGGCGACGGGGTCGTAGATGTTCGACGAGGTGCCGGGTACGTGGTAGGCGTTGAACGTCGGCTGGATCACCTGCAGCAGGCCGATGGAGGGGTGGCCGGCGGCGGCGTTGGAGTCCCAGTTGTTGACGGCGTTGGGGTTGCCGGAGGACTCCCGGATGATGTTGCGGTGGATGCCGTTGTAGGTCCCGGGGATGCCGTTCTGCGCCATGATCGCCAGCGCGTGCCTGATCCAGCCGTCCAGGTTGTTGGCGTAGGTCTGGCCGCTGGAGGGCGGCGTGCTGGACGGCGCCGGGGCGGAGGGGGCCGGGGTGGCGGGGGTCGATCCGGTGGGCAGGGTCAGGGCCTGTCCCGGCTGGATGCTGTAGGGGCTGGAGATGTGGTTGGCCGTTGCGATGGCCTGCCAGCCGCCCGGCACGTGCAGGGTTCGGGCGATCGAGGCGAGGTGGTCGCCGGCCTGGACCGTGTAGACGGTCGGCGTGCTGGCGGCAGGAGCGGCCTCGGCGGTCTGGGCCGCCCCGAGCGCGGCCGAGCAGGCCAGGGCGAACGTGCCGGCGGTGGTGGCGCCACCGGCGAGGAACCGGCGCGCCCGGGAGGGGCGCTTGCGGGCGTGGAGGGGCATGGAGCGGTCCTTTTTCCGGGAATTGCATCACCCGCAGATGCCGGTTTCCCTCGGCAAACTGCACCGCATTTGTCGGGCGGTGCGCTGCGGTGGAGACATTCTTAGCTGCGAGGGGAATATTGCGGCAATTCCCCTGTTTACTAACTGGGCTAGTTGTTTCCCGGTGTCGAGGGGTGCCGACCGGTAGGCATTCAGGGAGTTAAGGGCCGCGTCATGCACTAGGGCGCTTCGTAAGTGAATTGGGTCACGCGCCTTCGAGTGAAGCGACTCACGACTTAAATAGCGACTTAACGGGACTTCGCGATATATAGGGTAAAATCGGACATTGCTCCATGAGTCTCCGCCCGGTGTGGTGGCCGGTGGCCGGTCCGATGGGTGTTCCATCGACGCGTTGTCTTGCGAGGTATGCAGGTAGTGGACGGGGACGAGGTGCGGGAGTGGACCATCGCCCTCGGGTGTAGCTCGGTCTGAGGGAAGTCCGTTTTCCCCGATGGGGTCGGTCTTGCCAGTCCGGTTGTGCTTCAGGGATGCCGATGCAGCGGCCATGGGCCTGTGCCGCGCGGCGGCCTTCGGCCTGTCCGCGGGGGTGGAGGAAGACCTTTCCAGGGAAGATCACGAATGCCTCGGTGGCCGTGTCGTAGTTGACGTACCTGCCTCTCAGCGGCGGCCTGTCCGACTCCCATGCCACCGGATGCCTTGAGACCAGGAACCCAAGGTGTCGGATGTGCCCGAGCGTGGCCCTGGCCGACGGAGCACGACCGGCCCCCGATCAGCGCCGGGCCTCGCCGGCGCCACGCGAAGCTTCCGCTCGACCTCCCGCCCGGGACCGCGTCGGCCGGCACCAGCGCGACCATGACGACGATGCCGGCGGCCGGCACCGCGGAGACGTCGGAGCGCTGATGGTGTGCATCGGCCGCCTCGCCGGTGCTCACGTCGACCGTCTTCAGGGCGCACGGCACGGTCGCGATCGGCTTCATCACGGCCCGCACGCGCAGCCTCGCCCGTGGACGGACCGGCCTCGGTGCCGCCGGACCGGCCCGAGATCCGAGCCATGCTCGCCACCGTGGTTGCCGTCAGCCGTGGAGACGACCACGACGCCCTGGCTTCCTCCCTCGGTCCTCCCGGCGGCCCTTACGTGGCGCTGGGCGATTCCTGCACGGCCGGTCCGAACATCCCTGCCCGGAACGGCCGGCCCGCAGGGTGCGACCGATCCGACCGCAACTGTCCCGCGCTGGTGGCTGCCGAACTCGGCGTTGCAGCCGATGAGTTCCGTGACATGAGCTGCACTGGAGCAGTCATGGGGGACCTTTTCGCCTCCCAGACGACGGATCGAGGCGTCAACCCCGCCCAGCTGTCGGCTCTTTCGCCGAAGACCCGGTTGGTCACCCTTGGCTTCGGCGGAAACGACATCGGCTTCAGCTCATTGATGAAGACCTGCGTCTCAGCCGGTCTCGGCTACCAATTGGAGAGCTGCTTCGACGGAGACGTGGACGACGCGCCCTGTCGTGCGCGCTACGTGTCGGCCGGCACGGACGACGTGACCAGTCGGATCAAGGTGGCGGGGGGACGCCTGGCCGTGGCGCTGAGCGACGTCCGACGCAGGGCACCCGAGGCCCGGGGGTACGGCGTGGGCTATCAGGCGATCCTGCCGGCCCAGGGCAACCACTGCGACCGAGCGATGGGCCTCGCACCAGGCGACGTCGGCTTCCTTCGGGAGAACGAGCAGCAGCTCAACGCGATGTTGCGGGACAGGGCGAAGGCCGTCGGGGCTGGGTACGTCGACACCTGCACGCCCTCGGTCGGGCGTGACGCCTGCGCGGACCGGGCCGTGCGTTGGATCGAGCCTCTGATCCCCCAGGCCTCCGCGGCGTCGGTGCGCCCCAACGAGCGCGGGGAGCGTGGCATGGCGCGGGTCGTGCTGGACGTGATGAAGGCGCCGCGAGCCGCGGACTGAAGCGCGGGTCGTCGTGCCCGTGCAGGAGATGGCTGCCCGGACGACTACTGCGCCTTCAGTAGGTCGTCGTGCGCTTTCAGGAGGCGTAACAGCCGGCAGCCGCACGAAGACGGGCCACCCCCTGCCGGGCGATCTTAAGCAGGCAACAAAAACAGATGGAGATTCCGACGTGGCTACTTTCCTTTATCGACTAGTCCTCCAGTGCGACTTCGTGAGCTGGTTCGATGACCTTGCGGGGTAGGCAGCTTGGCCGGGTGGACCGGGACTGGCGTGTGGCCCCGGCTGCACCAGGAGCTCCTGGCGAAGCTGCGCGGCGCGAACGTCCTGGACTTCTCCCCGGGCGGCGGTCTACGGCTCTCACATGCGGGCGCTAGAGGGGCTCCAAGACGGGGCGAAGTCCTGTTGACTGGGGCAGGGCGGGCAGCAAGCACCACCTGATCACCGACGCACCGGCATCCCGCTCGCCGTCACCCTGGCCGGCGGCAATCGCAACGACGTGAACGCGGCTCATTCCGCCGCTCGAAGCCGTTCCACCGGTGCGGGGCAAGCGCGGTCGGCCCCGGCGCCGCCCGGACATCGTGCTCGGTGACCGCGGTTACGACCACGACACATACCGCCGCCTCGTCCGGGCCCTCGGTGTGAAGCCGGTGATCGCCCGACGCGGCACCGAGCACGGCTCGGGACTGGGCGCCCAACGTTGGGTCGTGGAGCGTGCATTCGCCCACCTGCATGGGTCTCGCCGCCTGCGCATTCGCTGGGAGATCCGCGACGACATCCACGAAGCCTTCCTGACCCTCGGATGCGCCCTCATCTGCTGGCGGCGACTTGTCTCCCTACCCTGACAGCATCGGAACCCAGTGATCCATCACCCGGCGCAGACGCTGGCGATGATCAGCAATCCAGTCGTCCGGCGGGACGAGCGGGACCCGCACGGTCACCATGGACCCGGACTCGTCCTCCACGACCACCTCCGGGCAGTCACGCTCGCCTGCGAGCTGGATGAAGACGGACGGCCCGCTGCTCATCTCCATCCAGGCCACGTCTTCGCCGGCGTCAAGCCGGTCCAGTGCATCGGCCCAGCTCTCCAACCTCGCAACGTACAGCGCCAGGTCGATACGGCCGGACACGAAGGGCGTCTTGATGACGATCTCCGCGTCGAGCCCGGCGGTCCATCTGGGGCTACGTCCCAGAACGTTGACCGAGACGCTGTTGCCCTCGTCATCAGCGAGCGAGATGAGCTCCCGCGGGGGACTGTCGTCCATGCCTGGCCTTTCGTCGGCGAGTACCGAGCGACCCTCGCCCGACCTGAGGCCGTCCTTCATCTCATTTTGTTCGGAGTTCCAAGCGAGCTCACCAATATCACGCAATAGGCCAGCAGGATCGTGACCAGCCGCAAAGTGGTCCGGGGACCGGAAAGCCGTCAGGGCTGAGGTGTTCCGGGCAGTGGGTACTCGCGGACCTGGGCGTTCACTGTGGGATGCTGCGTGTCACCGCTGTCCGTGCCCAGGCCTGCGAGCAGGCGTAGCCCGTCCTCGGCGGGGCTGCCGGGGGCCGCGGACAGCACGAGTAGCTCGATGCCTGATTCATCCGGTAGTGCAAAGTTCTCCTGGTGCAGTTCCAGCAGTCCGACCAGCGGGTGCCGGTACGCCTTGCGTCCATGTGTGCGGGCGCGCACGTCCGCGCGGGCCCACAGGCGGCGGAAGCGCTCGCTGCCCATCGCCAGCTCGCCGATGAGTGAGGCCAGCTGAGGGTCCTCGGGGTATTTCCCGGCGGCCAGGCGCAGGTGCCCGACCACGTCGAGGGTGCATTTCTCCCAGTCCGCGTAAAGACCGCGCTCGGCCTCCTCAAGGAAGATGTGCCGGGCGGTGTTCAGGCCCGGCATCGGCCGGCCGAAGAGGAGCCCGGCGAGCCGGTTCCCGGCGAGCACGTCCAGGCGGTGGTCCATGATCAGCGCGGGTGCGTCGGCGACCAGGTCGAGGACGCGCAACAGCTCCGGCCGGACCCGCCCGCCCGGCGCCTTCGCGCGGCGGCGGCGCTGCCGGGCGAGCCGGTCGAGGTGCTCGCGTTCGGTCTCGTCGAGGCCGAGGACGCGGGCGAGCGCGTTGAGGACCTGCTCGGAGGGCTGGGTCGCGCGGCCCTGCTCCAGGCGTACGTAGTAGTCGACGCTGACTCCGGACAGGTGCGCGACCTCTTCGCGGCGCAGCCCTTCGACCCGGCGACGGCTGTCGGTGGGGATGCCGACGGCCGCCGGGTCGACCCGGGAACGCCGGGTCCGAAGGAAGGTCGCAAGATCGTCCATGCCCCCAGTATGGCTTCGGTGGTGCCCGCGAAGGTGGTCCTGCCGTTACCAGGAAGTCCCCTCCGACGGAAGAGGCGTCCCTGAACGCCGGGCGCCGCGGGGCCCAGGATCGAAGGCACCCGATCCGAAGGAGTTCCCATGAAGACGCTGATCGTCTACGCCCACCCGGAGCCGAAGTCGCTCAACGGCTCGCTGAAGGACCTCGCGGTGTCCACATTGGCGAGGGCCGGGCACGAGGTACAGGTGAGCGATCTGTACGCGATGAACTGGAAGGCGGTCGTGGACGCTGCGGACTACGGCCCTGACGCCTCAAGTCCGCTGAAGGTCGCCCTGGACTCGGGCCGGGCCTTCGACGCCGGGACGCTCACCCCGGACGTCCTCGCCGAGCAGGAGAAGCTGCTGTGGGCCGACACGATCATCTTCCAGTTCCCGCTGTGGTGGTACACGATGCCCGCGATCCTCAAAGGCTGGGTGGACCGGGTGTTCACCTACCACTTCGCGTACGGCGTCGGCGAGCACAGCGACACCAAATACGGTGAGCGCTTCGGCGAAGGCACCCTCGCGGGCAGGAAGGCTCTGCTGTCGGTGACCGCCGGCGGCCCGGAGTCGCACTACGCCCCTCGCGGGATCAACGGCCCCATCGACGATCTGCTGTTCCCGATCCACCACGGCATCCTCTACTACCCGGGCATCGAGGTGCTGCCCCCGTTCGTGCTGTACGGCACCGACCGGATGACCGGTGAGGACTACCCGGACATCGCCAAGGCCTGGGAGCAGCGCCTGCTCACCCTGGAGTCGACCGAGCCGATCGCATTCCGGCGGCAGAACTTCGGCGACTACGAGATCCCCTCGCTGCACCTGAAGGAGGGACTGGAGCCCGCGGGCTCCACGGGTTTCGGGCTGCACGTGCGCGGCTGACCGCTGGCGACGAACAGGACGAGCCGGGGTGCGAACCAGAGGCGCAGCCCGAGGGTCGTGGCGGGAATGGTCGCCGCCACGACCAGGACAACGCCTGTCATCAGGGCGAGGTAACCGGGGATCAAACGGCTCGAAGTGCGGCCTCTGGACGTGGCGCCGTGGCCGTAAAGGGGAACTCCGGCCCGCCGGGCACTGGGCGGAATCCGCCCGCCATCCCACACCCGAAAGGCGCGCCACCACGGCGGGTGGAACACGGGAAAGCTCTCCGTAAAGCCTCTGCCGTACCGTTGAGACTCCACTGCCTGGAGGGCCGATGCGCACCGGGCTGCCCAACGAGGCGCGAGAGCGAGATCGTCAGAGGTTCAAAGGTGGGTTCTTACCGCCCTGCTGACGGCACGGCTTCTGCGGCCCGCCGCAGAGAGATGATCTCCCGGCCCGCTCGGAGACCGTGGCCCGCTCAGAAGTCGTAGCAGACGTAGGCGCCCTCGGACCCGCGGGCGATCCGGTTCCAGATCACCGCGTACCTCGCCCGGCGCGGCACCGGGCACGGCTCCGGCCTGGGCGTGTACCGCTGGGTCGTGGAAGGAAGGATCGCGCTGCTGCACTGGTTCCGCCGCCTGCGCATCCGCTGGGAGGTCCGCGACGGCATCCACCACGCGTTCGTCACCCTCGGCTGCGCCGTCATCTGCCGGCGACGACTGCGCACCGCACTCTGTGAGGGTAAGGGCAGGCGATGCGCCCCAGGGGATGGCCTGCTCGATGCGTCAGAACGCATACGTGGCAGTCGAGCCCGCGCAGCCTCACATCCGGGATCTCAGCACGTCGACCTCACAGCCCGGCGCGAAGGGGTCGAAGCCGTGTTCGATCAGCCAGCGAACTATCAGCAGGCTTCGCAACGACCACCACGCGTGGATCACGTCGAGGTCGATGTCGGTGCCATAGCCGGCGATGACGTCGTCGAGGTGCTCCTCGTGTCCGAGCGTGAAGGTGGCGAGGTCGTACAGGGCATCACCCTGGCCCGCCTCGGACCAGTCGATGATGCCCGTGACCTCGTCGCCGTCGACGAAGACGTGCGCGATCTGCAGGTCGCCGTGCGTGAACGCCGGAGTCCACGGCCGCAGCGCGGCCTCGGCGACCTCGCGGTTGTGGGTGACCAGGTCGGCGGGCAGGACGCCGTTCCTCACGAGCAACTCGCACTCGTCGTCGAGTTCCGCCGCCAGTGCGACGATGCTCCGGCCGGCCCGCCCGGGCCGGGCCGGCAGCGGCGCGTCGTGCAGCTTCCGGATGGCGGCGCCCGCCGCGGCCCACGCCGCCGGCGACCCGGTCGACGGCCCGCCGAGGCGCCCGAGCGTCGTCCCCGGGAGTGCGGCGATCGCGAGCACGGGCGGCTTACGCCACAGGACCTCCGGGGTCGGGACCGGTGCGAGGGCCATCGCCTCGACCTCGACATCGATGCGCGCCTGATCGGCGTCCACCTTCAAGAACACGTCACCCACGCGCAGAGTCGCGCGCTCGGAATGGGCGACGACGACTTTGACCTCATCCATGGGCGACCAGTATCCCGGGGCCGATCGCCGACGTCGCCGGGTTTAGAGGTCCTAACAAATGCGTTGGACGTGTCGGTAGGTGATGAGACATGTAGCGAGCCCGAGGAAGGCTTCATGGATGT
>NZ_JAIQYY010000037.1 GCF_020181035.1 Streptomyces sp. CoH27
CGCTGGTGTCGGCGCGGTCGGCGGCGAAGAGCTGGACGCGTCCGGCGGGGATGTCCAGGACGACGGTGATCGGGGCGGCGGTGGCGAACTTCTGCATGATGCTCTCCGGTGGTTTCGTTCGTCGTTTCTGACATTGGAAACGCTACGTTGCTTTCCGTGGTCTGACAACGCGTTCGTTGCGAGAGATTGGCATCTATGCAGGTCAAGTCAAGGAAATTGTTGCAACGGCCTCGCTGGTAACGCAACGACAAGCGCTTCGTTTGTTGCAATGGATGAAAAGTGAACGCTATGGCCGCACGAATACGCCGAGGCCCTGCATCAGTCCTCTACTGGCAGTAGAGTGGTGGGTATGGCGGACGAAACGAGCATCAAGGTCAGTGCGGCCACCCGCGACCGGCTGGCCGCGCTGGCGAGCGAGCAGGGCACCACGATCCGGCAGCTCGTCGAAGAGCTCGCCGAGAGCCGGCCGACCGAGGCCGAGTACGCGGAGCGCGTCGAGCAGGCCCGCGCCGAGCTCGCCTCCGTCCTGGGCACCGTGCCCAGCGAGCAGGCCGAGGCGAAGGCCCGCGGCCTGCTTCAGCGGCTCGGCGCCGGCCAGGACCCGGCGGCCGCGTAGTGGGGCAGATCGCGGTCGTCCTGGACCACACCACCGCCACCGCCCTCCACGATCCCAAGGATCCGTACAACGAGGCCGTGGCCGCGTTCTACGTTCAGGCCTCCGGCGGGCTGGGCACCCTGTACGCCCCGGTGCTCTCCCTCACGGCCGGCGACACCGAGCGGCCCGGTCTCCTCGCCTACATCGACGGGCTGCGGTTCGTCACGGTCGAGCCCTTCGACACGGAGGCCGCGGTCACCGCCACCGGGCTGCTGCGCGCCGGGCACTCCTGGGCGGCCGTCCACGCCATCCACGCCGCCCGCCCCTCCGCGGACTTTCCCACCGGCCGCTTCCTGCTCACCCTGACGCCCGAGCTGTACGAAGGAACCGGCGTCCAGGCCGTCCACCCCGACGAGTAGGCCCCAAGCTTGTCGCCCAGGCCGGTTCGGCGAGGACCTGCTGAAGCAGAAGGGCGTTGATGTGCACGAGCGCGGATCGAAGCAGGTGCAGGGCGAGTAGGGGTGGGCGTAGGCCCATTCGTCGAGCAGGGCGGTTGAAGCGTTCGGCCTTGCCGTTGGTCTGGGGGCGGTAGGAGCTGTTCCTCCCATGCCACGGCCGTGCGTCGGCCGGCACGAGCTAACGGCGGCGCATGGGCGGCTTGCCGGCGGCCGGGAGCGGACCGGCCATCTTGAGCGTGCGCAGCACGGGCGCGGTCTCCAGGGCGCGGATCGCCTTCAGGGTGCCCAGGCGTTCGGTGAGGTAGCGGTGCAGCGCCGCCGGGTCGGGGCACAGGGCATGGGCGGTGAGATTGTGGGGGCCGGTGACGGCGGCCACGTAGGCCAGCTCGGGGTGCCGGGCCAGGGTACGGGCGACCTGGTCGAGGTGAGCGGGGGCGACGGCCATCCACAGGAGCGCCTGCGTGGCGACGCCCAGCAGGGCGGAGTCGAGTTCGACGTCGAAGAAGAGCCGGCCGTCGGCCCGCAGCTGCTCCAGCCGGCGCGCGACGGTGGCGGGTGACCAGCCGGTGGCCGCGGCCAGGCTGCTCAGGCTCGCCCGCCCGTCGCGCTGGAGGGCGGCGAGCAGGTCGGAATCGGCATCGGTGAGAGCCGCCCCCCAGAAGCGGCGGTGGCAGAAGCCGCCTCGGCTACGGCGGCGCGCAGGCGGCGCTGCTGCGTGGCGTCGAGGGACTGCTGATGGCCGGACCAGGCGGTGGGCCCACCGAGGTAGGTGTGCAGCACGCAATGTGCGGAGACCGCGGTGATGCCGGCCGTGCGCGGGATGTCGTGCAACAGCAGCGCGTGCCCGGAGGGCCCGTCGGCGGTGGAGGTGTGCACGATCGCGACGATCTCGGTGCCGCCCGAGGCGAGTTTGACCCAGGAGGTGTCGGCGCGGCGGGCCAGCGCGTCGGCAAGGTCCTGCGCGACGCGCGGGCCCGTGGCCAGCCGCAGCAGCCACTGGGTGCGGTCGCTGCGCTCCGGCTCGGCCAGGCCGACCACCCGCAGCGCAGCGCTTGCACACAGCCGCCGGTAGCGGCGGGAGACCGTCTGCGCCGAGACGTCGAGGACGTCGGCGATCGCGCTGAACGGCGCCCGCCCGTCGATGCGCAGGGCGTGGATGAGACCACGGTCGATGTCGTCCAGCATGTGAAAATCATGCACCAGAGACATGCGCATGGAATGATTCGGCAATCCAGCTGCCCGAAGTGGAGGTGTCCCGGCGGCAGGGCGCACTCTCGGGCGCATGTCGTACTCCACCACCCCGCCTCCGCGGCGGCGTTGGGCCGCACTCACCGTGCTGCTGGTCGCCGAGGCCATGAACCTCCTCGACGCCACCATCATGACCGTCGCCGCCCCTGTGATCCGCGCCGGTCTGGGCGGCCCTGCCTCCAGCATCCAGTGGTTCAGCGCCGCGTACACCTTGCCGTTCGCCGTCTTCCTGATCACCGGCGGGCGGCTGGGTGACATCGTCGGCCGGCGGCGGGTGTTCCGCCTCGGCATGGCCGGCTTCGTCCTGGCCTCACTGGGGTGTTCACTCGCACCGTCCACGGCAGCGCTGATCGCCCTGCGGGCGGTGCAGGGCTCGGCGGCAGCACTGATCATCCCGCAGACCATCGGCATGATCCGCGCCATGTTCACCGGCCCGGCATTGGCCCGGGCCATGGGCACCATCGGACCGGTCATGGGGCTCGCCGCGGTCACCGGCCCGATGGTCGGCGGCGCGCTGACCCAAGCGGATGTGCTGGGCTCCTCCTGGCGCGCGGTCTTCCTCGTCAACGTCCCCCTCGGCGCCGCCGTGCTGGCGGCCACGCCGCTGCTGCACGAGGACCGTGCCGCGCTCCGGCCGCGACTGGACCACGCCGGCACGCTGCTGGCGGTCCTGGGCAGCAGCTTGCTGGTCTATCCGCTCATCCAAGGCGGCGCACATGGCTGGCCAGGCTGGTGCTGGGCCATGCTCGCCGCCGGTGGCGCGGTGCTGGCAGGCTTCGCCGCACATCAGCGGCGGCGGGCCCGCAGCGGCCGCAGCCCGCTCATCGAGCCGGGCCTGTTCGCCGACCGCGGCTTCACCGCCGCACTGGTGTCCAGCGTGCTGTTCTTCGCGGTGGTGGGCGGCCTGATGCTGGTGGCCGTGCTGCAGATGCAGCTGGGCCTGCACCGCGACGTCCTCTCGGCCGGCTTCACGCTGCTGCCGTGGTCCGCGACGATGGCGCTGTCGTCCTGGGTCGCCGGCGCCTGGCTCGTACCCCGCTACGGGGCCCGGGTCATGAGCGTCGGCCTGCTGGCCCTGCTCGCCGGAGTCGTATCGGCTGCCGCCGTGTACGCCACCAGCCCGCCCGCCTCCTACCCCTGGCTGCTGCTGCCCGCGCTGGCCGTGGCCGGGATCGGTCAGGGCCTGTACGCCGTGCCGTTCTTCACCACCGCCCTGCACCGAGTCCGCCCACACGAGACGGGCTCCGCCGCCGGCCTGCTCAACGCGGTGCAGCAACTCGGCGGCACTCTCGGCGTCGCCCTGCTCGGCAGCCTCTTCTTCCATGCCGCCGCGCCCGGCGACCCCACCCCGGCCGCTGCCGCGCTCACCGGCGCCCGCAACGCCTTCTGCCTCGCCGCCGCGCTCATCCTCGGCACCGCGGTGACCACGGCCATGATGCTCCCGCGGCGCCCATCGCGCGGCCAAGGCACGAAGAAACGTGCCTTGGCGCACCCGGACGGAGCGTAGGTCAGCTATCCATGGTGACCGCCGTCGGCTGGAGTCAGAACTCCTGGCGAAAAGCCTTATCGGTGGTTTGTGGTTCCTCGTCTCCCGGTCCGGCGGCATAGGCCAGCGGGGGTGCGATGGCCTGGGCATCGGCTCCCTCGCCGACCCATAGCCCGATGAAGAGTGCCGCGGTCGCTTCCAGGAGTCCGGCTCGTTCGAGAGAGCCGCCGGCCACGGGTTCGCAGCCGACATGCCGCACCAACTGGTGTACGAGGGCGAGAGCCGTTTCGTCGTCTCCGCAGACCGGAACGGCCAGTCGGCGCCCGTCGAAGATGGGCGGCGACATACGCCACACGTCCTCGTGGCAGAGATTGAACGCCTTGACCACATGGGTTCCTGGCGCCGCCGCAGCCAGTTGCTGTGCGGCCGAGAGGCCGCTCTGTGTCAGCAGCCGGAAGCCCGGGCCGACCGGATTGCAACAGTCGATCAGCACCTTGCCGTCCATGACCGCTCGTAGTTCCCGCACCACGCTCGTACCCGCGCCGAAGGGCAGCGCGGCCAGCACCACCTGACCGAACTCGGCCGCCGCACGCAGGCTGACAGGCTTCGCACTGCCCCCGAGGCGCGTCGCGAGTCGCTCCGCCTTGTGCATGTCCCGTCCTCCGACGGCCACGTCGTGCCCGGCCCGGACCCAGTGGGTGGCGAGCGCGTCCGCCATGTTGCCCGTGCCCAGTACGCCGATTCTCATCACGCATTTCCTCCCACGACCTGCTTGGACCATTCGCAACGACGCTAGAGGGCCTGTCGGGCACCATTTGGTACGTGACGACCGACGCTTTCCTCGCCGACTGCCGTGCTCGCCTGGCCTTCGACCTCCTGTCCAACACCTGGAACGCCGTGGTGGTCTGGGCCTTGCGCGACGGTCCCAGACGTCCGGTCGAACTACGCGAGCAGATCGGGGGGATCAGCTCCAAGGTCCTCACTGAGACTCTGCGGCGCTTGCAGTCCAACGGACTGGTGGACCGGCGGGCACACCCCGGAGCGCCACCGCGCGTCGACTACCAACTCACCGCGCTGGGCCGGACTTTGTTGGTGCCCATCGACGCAGTCGGAGCGTGGGCCTTCGAGCATGGCGATGAGGTCATGGCAGCCCAGGAAGCCGGATGCACGGCCGCCCAGTGCCCCTCGGAGTGAGCGCAGCCGTCGCCGGCAGATGAGTGCGCAGCCGAGGGTGAGGAAGGCTTCGTGGATGTCGTCGCGGATCTCCCAGCGGATCCGCGGCGGAACCAGTGCGGGTGGGCGAATGCGCGTTCCACGACGCATCGTTGGGTGCCCACGCCGGAGCCGTGCTCGGTGCCGCGGCGGGCGATCAGCGGCTTCACGCCGAGGTCCCGGACCAGGCAACCGCCACCGAGGGTGCCTCGTCACGACCCAGCGCTCACGCACCCGCTGCGCGACCACCCGGCGAGCCCCTGGGCACCTGTGACGCCCGCTAATTCGTTGAGCTCGCACCTGTGATCGTGTTGGCTATCGGCATCGAACTGTCGGTACCGCTGGTGTCCGCTTGGCTGCAGCAGGGAGTTAAACGTGCAGGACATTGTCGTCGACCCCGGTGTCCATAATCGGGCAGCCTGGGACAAGTATGTCCAGGAGGGCAACGAGTGGACGAGGCCGGTGAGTACCGAGGAGGTCGAACGCGCCCGCATGGGCGACTGGTCGATTGTTCTCATCGGGCGTGAGCCGGTCGACCGCTCCTGGCTGCCGACAGACCTGACCGGCAAGGACGTGTTGTGCCTGGCCGCCGGCGGTGGCCAGCAGGGGCCGATCCTCGCCGCCGCAGGGGCGCGGGTCACCGTGTTCGACAACTCGCCCCGTCAGCTCGGCCAGGACCAGATGGTGGCGGCGCGCGACGGACTTGAGCTGCGCACCGTCCTGGGTGACATGCGCGACCTCAGCGCCTTCGGCAACGCAGCATTCGACGTTGTGTTCCACCCGGTCTCGAACGTATTCGTACCCGACGTGGCGCCGGTGTGGCGTGAGTGCTTCCGCATCCTGCGACCGGGCGGAACTCTGCTCGTGGGCTTCCTCAACCCTGATGTGTACTTGTTCGACCATGAGGCCCTCGACGAGCGCGGCGAGCTGGTCGTCGTGCACAAGCTGCCCTACAGCGATGTGACGCAGTACTCCGCCGAGGAACGCGCCACGAAGTTCGGCGCGGATGCCCCTCTTGAATACAGTCACACCCTCACCGAGCAGATCGGCGGGCAACTCGCCGCAGGGTTCGTCCTCACCGGCTTCGCAGAAGCACCGCACCAATCCAACGCATCCGCCCCATACATGTCGAACTATTTTGCGACGCTGGCGGTAAAGCCAGGCCGACCCATCCGCGGCGCCGGCCGGGACGGCCACCACAGACAACCGCCCACGACCAGCCCGAGCACCCGCGACCCCCGACCTAAAGCAGGCTGAGTGCCTGCATCGCATCGCGTTCGATGCGCGAGAGCTCGTGGAGGATGGAGCCGGCCTGCGTGAGGTTCTTCGCGTCGCCGGATTCGCCTGCTGTCGCGATGAGTGCGGCCACCTGGGTCCAGAGGGCGGCGGCCTCGGTATACAGGCTGTGGCCGGTGCGCAGGTGGCTGCTGCCGATCAGCTGGGCGCACTCGGCGAGGAAGTCCCGGTAGAGATTGCGGAACAGGGCACCGCCGGTGCCGGCCCTCTCCATGAGGACGGCGGCCCGTGGCAGGTCCTCCTGCGGATTGTGGCTGCGCTGCAGCCACTTCGGCACGTTCTTGGCGGTCTTCTCGATCCCCCGATGGCCCAGGTTCGCGATGGGCGGGTTCAGGAAGGCGTCGGCGCAGGCCTTGATCGCGGGGATGATCCGGTCCTGTGGTGACGTCAGGTTGCTGGGCGCTGTGATGGTGAAGGAGCGGTGCTTGGCGGTCATGGGGCCGCGCTCGGCTCTGGCCCTGGCCAGGCCGGCGAGGCTGGTCGAGACGGCTCCGCCCTGCGGGTCGGTGTCCACCAGGTAGGCGTCCTGTTCGTCGTAGCCGTACATGGCCACGACGTGCCCGCCGAAGTGCACCTTGGTGCTGAAGTAGTCCAGGTGGTAGCTGTCGAGCTGAAGGCCCACCGGACGACCGGCGTCGATGGGTGCCGCCACGTTCTGCCACGCCTTGCGCGGGGAGGTGGTCTCCCTGACCAGCAGCTCAAGCCCGAGTACGGCGACCAGGTTCCTGGTGAGCTCGAACGGCTTGACCCGGCCTCCCAGGAAGGGAAAAGCCATGCCTTTGCTGTCCCAGTAGATGAAGGACAGCCCGGAGCCGAGCCCGAACAGCATGGGCTCGGACAAGTCGAGTCCCTCATGCCGCAGCAGCACGCCCAGCGCCGTGGTCTCGCAGTGCTGCATACCGCGGGCATCGATGCCTTTCACCATGGTCATGCCGGTCATTCTTCTCCCTCACCTGACGACGACGCCCCGGACAGGCCCTGGGCTCCCGTGCGCCGTATGCCGCGCGGGCGAGGGACCGTACGCGAAGAGCCCTATGTGACACTCCGTAACCGGCCTGGCAGGCTCCCTCGTCAGGGAACGGCGGGTCAGTCGAACATGGTTCAAGCCGGCTGACGAGGGACCGCCGCTGCGGCCGTCGCCTGCTGCCGATCGAGCTTCTCCAGGACGCGGTCGCGGAGCAGCTCGTACTCCTCACGGAGCCTGCGCCATTCGGTCACCGGCGGGCGGGGAATCACGATGCCTCCGGTGACGATCTCCTCGGGTCCGAACTGCTCGCGGGTGAGGTCGATCTCGATGCCCAGGCCCAGGCGGTTCCACCAGTGGTAGTCCACGCGCTCTCCGCCGACGTGGACCTCTCCGCGAATCAACTCGCCTCCCAGCAGGTCATTGAGCACCATGGCGGTCACCCCGCACTGATCCCGGGCCGGATTGTCCTTGGTCCAGCGCGATCGGTATTCAGGCGTGCACGTCTCGGCACTCCAACTGCTGCGAACGGCTCGTTCGATGTCGGTGAGAAGCAACGGTGTCATGCCGGTGATCCTGCCGGCAGGCACTGACAACGGCCGGACTGACAGACACGGCGACTGCAGGGCCGAGGCGCTCTCAGCCTGACCCGATCCGCGGATCTGACAATGAGTCATCGGTCCTCCCACCTGCGGATTCGGGTGAAGGCTTCGCACTGGGGCGGCTCTGCGTGGCTGTTTGACTTCCCCTGGGCGGGCCCGGAGGCCGAGTCCATCTGACACTACGTCAGCTCACTTGAGTGACGGAGGATTGCTGTGGGACAGAGGTCAGCCCCGCGACGCAACAGACTCCTGCCGGCCCTGCTCGGCACCCTGGCGTTGACGGCGGGCGGGGTCGCCCCCGCGGCGGCCGCACACGACCGGGAAGATCCGCAGGTGCTGCTCGTCTGCAACGCCAGCACCGTCAGCTGCCCGAGCAGCTCGGCGCACCAGTACGGAACCATCCAGGCCGCCGCCGACGCCGCACGCACGGGCGACTGGGTGCTCGTCTGGCCCGGCGTCTACCACGAGAAGGCCACCAAGGAGGCGGGCGTGCTGATCACCACGCCCGGCATCCACATCCGCGGGCTGGACCGCAACCGGGTGGTCGTCGACGGCAGCAACGGCACCGCGGCGCAGCCGTGCCCGGCCGACCTGACGTCGCAGGACACCACCGGCCGCAGCGGCATCGAAGTCTCCAAGGCCGACGACGTCTCCATCGAGAACCTCACCGTGTGCAACTACCTGTCCGGCACCGACGGCAGCGGCGGCAACCAGATCTGGTGGAACGGTGGCGACGGCAGCGGGCAGATCGGCCTGCACGGCTACCACGGCGCCTATCTGACCGCGACCTCCGGCTACGGCTCGGCCGACCCGAGCGCGTCGATGGCGCAGTACGGGATCTTCGCGTCCAACGCGACGGGCCCAGCGGACATCGCGCACACCTATGCGTCCAACATGGGCGACTCCGACTACTACGTGGGCGCGTGCCGCAACATCTGCGGGGTGACGCTGACCGACGCGCACGGCCAGAACTCGGCCATCGGCTTCTCCGGCATCAACTCGGGCGGCTACACCATCAGCGACTCCGAGTTCGACAACAACCGCACCGGCATCGTCGTCAACTCGCTCAACAACGACGACGCGCCCCCACCCCAGGACGGCAGCTGCGTGGGCGCACCGCAGCGCTCGTGCACCTTCATCGAGCACAACTACATCCACAAGAACAACAACCCGAACGTCCCGGTGTCCGGGCTGGCAGGCGCCATCGGCGCCGGCATCGAGATCTCGGGCGGTCACGGCGACACGCTCCGCGGCAACCGGATCGAGCAGCAGGGCAGCTGGGGCGTCGTGCTGCACGACTTCCCCGACAGCGAGACCCCGCCGCCGCTGAGCCACTGCCAGGGCGGGGTGCAGCTGACCGGCGTCTGCGTGTTCCTCTCCTACGGGAACGTGGTGGCGGCCAACCAGTTCAGCGGCAACGGCTCCTTCGGCAACCCGACCAACGGGGATCTCGCCAACGAGTCGACGACGGCCCCGCACAACTGCTTCTACGGGAACCGCGGGACCGGCGGTGGCGCGCCGACCAGCGACCCGGCATCGATCCAG
Source organism: Streptomyces sp. CoH27 (assembly GCF_020181035.1). Lineage (GTDB taxonomy): Bacteria > Actinomycetota > Actinomycetes > Streptomycetales > Streptomycetaceae > Streptomyces > Streptomyces camelliae. The sequence goes on from NZ_JAIQYY010000037.1 coordinate 9,407, forward strand.
AGCCGTGCGGTGGACGGCCCGCCGTGCGGCCAGGGCGCGGGAGTCGGCGACGACCAGCTGCTCGCCGGCGAGCTGGTGTGCGCGGCGGGATTCGGCCCCTGCCCGGTCCCGGACGCGGCCTATCCGCAGCGGACCGGCCTCGAACTGGCGCCATTTACCGCGCAGGCGAGCATGCGGCGTCCGTGCGCGGGTCTGCCGAGGAACGCGTTCTGCCGGTAGCCGTTTCCGGTGTCCGGCTCAGCGGCCCGAGCTGCTGAGCCGGACACCGGGGACGCCGTTGAGGGCGGAGGCGAGGTTGCCAAGCCGGACTCCTCCCAAAGATGGCGATGCCCGTCCACTCAAGCTCGACCAGTTCTCAGCCCTGGCTCTCCACCCACTCCTCGAAGCTGGGCCCCGCCAGCCTCGCATGCGGGCTGGGCAGCAGGCCGCCACCCGCGTAGGTCTCGGCGTCCGGGTCGTTCGCGTCCGGGATGTCGACTCCGATGACCCGGATGCCGCGGCGGGCGCCGAGGAGGGCGGCTGCCTCGGCCAGGATCTCCTTGCGGGGGCCGGCGATTTCCGGGATCGGTGTTCCGGGGGTGGGGCGTGCGGGGGTGTCGGGGGAGAGGGCCAGGTCGGCCAGGGCCTCGGCCACCGTGCGGGCGGACACGGGCCGGCTGGGCCAGGCCGGGATGTGGGCCACGCCGTCCTTTTGCCGGTCCAGGTGCTCGGCGACGTACTCGTGGAACTGCGCGGCGCGCAGGATGCGGGCCGGTAGCGGGCCGGCCAGGCTGAGCTGCTCGTGCACCTGCTTGGCGGCCAGGAAGCCGGCGGTGAACCGGTCGGCGCCGATGACGGAGGCGACGACGATGTGGCTGACGCCCGCTTTCCGGCCGGCCTCGTGCAGAGTACGGGTGGACGCGTGGAAGAACTCCGCCGCGGCCTGCTGGTCGGAGGCGGGCCAGGACGCGGCGTCGATGATGATGTCGACCCCGGCGAGTGCCTCGGCAAGGCCCTCACCGGTGACGATGTCCACTCCGCAGGCCCGTGACATCGGCACGGTTTCGTAGTCCCGTTCCGTGAGGACGTCGACGATGTGGCGTCCCAGTCGTCCGGTTGCTCCCGCCACCGCGAACGTGATGGTCCTACTCATGATCCAGTCCCTCCTGTGCACCCGGAATGCGTTGCCGAGTACTACGACGACGTGGGGCCGCGGACTGTGAGGTGATGTCCGCGCCGCCTGACAGTTCGCGGTGCTGTCTCGTCGGACAGGTGACGGCAGTGCGATGTGAGGAGATGTCGACACCATGAGCACCCGATCCCCGCAGCGAGACGAACGACTGGATCCGAGCCTGGGCGCGGTCATGCGTGAACGGCGTGCGCTGATCAATCTGGCGTACCGGCTGCTGGGTTCGCTGGCCGATGCCGAGGATGTCGTGCAGGAGACGTGCGCCCGCTGGTATGCCATGACGCCGGTTCAGCAGGAGGCCATCGAGTCGCCCGGGGCCTGGCTCGCCAAAGTCGCCGGACGTATCTGCCTGGACCTGCTCGGCTCGGCACGGGCCAGGCGGGAGATGTATGTGGGCCAATGGCTGCCCGAGCCCGTTCCCGACCGTACGCGGTGGGTCAGCTCCCGCACCGGCAGCACCGCCGTGGATCCGGCCGACCGGGTCACCCTCGACGAGTCCGTCACCATGGCCTTCCTCGTCGTACTGGAATCGCTCACCCCGGCCGAACGCGTCGCCTTCGTCCTGCACGACGTCTTCCGCTACCCCTTCAACGACATCGCCGACATCGTCGGCCGCACCCCGGCCGCCTGCCGCCAGCTCGCCTCCTGCGCCCGTCGTCGTATCCGCGACGCACAGACTCCCAGCGGCTCCTGCGCCCAACGTGCCGAGGTGGTCAGTGACTTCCGGCAGGCGTGGGAGGCCCAGGACATCAAGGCCCTGATCGGGCTGCTCGACCCCGATGTCCTGGCCGTCGCCGACGGCGGCGGTATCGTCAACGCCACCCTCGACCCCGTCCACGGCAGCGAACAGGTCGCCCGCACCTTCGTCGGCCTCGCCGGCCTGCCCGGCGTCTCGATCCTGGAGTGCGCTGTCAACGGCCAGCCCGGACTCGTCGTACAGCGCGACGGCATCGCCCTGTCCGTGCTCGCCTTCGCCGTGACCGACGGCCGTATCCGGCGGATCTGGGCCGTCCGCAATCCTCACAAACTCCGGCCGTGGAGCGTATGACCGCAGGCTTCGGTCGCTTCAGTCGCTGTTGTGGTGCGTGCGCGCCGTATGAGCTGCGGCGTCGTTCCGCTCCACAGGCAGCTACCGGCGGTTCCGCGCCGGGTCCATCGTGTTTCGAGCCCGGCTCTTTCGGGGCTGGGCATCGTGACGGGGACACGGGTGGACTCGCCCGCGCAACGGAGCAACCGAAGCGACCGAAGGAGACCTCGTGCGCATTGCGGTGACCGGATCCATCGCCACCGACCATCTGATGGTCTTCCCCGGGCGGTTCACCGAGCAGTTGCTGCCCGACCAGCTCGCCCATCTCTCGCTCTCCTTCCTCGTCGACCGGCTGGAGGTGCGCAGGGGCGGGGTCGCGGCGAACATCGCCTACGGGCTCGGCGGCTTCGGACTGTCTCCCTTGCTGGTCGGAGCAGTCGGCTCCGACTTCGCCGAGTACGAGGTGTGGCTGAAGGACCACGGTGTCGACACCGCGGGGGTGCGGGTCTCCGGCGAGCGGCAGACGGCACGCTTCCTGTGCATCACCGACGATGACGCCAACCAGATCGCCGCGTTCTACGCGGGCGCGATGGCGGAGGCCTGCGACATCGACCTGGGCGCACTGCTCACCGCAACCGCAACCGCAGCCGGATCCGAGCGTCCCGGGCTCGTCCTGGTCTCGCCCGACGATCCAGCGGCGATGCTGCGCCACACCGCCGCATGCCGGGCTCTGGGCATTCCCTTCGCCGCCGATCCCTCGCAGCAGCTGGCCCGCCTGGACGGTGACCAGGTCCGCGACCTGGCGGACGGCGCCGCCTGGCTGTTCACCAACGAGTACGAGGCCGCCCTGCTCAAGGAGCGCACGGGCTGGAGCGACGGTGACGTCCTCGCCGCGGTCGGCGTCTGGGTCACCACCCTGGGCGCACAGGGTGTGCGCATCGAACGCGCCGGATCGGCCCCCCTCGTCGTCCCCGCGGTCCACGACGCCGAGACGCTCGACCCGACCGGGGTCGGCGACGCGTTCCGCGCCGGGTTCCTGGCTGCCGTCAGCCTTGGGGTGCCGCTCGAACCCGCGGCCCGCCTGGGCTGTGCGCTGGCCTCCGTGGCCCTCGGCGCGGTGGGGTCGCAGTGCCACGAGGTCGACCGGGGCGAGCTGTCCGCCGTCGTCGAGCGCGCCTACGGCCCCGGCGCGGCCGAACCCCTCGCCCCCGTCCTGGGCGCGACCAGCACCGGAGGCCGGCCGTGACGACGCTGCGCGAGGTCCTCGACCGTCGGACCCCTTCCTTCTCCTTCGAGTTCTTCCCGCCGAAGACGGACGCCGGGATGCGCAACCTGTGGCACGCGATCCGCCAGGTCGAGCGGCTGGCACCGGACTTCGTGTCGGTCACCTACGGCGCGGGGGGTTCGTCGCGGGACCGTACCGTCGAGGTGACGAAACGGATCGCGACCGAGACGACGCTGCGGCCCGTCGCCCACCTCACCGCGGTCGGGCATTCGGTGGCGGAACTGCGCCACATCATCGGCCAGTACGCCGACGCCGGGGTCCGGGACGTCCTGGTCCTGCGCGGGGATCCGCCGGGCGACCCGAACGCACCGTGGGTCGCCCACCCCGACGGCTTCACCTACGCCCACGAACTGGTCTCTCTGGTAAGGGAGTTGGGCGACTTCAGCATCGGCGTCGCGGCCTTTCCCGAGCGTCATCCGCGGTCCCGTGACTGGGACAGCGACATCCGTCACTTCGTCGCCAAGTGCCGGGCGGGCGCCGACTACGCCATCACGCAGATGTTCTTCCACGTCGAGGACTATCTGCGGCTGCGCGACCGGGTGGCCGCCGCGGGCTGTGACATCCCCATCATCCCGGAGATCATGCCGGCCACCGACGCCCGCCAGATCGGCCGTTTCGCCGAACTCAGCGGGGCTGCCTTCCCCGAGGAGCTCGCGCACCGCCTGGAGGCCGTGCGGGATGATCCCGCGCAGGGGCATCGCATCGGAGTCGAGTACGCCACCGCCATGGCCGAGCGCCTCCTTGCCGAAGGGGCTCCCGGACTGCACTACATCACGCTCAACCGGTCGACCGCGGCGCCCGAGATCCACCGGGCCGTACAGGACTCCTGGAGCGCCCGGCGCGTCCTCGCACCGCACCGCTGACTCCACCGCCCTGCCGGACACGGGAGGAGCACGTCGGGGGCATGACCCGGTCCGGGTCATGCCCCCCGTGGGCCCGGCCGGGCAGCTCAGTCCGCCCGGCCGGCCTCGCGGAGGACGGCGCAGGCCTCGGCCACCGGATCGGCGTGCCCGGCCCCCGCGGGCGGGGCGACCAGGTGCACGCGCTGTACCCGTCCGTCGCCGGCGTCGAGCGCTATGGCCTGCAGGACCGCGCCGTCCCGGCCCCGGAAGACCGAACCGGGCCGGCCGTTCACCTGGCACTCCTCCAGTGTGACGCCCACCCGCAGCAGCGGCGGGACGATCGCGGTCAGCAGCCTGGCGATGTTCCAGGCGCCCGTGACGCATGTGGGCCAGGGCAGCGGAGCACGGCCGCCGTCGCTGACCGCGGCGACAGCGGCGACGATGTGGCGACTCGCCTCCTTCGAGCATCCGAGGGCCGACGCGATCTGCGCGTGGCCGCACCCGAACGCCTCCCGCAGCACGAAGACGGCGCGTTCGAGCGGGGACAGCCGCTCCAGCACCATCAGGGCCGACAGCGACAGTGACTCCTCCAGGTCCGCCGGACGGTCCGGGTCCGTCACCACGCGGGTGAGCAGCGGCCCGACCAGCTCGCCCTGTGTGACACGGGCCGAGTGCAGGGCCCGGGCCGCGATCCGGGTGATGTCGGCCGCCAGATGCCCTTCGACGGACGCGGGCCCCGTCGGCTCCGCCGTCCAGCGCAGCCGGGCCGTCTGTACCGCGTACTGAGCCGCACGCGCGTCGCCCAGGATCCGGTAGGCGATCGCGAACAGCAGGGGCCGTAGCCTCGCGAACTCCTCAGCTCTGGTCACACCGGCTCCTCGGAACTGGCTGCGGGCGGCCGTCACCCGGTTCGCTCACCGAAAGGCGTGCCCGCTGACGGGGGATGAGCAGCGGGCACGCCTCGGAAGGGGGGTTCTCGCGACCCATCCTAGGTAAGGCAGGATCGCCAAGTCCCCTGCGGACAAGGGAAGTTCGAGTTCAGTTGCAGCGCGGTTCCAGAATCGGCGGTGCGGCGCGTGCCCGGGCGAACAGAACTCAACCGGACCTCAAGTCCCTTCGCCAATACTCGGGCCAGTACGGAAAAACTCGTGAACGGCTCGGTGATGGCCTCAGAGACTTAGGGAAGTTGACGCAATGACCAGCACCCGAATCTGCCCCGTGGAAGCCGTCGAGGACGCGTTGCGCCGGTTCTTCGCCGACCGCCGCACGGAGGCCGCGGAGATCGGTGCGGCCTGCGCCGACGCGGTCACCGAGCTGGAGGCCTATGTGCTGCGCGGCGGCAAGCGTGTACGGCCCGCCTTCGCATGGCTCGGCTGGATCGGCGCCGGGGGCGACGCGCAGGACCCCACGGCCGATGCCGTGGTGCGTGTCTGTGCCGCGCTGGAGCTGCTCCACGCCTCGCTCCTCGTCCACGACGACGTCATCGACGCGGCCCCGACCCGCCGTGGCGCCCGCGCCGCCCATGTGATCTTCGCCGACCGGCACCGGGAGCTGTGCTGGACCGGCGACGCGGAACTGTACGGTACGGGCGCCGCGATCCTGATCGGAGACATGGCCCAGGGGTGGGCCGACGACCTGGTCCACACCTCCGGGCTGCCGGTACCGGCGCTGACGCGGGTGTCCCCGGTGTGGTCGGGCCTGCGCACCGAGGTCCTGCACGGACAGATGCTCGACCTGACGGCCGAGGTCTCGGGCGACGAGGACATCGACACACCGCTGCGGGTCAACCAGTACAAGACGGCCTCCTACACGGTGGCGCGCCCGCTGCACATCGGCGGCGCGATCGCCGGCGCGGACGCCGAACTCATCGCCGCCTACCGCACGTTCGGGGACGAGATCGGTGTCGCCTTCCAGCTGCGCGACGACATCCTGGGTGTGTTCGGCTCCTCGGAGGAGACCGGCAAGCCGTCCGGCGGCGACCTGATCCAGGGCAAGCGCACCACCCTGTTCGCGGCGGCGCTGAAGTACGCCGACGAGCAGGACCCGGACGCGGCGAAGTTCCTCCGCACCAAGATCGGCACGCCGCTCACCGACGACGAGCTCACCGCCATGCGCGCCGTCATCACCGAGGTGGGCGCGGTGGGGCATGTCGAACGCGACATCGAGCGCCGTACCGGCAGAGCGCTCGCCGCGCTGCGGGCGAGCAGCGCCACCGACTTCGCGAAGCACCAGCTGACCGCCATGGCGATCAGTGCGACGCAGCGGACGTCGTGACGCGCGCGTGATGCTCAACTCCCGCCACACGCAACCCCGTTGGGGTGACCCAGGTCACCCCAAGGGGGTATTGGTGGGAAGAGTTGGTATGTGTCACCATTTGTGTACGTCTTTCCTGCCCGGAACATGTGTGAGCTCAGTCTGAGCCCATGTGTGGGGCAGTGAGCCGGCGCTCTGTCCGCCGGCCTGTACGGGCAAGCCCTTGTCGCTGCCCCTGCCGCATCAGCCCCCTCGCTCTCACGGGGCTTCGGCCGCTCATCTTTCCTTCACTCTCCGACACCACACAGGGGTCCACTGTGTCCGAACCCGCAGACACCACTGCACGCACCGACGCATTCGCCGACGATGCCGAGGTGCGGAGCCACAACCGCGCCATCGTCGAGCAGTACATGAACACCAGGGGCCAGGACCGGCTGCGCCGGCACGAGCTGTTCACCGAGGACGGTGTCGGCGGTCTGTGGACCACCGACACCGGCTCGCCCGTCGCCACCCACGGCCGGGACCGGCTCGGCGAGCACGCCGTCTGGTCCCTGAAGTGCTTCCCGGACTGGGAGTGGTACAACGTCCGGATTTTCGAGACCGACGACCCCAACCACTTCTGGGTGGAGTGCGACGGCCACGGAAAGATCCTTTTCGGGGACTATCCGGAGGGCTACTACGAGAACCACTTCCTGCACTCGTTCGAGTTCGAGAACGGGAAGATCAAGCGGCAGCGCGAGTTCATGAACCCCTTCCAGCAGCTGCGAGCCCTCGGCATCCCCGTCCCCGAGATCAAGCGCACGGGAATCCCCACCTGACCGGACGGCTGACGGGAACGACAACCTCTGGATCGGAGTACCCATGAAGGACGTCGCGAAGGACGTCATCGACGAGATACGTGTCCGCGAGGCGCTGCAGCAGCCCCAGTGGAGCGATCTTCTCCAACTGAGCCGCGTGGGCGAGGCACTCGCCACCCGCCCCACCCTCGTACAGTCCGACGACGTGGCAACCCTGCGCACCCTGCTCGGCACCGTGGCTGCGGGCGAGGCCCTGGTGGTGCAGTCCGGGGACTGTGCCGAGGATCCGCAGGAGTGCCGGCCCGAGCACGTCGCGCGCAAGGTGGCGGTGCTCGACCTGCTCGCCGGGACGCTCGGCCTGATCACCGGCAAGCCCGTCCTGCGCGCGGGCCGCATCGCGGGGCAGTTCGCCAAGCCCCGGTCCAAGCCCACCGAGGACATCGACGGCGTCGAACTCCCCGTGTTCCGGGGCCACATGGTCAACGGCCCGGAGCCGGACGCCGAGATCCGCCGGGCCGACCCGCTGCGCATCCTCACCGGTTACATGGCCGCCAGCGACGTGATCGACCACCTGGGCTGGCGTGAGCGTGCCGCGGGCCGGGACGTGGCGAGCCCCCAGGTGTGGACGAGCCACGAGGCGCTGCTCCTCGACTACGAGATCCCCATGCTCCGCATCGACGAGCAGGGCCGGCTGTTCCTCGGCTCCACCCACTGGCCGTGGATCGGCGAGCGCACCCGCCAGGCCGACGGCGCCCACGTCGCCATGCTCTCGCAGGTGACCAACCCGGTGGCGTGCAAGGTCGGCCCCTCGATGGAGCCCGAGGAGTTGCTGGCCCTGTGCGAGCGGCTCGACCCCTGGCGCGACCCGGGCAAGCTCACCCTGATCGCGCGGATGGGCGCCGGCAACGTCGCCGACCGGCTGCCGCGCCTGGTCGAGGCGGTGCGCGAGGCCGGTCATCCGGCGATCTGGCTCACCGACCCGGTGCACGGCAACACCGTCACCGCGCCGAGCGGCCACAAGACCCGGCTCGTGGAGACCCTCGCCCTGGAGGTCTCCCGCTTCGTGACCGCCGTACGCGACGCCGGCGGCGTCCCCGGCGGCCTGCACCTGGAGACGACTCCCGACGACGTCACGGAGTGCGCCGCCACCGAGGCCGACCTCGGCTCCGTCGGCGAGCGCTACACCACCTTCTGCGACCCCCGCCTCACGCCGTGGCAGGCCGTGTCCGTGATCTCGTCCTGGGCCGCCTGACCCCCCACGCACCGAGCAGGAACAGGAACCGAAGCCATGACCGGCATACCCCCCATCTCCGCCTACCCGCTGCCCGCCGAGGGCGACCTGCCGCCGGCCGCCGTGCCCTGGAAGGCCGAGCCCGACCGGTCGGTCCTTCTCGTCCACGACATGCAGCGCTACTTCCTCAAGCCGTTCCCCGACCCCCTGCGCCAGGATCTGATCCGCAACGCCGCCGAGCTGCGCGAGCGCTGTGCCGCGCTCGGCGTCCCCGTCGCCTACACCGCCCAGCCCGGCGGCATGACCGACGAACAGCGCGGTCTGCTCAAGGACTTCTGGGGTCCGGGCATGCGGACCTCGCCCGAGGACCGCCAGGTGGTCGACGCCCTCGCGCCGGCCGCACACGACTGGCTGCTCACCAAGTGGCGCTACAGCGCCTTCTTCAGGACCGACCTGCTCCAGCGGATGCGGGCCGCGGGCCGCGACCAGCTCATCCTGTGCGGTGTGTACGCCCACGTCGGTGTGCTGGCCACAGCCGTCGAGGCATTCACGAACGACATCCAGACGTTCTTCGTCGCCGACGCCACGGCCGACTTCTCGCAGGACTACCACCGCTCGGCCCTCACCTACGCCGCGGAGCGCTGCGCCCGCGTCGTCACCGCCAAAGAGGTGTTCGCATGACCTGTGCCGATCTGCTCGACCAGGCGCTGAACGGCCCGGCGCAGCCCTACGCCCTGCTGCACCGGCCTGGTGCGACCGGCCCCGGGGCCGTGGAGGTGCTGACGGGCGAGGTGTCCCTGCCCGCCTCCCTGGCCGACATCCCGCTGCCCGAGGGCCCGGCGGACGGCACCGGCGCGCGCCACGAGGTCCTCGTCGTCATGCCGTACCGGCAGCTGACCGAACGCGGCTTCGCCTGCGCCGACGACGGCACCCCACTGGTGGCGATGACCGTCACCGGCCAGCAGCGGCTGCCCCTTGAGGAGGCGCTGGCCCGCATCCCCGACGTACCGACCCCGCTGGCCGGCGGCGCCTTCGACGTGGACGACGAGGCGTACGAGGAGGTCGTGCGCCGCATCGTCAAGGAGATGATCGGCACCGGGGAGGGCGCGAACTTCGTCATCAAGCGCACCTTCGTCGCCGACATCACGGACTACGGGCCGCGCAGCGCCCCCGCGCTGTTCCGCCGGCTCGTGCAGCGCGAGTCCGGTGCCCACTGGACCTTCCTGATCCACACCGGCACCCGCACGCTCGTCGGTGCCTCGCCCGAGCGGCACATCAGCCTCCAGGGCGGTACGGCGGTCATGAACCCCATCAGCGGCACCTACCGCTACCCGTCGTCCGGCCCCACGCTCTCGGGCGTCCTGGAGTTCCTCGGCGACCGCAAGGAGACCGACGAGCTGTACATGGTCCTCGACGAGGAACTCAAGATGATGGCGCGGATCTGCCCCGGCGGCGGCCGGGTCGTGGGCCCCTACCTCAAGGAGATGGCCCGGGTCGCGCACACCGAGTACTTCATCGAGGGGCACACCGGCCGCGACGTACGCGACATCCTGCGCGAGACCATGTTCGCGCCCACGGTCACCGGCAGCCCGCTGGAGAGCGCCTGCCGGATCATCACGCAGTACGAGCCCGGCGGCCGCGGCTACTACAGCGGGGCGGCGGCGCTGATCGGGCGGGACGAGGCCGGCGAGCGGGTCATGGACTCCGCGATCCTCATCCGCACCGCCGACATCAGCCCCGAGGGCCGTATCGGGATCGGCGTCGGCGCCACCATCGTGCGCCACTCCGACCCGGCGTCCGAGGCCGCGGAGACCCGCGCCAAGGCGGCCGGAGTCGTCGCCGCGCTGGGCGGGGAGGAGAAGGCCCGCTTCGCCGACCACCCCAGCGTGCGCCAGGCCCTGGGGCTGCGCAACGACTCCATCGCCGACTTCTGGCTCACCGACACCGAGGCACGCGCGGCGGCCCGGCCGGAGCTGGCCGGGCGCAGGGTCCTCGTCGTGGACGCCGAGGACACCTTCACCTCCATGCTGGACCAGCAACTGCGCTCCCTGGGCCTTGAGGTCACGGTCCGCCGCTTCGACGAGCCGTACACCTTCGACGGGCACGACCTGATCGTGATGGGGCCGGGGCCGGGCGATCCGCAGGAGGTGGCGCACCCCAAGATGCGCCACCTGCACACGGCGGTGGACACCCTGCTGCGCGAAGGCCGGCCGTTCTTCGCGGTGTGCCTCAGCCACCAGGTCCTCGGCCTGCGCCTCGGCCTGCCGCTGCGCCGCAGGGAGGTGCCCAACCAGGGCGTGCAGAAGCGGATCGACCTGTTCGGCGGCGCCGAACGCGTCGGCTTCTACAACACCTTCGCCCTCGTTGCCGAGCACGACGGGTTCGAGGTGGACGGCGTGGGCCCGGTCCGGGTCAGCCGGGACCCGGCCACCGGGGAGGTGCACGCCCTGAGCGGCCCCCGGTTCGCCTCCCTGCAGTTCCACCCGGAGTCCGTGCTGACCAGGGAAGGGCCGCGCATCGTGGGCACGCGCCTGGCCGCGCTGCTCGCGCCGGCCGGGGCCGCCGCCCGCCGGGCCTGAGGGCCCCAAGCGGCCTCAGGCCGAACTGCCGGGCCGGCGCCCACCCCCGAGCGCCGGCCCGGCACCCGCCGACATCAGACACGTGGGAGACATCAGATGCATACGTACGTCGTCGTCGACGCGTTCGCGCGTGAGCCCCTCACCGGCAATCCGGTGGCGGTGTTCTTCGGGGCCGACGACCTGACCACCGGGCAGATGCAGCGCATCGCGCGGGAGATGAACCTGTCGGAGACCACGTTCGTGCTCACCCCCGAGCAGGGCGGGGACCACCACGTGCGGATCTTCACCCCGGTCAACGAACTGCCCTTCGCGGGACACCCGTTGCTCGGCACGGCCATCGCGCTCGGGCAGCGGACCGACGCCGACGGGCTGCGGATCGAGACCGCCATGGGCGTGATCCCTTTCGAGCTGAAGCGCGCCGACGGCAAGGTGGTCTCGACGAGCATGCGGCAGCCGGTGCCCGTGTGGGAGCCCTTCGACCGCACCGAGGAACTCCTGGAGGCACTCGGCATCAGCGCCTCGACGCTCCCGGTGGAGATCTACCGCAACGGCCCGCGGCACGTCCTCGTCGGCCTGGAGAGCGTCGAGGCGCTGTCGAAGGTGGACCCCGATCACCGCGCCCTGGCCCGCTTCCCCGACATGGCGACCAACTGCTATGCAGGGGAGGGAAGTTCGTGGCGCAACCGCATGTTCTCGCCCGCGTACGGGGTCGTCGAGGACGCCGCCACCGGCTCCGCCGCGGGACCCATCGCCATCCATCTCGCCCGGCACGGCCTGATCGAGTACGGGCAGCGCATCGAGATCACCCAGGGCGTCGAGATCGGCCGCCCCTCTCCCATGGGCGCGCTGGCGCACGGGAAGGGCGACCACGTCGCCTCCGTCGAGGTCGCGGGTCCCGGTGTGGTCACCATCGAAGGAGTGCTCCATGTCTGACCTGACCCAGTCCGTCTCCGCATCGAAGGAGTGCTCCATGTCTGACCTGACCCAGTCCGTCTCCGCCAACGGCACGGCGGCGGCCGCCACCCGCTCCGAGTCGATGACCGGCACCGTCGCGGTGGACTTCCCCGAGTTCTTCGCGCCGCCGGCCGAGCCGATGGGCCTGCTGGACGCGTGGCTTGAGGCCGCCGTCGCGAACGGGGTGCGCGAGCCCCGCGCACTGGCCCTGGCCACCGCCGACGCCCAGGGCCGCACGTCGTCGCGCATCGTCAACCTCGGCAAGGTGACGGGCACCGGGATCGTGTTCATCACCCACTCCGACAGCCGCAAGGGCCGCCATCTCGCCGAGAACCCCTGGGCGTCCGGCGTCCTGTACTGGCGGGAGACCAGCCAGCAGATCACGCTCGCCGGCCCGGTCACCCAGCTGTCCGACGCCGAGTCGGAGGACCTGTGGTTCGCGCGTGCCGTCTTCACGCACGCGATGACGACGGTCTCCCGGCAGAGCAAGCCGCTGACCGGCCTCGACCACTTCGACCGGCTGCGCGCCGAGGCCCTGGAGCTGGGCGAGCCCCAGCGCCCGCTGCCGCGCCCCGCGACATTCGTGGGCTACCGGCTCGACATCGCCTCGGTGGAGTTCTGGGCCAACGGCACCGACCGGCTGCACGAGCGGCTGTCCTACGAACGCGTCGGCGGCGGCTGGGAGATCAGCCGGCTCCAGCCCTGAGTCCTGCCGTTCCTGCGAGTTTCCTGGGAGACATCATCACTTTCTCATCCGCCCCCCAGACCGCGCCCGTCACGTCGGTGTTCACCGACGACCACGACCTGCGGGCCCGCAACCGGCGGGCCGTGGAGCAGTACCTGCGCACCGGTGCCGAGGCCCGCCTCAGCCGGTACACCCTCTACACCGAGGACGGCACCGCGTCCCTGTTCTACACCGACATCGGCAGGCCCATCGTCATCGTGGGCCGCGAGATGCTGCGGCGGCATGGCGAGCTGTCCCTTGAGGTGCTGCCCGACTGGCAGTGGTCCGACGTGCACCTCTACGAGACCCAGGACCCGTCCGTCATCTGGGTCGAGTGCGACGGCCAGGGGACGATCCGCTTCCCCGGCTATCCCGAGGGCCGTTACCGCAACCACTTCATCCACGCTTTCACACTGCGGGACGGGCAGATCGCCACCAGCCGGGAGCACACCAACCCGATCGAGCAGATGAAGTCGCTCGGCATCGAGACCCCGTGCATCAACCGGGACTGGATCCCCTCGTCCTGACACCGGTCCCGCGGACAGCCGGCCCGGCCCGGTCAGCCGTACATCGACACGCGGTAGAAGGCCGCAAGCGCGTCGTCGATGGGATGGGGCTGCGGCTTGCCCGAGGAGTCGAGCCTGTTCCACCTCTGCAGGTTCACTGCGACGGCCATCTGCCGCTTGCCGTCGGCATGGGTCATGGCCGGCGCTCCACCACCCATTGGACGAGGCGGTCGAGGACCGCCGACACGACCTCCTGGCGCCCAGCCAGCAGGAAAGGCCGGGTCAGCCAGGCTGGCGCGGACAGCAACACGACTGCCGGAAGAGGCAGCGCAAACACGTCAGGGGATCCGGGTCTCGATATGGGCGAGGTGGGCGGCGAGGATCTCTTCGAATGCGGGGCGGCGGTCTGCTCCGAGGGGGCGGATGTCGCGGGCGAAGTGGGCCAGGGCGGGGAAGCGTTCAGGGTCGGCGCCGAGCACCGCGACGCGGAACTGCTCCATGCCCTGTTCGTACTCCTTGGGGGTGAGGGTGCTGATACCGCCCTCTGAGGCGATCAGCGCGGCGAGGAGGATCACGATGCGGTGGTAGCGCGCCGGGATCTCCTCGTCGGGCAGGCCGGACGCGCGCAGGGCCTGCAGCAGCTCCTCCATGACCGATCGGGATCCGGCGCCGCCGGACCCATAGTGTCCCCACACCGCGGCGAGTTGGGGTTGCTCGCCGAATGCCTCGCGCAGGCGCAGGGCCAGGGCGGTGACACGCTGCTTCCAGTCGCCCTCGGGGCGGTAGCCGTCCATGGCGGCCAGGAGGATCCGGTCGGCGACCGCGCGCAGCAGTTCGGTCTTGTTGCGGAAGTGCCGGTAGAGGCTGGAGGAGTCGGTCCCGAGCGCTGCGGCGAGTTTGCGCACGCTGAACGACTCGGCGTCGCTCGTGCGCAGCAGTTCCGCCGCCTTGTCCAGGATCTCCTCGGTCGACCATCGCCTTCGGCCAGTCATCTCGCCCCTCTCGTCCAGATGCAGCCTAACCTATGCACTTGCTGATGCACGCACTGCGTGCATAATGAGGTCGACGCACTGTCCGGCCACAACGACACACCCGGCATCCGGCCGGGAGGAGAGAAGGGCACATGAGCGGGACCACCGCCGCGACACGGCCGCTGGAGCCCGACTTCTCGGCGATCACGACCGAGGAACTGCGCGCATACCGCGATGCGGAGAACCGCTTCCGGGCCTCCAGCGCGGCGCGGACGATCCTCGGGGAGCCGGACCCCGGCGCTCTGATCGTCTGGCAGGAGATCGCGTTGCCCGGCCGCGCCCTACCGGTGCGGGTCTACCGGCCGGCCCCGACGGGAGACGACGAAGCCGCAGCCCGAACCGACCTGCCGCTCGTGGTCCATGTCCACGGAGGCAGCTTCGTGGGCACGGCGGTGCAGTGCGACTGGACCAACAGCCACCTCGCCGCGCGGCTGCCCGCCCTCGTCGTCTCGGTCGAGCACCGCCTCCTCGCCCCCGGCAGCCCGCTCGCGAACGCCGCCGACGACGGCTGGGACGTGCTCCAGCACGTGGTACGGCACGCCGCGCAGTGGGGGGTCGACCCGGCGCGCGCGGCCGTCTTCGGTGAGAGCTGCGGCGCGCTGATCAGCGCGCTGACGGCCATTCGGGCCAGGGAGGCCGGCCTGGAGCTCAGGGCGCAGGTACTGGTCAACCCCGCAGTCGATGTGACCGAGACGATGTTCGAGTACCCCTCGATCGCCGAGTACGCATACAGCCCGACCCGGGCCCTGCCACAACTGCGGCTCTTCCAGCGGCTCGCCGTCCCGCCGGGAGCCGGCGCCGTCGCCGTCTCGCCGCTGTACGCGGACGAGCTGAGCGGGCTCGCCCCGGCGCTCGTGGTGGTGCCCACCCGGGACGCGGTCGCCGACCACGGCCGCCGCTACGCCGAGCGGCTGCGCGAGGCAGGGACCTCTGTGCGGCTCTCCGAATACCCGGGCGCAAAGCACGCGTTCCTCACCCTGCCCGGCGTGGAACCACAGGCCGAGGCCGCCCAGGCAGAGATCCTCGCGTTCCTCCGCGCGGCCCTGGCAAAGTGACGGAGGAGTAGTGCACCGCACCCTTGGACCCGACGGCCCGGCGGTCTCCCGGCTCGGTCTCGGCTGCATGAGCATGACCGGCACCTACGGCCCCACTGACCCGCGCGAGGCTGCGGCCACTCTGCTGGAGGCCCTCGATTCGGGCATCACCATGTTCGACACCGGCGACTTCTACGGCGACGGAGCAAACGAGGAACTCCTCGGCCGGACCCTCGCACCGCACCGCGACCGCGCCGTGCTGGCCACCAAGACCGGAGTCCGGCGCACCGCCGAGGGCCTGGTGCCCGCCGGCTCACCCAACGATCTGCGGCGGGCCTGCGAAGCGTCGTTGCGCCGGCTGCGCACCGATCACCTCGACCTGTACTACCTCGCCCGTATCGACCCCGCCGTCCCCGTCGAGGAGTCCGTCGGCGCCCTGGCCGACCTGGTCGCCCAGGGCAAGGTGGGCCACATCGGCCTGTCCGAAGTCTCGGCCGCCACCCTCCGCCGCGCCCACGCCATCCATCCGATCAGCGCCGTCCAGACCGAGTACTCGCTGTGGGAACGCCATGTCGAAATCGACATCCTGCCCACGATCCGCAGCCTCGGTGCCACCCTGATCGCCTACAGCCCTCTCGGCCGGGGCCTGCTCACCGGGGCCGTCCGCACCACCACGCGCTACGAACCCGGCGACTTCCGCGCCACCGCTCCCCGCTACAACGGCGACGACCTCAAGGCCAACCTGGCAATCGTCGACGCCATCACCCACCTCGCCGCCGCCAAGAGCGCCACCCCCGCCCAGATCGCCCTCGCCTGGCTCCTCACCCGCGGCAGCGACGTCGTCCCCATCCCCGGCAGCTCCCGGCGCCCCCACCTGCGCGACAACCTGGCCGCCCTCGACCTGCACCTGACCGCCACCGACCTCGGCGACATCGACGCCGCCGTCCCCGACACCGGGGCCCAGGGAGCCCGGTACAGCGACCACGGCATCGCCCTGATCGACCAATGAAGGAAAATCATGGGAGAAGCACCCTGATGACGAACCCACCCCGTGCACGAGGGCCGCTCGCAGCGATGTACGCGGGCCTTGCGCTCACTGTCCTCGCGACGACCGCCCCGTACGTCGACCGCGGCACCACCCATCTGCTGGCCGACCACATCCGGGCCGGCTATTCCAGCTACCCCCAGGCGCGGGTCGACTCGGCCGTCACCACCTACCTGGTTGTGTTGTCCGTCATCGGAGCGCTCGGCGTCCTTGCCTGGCTCACGACGGCCTGGGCTGTCCATGCAGGCAAGCGGTGGGCACGCCCCGCCGCGACCGTGATGTTCGTGCTCGGCACCAGCATCGGACTGGCCGGGCTGCTCACCAAGGACACCTCCGGCGCGACCGGACTACCGCCACAGCTGGGCTGGGCCGGGATGATTCCCTGCCTGGCAGGCGTCGTCGCGATCGCACTGATGTGGGGAAGACCGCGACTGACGTGACGTCGGCTCCGTTCGACCCCGCACGTGAGGAGCCGACGGCAACCATCGCGACCGCACAGACCCGCACCAACACAGGTCACGACCACCGCGCACCATGGAGGAAGACACAGTGCAGCGCATCGGCATCATCGGAGTGGGCGAGATCGGCCGGGCCGTCGTCGAGGGCCTGCGCAACGGGGGCGGTGCGTCGCCAGACGTCTTCCTCTCTCCCCGGGGGGCCCGCACCGCCGCCGAACTGTCCGAGCGCTTCGAGGGCGTCCATGTGTGCGCCGACAACCAGGGGGTGCTGGACCGCTCCGATCTGGTGATCATCGCCGTGCGCCGCCAGGACCACCACGAGGCACTCGCCGGGCTGAAGATGGACGACGACAAGACCGTGATCAGCCTGATGGCCGGCGTCGCCATCGAGGACCTGCGCCGAACTCTCGCCACCGGCGCCCCGATCGTCCGCGCTGTCCCGCTGCCCGCCGTACGCGAGTGCCGCTCCGTCACCGTGACCTGCCCCTCGCACCCGGTGGTGGACTCTCTCTTTGAACAGCTGGGCGGAGCGCTCCCTGTCGCGGACGAGGGCGCCTTCAATGTCTTCTCCGCACTGACCGGGACCCTCACCGCCCACTACGCCTACCTCGCCACGCTCACCTCATGGGCCACCGACCATGACATCGCTCCCGACACCGCCGACCGGTATGTGCGCGGCCTCTTCCAGAACGTCGGCCGCTCCCTGAGCGACGAGACCCGTCCTCTGCACCAACTCGCCGCCGGCCACGAGACACCCAGAGGGAACAACGAGCGCATCCGCACCACCTGGTTCGATCCGGCCAACGCCGCAGCCCTCAAGAAGGCCTTGGACGGTCTCCTCGCCGATCTGAAGTAAGAGCGTCCGGCTGGGACGTGTGTCCGAACCGGGAGCGGCGACTCCACTGCGCGTCTCGTGCAAGCGGTCCTTTGTGCGAGCAAGATCAAGACATGGCCGCCGGACCCCGTCCGACCCAAGGGACCGGCGTCCCGGTGCGGGTGCTGTGGCCGGAGGGCGCCGGCCGCTGACCGGCTCGACCCCCGGGAACAGGTCCACGGCATGGTCAAGACGCTGACCAAGGGGTGTCAATCGGCGTCGCAAGGGCGCCGATCACAGTCTCGCCGCGCTCAAGAGCATCCGGGCGGCCCGCCCGGACGGCGCCCCATCTACGTCATCCTCGACAACCCCTCCGCTCTCAAGGGCAGCAAGATCCGCTGGTGGGCGGCAGGAACAAGGTCGAGCTCTGCTTCACACCGACCAACGCGTCCTGGGCCAACCCGATCGAGGCGCACTTCGGGCCGCTGCGGCAGTTCACCCTCGCCAACTCCAACCACCCCAACCACACCGTCCAGACCCGCGCGCTGCACCTCTACCTGCACTGGCGCGACCAGAACGCCCGCCACCCCGACGTCCTGGCCGCCCAGCGCCGGGAACGCGCCCGCATCCGCAGCGAGAAAGGCATCCGCTGGGGCGGCCGCCCTCTGAACTCCGCGGCCTGACCGCCCGCCCCGTGATCGTCTGCGATCCAGCACGAGCGGCCTCACCCCGGGAACGAGCCCTGTCAGGGCGTTTCGGGCTTGCGGGCCAGGAGGCAGGCGTGCGGTCTGTTCACGCGTCCGCCGGGCTCCTGTTCCAGTCTCGCGGTGACGACGAGTCCGGCCTGCTCCAGCAGGTCGACCATGCGGTCCAGGGGCAGAAGGTACGACTCGTAGGACACCGGACGGCCATAGCCCTGGGTCGGCTGCAGCCGTTCATCGCCGACGTAGTCTCCCCAGAGCAGGTAGCCGCCGGGCGCGAGCGTGCGGTGGAACTCGGCGAACACAACCGGTAGCCACTGCGGGGGCGTGTGATGGGTGGAGTACCAGGCCAGGATGCCGCTGAGCTCGTCGTCCCTCATCTCCAGCGCGGTCATCGAGCCCTCGGTGAACCGCAGGTTCGGATAGGCGCGCCGGGCCAGCCCGATCATCTTCGGCGACAGATCGACGCCGAAGACGGACACCCCCAGCCCGGCCAGGTGCGCCGTCACGCGTCCGGGGCCGCACCCCAGGTCCGCGACCGGCCCCAGGCCGGCCGTGCGCACGAGTTCGGCAAACCCCGCCAGCATCCCGCGTGACAGCGGGTCCATCTCGGCTGGAGGCGGGACGCGTTCGACGTAGTCGGCGGCGACCGTGTCGTACGACTCGCGGACGGCGGTCAGAAAGGAGAGCTCAGCCATGCAGGCGACCCTAGACCAGGCCACTGACAGACCATGGCACGACCTTCAGCTGACCTGCGCGACATCCACCGCTGCCGACATCCAGCCGTCACACCACCTGTGATCGTTTGCGGTCAGAGCACTACCGACGGCCGTCAGACCGCGGACAAGGGGGTCCTGGGCACGCTGCTCCCTCGTCCGCCGGACCGAGGGAGAACAACGCGATGACGGCACACCGACCAGCGGCCGGCCTCCGGCACGCCCGCGCCGACCACGAGCCCGACCAGCACTGGGCAAGCCGCGGTGCGTTCCTGCGGCAGCCCCTTCGGAGGGCCCTTGGCCGTGACCGGCTCAAGGGTCTGACCGGCGAGGACAAGAAGGTGCTGCGTCTGGTCGGCGATCTGCTCGGCAAGCTCGCCTCGCGTGATCTGAGGGCACGGTGCGCGGCCGGGCTGGAACACGACACCGAGCGGTGGGCGCGACGTAAGCGGGTCCTGGCCGAGGAGTCCTCGTCGCGCTGGGCAGGCAACCGACGCTGACAGCCAGGTGGGCGGTGGAACGGGGCGGCGAGAATCGACTGCCCTGTTCCCATCCCGTTGCACCGCTCTCACACCGCGGGGCAGGAGAGTGTGACCGCGGGTCGGTCAAGCACGGGGGTATGGTGTCGGCGGCTCCGGCCGTCACGGTTGTCCTGGCGTGGACCGGCAGTCGTTCCACAGGGCGGCGAGGCGGGCCGGGATCTGGGTGATGGCGGCGCAGCCCCGAGGGCCGGCGGGGAAACTGTCGCTGGCCACGTAGCGCCAACCAGTGCCGGGGCGATCGACGAAGTACTTCATCGCGGCTCCGTCGTCCTGCAGGGCGACCTGCTCCGCCTCCGTGCTGCCGAGAGTGAGGTGGAATCGGGTTCCGGCGTAGAAGGTCCCGTCACAACTGCCATAGTAGAACGTGCCCTTGACCGGGACGATGTGGGTGAGGGGCGGTTGAGCCTGTCTGCGGTAGGCCGCCGTGACGCTCGCCTTGACGGTGGGCGATGCCGGCAACGACCGGCAGCCGCCGGTCATGGCCGAGGAGCCGCCGGTCATGGCCGAGGAGCCGGTGGTCTTGGCCGAGGAGCCGACGGCAGTGTGCCCGGCCGACGTACCCACCGCGGCGGACGCCACGGCCGACGAAGAAGGCGTTTGCGCTGCGTTCGGAGTGTTGCTGTGCGCAGTGCTGCTGTTCTGCGTGCAGCCAGTCAGCAGCGCCACCGCGGCAGCGGTCATCCCCAGAGCGGCACCGCGGTACAGGGAACGGTTCCGGCGTGTCATGTCGAACCAGCCTCTCTCGATACGTTCAGACAGGCCCGAGATGGCGTCATTCGGATGCGTTCTCCCGGTCTTGGGCATCAAGACGCTGCGCCATGCACCGTGGTTTCGCCGCGCCCGCATCGGCTCCTGACGTCCCACGTCCGTAGCAGGCCTCTCCCAGCAAGTGCCCAACTCCGACGCGCCCCAGCGTCGGAGCGGTCCGGACGGGGGCTTCGTCGTTCTCGGAGTTCAGACGGTCCGCTCGATGCGCTCGAAGATGTCCGAGTCCGTCTCCTGCTGCCACGCCGGAAGGTCGGCCCAGTCGGCGACGTATCCGGGCTTCGGGTCCTTGAAGTGCTTGAACATCTGGGCGGTCCAGCAGATCGCGACGAAGCGGCCCTTCTGCTCGCGGGTGAGCCGTGTGGCGTGCCCTTCGCTGATCTTGATGAAGTCGCGCACCTGTCCGTACACGGCGGCGGCGGCCTCGCGCTCCCACTCGGGCGTCTCGTCCCACGGCGTGACGTAGCTGGGCTTCGGCTCACCGGGGTAGTGCTTGGACACACCGGCGATCCACGCCTCGCGGAAGATCCGACCGTCACTCATGCACGTGTTCCTCTCGTCATGCGGTGCGCGAAAGCGCCGCGATTCGGTGATCCAGATCCGAGACTCGGCCATCGGACATGAGCGGAGCAAGACGCCCTCGAAGCCCGTCCAGCTTCTTACCGATGAATCCCGAGTTCGACCGGCCGGCCAGGCTGATCGCGATCTCCGCGTAGTGCACGACCTGGTCGACGTCGCGCCGGTGGACCCCGAGGATGGCAAGGTCGCTCAGTACGGCGGCGCGGCGGCGCAGCGACAGAGGTTGGGCGAGGGCTGTGGTGAGGGCGTCTTCCGCGAGGTCGGGGCGGCCGAGCTGGAGGTAGCAGGCTCCTCGTTCCTCGGGGAGGCGGGAGCCGTCGAAACGAAGCCAGCCGCCGTTGTTGGAGTGGCCGTCGAGGGAGCTCGCCTTCTCGGCTTCGTCGAGGGCCCGGGTGCAGGCGTCGATGTCACCGATGGCCGCGTACGCCTGGGCCTGGACGGCGGCGACCCAGTGGCGGGTGGACAGTGTGCTGTCGCCCCACCGGGCGATCTGGGAGGCTGCCGCCAGCAGGGGCTGGGCAGCGGGCGCGCGGCACGCGTACAGCTCGACGTAGGCGTGGCGGGTCATGGCGCAGGCCCAGAGGTCGTAGTCGCCACCGGCATGAGCAGCGTTGGCGGCCAGCGTGTAGTACTGGGCGGCGTCGATGTACCGGTTGACGTCGAAGAAGAGTTCGCCGGCGAGCTGGTAGAGGTCGGCCGTCATCGTGCACAGCCGGGCCCGGTCCGCTGCGGTGCGCGCTTCGGCCAGGCCTTTCGTCAGGACGTCGAGCTGCTTGCAGACCGCCGGGAAGACGGTCTGCTTGGAGTCCGAGAGGGTGAAGACCTGCCACAGGCTGCGGTGCAGCTCTTCCCCCGTCTCCAGGAGCGTCGCCGCCGTGTGTCCTCGGGGGGCCTCGTCAGAACCGGGCAGGGTGACCAGCGCGCCCGTGACGGCGAGGAGGCCCAGGACATCGCGGCGCTTCATGTCGTCATCTTCACCGTGGAGGAGGGGTGGGGTGTCAGGGGGCACGGCCGTTTCGACTGGTGATTCTTCGACGAGGAGCCCTTCCAGCTCGAAGAGGGTGACGCCTAAAAGGCTGGCGATCTTGGGCCGTTGGTGCGGCCGTGGTGTGGCATGGCCGCCCTCCCAGCGGATCACGGTGGACGCGGCCACCGTGAGCGCTTCGGCGAATTCCTCCTGAGAGTAGCCCTGTGCCACCCGCCGTTCGGCAAAGCGCCTACGCCTTGGCGCCATTGGTCCCCCTCACGAAGAGCGCCTTCCTCACTCGCGACACCCGATGCCCGGAAAACGCCTGGGCACTGCGCGGGATCCGCTCTGGGAGACGGTAACGGATCGTTGTTCACTGGTCACACGCTGCTCGGATCGAAGGACCCTTCGGGCGACTCCCCGAGGCAGCGGGCCGCGCCGTGTCCCGTCCAAGCTGCGGCCGGCTATTGCCCCACCAGAGAGGAGCGACCGCGTGACAACCTCCGCGCTGCCCCGCAGAAACCCTGGCGCCAGCGGCCGTACGTACACACTCCTGGAGCCCCAACCGGGTGCGCCGAGCCGGGCTCTGCGGGTACGGGCGGCCAGCGGCTGGGAGAAGTTCATGCGCCGCAGCGAGACCTGGCAGGAGGCGAAGACGTGAACCCGGTCGGCCCCGACGGCTACGAGCAGCACCCTCTCCTGAACATGAACGTCCGCGACGTCGCCTCGCGCGGGGAGGGCGTACTCGTCGCTGTCACGCACGAGCTCCACAGCCACGGTACGGTCCGGGTCGCGCACATCCGGCCCGAGAACGGCGTCGAGTGGACGACTGCGGCCGACAACATCCAGGCCGCTCACCTCTGAGGCGGTGCCCCCAGATCGCCGTCCGCACCCTGCCGGCGCGGGCGGTGTCCCACACACTCCCTTTTCAACACAAGGAGTCTCATGACCACCTCCGGCGTACTCCCCACCCTCACCCGGCCTTGGGGGGCGAGCCGACTCGCGCCCTACCCGACCATCATCCGCCGGCCCCACGCCACAGTCGCCGTCGACCCCACCACGCAGCTCGGAGTGTTCCGTGACCGCGCCGGCCAGGTGGTCGAGATGGGCAAGCACGGCACCAGCTCCGGCACCGAGACCTCCACGACGACGAACTCGGACTCCCGGAACGACCAGGGTCACGACCAGGACAGCAATCAGGACTGATGTCCACGACCGAGAAGAGGCCGGTACTGGTGGCCACCGAGGCGGACGACATCACCGCCGACATGGTGATCACCGAGCTCAACCGGCGCGATGTGCCGGTGGTCCGGTTCAACCCCGCCGACATCGGCGAGGACCTCACGGTCTCGGCTCGGTTCGGCACCTGCCCGGCCCCTGTGACCGGGCAGGTGCGCACCCCGTCGAGAACCGCCGACCTGACCCGCGTCCGATCGGTGTACTGGCGCCGCCCGGAGTGGCCGTCGTTCCCTCATCTGTCTCCGGACGACTCCCGGTTCGCGGCGGCGCAGGTCCGTTACGGGCTTGGGGGCACGCTCTACGCCTTGGACGGCCCGCTCTGGGTCAACCATCCGTTGCGCATCGCCGCGGCCGACTACAAACCCGCTCAGCTTGTCCTCGCCCAGCAGCTGGGCTTCACTGTCCCGCCCACCCTCGTCACCAACGACCCGGCCGAGGCACGCGAGTTCATCCACACTCAGGGAGATGCGATCTTCAAGACGCTGCGATGGACCCGGTACATGCGTGAGGGCGTGCCGATGACCGGTTGGGCTGATCCGGTCACCGCAGACGAGGTCGACAACAGTGTTCGTGTCACCCCGCACCTGTTTCAGGCCCGCGTGGACAAGGTCGCTGACCTCCGCGTCCTGATCGTGGGCAGGCACACGTTCGCCGTACGCATCGACTCCGAACTGCTGGACTGGCGCAAGGACTACAGTGCGTTGGCCTACACCGTCGAGCACCTCCCCGACCGGGTGGACAAAGCCCTGCACGCCTACTTGGACCTTCTGGAGCTGGTATCAGGAAGCTTCGACCTCGCGGTGGACCGGGCGGGGGACTACTGGTGGCTGGAGTTGAATCCCAACGGGCAGTGGGGGTGGCTGGAGACGGAGACCGGCCTCCCGATGTCCGCGGCCTTCGCCGACCTACTCATGCGAGGAGACAGCCGATGACCGACTCGGCATCCGAGCGGCGCCGCATGGCCGCGCTGCTCACGAGCAAGGGCGTTCTGAAGTCCCGCTGGCTGCGCGGTGCCGTTGAGACCGTGCCGCGCGAGCAGTTCCTCCATCCCGGGGTCTTCCTCGATGAGGGGCGGACCTGGCGGCCCGTCACCGCTCTCGGCGCCGACCCGGACGAGTGGCTGAAGATCGCCTACAGCGTCGAAACCCTCACCACCCAGCTCGACGGCCACCTCACCGCCGACCAGACCGGCGAACCCGTCGAGGGCGTGCCCACGTCGTCCTCGACCGACCCGACGACTGTCGTCACCATGATCGAGACTCTGGGTCTCACGGCGGGACTTCGCGTCCTGGAGATCGGCACAGGCACCGGCTATTCCACGGCCCTGATGTGCCACTACCTCGGTGCGGACAACGTCACCACCGTCGAAGTCGACCCGCAGGTGGCGGGACGCGCCGATGCCGCCCTGGAAACCGTCGGCTACTCGACGTGGACGGTGACGGGCGACGGGCTTCTCGGCCATCCGCACCGGGCGCCGTACGACAGAGTCATCGTCACCTGCGCGGTCCGCCGCATCCCGTACACATGGGTCCGGCAGACGAGGCCCGGTGGCATCGTCCTCAGCACGGTCGGCTCCTGGCCGTGGGGAACCGGCCTCGCGAAGGTCACTGTCGGCGATGACGGTACCGCCGAGGGCGCGATCATCGGACGCTCCTCCTTCATGCAGGCGCGGGCCCAGGCGGTGACACCCCTGGCCGGCGACCTCTCCGCGCGCACTGCCTACGCGGACAGTGACCGGCCCGCGCTGGTGTCTCCTCTCGTCTTGGAGGAGTGGATGCCCGCCTTCCTCGCACAGCTCGCCGCACCGGGAGCGCAATTCGTTCGCGCCACCCGCAGCGACGGCGCACCGTTGCGGTACCTCTTCGACACTGAGCGGGAGTCGTTCGCCGAGTTCATCGCCGACGGCGAGAGCTGGACCGTCCGCCAGGGCGGCCCCGTGGCCCTCTGGGACGACATCGAGCGCGCCCTCGTCGCCTGGCAGGACAACGGCAGTCCAGGTATCGAGGCTGTGCGGCTCCGCGTCACCGACAGATCGCACCTGTACTGGATCGACAGCAGCCCGTTGCTGCGCTGGGAGCATCGGCTCGCCTGAACCGCTACCCTCCGAGGAAGCCGCCCCCCCCCAGCTCGTAGGAAGCACGATGGACGACGAACCGCTGTCGCAGTGGGCCGAGCGCCGTGACGCGAAGATCGGACGGCTCCGCGCCGTGCCTCTCGTCACGGGTGGCAGTCCGCAGGGATCACATCTGAACCCTGATGCGCCACGGGCGATCCAGCGATGGAACGGACACATGTGGGAGCCCTACGGTTTCGCAGCGAGCCTTGCGGAGGCGAGGCGCGTTCTGTTCCCCGACACCGAGGTCACCCCTGTCTCGGGGCCGGCGCCGAAGCTCGGCCCTGGGACCGGCAGACACCGGAAGCCTCGGGCCCCGCAATAGCTCGCCCCGCCGCCGACCGGCCACCGGCCCTCTCACCACTCGACCAACGCCAACCCCGCCGCCATCCCCCCTCCGAACCCGGCCAGCAGGACCAGTTCGCCCGGCTGGAGGGTGCCCATGCGGCGGGCCGAGTCCAGGGTGATCGGGATGGAGGCGGCGCCGGTGTTGGCGTACTCCTGGAGGGTCCAGTGCATGGTGGCGTTCGGCAGGGCCAGTTCCTCGAAGAGGGAGTCCAGCATGACGCCGTTGGCCTGGTGCGGGATGAAGTGGCGGATGTCGTCGGGGGCGACGCCGGCCTCGTGCAGGAACTGCTTGACCAGCTGCGGCACATGGTCCGCCACGAAGCGGCGTACGCCTCGGCCGTCCATCGTGAAGTACTGCTGTCCCGCAGCCAGGGCCTGCTCGTCCAGGGGGAGCCGGCTGCCGCCGCCGGGTACCTCGATCAGGCCGGAGAACTCGCCGAACGTGTGCAGGGACAGGTGGCGGATGCGGGGACCGTGAGCGGCCGGGCCCAGGACCATGGCGCCGGCGCCGTCGCCGAACAGGACGACCGTCCTGCGGTCGGCCGGGTTCAGGATGCGTGAGTACAGGTCCGCGCCGATGACCAGGGCGTGGCCGCCCCGGCGCGCGAGGACGCCCTCGGCGGCGGACAGCGCGAACACCTCGCCGGAGCACACCGCGTTGACGTCGAACGCCGCCGCGTCGATCGCGCCCAGATCGCCCTGGACGTACGCGGCGGTGGGCGGCTGGGGGCGGTCCGGGGTGGAGGTGGCGACCACGATGACCGACAGCTGGGCCGCGGTGATGCCGGCCGCTTCGAGCGCGGCCCGCCCGGCCGCCGTGGCCAGGTCGGAGGTGGCCTGGTCGGCGGCGGCCCAGCGCCGCGCGCGGATCTCCGTCTTGCCGACGATCCAGGCGTCGTCGACCCCGGCCGGCGCGGCGACCTCGTCGTTGGAGACAACTCGTTCCGGCAGATAGGCGCCCGTACCGAGGATCCTGACGTCGGTCATGCGGCTGCCCTCCCCTCGTCTGGGACCTTGCAGTGGAATGCACGGACGGACCTGTGCGCGGGCAGCCTCCACGGACTGCCCGCGCACCGGGGCCGGGGCGGTGCCATCTAGCGCGTTTCGTAGATGCGCTTGTGGCCGCTGATCCCGGCGAGCCGGAAGGGGCCGGTGGTCTGGGCCGGGGTGGCGTGGTCGCCGCCGTCGGTCGGCAGGGAGTACTCGTGCAGCTCGCGGTACTCGGCGTAGCTGACGGGCGTGCGCCGGGCGATCGCCGTGTGGTTCTGCTCGGTGCGCAGGTGGGCGCGGTAGCCGGCGACCAGGGTGCCGGCGAAGAACTCGGCGACGCTGCCGGAGCCGTAGCTGAGGAAGGCGATGGAGCGGCCGGTCAGGTCGTCGGCCTGGTCGAGCAGCGCGGCCAGGCCCAGGTACACCGACGCGGTGTAGCTGTTGCCGATCACCCGGTTGTAGGCCGTGGTCAGACCGATGGCGGCGGCGACGGCGTCGTTGTCGGTGTCCTTGCCGCAGTAGTTCAGCAGGTGGCGGTGGGCCTTGGTGGCCATCTTCGTGAACGGCTGGTGGTAGCAGAACGCGGCGAACTCCTCCAGCGAGCGGCCGCCCTGCTCCGTGTAGTCCTTCCAGGTGCCCTCGGCCGCCTGGAGATAGGCGTTGATGGACTCCTGGCCGTCCACGAGCGCGGCGGCGCGGTAGTTGGGCCGCCAGAAGTCCATGACGTCGGCGGTGAACAGGCCCGACGGGTCCTCGATGCGTACGAGGGCCGGGTCCACGCCGACCAGCATGGCCACCGCGGCGGCGCCCTGCGTCGACTCGCCCGGGCTGTCCAGCTCGTACTTGGAGACGTCGGACGCGATCACCAGGACCTGCTGCGCGGGGTCGCGCCGCACCAGGCCGATGGCGAACTGCAGGGCCGCCGTCGCGCCGTAGCAGGCCTGCTTCAACTCCACGACCCGGCACGCCGACGGCAGGCCGAGCAGGGAGTGGACGTACACACCGGCCGCCTTCGACTGGTCGATGGACGACTCGGTCGCGAAGACGACCGTCCGTATCCGGTCCCCGCCGTGCCGGGCGATGATGGGCGCGGCGGCGGACGCGGCCATGGTCACGATGTCCTCGTCGGCGGCGGGCACGCTCATCGACTCCTGGCCGATGCCCACGTGGTACTTGCCGATGTCGGTGCCGTTGTGGGCGGCGAGCGTGGTGTGCTCCAGGACGTACTCGCCCGTCGCGAACGACAGATCGTGGATTCCGATGGACAGGGACATGCCTCAAACACCAACCTCTACGGTCTTGTTGTCGCGTTCCAGCTGGACGTGAGCCCGCATCAGCTCACCCGGGTTCGTCTGTGCCGCGAGCAGCGAGAGTTCGCCGCACAGCACCGTCGCCGCGGCGAGGACGGCGAGGCGCCGGGCGTTCTCGCCGGGCGCGCGGTCGGCCCGGCAGCCGAGCCGGGTCAGGTTCGTCTCCACGAAGGCCAGGCCCTTGCCGTTGCCCACCGTGCCCACGATCAGGTTGGGCAGCGTGCAGGCGAAGTACAGGTCGCCGTCGCGGTCCTCGGCCATGACGACGCCCTGGGAGCCCTCCACGATGTTGGCCGCGTCCTGGCCGGTCGCCAGGTAGAAGCCGAGCAGCATGTTCGCGAAGTGGGCGTTGGCCGAGCGGATGCCGCCGGCGAGCAGGGTGCCGAGCATGTTCTTGCGGATGTTCAGCTCGACGATCTTCGCGGCCGTGGTGTGCAGGACGTCGTGGACCACGTCACGCGGGACGAGCAGCTCGGTGACCACGTTCTTGCCGCGGCCGAGGATGCCGTTGATCGCGGTGGCCTTCTTGTCCGTGCAGTAGTTGCCGGAGATCGACGCGTAGGAGATGCCCGGGACCGTCTGCAGCAGGTGCTTCAGGAGCACGTCGGAGGCGAGGGTGGCCATGTTGTGGCCGGAGGCGTCGCCGGTGCGGAACTCGAAGCGGAGGAACAGCAGGTTGGCGTTGATCTCGTGCCGGATCTCGATCAGCTCGGCGAAGCGGCTGCAGGTGCGGACGACCTCCTGCAGCTCGCCCTTGCGGGCCTCGATGGTGCGGGCGGCCGTCAGCGCGGTCTGCGCGTCGGTCGCCTCGACCAGCACCGAGCGGGTCATCCGCTCGTCCACGAGGGTCGCGACGATGCCCTTCTCGGCCAGCCGGGACACCTTCGCGCCCCGGCCCACCGACGGCCACAGCGGCGACTCGTAGGTGGCCAGCGGCACATGGGTCTCGGTGGTGGCGACGTTGCCGGAGATACGGAGCGGCCCGACCCACTGCATCGGGACGCCGGCGATCGCGTGGGTGTCGGTCATCGTGTGCTTCCCGTCAGGTCGTGGAGGGTGTCGATGGATGCGAGGGAGTGCGTGGAGGCCGAGCGCTGGGCGAGGCGGCTCGTGTCGATGCCCCGGTCGGCGCAGAAGTCGCGCAGGGAGCCGTGGATGAGTACGTCGCAGCGGGTGAGGTCAGCCGGGGTGCGGGCGCCGAGCATGGTCTGGAGGGCCGCCAGCTGGTCGAGCCACGTCGTGATCTGCGCGACGAGCGCCGAGACCCCGTCGTCCATGAGCGTGCGCAGGAACCCGCCCGACACGCCGACGGCACGGGCGCCGAGCGCCAGGCTGCGGGCCACGTCGAGGGGGTTGCGTACGCCGCCGGAGGCGAGCACCGGCAGGGCCACGTCCTGGGTGTCCAGCAGGCAGGCCGCGGTGGACTGGCCCCAGCCGTGCAGGAACGCGTAGTCGGCCAGCTCCCGGCGCCCGTTCTCGATGCGGGCGAAGTCGGTGCCGCCCCGCCCGGCGAGGTCGGCCACCCGCACGCCCAGGTTCTGCAGCAGCAGGACGGTCTGCCGGCTCAGGCCGTTGCCGACCTCCTTGACGATCACGGGGACGTCGACGCCGGCCGCGATCTGCTCGATCTGCCCGACCCATGACGAGAACGACCGGTCGCCCTCCGGCATGGGGGTTTCCTGGGCCGTGTTGACGTGGATCTGCAGGGCGTCGGCCCGCAGCAGGTCGACGGCGCGCCGGGCGTTGTCGACCGAGGTCGTCGCGTTGATGTTGGCCATGACGAACCCGTCGGGGTTGTGGGTGCGCAGCACGCTGAACGTGTGCGCGCACGACGGGTCCTTGAGGTAGGCGTTCATGGAGCCCGAGGCGATGGCGACGCCGCTCTCGCGGGCGGCGGTGGCCAGGTCCCGGTTGATCTCACCGGTCTTGGCGCTGCCGCCGGTCATGGCGTTGATGTAGAGCGGGGCCTGCCACTCGATGCCGCCGAAGGACGTGGCCAGCGAGACGTCCGGCCGGTCGATGCCCGCCAAGGCGTGGTGCACGAACGACACCTCGTCGAACTGGTTGAGGCCGCTGTGCGCACGGTGCTGCTCCATGGCCAGGCGGACGTGGTCGTCCTTGCGTTGAGCGCTGGTCATTCCTCGTTCCTTTCCGGGGTGGGACCGACGGACAGGGGCTGCACTCCGCTCGCGGCCCACCGTTTCCGTACGTGCGCGATGTCGTGCTCGGCCGTGGCGTCCAGCAGGGCGATGCCGCAGTCGCCGCCGCCCGCCCCCGACGGCTTGGCCGCGCCGCCGACGGCCTCGGCCGCCGCGCACAGCGCTGTCAGCTCGGGGGTGAAGATGCCGAGCCCAGCGTCGGCGTCCAGGCGGGCCAGCTCCTGCCGGGCGCGCCGGATCTGGTGCAGCAGTGCCTTGTCGTCGCCGCTCTCCAGCGCGTCGATCGCGGCGGTCACGAAGTCGGTGCTGGTCTTGACGAAGTCGCGGTGCGAGGCGCTGCCCCGCCAGGTGCGCCGGTGCAGGTCGCCGACGAGTGAGGTGGTGGAGGCCGGACGGCCGGTCCAGCCGACCTCCAGACGCAAGGCCCGCGGCGCTGGCAGCGGGCGCACGTCGAGCCCCGGCCAGGGGGCGCGCAGCGCTTCCCCGACGCCCCGGCGCCGCGCCAGGTCGAGCACGAAGGCGCGGTCGGGGGCCTGGTAGGCGATCCAGCCGCCCCAGGTGCTGGCGGCGAGATCACCGCCGGAGCCCTTGGGGTCGATCCGGGCCGTGGCGAGCAGCGCCAGCCGGAACCGGTCGGCACGCGACAGGCCGAGGCCGCAGTGGTCCGCCACGGCCGCGACGGTCGCCACGGTCACGGCGCCACTGGAACCCAGCCCGAACTTCCTGCCCCCGTCGTGCAGGTCGCTGCTGACCGAGACACTCAACTCCGGTGCGGGCAGGCCGTGTTCGGCCAGCAGAGCGGCCACCGTCTCGATGGCCGCCACCACATGGGCCGCCGCGCCGCGCACCCGCTCCTCGTCCTGCCCGGGGGACACCTCCAGCCGGCCGTCCCGCCACTGCCAGCGCATCGGCCGGTCGACGAGATCGGAGGTGATCACGACACCGGGCCCGGCCGGGGCGCGCACGGTGACCGTGACCTCCCGGTCCACGGCCACGACGATCGCCGGGGTGCCGGGCTCCACCACCGCGTACTCGCCCGCGATGAACAGCTTGCCCGGAGCGCTCCGGACGACCGCCCGCCCGCCGGTCATCGTC
Source organism: Streptomyces sp. CoH27 (assembly GCF_020181035.1). GTDB lineage: Bacteria > Actinomycetota > Actinomycetes > Streptomycetales > Streptomycetaceae > Streptomyces > Streptomyces camelliae. Next base: position 40,679 of record NZ_JAIQYY010000037.1, read on the forward strand.
CGTCCACGTTCAGCAGGCGGGTGCCCGGTCCCGGGCGGGCGATGTGTACGGCACCGCCGGCGGCGGCGCCGCGGACGACCGCGGCCACCCGCTCGACGTCCACCCTGCGGCACAGCACCTTGACGTTGGGGCCGGCGTCCATGGTGACGTAGGCCAGGAGACCGTCGCGGCGCAGCTGCTGCACGCTGTCGAGGACGCGGAGGGTGGCGGGGGCCAGGTAGCGCACGGCGGGGCGGGCGGCGAGCATGGTCGCGTGCATGCCGAGGGCGTTGCGCTCCGCGATCTCCCCGACCGCTTCGAGGTCACCGGCCAGCAGCGCGGCGCGCATCTGCGTCAGGTCGTCCTTGCTGGAGACGGCCCACGGCTCGAACAGCGGCGAGGTGTCGACGGTGCGGCGCATGGCCTCCCGGCTGGAGACGGCCTTGGGCCCGGCGTCGACCACGGCGATGACGAGGGCGGGATCGAGATCGAGGCCGGCCGCGGGCACCGGCTCGGCGTAGGAGCCGAGGTCGGCCTCCTCGGGCGTACCGCTCCCGGCGTGCCAGACGGCGAAGCCACCGAACACCGACCGCGAGGCGGATCCGGAGCCGCGCCGGGCCAGCCGGGACAGCGCGGTGGCATCCAGACCGAGCCCGTACGCGGCGGCGGCAGCGGCCGCCAGCGCGGCGAACCCGCTCGCGGAGGACGCCAGGCCCGCCCCGGTCGGCACGGTGTTCTCGGTGTCCACGACCGCCCGCTCAGCGGCCCCCGCCCGGTCCCGGACCAGGTCCAGGAAGGCGACGATACGGCGCAGCGCCTCGCCGGTCGCGGGCCTGCCGTTGAAGGTCACCGTGTCCTGTCCGGCTCTGGGGGCGAGGCGGACGGTGGTGGTCGTGGGGAAGATGTCCAGGGTCATCGACAGGCTGTCGGTGCGGGGCAGGACGAGCTTCTCGTCGCGCTTGCCCCAGTACTTGATCAGCGCGATGTTCGGGTGTGCCACGGCGGTGGCGCGGCCCGGGGTGCCCCGCCGCTCGCCGGGCTCAGCCAGGTCGATCAGGGTGATGAGCTGCTCAGACATGGTCGGCGTGCCTCCTCAGGGGTACGACCCACGTCTGCACGGCGCCGGCTTCGTGGAGTCGGACGGTGACGTTCCTGGTATGTTCCGGCCGGGCCAGCGCGATCACGCAGCCGCCCAGGCCGCCGCCGGTGATCTTCGCGCCGAGCGCGCCCGCGTCCAGCGCGGCCTCGACCAGGGCATCGATCCCGTCGGTGCTGAGCCCGGCCGTTGCCAGCAGCTCGTGATAGTGCGTCAACTGCGCGCCCACCTCCAGCGGCCGGCCCTCAGCCAGGGCCAGGGCGGCCGTGTCGACCAGCACGCGGGCGCGGTGCAGGAAGCTCTCCCGTGTGCCGTCCCGCCGGAATCCCGCGCGCAGCAGCTCGACCGCTTCCTTGGTGCTGCCGTGGGTGCCGCTGTCGGCGACGACGAGCAACGTGTCGCAGCCGACGCTCAGTTCGTGGGCCTGGCCCGCCTGGAACCGCAGCGGCGCCGCCGCGCCGACGGCCATGGCGTCGACCCCGCTGGCCCGGCCGTGCGCCACGTTCTCCGCGGTCTGCACCAGCTCGAACGTGGTGGAGCCGGTCAGTTCACGGTCGTGGAGATCGGCCAGGGCGAGGACGATGGCCCGCGAGGTGGCGGCGCTGGAGCCGAGCCCGCGGCCCGGCGGGATGGTGCCGTCGACGATCACGTCGAGGTGCGCGTGGTCCGTCACGCCCGTACGCGCCTGGAAGGCGGCGGTCAGCCGGCGCAGCCCGCCGGAGACCTGTGTCACCATCGCTCGCGACACCGAACCGGTCATGGTGAAGGACAGGTTGCCCTCGCCGCCGGAGGTGTCCGTGGGACCGTGGGACCAGCCGGCGCTCGCCGTGGCGGAGAGCTGGGGAATCGGCACGGCCAGCGCGGGAGCCCCGTACACGACCGCGTGCTCTCCCAGCAGAATGGCCTTCGCATGGGCGCGACCGATGCCGACGGAGCGAGTCCGGTGGTGCCCCGACACCCCCTCCACAGAGGTCGGTGGAGTCAACGCTCAGCTTCCCTTCTCGTTGCTGCGGTGGGATCGCATAGTCCGGTCGACTGCTCAGGAACTGGTCAGTGAGGGTGTCGCGGTGGGCAGGGGCGACGCTGGAGGGCGATCCGCGTGAGTTCGTCGATGTCGAACTCGGAGCGGCAGTTCGGCGCCCCGTAGCGCGTGATCTTCCCCCGGCTCACCCACTTGCGAATGGTCGCTTCGGACACCCCCACGGCCAGTGCGGCCACATTGGTCGGGACGAGCCGGTGACGTGGCGGCTTGGTCATGCCATGACCCCCTTTCGCTGCTGTTCCATGAGGTGCCTCAGATTCAGCCACTCATGCATTTCCCAGGAGTGTCCGGCGGAGCATTCGATGCTGCCCCGCGGCATCCTTCCGCTGTTCGTCAGTGATGTGCTGATCGTTCCACTGCAGTTGTCCACGACGCATTTCCGGATCGCAGTTCGGAGATCGTTGGACTCCGGGTCTATCGTGCCGCGCAGTTCGGCGGCCAGACTCTCCATCTCGTCCGCGAAATCGACGGCCGGAGGCTGGGACGCCAGCCATTTCAGATGGTGCGTCAGAAAGCGTGTCAGATGCGGGACGGAGCGGGCCGGAACGGCGACGTCGAGTTCTTCCGAGACGACCTCGGCCCAGGATTCGAGCGTGGCGAGAATGTTGTATCGGGCGTCGAGCACCGAGACGTTCAGATGGTCCCGCGTCCGGCTGCCCGAGACCTTCGTGGGGTTGCTCCGCCTGGATGTCGGCGATGCGTGGTGCAGGCACTCCTGGTGGAGGGCAGGCAGCGTGCGCAGGTTGCGCGCCACCTGGCTGATGCACACGTCGCACAGGACGGAATCGCCGGCGGTGCAGCCCTTGTGCGCGTGATTTCTGGGACACGACCGAACCTGCATGGAATCTCCTGCGGCGTTAATGCGTGAGATGACGACGGCCGTTGGTTTCATCCGGCGAAGAGAGATGCCATGTATCCCATCCCTCGATGCACACCTATACCTTCAAGTGCTTCCACACGAACGTACAGAAGAGTGCTGGAGGCCCGATACAGTCAGCCTCGTCCGTGACCCGGGAGTGCCCGGGGCGAGGTTGACGGGAAAAGGAAGAGGGCCGGGTTACCCGGCCCTCTCGCATGGATTGTTCAATTCGTGCGTCAGGAGTGCGCCACTTCCGGTTCGGCGGCCGGCCTGGTGGCGGGTGCGCCGGGCACCGGCAGCGGGCCTTTGCGCAGCAGCAGACCGCTGATGACGGCGCCGCCCGCGAAGATGGCCGCGCACACCCAGAACACATTGTGGTAGCCGTGGATCACGGCCTGCTGGAACAGCCCCGGACCCGGCTTGCCGTGGGCGTGGCTGTTCAGGTAGCCGGTGGCGGCGCTGGCCGCGATCGTGTTGAGCAGCGCGGTGCCGATGGCGCCGCCGAGCTGCTGGCCGGCGTTGATGGTCGCCGAAGCGATACCCGCGTCCTGCGGCTGCACCCCGGAGGTGCCGGTGCTCAGGGCGCCGGAGAAGACCAAGCCCATGCCGACGCCGATCACCATGATCGGTCCGAGGATCGTCGAGGCGTAGTGGGAGTCCGGCTGGATCCGGGTCAGCCAGGCCATGCCGCCGGCGTTGCACAGCATGCCGAGCGGGATCAGCGGCTTCGGGCCGACCTTCGGCATCAGCCGGATGTTGCCCACGTTGCTCATCACGGCGATGACGGCCACCATCGGCAGCAGGGCGACACCCGACTTGAACGCCGAGTAGCCCAGGTCGGTCTGCATGTAGTAGATGAGGAAGAGAAGCACGCCGAACATGCCGGCGCCGACGACGGCACTGGTGATGTAGGCGCCGGCGCGGTTGCGGTCGAGCACGACCCGCAGGGGCAGCAGCGGGTTCTGGGCGCGGCGCTGCCAGAGGGCGAAGAGGATCACCAGCACACCACCGACTGCGAGGAAGCTCCAGGTGGAGGTGGTGTGCCAGCTGTGCGTTCCCGCGTTGGAGAAGCCGTAGACCAGGCCGAACATGCCGCCGGACACCAGGAGCACGCCGGGGACGTCCATCCGGGCGCCCGTGCGCGGCTGCCGGGTCAGCAGCGGGGAGCCGACGATCAGCGCGAAGGCGGCGAAGACCAGGTTGACGTACATGCACCAGCGCCAGTTGAGGGCGGAGGTCAGTGCGCCGCCGATCAGCAGGCCCAGGCCGCCGCCGCTGGCCGCGACCGCGCTGAAGGCGCCGAACGCCTTGCCGCGCTCCTTGGGGTCGGTGAACGTGGTGGCCAGCAGCGACAGAGTGGTGGGCGCCAGCAGCGCGGCGAAGACACCCTGGCAGGCGCGGGCGGCCACCAGCATGCCGAAGCTGCCCGCGGCACCGCCGACGGCGGAGGCGGCCGCGAATCCGACCAGGCCGACGATGAACGTCTCCTTGCGCCCGATCAGGTCGGCCAGCCGGCCGCAGAACAGCAGCAGGCTGCCGTAGCACAGCGCGTACGCCGTCACGACCCACTGCTTGTCGGTGTCCGAGAAGTGCAGCGCCTTCTGCGCCGACGGCAACGCCAGGTTCATCACCGTGTTGTCGAGCGTCAGCATGAGGTAGGCGACGCAGATGACGGCGAGGACGATCCACCGCCGTGAATCTTTTGCCATGGGCACGGCTGCCGCAGGCACGGCGCTGGGTGTGGACATGAGCTGTCTCCTAGGTACTCGGTCGGGCTCAAGCTGCTTCACCTCTATGACAGGCCGCAGCAGCCGGATGTGACGGGCCCCGCCGCCGTGGCGACGCGACCCGTCGGCTAGGGCTTGTCCGCGGCCCCCTGCTCCAGGACCTCGGACATGACCTGGGCCAGCACGCCTGCCGGGTTCTCGGCGGCTCCCATGGAGCGCCACGCCACGTGGTTGTCCGGGCGGACCAGGACGGCGCCGTCGTCGGCGATCTCCCGTACGTCCGCCCAGCCACCGTCGGCGTACTCCGCGCCGGGCCCGATCCGGGCCACGGTGATGGGGACCGAGAACTTCGCGGCGACCTCCTCGGCCGCCTCGGCCCACGGGGTGCCCACAGGGCCGGTGATCAGGGCGAAGCCGTTCGACGACCCGACCAGATCGTGGGTGGACAGGCGTCGGCCGTCCCGCTCGATCCAGGCGTGCGGCAGCCGGTGCCCGGGGCGGGTGGTGGGGTGGTGGACGTCGCCCATGGGCGAGCGGTGCGGCGGCTCGGTCCCGTCGGGGACGAGTGCCCCCTGCTCGTAGGCGAAGCCGATCTCCAGGTCGTGTGCCTGGCACTCGGCGCGGTGGGTGCCGAAGATCTCCGCCGCCCTGGCGCGGGTGACCTCGCCGACCGCGGACGTCTCGAAGTACTGGGTGAACGCGGACGGGCGGCGCTGCGGCGGGACATGCGGGCCGAGCCCGAGCGCGGCCTCCGTCATGGTCCGGTGGTGGAACCAACTGGCCAGGCCCCATTCGACGTTGCGCCGGCCGATCGGCCGCCGCTCGGCCTCGTAGGTGTCGAGCAGGCTGTCGTCGGCGCGGCCGGCGACCACCGCGGCCAGCTTCCAGGCGAGGTTGTGCACGTCCTGGATGCCGCCGTTCAGGCCGAGCCCGGTGGTGGGCGGCTGGCGGTGGGCGGCGTCACCGACGATGAGCACCCGGCCGGCCCGGTAGCGGTCGGCGAGCACGCCCTCGACCATCCAGTGCGACACCTTGTGCACCGTGAGGTCGAGGTCGGGCAGGCCCAGCACCTCGCGCATCCGGTCGGCGATCGCCGCGTCGTCGGAGCGGTCCACGTCGCCCAGGGCGAAGGTGAGTCCCCATTCCTCGCATTGCCTGCCCCAGGTCGGCCCCATCTCCAGCAGGGCGCTGTTCAGATCGGGCCGGTAGGGGTTCATGAACCAGGTGATGAGGGTGCCGTCGTGCCACCACGCGGACAGGTCCGCGGTGAAGTACGCGGTGGTGACCTCGGCCATCTTGGTCACGCCCTGCATCTGCACGCCGAGCCGGGGGCCGAGCGTACGGCCGCCGTCGGCGGCGATGACGTACTGCGCGGCGATCCGGGTCACCTCGCCGCTGTCGCGGTCGCGGATCTCGGCGACGACCCGGTCGCCCTCATCGGCGAAGGAGACCAGTTCGTGGGAGAAGAGCACCCGGCCTGGATTGCGCTCCTCGGCCTGCCTGCGCAGGATCGGCTCCAGCCTGAGCTGCGGCAGCTTGATCGGCAGCACGGGGCCGTCGGCCGCGTAGACCTCCGTCGTCGCGCCACCGCCGAAGGCGTCCATCTCATGGATCACCCGCCGGTCCAACGGCCCGTCGCCGGCGAGGGTGGTCTGCCAGCGCACCCGGCCGTACTGCCCGGGGGTCGCCGCGCGTTCGACCACGGTGTCGTACAGGCCGTGCTGGCGGAAGATCTCCATCGTGCGCTGATTGATGTAGTGCGCCTTCGGGAGAATCGACGTGGCCGCGTGCCGCTCCACGAGCACGTGGCCCACACCGTGGTCCGACAGGAAGAGGGAGGCGGACAGGCCGCAGCCGCCGCCCCCCACGATCAGGACCGGAACCTCGGTAACCTCCATATTCGGCCTTCCATAAGGTGAGGGCCGGCCCACATACAGGGCGTCAGGCGATCACGAAGGACCCTGGATGCCGGCGGGCGGGCCGGGGAAACGGTTCAACCGATGTGTCTGTCGTCCCGGGATACGACGGTCGACGCCACCACGACGACGCTCTTCGGCCGATGCTGCGTCCCCCAGCATCGGTCGCGGTGGTTGAGCCGCACTATGGCGCGGGTCGGCGTCGGCTTGACAGGTCACCGCCGTGCCTTCCGACCTGCGACGCGAGGGGCCGTGTCACATTCCGCACGGCCGCCCTGTCGTAACGGACGAGGCGAACACACCGTCCGGCCACCGGGCGTCCCGTGGGCGGTGCCGTTCGTCCGTGCTCCGAGTGCAAGGCGATGAGAAGGAAGAAAGCGATGAGTGACCTTCAAGCCGTCGTGGACCGCGTCGAGATCGAGGCGCTGCGCGGCGAGTTCACCGACGCGGTGATGATGCGTGACTACGACCGTGTGGCTTCGCTGTTCACCCCGGACGGCGTGTGGCGGATGCCCAACATCCCCGTCGAACTCGAAGGCCGGGAGGCGATCCGCGCCTGGGGCAGGCGGGTGCCGGACCTGGTGGACTTCCTCGTGCAGAACACCCACCCGGGCCTGATCCAGCTCGGCGGCGACACCGCATCGGGCCGCACCTACATCTCCGAGGTCGGGCGTGGCCTCGACGGCCGCGGGGGCCAGAACTACGCCATCTACCACGACCGGTACCAGCGCACCGACGAGGGCTGGAAGTTCACCGAGCGCGTCTACGAGGTCCGGTACGAGGACTCCTCGCCGCTGGCGGGCTCTCCGCCCCGCCCGGCCCGGGACGCGTGACCGTCCCCCGGCACGGTGAAGCCGCGCAGGTGTGCCCCCCTCGGCGTGCCGAGGGGGGCACCGCGCTGTGGCCCGCGGGCTGCTGTGCGGGTGGGCAGGCAGGGGCGGAGGTCAGCCGCCACCGGGAACGCTGCCGGCCAGCGCGACCGAACGAAGCCGCCCCGCGGCCAAGGACCGTGCCGTGGCGGCCGGCGACGGCCGGACGGGCGCGGGCGGCGCCGATCCGCACCGCCCGGAAGGCCAGGCCGGCTCCGCGACCGCCCTGGGGTGCGGCCGCCAGTCCAGGCACGGTGCCTGGTTGAGTATCTGCTGCTCCAGCACTTGCAGCGCCGGCCGCGGATCGATCCCCAACTCCTCCGCCAGCCGCCGCTGGTTGGTGCGCAGCACCGCCAGCGCGTCGACCTGACGACCCGCCCGGTACAGGGCCAGGCTCAGCAGCTCGCACCCGTACTCACGCAGGGGATGAGCCTGCACGAAGGCCTCCAGTTCGGCCACCGCGACCTCGTGGGCACCGGCCGCGAGCAGGGCCGCGCAGCGACCCTCGACCGCCGACAGCCGCAGCTCGTCCAGCCGCGCCACGTCCGGCCCCACATACGGAGTGTCGGCCACCTCGGCGTACGCCTGTCCGCGCCACAGCGCCAGCGCCACGTCGAACGCGTGGACCGCGGACTGCGCGTCACCCCGCTCCAGCGCCTGCCAGCCGGCGACGGCCCGCTCGCCGAAGCGCTGCACGTCGACCTCGACGACCCGGCTGTTGAGCAGGTAGCCACGTCCATAGGTGCGCAGCACCGTCGGCGGGGTCCGGGGCGCGCGACCGGGTTCGAGTACGCGCCGCAGGTTGGCGACGTACGCCTGGAGGGAGGCGATCGCCGACGGTGGCGGGTTCCCGGTCCAGAGCTCCTCGACGATCACGTCGACGGTCACCGGCTGGCCCACCTTGCTGACCAGCAGCGCCAGCAACGCGCGCTGCTTGGGCGCTCCCAGGTCGACGAGGCGGCCCCCGACGGCGGCCTCGATCGGGCCCAGCGCGCGGAACTCGACCAGCGGGCGCGGCGGTGCGGGGTTCTGCGCCGCCCGCTCCGTGGCCCACCGGACGTCCTCCGCTCGCCCGGGCGGCGCGGCCGCGGTGCTTCCACCGCCGTTCGTGATGCCCTGTACGACACCATCCGTCGCGAAGAGTTCCGCGATCACGTGTCCGGCTGCCGGGATTTCGGGATCGAGTTCGAGTTCTCTGGCCACGTACACGCGCAGTGCCTCGTTGGTACGGCGAAGCTCCTGGATCTCGCGTTCCAGTTCCGCGATGCGCCACGTATCGGGATGACCGGCTTCCCTGTCCGGCCTACCGGTATCGACCTTTTCGTTTGCCATCCGTGAACTCTCCATTTCCACGGCCTTGTGCGGTCGCCCGGCCGGTACCGGAGGGCGCCTGGCCGACGGCCAGGACGGCCGAAGCAGGCCGTGTCCGGCGACCGGACGCCTGGTGCAGCGCGGTGAACGGCCTGAACGGAGCGGGTTTTTCACATGCGCGCGCCGAATACGACAAGTGCCCGTAGGGGGGTGACGGTTCTGGACGTCGGTGTTTTCCTCTGCGGCGTGGGAAAGGCAATGGTTCCACCGCTGTTTGCGACCTTATGTGCCGACGGTCTGTGCGCCAAGTCGGCACCAGTCGATTCTCCAGTCACGCTCAAGGCGTCTGGCCGACGCTGGGGCGGGGGAGCAGCGGGGGGCGGCGCACGGCATCGCTTCGTTCAATGTCCCCGAACCGCCGATCGACTTGTGACGGATCATCGGGAACACGTGTGGAGGTTTGAATGTCCGGAACTGATGATGTCGAGCGCGTCTACGCGGCCATGGAGGAAGCGGCCGGTCTGCTGGGCGTGACCTGCGCACGTGACAAGGTCTATCCGCTGCTGGACGCGTTCCGAGGCAGGCTCGACCAGGGCGTGGTCGTCTTCTCCATGGCGAGCGGGCGCCACTCCACGGAGCTGGACTTCAGCATCTCGGCGGAGACGACCCAGGGTGACCCGTACGCCACCGTGCTGGACAAGGGCCTGTTCCCGGCGACGGGCCATCCCGTGGACGACCTGCTGGCGGACACCCAGAAGCACCTTCCGGTCTCGCTGTTCGCCATCGACGGTGAGGTCACCGGCGGTTTCAAGAAGACGTACGCGTTCTTCCCCACCGACAACATGCCCGGGGTCGCCCAGCTGAGCGCCATTCCCTCCATGCCGAAGTCCGTGGCCGAGAACGCCGAGCTGTTCGCCCGCTATGGCCTGGACAAGGTCCAGATGACCTCGATGGACTACAAGAAGCGGCAGGTCAACCTCTATTTCAGCAACCTGAACCGGAAGTACCTGGAGCCGGAATCCGTCCTGGCCCTGGTGCGCGAGCTGGGCCTGCACGTTCCGACCGAGCTGGGGCTGGAGTTCTGCAAGCGCTCGTTCTCGGTCTACCCCACCCTCGGCTGGGACACCGGGAAGATCGAGCGGCTGTGCTTCGCCGTGATCTCCACCGACCCCACACTGGTGCCCTCCGAAGACCCGGGCGACATCGAGAAGTTCCACAACTACGCGACCAGGGCGCCGTACTCGTACGTGGGGGAGAAGCGCACCCTCGTCTACGGGCTCACTCTGTCGCCCAAGGAGGAGTACTACAAGCTCGGGGCGTACTACCACATCACCGACGTCCAGCGGCGCCTGCTGAAGGCCTTCGACTCCCTGGTGGACTGAGCACCACCTCGAACGACCTGGGCGGTCCCGTGCGGACCGCCCTTTCGCGCTGCCGCGGCACGTGCCGCGGCGGATTCAGCACAGGACGATGATCTGCAGGTCGGTCAGGTCGGCCATGATGTCGATGCGGGTGATCAGTCCGTCGGCGATGGTGAAGCGGAGAACGGTCCGCGGCACGCCGTCCTGGACGTAGGCCAGCCCGGCGGCCCCGTCGATGAGGGCCGGCACCGGGGCCCAGGAGAGCTTGGCGAAGGCGCGGGAGACGGCGTCCGCGCCGCGGATCTCCTCGGCCAGGGGCCTCCCCGTGGCCGCTCCCATGCGCATGGCCGCCTGGTCGGCGCGGACCACGATGTCCGGGGCGAGGATGCCCAGCAGGGCCTCGAAGTCGCCCTCGCGAGAAGCGTTGAGGAAGGCGTCGACGAAGTCGGCCTCTGCGGCCTGGAAGGCGCCGGCGCCCTCGTCCCGGACCGGCGCGCTCTTCGGTTCGGCGGCCGGGGCGGCGCGCTGCTGCTGGAAGCGCCGGCGGGCGCGGCTGGCCAGCTGGCGGGCCGCGGCCGGAGTGCGGTCCACGATCGGCGCGATCTCGTCGAAGGGCACCGCGAACATGTCGTGCAGGACGAACGCCAGCCGCTCGGCGGGCGTGAGGGTGTCGAGGATGAGGAACATGGCCGCGCCGACCGACTCGGCGAGCACCGCCTCCTGCTCCGGGTCGACCACCGCGTCCGGGGACTGCGGGCCGTCGGCCTCGGGGTCGCCCACCAGGTCCTCGCGGCGCGACCTGCGCGACTGGAGCATGTTCAGCGACACGCGGGCCACGATGGTGGTGAGCCAGCCGCTCATGTTCTCCACCGCGGCGGCGTCCGCGCGGGAGACCCGGAGCCAGGCCTCCTGGACGGCGTCGTCCGCCTCGGTCAGCGAGCCGAGCACCCGGTACGCCACCGCACGCAGCCTCGGCCGGTCGGTCTCGAACCGCGCGGCCAGCCATTCGCTCTCGTTCATCGGGTCACACCCCTCTCCCACCAATGCCTTGTATGTCCGACAGGACAGGCCCCGAGAATGTGACCGGGTGCGGGACAGACTGCCTTGAATGTGACGTTGGTCACTTCGGGGAGCGCTTGGCGAGGGCCACTGCCTGTGTCACGATTGATGCACCCCTAGCCTGCCCAAAAACAGCCGCACGGCTGTCAGTTGGGCGCCGCCCGCCGGTTCGCGCGGACGAGAGCGAAGCGCTCGTGGGTGCGGTGAGCGCAAGCACGCTCTGCCCCGCAATGCCGTAAGACCGAGGCGGCCCGCCCCCTCTCGCGCACACCGCCGTGGCCGGGCCGGCGTCGAAGCCGCCTGCTGCGCCGGCCCTGTGGTCAGGCCCGAGCGGCCGCCACCCGTCGCTTCCCCCCTGGTTCCCCCGTTTCCCCCTCCGGGCAGCCCGGCCGGTGCTGTCCGTCCGAGGGACTCCGGCGTCAACGTGCCTGCGGACAGGCGGACATGGCCTGCCGTCAGCCCGACGTCCTGCTGCCCTCGCTGTCGAGACTCCAAAAGAAGTGGATTCCAGATATGCCCAGGCTGTGCAAGCCGGCGATGAGTGCGCCGGAGTATGTCATCACGGTGGAAGAGACCCTGGAGTTCGCGCAGAGGGCG
>NZ_JAIQYY010000038.1:0-33905 GCF_020181035.1 Streptomyces sp. CoH27
CGGTCGCGGCGACATCACCCTGGAAGAGGCCGAGCAGGCCCTGCAGGACTACCAGGGCCAGCTGGAGAAGGTCTTCACGGAGGTCCGCGAGGCCACGTCCCAGCCGGCCGGCGGACCCGTCCCGGCGCCGCAGGACGGCTTCCCGGTCGCGGTGCCGACCGCGATCTCCACGGAGGTCGTCAAGCGGATCGCCGAGTCCCAGGTCAACATCCCCGACACCTTCCACGTGCACCCGCGTCTGCTGCCCCAGCTGCAGCGCCGGGCGACGATGGTCGAGGACGGCACGATCGACTGGGGCATGGGCGAGACCCTGGCCATCGGCTCCCTGCTCCTGGAGGGCACGCCGGTCCGTCTGTCCGGCCAGGACTCCCAGCGCGGCACGTTCGGCCAGCGCCACGCGGTCATCATCGACCGCGAGACCGGCGAGGAGCACACCCCGCTGCAGTACCTCGCCGAGGACCAGGCGCGCTACAACGTCTACAACTCCCTGCTGTCCGAGTACGCGGTCATGGGCTTCGAGTACGGCTACTCGCTGGCCCGCCCCGACGCGCTCGTGATGTGGGAGGCGCAGTTCGGCGACTTCGTCAACGGCGCGCAGACGGTGGTCGACGAGTACATCTCGGCGGCCGAGCAGAAGTGGGGCCAGACGAGCGGCGTGACGCTCCTGCTCCCCCACGGCTACGAGGGCCAGGGCCCGGACCACTCCTCGGCCCGTGTCGAGCGGTTCCTCCAGCTCTGCGCCCAGAACAACATGACGGTCGCCATGCCGACCCTGCCGTCGAACTACTTCCACCTCCTGCGGTGGCAGGTGCACAACCCGCACCACAAGCCGCTGGTGGTCTTCACCCCGAAGTCGATGCTGCGTCTGAAGGCCGCCGCGTCGAAGACGGAGGAGTTCACCTCGGGCCAGTTCCGCCCCGTCATCGGCGACACGACGGTGGACCCGGCCGCGGTCAAGAAGGTCGTCTTCGTGGCCGGCAAGCTGTACTACGACCTGGAGGCCGAGCGGGTCAAGCGCGGCGTCACGGACACGGCGATCATCCGCATCGAGCGGCTGTACCCGCTGCCGGGTGCCGAGCTCCAGGCGGAGGTCAACAAGTACCCGAACGCCGAGAAGTACCTGTGGGCGCAGGAGGAGCCGGCGAACCAGGGTGCCTGGCCGTTCATCGCCCTCAACCTGATCGACCACCTGGACCTGGCGGTCGGCGCCGACATCCCGGCCGGCGAGCGGCTGCGGCGCATCTCGCGCCCGCACTCCTCGTCCCCGGCGGTCGGCTCCGCCAAGCGGCACCAGGCGGAGCAGGAACAGCTGGTGCGTGAGGTCTTCGACGCGTAAGCCGTGACACAAGGGCCCGGTACCGAGTGAGAACTCGGTACCGGGCCCTTGTGCATGGAGACGTCCTGTTCAGCCCAAGTACGCCTCGAAGTCCCAGTACGGTCGCACCCGTTGGCGGGCCGAGAGGGTGTGGGGGTGTTGGGCGCCCAGCGTGCGGGTGAGGGTGAGGAGGGCGTCGTCCTCCAGCTTCCCCGCCTCCTCCTGCTCGTGCACGGCCCGCAGGTCGGCGGCGAGGGCCACCTGGCAGGACAGGGTGAGCGGGTGTTCGTGGCCCAGGGTGTGCCGGGCCCGGCGCAGGGTTTCCCGGCTCAGTTCCACGGCCTCGGCGATACGGCCGTTGAAGTTGCGGGCGGCGGCCGTGTTCAGGGCGCAGCCGAGGACCCAGGGGTGGTCGGCGGTGAGCGTGGAGGTGAGCCCGGCCAGCGCGGCCTCCGACATGGCGAGCGCGTCGGCGCGGTCGCCGGCCACCTGCATGACGAGCGCCGTGTTGGAGAGCATGCCCGTGGCCACCGGGTGGGCGGGGCCGAGCAGGGCCCGGTAGCCGGCCTCGGCCTCGTCGATCAGCTCCCGGGCCTGGCTCAGATCACCGTGTTCCCGCAGGTAGTTGCCGTAGTTGGCGATGAAGGACAGGGTGCGGTAGTGCTCGCGGCCGTGCAGCTGGACCAGCTGGTCGAGGAGGTCGGCCAGCGCCGGGGAGATGTCCTGGCCGTACCCCCCCTCGCGGCGCCGGCACAGGGCCAGCTGGACGCGGGCCTCAAGGGTCTGCGGGTGCTGCGGGCCGAGCACCTGCACGTGCAGGCGGACCAGTGGCTCCTGGCGGGCCAGGGCGTCCCGGTAGCGGCCGAGGAGCCGGAGGTCGTGGGCGACGGCGCTGCCGGAATTGAGGGTGCTGATGTGCCGGGCCCGCAGGACGTTCTCGCGCCGGGACAGGGTCTCCAGGTCGAGATCGTGGGCATCGGCGTAGCGGCCGAGCAGCCGCAGGCCGACGCCCAGGTTGTGCCGGGCGACCAGGGTCGCGGCCTCGTGGGTTCCGAGGAGTCGTTCGTTGCCCTCCAGGACCTGCTGCTGGAGGGCGTACGCCTCCTCGTACCGGCCGAGGAAGCGCAGGTCGCTGGCGACGGAGCTCTGCGTGATCAACTCGGAGAGTTCGTCGCGCCGGGGAGCGCTCTGCACCTGCTCCAGGAAGCGGCGGTCCAGGTCGTAGGACTCGCGGAACCGGCCGCTGGCGCGCAGGATGTAGCTCTCCTGCCGGGTCAGGTCGAGCATGAGCGGATCCAGCGGTTCCATGGTCCGCGACCACCGGTCGCGGATCTGCCGGGCCAGTTCGATTCCGCTGTTGTACTCGCCACTGCGCAGGCAGTACTGCAGGCAGTTCAGGACGGTGGCCCGGACCCTCGCCTGGCCGCTGCTCAGCGCGCCGGAGGGTTCCAGGTGCGGCAGCAGTTCGGCGTAGCGCGGCCAGTTACGGCTGTCCACGGGGTTGCCGGGGTCGGCCTCGGCGAGCAGCGTGCGCACCGCTCTGCGGTGGGTGGCCCGGTTGTCCTCGCTGGTCAGCTTGGAGACGATGTCGTGGACGAGCCGGTGCATGTGGACGGATTCCTGGTGCGGGCCCATGTCCGCGCCGAGCGGCCCACGCGTCTCCCGGGTGAGGACCGAGTAGTTGACGAGGGTGTCCAGGGCCCGGGTCCAGGCGGGCAGGTCGGTGACCATCCAGCGGAGTTCCTCGGGAAGGTCCGTCTGCGGGTAGGCGCGGATCAGGCCGAGCGGGATACGGCCCGGGGCGAAGCACGTGCACAGGCCGAGGACGTCGATGGCCTGAGGCTGGGACTGGCGCAGCCGGTTGAGCAGTATCGACCAAGAGGTCATGGAGGACTGCGGGAAGCCCTCGCCGGTGGCGGGTTCATCCACGATGTTGAGCTTGCGGTCGCGCACCATCCGCAGGTATTCGGGCACCTCCATGCGGGACTCGCCGAGCCAGGAGGCGGCCTGTACCAGGGGCAGCGGTACGTCGCCGAACTCGGCGGCGACCTCGTCCGCCTCGGCGGCGGTGATGTGCGGGGCTCGGCGCATCAGGTAGCCGGTGGACTCGGCGCGCAGGAAGGCCGGTACCTCCAGGACATCGGTGTACTCGGTCCAGGCCCGGCTGCGGGAGGTGACGAGGACATGGCCGGGGCCCTGCGGGAGCAGCGCGTTCATGCCCTCGGAGTCGTCCCAGCCGTCGAAGATGACCAGCCAGTTGGCGTACGGCTCGCCCCGGCGCAGCGCCTCCCTGACGGCACGGATGCGTTCGCCAGGCTCGCCACCGATGGGCAGGCCGAGTTCCACGGCGAGTTCACCGAGGCGGTCGCGCTGGACGTTGCGGTCGTCGGAGTTGACCCACCAGACCAGGTCGTAGTCGGTGCTGAAGCGGTGTGCGAACTCGGCGGCCAGCTGGGTCTTGCCGATGCCGGACATGCCGAGCAGGGTGCAGGCGGAGGCGCCGCGCTCGGCGTCGGACAGCCGCTGGTGGATCTCGTTGAGCAGGTCGTCGCGGCCGGTGAAGCGCGGGTTGCGGCGGGGCACCTCGCCCCAGATCTCACAGCGGGTGTCCGGGTAGCGGACCGGGCCGCCGGGCAGGCTGCGCGGGCTGCGCCGGCGCTCCAGGCCGAGCCGGCTGAGCAGGCGTTCCTCGGCGGCCTCCGCGTCGAGCGCCCAGAGGCTGGCCGGTTCGAGGACGGCGGTGGCGGGCAGCAGCGGGCGATTGGTGAGGTTGACAGCGGCGAACCGGTCGGCGTGGGCGGCGACGAAGCCGCGCAGCGCGTCGTTCCATTCACCTGCCGGGCGCGGGCCGAGTTCGAAGAACCAGTCGTTGAGCACCAGCAACACCCGGCCGCTGGACAACAGCAGGTCGCCGAGCGAATCCTCCAGCGGGACCTCGCGCGGCGGGTCCCAGCGTTGCAGGGTGGCACGGTGGCCGTGGCGTTCCAGGGTCCGCGCGATCCAGGATGCCCATGCGCGGTGGTAGCCCGGGAAGACCACCAGGAAGTGCTGTGCCGCACCGTCCGTCTCCGACCGCCGCTGTTCCGCCATCGCCACTCCCGCTCCCTGCCTTCCACGCCCGGCCCGCGGGCGAACGCCCGCATCACGTAGCGCAATACCCGATGTACGACGTGTCACCCAGAACTTCTGGCCGCCACGCCGAGACCCGCGTGATGCCGTTCCATCGCCTGGACGAACTCCCGCCCCACAAAAGTCAGTTCATCGGATTTACGGAGGAGGGACAAGGCTTCGCCGACCTGATGCCAACGGGTGTCGAACTGACGCTCGGCGCGCTCCCGCCAGCCATGCGCGAGCACGGGGCCGTTCCTGGCCCGCCGCCAGAGATCGACGAGCGCGAGATGGGCGTACACACCCTGCAGCACACCGGGTACGGGGCGCGGGTCGGGGCGCCAGCCCACCCGGTACCGGCTGCCGCCCGGCCGGTGGAGCGGGACCAGTTCGTGCAAGGTCGCCAGCTTGGTGTGCTGGGTCTCGTGGACCAGGGTCTCGGCCAGGTCGCCCGCGTCCTCGGGCAGCTGGCTGAGCAGCGCGCCGGGGGCGGACCGCAGGGTGGCGCTCATCGGGCCGCCCAGCCGCCCGGACGGCGCCAGGGGCACCACCGCGTACAGCACCGCCCCCACCTCCGCGGCCCGTTCGGGATCGGTCGCCGACAGCAGCGCCCGGGCGGCGAGCCAGCGCGCGGCCCACGCGCCGGGCGCGGAGTGCGGCCGCCGGGCGGCGGGCAGGGCCTCGGGTCCGATCCCGTGCGCGGGCACCCGGTAGGGGTCGAGGTCGTCGAGGAGTACGGCGCTGCCGGGAAGCTCACGCAGGCCGAGCCAGCCGAAGCCGCCGCGGGCCGGCCGGCGTGCGTTCGCTCCGGGGCGCGTGAGCAGCACCTCAGCGGCGCCGGCGGCGTCCGTGATGCGCACCAGTCCGGGCCGGCCGCCAAGCAGGGCGCGGCCGGACGGACAGCGCAGCACACCGAGACCCGGCAGCACCAGGCGGCCCGAGGGCACCGCGCGTTCCCCCTCGACCGACAGGCCCGCACGCGCGACGGCGACCAGGGCCAGTCCCGTGAGATACGACAACTGGCCCGCCAGCCGGGGGCCTTCACCGCCGGCAAGGACCGCACCCAGCCAGGCACCGGCCATGGGGTAGTCGAGGAGGGCGCGGACCGCCGCCGGGTCGGCCCGCTCCGACCGCTCCAGCAGTGCCCAGTCATCCTCGAAGCGGGCCCACGTGGCCGACGCGAGTGAGGCGCGTTCCCGTTCGACCCGGACCAGGACCGCCTTCAGGAGCAGCATGCGACGCGCGTGGAGTGCGGCACGCAGTGCCGCGGTGCCCGCGGGCGCGGGACGGGTCGTCGCGAGTTCGCCGACCGTTTCGGCGGACACGGGCGCCAGGGTCATTCCCGGTCGTCCTCACCGGGATCCCGTGCGGCCACTCCGGCCGGAAACGTACGGTCGCCGGGCGCAACTCCGCCCTTCTTGCCGCTCTCGGCCGGTTCGTCGCCGACATACCAGACCTCGCCGAACTCCCGCGACCCACGCAGGACATCACCCACCACCGCCATGAGGTCCGGATCGTCCATGGCACGCAATGTCCGCAGGTCGACATCGGTGAGGCCGAACAGGAGCGCGGTCGGTCCGGGGTCCTCACCGGGACCGGCCGCTCCTTTCCTCTGCTCCGCCACCCTCGGCTCCTCCCTGCCGGCACCCGCCCCGTACGGCCACAGCGGCTGCCCAGTTCTTCCCGACGCAAGGGAGTCAGAAACACCGAGTCGATCAACTCCGGTCACGATCGGACCAGTTGGCCCACTCTTCGGTCCATGGGTACCAAGGGGGCGCGAGCCGGCCCCACTCCGTCTCCGGCAGCCCCCGTACGTCATCCCGCCGAACCCCCTCCGAGGCCAGCACCGCCTCCGCCCGCCTGGTTTCCTCGACCTCCGCCCAGTCCACTTCCCGCAACGCCCCCGACAGCCGCTGCCACTGCTCACGGGCCGCCCGGTAGGCGCCCCGTGCCGCGCCCGGCCGCCCCAGCAGGGCCAGCACCGCGGCGCTGCCGTGCCAGGCCCGCGCGGCCGTCACCGAGCCGGGGTCCTCGCCGTGCGCGGCCCGCGCCTCCCGCTCGGCGCTCTCGTACGCCTGCAACGCCTCCATCAGCCCCGGCGCGCCCGCGTGATACCAGCCCTCCAGCCGCACCCGCCCGAGCTGGAGCCACACCTCCGCGCGGACGGCCGCGTCGGCGGCGGCCCGCAGCGCCTGGCCGAGCAGATGACGGCTCTCGAACAGGTCGGGCAGAAAGCCGAGATGGCGGAACCGCTGGGCGAGCGCGCTGCCGACCAGGCCCTGGAGCCGACCGCGCTGGGCGGAGCGGGCCGGCAGCACCTTCAGCGCCTCGCGCAGCACGTACTCGGCCCGGTCCACGATCTGCGCGCCGCCCTGCGCCGAGGCCCGCCGCAGCAGCGACTCGCCCCAGCCGGTCAGCAGCCGGCAGCGCAGGGCGCTGTCCGCGGGGGCGAGCAGCACCGCCCGCTCGTAGGCGGCGTCGGCTTCGCGGCCGTGCCCGGTCTCGTCCTGGAAGGCGGCCAGCGCGGCCAGGCAGGGCAGCAGCAGGCCCGGCTCGTCCCCGGCGGCCCGCTCGGCCCGCTCCAGCGCCGCGCGCGTCTCGGCGTCCTCGGCACCGGCGGCCCGCAGCGCCCGCGCCAGATCCAGCAAGGCAGGCGCCCGCACCCCGGCAGCGGCCACTTCGAGGTCCAACAGGGCGCAGCCTTCCCTGAGTTCGGGCACGGCGGCACCGGCATGCCGCAGCTCCAGCAGGATCCGGCCGCGCAGGAGAAGCCGGGCGCGGTGCACACGAGCGGCCCAGGGCACGGCTTCCGCATCCGCACCGGCCGACTCCCCGGAGGGGGAGTGCGCGGCACCGGGGTCCTCCCCGTCGTCGTGAGCATCCTGCACGGCTTGGTCGGCTTGGTCGGCTTGGTCGGCTTGGTCGGCTTGGTCGGCTTGGTCGGCTTGGTCTACTCGGTCGGCTTGGTCGGGCAGAACGTCCTGCAGATCCTGGGCCCTCTGCATCAGGTCGCCCGGAGCGTCCACCAGGTCCCCGCCACCCCCGCCCGGCCGCGAACGCGCCCACATGCGCGCCCGCTGCGCCAGGCCCGGCCAGGGCGCGCTGTCCGGATCGAGCACCTCCAGCGCGGCCCTCAGCAGCTCGGCCTCCGCCGTCTCCTGCCACAACTCCCAGCTACAGAAGGCCAGTTCCAGGGCCGACTCGGCGCGCTCGGAACTGTCGGCCGGGGCCGAGGCGTGCGCGGTGGCGAGCTGGGTCACGGCCTCGCGCAGCAGCTCCTCCCGGCGGCCCGCCGCACGCACCCCCGCCGTACCCGCCTCGGCGCGCAGCACCCGGCCGAGCAGCAGCCGGGCCCGTACGACGTGCTCCTCGGCGTCGTCCGCGCCGGTCACCGCCGTACGCGCGAGGTCCCGGGCCTGCCGCAGCACCTCCGGGTCGCCGCGCCGCCGCCACTCCTCGAACAGCCGGCCACCCTCGGTGAGCGGGTCGACCGCCGGGCGCTCGGGCTGGTAGAAGCGCAGCACCCGGGCGGGGATCCGGGCGAACAGCTCGGCCTCGACGCCGCCGCCCGCGTCCTCCGCGGTGTCCTCGGGCAGCGGCCCCGCGCCGCCGTCCGGGTCGCGGTCGGTGAGCCGGGCCGAGGCGAGCGCGGCGAAGTTCCGGGTGCCGCGGCCGAAGTGCCGTTCCACATACGCCGAGCAGTGCTTGAGGACGAGCCCGGCGGCATCCTGGTCGAGGGAGGCGAGCAGCAGGTCCTGCA
Organism: Streptomyces sp. CoH27; assembly: GCF_020181035.1. Classification (GTDB taxonomy): domain Bacteria; phylum Actinomycetota; class Actinomycetes; order Streptomycetales; family Streptomycetaceae; genus Streptomyces; species Streptomyces camelliae. The sequence continues at coordinate 8,184 of NZ_JAIQYY010000038.1, forward strand.
CCCGGCCCGGATAGACGAAGCAGGGCTGGTCGCCGGTGCCGGGCAGTTGCCGCAGCAGCCCGCCGAGCAGCACCTCGGCCAGCTCCATGGGCCCGGTGTCGGGCAGCATCGCCCGCTGCACCAGCTGCATCACGGGCAGGGTGAGCGGGGCCGCGGCGAGATAGACGGCCAGGCGCAGCGCACCGGGCGAGGCTCCGGCGCGGAAGGCGCGCAGCAGCTCGTCGTCGCCGGGCGGGGCGACGGCGGCCGGTGCCGGCCGGGTGGCCGTACCCGGTGCGGTCAGCGCGGCCCACGCGCGTTCGCTGGTCGGGCCGGTGCCCGCGAGCAGCCGGGCGAACGCCCCGAAGGCGTCCGGGGTGGGCTGCAGGACCGGCACCGGCCGGGCGTCCGGCGCCGGTTCGTCCCAGGGCTCGTCGTCGGGCAGGAAGACCAGGCGGCCGCCGACCTCCGCGCCCCGCACCAGCACGCCCGGTTCGGCGGGCAGCGCCGTACGGCCCCACAGGCGGGGCGGCAGCGGCTGGACGACGGCCAGCGGGGCGGTGCGCGGCCAGCTGTGCAGCAGCCGCTGGGCACTGCCGTTCTGCCACAGCGGGCCCACGCAGTCGCTGATGACGAAGGTGACACAGCGGCCGGTGGGGTCGTGCAGCTCGTCGGCCGGGCGCAGCCGGGTGTGCCGGCCAGGACCGGCGGTCGTCCCCACGAGCGGAGCGCCCGCGTCCCCTTCGTACAGCTGGTGCACGCGGACGGAGGCGAACGCGCCGGACTGCTGGCAGGCCTGCCGCAGTTCCTCGACCATCTGTCCCCAGACGGCCATGGCGGGCCCGGTGTCCATCAGGAGCTGCACGTCACAGCGCCGGCGGCGGCCGGGCCGGAGGACGGGGAGCAGGATGCCGCTGGCGGCAGCACGGTCGGCGGTGGCCTCCTCGTCGATGCGGTCGGTCCCGTCGGTCCCGTCGAGCCGCTCGTCCCGGCCGTGGACGGAGCCGGGCCGGTACCGGCCGAGGGCACGCAGCGCCTTCTCCAGGCCGAGCAGTCCGGGCAGGGCACCGGCGGCGGGGGCGCGGACGGGGAACCCGGCGGGGCTGCCCTCGGCGGCCGGGCGGCCGGGGCCGGGATCGGGGCTCGCGATACGCGTGTGCAGGTGGACGGGAGCGGTGGCGGACTCTGGGCGCGGCGGCACGGGGCCGCGCTCCGGGCCGGTCGCCGGGTCCGGAGGGGCGACGGCGGTGTCCGGCCGTGGCGGGCCGGCCTCGGGACGGCGCGGGGGCGGTCCGGCGGACGACGGCCCGGGGGCGTCGCGCGCCGGGCCCGCGCCGAGCCGCCCGGCCAGCCAGAGCGCGTCCGCCACGTCCTCCGCGGTGACGTCGAGCCCGCCCTGGCGCAGCTTGCCGATCAGCTCGTCCAGACCCATGCCGGGCATGCGCCCATCACCTCGTACGGTCGAGCGGCTGCATGAGCATCTCGGCGATGCGCTCCCGGGTCAGGCTCTGTGCACGCGGGTCGTGCCGGGTGAGGAAGAGGGCGTTGAGCAGCTGGTCGGCGGCGAGCACCTCGCCGGGCTCGCGCTCCAGGAACCTGCGGATCAGCTCCGTACCGGCCGCGACGCCCTCCGGCCCCAGATGCGCCTCGACCATCGCGGTCAGCTGCTCCTCGCCGGGGGCCTCCAGTTCCAGCTGGATGCAGCGGCGCAGCAGCGGGGCGGGGAAGTCGCGTTCGCCGTTGGACGTCAGGACGATCACCGGGAAGGCGGTGCAGCCGACGCGCCCGCCGCGCACGGCCACCCGGTCGCCGTCGTGCGTGAGCACCTCCACGACGGGCTCGCGGTCGGCCAGCCGCTCCAGCTCGGGAATCGCGAACTCGCCCTCCTCCAGCGTGTTCAGCAGATCATTGGGCAGGTCGAGATCGCTCTTGTCGAGTTCGTCGATCAGCAGCACACGCGGCTCACCGGCGGGCAGCAGCGCGGTACCGAGCGGCCCGAGCCGGATGTACGACCCGATCCCGGAAGCCCCCGCGGCGGCCTCCTCGCCGCCCCGGGCGCGCTCCAGCTGGACGTCCTGGAGCCGCCCTATCGCGTCGTACCGGTACAGCCCGTCCTGGAGGGTGGTCCGGCTGACGATCGGCCAGCGCAGCACCTTGCCGAGGCCCAGTTCGTGCGCGATCGCGTACGCCAGGGTCGACTTGCCGGTGCCCGGGTTGCCGGTCACCAGCAGGGGCCGGCGCAGATAGAGGGCCGCGTTGACGGCGTCGACCTCGGCGGGCCGGGGCGCGTAGCTCTCGACCATCCGGCGGCGCACACCGAGCCGCCGGGCACTGCTGGGATCCTCCGGACCGGCCTCCCCGTCGCGGCCGTTCTCCCGGGACGCCGCAAAGTCACGCCAGGGCGGCGGCGCCGGCAACCGCCGTACGCCGTCGTGCGGCTGACCCACTCCGCGGTAGATCCGCCAGTCGTTCACCTTGGGCTCCTCCCAGCTCTGGTGATCATGCAGCGGGTCGTGGCCGTCCGGCCTACGAGGCTACCGCCCGCGAGCCGTGCCTGCCGAGCTTCAGCGCGCCCGGACGCTCACTTCCGGCCGGACGAACGCGCTTGTGGATCAAGGGGGTTGATGGGGGTTGGGGGTTGGGGGTTGGGGGCTGAGAAGTTGAGCCCCGGGCGGGGACCGGACCACGGGACCGGTCCTCGGATCCGAACCGGAGGCCGACGTCCGGGGTCAGGACCAGGGACCGGAACCCGAGGGCCGGACCCGGGGCCGCAGTCCGTGGGCCCGGACCGGGGACCGAAGACCAGGGCCGGACTGGGAGCCGGAACCCGAGGGCCGGGCCAGGGGCCGCAGTCCGTGGGCGCGGACCAGGGACCGAAGACCAGGGCCGGATCGGGAGCCGGAACCCGAGGGCCGGACCCGGGGCCGCGATCCGGGGCCCGGACCACGGCCCGAAGTCCGGGGGGCCGGGCCACGGGTCACCCGCCCGGGGCGGCGAACGGCGGCGGGCGCATCGCCTCCGCGCCGTACGGCGGCCGGTCCGGCGGGTCGAACAGTACGGCGATCTTGCCCCGCAGTCCGTCCGCGCGGGCGCTCTCGGGGTCGGCGAGCCGGATGCGCAGGTCGCGCAGGGGACCGTGCAGACCGCCCGCCTGCCGGGCGGCCGCCAGCAGTTCGGCGGCCTGCCGGTGGAAGGCCCCGCAGTCCTCGGGGTCGTGCCGGTCCCGGCGCCACAGCACCACCGGGTGCCCGGCCATCAGCGCGTCCTTCATCGCGGCCAGCCCCTCTCCGCTGCCGACGGGCCCGCAGTACACCGGCACGCACGCGTCACCCAGCGCGGTCAGAGCGCGGTAGAACGGCAGGCGGGTACCGGGACGCACCCCGCCGTGATGCCCCGCACCCGGTGGCCGCCCGTGCAATGTCCCGGCCGCGAGCGGCCCGCCCTGCACGCCGCTCCAGCGCCGGCGCCACTCCGGAGAGGGCGGTAACGCGTTGCGCCGCACGTCCCGGACGACGACGGTCCGCCGCATGCCGAGAGGGATGGACCGCTCGTCCACGAAGTCGTCGTCCTCGTCGCCGTCTTCGTAGTCCGCGTAGGCCTCGTGGGCGGCGCGGTCGACCCGGTCCGGGCAGTCCGCGTGGTCCGCTCGGCGTTCCGTGCCGCCGGGCTGCTCGGGCAGCAACTGCCATTCGTCCACGGGCAGATCGAACAGCTTGCGCGGCAGGAACACCTCGATCGCGGCCAGGTGCTCCCCGTGGTCGCCCTGGCTCAGCGCCCGCGTCAGCGGGTCCCGCAGCACCCGCACCAGCTCCTCGGCGCGTACGCCCCGGTCGTCGGCGGCGACGGGGGTGACGTCCTGCCCGTCGTAGATCAGCTGCACGCTCCACGGATAGCGGCCGTCGTACATGGCGGCGCCGACCTTGACGAGGACGTCGGTACGGGAGGTGGCGGGGGCGGGGAGCGGGGCGGGGACGACAGGGGCGGGGGCGGGGGCGGTCGTGAGCGGGGACGCCCCGGACGTCGTGCGCATCGGGGGTGTCGGGAGCGTCGCGGGCGTCGCGGGCGTCACGGGTGTCGCGGGCGTCGCGGGCGTCGCGGGCGTCATGGGCGTCATGGGTGGAGACCCGGCCTGCCCGCCCGCGTCGCCCTCCAGGAGGGCCCGGATGGCCTCGCCGACCGCCCAGTTGGGGTGGCCGGCGGCCTGCCCGGCGATCCAGTCGGCGACCGCGCCCAGCCGGCCCGGCTCCACCTCCCCGGCCCGCTCCGACGCGATCTTGCGGGTCACCTTCGCCGCGTACAGCAGGACGGCGTCCAGATCGACCAGCGTCCCGCCGCCGCCCGGCTCCAGCGTGCGCAGCCCGTAGAGCAGTCCGGCGCCCTCGCGCCAGGTCCGTACGTTGCGCAGCACCAGCGACCGCAGCCGCTCGCCGCGCACCTGCTCCTTCACGTCCTCCACGAGATGGACGACGTCGCCCGCGCCCGTCGGCGGGGGCAGTTGCGCGAGGTGGCCGTGCAGCCGGGTGCGCAGTTCGGCGGTGATGCCGGTGAACTCGGGCGCGTGGCCGGGCAGTCCGGCCTGGAAGGAGGCCCAGTCGGGGTAGGCGGAGGCGGCCGGGGCGAAGGAGGCCGGGGCGGCGGCGCCGGTGGCTTCGTCCAGCCGGCGCAGATGGTGGAGGTCGTGCGCGCGGAGCACCTCGCGCACGATCCGGCCCCCGTGCGGCGAGTCCAGCAGCTCGTACAACGCGGTGACGGGGACGGCGACGCCCTCCTCCGGCCGCCGCCCCTTGATCACGCCGATGACGGAGCCGTGCCGCAGATCGAGCACCGGGCCGCCGGACAGTCCGCCGACCGGCAGGCTCCCGGCGAGCAGCAGGGCCTGGGCGTCGGAGCCGGCGAGTTCGCCGTCGCCGTGCCGGATGCCCAGCTCGCCGGTCTGCACGGACCAGCCGTAGAGCCCGACGGGGGTGCGCGGGCCCGCTTCTCGGTCGCCGAGCCACAGACAGGGCACGTCGTCGGCGCCGGTGACCCGGACGAGCGCGAGGTCGGGGAACGGCCAGCGGTCCCGCGAGGCCTCGCCGGCGTCGGGGCGGGGGGCGACGAGTACGGCCGTGCCGGTGCCGGTGCGGTCCGCCCAGCCGTCGGCGGCGGAGCGCTCCTGCCAGGTCACGCTCATCGCGCTCTCCCCTCGGCACACCGCGGCTCCCCCTCTCCCCACGACATGCGCGCACGTCAGCAGCCAGCCGGGAGCGATGAAGAACCCCGACCCCCAGTACGGGTCACGGTCCGTTGCATACCCGTCACCCGGTGCGCCGATGCGTGCGAGGGAGGGGCGCACCATCGCGGCGAAGGTGCTCATACGGCGCCGGGGGCCGCCGGCTGCGGCGGTACGGTTCCGGCGGCGGTCGCCGCGGGATCCGCGCCGTCGGCCGCGCGCGCTGGTACGGCGGCCGGTTCGGTCCAGGTCAGGGACACGGTGAGGGACGACTTGCCGCCACCCTCGGCGATGGCACTCACGATCTTGCCGGACTGCGCCGTCAGTTCGATTCCGAAGCTGACGGAGACCTCCACAGGGCCTGGGGTCTGGAGACCGGCGCGCAGGGAGCGCACGACCCCGCCGACTGTGCCGGCCAGTCCCTCCGCCATGTCGATGACGCGGTCCCCGAGCGAGGTGTCCTGATACCCGTCCCCGTCACCGTCTCCGACCCTGGCCCAGACGACGGTCCCGTCGTCCAGCCGTATCCGCTCCACTCCGCCGGCCATGAACGCCCCCCGTTCCCCGTTGGGAGGAGAAGGCTAACTCCAGGGGAAGGGGAGGGGGAGGGGGCGAAGGACGATACGACCGACTGGTCCTGCACGTCCCGCTCGTCCACCCGTCCTGCTCGTCGACCCGCGCCACTCGTCCACCCGTCCTGCTCGCCCTACTCGTCGTCCTCGTCGTCGAGCCGCGCGAGCCAGGTGGCCAGCCGCTCGACGGGCACCTCGAAGTCGGGATTCAGATCGACGAACGTCCGCAGCTGCTCGGCGAGCCACTCGAAGGTGACCTCTTCCTCGCCACGCCGTTTCTCCAACTCCTCGATTCCACGGTCGGTGAAGTACATGGGTGTTTCTCCTGCATCTGCGTCAAGGCCGGATGGAGGCCGAGTGCCGTCACGGACAAGCGTATGCAACGGGCGGCGGTGACCGTCTCGATGCCCCGAAAGAGTGTCTTGACTTCGAGCAGGCACGATATATCGTGTTTCACGGAAGACGCGATATGGCGCGTCGAGACCGTGTCCGGCCGAGGAGTCCCCATGCCCGTGTGGTCCGTCACCGAGCCCCAGAAGCTGACCTTCGACGCCCAGGTGAGCGACCTCAAGGTCCGCATCGTCAGTGGAACGGTGAACGTGGTGGGCGTCGAGGAAGGTTCCGCCCGCCTCGAAGTCTCGGAGATCGAGGGCCCGCCCCTGGTGGTCACCGAGCAGGGCGGCACCTTGACGGTGGCCTACGAGGACCTGCCCTGGAAGGGCTTCCTCAAGTGGCTCGACCGCAAGGGCCGGCGGCGCAGCGCGGTCGTCTCCCTCGCCGTCCCCGCCGGCACACGCGTGGAGGTGGGCGTGGTCGACGCCGGCGCGGTCGTCTCCGGCATCCGCGGCACCGCGCTGGTCAAGGGAGTGACCGGCGACACGACCCTGGTCGGCGTCTCCGGCCCGGTCCGCGCGGACACGGTGTCGGGAAACCTGGAGGCCCAGGCGGTCACCGGCGACCTCCGGTTCCACTCGGTCTCGGGAGACCTGACGGTCGTCGAGGGCTCCGGCCCCTCCGTCCGCGCCGACTCCGTGAGCGGATCCATGATCGTCGACCTGGACCCGGACGGCCCCACGGAGGTCAGTCTCACCAGCGTCTCCGGCGAGATCGCCATCCGCCTGCCGCACCCGGCGGACGCCGAGGTGGAAGCGAACACGGCGAGCGGCACGATCTCCAACGCCTTCGACGGACTGCGGGTGCACGGCCAGTGGGGGGCCCACAAGATCACCGGCCGGCTCGGTGCGGGCACCGGCAGACTCCGGGCCACCACGGTCTCCGGCTCGATCGCCCTGCTGCGCCGCCCGCCGCGCGAGGACGAGGAGGACACCCCCTGGGAGCCGGAGCCGCCACGGACCCCGGGCACCGCCCCCACCGCAGACACCCCGGCCGCCCCGGGAGACAATTCCGTCTCCGACCAGGGCGCGGGCGCCCCCCACGCCCCCGACGCCCCGGCCGACGGCACGACCGACAAGAAGGTGCTCTGACATGCCCCCCGTCTTCGCCCACGGGCGCCTCCGCCTGTACCTGCTCAAGCTGCTCGACGAGGCCCCGCGCCACGGCTATGAGGTGATCCGGCTCCTGGAGGAGCGCTTCCAGGGGCTGTACGCCCCCTCGGCGGGCACGGTCTACCCCCGGCTGGCCAAGCTGGAGGCCGAGGGCCTGGTCCGGCACACCACGGAGGGCGGCCGCAAGGTGTACTCCATCACGGACGCGGGCCGCGCCGAACTGGCGGACCGCAGCGGCGAGCTGGCCGACCTGGAGCTGGAGATCCGCGAGTCGGTCGCGGAACTGGCCGCGGAGATCCGGGCCGATGTGCGCGGCGCGGCCGGCGACCTGCGCCGCGAGATGCGCGCGGCCGCCACGGAGGCCCGCCGGGGCACACGGGCGACGGCCGGGGAGTACGGCGACCTGGGCGACGACAAGGAGTCCTGGCGGGTCGCCAAGGAGGAGATGCGCCGGGTCAAGCAGGAGTGGAAGGAGCAGGCCCGCCGCGCCAAGGACGAGAGCCGCCGCGCCCGCGAGGAGGCCCAGCGGGCCCGCCACCAGGCCCAGGAGGCGCAGGCTCGGGCGCGGGCCCAGGCGCAGGAGGAGATGCAGCGCATCGCCCGCCATGTCCAGGACCGCGTCCAGGACCACTTCGCCCGCGGCGACTGGCCGACCGGCGTCCGTGAGGGTCTGACCGAACTGGCCAAGGAGTTCGGCGATTTCGGCGTGAACTTCGGCAAGGACGTGGGCAGGGGCCTGGGCCAGGACTGGGGCTTCACCCGCCCCCCGCAGGAGCGGCCCGCCGCCCCCGAGGAACCGCACCACGTCCCGCCCACCGAGGACTTCCCCGCCGCGTACGAACCCTCCTGGTCCCACGAGGACTTCACGGGCGACCCGGCCCGCGCCCTGGACCGCCTCCTGGACCGCTTCCGCGACGACATCCGTGACGCGGCCCGCGACCACGGAGTCACAACGGACCAACTCCAGGATGTCCGCAGTCACCTGTCCACGGCAGCGGCCCGCATCGGCGCCATACTCCGCCAAGCGAAGCTCTGACACTGGGGCATGGCAACGCACCCGGTACCCGCCGGGCGCTGCCGGACAACACGGCCTGCATCATGCCGCAGCATCAACGGTCTTTCAGGCCAGGGAAATCCGACGTACCACGTATCGGGGCAGAACAAGCCAGGAATCCGCGAATCCCCCTCGGCACGAGGGGGAGCAGTCAATGCCTCCCGTACTTCTTGAGGCCAGGTCAGCTATTGGTGAGCACGATCTTCCCGAACTGCTCCCCGGAGGCGAGCCGCTCGAAGCCCTCGCGGGCGCGGTCGAGCGGCAGCTCCTCGTCGATGACGGGCCGTACGCCGGCCGCGGCGCAGAAGGAGAGCAGGTCCTCCAGCTCCTCCTTGGTGCCCATGGTCGAGCCGACGACCTTCAGCTCCAGGAAGAAGATCCGGGTCAGCTCGGCGTGCGAGGGCCGGTCCCCGCTCGTCGCCCCGGAGATCACGATCGTCCCGCCCGGCCGCAGGGACTTCACCGAGTGGGACCACGTGGCCGCGCCCACGGTCTCGATGACGGCGTCCACCCGCTGCGGCAGCCGCGCCCCCGGTTCCACGGCCTCCACGGCCCCGAGCTCCAGCGCCCGCTTCCGCTTCGCCTCGTCCCGGCTGGTGGCGAAGACCCGCAGGCCGGCCGCCTTGCCGAGCACGATCGCGGCCGTGGCGACACCGCCGCCCGCGCCCTGCACGAGGACCGAGTCACCGGGTCGTACCCCGGCGTTGGTGAACAGCATCCGGTACGCCGTCAGCCACGCGGTCGGCAGGCAGGCGGCCTCGGCGAAGGACAGCTCCTTGGGCTTGGGCAGCACGTTCCAGGTCGGCACGGCGACCTGCTCGGCGAAGGTGCCCTGGTAGCGCTCGGTGAGGATGGAGCGCGGCTCGTCGGGGCCGACGCCGTGGCCGGTCTGGCCGATGACGGAGTGCAGGACGACCTCGTTGCCGTCCGCGTCGACACCGGCGGCGTCGCAGCCGAGGATCATCGGCAGCCGGCCCTCCGGGAGGCCGACGCCGCGCAGGGACCAGAGGTCGTGGTGGTTGAGGGAGGCGGCCCGCACATTGATGGTGCTCCAGCCGGGCCGGGCCTCGGGAGCCGGACGCTCCCCCAACTCCAGGCCGTTGAGCGGCTGGTCGCGGTCGATTCGGGCGGCGTAGGCAGCGAACATGGGCCCGACGATAGGTCCGCCGGTCAGCCGACGGAACCAGGCAGCCCTGTGACACATGCCCTCTTGCGCAGCGGCACCCATGCGGCGCAACCCGCCACAAGGGCCATCGAGGCACTCTCTGCACCACCCGAGTCGGCGGGCGGGTGGGAAGGAAAATGGCCCCGCCCAGACGGACGGGGCCATTTCCGCGCAACGTCAGCGACGAGCAACGCCCTCGGCACGGGCAGCAGCCGCGACCGCCGCCGTCACCGCGGGAGCGACCCGCTCGTCGAACGGCGAAGGAATCACATAGTCGGCGGCGAGGTCATCGCCGACCACCGCGGCCAGCGCCTCAGCCGCGGCGATCTTCATGCCCTCGGTGATCCGCGTGGCCCGCACCTGCAGCGCGCCCGCGAAGATGCCCGGGAACGCCAGCACGTTGTTGATCTGGTTCGGGAAGTCCGACCGCCCGGTGGCGACGACCGCCGCGTACTTGTGCGCGACGTCCGGGTGCACCTCCGGGTTCGGGTTGGCCATCGCGAACACGAAGGCGCCCTCCGCCATGGAGGCCACGGCCTCCTCCGGCACCGTACCGCCGGAGACGCCGATGAAGACGTCGGCGCCCGCGAGGGCGTTCTCCAGCGAGCCGGTGATGCCGGCCTTGTTGGTGAAGCCGGCCACCTCCCGCTTGACCGGGGTGAGGTCCTCCCGGTCGGTGGAGATGACGCCCTTGCGGTCCGTCAGGGCCACGTCCCCGATGCCGGCCTCGACCAGCATCTTGGCGATGGCGACACCGGCCGCGCCGGCGCCCGAGATGACGGCCCGCAGCTGCCCGATCTCGCGCCCGCTCAGCCGCGCCGCGTTCCGCAGTGCCGCGAGCGTCACGACGGCCGTACCGTGCTGGTCGTCGTGGAAGACCGGGATGTCGAGGCGCTCCTGGAGCCGGCGCTCGATCTCGAAGCACCGGGGCGCCGAGATGTCCTCCAGGTTCACGCCGCCGAAGGACGGCGCGAGCCGGACGACGGTCTCGACGATGTCGTCCACGTCCGTGCAGTCGAGCGCGATCGGGACCGCGTCGACACCGCCGAACTGCTTGAACAGGATCGCCTTGCCCTCCATCACCGGGAGGGAGGCCTGGGGACCGATGTCCCCGAGCCCGAGCACGGCCGTACCGTCGGTGACGACGGCGACCACGTTGGACTTCCATGTGTAGTCGTTGACCAGCTCCGGCTGCTCCGCGATCGCGGTGCACACGCGCGCGACGCCGGGCGTGTACGCGAGGGAAAGGTCGTCCTTGTCGCGGACCGGCACGGTGGCCTGCACGGCCATCTTGCCGCCACGGTGCAGCGCGAACGCCGGATCGAAGGAATCGAGGGGCTCGGCCCCGCCGTCCTGATCCGGTTTGCTGTCGCTGCGAGGATTGACGATCTCCGCTGCCACTTTGTCTTACCCCTTAGGTATGCATGGTTTGAGGGTCGACCACTCCTGGTGAGGGGTGGGCGGGCACCGCGTACGCCCCGGTTACTGATACGTACGGGACATACGCGACGGGCGCGCCGCACACGCGCCCTGAGCCCCGGATGAGGGGTGTAAAGAACCTTCTTACCGGACGGACGGCGCTCACGACGAGTCCATTAGGTTCAAGGTCACATCTGGCGGCTAGAGAGCCACCCGCAGATGACACGAGGCTGACGTCCGTCCGACGTCCACGCCACGTGCGCGCGATCTCCGCTACACGGGTAGATGTGGTGACCACATCGTGAGATATGCCGAAGGTTTTCCGGCCGGGACACTGGATCGCCGCAGATGGTTCGGCAGTCAAGGACCGTTATGGCACCGACCTGATGCGGTTCGGGGGGGCACCCGTTATGTGATTTTGACATAGTCGCCACCCTGGATAGCTCCGTCCGAATGGCAAGATGCCGTAAACCTACGAGATCGCGACACCCGAAGGTGTGTGTTTCGGTCGACGCTTCCTCACCTCTCCATCTGTTCCCATCTGCCGGAGGAACCCACGATGACCGCACGCTTCACCCGCCGTACGACCGCCGCGCACTCCCGTCTGGCCGCGGTGGGCGCGATAGCGGTCGCGGGCGCCCTGCTGCTCAGCGGCTGCGGTGACCAGACCAAGAGCAAGAGCAGCGACTCCGGCAGCAGCGCCTCCACCGGTGGCGCCCCGCTCTCCGCCAAGCTCCCCGCCGACATCCGGAACAAGGGGGAGATAAAGGTCGGTTCGGACATCGCGTACGCCCCCGTGGAGTTCAAGGACTCCTCCGGCAACGTCACCGGCCTCGACCCCGACCTCGCGGCGGCCATGGGCAAGCAGCTCGGCGTGAAGCTGACGTTCGAGAACGGCACCTTCGACGGCCTGCTCACCGGTCTGCGCTCGGGCCGCTACGACATCGCGATGTCCGCGATGACGGACAACAAGAACCGCCAGCAGGGCGTCGACCCCGACACCGGCAAGAAGGTCGGCGAGGGCGTCGACTTCGTCGACTACCTGACCGCCGGTGTCTCGATCTACACGCGCAAGGGCGACACCCAGGGCATCAACGGCTGGGCGGACCTGTGCGGCAAGAAGATCGCCGTCGAGCGCGGCACCGTCTCGGAGGACCTGGCCAAGCAGGAGGCCAAGAAGTGTCCGGGCGGCAAGAAGCTCACCATCGAGCCGTTCGACGACGACCAGCAGTCCCAGACCCGGCTGCGCTCGGGCGGTGTGGACGCCGCCTCCTCCGACTTCCCGGTGGCCGCGTACGCGGTGAAGACCTCCGGCGGCGGCAAGGACTTCCAGATCGTCGGCCAGCAGGTCGAGGCGGCCCCGTACGGCATCGCCGTCTCCAAGGAGGCCACCCAGCTGCGCGACGCGCTCCAGGCCGCGATGAACGCGATCATCAAGAGCGGTGAGTACCAGAAGATCCTCGCGAAGTGGGGCGCCCAGGACGGCGCCGTCAAGGAGTCCGTGCTCAACGGCGGCAAGTGACCCGCGGCAGTACGCGGCCACCGAGAGGCAACACCCGTGACTGACACAGAGAAGACGGCGCAGCGGACCCCGTCCGCCGGCCCGGAGGCCATCAGAGCCATCCCGGTACGGCACTACGGACGCTACGTCTCCGCCGTCATCGCCATCGCGATCCTCGTCGCGATCATCTACGCCTTCGGCCAGGGCAAGATCAACTGGCACGCGGTGCCGGAGTACTTCTTCGACCACCGCATCATGACCGGCGTCAGCAAGACCCTGCTGCTGACGGTCCTGTCGATGCTGATCGGCATCGCCGGCGGCATCGTCCTCGCGGTCATGCGGCTGTCGAAGAACCCGGTGACCTCGTCGATCGCCTGGTTCTACATCTGGTTCTTCCGCGGCACGCCGGTCCTGGTCCAGCTGTTCCTCTGGTTCAACCTGGGCCTGGTCTTCGAGTACATCAACCTGATGCCGTTCTACAAGGACTACTGGTCGAACTTCATGACGCCGCTGCTGACGGCGCTGCTCGGCCTGGGTCTGAACGAGGCGGCGTACATGGCCGAGATCTGCCGGGCGGGCCTGCTCGCGGTGGACGAGGGCCAGACCGAGGCGGCCCACGCGCTCGGCATGAGCCACGCCAAGACCCTGCGCCGGGTGATCATCCCGCAGGCGATGCGCGTGATCGTGCCGCCGACGGGCAACGAAGTGATCAACATGCTGAAGACGACCTCGCTCGTAGCGGCCGTCCAGTATCCCGAGCTGTTCCGCTACGCCCAGGACATCGGCCAGAACTCCGGCGCCCCGGTGGAGATGTACTTCCTCGCCGCGGCCTGGTACCTGATCATGACGTCCGTCCTGAGCGTCGGCCAGTACTACATCGAGCGGTACTACGCCCGCGGCTCCAGCCGCCAGCTGCCGCCGACCCCCTGGCAGAAGGTGAAGGCCAACATGTTCTCCCTGGGCCGCCCCAAGGGAGGCATGGCATGACCGAGCAGAACCCGACGAACCCGATGGTCAGGGCCGAGGGCGTGCACAAGTCCTTCGGCCAGGTCGAGGTGCTCAAGGGCATCGACCTGGAGGTGAAGCCGGGCGAGGTGTTCTGCCTCATCGGCCCCTCCGGCTCCGGCAAGAGCACCTTTCTCCGGTGCATCAATCACCTTGAGAAGATCAATGCCGGGCGGCTGTACGTCGACGGCGAGCTGGTCGGCTACCGCCAGCAGGGCGACAAGCTGTACGAGCTGCGCGACCGCGAGGTCGCCATGAAGCGCCGGGACATCGGCATGGTCTTCCAGCGCTTCAACCTGTTCCCGCACATGACGGCCGTGGAGAACGTCATGGAGGCGCCGGTGCAGGTGAAGGGCAAGAGCAAGCCGGAGGCCCGGGAGCGGGCCATGCAGCTGCTGGAGCGCGTGGGGCTGGCCGACCGGGCCGGGCACTACCCCTCACAGCTCTCCGGCGGCCAGCAGCAGCGCGTGGCGATCGCCCGTGCGCTCGCGATGGACCCGAAGCTGATGCTGTTCGACGAGCCGACCTCGGCCCTGGACCCGGAGCTGGTCGGTGACGTCCTGGACGTCATGCGCGACCTCGCCGAGTCCGGCATGACCATGGTCGTCGTCACCCACGAGATGGGCTTCGCCCGCGAGGTGGGCGACAGCCTGGTGTTCATGGACGAGGGCGTGGTGGTCGAATCCGGCCATCCGCGCGAGGTCCTGACGAACCCGCGGCACGAGCGGACGCAGTCGTTCCTGTCGAAGGTGCTGTGACCGTGTGACGCGTGAGGGGCGGTACGGACTTCCCGTACCGCCCCTCGCACATCTGCGCACGGCCTACTTCAGCGCCAGCAGCAGCGTGTCCGACGGCGAGCACCACACCGGCCGGGCCTCGCCGAAGCCGTGCGCCAGCAGCGTGCGCGCGTGCCAGGCCGCGGAGGGCATCTCGCCGTCGGCGTGGACGCCGTAGATCTCGAAGCGGCGGGCGGTGGGCGCGGCGAGGACGGGGTCCTTGGCCGCCAGCGCCCACCACTCGGCCCAGTCGAGGGCGCCGCCCCGCGTGGCCTGTTCCATGCGGGTGCGCCGGCGCGTGCTCTCGATCGCGTTGATCCGGGGCGTGGAGTCGTCGATCATGTGGTCGGCGTTCATGAAGACGCCTCCGTGCCGGACGAGCCCGGCGACCTGGCCGTACAGGGTGTCGAGGGGGTCGGTGCGCAGCCAGTGCAGGGCCGTGGCGGTGAGGACCGCGTCGTAGGCGTCGTACGGCAGTCGCGCCGGCCAGTCGGGGTCCGTGAGGTCGGCCTCGACGAAGGTGACGCGGTCGTCGCCGTCGAAGGTGCCCCGGGCGATGGTGAGCAGGGCGGGATCGAGGTCGATGCCGGTGCTGGTGGCGTGCGGCAGGCGGGCGAGCAGCCGGGCGGTGATGCTGCCGGTGCCGCAGGCGAGGTCGAGGACGCGCGGGGCCGGGCCCACGAACGCCTCGACCATGTCGAGCATGATCCGGAACCGCTCCTCGCGATCCGGCATGTACGACTCCTGCTGCCGGTCCCAGCTCTCCTGCCAGGCCGCCCAGTCGGCGGCGGTGCTCGTGGTCATGACCCCGTCTCCCCTCGCGCTGCGTAATACCCTGGAAGCACGACCGGCTGTTACCCGACCGCAGTCATGACCATAGAGCGCCCCAGTAAGGACTACAAGTGGAACTGGCCTATTACTCGGATTACGCCGTCCGTCTCGTCAACAGCGAGGAACCGGCCCGGGGCAAGGACTCCCTGACCTCGGTCGAGGCCGTCCGCGATCTTTTCGGCATCAACTCACAGGCGGCCCGCCGCGCCACCGACGCCGATGTCACGCGCTTCCGCTCGGTCCGCGCCCGGCTGCGCTCGGTCTTCGAAGCGGCGGACCAGGGCGACGAGACCCTGGCCGTGGACCTGCTGAACTCCCTGCTCCTGGAGTTCCCGGTCAGCCCCCAGATCTCCGGCCACGACTACCGGGACGAGGACGGCCGCCCGCTGTGGCACATGCACCTGGCCGACCACCCGTCCAACGCCACCGCCGGCTACGCGGCCATCGCGGCGATGGGCCTGGCCTTCCATCTGACGGAGTACGGCGTCGACCGGCTGGGCCTGTGCGAGGCGGCCCCCTGCCGCAACGCCTACCTCGACACCTCCACCAACCGCTCCCGGCGCTACTGCTCCGACCGCTGCGCGACCCGCGCCAACGTGGCCGCCTACCGCGCCCGCAAGCGCCTGGAGGCCGACCGGTCCGGCAGCAGCGGCCTCGCGGCCGAGAACGCCCAGCGCACCAGCGCGACCGGCGAGCGCTGACCGGCGGGCCGTGGCCGGTACCTGAAGTACGCCTTGCCCAGCACCAGTTCATCGGGCACGACCCCGTAATCGGTGCTGTCCCCGCCCGCATACGGATTGTCCCCGAGCACCCACCAGCCGCCCTCGCGCCGCTCCACGGCACGCTTGACGACCAGCAGGTCCTGCTGGAACGGATGCCGCAGCACGACGACGTCCCCCGGCCGGACCGTGCCCCCGTACCGCAGCAGCAGCCGGTCCCCGTGCCGGAGCGTGGGCACCATGGACGGGCCCGTGACCTCGGCCAGCCCGAACGGCGCCACCGCCCTCCCCCGTTCGGTCTCCTGCGACAGTTCCGGCATCCCCGGCACCTCCCCGGTCCGTTCCTCCACCAGTCTCAGTCTCACCCTGGACTTTTGTCCTAAGCCCTAGGGGGCACCCGAGAAATCGCGTTCCTCAGGGAGTAATGTCGCACCTGAGAAGACGATCACGAGGAAGGAATGCTCCATGCTTTCCCGCCTGTTTGCCCCCAAGGTCAAGGTCAGCGCCCACTGCGACCTGCCCTGCGGCGTTTACGACCCGGCCCAGGCCCGCATCGAGGCGGAGTCGGTGAAGGCCGTGCAGGAAAAGATGGCCGCCAACGACGACCCCCACTTCCAGACGCGTGCCGCCATCATCAAGGAGCAGCGCGCGGAGCTGGCGAAGCACCACGTCTCCGTGCTCTGGAGCGACTACTTCAAGGCCCCGCACTTCGAGAAGTACCCGGAGCTGCACCAGCTGGTCAACGACACCCTGAAGGCCCTGTCGGCCGCCAAGGCGTCCACCGACCCGAAGACCGGCGAGAAGGCGCTTGAGCTCATCGCCGAGATCGACCGGATCTTCTGGGAGACCAAGAAGGCGTGATCTCCTCTTACGCCCTCTGACCTGCGATTTCCTTTATTGCAGTGTCTACCTGTCCGCACCCGGTCCGCAGGCCGCCGAGAACGGCGTCCATGACGGTCCGGGTGCGGTCTTCTTCGTCCGGCCACGGATGGGCGTAGAGCCGCAGCGTGATGACGGCGGGCGCGTGGCCGAGGACCAGCTGGACCTGCCTGACGCTCGCTCCGCCGGCGATGAGGGCGGAGGCGACGCTCACGACAGCGAGCGAACGGCCTACGGAGCGCGGCCGACGCAGGTGGCGGAGTCAGCCCTCAGCGACGGCAGACAAGGATGCCGCCCAAGCATGTGACCTCAAAGGACCCATGCCGGGCGATGTGACCGGCCAGGATAGTGCGCGCCCGCTCGATCGTGGCATCGAAGGGCACATCGTGCTGATCCGCCCATGCCTGGTAGGAGGCCATGTGCGCGATGACCGGCTCGGGATCGTGAACCGTGATGGTGCCGGGCAATTCGATTGCCTCCACCCGGCTGAACTCCTCCCCCAGGAAGGCCGGGGCCTTCTCCAGGGAGAAGCGGGCGCTGAGCGAGATGCGGGCCGGGCCGCGTCCGGTGCCGAGCACGTCGCCGGCGGCCCGCTGCCACAGGTCGTCGAGTTCAGCTTTGTCCCGATCGCTGTTGGTGGAGGCGATCACCAGCCCGACACGGGCGACCACGCGAGACAGCTCCCTGACCGCCTGAGGGATGTCCGGGACGTGGTAGAGCATGTGCAACGCCAAGGCAGCATCGGCGCTCCCCGTGGCCAGCGGCAAGCGGGTGGCGTCTGCAACGGCGACCAGGCCAGGGACACCAGCAAGGATGCCAGGAGCGATGTCCAGGCCCAGCAAGGCCAGGTCGGGCCGGTCCTGGCGGAGCCGCTGGATGAACTTGCCGTTGCCGCAGCCGACGTCGACCACGCGCCCACGCACGCCCCTCAACTGTTCGGCAACGATGCCAGGCAGGTCGTAACGGGGCGTCTGCCACTGGTAGAGCGACTGGCGGGCGGCCAGATCGCGGTCACTGCTGTAGGCACTTCCGGCGAGACGGCCCCGGTCGGTGACGGCGGCGTCGTGTGCGGCGGACAGTTCGGTCACGTCGGCAGCTCCGGAGGGTGGGCGGCGGGTGCGGCCGCAAGGACGGCCGTGTGCTGGAGTCGTTCGCGCAGGTGTACGGCCTGCGCGGCTCCACCGTACTGCGGCCCGCTCAGCTCCTGGCCCAGAGCGGTGAGCCGGCGCACGATGCTTGCCGACATGCGTTCCGGCGGGGAGCCGAGGACGAAACCGAGCATCGCCTCGGTACCGTCCAGGTCGCCGAGGAGCATGCGGCCGCGGGCGAGATCGACATGGGCGGCGAACAGGTCACCGACCGACTGGTCGTCGTCTTCGGCGCTTCGGTAGAGCCGGATCGCGGTGTCTGCACTGGCGATGGCCTGCTGGACATGCTCCCGCCCGCCTACGGCCAAGTGGCTCGTCCCCGCGTACGCGAACTGCTTGGCGGCCGGGAAGGCGAAAATGCCCGGCACCTCGTCGTGGCCACGCATCGCCTCGCGGGAGCGCTCGGCGCCCGCCAGCGCGGCTACGGCACCCGCCCGGTCTCCGGCTATGGCCAGCGCCCGCGCCTCCAGGCTCGCCAACCGAGCCCCGATACTCCCACCCGCCCGGTGCTGGCGACCGGCCTGCGCCAGCCGAGCCGCCCGCTCGTAGTGCCCGGTCCAGTAGGCGATCAGCGACTCCACAGCGCGTACCCAGGCCAGCATCCCCTCGTGGCCGGCCGCCTCGGCGCACGCCCTGGCGGTACGGCTGTGCGTGGCGGCAGAGTCATAGGCACCCAAGTCCAAGCAGACGTGCGCGGACAGCCCGCACAACCGAGAGGCCGCGACGTACAGGTCGGTGGTCTGCCGGGGATGCTGCCGCCCGCGCAGCAACTCGAACACCCCGTTCCGAAGCCGCTTGATCTCGACGTACACCTCCAGCAGCGGATGGCTGACGTAAGTACGGGCGAGCCGAGCGACATCGGCCTCCAACTGCTCTACGACGAACTCGTCGGCGTTGCGCTGCGCGATGAACCGGGCGAACTCCGCCGAGGCCACCGCATCCGCCGACACAGCTGCGGCGACGGTGCGTGGACGCGCCGTGGGCCACGCGAGCGGTGTCTGTCCCCCCTCATCCGCGCCCTCCCCACCCCGTCGGCTCTTGCTGACAGCGACCGCCCGGTCGAGCACGGCGGCATCGACGCCGAAGACCTGCGCCAGGTACTTCCGCGTGTACGGCACCGGGATGCGCACCTCGCGCTCGTAGCGCCCGATCTCCTTGCCCGTCTTGGTGGCCCGCCCCTCCAGGGTATTGCACTCGTCGGCCACTCGCTGCTGGGACCACCCACGCTCTGTGCGCAGCCGGACGAGCAGAGCACCGATCCCTGTGTCGCTCATCCCCTCACCCCGCAGCACGCGAACTGTGGCCCCCATAGTGGCCCCCGGCATGGCCCCCATGCCGGCTCCCGACCCAAACGAGCTACAGCGGTTGGCTGTTGACCATGCCCAGCACACCGCCCGGCAAGCCGGGCACTCTCGCCCTGGCCCCGACCCCTGCCCCAGGCGCCGACGTCGAGCGCCGCAGGAAGCTCTTCGACCGACACCGGACCACACCCGGCGCCGCCCGGAGATTCGTCGCCGAGACCCTTACCCAATGGGGCCGGACCGAACGCCTCGACGACGTGCAGCTGTGCGTCTCCGAACTCGCCACCAACGCCATCCTGCACGGAGCCCCCTCAGGCGGACTGGTGCTGGTGCGCATCACCCTCGCCGACACCCAACTCCGCATCGAAGTACACGACAGCGGCGACGCCCCACCCCACAGACGACACGTACCGGCCGCCGCCGAGACCGGCCGCGGCCTACTGCCTGTCTCGGCCCTCGCCGACGACTGGGGCGTGGAGGAACGCCGGGGCCCCGGCAAGTGCGTGTGGGCCGCCTTCCAGCACAGCACGGTGCCGGCATGCTGACTCCCGCCAGCACCAGATCGCTCACGATCTCCGCCGGGCTGATCGCTTCCCTGGCCACGGTCACGTGGCTGGACACCGCCCCGACCGGCACCACTCTCTGCTGCCTCCTGCCTGTGCCACAGCCGCCGCGAAGCCGCTACGAGACGCAGACCGTCGTCGAACAACGCATGCGGACGATCGCCGAGGCCCTCCGCCTCGGCCCGGCCGCCGCGCCCCCACCGGACATCGGGCCACGTCTGCGCCCGATCACACCCACCGAGGTCGCCCTGCGCTTCGACAGCACCCCCTACCGCAAGCGCATCCCGGCAGGGCGCTCGTGGGCTCTCCTGCTCGGCCGACGAACCCCGGTGGCTCTCGTCCTCGGTCTGGACCCGCTCGCCCGCAGCGCCACTCCGGCCGAGATCGACAGCTACCTCGACGTCGGCACCCTCCGCCAACGCCTCCTCTTCGGCCACACTCGCGAATTCGTGCTGTGCTTCGAGAACGTCAGGGTGCTCGTCCCCGAGCTCAGCTCTCAGCCCTTCCAGCACCATTCTGCACGCTTTCAGTGGGCCACGGCCTTAGGGCGCGTCGGACGGACGAACGACGCGGTGCCCGAGATGCGCAGAGTCCTGGATCTTCAGCAGCGTGTACTCGGAGAGTCACACTGCAACGTCGCCAGCATCCGCGCATCACTCGGCGCCCTCCTGTTGCAGCAGGGGAGCCTCGCCGAGGCAGAGGAACAGATGCGAGAAGCACTGAGCATCCTGTCGGAGAACGACGGCGAGCGCCTTGATGTCCGGCACGATCTAGTAGCAGTGCTGCTCGCGCGTGGGAGGGTTCGGGAGGCTATCCATCAGCTGAGGGAAATCGCGGAGCAGGAACTTCGCCGATCTGGGCCCGCGCATACCGACACAATTACTGCGCGCAATAGCCTTGGGGTTGCCCTGAAGGACTTCGGACAACTCGAAGAAGCGGAAGAGGTCTACCGTAAGGCACTCGGGGACGGAGCCGCTAAGCACTCAGACGATCAGCCCCTGATGCTGACGGTGCGCCATAACCTCGCAGTGGTGTTGTGCATCCGAGGGAATCTCGACGAGGCGGAAAGCGAGCAGTCGGCGATCCTGGAAATCCAGGAGCGAATGCTCGGACCCGAGCATCCCCAGATGTTCGCGACGCGACTCTCACTAGCCCGCATTCTGGACGACAGAGGAGCCGCCGCCGAAGCCGAGACGGCATACCGCAACCTGTTGTCAGAGTGCACTCGTGTCATGGGCCGCAATCACCCGCAGACCTTGTCCATCTGGGGAAACCTGGCCTTCCTACTTTCCGATCAAGGGCGGTTTGTCGAATCGGAGGAGGAATATCGCAATGCGCTCGACGGATGCCTCAAGACCCTCGGCGAAGACCATCCAGACACCCTCACGATGAAGCACAACCTGGCCATGGTGCTAGGGAACCGAGGGAAACTCGTAGAGGCCATCACGCATTTTCGAGACGTCGTGGAGCGTCGGACACGCACACTTGGGCCTGATCATCCAGAGACGTTGGCAGCACGCAAGAACCTTGGCGAGGGCCTGAGCCGAGCGGAGCAGCCAGCAGCAAGCGCCGAGCAGTTCGGGATTGTGGCTGAAGGCTGGGGTCGTACACGTGGCGCAGACCACGACTCCGTCTGGGACCTCCGCTACCGGCGAGCCCAACTCCTGTGGGAAGCCGGACGCCCTCGCGCCGCCCAAGACGAACTCGAAGCACTGCTGGACCTGGCCCAGAAGGCCGGCCTCGATGAGGATCCACGCGTCACTGCCCTGCAACGGGTGCTATTCGCCGTACGTGCCGACGATGGCGACTCCTAGCGGGAGGCGCAACAGTCCGCGCACAGTCCGCAAAACACCCGATCAAGACCGTCGCACCCCATCGCCACCAATCGCCAAAAGGCCAGGTCAGCGCCCCACAGGAAAGATTCCCGCAGGTCACCGACCCGGCCCATTACTAGGAGACCAAGAAGGCGTGATCTCCTCTTACGCCCTCTGACCTGCGATTTCCTTTATTGCAGTGTCTACCTGTCCGCACCCGGTCCGCAGGCCGCCGAGAACGGCGTCCATGACGGTCCGGGTGCGGTCTTCTTCGACTGCCGGGCAGCCGGATCCCCGTCAGTGCTGTAGGCGCTGCCGACGAGGCGGCCCGGTCGGTGCCGGCGGCATCGTGTGCGGCGGACAGTCCGGTCACGTCGGCACCCCCGGAGGGTGGGCAGCGGGTGAGGCCGCAAGAGCATCCGGCCCCCGCAGCCACCAGGAGCGGCCCCGCCCCATGACCTACGCCACCGCCCGCGTCCGTGAACTCAGCCTCCACCGCCAGCACTTCGACCTCGCCGCCGGCGACATCATCCGCTTCCTGCGCGTCGGTACGAGCCTCCCCCGGCAAGACATGCGGGCCGGTCCGGAGCGTCTGCTCCGGACCGCCCCGCCCATGCGACGTCAGCTTGCGGCGGGAACCGGGTCGCGGGTTGGTACGGGTGTCACCTTCTGACCGGGCTCGGCCGGCACCGCGGAAGGAGCGGGGGCAGGGGAGTAGGGGATCGCTCCGCTCAGGACGGCCTTGGCGCGGTCCTCGTCGAGCTCGCCCTCCCAGCGGGCGACGGCCAGGGTGGCGACGCCGTTGCCGACCAGGCTGGTCAGGGCGCGGGCTTCGGACATGAACCGGTCGACGCCGAAGATCAGCGCGAGGGCGGCGGGCGGGACGTGAGGGACGGCGCTGAGCGTGGCGGCCAGGGCGATGAAGCCGGAGCCGGTGACGCCTGCGGCGCCCTTGGAGGTGAGCAGCATGACGGCGAGCATGGCCAGTTGCTGGGTGAGGCTGAGGTGGATGCCGAGGGCCTGGGCGAGGAAGACCGAGCCCATGGTCAGGTAGATGGCGGTGCCGTCGAGGTTGAAGGAGTACCCGGCGGGCAGCGTGATGCCGACGACCGGTTTCGAGGCGCCCGCGTGCTGGAGCTTGGCCATCATGCGCGGCAGGACGGGCTCGGTGGAGGAGGTGCCCAGGACGATCAGCAGTTCTTCCTTGATGTAGCGCAGGAAGGGCAGCAGTCGCAGTCCGTTCAGGCGCATCACGGTCCCGAGGACGACCAGGACGAAGAAGAGGGCGGTCAGCCAGAACGAGCCGACCAGCAGCGCCAGGTGGCGCAGGGTGCCCAGGCCGTAGTGGCCGATGGTGAAGGCCATCGAGCCGAACGCGCCGATGGGGGCCAGCCGCATGATCCAGCGGATGAGTGTGAACAGGACCGTGGAGAACTTCTCGACGCCCCGGGCGATGCCCAGGCCGGCCTCTCCGCTGGCGTGCAGGCCGAAGCCGAACAGCACCGACACCAGCAGCACCGGCAGGATCTCGTTGCCGGTCAGGGCGCTGACCAGGGTGGCCGGGATGATGGCGAGGAGGAACTCGGCGAAGCCCTCGTGGGCCGTGGTCGCCTCCGGCGGCAGGGACTTGGTGGACAGGGTCGAGAGGTCGATGTGCAGACCGCTGCCCGGCTTGACGACGTTGACGACGACCAGGCCGATCACCATGGCCACGGTGGTCAGCACCTCGAAGTAGAGCAGTGCCTTCAGGCTCACGCGGCCGACCGCGCGGGCGTTGCCCATGGAGGCGATGCCGTGGACGACCGTGCAGAAGATGACCGGCGCGATGAACATCTTCACCAGCGCGATGAAGCCGTCGCCGAGCGGCTTGAGGTCGGCGCCGGCGGACGGCCACAGCCCGCCCACGGCGGCGCCGAGGAGGACGGCGATCAGGCACTGGACGTAGAGGTGGGACAGCATCCGGCGGATGCGGCCCGGTGGGGCGGTGACGGTACCCGGGGCGGCGTCGTTGCGGCTCATGCGGGGCGTCCTTCCAGGACGGGAACGAGGAGTTCGGCTCGGGCGATACGCCGGGCGGCGCGGTGCAGCAGCACCGTGGGGGACGCGCCGTCCGGTGCGGGGACGGCTCGGGTGGTGACCACGCCGGCGGGGGTGCCCAGGCGCAGCGTGCCGTCGGCGGTCTGCCGGGCGACGCGGTGGGCGAGGGTGCCAGGGGTGGCGGCTGCCGTGGCCAGGGCCACGGCGGAGGTCAGGCCGATCGCCGGGTGCGGCGCGTGCATGGAGACCATGCGCACGGCCAGGTCGTACTCGTCCTGGTTGACGAGGATGCCCTGTGTGGTGCGATAGGGGGCGGGGCGGGCGACGATGCCCACCTTCGGCACCGCGTGGCTGACCGGATCGCCCTCGCGGGCCAGGCCCATGGCGAGCGCTGCCTGGCGGCGCAGCAGCGTCAGCGGTGGCACTGCGGTGGCGAACGCGGTGACGGATTCCGTGCCGTCGAGGCCGAACGCCTTGGCCTCGAACAGCGCGGCCGGCGCGCCGGCGTCCACCAGGGATGCCTCGACAAGGCCGTCCGGGCCGGTCAGCTCGTCCAGTGCCCGGCCGGTCGGCAGAGCGCGTCCGGTCGTCGAGCCCGCCGGTTCCTCGAACCCGAGCAGGACCGGCACGCCCGGCGCCGAGGTACCGGGGACCACGGCCGTGCCCTCCTCCGGGGCCACGCCCGCGGGGGTGGGGATCGTGCCGGTGAGGCGGGCCCCGGTGTTGACGTTGAGCATGCGGACGGTGGTGGTGTCCGACGTGATCGGCACGAGATCGTGGTGGACGGCGTACAGGGCCACGGCGGTGGCGCAGTTGCCGCAGTTGCTGGCCCACTCCACGCGCTCGTCGCCGATACCGACCTGTGCGAAGGCGTACTCGACGTCCACGCCGGGCTGGGTCGACGCCTGTACGACGGCGGCCTTGGAGGTGGTGGAGGAGGCGCCGCCCACGCCGTCGATCTGGCGGGGGTCGGCGGCGTTGAAGGCGGCGAGCAGGAGGGCATCGACGTCCACGCCCGTGGCGGCCACGTCGCGGTGGTCGAAGATCCAGCACTTGCTGGTTCCTCCGCGGATCATCTCGCCCTGCAGACGCAGCACAACCGACTCCTCACAGCCATGGAAGGGGATGTCCACCGACGGTCTCGCCGTGCGTGGTGTCCTCCACGGTGGGTTACGGCAGCGTGAAGTACAATCTCGGAAATCTGTATGGCTATTAAGCTGAAGTGAACGCTGGAGGTGGCGGCATGCTCGACGTCCGGCGCATCCTGCTGTTCACGGAGGTCGCCCGGCGCGGCTCGGTGACAGCGACCGCCCGCGCCCTCAACTACACCCCGTCAGCGGTATCGCAGCAGATCAGCCGCCTGGAAACGGAGGCAGGCCAGCCCCTGCTGGAACGCCACGCCCGGGGTGTCACCCTCACCGACGCCGGACGGGCGCTGGCCGAACGAGGGCACCGGATCGAGCGCGAACTGCGGGCCGCGGAAAACGAACTCGCCGACTTCGCCGGCCTGCGCGCGGGCACACTGCGCATCGGCACCTTCCCCACCGTCGGCGCCTCGCTCCTCCCGCAGGCCGTGATCGCCTTCCGGGACGCCCACCCCGACGTACGGCTGACCGTCCGCAGCGCCCGCATCGCCGGACTCTGGACGATGCTGGAGAACCGGGAGATCGAGATGTCGCTGATGTGGGACTACGACTGGAGCCGGATCGACCGGGAGGACATCGTCGTCACCCCACTCCTCGACGACCCGCCGGCCCTTCTCGTCAGGGACCAGCATCCACTCGCCGGCCGCGACGCCGCCTCACTCGCCGACTTCGCAGACGACCCCTGGATCACCCGCGCCGACCATCACCCGGTGGCCGAAGCCCTCGTCCGCGGCTGCCGCGCCGCCGGCTTCGAGCCCCACATCGCCTACGAGGCCCACGACTACCAGGAAGCCCAGGCCATGGTCGCCGCCGGCATCGGCGTCGCCCTCGCCCCCACCCTGGCCCTGGAGGGCATCCGGCCCGGCGTCGACATCCTGCCCCTCCAGGCACCGGCCCCCGTCCGCCGCATCCTCCTGGTGCGCATGGCCGACCACTCGCTCACCCCTGCCGCCCTGACCTTCGCCGGACTCCTCCGCGATGCCGCTGCGGCCCGAACACCCTGACAGCACATGAGGCCGGCGGTGGCGTGTGTGCCGGACACGCTGCGGCGGATCGTGGAGAGCACACCCGCGGAGCACAAGCAGGGGCCCGGTCGG
>NZ_JAIQYY010000038.1:34008-51607 GCF_020181035.1 Streptomyces sp. CoH27
AACTGCGGCACGATCAGATAGATCCCGTACGCCACCACCGCCGCGCAGGCGAGGAGGCACAGGCCGGCCTGGAGGCGGCCGGTTGCGCCGGCGCCGGCCCGGGGGTCTTCGGCGCGGGACAGCCCGAGGACGCCGAAGGTGAAGACGACGACCACGGCGACGGTGACGCCGAGGCTGACCGCGGCGACGCGGCCGAGGGCGGACCAGTCCACGTGCATGGAGGGCTCCTGGGGGGTCAGGCGGCAGTACCGACGTTCGTCGGGGCCGGGGTGCGGAGGGTGACCTCGTGGTGATCGTTGACGTTGTTGGCGCGCACCGGGTTGCGGCGGGACGCGGCGACGATGACGGCGGCGAGGGCCAGGGCGACCAGGGCGATCACGGCCGTACCGACGTTGCCGCCGTGCTTGACCACGCTCGCCGCGAGGCCGCCCACCAGCGCCGCCGCGGGCAGCGTGATCAGCCAGGCCAGCACCATCCGGCCGGCCACGCCCCAGCGGACCTCGGCGAGCCGGCGGCCCAGGCCCGCGCCGAGGATGCTGCCGGAGGCGACCTGCGTGGTGGACAGCGCGAAGCCGAGGTGGGCGGAGGTGAGGATCACCGCCGTGGAAGCGGTTTCGGCGGCGAAGCCCTGCGGGGACTGGATCTCGGCCAGGCCCTTGCCCATGGTGCGGATGATCCGCCAGCCGCCCAGGTACGTGCCGAGTCCGATCGCGACGCCGGCCGCGCCGATCACCCAGACCGGCGGTCCGGCGTCATGGTGGAGCGCGCCCGCCGAGATCAGGGTCAGCGTGATCACGCCCATGGTCTTCTGCGCGTCGTTGGTGCCGTGCGCGAGGGAGACCAGGGAGGCGGAGGCGATCTGACCGAGGCGGAAGCCCTTCGTCACCGAGTCCTGGCGGGCGCGGGCGGAGAGCCGGTAGGCGAGGTAGGTGGCGACCAGCGCGGCCACCCCGGCCACGACCGGGGAGGCCACCGCGGGGATGAGCACCTTCTCGACAACCTTGTCGACGTGCACGCCGTGGGAGCCCGCGCCGACCCAGACCGCGCCGATCAGACCGCCGAAGAGGGCGTGGGAGGAGCTGGAGGGCAGTCCGGCGAGCCAGGTCACCAGGTTCCACAGGATCGCCCCGACCAGCCCGGCGAAGATCATCGCCGGGCTGACCAGCGTGTCGTCCACGATCCCGCCGGAGATCGTCTTCGCGACCTCGGTGGACAGAAAGGCCCCGCCGATGTTGAGGACCCCGCTGACCAGGACCGCTGTACGCGGTCTGAGAGCTCCGGTGGCGATGGAGGTGGCCATCGCATTCGCGGTGTCGTGGAACCCGTTCGTGAAGTCGAACGCCAGAGCCGTGACGATGACGACCGCCACGAGGAACGTGATGTGATCCATCCCGAAAGCCTGACAAGGACAGGTCAAGACGCGGAGAACTGAGGGCGAACGGCGCGTCGAGGATGAGGGACTCTGTTGTGTGGTCCTGTGTGGAAACGTTGCATCTTCTGGTGTCAGTGCCCTGTGCCAAGCTGTGGACGTGACCCTGGAGGACCTCAGAAGGCTGCGCCGGGCGCGCGACCGCATGGACCGTGAGTACGCCGAACCGCTCGACATGACCGAGCTGGCCCGGGGCGCCCATATGTCCCCCGGCCACTTCCAGCGCAGCTTCCGCAAGGCCTTCGGCGAGACTCCGTACAGCTATCTGATGACCCGCAGGATCGAGCGGGCCAAGGCCCTGCTGCGCCGGGGTGATCTCACGGTCACGGAGGTGTGCATGGCGGTCGGCTGTACCTCCCTCGGCTCGTTCAGCGCCCGCTTCACCGAGCTGGTCGGCGAGACACCGAGCTCCTATCGGGCCCGCTCGCACGAGGAGAGCGCGGCGATCCCGCCCTGCGTGGCGCGCGCGTACATGCGCCCGAGACGGGCGTAGCACCGGTATCGACCCTAGGTTGGACCCATGGACCTGAAACTGCAGACCTGTTTCATCGCCGTCGACGACCACGACAAGGCGATCGCCTTCTACTGCGACGTCCTGGGCCTGGAGATCCGCAACGACGTCAAGTACGAGGGGATGCGGTGGGTGACCGTCGGGTCGCCGCTGCAGCCGGACGTGTCGATCGTCCTGGAGCCGCCCGCGGCGAACCCCGACCTCTCCCCCGCCGACCGGGAGGCGATGGAGCAGCTGCTGGCCAAGGGCGTGCTGCGCGGGGTCAACTTCACCACTGAGAACTGCGACGCCCTCTTCGCCCGCGTCGTGGAATCCGGTGCCGAGGTGATCCAGGAACCGACGGACATGCCGTACGGGGTACGCGACTGCGCCTTCCGGGACCCCGCGGGCAACCAGCTGCGCTTCCTCCAGCGGCCCGCGCAGTGAACGCCACGGCCGAAGTCCGCGAGCCCGCCGCGGAGTTCGTGCCTACACTCCCCCGCATGATCATTCGCTGGACGTACGCCTTCGTCGACCGGCCCGCCGAGCGGCTGCCCGAGGCCCGCGCCTTCTGGACGGCCGTCACCGGCACCCGGCCGTCCGAACCCCGGGGTGAGCGGGGCGAGTTCATGACCCTGCTGCCCGGCGAGGCCACCGGGGCCGACGCGTGCGTGAAGCTCCAGGGGGTCACCGATGGGGACAGCGGCGCCCATCTCGACCTGTGCGTGGAGGACCTGCGGGAGTCGCTCGCGACCGCCCGTGACGTCGGCGCGGAACTGGTCGCGGACCACGGCGGCTGGGCCGTACTGCGCTCCCCCGCCGGGCAGTTGTTCTGTCTGGTGCCCTGGCACGGCGAGACGGTACGGCCGCCCGTGGTGGCGGGCAGCCGTCTCGACCAGGTGTGCCTGGACATCCCGCCGTCGGCGTACGCCGCCGAGTCGGACTTCTGGGCCGCGCTGACCGGCTGGGAGCGGCTGACGGGGTCCCGGACGGAGTTCGAGGTGCTGCGGCCGCCGGCCGGACTGCCGGTACGGATCCTGCTGCAGCGCCTCGACAGCGAGCACCCCGCCGCCGCCCACCTCGACCTCGCCTGCGCGGACATCCCCACGGTCCGTGCCCGGCACGAGGAACTGGGGGCGGTCCCGGTGTCCCACGGCCCGCACTGGTCGGTGATGCGCGACCCGGCCGGCGGCGTCTACTGCCTGACCGGCCGCGACCCGGAGACGGGCGGTCTGCCGGCGGCCACCCGGCGCGGCTAGGTCATCCCCAGCGCTCCACCTCCACCACCGCCTCGACCGGCAGCGGCCCGTACACGTGCGGGAACTCCTCCCCGCCCGGCTCCAGCGCCTCGTACTTCACCGGCACGCCGACCAGGGCCGGGTCCACGACCAGGACGACCAGCTCGTCCGGGCCGTCGTAGCCGCCGTAGAGGAGGTCGGCGATACGCGGAAGCTGTGCGCGGGTGGAGAAGTGGATGAAGCCCTCCTCCTGGAGGGTGCGGCCGCGGGTCGACAGCTCGTAGGTGCCGCGCTCGCGGGCCGCGTCCCACAGGGAGCGTTCGGTGATGTGGAAGATCCGGGGCAGTTTCGGCATGCGCCCACGGTACGGCGTGCACAGCGGCGGGGCCCGCACACTGTGGGGATGTGCGGGGCCCGCCTGGCCGGAGTCCCGGTGACCGTGCGGGGTCAGGAGCCGCACGGGGCCGGGACTCCGGGGTCTTCTCCTGCCGGCCGGAGCCGACAGCGCCCCGAAAGTGCGGCGGACTGCTCAGCTACTGCGCCGGGTCACGAACTCGGCGAGTGCCAGCAGGCCGCCCACCGCCTCGGGGTCGGGGACCGCGCGGGCCAGCTCCTGCATGGCGTGGGCCATCCGGTCGGCCGCCTCGGCCTGCGCCCAGTCCCGGCCGCCGGCCCGCTCCACGGCCAGGGCCGTGCGTGCGATGCCGTCGGCGTCCCCGGCGATGTACGGCTTGGCGTACAGCTCGGCCAGCTCGGCCGCCGCCTCGGTGCCGGACGCCAGCGCCGCCGCCACCGGCAGCGACTTCTTGCGGGCCGCGAGATCGGCGCCGGCCGGCTTCCCGGTGCGCCGCGGGTCACCCCATATGCCGATGACGTCGTCGATCAGCTGGAAGGCGAGCCCGGCCTGCCGGCCGAAGCCGTCCAGCGCGGCCACCTCCTGCGGCCCCGCGCCCGCGTACAGCGCGCCGAGGGCGCAGGCGCAGCCCAGCAGCGCGCCGGTCTTGGCCTCGGCCATCGCGAGCACCTCGTCGAGGGTGACCTCGTCCGGGGCGCGGTGCTCCAGGTCCGTGTCGGTGTGCTCCCCGGCGCACAGCTCCACCACGCAGGTGGCGAGCCGGGCCACGGCCGGGCCGCCGGCCGGATGCGGGTCCTCGGCGAGCAGCCGCAGGGCCAGCGCCAGCAGGGCGTCCCCGGCGAGGATCGCGTCGGCGGCGCCGAACACCGTCCAGGCGGTGGGCCGGTGCCGACGGGAGGTGTCCCGGTCCATCACGTCGTCGTGCAACAGCGTGAAGTTGTGGACCAGTTCGACCGCCACCGCCGCCGGGACGGCCGCCGTACGGGCCGCCGGTCCGCCGATGGCGGCGGCCGCGGCCAGGACGAGCGCGGGCCTGATGGCCTTGCCGCCGTTGCCCGCCGCCGGGCTGCCGTCGGCATGCTGCCAGCCGAAGTGGTAGAGCGCGATCCGGCGCATGGAGTCGGGCAACGACTCGACGGCCGCGCGCAGTCCGGGGACGGCCAGGGCCTTGGTGCGCTCCAGCAGGGCCGCCGCCTCCTGCCCCTCCGCGCCCGCGCCCGGACCGAAGCCGCCTTCCGCGCCCTCACTCGGACCGAGGGCACTGTCCGCCGTCCCGCCCGGACCGAAGGCACTGTCCGCCGTCTCGCCCCGCGTGCCCTGCTTCCCCTGCCGGTACCGCGGGCCCACCGCCGTGCCGGGGTGCGGCACGGCGGTGGAACGCTGTTCGGTCTCCGTCATGAACTCGGCCATGTCTCCCCCTCGCCAGGTCCGCGGACGCCGGCGTCGCCGGCCGGGCCGGACATGTGTGGGGAGGGTCTACCCGCCCGGCTGGGCGGGAACACGGCCGCGAAGTGCGGAAACGTCACCTCCACCGGCCGATCTCGACGTTCTCCAGCACGCCGAGCGCGTCCGGCACCAGCACGGCGGCCGAGTAGTAGGCCGTCACGAGGTACTTGATGATGGCCTGTTCGTTGATGCCCATGAACCGCACGGACAGGCTCGGCTCGATCTCGTCCGGGATGCCCGACTGGCGCAGGCCGATGACGCCCTGGTCCTGCTCGCCGGTACGCATCGCGATGATCGACGTGGTGCGCTCCGGGGTGACCGGGATCTTGCTGCACGGGTAGATCGGCACACCGCGCCAGGTCGGGATGCGGTTGCCGTCGACCTCGACGCTCTCCGGGACCAGGCCCCGCTTGTTCAGCTCGCGGCCGAACGCGGCGATCGCGCGCGGGTGAGCGAGGAACAGCTTGGTGCTGCGGCGGCGGCTGAGCAGCTCGTCCATGTCGTCCGGGCTGGGCACGCCGTCGTGCGGCTGGATCCGCTGGTCGTACTCGCAGTTGCTCAGCAGACCGAACTCGGGGTTGTTGATCAGCTCGTGCTCCTGACGCTCCTTGAGCGCCTCGACCGTGAGCCGCAGCTGCTGCTCGGTCTGGTTCATCGGCTGGTTGTACAGGTCGGCCACGCGCGTGTGGATGCGCAGCACGGTCTGGGCGATGCTCAGCTCGTATTCGCGGGGGCGGGGTTCGTAGTCGACGAAGGTGTGCGGGATGTCGGGCTCGCCGGTGTGACCGGCCGCCAGCTCGACCTCCTTCTCTCCGTACTTGTTGGTCCGCTGCTCGGGGAGCGCGCGCAGCTGCTCAAGGTGGGCGCGCAGGGTGTCGGCGCGCTCGGCGATCTGCTCGAAGTCCTGGCGGCTGAGGATCAGCACCGTGGTCGCGGTGGCCGCGCGGACGGTGAACTCCCAGATGGCGTCCGGGTCCAGCAGCGCCGCGTCGCCGAAGTAGGCGCCGTCGGCGAGGACTCCGAGGACGGCGTCGTCGCCGTAGGGGCCGGTGCCGACCTTCTCGACCCTGCCGTGCGCCAGCAGGTACACCTCGTTGGTCTGGTTGCCGAAGTCGGCGATGACCTCACCGGGGGCGAAGTCGCGCTGGCGGCAGCGCCGGGCCAGTTCCGTCAGCACCTCCTCGTCCTCGTAGGCGCGCAGGGCCGGCAGTTCGCCCAGCTCGGCCGGGATGACCTCGACCTGGTCACCCGTCTTCACGAAGGTGATACGGCCGTCGCCGACGGTGTACGACAGGCGCCTGTTGACGCGGTACGTGCCGCCGTGCACGTCCACCCACGGGAGCTTGCGCAGCAGCCAGCGGGAGCTGATCTCCTGCATCTGCGGAACGGACTTGGTGGTGGTGGCCAGGTTCCGCGCTGCCGCCGTCCCGAGGGACTGCTGCGGCTTGCCCTGATCCGTGCGGACCTCTTCGCCTACCGACATAAAGCAATGTCCTCCCATGTGCGCCCGGTGCCGAATCACACGCGCACCGGTTCTCGCAAGCGAGCCTTCCATCACGCAACGTGCCGTCGCCATTACCCGAAAGAGCGGGAATGGATCAACGGACCCCTGGGCATAAGGAGGGCCCCTGTACAGCGCCGATGGCCCTCTCGGCCCCGCATTCTGTCCGGATCGGCTCGCACAGCGTGCGAACGATGTGTCCGGGAGGTCCGCTTTTCGACAGAGGTTCGCTGCAAGGTGACGCGACCACGCAGGAGGCGGCATGGCCCCGCCCATGTCCGCGAGCAGGTTTCTGGACGTTCTGCGGGCCGAGGGCGTCACGGTCGTCGAAACTGGAGGCGATCACGCGCGCGGCGACGGCGGTGTGCCGGCGGCACGGCTGGTCGGAGCGCTCGGTCATCGGCCACCTGGAGTGGCAGCCAGGGAAGGTGGACCCGCGGGGCCTCACCATGACGTGGCTGCGGGAGCAGGTCCGGGGGCGGCTGGAGGAGTAGCGAATCCGGGACGGCCGAAGCGGAAGCGGTCGGGGCGGCCGAAGGGACAGCGGCCCGGGACGGCCGAAGGAGCCGAGGCCCGGGACGACCCAGGGGGCAGCGGGTCCGGGGCGGCTGAGGGGGTGGCGCCGGGCGACAATGAAGCGTGCCCAGCCCCGACGCCCTCCGCCCCCGCCTCCCGTCCCCTCTCCAGGACGTACGGGACGAGCGGTTCGCGCGGCACGGGCTGCGGCTGCTGCTCAAGCGGGACGATCTCATCCATCCGGAGCTGATCGGCAACAAGTGGCGCAAGCTGGTGCCGAACCTCGCGGCGGCTCGGGGCCGGCCGCTGGTCACCTTCGGCGGGGCCTGGTCCAACCATCTGCGGGCGACCGCCGCCGCGGGCCGCCTGCTGGGCCTGGCGACCACCGGTGTGGTCCGCGGCGAGGAGCTGGCCGGCCGGCCGCTCAACCCGTCGCTGGCCCGGTGCGCGGCCGACGGCATGCAGCTGCACTTCATCGACAGATCGACGTACCGGCGCAAGAGCGAGCCGGAGACCCTGGCCGCGATCCTGCGCGCGGCCGGCGCCGAGGAGGCGTACGTCGTGCCCGAGGGCGGCAGCAACAGCGCGGCCGTGCACGGCTGCCGGACCCTCGGCGAGGAGCTGCGCGGCCACGCCGACGTCGTGGCCGTCGCCTGCGGCACCGGTGGCACCCTCGCGGGGCTGGCCGCGGGACTCGGCGCCGGGCAGCGCGCGCTCGGCGTACCGGTCCTCAAGGGCGGCTTCCTTGCGGGTGAGGTACAGACCCTGCAGGAACGTGCCTTCGGCGCCCGCACCGGCGACTGGTCCCTCGACGACCGCTTCCATTTCGGCGGGTACGCGCGCGTGACACCCGAACTGCACGCTTTCGCCGAGGACTTCGAGGACCGCCACGGGCTGCCCGTCGAGCGTCTCTATGTCTCCAAGTTGCTCTACGGACTTGTCGCCCGCGCCGAAGAGGGCGCCTACGCGCGCGGGACGACGATCGCCGCCGTGATCACCGGCCGGCCGTTCCCGCAGGGTCAGGGCGCCCCGCAGGGTCAGGCCGCCTCCCGGTAGGCCGCCGCCTCCTCCAGGTCCAGGCGCCTGAGCAGGGCGCGCAGCATCTCGTCGTCGATGTAGCGGTGGTCGCGGAGCTTGACGAAGACCTCGCGTTCGGCGCTGATCATCTCGCGGGACAGCCGCCGGTAGGTGTCGTCGACCGACTCGCCGGTGACCGGGTTGGTCTGGCCGAGGCGCTCCCAGACGGCGTTGCGGCGGCGCTCCAGGACGGTGCGCAACCGGTCGGCGAGCGGCGGCGGCAGGGCGTTGCGCTCGTCGGAGAGGAGCTCGTCCAGGCGGCGTTCGGCGGCGCGGGAGGCCTGTGCCTGGGCGTTGGCCTCGGCGAGCGTCTCGGCCTGCCGGTCGCGGCCGGGAAAGCGCATCAGGCGGATCAGCGGCGCGAGCGTGAAGCCCTGCACGACCAGGGTGCCGATGACCGTGGTGAAGGTCAGGAAGAGGATCAGATTCCGCTGCGGGAAGGGGGCGCCGCCGTGCACCGTGAGCGGGATCGAGAACGCGATGGCCAGGGACACCACACCCCGCATGGCGGCCCACGACGTCACGACCGGCGCCCGCCAGGTGGGGTTCTCCTCCCGCTCGCGGATGCGGGCGGACAGCAGGCGCGGCAGGAAGGCGGCCGGGTAGATCCACGCGAACCGGGCCGCGACGACGACGACGAAGACCGCGATCGCGTACCAGGCCGCGTCGGCCCCGTGGTAGGCGCCGAGCCCCTTGAGGACGGTCGGCAGTTGCAGCCCGATCAGTGCGAAGACCGCCGACTCCAGCACGAAGGCGACCATCCGCCACACCGCGTCCTCCTGGAGCCGGGTGGCGAAGTCGACCTCCCACGCGTGATGCCCGAGATAGACCGCGACCACCACCACGGCGAGCACGCCGGAGCCGTGCAGCTGCTCGGCCACGCCGTAGGCGACGAACGGAATCAGCAGGGAGAGGGTGTTCTGCAGCAGGGCTTCCCTCAGGCGGGTGCGCAGCCAGTGGATCGGCACCATGAGCACCAGTCCGACGAGCACCCCGCCGACCGCGGCCCGCAGGAACTCCCAGATCCCGCCCGCCCAGGTGGCGCCTGCGCCGACAGCCGCGGCGAGGGCCACCTTGTAGGCGGTGATCGCGGTGGCGTCGTTGAGCAGGGACTCGCCCTGGAGGATGGTGGTGATCCGGGACGGCAGCCCGACCCGGCGCGCGATCGCCGCGGCCGCGACCGCGTCCGTCGGCGCGACGACCGCGCCGAGCACCAGCGCGGCGGGCAGCGGCAGCCCCGGTACGACGAGGTAGGCGGCCCAGCCGACGACGAAGGTCGCGAAGAGCACGTAGCCGACCGACAGCATCCCCACGGGCCGCATCTGCGCTCGCAGATCGAGGTACGAGCTCTCGGTGCCCTCCTTGTACAGCAGCGGGGGCAGCACCAGCGGCAGGACGACCGCCGGGTCGAGCGTGTAGTGCGGGATCCCGGGGACGTAGCTGACGGCCAGGCCCACGGCGACCAGCAGCAGGGGCGCCGGCACCGGTGTGCGCCGGGCAACCCCCGCGATGCCCGCACTGCCCGCCACCAGCAACAGCAGCGGCATCACGTCCATGGTCCTCGCCCACCCTCGTTTTTCGCGCGGCCATCCGCACACCCGTCGTAATCTGGCAATCATGAAACAGTGCACGCACGCCGACGCGCTGCCGCACCCGGAACCGGAGCCGCTCGACAAGACCTGCCCGGAGTGTCTGCGGGACGGCACCCACCCGGTGCAGCTGCGGCTGTGCCTCACCTGCGGTCACGTCGGCTGCTGCGACTCCTCGCCGGGTCAGCATGCGACGGGACACCACAAGGAGTCCGGTCACCCGGTCATGCGGACCTTCGAGCCCGGCGAGGACTGGCGGTGGTGCTTCGTGGACCACATCCTCGTGTGAACAGCGACCCGCCCGAGCAGCTTCCCGTCAGGGCATGGTGTCGTGTGACACTGCATGTGGTGGCGGCCGTACGACGGTTCGAGCGTCGGACGCCTGGGTACGTCAACCCGGCGCGCGCTCTTCCCATTTGGGCCCGCAAACCCTCTAGACACGGAGCGTATCCACGGCTTTACTGTGAGTGACGCCAGGGGGTTGGGGTCCTGGGGACAGGACCGTTCGGAGCGCGATAGCGTCACCGCGGAACCACGTACGCGTTACCCCGGGGGGCGACCCTCGGCCCCGTAAAGCTTGTACCACCATGGAGGTGAGGGTGTCCCAGATCGCAGGCGAGCCCACGGCGAACCAGGACTTCGTGGAAGTCCGGCTGCCGGCCGCGGGTGCCTACCTGTCGGTGCTGCGGACGGCCACGGCCGGTCTCGCGGCCCGCTTGGACTTCACCCTGGACGAGATCGAGGACCTGCGCATCGCCGTGGACGAGGCCTGCGCGATCCTGCTCCAACAGGCCGTGCCCGGCTCCGTGCTCAGCTGTGTCTTCCGGCTCGTCGACGACTCGCTGGAGGTCACGGTCGCGGCGCCGACCACGGACGGTCACGCCCCGTCGCGGGACACCTTCGCCTGGACCGTGCTGTCGGCCCTCGCGGGCAAGGTCTCGTCCGCCGTCGACGAGGACAAGACCGTGTCGATCAGCCTCTACAAACAGCGCGGCGCGGGCCCCGGCCCGGCGTGAGGAACGGGGACGGTCCGGTGCGGGACGAAGAGCGCGGCACACGGGAGCTGCCGACCGGGGACGGGGGTGCCCCCTGGTCAGCCGAGACCCCTGGGGCGAGCCCCCGGGACGGTTCCCGGCGCATGGCGGACGGCATCGAAGGCATCCCCGAGCAGGCGAGACCGCACCCGGAGGACCACTCCGCGCGGGTCGGCGGTGACGGTTCCGCGCAGGGCGCGCCCACGGAGGCACCCCGCGCGGGGGCGAAGGCTCGGGGAAGGGCTACGGGCGGGACGATGAGCGAGCACGAGCGATACGCCGAGAACGACGCGCTGGGCGCGGAGGCCGTGCAGGCGGCACAGCACGGCCCCCAGGACCGCAGCGGGGCGCGGGCGATGTTCGTCGAGCTGCGCAAGCTGAACGACGGCAGCCCGGAGTACGCGGAGCTGCGCAATCAGCTGGTCCGTATGCATCTGCCGCTCGTGGAGCACCTGGCACGCCGCTTCCGCAACCGCGGCGAGCCGCTGGACGACCTCACCCAGGTCGCCACGATCGGCCTGATCAAGTCCGTCGACCGGTTCGACCCGGAGCGCGGCGTGGAGTTCTCCACGTACGCCACCCCGACCGTGGTCGGCGAGATCAAGCGGCACTTCCGCGACAAGGGCTGGGCGGTCCGTGTGCCGCGCCGGCTGCAGGAGCTGAGGCTGGCGCTGACCACGGCGACGGCCGAACTGTCCCAGCTGCACGGCCGCTCCCCCACGGTGCATGAGCTGGCCGAGAAGCTCGCCATCTCCGAGGAGGAGGTCCTGGAGGGCCTGGAGTCCGCCAACGCGTACTCCACGCTGTCCCTGGACGTCCCCGACACCGACGACGAGTCCCCGGCGGTCGCCGACACCCTCGGCGCGGAGGACGAGGCGCTGGAGGGGGTGGAGTACCGGGAGTCGCTGAAGCCGCTGCTGGAGGATCTGCCACCGCGCGAGAAGCGGATCCTGCTGCTGCGCTTCTTCGGGAACATGACCCAGTCGCAGATCGCGCAGGAGGTCGGCATCTCCCAGATGCACGTCTCCCGCCTGCTGGCCCGCACCCTGGCCCAGCTGCGGGAGAAGCTCCTCGTGGAGGAGTAAGGGGTACGGCTACTCGCTCCGGCCCGGTCCCTTGATGCCGAGGGCCCGGGTCGTGGCGGGGTTGATCAGCAGCACCAGCGCCGCCACGGCGACGACCGCGAGGGCGATCCCGGCGGGGATGGCCATGCTGTCGGCCTGGAGCAGGCTGTAGGCCACCGGCAGGGCCATGAGCTGCGTGATCACCGCAGGGCCACGACTCCAGCCGCGCCGCAGCAGCAGACCGCGCGCGGCAAGCAGCGGAAGCAGCGCGAGCACGACCAGGGTGATCCCCAGGGACACGCCCTGCTGCCGGTCGGAGCTGTCACCGCTGAGGCTGAGGACGACCATCCACAGCCCGCCGGCCACCAGGGCGATGCCCTCCAGCGCGGCGAGCACGGCGGCATAGGTCAGCCGACTCGGCCGCGGCCCGGCGACGACTTCGGCGGTGTCCGCGGCACCCTTGGCACTCTTCTGCTCACTGCTCACCCCAGCAGGGTAGCCGCCGGGGCCTGGGGACCACTTGGGGCGGGGCTGCACCCATGTGCGGCTCCGCCGCGTAGGCGTGACGTGGTCAGGCTCACTCCCCCTCCTCTTACCCGATCCCTACCTCGCGCTACGCCCGGTACCCCCCAGTAGGTACGCTGCCATCCATGCGTGCACTTCTCGTGGTCAATCCGGCGGCTACCACCACAGACGCACGCAGGCGTGACGTCCTGATCCACGCGCTGGCGAGCGAGATGAAGCTGGACGCGGTCACCACCCAGTACCGCGGCCACGCGCGCGACCTCGGCCGGCAGGCGGCGGACAGCGACGACATCGACCTCGTGGTGGCCCTCGGCGGCGACGGCACGGTCAACGAGGTCGTCAACGGCCTGCTGCACGCCGGCCCCGACCTCGACCGCCTGCCCGGCTTCGCCGTGGTGCCCGGCGGCTCCACGAACGTGTTCGCCCGCGCCCTGGGCCTGCCCAATGACCCGGTCGAGTCCACGGGCGTGCTGCTGGACGCGCTGCGCGAGGGCCGGGAGCGGGTGGTCGGGCTCGGGCTGACCTCGGGCACGCCGGGCACCGAGGACGAGGCGGTGCCGGCCCGCTGGTTCACCTTCAACGCGGGGCTGGGCTTCGACGCGGGCGTGGTCGGCCGGGTCGAGCAGCAGCGCGAGCGCGGCAAGACGTCGACGCACGGGCTCTACGTCCGTCAGGTGGTCCGCCAGTACCTGGGCGAGCCGAACCGCAGGCACGGCGCGATCACGCTCGAACGGCCCGGCGAGGACCCGGTCGCCGGTCTCGTCCTCGCCATAGTCTCGAACACGGCCCCGTGGACGTATCTCGGCAATCGCCCCATGTACACATCACCTAAGGCCTCGTTCGATACCGGCCTGGACGTGCTCGGTCTCAGCCGCCTGTCGACGGCCGCGGTTGCCCGGTATGGCACGCAGTTGCTCACTTCGTCCCCCGAGCGCGGCCCCCATGGCAGGCATGCCCACGCACTGCACGATCTGGACCAGTTCACCTTGCATTCGAAGGCTCCTCTGCCCCTGCAGATGGACGGCGACCACCTCGGACTGCGTACGAGCGTGACGTTCACAGGTGTACGCCGCGCACTGCGTGTGATTGTGTGAGCGGAACCGGCAAAAGTCCTTTCACTCGAACGTTTAGGCCAGGATCCACCCCATGGAAGTACGGCTGTGACCCAGTCGACACCGAGGAATCAAAAAAAACTTTCCGGAAGGGGTTGTATCCGTCGCTGAGGTTTGCGAGTCTCTACGTGGCGATCGGGACGGCCCGCAACACCGGCCTCCACTGATCACCGGAACCCCTCTTCAACCACAGGACCACGCCGGGGAAGACTCGGCGGTCGGCCCTTCACTTGTTGAGGGATTCGTGAAAGCGTTCACATTCACAAGCAACTTGCACGTAATACCAAGGAGAGGTAGCAGCCATGGACTGGCGTCACAACGCCGTTTGCCGCGAGGAAGACCCCGAGCTCTTCTTCCCCATCGGCAACACCGGTCCTGCGCTGCTGCAGATCGAGGAAGCCAAGGCCGTCTGCCGTCGCTGCCCGGTGATCGAGCAGTGTCTGCAGTGGGCGCTTGAGTCCGGTCAGGACTCCGGCGTCTGGGGTGGTCTCAGCGAGGACGAGCGCCGCGCCATGAAGCGCCGCGCCGCTCGCAACCGGGCTCGTCAGGCCTCCGCCTGACATACCCACCCCTGCTGACAGCCTGAGCTTGGCGGCGCGTGCACCACGTACGCATCTCCCGCCCCCGAGCCGCAGCGCGCAGTATCCCCCGATGCCGCTAGCGATATAGCAGAGCAGCAACGAGCACGAGCCTCGGACCCATGGCGGTCCGGGGCTTTTTGCTGTGCGCGTTCACTTCTGGGCCCGCACCGGGATGTCGAGGATCACCCGGGTGCCCCGCTCCGGCGCCGGAACCATGTCGAAGGATCCGCCCAACTCGCCCTCCACCAGGGTCCGTACGATCTGCAGGCCGAGGTTGCCCGAGCGGTGCGGGTCGAAGC
Organism: Streptomyces sp. CoH27; assembly: GCF_020181035.1. GTDB lineage: Bacteria > Actinomycetota > Actinomycetes > Streptomycetales > Streptomycetaceae > Streptomyces > Streptomyces camelliae. The sequence goes on from NZ_JAIQYY010000038.1 coordinate 48,265, forward strand.
CCTCGGGCAGGCCGACGCCGTCGTCCTGGACCGTGACGAGGAGGCGGGCCTCCTTCGTCGTACCGCCACGGACCGCGGAGACCTCGACCGTGCCGGTGTCGCCCTCGCGGAATCCGTGCTCCAGCGCGTTCTGCAGGACCTCGGTGAGCACCATGGACAGCGGGGTGGCGACCTCGGCGTCGAGGATCCCGAAGCATCCGGTGCGCCGGCCGGTCACCTTGCCCGGCGAGATCTCGGCGACCATCGCCAGCACCCGGTCGGCGATGTCGTCGAACTCGACGCGCTCGTCCAGGTTCTGAGACAGCGTCTCGTGCACGATCGCGATCGAGCCGACCCGGCGCACGGCCTCCTCCAGGGCCTCCCGGCCGCGCTCGGACTCGATGCGCCGGGCCTGGAGGCGCAGCAGGGCGGCGACGGTCTGGAGGTTGTTCTTCACCCGGTGGTGGATCTCCCGGATGGTGGCGTCCTTGGTGATCAACTCGCGCTCACGGCGGCGCAGTTCGGTGACGTCCCGGCACAGCACCAGCGAGCCGATCCGGGTGCCCTTGGGCTTGAGCGGGATCGCCCGGAACTGGATGACCCCGTCGTTGGCCTCGATCTCGAACTCGCGCGGGGCCCAGCCGCTCGCGAGCTTGACGAGCGCCTCGTCCACCGGGCCCCGAGTCGGGGCGAGTTCGGCGGTGGTCTGGCCCAGGTGGTGGCCGACCAGGTCGGCGGCGAGGCCGAGGCGGTGGTAGGCGGACAGGGCGTTCGGGGAGGCGTACTGGACGATGCCGTCGGCGTCGAGCCGGATCAGTCCGTCGCCGACCCGCGGCGAGGCGTCCATGTCGACCTGCTGGTCCGGGAAGGGAAACGATCCTGCCGCGATCATCTGCGCGAGGTCCGAGGCGCTCTGGAGATAGGTCAGCTCCAGCCGGCTCGGGGTGCGGACGGTCAGCAGGTTGGTGTTGCGGGCGATCACGCCGAGGACGCGGCCCTCACGTCGTACGGGGATGGACTCGACCCGTACGGGGACCTCCTCACGCCACTCCGGGTCGCCCTCGCGCACGATCCGGCCCTCGTCCAGGGCCGCGTCCAGCATGGGCCGGCGGCCGCGCGGGACGAGGTGGCCGACCATGTCGTCCTGGTAGGAGGTGGGCCCGGTGTTCGGGCGCATCTGGGCGACCGAGACGTACCGGGTGCCGTCGCGGGTGGGGACCCACAGGACCAGGTCGGCGAAGGAGAGGTCGGAGAGCAGCTGCCACTCCGAGACCAGCAGGTGGAGCCACTCAAGGTCGGAGTCGTCGAGAGCGGTGTGCTGGCGGACCAGTTCGTTCATGGAGGGCACGTCTGCGAGCGTACCCGCACGTTTGAACGGCCGAAAAACACCCGCGGGCCGCGGCGCCTGGAAGGGACCCTCAACCCTCCCGGCACCGCAGCCCGGAGCATCATCGGCCGCGGGGTGTGCGGTCCCGGTCGGCCGAAGGTCGAGGAGCCGGGGCAGTCAGGGCAGAGAGCTCCGGTTCCTCGATCCGCCTTCCTGTGCGGGGAAGACGGAGGCTTGTGCGTTCCTGTGGAATTGTGGACTAGACCACAAGGATGTGTCCATGGTCTTGTCGGCATGCACCAAGACCGCGTGCGCGAATGATGGCACTCGACGCCACGCAGCCTAGCCCGCCGGGGTCAGTCTTGGGGCCAGATGGACAGGGCAATTTCCGCGAGCGCCTCCAGTTCCGCCCGGCTCGCTCCGTCGCGCGCCTGCTGGGACATGCCCTGGATCATCGCGCCGGTGTGCCGGGCGAGTGCGGCGGCGTCGGTGCCGGCCGGAAGCAGTCCCGCCGCGACGTCCGCCCGGATCCGCGAGGCCAGGGCGGTGATATTGGCGTTGCGCTGCTCGCGCAGCAGCTGCTCCACCTCGGGACTGGTGCAGTTGGTGGCGGCATGCACGACCAGGCAGCCATAGGGGTGGGCGGGATCGGTGTACTCGGCGGCGGCCTCGCGCAGCATGCGGCCGACGGCCGCGCGGGCGGTGGGCTCCTCGGCGAGGGCGCGGTCGGTGAAGGCACCGTGCGTGGCGCCGTAGACCTGGACGACCTCCTCGAAGAGGGTCCGCTTGTCACCGAAGGCCGCGTACAGACTGGGGGCTCCGATGCCCATGATCCGGGTGAGGTCCGAGACCGAGGTGGCCTCATAGCCGTGCTCCCAGAAGGCCATGAGGGCCTTCTCCAGAGCCGTGGCCCGATCGAAGGAGCGCGGTCGGCCGCGACCCTTCGGCGCCCTGACCTGCTGTTCCGCCTGTCCATGTCCCACCATGGAGTGTATTTTATAGCGCCCCCTAGAGAAATGGCTCCGCCGTGCTGTACGGTCTTTCTGTATCGACCGCTAGACAAATCTGGAGGGGTGGCGGACATGGGTGTGCTCACGGGGAAGACGGCGCTGGTCACCGGGGCGAGCCGGGGCATCGGGCGGGGCATCGCCGAGCGGCTGGGGCGGGACGGGGCCCGGGTCGCGGTGCACTACGGAAGCAATGAGACGGCCGCCAAGGAGACGGTCGCGGCCGTCGAGGCGGCCGGCGGCTCGGCGTTCGCGATCAGGGCAAAGCTGGGCACACCGGGGGACGCGGCGCGGCTGTGGGAGGAGTTCGACCGCCATGCGGACGGCCTGGACATCCTCGTGCACAACGCCGGCATCGGCACCGCGCACCCGTTCGCGGAGATTGGCGAGGAGGAGTACGACCGCCTCTTCGCGGTGAACGTGAAGGCGCCGTTCTTCCTCACTCGGCTCGGGGCGGACCGGCTGCGGGACGGCGGGCGGGTGGTGAACATATCGTCGGGGCTCGCACGGACCGCCGCGATGCCCCAGTTGATGGCCTACTCGATGACGAAGGCCGCGCTGGACGTCTTCACCCGGGACCTGTCCAAGCTGCTCGGCCCGCGCGGGATCACGGTGAACTCGGTGGCGCCCGGCATCGTGGACACCGACGTCAACGCCGAGTGGCTGCGCGCGAGCGACGAGGCATGGGAGCAGGCGGCCGGTTACTCGCCGCTGGGCCGGGTGGGCACACCGTCGGACATCGCCGACGTGGTGGCCTTCCTGGTCTCGGCGGACGGCCGCTGGGTGACGGGCCACTGGCTGGACGCGTCAGGAGGCTCCCTCACCTGACCGCTCCGCTCGGGCTTCCCCGTCCGTTCCCCTTCTCTTCCTCTTCCCCTCCCCCTCTCTTCTCGCGCTCGCAAACGCCGGTTCTGTTAGATTGGTCTAAACCACATAGACGCCCAGAGACCACTTCAGAACGGCAGGCCCAGCGTGGAAGTTGTCATCGTTCCGGACGCCGCGGCGGGCGGCGAGCTGATCGCCGAGGTCA
>NZ_JAIQYY010000039.1 GCF_020181035.1 Streptomyces sp. CoH27
CATCGTTGCAGGTCAGCGGTACTCTCCGCTTATTTGATCAAGACCCGGACAACCCCACTCGCGAAAGCGCGAGGCTAGTGGGAGTCGAGGCCGAGTTCGTGGTTCTTGATCCCCTCGCGGACGGCGCTCACGAAGCTGTTCCAGAAGTGGTCGGCGTAGGGGCTGTCCGGGCTCGGCACGCCGGCTGTCGTCCTGCGCCTGGCCGCGCTGGAGAAGTCACCGAACATCGCCTTGCGCAGCGCGGTGGACAGTTCCATCTGGGCGTCGGCGCCGGTGCGGGTGCGGGTGCGGTTGACGATGTTGGCCGGGTCGTTGCCGTAGATGGGGTCGGTGCCCCTCGCGGAGTCGGTTGATGAGGAGGCCCTGGCAGTACGCAGGGACGCCCAGGTCCTCGGGAATCTCCCCTCGAAGACGCTGGAGGTGCTGTGGGATGCCGGGGCGGATTACCTGCCGAGCTTCGAGCGGCTCGGTGGAGGGAGCGGAGTGGACGCGGACGGTCGTCGACCTGTGTGACGCGCGGCTCTCGGCGAAGGCGGAGGTACGACGCTCACAGGGCAGGAGCACAGACTCTTCGATGAACTGGTCGCCTTTCCGGCCCCGAGCCTGGAGGCGGAGCAGGTGGCAGCGTGATCTCCAACCGTCGGGATCGCTGGGCTGTCAGTACCAGGTGGCATGCTCCGCCACCATGAACAAACAGCAGTTCTGGGAGCTCATCGCAGCAGCCCGCGACCAGGTGATCAACCCGCACGAGAGCGAATCGGTCGCTCGCGAGGCAACCTCGCTGCTGGCCGTCCGGACAGCCGAGGAGATCGTCGCGGCTCAACAGGTGTTGTGGGACCTGATGGCTGAGTCCTACACCAACCCGCTGTGGGCTGCTGCCTACGTCATCAACGGCGGATGCTCAGACGACGGCTTCGACTACTTCCGCGGCTGGCTGATCGCTCAGGGGCGTGAGGTCTTCGATCGCGTCGTCGCTGATCCTGATGCCCTCGCAGAACTGCCCGTCGTGCAAGCCTCCGTGGCCGACGGCCTCGACCTGGAGGGTGAGGACGTCCTGGGCATCGCCTGGGACGCACACGTCACGGCGACCGGTGATCAGCTCCCTGCAGACGCATTTACCATCCGCTACCCGCAACTGGACCCTGCCTGGGCCTTCGATTTCGACGACTCAGACGAGATGGCGCGCCGTCTGCCGCGTCTGGCTGCCCTCTACCTGGACTAAGCTTGATCATTAACCTCGCTGCTGTTTCAGGCGGACATGTTCGGTGAGGGTTTCGATTCGTTTCACGGTCTTCCCTGGCTCGTGACGTGGGGGTGACCGGCGGTTCTTCGAGCCGGGTGGGCGTCCGGGTCCGGGCTTGGAGGGCCTGGGCACGCTGGCGGGGCGGGTGGTCTTCACGCGGAGGTGGCGGAACCCCCGGCGGACTCGGGCCGGGTGAGCCGACGTGGCTCGCTGGGCCGTCAGGTGAGCGAAGAGGCGCTCGACGATCCACCGGTTGGGCAGCACTACGAAGCCACGCATGTCGTCGCTGCCTTTGACGATCGCCAGGACCAGCGCGAGCGTGGCCAGGCAGTGCTCGACGAGGCTGCCGGTGTAGCCGCCGTCGGCCCAGAGCAGTTCCAGCCGGTGGTGCACATCGGTGACCTGCCCGAGCAGCACCTGGGCAGCGGTGTGGTCGCCGGTGTCCGCGGCGGTGACCATCACGCCCAGCAGCAGGCCGACGGTGTCGACCACGACATGCTGCTTGCGGCCGTTGATCAGCTTGCCGCCATTGAAGCCCTGGCTGTCCGCGTCGATGACGGCGTCCGCACGATCAGAGGTTGAGAACACGCTCTCAGCGGCGATGGGTCAGGACCGCTATGTCCGCGCCGAAACCGACCACCAGCCGCCCGTCGGGCGCCACCGTCAGTCCCCTGATACGGGAAGGAAAGGCGTACGTACCGATCTGCTGCCCCGTGCTTGCGTCCCACATCCACACGGTTCGGTCGCCGCCGGCGACGACGACAGGGCGACCGTCCAGTGTGCCGGTCGCCCCCGCACGCACCTCACTGGTGTGTCCCGTCAGCGGCGGTGCCAGCAGTTCGCCCGTGGCCAGGTCCCAGAGATGGACTCCTTCTGCCCTGAGGCTGGTGAGAATGACGCTGCGGCCTTCGAGCGTCTCCAGGGCCAGGGCGCCTCGTTGCCGCGGCTGCACTCCGATCCATTGGCTCGCGGTCAGGTCCCAGACACGGCCTTCCCCGGTCACGGCGACGAAGCGGCCATCGACTACCCCGAAGAACTCGATGAAGGAGCTGGTGTACTCACTGGTCGACCGTCCGTGCAGCTCTTCCCGGGTGGTCAGGTCCCATATCCGCACCGTCTTGTAGCCGTCGCCGCGCGTGAGGAGGGTGGGCCGTCCGTCCACCGTCCCCGCCGTCAGCAGATCCACGGCAATGGTATGGCCGGTCAGGGGCTCACCGAGCTGTCCCTTGCCGCCGAGGTCCCAGATCCGCACTCCCGCGTCCGAGCCGCCGGTGACGATGACGCAACTGCCGTCCACGACGGCCGTGGTGACCCCTGTCACGGAGCCGGCATGACCAGTCAGCCAGCTACCCGTCTCCTTTTCACCGTCGAGGTCCCAGATCCGAACCGATCTGTCGTCGCCACCGGTGACCGCGAGGTGACGCCTGTTCACCACCGCCGTCGCCGTTCCCCGCACAGCCGCCTCGTGACCCGTCAGCGACGGCCGCAGCTGCCGGAGGGTGGACAGATCCCACACCTCGACCGGCCCATGGGCGTACCCGACGAGGGCGGCGGGGCGGTCGTGGAGCACCCTCACGGCCGCCGTTTCCACGAAGGCCGCAACAGGCTCACCGACCTGCTCGCGCGTGGCCAGGTTCCAGACGTGCACCTCGTAGGCGTTGGCGCTGACGGCCATCGGGCACTCGGACGCCGGATCTGTCACCAGAAAGTGCGCCCTGGCGTTGAGGTCCAGACTGGCGCAGTGCCCTGTCTCCCCGTCGCCGTCACTGCCGCCTTCCGCCGTCCGGTTGTACGCCTGGTCCGCGAACACAGGAGGCTCGTCGTGACGGTCGCCCAGGGCGCCGAACTCCCGTCCCGTGATCAGGTCCCACACTCGGACGTTTTCCTCCCCCGTGATCAGGTCCGTCGCCCCAAGTTCTGTGGAGTGGCTGGTGACAGCGACGGGGCGGCCGTCCAGCACCGCCGTCGCCAGAGCGGACACAAAGCCGGTGTGTATGGTCAACGGCTCACTGTGCTGGGAGAGGGTGGCCAGATCCCACACTCTCACCACGTCGTCGATGCAGGCGCCGACCACGACCGGTCGACCCTCGACCAGTCCCGCGGCCAGCAATTTCACCCAGGAGTCATCGTCGGCGGAGCACGTACCGACCAGTTCTCCCCGCGCCAAGTCCCAGACCCGCATCGTTCGGTCGAAGCCGCCGGTGACAGCGACAGGACGACCGTCCAGCACCGCCGTCGCCAGCGCACGTACGTCGCCGGTGTGAGCGGACACGGCCTTGCCGTATCGGCTGCCCGTGGCCAGATCCCACGCGTGCAGCGTGCCGTCCTCGCAACCGGCGACAGCGATACCACGGCCCTCCACGACCACGGTCGCCAAGACGCCCACCTTGGCCGGCACCGGCAACGCGTACCGCAGCCGGGAGTCCAAGTCGCTGCCCGTCGCCCACTGCACGACCCAGGGGTCATCCATCTCTTGGCGGACTGCAACCTGGGCGATGTTTCTTGCCAGCTCTCGGTTCCCGTACCGGGCGGCGTCCAGCGCCAGTACCTGCCGCCGCACCCCCGCACTGGCGTCACGGTGCACATGCCCCGACGTCCGGTACACAGCAGCCGCCAGGATCTCCTCCTGCCCGGCAGCGCCGTCCAGGCCCGCGAGGACCAGCTCCGGGTCCCCGTGCACCAGCCATCCAGGATCGGTCAACCGGCCACCTGCCGCCGCAACTTCGCGGTCCGGACCGCTGCTTGAGAGTTCACCAGACATAACCGGCATGGTAACCATGCCACCCTCGTCAACGGTCCGGGCACACACGCCGAAGGAACGTCCCGCAGCAACATACGCACTTCCACGCACACCCCCGCCGACACGGCCCGATGCGACCAGAATGCCAGGTACACGGTCTCCTCGGGGCCCAGACCCAGGGCCGATCGGCTCGTGCACGACGAGCTTCGAAGATTGCTGCGCGGGGCCGGCGGACTCGGTTCGGGCCAAGGGCTCGTCGATCGGATGACGAACCGAGCGAAAGGCTGCCGGACACCAAGCCGCCTCCTGATTGTCAGTGCCGCCTGCGAGACTCGTTCCATGATTCCGAAGCTGCCTTTGGACAGCCCTCGTTGGCGTGGCTTTGACGGTGTGAAGGTCGAGGAGATGCAGGTACTCCTGGCGCAGTTGGCCTCCGCGGCTGCCACCGGGGGCGGCGACGCGTGGCGCCGTACCTGGACGGACCTGTCCGGCGGCCTGATGGATGACGGAGTCGTCGCCGACGGGGCCTATGCGGCCCTGCCGCATCTCGTCGAGGCGGCAGCGGTCCTGCCTCCGGGACAGACCGTGGACTTCTGGGTGGACCTCGGGTTCATGGTGACCGCCGATTACCGGCCCCCCGTCCCGGCCGATCTTGAGGAGGGGTTCGGCGCCGCACTGCGGCTGGCCGAGCGGGCGGCCACCCGAAGCCTCCTCGCCGCTGGTACTCCCGGGCAGGTCTGCGCCCAACTCGCCCTCTCCTGCGTGGCCTTGGCCAGCAACCCCATGGGCGAGGTGCTGGGGCAGTTCCCGGATCTCGGGGACAGCGGCCTGCTGTTGTCGTGTCCCGCTTGCGGAAGCGACACGGAGATCCCCGACTTCTTCGTGGACCCGGCGCGTGCGCCCCTCAAGGCTCCACTGCTGCCCAGCCCCGCCCCTGTCCGGGAGGAAGGGCATCCGTGGGGCGAGGTCGCCGCGGCATTGCGGGAGGAGGCGCTGGGGGAGGGCTGGGAACCCTTCCTGCAGGTGGCACGCGACGTCGCGGTGAGGGGGGTGTCTCCCGAAACACCAGGACAGGCCGTCCTGTGCCTGGTCGCCGGGATGGTTGCGGTCAGGGGCACCCCACAGCGGGCCGCAGGGAAATTGGCCCGCCGACTGATGTCGCTCACCGGGCACTTCCGGTGCTGGGACTGCGAGCGGACGTGGACGATCGCGGACGGCCTGGTGGAGAACCCGGACGGTGCGCTTCCCCAACACGGTCCGGCTGGTGCGCGGACGGACTTTGACGGGTCGACTGCCGCAGCGGAATCAGCGGCGGCCGGACAACCCAGCCGAGCGGCGACCCGATTCCGGCAGGAAGACAACGCGGTGGTCGCGGCCGACGGCACACCCTGGGGTCGTATATCGGTGTTCTCCGATTCCGTGCCCGGTTCGTTGGGGGGTGTCTACGCCCTGGCGGTGGTGTCCCGCCCCGGTGGGCCGAACCTCGTGGCCGGCGCCGGGGACAAGGGCGTGGTGTGCCTGTGGGACGTGACCGACGGCCGGCTCGTCCACGACCCGCTCCCAGGACATCCTGACGCCGTCCGCTCGATGACCACCCTGCTCCTGCCCGACGGCCGCGTCCTTCTGGCAAGCGGAGGCGACAGCGGGACGATCGCCATGTGGAACCCCCTCACCGGGCAGCCGGTTCGCGAACCTGCCGGCGACTGGCCCGGCGGGGTGACCGAAATGTGCACCGCTGTCGTCCCCGACGGCCACACCCTGCTCGTCACCGCCACCCCCAAAGGCGCCGTCCGGATGTGGGAACCGGACAGTGGTGAGTGCGTCAGGCGCCTCAACCCCTACGGCAGTCCGATCCAGTCGGTCACCGCCGTCCCGATCTCCGCCGACCACACGCTGATCGCGGCCGCGGACACCGCGGGCCGCGTTCACGTGTGGGATCCAGCCGTCGACGACCCCTGGGACCGCGGCGCGGCCGTGCAACTGAGCGCACGCGCGCTCGCCGATGCCGACCACCGGGTGGCGGCCGTGGAGGCTGTCTGGACACCCGACCGAACCCTGCTGGCCACAGCAGACAACCTCGGGGTCGTCATGCTCTGGGATCTCTCCACCGGTACCCCCGTAGGCGATGGTCTGCCCAGCTCCACAGGCACCGCCGGCCCGCCGCTCATCACCGCCGCCACCCAGCACGGCGGTCGCACGGTCCTGATCACCGGCACCCGTCACGGTCACCGGCTGCGGGTGTGGGAACCACAGACCGGCGCAGTGCAGCACATCTCCTTGGACGTGTCGCTCACCTGCCTGGCCACCGCGGGCGCGGACCTGATCGTCGGACATGACCGCGGAGTCCTCAGCCTCCCGCTCGGCAGGCAGTGAACATGTTCGGCCACCACCCCGTCCCACCCGTCGCGCGGGGTAACGAGACGGACAGGCGAGAACCTGCACGACGTGCGCGACAGAGCGGCCCGTGGCCGCAACCCTGCAGCCGGTGCGCCCGCACGGTCGTCCGGCGGCGGGCGGACAAGCCGCGCCGACCGAAGGACGCCGTTCAACAGCCGGCGTGCCAGGAGTTCACCGTCCGCCCCGGTCACGGCCGCTGCCGGAACCCGGGTGCGACGAGCCCGATCGCAGCCAACGCCCGGTGTGGCCAGGTGGATTCACGGTTGCGCGCCTCAAAAACGACATGTCAGAGTTCGGTGCATTGTCGGCTTCCGCAGTGTCGTCACCCGCACGGCGTCAAGCCAACGCCACAGGGCGGACGGTGCAGTGCAGGGAGGGGAAGCGATGACTGGTGTCGAGGTGAGCGACAGAACGCTGTGGAGAGTGCCGGGCGGGGGCGTGCTCTACCACACGCCGGCGATGGCCGACGGCGCCGTCTACGTCCGTGACGAGTTGTTCGATCTGGCAGCAATCGACGCGGATACCGGACAGCGACGCTGGACACTGCACGTCGACGCCGGGATCGAAACATCGCCGGCGGCGGGCGACGGCGGTGTGTACTTCGCCGACACCGTCGGCTGTCTGACGGCGGTGGATGCCGCGAGTGGCGCGGTGCGGTGGAAGTGGAGAGCGGGCCGGTCGAAGATGTCGGCGCCGACGGTGGCCGACCACATCGTGTACTCCGTGTCGCACGACGGCAGGATGTGGGCGGTGGACGGGCTCACCGGCCAACCGGTGTGGAACGTCAAGGTGGCGGACCACCGCACCTCCAACAATCCACCGCCGGCAGTGTCCCAGGGGTTGCTGTACGCGGCCGTGGGAGGCCGCCTGCTGGCCCTGGACACAGCCACCGGAAGCAGGCGATGGGACATCCTCCCCTCCGGCGGCGTGCGGCAGTCGCCGACAGTGACCGGCGGCAGCGTGTATGTGGGCAACGACGAAGGCCTGCTCGCGATGGACGCCGCGACGGGCCAGGAACGCTGGCGGCTGTCCCCCGGAGGAGCGGTGTGGGCGAGCCCCGCAGTGGACGAGGGCATCGCGGTCGTCGGTGTCGTCGGCTGGTATCTGATCGCAGTGGACACCGGGACCGGTCGGGAGAGGTGGCGGCTGAAGACCCGCGGTGAGATCCACGCGACGCCGGCGATCGCCGACGGCACGGTGTACGCGGGCAGCCACGACGGGCGCCTGTGGGCCGTGGACGCGGCCACCGGCGAGACACACTGGAAGGTCAGGACCACCAGGCCGGTGCACTCCACGCCGTTGGTGAGCGGCGGCACGGTGTACATCGACAGCCTCGATGAGCACCTCTACGCCGTACGGGCCCATCGGCAAGGTGAAGCACCCGCCGAGGATCACCGCGCCGCATCCGCCCGTCCGACACCGACGAACGCCCCTTCGGAATCCAGCTCGGCTCCGATCAGCGGCACCGTGCGCTGGCAGGTGCACGCCCGTAACGCGGGAGCCTTCACCGTAGCCGTCGCCGACGGCGTCGTGTACCAGCCCAGCCACCGTGACCTGCTGGCGTTGGACGCCGCCACCGGCCAGGAACGGTGGCGCCTGACGTCCGCCCTCCCGTTCCACTCGTCACCGTTGGTCGTCGACGCCACTCTGTACATCCGCAACGGGAAACACCTGTGGGCCGTGGAAACGGGCACCGGACACGTGCGGTGGAAGCGTGCGACTGACTACGCGGGAGATACCCGGCCGGCGGTGGCCGACGGCACGGTGTACCTGGCCGTCGGCGACGGAATGTGGGCGGTGGACGCGGCCACCGGCCGCAGGCGGTGGAAGCAGCGGCTCAGGTCGCGCTACCCGCGCTCCTACGAGGAGTTCACGTCCCCCGCGGTGGCCGACGGCCGGGTCTACGTCTCTCACCCCCGTGACTCCCTGTGGGCGGTGGACGCCGCTACGGGAAGCAAGCTCTGGCAGGTGAAGACCTACGCCTCGCCCTACACCGCACCGGTGGTGGCCGACGGCACCGTCTACGCCGGCCGTGATCATGGCCTGGTCGCGCTGGACGCCGCCACTGGTGAACAGCGGTGGCAGCGGCGCTTCGGCAGTCCGACGTGGTCCACGCCCGCGGTCGTCGACGGGACCGTGTACATGGGCAGCAACGGCTGGTACCTGTGGGCCGTGGACGCGGCCACCGGGGAGGAACGCTGGAAGCAGGAGACCGGACGCGCCCGTGAGTCGTCGGCGGCGGTGGCGGACGGGACCGTGTACATCGGTAGCGAGGACCAGTCGCTCTGGGCGGTGGACGCGGTCACGGGCGAGGAACGCTGGCGTCTGCAGACCGGTGGGGAGGTGCGTGCGACGCCCGTGGTGGCGGACGGGACTGTGTATGTCGGCAGCAAGGACGATTTCCTGTACGCGATTCACACCTGACGCCCTGCGTCCCCTTCCCCCACGGGAAACGCTCACTCGCAGGACGGGGAAAGACCTTCAGCCCTCCGCGAGGCCGCTGGTCACACGTACTCATGAACACCCCTGGCAGCGGCGTGTGCGACTCGATGGCAGCGGACGTCTGGGCCGCTACCAGAGGCTCTCCAGGCCGAGCTGTGGGATGCGGAGGCCGTGTGGGAGCGATTCATGATCGCCCGCGAGACCGTTAGCGAGGTTCTGGCGGAGCCTCGTGGTGCCGGGGACGCGCCGCCGGTCGCGGTGGCCGGCGAAGAGTCGGTGCAGGTCACGGCGACTGTGCCCGGTTCGGTGGTGCCGCACTGGCGGGAAGGACTCGCCCCGACGGTTCTCGTGTCGGGCTACCAGCGAATCATGGATGTCCTGGCGGACGGGGCGGAACCGGTGGGAGGCGATGGACTGCCGTCAACTCGCGGCGTCCCTGGTGCCGCATCAAGCAACGTTGGCCCTGTTCGCGGCCTTGGGGGAGTCGCTCGTCGTCAGCGTGGTTACCGGACGCTACCGCAGCGCCGCCTTCAGCCGGCCGAGCTGGGCCAGCAGCTCGGCCGGGGCGAGTGAGCGGGCGGTGGCGAATGCCTGGTCCGGGAGCATGGTGCGCGGGCCGGGGTCGTCCAGGTAGCGCGGCAGCACGTGGGTGTGCACGTGCGCCACTGAGTTGTTCATGCACTGGTAGTTGATCTGCGCGGGCGCGAAAACGCGATGGATCGCGGCGCCGACGGTCCGGACCGCCGACCAGTAGCCGGTGACCTCCGCATCGGTGAACAGCGCGGGATCGGGCACATGTCGGCCCCGGAACACCACCACGCTGTACCCGGGGCTCGCGGGCCGCTTCAACAGGTACGCATCGGCGAACTCACCGGCGTACCAGCGGACGCCCCATTCATCCTCGTCCGGCCGGCCCTGCGCGCATTTGGCGCACCCCTCGCCCGACCATTCTGCTTCCCACGAATCCGCCCATGTCCTGGCCACGGCCCGAGGCTACGGCACCGCGACAGCAGGGACCGGGCGCGGGACCTTGTGCGGACGACACCGGTGGCGCTACTGGAACTCGTGCCCCGCATCAGGCAACGTTCGCCCCGTTCACGATCGTACGGAGGCGCTCGTCGGCGGCGTGCTTGTTCCGCCAGATGATGTACCGGCGGATCATGCTGCCCTGCTCCTTGTGACTGGCGTGGCCGGTGCCGTCGAGGGTGAAGTAGCGCAGATAGCGGCAGAACTCCAGGAACTTCGAGCGGTTCTTGGTTTTCTTGTTGTGGCCGTAAAGCTGGTCTTTGCTCAGGTCGTAGGCGGCGAACAGGTGCCGGACACCATGCGGGCGGGTGTGGGTCGCCCGTCGCCTCGGCCTGGGCTCTCGCTCGGGGTCCTTGTGCCGTCCGCCGCGCTCGGCCCACTGGCGTCCGGGGTGGGGCTGGAGATTGAGCGGCCCGAACTCGTCCATGCAGAAGATGACCTCGGGCTCGCCCTCGTCGGGAATGACCTCGCCGTCGGCGATGGCGTAGAGATGCTCGACCCGTGCCTTCTTTTCGGCGTAGTCCGGGTCTTTCGAGGTCTTCCAGGTCTTTATGCGTTGAAAGGAGACGCCTTCCTCGCGGAGCAGGATGCGCAGGCCCTCGTGGCTGATGTCGTCGACCACCCCCTCGGCGACCAGGAAGTCGGCCAGCTTGACCAGGCTCCAGGTCGAGAACGGCAGATTGTGCTCGGCCGGCTTGGACTTGGCGATCTTCTTGATCTCACGGCGCTCGGGCAACGTGAAGGTCTTCGGCCGACCGCCTTTGTACTTCGGGTAGAGCGATACGAACCCGTCCGTGTTGAAGTTTCGGATCACGTCCCGGACCCGGTCCGCACTGGTGAACGTGACCTCGGCGATCTTCACCACGGGCATGCCCTGTGCGGACAGCAGCACCATCTGGGCCCGGCGCCAGGTCACCACTGACCCCGTGCCGCGGCGGACGATCCGCAGCAACCGCCTGCCCTCATCATCATCGATCTCGCGAACGTGTACTCGTTCAGCCACCCGCACAGCTTGACGGCCGCACGCCGTCCTGGGACAGGACCCGAGCGGCGCGTCACATCACATCGGGGCGAACGTTGCGTGGTGCGGCACTAGTAGTGCTTCGTTACGTTGAGTGATATCACCTGGTGGTGGGCATCTTCGTGGTGTGAGGCTGGGGGGAAGTGGAGCGGCTCCGGGGTGAGTTGGCGGAGTTCGTCGGTGATGTGTTCGCTTCGGTGCCGCGGCGGGATCAGCGGCGGTGGGGCGAGTGTCATCTGCGGGGTCTGATGCTGGACGGCCGTCGCAAGTCGGTCCAGCCGATGGCCGAGCGGCTGCCGGACGGCAACATGCAGGCGTTGCAGCAGTTCGTGAACCAGTCGCCGTGGGATCCGCTGCCGGTGCGGCGGCGGACCGCCGAGCGTTGTGCGAGGCGATCAGCCCTGAGGTGTGGGTGATCGACGACGTGTCGTTTCCCAAGTGCGGCACTTCCTCGGTCGGGGTGGCCCGCCAGTACTGCGGAGCGTTGGGCAAGCGGGCGAACTGCCAGGTTGCGGTCAGCGTCCATGCCGCCACCGACGCGGCTTCGTGTCCGCTGGACTGGCAGTTGTATCTGCCCCGGGAGTGGACGGACGAGCCGGGCCGCTGCCGGAAGGCCGGAGTGCCGCAGGGCACGGGCCATCAGGAGAAGTGGCGTCTGGCGCTTGGTCTGCTCGACGTGCTCGCCGAATGGGGGTTGAAGGCCCCTGTCGTGGTCGCTGATGCCGGCTACGGCGTCAGTACCCCGTTCCGCCTCGCGCTGGAGGAACGGGGCCTGGCTTATGTGCCGGCACTGACCGGGAAGGGCCGCCGCCCAGAAGGCGGGCGGCGGGCACTACCGGTGGGACGGCGTCCTGCCCCCACACGCGGTGCTGGTGGAATGGCCTGCCGGGCAGGAGGCTCCGACCGGTTACTGGATGTCGAACCTTCCCGCCACCACACCTGTCGAGGAACTCGTGCGGTGGGCGAAGATGCGCTGGCGGATCGAACACGACTACCGCGAACTCAAACACGGCCTCGGCCTGGACCACTTCGAGGGCCGCACCTGGCGCGGCTGGCACCACCACGTCACCCTCGTCACCGCTGCCCAGGCCTTTCTCACCCTCCGGCGGCTCGACCCAAAGGCACACACGCCGGCCTGACCCTCTACCAAGTCCTCGACACACTCCAGGACCTGTTGAGGTGCTGGACCGGCACCTGCACCACCTGCGGTCGCCCACTCACCACAAGCAGAACCGGAGCCAGAACCTGACGAAGCACTACTAACGTCCTGACCCGCAACAGCTAGATCACGGCGAGAAATGAGCCAACGCGATCTGGAGGATGTCGCGTTGCCGTGGCCAGTCGCTCTCGGGGCCCGCCACCAGCACCGCGTACTGCTTGCCGGTGGCGGTTCCGAAGGCGTGGTCGACGACCTGGCGGCGGGTGCCGTCCGGGCGGTCGTAGGCGTACACCAGCTCGGCCGCGGGTTCGCCCGAATCCTGGGAGATGTCCTGGAGGCTGATCTCCTTGTAGTTCTTGTTGTTCTCGGCGAGGTTGTGGGATGTTTCGGTCAGGGCCGCGCGGGGGGTCATGTCCGGCTCCTTGATGGCGAAGACCTGCAACAGGCTGCGGCCGTCGGGGGAGTTGTAGAAGGTGCCGTTCGACTTCTCCTCCCGCTGCCAGCCGTCCGGTACGGCGATGGTGAAGCCGGAGGCGTCCTCCTGGAGGACGTACCCGGGCGGGACGTCGGTCGGTGACGATGACGGCGAGTCGGTGGACCAGGCGCCGACGGTGCCCGTGTCCGTGGGCAGGCCGCCGCCCGTCGGCCCGCTGCCCGAGGTCGCCGTCTCGGACGCGCTGACCACGGACGCCGGGCCGGACCCGGTCCCGCCGTGCCCTCCGTCGCCCCGCACTGCCAGCACCCCGCCGGCGATCCCGCCCGACACCGCGGCGACCGTCGCGGCGGCGACGAGGGCCGTCGTACGCCGCGATCGACGCGTGGGCGCGGGCGGAGGCGTCACCGTGTACCCGAGGTCGTACGGGTCCTCCACGGGTTGCGGGGGGTCGTACGCCGGTACCGGCGAGGGCGGTGGCGACGGCGGGACCGGTGTCCCGGCCTCGCCCGCCGACTCCCAGCGCTGTGTCTCGTCGTTCCAGCGGATGCCGCTGTCCCCCGAAGCCCCGCTCATGCCACCGTCACCGTCCCAGCAGCGCGGAGACCGCCTGTGCGACCGCCGCGCCCGAGGCCGCCATGCCGACCGCCGTCGCCGCGTCCTGCAACGCGGTGCGCAGTCTGGTCAGCCGTCCGGGACTCGCCTGACCGGTGTTCTGGATCTCGTCCCGCGTGCCGGTGAGCTGTCTGGTCAGCTCGTCCGTCTCCGGGGTGCTGCGGAACGCCCGTAGCTCCTCGCGCAACTTCCCTACGGCTTCAAGCAGTTCGCGCTGCTCGGTGCTCAGCTGCTGCGGGCCCTCATAGTTGTTTGCCACGCTGCCTGCGCCGAAGGCGAAGGCCCCCTTCGCCGTACCGATGTTGACGTTCTGCGTGCCGCCGCTCGTCGGCTGCTGCTCATCCATTGCCACTGTCCATCCCTCCCGAGGGCCCCGCTTCCTGGTTGTTGGCCACTGCGCCGGACCCCATGGCGAAGGCGCCGCTCGCCTGCTCGATGAGCACTCCGCCGTTGCTGATGTTGACGATCTTCTGCTCGAACTCCTCGGTCTGCCAGCCCGCTTCGCGCAGCGCCTGGCGTACCCCGTTGGCCACCCGGTCCTGAATGGTCTTCAGATAACGCTGGTGGTCCATGTCCTGGAACAGCGACGCCTCGTCGTCCGAGCCCAGTTCGCGCACCGAGAGCGCCGGGCCGTCCGGCATCGATCTGCCGATGCCGCGGGACGCCAGCCGGGCCAGCAGGGTGAGCGTCTGCCAGACGGTGACCACGGACTGGCCGGCCGAGTGCGGCATCCGGGTCAGCGCCCAGACGGCCTTGCCGAGCGGGTTGGCGTGCAGGTAGTCGTGGGCCACCCGGTCGGCGTCCCGGAACAGCGGCCGTACCGGGCGCAGCACGTGCGGCGCGACCTCCAGCATCAGCATGCCGCCCTGGGTGTGCACCCGGACGAAGACGGTGGTGACCAGCTCCTCCTCCCAGCCGCCGACCTGCACCCGCAGGAAGTGGCGCCGGGTCTCGCCGCCCTCCTCGACCGCGCGGGCGCGGTGCTGCTCGAACTGCCCGTAGGGCGCCTGCTGTCGGCTGGGCAGCCCGTCCACCGGCAGGAAGACGCATTCGTCGATCTGCAACTGCCGCAGCCGGTCCCGTACGGCGGCCGCGCCCTCCGGGGTGCGGGCGGTGGCGGGCACCCGCAGCGCCTGCAGCAGAGGCTTGATCCGGTTGAGGATCGTCTGGTTGTCCAACGGGTCGGGCTTCTTCGCGCGATCCGCGCGCGGCTGCAGCTCCACGGAGAGGGACCAGGTGTCGTACGGCCTGCCCGCCCCGCAGAACGGCTGGTCCGCCCGGTACATCGCCAGCGGCTCGTGCTGCTCCACCCGGATGCGGTCCCGCAGCCGGTGGAAGCGGCTGCCCTCGGTGGTCCGCTCGGCCGGGTCGGCGCGGGCGTCGGGGAACCTGGCCCGGGACAGCTCACCGGTCAGCGCACGGCAGACCATGTGCCGCTCGAAGCCGACGGCCAGCGCCATCACCAGGGGGAACGCCAGCGCGATCCAGCCCTGGAGGCGGCCGGTCTGGTAGACGCCGTCGTCGGTGAAGACCAGCCGGGGGATCACCAGAACGTTCCAGAAATCGCGGGCCTGCTGCAGCAGGTCGGTGTTCTTCATGGCGATGGCGTACGGCGTCAGCAGCGCGAAGACGAAGGACAGCCACGCGTACCAGCGCATGTACCAGGCCAGACAGCGCCGGTACCAGACGGGCCGTGGGGCGGGCCCGCGCACCCGGCCGGCCAGGTAAATCAGCACCACCGGCATCAGGAACATCAGGCTCAGCCGGTTGGTGAGCGGCCAGCTGACGCCCCACAGCAGCAGAATCACCAACGCCCAGCCCAGATACAGGCGTTGGGCGCGCAGCGCGTGAGCCAGCACACGGGCGGCGTCGAAACCGAACGAGGGGGCGACGATGCGTTCCTCGTGGACGTACAACTCCTCGATGACCGCGTGCCGGTAGACCTCGTCGAGGTAGGTGCCGGCGCACAGCAGCCGGGTCGCCTCGCTGGCGTGCGGTGGGGTGCGTCCGCCTGCGGGCGGCGTGGATCGTCCGTCTGACGGCTCCGGTTGCGGCGGCACCAAGGTCTGCTGCGTCACTGTCTCGTCCCCCGGGGCGTTCTGCCCTGCCGTATGCGCTCAGTGAGTTGACGGGCCAACATCCAAGCATAAGGAGTGACGGCGCGATTACCGAATGGATAAATGGTGCGGATAGTGCGGCCGTGGCGAGGGGGTGTCACTGTGCGGCCCATTGACCTCGATTCTTCAGTGGCATGACGGCGTCGCCGTGCGCGGCTGGCTGCCCTTTATGACCCTTGCCGTGCGGGGACGGGTCGTCGCGTGACGCTGCGGGGCGTCGGGTTCCACGGGCCCGAGGGGTGTTGCGCGGGGCCGGGCGTACGACGTCGTCGCGCACGGTCACGCGCTGGCCGCGCTAAGAGGTTGTTGTCTCTCCGATCTTGGGCAGTGTCCGTCGAACGGAAGTCTCGGTTGGGTGACCGCTGCTGGTCGCGGGCATGGCGATACCCGTGCCGGAGGTCCTCGCGCCTCACCGTACCGACCCTGCAGCATGAGACCCCCCACCGCCGATTTGGAGGTGCTGCTCCCGGTCGTCGTCGAAGAGTGCCGCCGTGGTCCTTGGCAAGGCGATGATGTCAGTCAAGCTCCACAGGCCGCCGCCTGCCTGGGGTTCGCCTCCGTGCGGTGCCTTGGAGTGCTGCGAGGCCAGTGCCACCACTTGATGGGCGGGGTCGGGCAGGTAGGTCAGGCCCACGACGCCGAAGCGGGCGCGAGCGCCTGCTCGGGCCGCTGGCCGGTCTGCCAGCTGTGCCATGGTGGGCGGCTGGGTGAAGGATCCGGCGTAGAACTCAATCACCGGGAATTCGTTCGCACCGTGCAGCCCGTGGACGAACGCGGCGTGGAAGCGGTCGGCGAGTTGGATGGAGACAACGTCGCCGGGGCGTAGGAAGGTGACCGTTCTGGGATTGCGCGGCCGACGCGTCAGTGGTGTCGGTGCCGACCGCAGCAATGCCTTGATCGCCGGGGACTGCCTTTCGAACGCGTCGGACAGGACGACGTGACGGTTGAGCTCGTCGATGGAGGTCAAGGCTCTCGCGGTGATGGCGCTGTCGTGGAATCCGTACTTGTGCAGCAAGGTGGCCAGCGCCACCCACGCGACGTCCTTGGCCGCCGGTGTGGCGTCAGCGGCGTCGAGCAGGCAACGCCAACGTGTGAGGAGCGGCCGTATCACCGTCTTCTCGACCTCTGTATGCGACCGGCCGCGGTATGACATCTGCTCGCTGGTCCACCGAGCCACATCCTCATTCATCGCCTGGACGATTCCACCAGCCGCGAGCTTGTCCAGGATCTGCTGATGCCTCATTCCCGAAGCATGACAGAGCGTAATGGTACGCATCTGACGTACCCCCCGGGGCCAGGGCTTCGGCAAAGTGATCGATCGTCCGAGTGATCCAGTTGAGCTGCTAGATGTTGCGGGTCATGACGTTGATGCTGTCGCGATAGCGACGAAGTCTCTCGTCATTTGCGAGTCTCGGGAGGACGCCCAGGCGAGGAGGATCGGGGTCGGCGGGGCATCGCTGACGGGGATGGACGCGACGTCCGGATGGCGGTAGCGGTCAGCACAGAGAGCAGGCGTCATGTACACACCAGTGCTGCTGGCCAGGAGTTCAATCCTTTCTTCGACGTTCCGCACAGGGCGACCGTTTTCCCCTGCGGTCTCAAACCGCACGTTCTCGTAGGGAGCCAGGTCCGTGAGCGTGACTTCGGCATGTTGCGCGAGGTCATGTTCCGAGGACACCCTGATCAGGGTGGGTTCCATCTTGAGAATCTGAGTGATGAGTCCTTCGGTGGCCAACGGCGGAAGCACCACGGCCACGTCGGCATCTCCGACGAGTAGTGCGGCGGCTTGGGTATCCGCGTCGAGAGCCACTGTCCTGACCGTGAGGGTCGGGTGTTCGGCCTGGAAAGCTCTTACGGCTGCGCGGACCGAGATCGCGCGGTGGTGCCCGACCGTGAACACGGATCGTCCGGTGGCGAGGCCCCTGACGTTCGCTGCCAGATCAGCCGCATCCGCCAGCAGCTTCCGTCCGTCCTTGAGCAGTTCCCGGCCGGCCGGCGTCAGTTCGAGTGAGCGGGGGCGGCGGATGAAGAGAGGGCCCCCCAGTTCTCGTTCGAGGGTTTGGATCTGGCGGCTGAGGACGGGCTGGGCAATGTGCAGCGAAGCCGCGGCGCGAGTGAAGTTGCCCTCGTCCGCCACCGCGAGGAAGTAGCGGATCTTCCTCAGGTCCAGGTCGCCATCCATGCCTTCAGGGTATCGCTCGCGTGCTGAAGAGGTCTTGGACGGGACCGCCGCGCAGCCTGCAGTGTCGTTGGTGCCCCTCAATAACTCCTCATGAAGGCGAGATCTCTCCATGACCGCTCCCACGGACCAGGTCCTGTCTGTCCCGTCCGAACTCGACGGTGACCGGGTGGTGATCATCGGCGGTACTTCGGGCATCGGCTGGGCGACCGCCCAGCGCGCGGCTGCGCTGGGCGCTGGCGTTGTCGTCGCATCCCGACGTCCCGAGGCGGTCGCAGCAGCCTTGGACCGGCTCCCCGAGTCCGCCGAGGGATACGCACTCGACCTTCGGGACGCCAAAGCTGTGCGAACCTTCTTCGCCGGCATCGGCGCGCACGACCACCTCGTTGTCACTGCGGGCGACGACCTGCTGTTCGGTGCGCTTGCCGACACTGACGTTCGAGCGATGCAGGACCTGGCGTCGGTCCGGGTGTGGGGAGCGATCGCGGCCACCCAGGCAGCCCTGCCGTACGTGCGCAAGTCGGTGACGCTCAGCGGCGGCGCCGGGCTCCTGAGGCCGACCCCGGGCTTCACGGCGTGCGCCACGATCCTGGGCGCCATCGAGGCATTCACCCGGGCGGCTGCGGCCGAACTCGCACCGGTCCGGGTCAACGCGGTCTTCCCGGGCCTGGTTCGCAGCCCGCTGTGGGACGGCATGCCCGATGCCGAGCGTGAGCAGCTCTACAGCGCGACGGCTGCGGAACTGCCGGTCGGCAGGATCGGCGAGCCCGCCGACGTCGCCAAGGCATTCACGCACCTCATGTCGAACGCCTACACCACCGGCCAGACACTCGTGATCGACGGCGGAGCCACCATCGGCGCGCGATGACCCCCTCTACGTGACGCCATGGCCTTGCGGCTTCCGCCAGCCAGGACATGCCGATGGGCTGCACGGCGCCTCGGGGCGGGTCACCCCACCCCGAGGCGCCGTGCAGCCGGATGATGATCCCGGCCGGCAACGACATGACTCGGGCGACGAGTGGACGCAGTTCGTGATCGGTGTGGCCATGCGAGTGGAGATCCGCCAGCTCGATCTCCGCCCAGACCAGGGCCTGGGCGCGGTCAGGGTCGATGAGGTCCGGATCTCCGTTGAGCCAGGAAAGGAGCTCACGGGCCTCCTACTCCATGGCTGCGGCGCAGGCGGCGCTCGATGGGCTCATTCGCTTCCTCCGCTTCTCGTTCTGCGTGCTCCTGCGGCGGTTCCCCTGGCGCTGGGGTGGCGCTACGACGGGTACGGACGAGCCGGTCACGTTGCAGGGGATCGCAGAGCGGCTGGGGCTGCACGTCTCGACGGTGTCGCGGGTCCTCAACGGCAAGGCGGACGTGCAGGGCCGGGCGCCATCCGGGGAGACGGCGCAGCGCATCCGGTCCCTGGCCCGGGAGTTGGGGTACCGGCCCAATCCTCACGCCACCAGTCTGCGCACCCGGCGCAGCAACCTGGTGGGGGTGCTCTTCCCGCGTCTGTCGGAGATCGTGGTGGCCACCATCCACGAGGGTGTGGAGGAGGAGGCGGCCGCACACGGGCTGTCGGTCTTCGTCACCAACACCCGCGACGATCCTGCCGTGCAGCGGGAGCGGATCGCGATGGTGCTGGGCCGCCGGGTGGACGGGCTGATCATCGGTGACGCTCATCTCGACGGCGCTGTGCCGGCCGACCCCGTGCTGCGACGCGTCCCGTACGTCCTGGTCAACCGCCGCACGGACGGGGATCATCCCGCCGTGACCTGCGACGACTTCCTGGGCGGGCGGATGGCGGCGGACACCTGCTGGGACTGGGGCACCGCCGGGTCGCGGTGATCGCCGGAGAACCGTTCGCCAGCACCGGAACCGACCGCGCGGCAGGCTTCCTGGACCGCTACCGTGAGGCCGGCCTGCCGGTCCCGGGCCACCGGGTGCGCCACTGCTCCTTCGACATCCCCGGCGGACGTCGGGCCGCGGCGGAGCTGCTCGTGCCCACCGACAGGCCCACCGCGCTCTTCGCGGTCAACGACCTCGCCGACCTCGCCGACCTCGCCGCCCTCGGCGCCATGGGCGCCGCCCGCGACCTGGGCCTGCGCCCCGGCAGCGACTTTGCCCTGGTCGGCTTCAACGACACCCCCCTCGCCGCCGAACTGCCCATACCGTTGACGAGCGTCCACTCACCTATGGCCGAACTCGGTCGCGCGGCTGTACGCCGACTCCTGCACCGCATCGCCGGTGAACCCGCCGCCTCCCAGCACCTGCGCCCCCAACTCGTCGCTCGTGCTTCCAGCGGCGCTCCCATCGGGCCCGCACTCGGCTGCGAGCGTCGCCCGCAGGCGCATCGACCGATCTGCGGCGTCACCGTCGTCGGCGGCTCATCGGCGCACCGACGCGCTCATCACCCGATGGCTATGAGCGGGCGGAACTGCGGTCACGACGGGCGCAGGCCCGCGGCGCTACGTGCCGTCCCACGACAGGGACGGGCGCAGACCGCCTACGGGGTGGAGCTGGACGGCGCTGACGTCGTCCGCGTGGAGTCCGGGGAGCAGATCCCCGTCCCGCGGCCCTTCACGCCGCTCAGCGCACGTACCTGCGCGACCGTGCGGGTACGGGTGGCCTTCGGCGGACGGCGGAGCGCGCGGAGTGAACCCGCAACCGCCGAGACCGTACTGCTGGAGCCCGGCGACTGGCCGGCGCGCTTCATCACTCCGCGCGCCCTCCGCGGCATCGGCCGATCCGCCCCCGGCCTGACTCGCGTGGTGAGGCTGGGGCCGGCCTCGCATCGGCCCGCCTGTCGCCACCGCGCACGGCGTCGTGGTTGGAGGGGACGGCGGAACGGCGGGGGCCCGCATGCTCCTGGCGATCGCCGAAAAACTCGACGCGACCCGCCCCGCCGGACCGCACTTCCACCTGACCCCTCCTTGGTACGCATGACCGCCACCGGCGTAAGGGATTCGGCAGGCGTCGGCCTCACCGCCCACGACCGGCTCACTGCGCCGGCACGCTCTGCGCCAGCCTCCGCAGTCAAGGCGTTGCGATCAGGGCACCTTTACAGCTCTCCAGACTTGGAATAACTTCCACTCTTGGAGTTGGATCAAGCTAAGGCCTGGCCCAATGGAGTTGACTCATGGCGCAGTCCGCCAAGGGCCGATACGGATCTGTTCGTCGCCGCCGGGCTGCCCGGAGTGGAGTGGTGTTGGTGCCCGGCGCGGGGTTCGGTCTGGCGGTCGGCGCCTGCGGCCGGGTCGGCGAGGCCGCGCCCGGGGCCGCCGAGCGGACGAGCACCGCGCAAACCCCGTCCGTGACACCCACGGCGACGCTGTCCTCGGCATCGCCATCGCCATCGTCGTCCGCGACGCCGACCGCTGATCCCGCCCTGGCCCTCACCGTGTCCCCCGGGGGAGCTTCGCGGTCCGGAACCAGGGTGGGACGCGCTACAGCGTTGCCCTGGCCACCGGGTCCCTGCGGAACGCTCGCCGGGGCGTGTCGGAGGCAGCCCCGGACTCCGGTGACCTTTTCACGGACGCGGAACCGCTCGAGACGGTCGTACTGGGCAGCTTCTGCCATGACGTCGACTACGACACGGACGCCGTCCTCCCCTTGATGGTGACGATGAGCAGGAAGGGGGAGCAGAACGTGCCCGGCCTCGATCTGGAGGTCGACGCCGGCGCAGGCATACCGCTGCCCAGTGGAGTTCAGGTGGAACTCGAAACGCGCGGATTCTGCGGCCGGTCGGGGCAGGACGGGCTGGGAAGGGCGACCAGGGGAAGGACGGTCAGCGTGTTCCAGCCGTTTCTCCTCGGCGGCGAGGTGCGGACGGACACCCTGCCCGCCCTCCTCACCCTCAAGAAGTACCGCTCCGATCCGGCGAAGTTCCGCGACGTGCGCTTCGACCTGGTTCCGCAGAACGGCTACGGAGAGAGCAGCCTGCCCCGGATCAGTGACCTCAAGGGCATGGAACGCGACACCTACGTGAGCATTCTCGGCGAGACCCTCACCCGGGGCGTGCAGATCCACGTCGCTCGCCGGACCGGCTGAAAGAGAGAAGAGCGGTGGGAACGAAAGACGGGCGGGGTGTTGGAGGCTGGCTGCACCGCAGGCGGCAGCGGCGTATCGAGCAGAAACAGGATGCCCTTCAGGACTCGGTCGCGATGATGGGCATGACGTACGAGAGTGTGATGGAGCGGCTCGACCGACTGGTGGCGGAGGACCGTAGCGCGGAGGCCGTATGGCTGGCCCATGCGGCGCGGGCGAGTGGCGATCCGGGCAAGCGGGCCGCAGCCGAATTCCTCACCTGCATGGTCGGGTTGGGGGTGGCGGAAGGCTACGAAGAGGCAGCTGCGGCGATGGATCGTGCGGTCGCCCTTGCCGGTGCCGAGGCCGAGTACGACGTGCTCTACTTCCGGGGGGTCGCTGTCGCTCGCCAGGGCGACGTCCTGCAGGCGGCCACGTACTTCGAGCGGGCCGGGCGGTCCCCGCTGCGCCGATTGGCCGCCCGCTCCGCACTGGCTCTGGGGCTCATGCACGTCAAGGCGGACGACGACGAGCGGGCCCTGCCTCTGCTGAGTACGGCGTGCGCGTCTGGATACGAGCCCGTCGTTCCCCCAGCGGCCTTGTACCTGGCCGAGTTGAAGGAGCGCGCGGGCGATCGGACGGAGGCCGCGCGGCTGTACTACACCCTGCTGAGCGGGCCGCCGCCCCTCGCCCAGATCGCCCGGCAGCGGATCTCCGACCTCGACACGTACCTGGGACAGGACGAGGAGGCGGAGCAGGTGCTGGACGATATATACAGCCCCAGCACCGTTTCCCACGCTTCGACCGCGGTCTTGCTGGCCCGGGCGAAATCGCACATGGAGCAGGGCGACATGGAGTCGGCCGAAGTTCTTCTGCGCAGTGCCGTGGAGGCCGATGTACAGCCCCAGAGCCAGCTCGCCCAACTGCGCCTCGGCGACCTGCTGGCGGAGCGCGGCGACACCGGCCAGGCCACCGTTCACTGGCGGCGGGCGGCCGAGGGTGATCACACGGAGTTTGCCTCCGAGGCCGCTCAGCGGCTGGGCCGGGTGCTGACGGGCGACCCGGGGTTCCTGGTGACCGCCGACCCGGCTACCGTGAACGCCCTGCTGGAGCTGGCGGTGGGTCCGGGGGTCGCGTCCGTCATGCGGGTCTACCAGACCTCGGCCGAGCTGCACGCGACCGCCCCCGCCGCCGTACGCCGCTCCCTGCTCGCCCTGGACGCCGTGCGGCACGGCGACCGGCAGCTGGCATCGCGGATCAGCGCCGTGCCCCTGCCGGACGAGCCCGCCCCGGGGTGGGGACGTGTCGCATGGTCCACCGGCACACGACTCGGCGGCTTCCGCTGGAGTGCGGCGGGCCACGAAGGCGGTGCGTACGGCGTGGTCACGGCGCTGCTCGACGGTCGCCCCGTCGCGGTCAGCGCGGGCGCCGACGGCACGGTGCGGGTGTGGGATCTGGGCAGCGGCGAGCCATTGGGCGCCGCCTTGGAGGGCCACCGCGGCGCCGTGGTCTCGCTGGCCGTGGAGGCACTGGAGGGCCGTACGGTGGTGGTCAGCGGGGGCGATGACGGGACCGTCCGCATACGGGATCTGAGGAGCCGTCAGGACCTGTCCGCGCCCCTGACCGGTCACACGGGCCCGGTGACGGCGGTGGCCACGACCAGGGTCCGCCGTCGGCCGGTGGCGGTCAGCGCGGGCGCCGACGGGACCGTACGCCTCTGGGACCTCGCGACAGGCGAGCCGGTCGGCAAGCCGCTCACTGACGGCAACACCCCGTTGCGCCTGCTGGCCACTGCCGTGATCGACCGCCGAACGGTGGCGATCACGTTCGATGAGGAGGGCGTCGGGCGGGTGTGGGACCTGGACAAACGCTGGCTGACGCAGCTGCGCGGCCGGATTCCCCGAGCCGGCGAGGCACAGTCCTTGACGACGGCGGTCCTCGACGGCCGGCCGGTCATGGTCTGCGGCGGGAGAAGCGGCGAGGTCGTCGTCGCCGAGATGGGGACCGGCACGCAGATGGGCAGCACGATCTCGGGGGAGGCCAATGGCGCGCGCGGGGCGGTCCTGGCGCAGGCGCACGGCCGCGACATCGTCGTCACCGGAGGCTTGAGCGCGATCGCGCGGGTCTATGACCTGGCCGACGGCGCGGAACTCGCCTCGGTCTACACCGGTTTCAATGGTCAGATCCGCGCGGTGGCGGCCACCGTGGCCGAGGCGCGGCCCCTCGCCGTCCTTGCCTGCGCCGACGGACGGATCCGGGTCTGGGAACTGCCCTGGTTCGAGTCACCGGGTGACCGGTCGTCCGGGCACAGCGACACCGTCCACTCCGTCGCCACGGCCGAGACCGACGGTCGCGCGGTGGTGGTCAGCGCGGGCGCCGATGACACGGCCCGGGTGTGGGATCTCGCCACGGGGGACGTGGTGGGCACGCCGATCACCGGGCACGGCGGCACCGGGTCCGCGATGGCGACGGCGCACATCGACGGCCGGCTTGTCGTGATCACGGGCGGCTACGACGGCATGGCCAGGGTATGGGACCTGGCCACCGGCGAGGAGACCGGTAGGCCCCTGGCACACCCCGACGCCGTGAACGCCCTCGCGGCGACGGTGCTCGACGGGCGTCCCGTCCTGGTCACCGGCGACAGGGCTGGCGCCGTACACATATGGGACCTGGCGGATCGCAGGCTCCTGCGGGGGCCGTTGCCCGGTCACGAGGAGGATGTGGCCGACGTGGCCACGGCGCTGCTGGACGGCCGCGCGGTCGCGGTCACCGGGGACGGCACGGGTACGGTCTTGGTGTGGGATCTGGCGACCGGCGCCCGGGTGGGGGAGTTCATGGCCGTCGAGCCGAACCCCGACAGCGACGACGAGGAGGAGTTCCTCGACGCGGTGGCCACCGCGGTCGTCGAGAACCGTCCCGTCGTGGCCACCCTCAGCAACGACGACACGAGGGGAATGCTGCGGGTGTGGGATCTGGCCACCGCAGCCCCTCTGGGCGAACCCCTGACCGTGCACGAGACCGGAGCCGTCTCGCTGACCACCGCCGTACTCAACGGGCGTCCCGCCGCGATCACCGGGGGCGAGGATGGGACCGTCCGCGTCTGGGACCTGACAACGCTCGAACAGCTTGGTTCTCCCACGCAGTTCACCGACCCCGTCACCGCGCTCGCGACGGCGCCGGACGGCCGGCTGGCCGTGGCCTACGGCTCGGAGGTGACCGTGCTCGACGAACCGGAGGGAAACCGGTGACGGACCGTTTTCCGAACCGCAGACGGTTCGCCGGATGGCTCCTCGGGGGTGGACTTGTTGCTGCAGCCGCGTGCGGCGGGGCCTCACCGACGCGAAACCGTACTGCTTCCAGCGTCCCGACGGTCATACCAGCCCTGACCAACTGGACTGCAGGCCCAACCAGGTTCACCCTCGGTGAGTCCCCGAAAATCGTCGTCACCGCCGGTGCCATGCCGCTGCTGTCGACCACCGCCCGTCTCTTCGCCGCCGAGGTGAAGGCACTCACCGGCGTCACCCCAACCGTGACGACCGGTACCGCGAACGACGCGCTGACCGGCGACATCTACCTTGCCCTCGACAACCCCGAACTGCCCAAGGACGCCTACTGGCTCAACGTCCGAGCAGCACTCACCATCAGCGGCTCCAGCGACACGGGCGTCTTCCACGGCACTCGGACGGTCGGGCAACTCCTGGGCCAGAGCACCACGATCTTTGGCGGCAGCAGCACCGACGCACCCGCGTACCCCGAGCGTTCGTTCATGCTCGACGTGGCCCGCAAGTACTACTCCATCGGCTTCCCTCAAAGCCCTCGTCCGAGAACTCGCCTGGCTCAAATACAACACCCTGCACCTGCACCTGACCGACACACAGGCATACCGCCTGGAATGCGACACCCATCCCGCCGCCGTCGCCGAGAAGCGCTACACCAAAGCCGAGATGGCCGATCTCGTCTCCTACGCCGCGGCCCGGCACATCACCATCGTCCCGGAGATCGACATGCCGGGACACATGAACCCGATGCTCGGCCAGCACCCGGGCCTGGCGTTGCGCCGGGCCAACGGCTACCTCAGCCTCGACCTGTCCAAGATGGACGCAGCATACGACCTGGCCCGATCGTTCCTCAGCGAGTACCTGGACGTCTTTCCGGGACCACGATGGAGCATCGGCGCCGACGAGTGGCTGACCACTTCCGAACTGGCTTCCTTCCCACAGCTGGCCGCGACGGCCCGGCGCCTGCACGGTCCCGGCGCCACCGGCTGGGACCTGGCCTACGACTTCATCAACCGGCTCGTGGCCTATCTGCGTGCAAACGGCAGGCAACCCAGCATGTGGAACGACCAGTTGGTCCCGGACACCGTGGTACGGGTCGGAGCCGGACTGACCATCGAGCACTGGTACGGCTCTTCATCCCCCAGCGCCGCCGACCTCCACCAGCAGGGCTATGCGCTGCTCAACAGCAACTCCAACGTCCTGTACGGAGACACTGACAACGACTCCTACCCCGACCCCGCGGCCATCTACGACGATTTCGCGGTCAACCGGTTCGCCCTCGGCAAGGGCAGCCAGACGATCCCGGCCGACAGCCCGCGCCTGCGTGGCGCGCAGATGGCGATCTGGTCCGACAGCGACAACTCCTACACCGAGGACCATGTCGCCTCCAGGATCAGGGACCCGCTGCGGTCGCTGGCCCAGATCGCCTGGGGTTCACCCAAGTCAGCCACCCGCTACGGCCAGTTCAGCGTTCTGATCGACAAGGTCGGATCGCCGCCGCCCTGAGCGGCCCGAGCCGGGGGGCGGGGCGATGCCGCCCGTCACTTTCCCGCAGCCGGCCACCGGCCGGTCCGACGGCGGGGCCCGTTGCGCCGTGCACGCGACACCCAGTTGTGCAGCGTCCCGGGGTGGATGGCCAGATCCTCGGCCGCCTCCGCAATCGGCTTCCGGGTCGCCGTCACGATCCGCATCGCCCTGACGTCGACGGACACCTCACTGACGACGGTGGGCGAGCGGCCTGTGGGATGCTCAGCGGCTGACGGTCCAGGAGCCTTCGTAGTAGGCGGAACCGCCGTTGACCGGATCACCGTTGGCGTTCACGACGAAGCCGGCGCCGTTGTAGAGGATCTGGGTCACGCCGGTGACCTGGAAGGTGATGAGTCCGGTGACCGTCTGGCCGGGGCCGATGTTGTGGCCGACGTCGGGTGGGTGCGCGTTGACGACGACGCCTTGGGCCGGGAACGACCAGGTGCCCGAGCCGTCCACCGCGACGAAGGATTGGTTCTTGATGTTGGCGGTCTTCGAGTGGTCGGGGTCGCTGGCGCTGAACTGGACGGTGGTCCCGGAGCCGGTGTCCTGGACTTTCACGACGGTCACCCTCAGTCGCACACCGTCCGTGTTCATGTCCAACGTCGTGCCGACCTTCCCCTTGGTGACCGGGTCGCTGTTGCTGCAGCCTGTGAGGGCCATCACCAGCATGCCTGCGGTGACGAGGGCGGCGACAGCCGCTGACGACCGCGTGACGGATGCACTGGCTCGTTCGGTGTGCGGCACCGCGGCCTCAGCCTTTCTGCGGTTCGAGAAGGGACGACCTTCTTGGAAATCTGCCAACGGAAGTCTTCATGCCGCCTCCCTGCGACTCGGTGAAGGTCAGTTCGCTGCGCGCCGTAGCTTGCGAGTCCGGGAAGCGGCCCGCTTGATCTCGCGTGAGCCGGTCTTCATGGCGATGGCGAGGTGCTGGTCGGCCTGGACGGGGTCCACGAGGCAGGAGCCGAGGTGGAGGTGGGCCAAGGCGGCGACCGCAGGGTCGGCCGAGGTGGTGCCGACGGTGAGCAACTCCACGACGCCGTCGGTCTGGTCCGCCTCCAGGCGGCCGACCGCGAGTTCGACCGCGGCCTTGGGCGCGTAGTCGGGATGACCAGTGGCGTAGACGCGTTCGAGCATGGCTCCTGACAACACGGCCGCTTTGGGGTCGCCACTGTCCCTGAGCAACCCGGCGAGGTTGAACGCCGCGCGCAGTGCGACGTTGGGGTGCGGGCTGCTCATCGCGGCCTCGTAAGGGGCGATCGCGGCGTCGCGCCGGCCGTTGCGGTCGAAGGCCAGGGCCAGTTCGAGCTGAGCCCGCGCGATGACCACGGGGTCGCCGCAGGTCGTGGCGGCGGCGAAGTTCTGTGCTGCCGCCTCCTCGTCGCCGAGGCTCACACGCAGGAAGCCGAGGTGGATGGCCGCAAGGCCCGAGGTGGCGCCGTTACGGAGC
This sequence comes from Streptomyces sp. CoH27, assembly GCF_020181035.1. Taxonomy (GTDB): domain Bacteria; phylum Actinomycetota; class Actinomycetes; order Streptomycetales; family Streptomycetaceae; genus Streptomyces; species Streptomyces camelliae. The sequence goes on from NZ_JAIQYY010000039.1 coordinate 27,642, forward strand.
ATCATCGCCAGTTGGTAGTTGGCGTCGGCCTCCGCCCACTTGCGTCGGGCGTGCATCGCCATGCCCCGGATGAGGAAGACCTCGCCGGCGATGTCCGGGTCCGGGGACTCGCCCACGCTGTTGACGCTCTTCAGCGCGTCCTTCGGCCTCTTTCTGGCGAGCTGCACCAAGGCCGAGACGAGTACGCCGGCCGTGCGCCGCTTCGGGCTGGCGGAGGCGGTGGCACGCACCGCGAGGGCGGAGGCGTGCTCTACCGCGTCGGCGTCGATGAAGGCACGCGCGAGTTCGAGGATGCCCGCAAAGTCGAGCTGGTCGAAGCTCTCGTCGTCGAGGAGATCGCCCGGATCGGGCAGCCTCAGCGGCCCCGGAAGACCATCGCCCCCACCTTGCGCGCCACTCACCGCTCCGCCTCCCGCGCCTTCGGTCAACACTCTGCTCTCGCCGAGTTCGGATCTCTCACCAAGAGCGGATCTTACTTGATCACTCTCCAATCATGGAATGCATTCCAGTATTGGCTCTGCACCCATTACCGTGCACGCCGGTGTCGAATGCACAGAAGGAGCTCGAGTTGGACAGCGCCGGTCTTCAAAGTGGTGGTCCGTACCGTGAAAGTGCCATGGCGGGCGGGTGGTTGACCGATCCGGGGTGGCTGGTGAACACCGTCCCGGGACGGGTCCTGCCCGCGCTGGACGGGGCTGCAGGGCGGGAGGAGGAGCTGGCGGCGGCGATGTACCGGGCATCGGCGCATCTGCACCGGGATGCGGGGGCTGGGGTGCGGCGGCAGTTGCTGGCGTTGGACGCGGCCCGGTACGGGGACCGCGGGCTGGCGGCGCGGATCACGGCTGTGCCGGTGGCGGGCGAGCCGGCGGCACGTTGGGGGGTGGACTGGGCCACGGGTGGCATGGTCACCCCGCAGCTCATACACACCCTGACCGGCCACACCCGCGGGGTGTGGGCGGTGGCGACGGCGGTGGTGGATGGCCGGCCCGTCGCCGTCACCGGCAGCGACGATCGGACGGTGCGGGTGTGGGACCTGACCACCGGCGAACAGATCGTGACCCTGCCCTTCCCGGACCTTGTCCTGGCGGCGGCGGTGGCGGTGGCGCCGGGCGGAGAACTGCTGGTCGGATTCGGCGGGGAACTCGCCTGTTTCTCCCCTCGCTGACCGCACAGACCACGCTGGGCGCCGCCGTGCCATACGGCACTGATACGGCGGCCGCGACCGTCTGGTTCCAGACAGCATGTGTCACCGGCGGCAGCAAGATGGCGGGCCCAGCGGGGTGCGGGCCCGCACCCGCCGAAGCGGACGACAAGGCGACGATGCCGAACCCACCCGGGCGAACGCACACACCTACCCACGACCGCCGCGACCCCTCACCTCGCATCAAAAGCGTCACCAGGCACGGCTGCCCACCTCGACCAAGCAGCCACCGTCCGCAACGGAACTGGGGAGTTGGCCCTCGTTGAAGAAGCCCTACTGGCAGCCGTATTGGTGGCGGCTGCTGTTCCGCGAACACGGTTCGTCGGGGTGGGAGGTGATGGGTCCCGAGCCGGTCCATCAGGTTCCGAACGATGCGCTGAAGAACGCGTCCCTCGAGGCGTGGGCCCACGCCTTGCTGGAGGAAGCGCCGAACGAGCTGGACGACCTGTGTGGCGACCTGCTTCTCGAGTGTTACGAGGAGCCCGCCCCTACAGAAGGCACTCCACCTGTGTATTCACGCCAGATACGGCTACCGGGATACACACTGCCGAGCCCGCGCGGATAGGCGGGCACTCCTGGGCGGCGTTTCGGGCGGTCGTCCCAGCGGTGGGTGTTCCAGGCTCGTCTGTTCAGGCTACGGACAGTGATGATTGTGTCTGCGAGGGCGACGAAGGCATCGATGACGGTGATGCGCCGTTCGCAGCAGCGGGCAAGGCGGTGGAAGGCGTTCTGCCAGGCGTGCGTGCACTCGACATGTCACTCGCTATGGCTGCCGCGTCGTTGACGGCCGGGCGGTCGGGTCCGCGGCTCAGCTTGGTTGTGGCCTCGTGCCCTTCGGCCGTGTCGCACCGGCAGTGGCGGACGCGGTGTGCGGGCACGGGCATGCCGTTGACAGGCAGCCGGACCTCCTCACAGGCATTGCCAGCAGTAGAGCTGCTCGTCGGCTTCGCGAGCCCGCCTGGCGAGCCGGATGAGTTCCTCGGCTACGGGTTGCATGTCTTCGGCGCGCGCTCCGTGCAGTTCCTCCGCTTGTACCCATGCGGCAGTGATGGCCGGCACGTCGAGGTCGCGCACTGCCGCCAGGGTGTCCCGTACCGGAGGACGTAGTTCGGACACCCACGGTCCCGTCAGCCAGGGGCTGGCCTCGGCTGGCCTCGTCCTCGGTGTCCTCCGGGCCTGGGACCGGGGAGGCCGGCCACACGGTGGTCTCCTCGACCAGGTCCACCTGCCACGCAACCTGCCGAATAGCAGCGATCAGCATCGCCAGGACAACGGTCGGATCCACCCCCTTGGCCTCGACTCCGTCGAAGACAGAGGGCTCCGTGCCGAGTGGGGACGCGCCATCTGTCTGTTTGAGCACCCGGACAACGGATGCGGCGTCAGGTGCGCGGAAGTAGTCGATCAGAACACCCATTGTTACTCTCCAGGACGAGACGACTGCGTGCATTCAGCTGTCCTGAAGCAGACGGGCTGAGAACCGGTCACAGGGCCGTGAACCACACCTGGGGACGGGACAACGCGCATTCCGTCACCGGGCGCGTGGTGTTTCGCCGGCCGGGCTGCCGATGGCGCGGAGCCAGCGGGTGAAACGCCGGGTCTGGTGTGGCGGGTTGAGACGGCGGATCCAGCCCGCCTCCCGTTCCGCATCCGTGTGGTCGGAGACGGCGAAGACCACGACGGTGTCGCCGTCCCGCTCGATGATGTCCTCCGCCAACAGTGTCTCCAAGGTCACCACGCATGCCTCGTACACGCTCTCGCGCCACTGGCACAGCTCCCGGCCGCCGAGAGTCATGGAGCGTGTGAGCAGGTGCCGGTTCACCTCGGTGAAGTACTCATGGCCCGCACCCTCGTACGCCCATTCGGCCGGGCTCCACCGGTAGTACTCCGCGTCGTCCGGATCGGCGGCCTGGCTGCGGGCCAGATGATCCCGTGTGTTGACCGCGCAGCAGACCGTCATCGCCGCCGCGTCGGAGTACAGCGCGTATCCGCAGCACTCCGTGCCGCCGAGCCCCTCCGCGAGGCGGGTGAAGGCCGATCGGGCGGCAGGCAGGAGCATGGTCAGCGGCGCTTCGCTCTCAGGTGCGGCGGGTGTTTCCTCGGGGCGACACTCCCGGGCTCGCCCGGGGCTCACCCTGAACCCCGGGCATGGCCGAGGTCGGCGCGGGCCCGCAGGAAAGCGAGGTACTTGGGGTCGTCCTCGTCGAAGATGTCAGGACCGCCGCCCATGTAGGCCCGCATCAACTCGTCCGCCGCGCGGTGGTGGTCACCGAGTTCCAAGGCGCTCTGGCCCAGGCGGAGATGGATGAACGGGTTGCCCAGTCCGCCGGGGCACCGGACGGCGTTGTGGAAGCACCGGTACGCCCTGTCGAAGACACCCTTCCGAAAATGCACGTCACCGATCGCCACGTAGATCCAGGTCGAGGCCGCCCAGTCGCTCGGATCACCCGGCAGCAGTCGCAGGGCCTCCACGTACAGCGCCTTGGCCTCGTCGAGTTGGCCCGCTTCGGCCAGGGTGTCGCCGCGACGGCACAAGCCGTCGATCTCGGCGGAGAGGTCGTCGGGCAGGGGCATGGCTGTTCCTTTGATTCGCGTGTACGGGCGGCCGGTTCAAGCCGGTTCCTCACTGAGGACATGGGGCGGGTCCGAGTGTGTTGGTGGCGATCACGTCGATGTTGTCCATCTGGCCGCTGCCACCGTGGCGGCATGAGTCCGCTCGACCCGAAGGACGCACAACTTCAGCTCGTCCCGGCTGCCGCAGACCAGCGCGTTGCAGCCGGCCTTGCGCCGTCGAACAGCGGAATCGGCATCCCGGACGGCGGAACGGCGTACACCTCCGCGGGCGGCCCGTGTACGTCGCCGGTGAGAGCTCCTTCTGCTTCTGCACAGTCGACACCCACGGCACTGTAATGGACTTCAACCCAACCATGGAAGACACTCCATGATTGGGAGGTGCTCAAATAGGATCCCGTCTTCGTGAGAGACCCGAACCCGTCGCGAGCAGGGCGTTGGCCGAGGAGAGCAGCCGCGGCCAGGCGGAACTGCGCCCTCTGGAGAGGCCCCCCGAGAGCGGACCGGACTGTCCGTCGGCCCTGCGGCGACCACGGGGCTCTGTGGCCGGACAGCGGCTCCGCCGGTCACGCTCGCCGCTGAAGTTGCTTCAACGAAGGCACCGCCGAATCCCTCCGTACCCGATTCAGCCACCTCCGGTCGCGTGGCCGGCCGCCGCTCGTCAATGCCATCGGCACGCAAGGTCTGGTGCCGGAGTACGCCACCGGAGCGGCGCCTGATCGGACTCATGCCGACCCTGATTCCACTGCTCTCGGATGATTGAACAGCGACAATGACTTTTGCACTCCATGCTTTTCTCGGTCCCGACTCCCCAGAGATATCCAACGAATCACTGGCCGCTGACCTGCGCGCGCTCTTCGAAGACGCAGCGGGCTTCACGCTGCAGTGGGAGCGGCTTCCCTTCTCCAAGGGCCCTACGCTCGCCCTCAGGTGGGGAGCATGGCTGACGCGCATCGCTTACGAAGAGAGCGAGACTGTGGCAGAGGATGCGCGCTTTGTGCACCGGTTGATCGGAGGATCGGTGCCTTTTGATCTCTCGGCTGTCGCAAGACGGGTCCGGGTCGTCTTCGGGGACGACGATGCCCGCGAGTACACGAACCAGATCATCTCGCTTATGGTCTACCTTGAAGAGATACAGGGTGCGATTGTCTTCGATCCTCAGCAAGGCGGTGTCATGCGGTGATTCCCGCTCGAAGCCCCTCGACGGCGAGACCGAGGAGGCTGGCCGAGCGGCGATCACCGTGGCTCGGCACACGACCACGCCCGAGGCGTTGGCCGACTACACCCGCAGAGCCGACCCGGCGCCGATCCCCAGCCATGCGGAGGACCTCGGCGCCAACCCCGCGCTGCCGCAAGAAATCCAGCCAGCCCGGGCCGCTCGCGGAGACCGCGACCACGAGCTCTCGCCAACCCGGAACTCCCCGACACCGTTCGCGCCGTCATCGCCGCCCGTCCCGGGCCGGGCTGCCGAGGCCCGGCAGATCTCTGGGGATACGAGCACCGCGGCGCAGAGGAGACCTCGTGCTGACCCTGCCCACCTCGCGGGCCCGCTTCGCCGCCGACCGGCTGAAGGCGGTGGATACCAGACAGCTCCTGTTCAGGGACGGCTCTGGCGTACCGCGCGGTGATCTCGCCTCATGACCGTGGGCGAGACATGGCGGAAGATACAGCCGTTGCGCGTCCCTGCTGGCTGGACGGTGAGCTGGAACAGCCTCTACGAAGTGGACCCCGGGCCCGACACCATCGACTGGCTGTACGGGTCAGTGCTGATCAGCGCTGACCATGCGGGTTCGGGACTGTGCTTCGATACGCGCTGGGAGCCGGAAGGTGATCCCCAGGGGTGTTACGTCGTGGACTTCCTGCGCCTGGATCGACGCAGGGGCGGCCGGGACGGCGGGGCGGGTGCCGGGGTATTGCTCGGCACCTGGACGACGCGGAGTCGCCCCGCACTCGTAGCAGCCTTGGAGGAGTTCATGTTCACACGCGAGGTACCGAGCGCGGCGTACGGGACGTGCGGTGCCGGCGGGCCTGGCCGACGTCCGGCGGGGCAGGAGTCTGAGGTAGTGTACGAGTCGTTGCAGCGGGAGACCCACACGTGATCCAACAGTTGGACATAGTGGGCGAGGAGGCTGCGTGCTCGCTCGCCGGAGGCCATGCGCGTTCGTCGACGGCGGGCGGTGCCCGGGTGGTGCTCGGCGCCGACGCGTCGGTGATTCTTTGCGACGCTGTGGACGAGCCGGGCGTGAGCGGGGTGTGGAGCGGTCAGCTGTTCCGGCTGATGGGCCCGGCGTCGGCCGTGGTGAGAGCACGGATGGTGGACGAGTCGGACGGTCCCCTCCCCGTACATCTTTTCGTGCGTGTCTTCGGGGGCTGCCGCTATCTGGGCGTGGGCCGGCCGGTTTATTCGTCCTGTGCCGCCGGTGAACTGCTCCAGTGCGACCTGAGGATCGAGCCCCCGCTTGCGCCTGAGGTCCTGGACGAGGTGCGGCCGACCGGTCGGTCACCGCAAACGCCGAGCCTGGACTGGCTCACGCGGCTGGGGGAGGATCGTGTCAGGGCGCTGGGACACTTTGCCACGGGCTGGTACCCGCGGCCGGGTCTTGCCCCGGCCGCACCCGGTGCGGTGCCCGCCGACCTGCCGCGCGCCCTGCGGGAGTTCTACCGGCTGGCCTACCAGCGGCCCGGGATGCTGGGCGGGCAGAACCGGATCCTGCCGGCCACCGAGCTGCGCCCGGGCGCGGATCCGCGACGGGTCGTCTTCGGCGAGGAGAACCAGCTCTGCTTCCACTGGGAGCTGGACCCGGCCGAGGTCGACCCGGTCGTCTGGCTGACAGCGGCGGAGGACAGCGCCGAACGCGAGCCGCTCAGCGGCTTCCTGATGCAGTTCTCGTTGTTCGAGGCGATGGCCGGGGCACCGTACCTAGCCCAAGCCTGGTACCCCCCAGTGCCGAGCCGCTCGTACAGGACCTCACCGACCGGTTGCGCTCCGTGCCGCTCCGGCCGTGGCGGTGGCCGGCCGACCCGACGACGTTCCACGTCGCCCCCGGCCTCATCGCATGCACCAGTGACCTGGGCGACGGCATGTTCGAGATCACGATCGGCGCACAGCACCGCGGCGCACTACGGCCGTTCGGTGAACTGGGCATCGACTGGTCGTCCTTCGACGGATGACGTCGCCACGACCCGCCACCACCTCGACACGCATGCCAGGCGACGAGACGCCGGCCGGTGCGGCTGCTCGCCCCCAGAACGCGCTGTCAGACCCTGACGGTACGTTCGCGCCATGAGTGTCTCCCTCTACTACCACGCGAGCCGGGCGGAGCCGCTGACCGGGGTCGAGACGGCCGCCATCCAGCGCATCGTCGCCGCCCGCGCAGCCTCCTTCCCGTATGCGGACGAAGAGCAGCTGTTCCTCTACAGCGCAGAAGGGATCGACCCGGACGAGATCCTCGCCGGATCCACAAGACTGCCACTCGATCCCGACCGGCTGCTTCCGGTGATCACCCACGTCCTGGGCTCGCTCACCCAGCTGCGTCGCACCCTCGACGGCGAATGGCACGTGCACCTGGAGGACGTGGACCTTCCCTGGGACGAATCCGAGGGCTATGTGTTGCCCGACACGGACGACACAGGTCGTGCGGCGTCCGAGCCGACCAGGACTGACGGGATTCAAGGCGAGGAGAGCGCGTAGTGCGGACCACTGCCAGAACTCTCCAACATCGCCCTACGAGTTGGGGCAGTCGAGGCAGCTGCGCGAGACGACGGGGCCACCAAGCGGTAGAACCGAGGCATGCTCGACTCCGCCTGCAGCTTCTACCCCGACAACCTGCCGGCCTGCCCCCTCCACGAAATTCTGCAGCGCGGCGCGAGGACGAGTGCATGGTGCTGTCCGATGTCCTCCAACCGCAGTCCTCCACCGTCGAGGTGCTGCTGGAGTCGTCCCGGTACCTGCATTCGACGCCGAAGTCTTCGCGAAGGAACCCACCCCGGAACACCTGACTGGTGCATGCGCAGGGTCAGGTCCTTGCGTCGAGGCCCCGGGTGAACACGGTGAGGATGGTGTCGAGCACGGGGCCCATGTCCTGTGGGTCGACATGGAGGCGGTCGGCGCGCCAGCTCAGGGCGAGGATGCCGTTCATGGCGGCCCACAGGGCGTAGGCGGTGGCTCGGGGGTCCAGGTCGGGGTTGAAGGAGCCGTCGGCGATGCCGTCGCGCAGTGCGGCGGTGAGTTTGGCGTTCTGTTCGTCGACGAGGTCGGCGATGCCCTTCAGTGACCCGGCGTCGGCGGGGGGTTCGGCGAGCAGCCGGAAGTGGTGCGGGCGTTCGAGGGCGAAGCGTGCGTAGGCGTCGGCGGCCAGCAGGATGCGTTCGCGCGGGGTGCCGGGGGCGGCGTAGGCGGCGTCCATGTACTCCCGGTTCTCCCGGAAGGCCCGCTCGGCCACCGCGACGAGGACCGCGGATCTCCCGCCTACCCGGTTGTAGACTGTCTGCACGGCCACGTCGGCGCGTTCGGCGACGGCCTCCAGGGTCAGGGCCGTGGGCCCGCCCGCGACGAGGATCGCCTCCGCCGCTTCGATGATCGACTGTCGCGTCGCGGCGGCCCGGCGGGCCGTTCGGGAGGTCTCGTTCGCTGCCACAGGGCGACTTTACAGAACCCCAAGATTTTGCGCTCTTCCACAGTTGGAATTCACTCCAATAGTGTGTCTGTCGGTGTGGCCGGAACGGATGGGTTGTGGTGACGGCGGAGGACCGCGGATTTTGAACGGCGTGGAGTCGGGCTTCCGGCCTGGTGGCGTCCCGAGCGGTCGGTCGTCGGGGCCGAATGGACGGCGGATGGTTCCGAGGGGGTGTTCCGGAGGGGGCCCTCCACCTTGATCGTGGACACCTCGACACTGGATCTTGAATTCAGGGAGAGGAGTCCCGAGTGGGGACCTACAAGTACTCGGCGGAGTTCCGGGCCGACGCGGTGGCGCTGGCGCGTTCGTCGGGCCGGCCCGTTTCACGCATCGCCGCCGAACTCGGCGTGAATCACGAGACGCTTCGGCAGTGGGTCAAGACTGCGGAGAACGCCGAGCGTCCCGAGGCGCTCGCGGAGTCCACGAAGGACGCGGAGATCGCGGCCTTGCGTAAGCAGGTCCGCGAGCTGGAGATGGAACGTGACATCCTGCGCCGGGCGGCCAAGTATTTTGCGGGCGAGATGAACTGGTGAGCCGCTTCGAGTTCGTTGCCGACCATCGCGACGCCTTCGGCGTGAAGCAGCTGTGCACCGTGCTGAATCTGTCCCGGTCCGGGTTCTACCGGTGGCTGAAGACCGCGCCGGCGCGGGCCGCGAAGAAGGCCGCCGACGCAGCGCTCACCCGGCGGATACGCAAGGTCCACACAGAGTCCGGGATGACGTACGGCGCCAAGCGGATCACCGCCGAGCTTCGCGCGAGCGGTGTGATGGTGAACCGCAAGCGCATCGAGCGGCTCGTGCGCCAACACGGCATCCAGGGGCGGAGGTTGCAGCGGCGACACCGCACTACGATCCCGGATCCCGCCGCCCAGGCGGTGCCCGATCTGCTGCGGCGGAACTTCACCGCATCCGTCGCCGACCGGGCATGGGTCGGTGACATCACCTATCTCCCCATCGCCGGCGGGAAGTTCCTGCATCTGGCCACCGTCATCGACGTGTTCTCCCGTCGCCTGCTGGGCTGGTCGATGGCCGATCACATGCGGGCCGAGCTCGTCACCGACGAGCTCGGCGCGGCTGTCCGTACTCACGGCGGGCAGGTGGACGGCGTCATTTTCCACAGCGATCACGGGGCTCAGTACGGGTCGAAGGCGTTCAGCGACGCTTGCCACCAGGCCGGGATCCTCTGATCCATGGGAGCGGTCGGCACCTCCGCGGACAATGCCGCCGCGGAGTCGTTCTTCGCCTCGCTCAAGCGGGGGATCCTGCCCGACCGGCGCGGCTGGCCGACCGCACGAGCCGCCAGGCTCGCAGTCTTCCGCTGGCTCGGCTTCTACAGCCACCGGCGCAGCTACTCCACGATCGGCTACCTCGCGCCGGTCGCCTTCGAGCAGAGATCAACTACGCTGGTCATCGCTGCATGACAACCGGTGTCCACGATCAAGGTGGAAGCCCCGGCGGTGGCCACCACCGAGATGAGGGCCTGCTCGGCCCGCCGGCGCCGTTCGAGAAGCCAGTGCGGGAAGTAACTACCCTGGCGCAGCTTGGGGACGGCCAGCTCGACGGTCCCTGCGCGGGTGTCCCACTCACGTGCCCGGTAGCCGTTGCGGTGGTTGACGCGTTCGTCGCTGACCTGCCCGTATTCGGCGTTGCAGAGGGCATCGGCCTCCGCGGACATGAGCGCGTCGGTGAACGTCTTGACCATCGCGCGCAGCAGATCGGGACTCACCGCGGCAAGGTTCTCTTCCGCGAGGGCGTGCAGGGGCAGACTGTCCGGTGCGGTCATCGTGCTGATCTCCTTCGAGCTTCGACACCTCGAAGATCAGCCGGTGACCGTTCATCTATGCGGGCCTCATCCCAACGCCGGAGCAGACTCCCGGATCAGGTCGAACCCGTACACCACTTCCCTGGACTGTGACCAGGATCGATAGTTGGCACCCGGCAACGTTCGTGACCTGCGCTGATGCCAACTACTGAACTTGATCGAGTGATGTCGGGCTGTTCGCCTGACAGTGGCCGGTCTGCTCCGGTAGCCCTTGGGCCGTGAGGTACGCGCAGGGTGGAGGGCTGACCGACGGCGAGAGGGCCGCGCGCGAGCGGATTAGGCTGCAGGCCGTGGCTCGTTTCGAGGGCGGGGAGACTAACAAAGAGATCGCCGCCGGGTTGCGGGTGAGCGAGCGATCGGTGGAGCGGTGGCGCCGGGCCTGGCGCGAGCGCGGCCGGGCCGGGGTGGTGTCGAAGGGCTCGCCGGGCCGGCCGAAGCTCAGCGAGGTACAGGTCGCACGGCTGGAGCGGGAGTTGGAGCGTGGTCCGCTTGTTCACGGCTGGGCGGATCAGCGGTGGACGCTGGCTCGGGTGAAGACGCTGATCGGCCGGCTCTTCCACGTCTCCTACACGGTCGAGGGGACCTGGCGGCTGTTGCGGCGGTACGGCTGGAGCTGGCAGCAGCCCGCCCGGCGGGCGATCGAGCGCGATGACGCGGCGGTGGAGGTGTGGAGGAAGGAGACCTGGCCGCGGGTAAGAGCCTTGCGGCGGAGCGAGGGGCCTGGTTGGTCTTCGAGGACGAGGCTGGCCAGTCGCTGACTCCGCCGCGTGCCAGGACCTGGGGCAGGATCGGCCGCACCCCCGTCGTGCGGGTACGTGGTCGGGGCTCCGGACGGGTGTCGATGGTCGGTATGACATGCTACAAGCCCGGTGGACGTTCCCGGCTGTTCTATGCGGTCCGGGAGTACACCGGGCGCAAGGACCAGCGGAAGGGCTTCGGGTGGCGTGACTTCCGGGATTTGATCGTCCGCGCCCGCATCCAGCTCGGCGGTCCGATCGTGTTGGTCTGGGACAATGTGCGGCTGCACCTGACCAGGCCGCTAAGCGCGTTCATCGACGCGAACGCAGACTGGCTCACCGTCGTACAGCTGCCCACTTACGCCCCGGACCTGAACCCCACCGAAGGTGTCTGGTCGCTAGTAAAGCGCGACGTCGGCAACCTCGCCGCCGCCGACCTCGCCCAAGTCACGCGCGCGGTGAAACGGCGACTCAAGCAGCTCCAGTACCGGCCTGACATGATCGACGGCTGCCTCACCGGCTCCGGCTTGGTCCTGGAGAACTGATGTGCAACCAGAGAAGAGCGAGCGCGCGAGTCGGTGAGTTCGGCCGCTGAAGCACTCAGTGGCCGGGCGGCCGGACCGTGTACTCCTCGGGGAGGGCGACTCCCGTGCTGGCATGCAAGCGTGCCATGTCGCGGAGGTCCTTTTCGGTGGCCACGTAGCCGATGTGGCACTGCACCTGTGTGGCGGCGTCAACACACCAGACCTGGTGCCCGCCGATGGTCCCGGTTGTCGGCGCTGGATAGTGGAACCGCTCACCGCCGGGGAGAAGCTGATATCCCCCCTCGCGGCGCGACCCAGTGATGGGGTGCAGGTCGATCTCCCTGCCGGTTCCGTCCGCGACGGCCAGCGCGGTGGGAAGCCAGTCTCGCAAGATTTCCGTGAACCCGGCCTTGGTCAGGGTCGTCCGCACTACGGGGAGTTCGTCCAGCAAGACGACCAGGTCGAGATCAGAGTGGGCTCGGGTCGTCTCACCGACCAGAGCGTCCACACCCCAACCGCCATCCACCCATGCCGTCGCGCCCGCGGTCTCCAGCAGGTGCAGGACTCCGACCACATCAGTTTCACTCAGCACAGGGGGCACTCTGGCAGCGCCGACGGGCGGACGCCACCGAGATACGACACAACAGCGGCACCGCACTCGACGTCGCCCCAAGCGCAGGCGAAGCGCGGGCCACACCGAGCCGACATCACCCATTCAAGCTCAGTAGCTTCAGCAACTGGTGAACCGGAAACAGAGAGATAGTTGGCACTTTGGTACAGCGCAGGTGAGGGGGTGTTTCGCCGGGAGGAGGGGCCCGCTACCCCCCGCTGTCAGCGGAGGCCCCGTGTGCGTCTGACGGACTCCAGGTCCCGATACAGCTTCTCTGCCGATGATCCGTACGGTGGTGCATCCAGACTCAGTCCACACACCTGACGATGATCACCGGTGGCCGCACCTGTCTTCCCACCGGCCCCCACCAGCAAGATCACATCTCCGGCTGGAGTACTGAGCGGGATGCCAAGGAGTGCGTCCGCCTGCCCAACCCGCGCCGCACCGGCCGACGCTGACGTGCTGCTTATCCCGTGCTGCCGGCAGCAATGACTTTCACGGAGCCCATCATTCCGTTGTCCTCATGTCCAGCGATGTGGCAGTGGAACATCCATTGCCCGCTGAAGTCCGTAAAGCGCATCCGGATCACTGCTTTTCCGGCCACTCCATCGACTGCGTGGGGAACGGTCACACCATCCCTGTAGTCGGCGGGCGGCTGGGCAACGCCGTTCACGCTGAGGACCTGGAACGGTGCGGTATGGAGATGGAACGGATGATCATGACCACTCGTGTTAGTGAGCGTCCATTCTTCGACCGTACCAAGCGTGGCCGGTTTCGTGAAAGTCGGCTTCATGTCGAACAGCTTGCCGTTGATGTAGAAGTTGTTGCCGCCGTCGTCACTCAGGACCACGCTTCGAGACTGGGCGATGGGTTCTCCGGACAGATCGGGAAGGGATCCGGGAAGCGGCCCAGTGACCTGGGGCGAGGTGGCCATGCCCGACGGTGCCCCAGTCGCAGCCGACCCCGCGCTCCCGCGGCCCTGTTGGACATTGACCTTCATGAGGGTGGTGTTGGGGTAGGAGTCTCCGTCGCCCTCCGGCCCGGTCTCGTGGGCGAGGGTTCTGAGCCAGGTTGTTCCGGGGGCTCCGGCAGTCACCAGGACGTCGAAGCGTCCGCCGGGCGGAATCAGGAGGTGTCTCACCCGAGCCGGCGCTGCAGAGGGATTCCCGTCCTGGCCGACGACTGTGAATCTGCCGCCGTCGAGCTGGAGATCGTAGAAGATGGCGTAACCTTCATTGGCTATTCGCCACAACTGGGTTTCGCCGGCTTTCAAGTTCACCGTAGGCCGGTACTGACCGTTGACCAGGCGAACCGTCGGTGATGCGGGCTCCAGGACCCCGTCCGGGTAGACGATCGAGCTGGTTCCGCTGATCTGGGCGTCCTTGAGGGCCAAGGTATGAGCCGTGATCCGGCGGTAGGCCGGCGGCAATGATTCGCGATTGTCCCCGACAATAATGGTTCCTGACAGGCCCGCCCCGATCTGGCTCTCAGTTCCGTCGCAGCGAGCGTCCTTTGGGGCAGCGGTCATCTCCATTCCGGGCATCGAGTGGCCGGACTTGGGGCACATGTCGTGGTCGTGGTACCAATACGTCCCAGGTGGCTGGTTTGCGGGGATTTCGAGATGGTAGGTCAGAGTTTGACCAGGCTGAGCGGACAGCATGATGTTGTCTGCGCTTCCCACCGGGGGCAGGTGCATCCCGTGGAAGTGCAAGTTGGTTGCCGTGCCAAGTTTGTTGGTCAGTTTCAAGGTGACACGCTGGCCAGGAACCACGTGAAGGGTCGGCCCGACGAGGCTTCCGTTGTAGGTCTCCGCAAGCACCTTCTTGCCCGAGATCATCACCTCTCTCTCAACCGTCGTCAGTTCAACCGTCAGATCCTCAGGGGTTGTCTTGTTGAGTTCGGGCGGTTCCAGCAGCGCAGCGCCGGGCACCATGCCAGCCGCCTGCTTTTCGGTGGTCGGAAGTGGCTTTCCAGTAGCCGCCGAGTTTGGCTTTGCGCCCACGCAACCTGCGAGGCAGGAAAACAGGAGAGTGGCCCCGACAACGAGGACTCCGAGACGGGCGATGGGCGATCGACTCGCGGTCGAGCGTGCGGTCAACAAACTATTCCTCTCTGGGCGTACCTGCTGAACGGGGAGCAAAAAGCCCCAGGTTGGACCACCTGATCTAAGCCACGCCCCGGGGCCGGGCGGCATAGCCGAACCTGGCGTCAGGCACAGCAGTGGCCCGTGGAAGCAAGATCCAAGGCCCGAAACGCAGTGGAGCCCGTCGCCGCGAGTACGGTGACCGGCCCCACTGCCATGTACCGCCCGTCGCCTCCGTCCACCGGCCTTCACCACGCCCGCTCCCCACCCTGCGTGCTCCACTCGTACACAAACGACTGCACGATCCGCGCCCCTCCTCGGCTCCGTTCCATGACGGCCCTGGAGACTTCCTGAGGAACCCTGAGGATTTGATGAGGGCGGACTGCGCGCGCCGTCCGCGGCCCGGTTGTGACGCACAGCCGCGTGCGAGTAGTGGTGGCCAGGGATGACCCGGTGCGGCTCCACCGGGACCTGATCCGGCCGGGCTGCGGAGCCATGCTTCGGCAGCGGGTCGTGCCCCAGGCGCGTCGGGCCGGATTGCCGGCTCTCGCACTGGCGGCGACCCTGGCGGCCGGTACCGCGGCCGGGCAGCGGCGGACTCGGGCGTGTGGCACCACCAGCTCACCACGCTCCCCTGCCCGGATGACGCGAGTCGCGCGATGAGCCCGGTGGGTCGGCGTCCAGGGCGGCGTCGGCAGGCGAAGGCGGCGGAGCTCACCGAATGCTCAGGTTTCCCCTGTGATGATCGTGCGCGTTGGCAGCAGCGGCCTCCGGTCCCCCGCGGACGGAGAGCCGCGCCGCCGACACTTTCGGTCCGGAGCCGTTGGCGGTCGTGGGCCGATGAGTGGCGGTGCCTTCCGATGAGACGTCCCCCTGGTCATCGGAGAGGCGCCGCCACCCCGCCCCATGGTTCGACGTGGGCTGGGAGACCCGTCGATGGTGGAGAGGTTCAGCGGTGACGACAGGGTTCAGCGGTGACGACAGGAATCCACCGGAGCCTGTGAGCGCATTCATGTCCTCGCCGACGCCTCGGCGCCTGTCGACGCCTATCCTGGCCGACATGCGCGTACTGGTGGTCGAGGACGACGATGACCTGCGGTTCGCCGTGGCTGCCGCACTGCGCGGCGGAGGACTGGCCGTCGACGAGGCCGGGGACCTCCCCGCCGCCGACGAGGCGATGTACATCACCGGCTACGACTGTGTCGTCTTCGACCGGATGCTGCCGTCCGGCGACTCCGCGGAGTACGTGCACCGGATGAGGGCGGACGGCAGCACCGTACCGGTCCTCTTCCTCACAGCGCGCGACTCCGTCGCCGACCGCGTCGAGGGCTTCGCCACGGGCGGCGACGACTACCTGGTCAAGCCGTTCGCCGTCCCGGAGCTGGTCGCCCGGGTGCGGAACCTGTGCCGGCGCACCGCCGCCGTCCGGCCCTCAGTGGTCCGCTGTGGCGGCCTGGAGGTCGACTCGGCCCGCCGCACGGTCCACCGCGACGGCGTCCTGCTGACTCTCACCGTAAAGGAGTTCGCCGTGCTGGAAATCCTCGCCGCCCGGCCCGGCGAGGCCGTGCGGCGCACCGAGCTCATAGAGCGCTGCTGGGACGAGCTGACCGAGCCGAACTCCAACGTGGTCGAGGTCCTGGTCTCCCAGCTGCGTCGCAAGCTGGGCGATCCGCCGCTGATCCACACCGTCCGCGGGATCGGGTACCGGCTGGAGCCTCCGGCATGAGACTGCGCGTCGCGGCGGGCCGGACACGCCGCCGGACGCCGCCGACGCCGACCGGCCGGATCCACCGGATGCGACGACGCATCACTCTGCTCTTCACCCTCGTGAGCGCGCTCGGCCTGATCGGCATGACGGTCTTCGCGGTGCACGCTGACGACGCGTCCTGGCGCGACCAGGTCGACTCCGACCTGCAGACAAGGACCAGCGACATCGCCGCCGGCCTCACCCCTGATGAGGACGGTGTCCTCGCATACCCGGCCCCGAAGGACGGTGCGTACGACTGCCCCCCGGTGACCCTGTTCACCGCTAGTGGCGGGCGCCTGTCCCGCGTGGTCTCACCGCGCCGGCCCTGCCTGGCCGTCCCCGCCCAGGCCCTGCAGGAGGCCGCTGCCAAGGCCGCCCGGGAGGGACACGGCGCCTTGAGCACCGCGACCACACCGAAGGGCCGCCGGCTGCGCCTGTCCGCCGAGCCCGTCACCGGACCGGCCGGCACCACGGACGCCGTGGTGGTCGCGGCCTTCGACACCTCCGGGCACCTGGACAGCCACAGGCGGCTGACGCTGCTCCTCACCATCGCCTGTGCGGTCCTGGTAGCCGTTTCGGCCATGGCCGGCCGCTGGCTCGCCGGACGCGCCGTCCGGCCGGCGCTCACGGCACTCGACCAGCAAGAGGCCTTCTTCGCCGACGCCGCCCACGACCTGCGCACCCCCATCACCTCGATGCGACTGCTCGCCGAGACCGGCCTGCGTGGGGAGGCGGACAGCCACGAAGTGCTGCGCCGCACACTGCGCCAGTCCACCCGGATGAGCGAGCTGGTCGACGACCTGCTCACCCGCGCCCGACTGATGGCCGGCGCCGTCCCGCTGGAACGGGAGCCACTGCGACTCGACCAGCTCGTCGATGCCGTCGTCGCCGACACCCCGGCGCACGGGCACCGGGTGGCCGTCCGGGCCGAAGCCGTGGTCGTCCTCGCGGACGCGGGACTGCTGCGCCGTGCCGTCGCCAACCTGCTGGGCAACGCGCTCACCCACGGCCACACCCCGGGTGAGCCCGCCGACGTCGAGATCACCGTCACCGTAGACGGCACCGTCACGGTCGACGACGCGGGCCCCGGCATACCGCCAGGTCAGGCGAAGTCCCTGTTCGAACGCTTCCACAGCGGTTCCGGTTCCAGCGGCCTCGGGCTGTCCATCGCCGCCTGGGTGGCCCACGCGCACGGCGGCTCGCTCACCGTCGTCCCCAGTGCCCGCGGCGGGTCCCGGTTCCTCCTGAGCGTGCCCGTCCGGGACCAGAAGCGGCCCTGACGCGGCGCCCGCGCCCTGGTGGGGACGCCTCACCGAATCCTCAGGTTCCTCCAGGCAGACTTCCGGTGGTCCCCCGAACAGCAGGCAACGAGCAAAGGACGTGCACCACCGGTTCTACGGGACCGGTCCGGAGGCGCGCGGAGCGAGGAATCGGTTTCATGGCCCGGATGCGGGAACACATGGTCGGCGATGTGGTGGCCGAGCGGTTCGAACTCATGGTGCGGCTGGGAGCCGACGGCATGGGCACGGTGTGGCGGGCCCGCGACCTCGTCGGCGGGATTCCTCCCGGAGAGCATCTGCGGGGTTCGTGCACCTGAACGGGCACCATCACGACGCCGTGATCTGGTCGCTGCTTCGGCGGTCCTGCGGGACGTCGTCCACGAACCGAACTCTCGTCAAATCTTCGCCCCGACGACTATTCGCCGACTTTCTACCGTATAGGTCTGCCCATGGAGCTGGAGTTTCGACATCTGAGGATGATCCGGGCCATCGGTGATGCCGGAAGCGTGACCAAAGCCGCGGACCGCCTGGGACTCGCGCAATCGGCGCTCTCCAGCCAGCTGAAACGGATCGAAGCCGCCGTGGGCGGGAAGCTCTTCGAGCGGGGCCGGGAAGGCGTACAGCCGACCCCGCTGGGTGTTCTGGTGCTGGAGCGGAGCCGAGTTCTGCTGCCCGCGATGCGTCAACTGCAGGAGGACGCCCTGCGGTTCGCGACCACGGCGCGCGAGGACGGCGAACTGCACTTGGGGGCGACCCACGGTCCATTCCTGGGCGCACTGGTCGACCGACTGGCGACAGCCCGGCCCGAGCTGGTGGTGAGCACTCAATCGTCCATGTCAGCCTCAGAGCTGGTGACCCGGGTGGTCGACGGTCGGTTGGACGTCGCCCTGACCGGGTACTGCGGGCACCGCAATGCGACGGGCGACGAACGGCTGGAATGGCGGGAGATCGCCGTCGACCCGGTGTTCGCCCTGCTCAACGAGGAGCATCCGCTGGCAGGTGAGCGGGAGTTGAGGCTCGAACAGCTCGCTGATGAGCGCTGGGCACTGCCGCCCGGCGAGAGCTGCTTCGGAGAGTGCTTCGCGGCCGCCTGCGTCCGCGCGGGCTTCCTGCCCCGGTCGGTGTACGAGGCCGACGCCGCCTCCTGCCTTCACCTCGTCCTCTCGAACCGGGCCGCCGCCCTGTGCCGGGCGACGTTCTCGCCGCCCGCCGGCACCGTGGCCGTTCCGCTGGCACCACCGCAGTTGAGCTGGCGTCAGCTGATCTGCTGGCGCCCGCATGCGTCGGTGCGCCTCGCGGACGAGTTGCTCTGCCACGCCAGAGCAGCACACGCGGAGGCGGCGGCCCGCAATCCGGTGTACGCGGCATGGCTGCGGCGACAGGAGGAAACGGCTGTACGGCTCGGGGAGCATGGCGCTCCACTCTCGGCGGACCGCTGACCCCGTCCGGCCCCGACCCGCTCAGAACCCGCGCGGACGCGACGCCCTGACCGGCCCTTCTCCTCCCGTGTTACAGCCAGGTCCATAGCGCCGACAGAGGGGCACTTTGACATGTCCCGGGCGCTTTCCATCCTGGCTAGGGTTCCGGCAACCCCCACTCAAAGGAGACCCCAATGCTCCGACGTCACACAGCGGTTGCCGCCGGTTCCCTGGCCATCGCCGCGCTGGTCGCCACGGTCGCACCGGCGGGCGCCAGCACGAACGACACTGCGATCGCCAACGCCATGACGGCCCATCAAGAGGTTGCGGCCCCGGTACCCGCCGCCCTGCTCCCGGCGCTCCGGCGCGACCTCGGCCTCACTCCGCAGGCCGCCGCAACCCGCCTGGCCGGCGAAGCCCGGGCCGCCGCGACGCAGGAAGCGCTCAAGCGGGCACTCGGCAACCGCTGGGCCGGCGCCTGGCTCAGCAATGCCGACACCACCCTGACGGTCGCCACCACCGACCCCGCCGCCGCCCGGACCATAGTCGCGGACGGTGGCCGAGCCCGGGTCGTCCGCAACTCCCTCGCCACGCTCGACCGGGCCAAGGCCACGCTCGACGCGGCGGCCCGCACCGCCACCCCGAAGAACACGCCGCTGTGGTACGTCGACCAAGCGGCCAACACCGTCGTCGTCCAGTCCACCGACACCAACCGCACCAAAGACTTCCTCGCCAGGTCCGGAGTGGACCACTTCCTCGTCCGGGTCGTCCGCGCCTCGGACGCCCCCCGCCCGCTGGCCGACCTCCGCGGCGGTGACGCCTACTTCATCAACAGCGCCGCCCGCTGCTCGATCGGCTTCCCAGTCACCCAGAACGGCCAGCCCGGCTTCGTCAGCGCCGGCCACTGCGGACAAGCGGGCTCCAGCGCCGCGGCTCCAGACGGCACCTCCATAGGAACCTTCCAGGGCTCGACCTTCCCCGGCAACGACTACTCGTGGGTGCAGGCCGATTCGACCTGGACGGCCCAGCCCCAGGTCAAAAACTACGCCGGCGGCACGGTGACGGTCTCCGGCTCCGACGTCGCCCCCATCGGCTCCTCGGTCTGCCGCTCCGGTTCCACCACAGGCTGGCACTGCGGCAGCGTCCAGCAGTTCAACGCCACCGTCAACTACGCGCAGGGCAGCGTGCTCGGCCTCACCCGTACCAGCGTGTGCGCCGAGCCCGGCGACTCCGGCGGCTCGTTCATCTCCGGCAACCAGGCCCAGGGCGTCACCTCCGGCGGCTCCGGCAACTGCACCGTCGGCGGAACCACCTACTTCCAGCCCGTCAACCCGATACTCCAGGCCTACGGCCTGACCCTGGCCACCGGTTGATCCAGAACCGGCTGATACTCCAGCAGGAGTTCCCTGTCTGACCTGCGGGTTTCCTCAGGCGGCTCAGGGATGAGGGCCGCGGAGCGGTCAGGGGTGGCCTTCTGCAGACCGCCCCTCGATCGTGCCACGGCGTCGCAGGCAGTGACAGCGGCATGCGACCGCTTGGCGTCGGCGCCCGTTCGACCAGCTCAGGGCATGGTATCGCCCTCGGCGGCCACCAAGCTGAGGCGGCCGGGGACGACAAACTGCCAGAAACCGCCGAACCTCCGCGACCGTGAACTCGATTGCACCGGCTGTCCCACCAGTGCCGCCCCCCTCTCTCGGACCTGGCGCGCCGTGGCGGGCGGCCTCTCCCTCCTCATCCACCACGAGATCGACCACCTCAACGACCTGCTGTACACCGCTCGCATGCGAAACGGCGTCGATCCGATCTCTTCCGGTCCGCCGACCTCGTCACGGCATGATGGGCCCCGCTCGAACGGAACGCCCGGCGCCAATTCGGTGACGCACTCCGCCACTCGTACCGCCGCGACTCACTGACGTACGCCAAGCCCGGGGTTCCCTCGAAGCACCGGTACAAGTTCGACGACGCCCTCCGCCCCTGGTATCCGCGCGACCCGGAAGAGCGGCGTTGGACGAGTTCGAAAGGGCTGTTGGACCTCATCGAGATAGTCCGCACACACTTGTCTCCTCGAACACTACTGGCGGCTCACCGGCGGTGAACACGGCGGTCAGTGGCTGATGGAGGATGCTCCTCACGGCATGCCGGAGAGTGGTGCGTGGCGGTCATCGCGGCGGCACAGGCGACGGACGGCAGCTGGATCTGGGCCCAGACGTCCGCGCTGAACGTTCCGTGCATCGCTCTCTTCGGCGCCTATCTCACGTACGCCCTCAACCAGCGGGCCGTACGCAGGGAACGCCGCGCCAAGACCTTCGCCGAAGCCCTGACGGCGGTCGAGGAGTACTTGGAGATGCCGTACCGCATACGGCGTCGCCCCAAGTCCTCCTCCGCCGTACGACAACAGCTCACCGACGAAGTCAGCGGCCTACTGACTCAGATGGCCTTCCACCAGGCGTGGCTCGAGATCGAGGCATCGGCGGTGACGGGCCCCTACGCAACGCTCGTGGCCACGGCCCGAGCGGAGGCCGGCGCACAGATGAGTCTCGCCTGGGACCAGCCGCCGATCACCACCGGCAGCGGCATGAACCTCGGGGTGCCGTATCCGCGAGACCGATCAAACGCCGCCCGAGCCGTGTGCATCGAGGTGATGCGCCGCCACCTCGGAGAACGATCGTGATCTTGGTGCCAACTATCCCTCTTTTGTGCCAACTAAAAATCCTCGTCACATGGACGCAACCCCCCGCGGCGCGGGGAGCAGACCAGAAGTCGGACTACCGGTTCTACGTGAAGGGGACCATCCCCGCGGGTGCGGGGAGCAGGACTCGACCTGGCCCTGACGCAGAAGTCACTCGGGACCATCCCCGCACCCGCGGGGATGGTGTGCCCAGTGTGCCTAGGTGGTGATCACTCGCCCTCGGCTCAGCCGAGGGCGGGTTTCACGCGGCGGTCCTCAGCCCAGCCCGTTGGTCGCCGTCTTGTGCTGCCCGGCCTGTGCCGGGGGCAGGTAGTGGGAGACCTGCACAAGCACGGCCCCCGGTACGAGGCGTACGGTGCTGCGGTCTGAGACGATCCGCTAGTCGGTGACGCCGAACCAGTATGCGCTTGAGCCATTTCCGTTGACGTACCGCACGTAGTAGCCGTTCGAGGAGCCCGAGCAGTCGCTGGTCGGGTAGGTGGTGATGTGCACCTCGCCACGCCACCACCAGTTGCTGTCGAGGCTGTCCCAGCCGGGAGTTGCCACGCAGTGGCCGACCCATTGGTTCGCCTGGTTGTTGCCCTCAACGTACATGGAGTAGGCAATGCCCTGGTTGTCGAAGAATTCGATCTGTTGGGTGGCTGCAGGCGAGTTGTCGCCGGTGACTATGGCCCACCAGTCCCCACCGGGCCGGTTGGCGGGCACGTTCGTGGAGCCGGACCAGTTGTCGCCGCCGGTGCAGTTCTGGCCGTTGTAGGCGACTACGGTGACGTTGCCCTGCCACCACCAGCCACTGATGGCGTTCTTGAAGTCGGGGGTGTTGAAGCAGCCCTGGGCGCTGTTGCCGCTCTGGTCGAGGCCGATGATCTTGACAGAGGTTGTCGTGTTCTTGTTGTCCACGATCATCAACTGCTGGCCGGATGAGCCAGCGTGGGCAGTACCGCCGAGGGCGATTACTCCGGCCACCGAAAGCGCCATTGCGGCGGCCGCGCGGGCTGCCCGCTTGAAGATGTTCACGTCTCTCCCGTGGTCGAACATATGTACGCGCGTGACGCATTATGCACGATCTTGATCATGTGTAGAAGATCTTCAACGGCGTCGGTATCGGTCGCACCGTTCCCCTTGACGGACCTTGGCTGGCGCCCGGGATGCGGGGCAGTCGGTCAGCCGCCGTTGGCGATCTTCTCGGCGTCCTTGTCGGCCTTCGCGAGCGCGGCAAGGCAGTCGGCGGCGATCTGCTGCGGCCGCCCCGAAGGACGGCCGCCCACCCGAGGGTGTTCTGACGAACGGGGAGCCGGGCTTCTGGTTGCGATCCGTGGCTGCCCCGGAGGACGGCCGCCACTCGGCGACGACGATATCGGCGGCGGGGTCGGGGCCTTGTTGCGATCCTTGGGCGCGGTCACCACGCCCTCGGGTGGCAGCGGGGCACCCCAGCACGGATGGGTTGCGATCCTCGGTCGTCCCGGAGGGCGACCATTATCCAGCGGCCTGAGCATCGCCGCGGCCGTCGTCGGGATGTTGCGATCCCCGGCCGTCCCAAAGGACGACCGCCACTCCACTCGCCGACGAAGTGATGCCGGCCCCGCCGTGGCGTTGCCCGGCTTCAGGATCAGGCGCCGACCGTGGTCTTGGCCTCACCGGCGCGTCCTGTTGGAGAGGCCAGCGGCGGGGTGGGCATGCCCGCGTCTTCGCG
>NZ_JAIQYY010000004.1:0-2883 GCF_020181035.1 Streptomyces sp. CoH27
CATCGTTGCAGGTCAGCGGTACTCTCCGCTTATTTGATCAAGACCCGGACAACCCCACTCGCGAAAGCGCGAGGCTAGGGAGGTCGGCCCTCGGCGTCATCGAAGCTGCCGGGGCGCTGACTGCCCACTATTCCCAGTGTGCACCTTGCGGGCTGCCCTCGCGATCGCAGTACGCGCCCCAACTCGCCTTGCTCGGCACGGTGTCATCTTGTGCCCATAGACTCGTACTCGGCGTGGAGCACGCCGAGTTGAGGAGTGCGCGGTGACACAGCCGCCCAGCGCCGAGCCCACCCTGTGGGAGCTGCATCGCCCACCGCAACGCCGTCCCTGTGGACGGCACACGAGGTTGCGTCCATGGAGATGGTGTAGCGGTTCGACCTGATCCGGGGGTTTGCTCCGGCGTCGGGATGATGCCCGCATAGGTGAGCGGCCACCGGTTGATCTTCGAGGTGTCGAAGCCCGAAGGAGCTCAGCACGATGACCGCACCCGACAGTCTGCCCCTGCACGCTCTCGCGGAAGACAACCCCGCGGGCGGCACATCGGAGTGGGGTGGTGTCTGCGAGCGGTGAGCCGTGCCCGTGGTTGCCGCTCGCGGCCCGCAGGTTGCCTCGGCTGGTGCGCTGCGTACACATGAACGGCTGGAGTCACCATGAACTCCACTTTCAACCGCGACCTCCTATGAGGGGAACTGAGGAGCGACCACGTCGCCTCGTTCCACCACGACGAGGGCTGGGGCTGGGGCGACTGAGTGTCAGCAGAACTGATCGCAACCCCTGACAACAGGGTGGATCCGGGTGCTCGGTCCCATCGGGCACCCGGCGCCATATGACGAAACCCCGATACAGCTGAGGGGACATGGGCTCGTCGGCGGGGTGATGTACGTGCGCGTGTATGCGGTGTCGGCTCGGGCGTGCCAGGTGGTCATGTGATCGTCGCTCCCGGGCCTGGGTACTTCGCCTCATCCCATGACGGCGGCAGGTCGGGGCCGATGGTCAGGGTGACGGTGGTTGAAGACTCCCTGAGGGGAGAGTGTGTGTGCCGACCCGGGCAGGTGGCCGGCAAGGGCCTTACCCCGGGCGAGGAGAGCGTGGTCTTTTTGAGCGGTTGGGCGCGTTGCCGGTGGCGGTGATCTGATGGCCGAGGGCGTGCAGTTGGTCGGCGACCTTGAGTGCCTCGCCACCAGTGCTGATGCCGCTGAGGGCGAGTTCAGGAAGCCGTACAGAACGGTGGGGTCGTGCAGCTTGCACTGGGCACCGGTCGGCGAGGCACTGCATGAACTCCTGCTGGCGGCCGATGCGGCCGATGTCGGAGCCGTCGCCGATGCTGTAGCGGGACGCCACCGAGGGCGTTGACCATGCCGCTGAAGCCGCTGAAGCCGCTGAAGCCGCTGAAGCCGCTGAAGCCGCGGAGTCGACGATCGATGCGGATCAACCCCGACGGACTCGACCATCACCCGCCCGGCGTTACCCGAGTATCGCTGTGGAGGGTCGGTCGTCATGATGCTGCCTGCGCTGAGCGCGCGCAGAGACCGAGCGGCCGCTGGTACGTCAGCTCGGCGAGGCGGTGTCGTGGGGCGCGCCTGTGGCGGCCGAGCGGGACCCGACCAGGAGCAGGCAGAGCACGGCGACCCCCGCGACGACCCCGGCGAGGAGGAGCAGCGGATCGAGCGGGCGGGCCGCGGAGGTGGTGCTGTCGGCCGGTGCGGCCGCCTGCTGGGTCGGCGCTGCCGCGGCGGCTGCCGCTGTGGCGGAGGCAGACGGGTTGCCCGACGCGGGCGCGGCGGCCGACGCGCTGTGGCCGGCGTGCGCGGTGGGGACAATCGCGGGAGCGGACCGGGCGGGCTGTGCGGCCGAGGGGGCGGAACCGGAGTGCTGCTGGGTGGTCGGGTGCGTGGTGGGAGTAGGTGCGGCGGCGGCCCTGACGACGAGCTGGGCTGTCATGCCGGGGTGCACGGTGCAGACATAGCCATAGGTGCCGGGCGTGGTGAAGGTGTGGCTCCAGGAGCCGCCCTTGTTCAGCAGCGGGGAGTGGATCGGCTCCGGACCGGAAGTGGTCTTCACGTCGTGGGGTGCCTGGTCCTCGTTGACCCAGGTGACGGTGTCGCCGGCTGTGATGGTCAGGCTGCGCGGGCTGAAGGCGTAGCCGGACATCACGACGCGGTACGACGTGGCAGCGTGCGCGGGGCGGGGGGCGAGGAAGGTGACGACGCTCGCCAGGAGCAGGGCTGCCAGCAGCAGCCGTACGGTGTGGACGGGCCGGAGCCGGGCGGTCAAGGGGCGCATGTGAACTCCGCGGCGACGAGCAGGCCGAGGTGGCGTGCGGGGCGTGTCCGGGACAGGGCGAATCCGGTCGTGCGGTGCAGCGGGCCGTAGGGGACGCGTGCGGTGCCGACGACGAGGAGATCGGCGTCGGTGCGTTCGACGACGCGCAGCAGCAGCGTGGCGGGGACGTGTTCCAGCGTGGTGTCGCCCGTGCCGAGGCTCCCGGGCACGCGCAGCCGCGTCCCGCCCGCCACCGGTTCGATGGCGGTGCTGGTGAAGGTGAGCAGTTCGCCGCCGAGTGCGTCGCCGCCCAGCGCGAGACTCAGGACGCAGTCCTCGGGGTCGGGGGCGACGGTCAGTGCCACTTCCACGACGTCGGCGCGTCGACGCAGGGTGACCAATGGACCGGTGCGGTAGGTGAGTTCGGTGATGATGCGGTCGGCGGCGGCTGCGTACGCGCCGGGGCGGGGCAGCCAGTCACGGTCTGGCTGCGGAGGCAGTGTCGCGGTGGACGACGACGTATGCACCCGGAGCGGTTGCGTGGGTGGGAGTTCGGTGGTCATGGCGGTACCTCGGGCTCGTGGCGGTCGCCTGCCGGATCGGGGACAATGGCGGTGGTGG
>NZ_JAIQYY010000004.1:3006-75098 GCF_020181035.1 Streptomyces sp. CoH27
CGGCCCAGACGGTGTGCATCTTGACGTAGGCGTCGGGGTTGAGGATGTCCGAGATCTGCTGGCCCAGGGACTCGTCCAGGTGCGCGGAGTTGATGTGCTGGAGAAGCACCGTGAGGGTGTCGTCGCCGACGGAGCCGGCGCCGTTCACGGCCGGGGTGAGGATGGACTCCACCCAGACGGTGTGCATCTTGATGTAGCTGTCGAGGTTGAGCGCGTCCTGGACCTGCTGGCCCGGGGACTCCTCCAGGTGAGCCTTGTTGATGTGCTGGAGGATCGGCAGCAGGACCTGCTGGATGCTGACGCACTGCTCGCTGCCGCCGTCCCCGCTGCCTCCGCTCGTACCGCCCGAGCCGCTGCTGCCGCCGTGCGAGCCGCCGCTGGAGCCGCCGGAGTTCGATCCGCCCGTGCTGCCCCCGGTGGAGCCGCCCGTGGACCCACCGGGGGAGCCGCCGGTCGAACCGCCCGTGGAGCCGCCGGTCGAACCACCGGAACCGCCGGTCGAACCGCCCGTACCGCCGCCGCTGTCAGCGACGACGGTGATGGAGGCGGTCATGTCGGGGTGGACGGCGCAGTAGTACTTGTACGTGCCGGGCTTGGTGAAGGTGTACGACCAGCTGTCGCCCTTGTTCAGGGTGCCGGAGTCGAACGTGGCGGGGCCGCTGGTGGTGGTGACCGTGTGCGGAGCGGAGTCCTCGTTGATCCACTTCACGGTCTGGCCGGCCTTGATGGTCAGGGCCTGCTGGGCGAACTTGTAGTTCGTGATCTTGATGGTGTAGTCGGCCGCCTTGGTCTGTGCCGCAGCCGGCTGCGCCTGGGCGATGGAGTAGGCCTCGGCTGCCGGAGCGGCGGTGGCCGGAGCGGCGGCGCCGCTGGATGCCTGGAGAAGGCTCAGACAGGCGACGGCTGAGAGGCCGGCGCCCACGCCGGTGGCCAGCAGTACCCGGTTGCCGGCCCGGGATTGCCGGTGGCGTGGCGGAGGTGCGGTGGTGTCGTCGGTACGCATGATCGTGCGTCTCTCCTTGTCAGGTGAGGGGGGTGGGGCAGAGAGGGCTGGTCAGCGGCCGGGGGCGGACGTGACCAGCAGACTCGTCGCGGCGAGGACGACGAGGACGAGCCCCGTCTCGGCCGCGACCGAGTAGACGAAGGGCCGTACGGTGGCGCGGTCACCGCGCAGCAGTACGGCGATGTCGAGCCGGGTGCGCACCCAGCTCCGACTGCCCTGAGCGATGAGCAACACCGCGGCCAGGACGGCGAGTTTGAGCAGCAGCAGATGGCCGTAGCCGGTGTGGAACAGGGCCCCGAACGAGCCGACGACCTGCCAGGCCAGAACCGCGCCGGCCACCGCGATCGCCGCCACGGACACGCCGGCCAGCGTGGAGTAGCCGGAGACGACGGCCGACAGCTCCTCCGGGCGGCGCCTGGCCAACACCCCGAGGAGCAGCAGGGTCAGCCCGCCCAGCCACACGGACACGCCGAGCAGGTGCACCAGGTCGGCCACCGCGCCCCACCCGGGATGCGTGCCTTCGGCGTTGTGGCCCGCCATGCCGGCCGTACGCAGCAGCCCGAGCGTGACGGCGAGGGCGCCGACCCGCCAGCCCGGTGAGCGGGCGGCCCGCTCACCGCCCTGGAGCAACGCGGCGAGCACGATGGCGGCGAGCACCCACATCAGCACCCGGCAGGCGGCCACGATGCCGACCTCCGTGCCCAGCAGGTCCCGATACGTGGTCAGGCGGTACGCGTCGCCGAGAGTGCCCATCGCACCATACGCACCCTGCAGTCCCGGTGTGACCAGGCTTGCCGCGAGCCCACCCGCCCAGGCCAGCGTGAGGATGCGGCGGGTACGGCGGTCTTGGGCACCCTGTGGCCAGAGAAGTGCGAGGAAGACGAGACCACCGACGTAGAGGGCGAGGGCGAGGTATCCGGCCCAGCGGGCGGCCGCCCAAGCCTTGCGCACGCTGTCAGAAGGCGTGGGTGCGGCCGCGGCGTCATCAGAGGGGGAGGCAACCTTCGTCTTCGCGGTGAGGGGGAAGAAGAGCGTCCCGGAGGCCGGATGACCGTCCTCCATGTCTCGCACCTGCCAAACCAAGGCGAGCCGGTCCTGCCCGTCCATCCTGGGAACGGAGACCTCGACACCATTGTCCCGACGATCACCGTGGTCCGGACGGGACAGAGCGAGCCGATTGCCACCTGCGGTGACGCGGACGCCGGGCAGGTCGACCGGTTCGCTGAAGGTCAGCCGTACCGTGGCCGGTGTGTGCGTGAGCCGGGTGCCGTCCTTGGGCGAGGAGGACACCAGCTCGGTGTGAGCAGAAGCGGCTGGAGCAAACAGCAGCAAGGCCACAGCAGCGGCCAGCGCGGTGGTCCACAGGCGCACAGCATGGTGTCTCACCGGAGCACCTCCGGCAGTACCGAGGGTGACGGTGCAACGTCTACGCACAGCGGCGAGAGGTCGGTGCTCGACGGTGACGAGGAGGGAGAGGGCGCCGGGAAAGCGGTGCCTCCAGAGGCGTCCGGCCCGAGCAGGCCATCCAGTAGGTCGGTCAGCGAGGTGAGTGTGCCCTTCAGCAGCGGCTGGACCAGGTGCACCTCGCCCTTCTGGCAGCCGTCCGACGGCGTTGGAGAAGGGCTGGGGGAAGGCTTCGGTGAGGGGGAACGCGACGCCGAATCGGAGGGGCCGGGCGTCGGCATCCAGCCTCCGCTTCCGCCGCCTGCGTCTTGCCCGCCGTGCCCGTCGCCAGACGACGTGTCGCTTGCGATCGGACTTCCGGGACCGCCGCCTCCGGCCCAGGAATAACCTGATGAATCGGCGCCCCTGTCGCCGCCGGGGTTGCCGGGATCCCCGGACGCCGTCCCCTGTGACGGGTCGGCGGAGGCCGACGGGGCCGGTGCTGCCGGCGGTGCTGCTGTGTCTAAGGTCGTGGGTGCGGGAGCGCCGATGCCGGACGCGTACCCGAGTACGACGATCACCGCGGCGACCAGGGCACCGGCCACTATCTCGTCGCGATGGTCTCCCGGCCAGGACGCCCTGGCGAACAAGGACATGGCCCCTCCTGACGCTGTGCGTGAAAGGCAGTGCCCAGGAGTGGACCGGGATGAGGATTCCCGGCCGCTACGCGTCAGTTAATCGCCCGTTTCATTGCCTCATATTCGCCCCCTATCCGACTGTGAGAAC
Organism: Streptomyces sp. CoH27; assembly: GCF_020181035.1. GTDB lineage: Bacteria > Actinomycetota > Actinomycetes > Streptomycetales > Streptomycetaceae > Streptomyces > Streptomyces camelliae. The sequence goes on from NZ_JAIQYY010000004.1 coordinate 6,179, forward strand.
GGACCTCCCCACCCCAATCCGCGCAATGCATTCCGTGAAGAACATGGCGTGTTCGTGAATTCGAACGCGCTCTTCATTTATTCGTTCACTGAATCACCACGCATGCATATGCAGGGCATCGGCATCACTCACAGGTGGCTTGAGCTCGCTTGCCGGCCGCGGCTTCGATCTCGCTCCCGTATGCGACTTCACGCGGCGGGGTGACGCGCCCAGCCCGGTCGTCGACAGCGCCTCGTGGATCGTGCACCGGCCGGGGTTCCTGGACCATGGATCCGCCTGCCTGTCCGTGACGCTGGTCAGGGCTCGTACGACATCTCCCCATGGTCCCGTGGGACGACGTCGACCTCGGCCTGCCCGCACTCATCCTGCGCACGAAGGAGTACGCCGCGCTGTGCGAGCAGTACGCGGCCGCTGTGCGCCGGTGGCTCTGTCGCCTGCGGTTGGGGCAAGGGCGCGGGTACGATCGGGGTTGTCTTCGCGGAGGTATGTGCGCATTATGTGCCGTGTGGGCGTTACAGGCGATATCTGGAAGTCCCAGAAAATTCCCAGAGGACTCCCCTTGCCCGTGGCCACTCTTTCGGTTCTATATAGGGGTGTCGGTGCGGCGTGGGCTGGGTAGCGCGCACGCATCGCTCGCGCATGGGACGCCACTGAGCGGCAGGTTTCCGCCCTACGAGCAACACGACAGGTCGGTAGCGCGGTGGCACTCCCGTCGGCCTGGCTCGATGTGGTCAAACCGCCGCAGGGATGCCGAGGTCGGCCAATAGGTCGCGGACCCGCTGTTCGATGGCGTCCCGGATCAGCCGGACTGCGTCGACACCCTGCCCGGCTGGGTCGTCCAGCTGCCAGTCCAGGTACCGCTTGCCGGGGTAGACGGGGCAGGCGTCCCCGCAGCCCATCGTGATCACCACGTCCGAGGATTGCACCGCCTTGGTGGTGAGGGCCTTGGGCGTCTCGGCGGAGATGTCGATGCCGACCTCCGCCATTGCCTGGACGACGGCAGGGTTGACCGCGTCGGCAGGGGCGGAGCCGGCCGAGCGAACCTCGACCTGGTCACCGCCCAGGTGGGTGAGGAAGGCGGCGCCCATCTGGGAGCGGCCGGCGTTGTGGACGCAGACGAACAGGACCGAGGGGCGCGGGGCGGGGGTGTTCATGGCAGGCGTCTTTCGGGAGAGCGGAGTGGATCAGGAGGAGGCGAGTTCTGGTTCGCCGTGTGGGACCACGACCTCATCCCCGGCGGTGGCGGGACGGCCGTACACAGCGATGACGGCGCCCACCCCGAGCGCGACTCCGGCCAGTTGGGCAGCGATGAACGGGGCGACGGAGGCGGGGGCGATGCCGGCGAAGGTGTCGGTGAAGGCCCGGCCGATGGTCACTGCCGGGTTCGCGAAGGAGGTGGAGGAGGTGAACCAGTAGGCGGACCCGATGTACGAGGCCACGGCCACCGGTGCGAGAGAGGCGTTGCCGATGCGTTCGAGTCCGAAGATGAGCAAGATCAGCCCGGCCGTGGCGACCACCTCGCCGAGCCGCAGGTGAGAGGCGGACCGGTCGTGCGTGGACCACTGGACCAGCGGCTTGGCGAACATCGCGTCGGCCAGGATCGCCCCGCCAATGGCCCCGGCGATCTGTGCGGGCACGTACGCGGCCACGTCTCGCAGGGTGAGGCCGTCGGCTTTGCGGCGGCCGGTGAACCAGGCGGCGAGGGTGACGGCCGGGTTGAAGTGCGCGCCGGAGACCGGCCCGAGCAGGGCGATCAGCACGCCCAGGCCGAAGACGGTGGCGAGGGAGTTGGCGAGCAACTGCACGCCCACGTCGTGCGACAACTCGGTGGCCTGGATCCCGGAGCCGACGACGACCGCGACCAGCAGCCCGGTCCCGATGGCTTCTGCGGCGACACGTCGGCCCAGAGGCGCGGTCACGCGGTGGCTCCGACGGTCTGCGGCGCGGTCAGGAAGGCGGCGAGCCGGTCCAGGACACCGGGCAGCACCCAGTAGTACACCCAGGTCCCGCGTCGTTCGCAGTCGATGAGCCCGGCCTGCCGGAGCAGCTTGAGGTGGTGGGAGATCGTCGGCTGGGACAGCTCGAAGGCCGGCGTCAGCTCGCACACGCAGACCTCGCCGCCCTCGCCACGCGAGGCGATCATCGACATCAGCCGGAGCCGGACGGGGTCGCCCAGGGCCTTGAACACCTTCGCCAGCTCGGCCGCCTGGTCCTCGTTCAGCGGTGCTGCGGACAGCCCTGCGCAGCAGGCGGTGCCCTGCCCGATCACCTCAAGCTCTTGTTTCGACATGTCTCTATGTTGACGTTTTTCGATTCAAGGCGCAAGGTTGCATCAATGAACGTCAATACAGGCCGTTCCGGGGTACCGCCATGCCCCGTCACCTGGGAGTGAGTCATGACCGAGCAGTCCACTGACCTGCGTGAAACCGTCCGACAGCGCTACGCCGCCGCAGCCGTGAAGGTCACCGAGGGCGGCGCCGCCTGTTGCGGGCCGGAGCCGGTCGAGGTCGACGAGAACTTCGGTTCGACGCTGTACGCCGCCGACGAGCGCGACGCACTGCCTGCCGAGGCCGTGGCCGCCTCCCTCGGTTGCGGCAACCCGACCGCCGTCGCAGAGCTGCGGGAGGGTGAGCGCGTCCTCGACCTCGGCTCCGGCGGCGGCATCGACGTCCTGCTCTCGGCCCGACGCGTCGGCCCCACCGGCAAGGCGTACGGGGTGGACATGACCGACGAGATGCTGGCCCTGGCCCTTGCCAACGCCGAGAAGGCCGGCGCGACGAACGTCGAGTTCCTGAAGGGCACCATCGAGTCCATCCCGCTGCCCGCAAACACCATGGACGTGGTGATCTCGAACTGCGTGATCAACCTGTCCGTCGACAAGTCCGCCGTGTTCGCGGAGACCTTCCGTGTTCTGAAGCCAGGTGGGCGTATCGGCGTCTCGGACGTCGTTGCCGACGACTCACTCAGCCCCGACCAGCGTGCCGAGCGCGGTGACTACGTCGGTTGCATCGCCGGCGCTCTCTCCTTCGCCGAATACCGCGCAGGGCTGGAAGCCGCCGGGTTCACGGACATCGAGATCACCCCGACCCATACGGTCGCGGACGGAATGCACTCGGCGATCGTCCGGGCCACCAAGCCGATGACGGTCGGTACCTCTTCCGAGGGTGCCGAGTCGGCCGATGCCTGCTGTGGAGTCAACGCCTGCTGCACTTCGGTCGAGACCTCAGCCGACCCTGCTGTGACCGTCGGCGAAGCCAAGACGGCGTCGGGATGCCGATGCCAGAACTGAGGTCGCACGCGCGTAAGTGAGTGGCACCGGCTGCAGGCTCAGTGGCCGTCGCGCCGGGCCTGGTCCATGGCCGCGGCCGCCGCATCACCGGCGATCCTCTCCTGGTCCTGACCAACCGCCACTCGGTCCTGGGCAGGGCTGCCCAACGGACCGCGCTATCGCGTAGCCGCCACCGTCGTAGTCGTAAGTTTGGCGGCCATGTCAACGATCCTGCTCGTTCAGACTGTCCCGGGCTGGCTCGGCTTGGCATGCTTCTCCCCGCCCGGACAGGCGACGTGGAAGTCCTCCCACTCGTGCAGCGAATGGGGGCGGCGGGGCGCTGACCTGGGGTTTCTCGGTGAAATGTGCGTTGACCTGCGGAAACTCTCCTCGGTAGTCTCACGGGTCAACGCCGTTTCCCAGGCTCATGTGCCCTGGATGTGTCCTCGGCGACCATGACCGTCGAGGGTCGACAACCGGATCAGTCGGCGACGATGTTCGCCGTGAGGATGCGGACGGCTTCACGAGTGTTGTCCGCGGCGAAGCGGACCTCTCGCACCTCCTGGAACGGCTTCCCGGGCTTGGGCGCCACAGAGTACGGCTCGCGCAGCTTGACGCTCAGGGTGGTGGAGTCACCGATTGGCATCGCCAGGATGCCGTCGTTGATCTGGACGGCCCTGCGATAGCCGCTGTGCTGGGTCGTGCGGACCGATTCCACGAGGTCAAGCGGGATCGCGATCTGCACAAAGTGGGCGAATCGCAGCACCATTTTGCCGTCGCCGACGCTGTGCGGGCGGATGGACAGTGCCGCGATGAAGCCGAGCACCCAGAGGGTTCCGTAGATGGAGAGCGCCAGCAGGATGATGCGCACCACGGACCAGGGTACGAGGAACTCGACGGCGAGGATCTCCAGAGGCACGAGAAGCACCATTGCCCACATGATTGGCTTGATTTCCGAGCCGTAGGTCAGGATCTGGTGGCTTTCCGGTGTGTCCGACTTGCGGCGGATCCAGCGCCAAAGAGCGCGGAAAAGGCCGAATTCCATCCCCATCGCCTTGGCCGCAGGGGCAGGCAGCACGGTGGATAGCGCCTGGTTGAGGGCCTCCTGCCCGTCGGCCCCCCGGCTCCGGGAGGTCTTGTAGGCCCGCGTGGCAAGGGTGAATTCGGTGATCACGATCCCGGCCAGGAGGAGTTCGAGTAACAGTCCGACTGCCACCGCCTCGCCGAGGCTGAACACGCCGGTCCATACCAGGCAGACCTGGGCGAGGACAACGGTAGGTGCCGCCCATCGGGCGGTGGTCGCCAGGAACCTCCGCAAAGTCAACAAACCTTCCTCTCGGGGGTGTTAGGTTCACTGGTTATTATCCCCGCTGGCTCTTCGCGGCTAAGCGACGCGAAGACCCGTACTGACTGCTTTCTTTCGCAGACGCGGGCCGAAAAAGAGAGCTTTCCGGACGAGCCGCACTCACTGTTTCTGCCAGTCCCCTTCCACGACAATCCAGTTCTCGCCAGTGAGCTTCTGTTCGAGGAAGGCGCAGGGAAGGAGGCCGTAGCCCTGGACCCCCAGCCGGTTCCCCAGCTGTTCCGGACGCGGAAGGCTCCCGAGCCGGTACCCCGGTCGTAGGGAGCGGTGTCCGCCTCGTCGTCGTAGCCGGTCAACAGCACCACATGAGGTCCCATTGCTTAAGGCGAACGCAAGCGCGCGGAAGGCGTTGCGGACGTCGGTCAGGGGCTGGCGGTCGCGGGTGTAGTAGAGCTTGTTGGCCAGCAGTACTGCCCACCGTCCTTGCTGGGGCGAGATCCACATGCCGGTGCCGGTGAAGCCGTAGTGGACCCAGATGCCGTCGGCGAGGTGCGTGCCAGGGGCGGGGTGCCAGAACAGGCCGCGTACAGGATCAGGGTGCCGGTCTGGACGCTCAGCGACTGCCTGGTCCAGGCCGGGCCGAATCCGGCTCGCCCCAGGCCGGTCGAGGCGTCCAGCGTGTAGCGCAGGAAGACGGCGAGGTCGTCGAGGGTGATGAAGGCGCCGGCGATGCCACACACTCCACCCAGGAGCCGGGCGGAGAAGTCGTGGGCGGTGCCCTTGAGGTGAGTGTCGGTGTTCTGGTCGAGTTCGGTCGGTGCGCACCGTGCGGCGATCTCGGCGGGCAGTGGTCCGAACCGGGTGGAGTCCATGCCCAGTGGCTGCCAGGTCCGCTCTGTGGCGAGCTGGTCGAGGTGCTGACCGGAAAGGTGCTCAGCGAGGTATCCGAGGATGAGGGCGGCGCGGTCGGTGTACTCGACGGCCTCGCCTGGCGGGCGGTGCAGGGCCTCGTGAAGGACCCCGTCGCGGACGTCCTGGGGATCGGTGCCGTAGAGGTTCTTGAGCTGGGCGCGGAGCGGTACGCCAGCGGTGTGGGCCACCAGTTGACGGGCAGTCACTGCATCGAGCGGGTGCCCATCGACCTCGGGCCAGAAGGTACCGAGCGGAGCGTCGAGGTCGAGCTTGCCTTCCTCCCAGCGGGCGCCGATGGAGGACCACACGGCGAGGATCTTGGTGAGGCTGGCGGCGTCGAAGACAGTGTCGGGCCGCATCGGCACGTCCGGCTCTTTGGGGTCGAGGACCCCGGTGGCACCGTGGGCGCGGGTGCTGGTGGAGGGCCTGGTGCAGGGCTGCGACGTAGCGACTGAAGGCGGGACCCTCCAGGCACTTCCCGGCCACCGCCAGCAGGTCGAGCCCGGTGGGGAGGCGGTGTCCGGGAATGGTGGGGGTCAGCATGAAGGCCCGTGAGGGGATGAGGGGCTTGTCGCCAATGTAGAGGTCGAGGAAGAGTTCGACGCTGCCGCCAGGGCTGCCGGCCGGGAGGTCGAGGAAGGTGGCGGCCAACGGCCCTGCGGCCGGGTGTCCGAGGGGACTCACAGTGCTCCTTGGCACCGCCCTGTCCCGAGCGCCGGTCGCATGCCTCTCCCTCTACGATGTGACCATCGTGGTTGCCGGGCGATGAGGGCCCGTGCCACGGCATCACCGAGCCTCGCCCTCGCCAGCGTCCGCTGATTCACCTCAAATAGCGGCCATTATCGGGAAGTTCGCGTCCATGCGAGCCAGAAGGTAAACACCGCGCCATTTTTTCCCGTGAGCCCTATGTGTGGCTGTTGTGGTCACGCCAAGATCCCCTCTGTGCCGGGGCACCCCCATATGCCCGGCGCAGGGAGGAGAGGGCATGTTGCCCCCGAGGCACCAACGACGGTTCATGACCTGCACCGTCGTAGCCGCCGCGTTCGGACTGGTGAGCACCCAGGCGTTCGCGGCGTCCACCGACACCAGACCCCGGCCCTGGCAGGCGCGCCACCAGGCGGCGATGGGCCGGCAGCACATCAAGGCGGTGAACGCGGGCCATGGCCTGACCCCGTTCGCCGCGGAGGGCGACGACGGCGGCGCAGACGAGGCGGAGAACTCGGCCGAGTCGACCGCCCAGTTCACCGAGGCCCGCACCGCGCCCGGCGTGGTCGCACCCGGCGCCTACGGGGCTGCCTGGCAGCAGCTTCAGTCCATGCGGCACACGGCCGGTGGCTGGGACCACGTCACCAAGAAGGCGTACAACTCCGACGACCCCCGCTACCGCGATGTGAACTCCAACTCCAGTGGCGGCGCGGGCGATGTGACCGGCCGGATCACCGGCATCGCCGCCGACGACCAGGGCTATGTGTACGCGGGCGGCGCCAACGGCGGTGTCTTCCGGTCGACGACCGGCGGCGGGCACTGGAAGCCGATCTCCGACAAGCTGCCGTCCCTGTCGACGGGCACTCTGGCCTTGGACGGCCAGAAGCGGCTCTGGTACGCCACGGGCGAGTCCAACACCGGGGCCACGTCCTTCGTCGGCACGGGCGTGTACCTCCTGAAGGACCCGCGCCACGGGCAGTTCCAGCCCGGTGACCGGGTGGGCGGCGCCGAGCTGGAGTCCACGGTCATCCACGCGCTCCGCTTCGCCGGCACCAAGGTGTGGGCGGCGACCAGCACTGGCGTCTGGTCGCACTCCACGACCACTCTGTCCGGGCCGTGGCAGCACGAGTTCGCCCCCAACCCGGACTATCTGCCGGGCGGTTCGAAGGCGGACGACCCGAGCGCGCCGTACAAGAACATCGCCAACGACATCGCCGTCGACCCCAAGGACCCCTCCAAGGTGCTCCTCGCGGTCGGCTGGCGCGGCGGTGACACCTACAACGGCCTGTACGCGAAGGCGGACGACGGCAGCTGGAAGCCGGTCAGCGGACTGGGCGACCTGCCCACCACCAGCACCGACGTCGGCAACATGACGTTCGCTGCGGCGGCCGACGGCTCCCGCCTGTACGCCATCGACCAGTCGCCGGCGCAGATGGCCGCCAACCCGGACAGCGGGCTCAAGGGCGTGTACGTGTCGAAGAACGGCTCGCCGTTCGGCCCCTGGACGCTGATCGCGGACTACACCAAGCTGAAGGCATCCGGCTCCGCCCTGCAGAGCGCGGGCTACATGCCCGGAATCCAGGCCTGGTACAACCAGTTCCTCCAGGTCGACCCGGCAAACGCCGACCACGTCTACCTCGGCCTGGAAGAGGTCTTCGAGACCAAGAACGGCGGCCAGAGCTGGACCGTGCCGGGCCCGTACTGGAACTTCCCCTTCCCCTGCTGGAGCATCGACCCGGCCAAGCAGACCGGTGACTGCTCGCCCACGACCCACTCTGACCAGCACGCGGTCGCGATCGGCAGCTACAAGGGCAAGACCTGGGCGTACGTCGGCAACGACGGCGGCATCTACCGGCGCCCGCTCAACGGCGCGGTCGACTCCGGCGGCCACGCCAAGGACTGGCAGTCCCTGAGCGATGGCACCCTCGACACCCTCCAGTACTACTCGGTGGGCGTCGGCAAGGACCTTGCCAATGGCGGCGTCTCGGTGACCGGAGGCCTGCAGGACAACGGCCAGTCGATCCTGCGAGGCCACGACAAGGTCATGGGCTCGAACTTCGGCGGTGACGGCGGAGACACCATCGCCGACCCCGCCAACGGCTGCAACATCGCCGCCGAGTACGTGTACCTCGACATGTGGGTCACTCAGAACTGTGGCGTGAACGACGGTTCCTGGTCGACGGACCCGTCCAAGGCCACCGAGTACGAGATCGCCCCGCCGGACAAGGACCAGGGCGGCGCGGGCGCCCGCTTCATCGCGCCGATCGCGGCCGACGCCAAGAACAGCAGCACCTGGATCGCGGGTGGCCGGCACGTGTGGGTGAACACCAAGGGCTACGCCATCCGCTCGGGCAAGGAGTGGACCAACGCCTTCGACCTCGGTGAGGGCCACGTGGCCACGGCCGTGGCGTCCTCCGGCGGCACGGTGTACGTCGGCTGGTGCGGCCCCTGCAACAACCAGGGCTTCACCCGCGGCATCGCCGTCGGCAACGCGGACGGCACCGGCTGGCACCAGCTGAACCTCCCGGTCGACGGCACCATCCCGAACCGCTACGTCTCCGGCTTCGAGATCGACCCTGCCGACGCCCAGCACGTCTACGTGGCGATCAACGGCTTCTCCCGCCGCTTCACCGAGGGCCCGGGCGCCGGCGTCGGCCACGTCTTCGAGTCCAGGGACGGCGGCGCGAGCTGGACGGACATCTCCGCCAACCTTCCCGACGTCCCCGCCGACACGGTCAAGCTCCTGCCGAACGGCGGCCTCGCCCTCGGCACCGACCTGGCCACCTTCTACCGCCCCGCCGGCGCCACGAACTGGCTCGTCCTGGGCCACGACCTGCCCACCACGGCCGTCATGCAGCTGCGCCTCGGCCCCGACGGCACGCTGTACGCCGCCACCCACGGACGCGGCATCTGGTCCTTCGACGTACGGCGCCTCAAATGCCGTAAGGACTGATCACGACCCGAACGCCCGTCATACGACGACGGCCGGTGCGCACCCCGTTCCCGGGGACGCACCGCCCGTCCGGTGTTCGGGGTCACTGCACCGAATAGGCCGCCACACTCAGCCGCAGTGTGAACAGCGGCGCGCTCGCGGGACCCCAGGTCACGGTCACCGCGCCCATGCGGGCGGCCCGCACTGTGACCCGGGTGACGCCCTGGCCGTCGGTGGCGGAGGAGGTCACCAGCGCCAGCATCGGGTTGCTGCTGCGCGGCTGCGGCCAGGAGCCCTGGGCCCGCGGCTTCAGGACGACGGTCACCGTCGTACCGGACCGCACGCACAGGCTCTGGGTGGAGGCGTCTCCGGATGCATGGGTGACGGTGGCGGCGCCGGCGATGCAGCGCGGTGACGGGGTGGCCGTAGCAGGGGCCGTCGCGGTGCCCCTCGGGGGCGGCGATGCAGTCACCGGAGGCGCTGTTGTCGACGATGCGGGGGACGAGGCCGGAGGCTCTGTCGTACCGGTACCGTTCCTCGACGGTGTCGTGGTGTGCGGGTCGGCGGAAGGGCGCGGCGGCGTCGAGTCGGATCGTGAGCCGCCACCACTGCTACCGCATGCGGTCAGAAGACAGGCGACGACAACCAGGGCGGCCCCGAACCACGGCCGTGCGTGCCCCAGTCTTCGTCTACGCTGCTCCAGCGCCACAACTGCCTCCTCGCCTCGCCGCCTGCCTCTGTGACGTTCAGCCTCGGCGCCCGGTTCCTGTACCCGGATATAGATGATGCGCCCCAGCGTTGCCACCGGAGCGCACCATGAGCCGTCCTGGATCAGTGCCGGGTCGGCAGGGGCTTGGTGGTGTGCGGGGTGTGGGTGACGGTGGCGGCGCCCCGGGTGGTGGAGGCGGCGCTGCCGCCGGTGACGGTGAGCGGGCCGGCGGTGTAGAGGGCCTCGTCGAAGGCTTGCCCGCCCGCAGGTGCCTTGCCGACGGCGAAGACGGAGACCGCCTTGCCGTTGGTGACGGAGGTGGAGAGGTAGTCGCCGACCATGCTGCCCTGTGTACTGCTGGCGATCTGGGACAGGGACATGGGACCGGCGACCGTGGCCGGGCTGCTCCAGGTGCTGCCGCCGTTGGCGGAGGAGATGTAGCCGACCTCCAGCTGGCAGGTGGAAGCGGTGCAGTTGGCGTTCGGGTAGAAGTAGTAGTAGAGGCCGATCTTCGCCGTCGTGCCGGCGGTGGCGTGGTCGACACCGATGCCGGGGATGAAGTGGTCGACGCCGCTGGTGGTGGCGTCGATGGGGACCCGGGTCACGGCCGACCAACTGGTGCCGTTGGTGGAGGTGGCGTAGACGATGTCGTTGGCCGGGCAGCCGGTACGGAAGCGGCAGTCCTGCCAGGCGACGTAGATCTTGCCCGAGGCATCGATCTCGGCGGACGGCAGACCCTCACCGTCTCGCAGGTTGCCGGCCACAGCGTGGCTGGAGACGTTGGCGATCAGGGTGCTGGTCGACCAGCTGGAGCCGCCGTTGGTCGAGTTGAAGGCGTTGACGGAGCTGCCGTTGGCCGAGTAGGGCACGACGACGGTGCCGTTCGGTTGGACGAGGGGCTGGCCGCCCAGGCCGCTCGGGCCTCCGGATGGTGCCGCTGGCGCCGACCAGGTCGCGCCACCGTCGGTGGAGTGGCTCATCACCACGGCATTGCCCGAGGAGGTGATGTCGACCTCGACGTAGCAGGTGCCGTAGTACGGGCTGGAGGTGGAGTTGTCGCAGACGATCCACTCCTTGTCGTAGCCCTGGCCGTCGTTGCCGACCGCCATCACCGGGTTCTGCCAGCTGAGGCCGTCGGCCGAGCGGCTGACGCTGACGCCGGCGCCGTTGACGTTGGAGTCGATGACCAGTCCGGCCACCAGCCAGGTGCCGTGCTTGGCGTCGTAGGCGACGGCAGGGTCGGAGACGCGGGCCCAACTGCCGCCGCCCTGATAGGTGGTGATGCCGGGGAGCATGCCGTGCTGCCAGGTGGTGCCGCCGTCGGTGGAGGTGTTCCAGCCGATGTCGGAGGCGCCGCCGTCGGTGAACCGGCCGACCTGTGAGGAGGCGACGATCGTGTTGCCGTACGCGAAGGTGTCGGGCTCCAGCTCGGTGGCGTGCTGGCTGGAGGTGTTGGTGAACGGGTCGGTGCTGATCTGGGTCAGACCACTGGGCGGCGGGGCCGTGGTGGTGAAGGCGACGTCGTCGTACAGGGTGTAGGTCGGGTCTCCCGCGTAGTTGTCGTCGTGGCTGATCAAGGTCAGCCTGTAGCTGTGTCCCGCGGTCACGGCTGAGGTGACCTGCTGCCAGCCCTGGCCGCTGGTGCATGTCTTCGCCAGTACGGTCGTCGTGGTGCCGGCGGTCGTGTCGGCCAGGGTGGCGGTGGCCCAGTCGTAGGTGACGGTGTCCGGGCAGGACACGTCGTACCAGAAGGACAGCTGGGTGGCGCCTGCCGGGGTGGTGAAGGTCTGGGTGATCGAGGAGTCGCCGTTGGTGGGTGAGGTGCCGCCGACCCGGGCGGCGTACGTTCCGCTGTGGGCACCGGAGTTGACCACGGACGTCGTACCCGTGCTGGTCCAGCCGGTCAAGCTGCCGGATTCGAAGCCGCCGTTGGACACGTCGGCCAGCGCGGTATGCGAGGCGAGGAGAAGTCCGCCCAGGGCGAGCAGGGCGGTGGTGGCGGTCGCCACGGATCTGCGGACAGCAGTGCGCGACATGAAAAGACCCCTTGTCGTCTGGGGGTGGGGGTGGGGTGGGCCGACGACGCACAGGCGACGGCCCACCCGGGGGACGACGCCGTGGATCAGGAGACGGTCACGTCGTCGTAGAGGGTGTAGGTGGGATCGCCTGTGTAGTTGTCGTCGTGGTTGATGAGCGTGAGCGTGTAGCTGTGCCCGGCCGTGACGGAGGCGGTCTTCTGGGTCCAGCCGGAGGACGACACGCAGGTCTTGGCCAGCACGGTGGTCGTGGTGCCGGTGGTGTTGTCCTTGAGCGTGGCCGTCGCCCAGTCGTAGGTGACGGTGTCCGGGCAGGTCACGTTGTAGTAGAAGCCGAGCTTGCTGGTCCCGGACGGCGCGGTGAAGGTCTGGGCGATCGAGGAGTCACCGCTGGTCGGCGAGGTGCTGCCGAGCTGGACCGCGTACGTCCCGCTGTGCGCACCGGAGTTGACCACTGACGTGGTCCCCGACGACGTCCAGCCGGTCAGGCTGCCCGTCTCGAAGCCGCCGTTGGTGATCCCGCCGCCACCGCTGCCGGAGGTGACGGTGAGCGCGTAGGTCGCGGTGTGGGTGGCGGAGGCGCCCGTTCCCGTGACGGTGATGTTGTACGTGCCCGTCGGCGTCGACGAGGACGTGGCCACCGTCAGCGTGGACGAGCCGCCCGCGGTGACCGAAGCCGGGTTGAAGCTCGCGTTCGCCCCGCTGGGCAGCCCGGACGCGGACAGGCTCACGGACTGCGCCGAGCCGGAGGTGACGGCCGTGGAGACCGTGGTGCTCGCCGACGAGCCGGCGGCGACGCTGGACGAGGCCGGGCTGACGGAGACGGAGAAGTCGTTGCTCGCCGTAGAGCCGCAGTTGGGCAGGGTGAAGGAAGCCAGCCTGGTGTGCCAGTTGAAGTTGCCGTTGGCGGGGATGTACTCGTTCGTGTACCAGAACGTGCAGTCGTCCGTCGGGTCCACCGCCATCGAGGTGTAGTCGCCCCAGCGGCTGTAGCTGGTCTGCGACCCGCCGCCGGTGATCGCGGTGACCTCGCCCTGTGTCATCGAGCCGAGGGTGTCTCCGGCCAGACGGCCGGTGTAGCGGATCGACGGATGCACCGAGGAGGAGGACTGCGAGTAGCCGAGGGCGATGTTGCCGACCTTGTCCTCGGCGATCGACCCCATCCAGCGGTAGGCGGAGTCGGGGGCGTACGTCCCCTGCTGGTACACCGTCGGATTGCTGCCGGACATACGCAGCTCGTACCAGCGCACGCCCACTGAACTTCCCGCCGTGACGGCATGGTTGACGACCAGTGACTCGTGGTCGCCGAAGTTGCGGTAGGCCAGTCGGAACATCAATCGGTCGGAAAGAGAGTCCAGTTGCTGACTGGTGCCGCTCTGCGGGATGCAGGTGCCGGAGCTGCCACAGGCGGTGGTGTACGACGCCACGGTCAGCGTCGAGGGCCCGGTGAAGGTCGAGTTGGCCGGAGTGGCCCAGTCCGTGTGGAACTTCCAGTACGCCAGCGTCGTACTCGTCGTGCCCAGGCCCGTCATCAGCTCGGGCTCGCCGGACGGCGGGGCCGTCGAGCCGTCGAGGTCGGCGCCGAGGAGGCCGCCGTAGGAGGAGGAGGTGGTGAAGCACTGCTGAGTGGCGCTCGCGCCGGTGAGCATGGCCGACCGGTTCAGCGCGCACGCCTCGGCGTTCAGGAAGCTGCCGGCGGGGGTGAACATGTTGTACGTGATGTAGTACGCGTCTGGCCACACCGACAGCTTCGGGTAGTCGGGGAAGTTGGCGTACTGGAAGGAGTAGCGGTTGTACGTGCCCGTCGCGTCTGCGCTGGTGGAGACGGCCACGCACTCGTAGTACGGGCCGGATGCCGAGGAGACGTTCGCGAACTGCGTCACCACCCACCGGCTGGCCAGAGTGTCCCAGCGGACGACCGCGTCGCCGTCGTTGGTGGTCTCGCAGGAGCCGCCGAACCCGGACCACAGCGTGCTGGTGTTGGTCGGAGCGAGGACCGTGGCGCCGCTCTTGGAGTACACCGCGTACGCGGTGTTGACCGTCTCGACGATCTGGCTGGAGCCGACGGCCGAGTTCGGATCCGGCGGCACACCGGTGATCGAGTAGTTGCCGGCGCCGATGCCCTCGAAGTTCGTTCCCGTGGAGGGCGCGGAGGGGCCGCCGGGGCTGGACTGGACGACCGGGTCGGGGATGGGGGACGCGGGCGGATGCGGCAGCCGCGTCTCGCCGGGGTCGTCGCCCTGTTCCTTCTTGCCGCCGTGGCCGTGGTGCGCGTGTGCGGCCATGGCACGCAGCGTCTGGGAGGTGTCGTGCCGGACGGCGGGGCCGGTGTCGGCCGAGCGGTGGGCCGCCGGGGTGTGGGGCGCGGGATCGGCCTGGGCCCCGGGAGCGGCGAGCCAGAGGGCGGGAACTGCGGTCAGGATAGCGGTGAGCGCGGCTATGCGGCCGCGTCTGCGTCTGGATCGGGACACTGAACATCCTTTCGGACAGCCGGAGTTCGACCGGCATGTGGGGAGGAGAAGGACGTTCACGCCGATGGAGCGCGTGTTCGCAATCCGGGATGGTTGCACCGGACATGTCACGCAACAAGAGAGATGCAGCCTGCGTGGCGCAAAGCAACCGAGAATTTACAGAGTGCAGTCAACTCACAGTAAAAACACAGGGTTTCCTCTGTATCGTCAAAGGGATTTCCCTGTTGTCGCCCGTAACGGGAGCGTGAGTGCCCGCCGGACCGGGGAACGGATCGCGCGTCGGCTGCGTCCCACCGTCGGCCTGTCCCAACTCCGTTTGGGGGCACCGTGAGATACCGCCGTACCGGAGCTTGTTCGCTCGCCGTTGTCGCGCTCATTGTTTCAGCCGCCGCCTGCGCGTCCGGCACCGGGGCGCCCGGACCCACCGAGAAGGAGCCCACAGGGCCGTCTGCCTCCGGCTCCGCCATCAGCGGCTCAGCATCGTCCGGCCCCTTCACCCCGGAGCCCGCCAGTACGCCGTCAGCCGGCACCGACGGGTCCACCACCCGCCGGTGCCTGAGCGGCACAGTCACGATCCTCTACCCCCCTGCCGACAACCCTCTGCGCACCACCTGCGCCCACGTCGGTACGACGATCCGCATCACCCTCAAGCCGCCGCCCAACTACCGCTGGGCACCGGTCACGAGCTCGCAGCCGAAAACAGTCAGCGTGTTCGACGACCACCTGGCACCCGGCGGCACCCGGTCCGCCGGCGCACGCGCTGCTTCTCCGGGCACCGCCACTCTCACCTCGGCCGGCACCTACACACCCGACCCGCACGGTCCACCCTCGCGGGCCTGGCGACTGACCCTCACCGTGGTCCCGTAGCGCGTCGTACGCCTACGACGGCCCGATGTCGACCAGCAGCCGCCACAGCAGTGTCTGCGGCCCGAACCGGTCCCCGCGAAACGACGACGTCGACCGCAGCTCCGCCTCACCGGCACCCACAGCCATGACCGTGGCCCGTACAGTTCCGTCGGCCGTTTCCGCCGTGATCACCGTCAAGGGACCTGCGACCACCTCGACAGGCGTCCATCCGTATGCGGGTGATCCGTGCAAGGTGATGACGACCTCGTCGCCCACCCGCACATGCAGTGGCGACCCCGGCGGGTCGCCAGGACGGTGGACTACGTCCACGTGCCTTGCCTCGTCACGCGCCACGTCACGAAAGCTAGCGGCAGTGCTCTGTTACATGAAGGCGCGGACTCGGAAGGTGCCGCCCGTTTCTCCGTTCAGCACCGACGGCTGGAGTCGCTTACTGCACCGACTGTCGGTTGTGCTGCGGGCGCTGGGGACGAAGTGTGCTGCCTCAGCTGCGTGACCCGCGCCCGGGAAGGATCCCGGCACGCCGTCAGACACTCCGAGCGACGAAGGCAGGCCACCGCCGAACGCCCCGGACCGTGCCGTACCGGTCTGGGGCGTTCGGCAGGGTGTACGTGTTCAGCGCGTGCGGGCGAACGCCGAGCCGCTGAACTGTACGTCGGTGACGGCGTGCAGTTCGATGGCATTGGGTGCAACGCCGGTCTGGCCATGGTCGAAGTCAAAGAAGCCGATCCCGGTGACGGTGACGGGCATGTGGCCAAGGGCATTCGGTTCGGCAGCACAGGAACCAGGGCCCCGAACACCACAGCGGCCGACACGGTGTAGCCCTGGCTCAGCCGGTTCCAGCGCCCTCGGCGCGCCCGCGTGCCCGGCCGCCCACTGGCGCGCGGTGGGATCTTGCCCATGCCGCCGCATGTGCAACTCGCCGTTGTGGCCGCCGAGTTGCACATGTGGACGATGTGTGGAGACCGGCCTGGCCGACCGATGAAAGTCCTGAGGGCCGCGTGACGCCGGGCTCCGGGTGTGGCTTTACTGGGAGTCACCCATGGACCGGCGCCGGGATCAGGCGTGGCGGTGATCAGGGTAACGGGAGGACTGTCGATGGCTTACGCCAAGGGATACGACGTATCCGACTTCCAGTCGGGTATACCGGGGGACGCAGGCTTCGTCTTCATCAAGGCGACCGAGGGGGCGCACACCGAACAGAGCGGCTACAAAGCGAAGTTGGGCGAGGCCCGACGACGCAAACTGGTGGTCGGGCATTACCACTTCCTGCACGCGGAGAACGCCGTGGCGGACGAGGTGGACCACTTCTGCCGGGTCGTCGGCCATGTGCCGCCGGGCGAGCTGCTGGCGCTGGACTTCGAGCCGTACGGCCAGAACGTGAGCGACGGGCACGCGACCCAGGTGAAGAACGAGTGGCTGGCCGCGGTGAAGCGGCACTACCCGGACAACCGGGTCGGCCTCTACGTCGACCGCGACTTCTGGTTCCGGACCGACGACAACGCGGGTGACTTCCTCTGGATCGCGGACTACGTCACACCGGGCGCGCCCAGGATCCGGGCTCCGTGGAAGTTCCACCAGTACAGCGACCGGCCGATGGACACCGATGTGTATCACGGCACGATGCAGCAGCTGCGGGAGTGGGCGGGCGCCGCGGCGGCGAAGCCGGGCCCTGCGCCACAGCCCAAGCCGCAGCCCAGACCCCAGCCTTGGCGCGGCCTGCAGTTGGTCTCGCGCGCCGAATGGGGCGCCCGCCCCTGGCGGGAGCCGAACGGATCGATCCCGTACCACGAGCCGCGCAAGGGGGTGAAGATCCACTACCTGGGCACGCCGTACACCTTCGGCCCCCACTCCACCTGCGCAGCCTATGTGCGTCGCATCCAGGCCGGGCACATGGACTTCGACAAGTGGTCCGACATCGGCTACAGCTTCGTGGTCTGCGAGCACGGCGTGGTCTTCGAAGGCCGCGGCCTGGAGCGACGCAACAGCGCCAACGGAAACGTGCCACTCAACGAGGCGCACTACGCGGTCTGCGGGCTGGTCGGCTCCTCCGGATCCACCTCGCCCACCTGGGACCAGCTCAACGGCCTGCGGGACGCGATCGAGTACTGCCAGAAGCACGGCCCGGCCGGCCCGGAGATCAAGGGCCATCGGGACGGGTATGCCACCGACTGCCCCGGGCCGGTGCTCTACGCGTGGGTGCGCGAAGGGGCGCCGAGGCCGTCGGGCTCGGGCGCGAGCCCCCAGCCCCAGCCCCAGCCCACTCCGAAGCCCCAGCCCAAGCCCACTCCGAGCCCCGAGCCACCGACACGCCGCCAGGTCACCATCGGGGGACTGCACTACGGATACGGCGCCAACGGCATGCACGTCACCGCGGTCGGCCGGGCGCTGGTCGGCGCCGGGTTCGGCAAGCACTACCACGACGGCCCCGGCCCCGAGTGGACCGACGCGGACACCCTCAACTACGCCGACTACCAACGCAGTCTCGGCTTCTCCGGCGCCGACGCGGACGGTGTCCCCGGTGAGCGTTCGCTGCGTTCCCTGCTGCACGGGGCGATCCCGCTCGCCACGGTCGCGCACGCCAAGGTGGTCGACTCGGCGCGGCACGACCCGGGCGCCCCGCAGGGCGCCACCAGCAACCCGGACGATGTCTTCACCGTCGAACTCGCCCTGGCGGACGAGCAGCTGCTCGACCGCGAGTGGGTCGACGGCTCCTTCGGCACCAAGACCGTCACCGCCTACTCGGAGCTCCAGAAACGCTACGGCTACACCGGGATGATGGCCGACGGCATCCCCGGCAAGGACTCGCTGACCAGGCTCGGCCATGCGCACGGCTTCGCCGTCGAGTGACCTGCCTGCCCGGAGACTGAGGAGACGTCATGTATCAGATCATCCTGTCCCTTTGGCGTACGTGCGTGCCCTACCTGGTGGCCTTCGTCGTACTGCAGGCGGCCCGGCTGGGCATCCATCTGAACAACGCCACCGTGAACTCCGCCCTCACCACCGGCTTCGGCACGGTCTACTACGCCGTCTTCCGCGTGCTGGAGCACCGCTACGGCGCCCGCTGGGGCTGGTTCCTGGGGGCGGCCCGGCCGCCCGCCTACGCGCCCGCGGCTGCTTCCGCCGCCGGCAGTCACGCGATCGACTACACAAAGCTCCCCGAAGGTGGCTGACGACACGTCAAGAGAGCGTCATTTACCGGGACTTGGTGTATCAGGTGAGTTGTGAAGGACCCTGGGGCGAAGCGTGCAGATCACTGTCTCTGCGTCGGAAATGACCAGAAGTGACCGGCTGTTGTCCTTGACTGGCGCGCGAGCGGACCTGAGACTCGTCCTGCATTCAGGCACCAGGGACTTCTTGCACAACGCTCGCAACACCCCCGCGGTACGGGTGCCGCGGGGGCTGCGACGGGGGAATCAGTAACGGCCTCACCGAGCCTCTTCCGGTGCTCGCGTGTCGTGACTCCACGCACGTTCGGCGACAGCGCACTCGGCGCCGCCAGCCGCTTCGCGCGCCTTCCTCCTTCTTCCTGTCCCCAGGTGCGACAAGGGAGACAAGGGAATGGAGGGGGAATTGACGACGACACCGACCTATCCCGGGGTCTACATCGAGGAACTGCCCAGCAGCGTCCGCACGATCGGCACCGTGACCACCTCGGTCACCGCCTTCGTCGGCCGCACCCGGCGCGGACCCGTCGACCGGCCTGTGACCATCACCAGCTTCGCCGACTTCGAGCGGCAGTACGGCGGCCTCGACCCGCAGAGCCCGGTCAGCTACGCCGTGCAGCAGTTCTTCGTCAACGGCGGCACCGTCGCCGTCATCGTCCGCGCGGTGGCGGCAGGCACCGGCAAGTCGGCTGCGGTGACGCTGCACTCGACCGAGAGCAGCACCGAGACCCCGGTCCTGGAGGTCACCGCCGAGCAGCCCGGTGCCTGGGGTGCGGGCCTGCGGCTCCTCGTGGACTACGACACCACCGCTCCGGAGAGCACCTTCAACCTCCGGGTCTTCGACGTCACCGGCGGCGTCAGCGAGTTCTTCACCGGGCTGTCGGTCACCGCAGGCGACCCCAACTTCGCCGAGACCGTGGTCAACAGCGGATCCGATGCCATCAGGGTGAAGGTGCTCGCCGAGCAGCGCCCGGACCCGGTGGGCACCGTTTCGAAGCCCTTCGCCGCCACCCTGCCCGACCTCACCCAGGAGATCGAGGTCAAGATCGGGCAGGTCGCGCGCACCTTCCGCATCTACGACGCCGAGCGGGACGGCGACGCCCCCAAGACCGTCACCGACCTCGCCCTGCTGCTGGAGCGCAAGCTGCGTGCGCTGCCGGACGCCCCGGGCCGGCGGGTCTTCGCGGGGACCACCGTCACCGCCTTCGGCAAGCGCGTGCAGATCGTGGCCGGTTCCACCGACCCCGCCGACACCGTGCGCTTCGTCGGCGAGGCCGCCAACAACCTCGGCCTGGAGGCCGGTGTCAATCCGCCGGTCTTCGCGCTGGCCGGCGGCGAGGACGGGGCTGCGCCCGGCCCGACCGACCTGATCGGCAGCGAGCAGGCGAAGAGCGGCATCCAGGCGCTGCGCGACGTCCAGGACGTCAATCTGCTGGTGCTGCCCGAGATCGCGGCCTACCCGGACATCGAGGATCAGCTCACCGTGCTGTCCGCGGCGCAGGTGCTGGCCGAGGAGAAACGGCTCTTCGTCATCGCTGACGCCCCGCAGACCTGGTCGAGCGTGGACGCGGCGCGCGCGGGCCTGTCCGCCTTCGACCCGGTGCGCAGCGACCATACGGCGCTCTACTTCCCGCAGCTGGAGCTGGTCGACCCGCTCACCGGCCGACTGCGCTCCTTCCCGCCGTCCGGCACGGTCGCCGGGGTCTACGCCCGGACCGACGCCGCCCGCGGGGTGTGGAAGGCACCGGCCGGGACGGATACCCCGCTCTCCGGGGTACGGGCACTTGGTGTCAAGCTCACCGACAAGGAGAACGGGCTGCTCAACCCGCTGGGCCTGAACTGCGCGCGCAGCTTCCCGGTCGTCGGCCCGGTGGTCTGGGGCGCGCGGACCCTGGCGGGTTCGGACGCGCTGCAGTCCGAGTGGAAGTACGTTCCGGTGCGGCGGCTGGCTCTGTTCATCGAGGAGAGCCTGTACCGCGGGCTGCGGTGGGTGGTCTTCGAACCGAACGACGAGCGGCTGTGGTCGCAGATCCGGCTCAACGTCGAGGCCTTCCTGCAGCGGCTCTTCCAGCAGGGGGCGTTCCAGGGCACGACTCCGCGCACGTCGTACTTCGTCAAGTGCGACAGCACGACCACCACGCAGGCGGACATCGACCGCGGAGTGGTCAATGTGCTGGTCGGCTTCGCTCCGGTGAAGCCCGCGGAGTTCGTCGTCGTCCAGATCGAGCAGATGGCCGGGCAGTTCGAGGCATAGGTTCAGGGGTTAGGAAGCAGCTTTCATGGCCGAGTTCACTGTCAACCCGCACCGATTCGACCCCTACAAGAACTTCAAGTTCCTGGTGGTCTGGGACGGCCGGGTGGTCGCAGGCATCAGCAAGATCAGCCCGTTGAAGCGGACCACCGAGGTGGTCAAGCACCGCAACGGCGGCGATCCCAGCTCGCCGCGGAAGTCCCCGGGCCGCACCGAGTTCGAGGCGATCACCCTGGAGCGCGGCGTCACCCACGATCCGGAGTTCGACCGCTGGGCCAACAAGGTCTGGCAGGTCGGCGCCGGTCCGGGTGCCGAGGTCTCGCTCGCCGATTTCCGTAAGGACCTGGTCATCCAGGTGCTCAACGAGGCCGGACAGGTGGCCGTCGCGCACAAGGTGTTCCGGGCCTGGCCGAGCGAGTACCAGGTGCTCGGCGAGATGGACGCCAACGCCAACGCGGTCGCCATCCAGAGCCTGAAGCTGGAGTGCGAGGGCTGGGACCGGGACTGGTCGGTCCCGGAGCCGCAAGAGCCTACGTACACCAACCCCGCGTAGCCCACCGTGAGTTCGGAGCGTTCGGTCGGCGCGGCCGGCTTGCTGGCCGTCTGGGAGGCGGGGCTGGCCGCGGGGTACGCCCAGCGGGCCCTGCTGCTGCACTCCGCCGCCCGGCCGGCGGCGGGCAGCGAGGAACTGCTGTCGGTCCCGGTCGGGCACCGCGACGCCGATCTGTTCGCGCTGCGGCGCGAACTCTTCGGCGAGCAGCTGGAGTTGCGTGTGACGTGTCGTCAGTGTGCTGAGGAGATGGAGTTCACGCTCGGCGTGCAGGACGTCATCGGCGCCGGGGCGGCCGAGGTCGCGGACGGACCGCTGTCCGTCGACGCCGACGGCTGGACGGTGCGGTTCCGGCTGCCGACGGCCGGGGACCTGGCGGCGGTCGAGGCCTCGCCCTCCGCGGAGGCCGGCGCCGAACTGGTCGCCCGCTGCGTGCTGCACGCCGAACGCTCCGGAACCGAGGTGGCGGCCGACGCACTGCCCGAGCAGGTGCGCCGGCGCGTCGCCCAGGCCGCGGCCGCGGCCGACCCGGCAGCCGACATCCGGCTCAACCTGGCCTGCCCGGCCTGCGGCCATGCGGCCACCGCCGAACTGGACATCGCCTCGTACCTGTGGGCCGAACTGGACGCCTGGGCGCGGGGCACCCTGCAGGACGTCCATCTGCTCGCCGGCCACTACGGATGGAGCGAGTCCGAGATCCTGGCGCTCAGCCCGCTGCGGCGCCGCTACTACCTGGAGCTGTGTGCGGATGTCTGACCACTTCGACCGCCTGGTGGCGCGGGCTGCTCCTGCGGCCGCGCCGGCCGGCGGGGCGGACGGCGGGAGGGACGCCGGTGTGGTGCGGGTGCGCCCCCGCCTGCCGGGTCCGTTCGAGCGGATGGA
This sequence comes from Streptomyces sp. CoH27, assembly GCF_020181035.1. Classification (GTDB taxonomy): domain Bacteria; phylum Actinomycetota; class Actinomycetes; order Streptomycetales; family Streptomycetaceae; genus Streptomyces; species Streptomyces camelliae. The sequence goes on from NZ_JAIQYY010000004.1 coordinate 28,229, forward strand.
CGCCTTCGGCGCGCGTGTGGAGCCACTCGGACCGGATACCGGGGAGCGGCAGTGGGCGGAGCCCGCGGGGCGTACGGAGGAAATGGCTGTGCGCCGTACCCCGGTGGAGGACATGCCGCGCACAGGCCCCGTTCAGCCCGTCCTCCAGCACCTGCCGTTGGTGCTGCGCGAACAGACCGCTCCGCGGCACGGGGTGCTGACCGCCGCCGTTGCGCAGCCTGCCGCCGCACCCGCCACGCGGCCGGCAGGGCGTGCCGCCGGGGACGCCACGCGCGATGATTCGGCGCGGCGATCGCCGTCCACCGGGCGGCAGTTGACGGAACTGACGGTACGTCACGACGCCGCCGAGGCGCGCCGGGACACCGGCGCACGCCCCACCGCCGTCCCCGCTCAGACCGCGCGTCCCGCGGCACGTCCCGCCGAGGCCGCCGCCGGGCGTCGGTCTGCCCGCGACAGCGCGCGGCAACACCAGCGGGAACGCACCGTGCACATCAGCATCGCTCGCCTGGAGGTGCGCGCCGTGGGCCGGCGCAACGACGCTGCCGCACGCCCGCGCGAGCGCGCACAGCAGCCAGGTCGGCAGTCGCCCGTCCTGAGCCTGGAGAAGTACCTGTCCCGAGGGGAGGCCCAGCGATGAGCAACACCCTCGCCGTGGCCACGGTCACCGAGGCGCTGCGCCAGCAGATCGCACAATCGCTGGCGCCCGACATCCCGTTCGCCGTCGACGTCGCCGCGCGCAAGCCGCCCACGGACCCGCCGGCCGAGCCGACCATCACCATCTTCCTGTACCAGGTGACACCCAACGCCTCCCTGCGCAACATGGACGCGCCCACCCGCGCGGCCGACGGCACCGTAGTCACCCGGCCCTCAGCCGCCCTCGACCTGCACTATCTGATCAGCTTCTACGGCGACGAGGCCGAGCTGGTCCCGCAGCGCCTGCTGGGCTGTGTGGTGCGCACCCTGCACGAGAGCCCGGTGCTGTCCAGGGCGATGATCGAGGCCGCCGCCGAGCAGCCCTACCTTCAAGGCTCCGACCTGGCCGATTCCCCGCAGCGGGTGCGCTTCACCCCCACCGCGCTGGACATCGACGACACGTCCAAGCTCTGGGGAATGCTCTACCAGAACAACACCCCCTACGCCCTCTCCCTCATCTACCAGGGCATCGCCGTGCTGATCGACGGCCGTTCGACCCCGGTCGAGGCCAAGCCCGTCAAGACGCGCACCGTGCACGCGGTGCCCGAAGCCGGCTGAGCGGGAGCGGAGCAACGGCCATGGGAGGGGAGAAGGCCAAGGTGCCGGGCGGCCACGATCCGCACCACAAGGCGCTGTCGATGGCGGTGGAGGCGGTGCTGGCCCGCCTGGACGCCCACGCGTCCGGGCGTGACCGCTATGGCGCGGCCGCCGACGCCCGGTCCGAGCTGCCCGCCTGCCCGGACCCGGAGCCCGGCAGCGCCCTGGACACCCTGTGCTCCTGCTTCGGGCTGAGCCCCTTCGAGCGCGACATCCTCGTCCTGGCCGCCGCCGCCGAACTGGACTCCACCACCGCGAGCCGCTGCGCCGCGGCCGGCGGTGACCCGGCGCGGCCGTACCCGACCCTCTCGCTCGCCCTGGCCGCCCTCGCCGACGCCCACTGGAGCGCGCTCGCCCCGGTCGGACCGCTGCGCCGCTGGCGGCTGGTCGAACTCGACGACAGGGACGGGACGGTGGCCCTCACCGCCGCACGCATCCGGATCGACGAGCGGATCCTGCACTTCCTGGTCGGCGTCGACTATCTGGACGTACGCCTGCACGGGTTGCTGCAACGTGTCGCCCCGTCGGGGGAGGCGCTGCCGGCCGCGCATGAGCGCACCGTGGGTGAGGTGTCCGCGGGCTGGGCCGCAGCTGAGCTGGACGCGCTGCCGCATGTCGAGCTGGTCGGAGCCGACCGGCAGACCCGCTGGGAGATCGCCGCCGCTGCGGCCCGCGAGTCCGGGCTGACCCTGTATGCGGTCTCTGCCGAGGATCTGCCGACCGATCCCGGCGAGCGCGACCGACTCGCCAGGCTGTGGCAGCGTGAGGCGGTGCTGCTGCCCGCGGCGCTGCTGGTGGAGTGGTACGACGGCGCGTCGGCGGTGTCGCTGGGCGAGGCGCCGGCCGGGCTTTCCGCCCGGGACACCTCGGCCGCCGTCGACGCCCTGACCGGCGGGCTCGCCGTACCGCTGGTGCTCTCCGCAGACGAGCCGCGTCCGGCGACCGCTCGCACCCGCGCCGAGCGGGTGACCGTTCCGGCGCTCAGCGCCGAGGAGCAACTCGCCGTCTGGTCGAGCGTGTTGGGGGACCTCCCGGATGTCACCGAGAGCGGACTACGGGGGCTGGTCGCCCAGTTCTCGCTGCCCGCGCACGTCATCCGTGCGGCGGCGACCTCGGTCCGGCGTTCGTCGGGCTCCCGCAATGGTGGCAGTGATCCGACCCAACTCGCTTGGCGGGCCGGTCTGGTGGAGGCCCGCATGGCCCTCGACGAGCTCGGCCGCCGGGTCGAACCGCGCGCCGGCTGGGACGATCTGGTCGTCGCCGAACGCCAGCGAGCGATTCTCCGCGAGATCGTCGCGCACGTGCGCCGCCGGGCCACCGTCCACCAGGAGTGGGGCTTCGAGAGCGTTCTGCGCCGCGGACTCGGCGTCACTGCGCTCTTCGCGGGCGGATCCGGCACCGGGAAGACGCTGGCCGCCGAGGTCATGGCGGGGGAGCTGGGCGTCGACCTCTTCGTCATCGACCTCTCACAGGTGGTCAGCAAATACATCGGCGAGACGGAGAAGAACCTCCGCCGGGTCTTCGACGCGGCCGAGCGCGGCGGCGCCCTGCTGCTCTTCGACGAGGCGGACTCCCTCTTCGGCAAGCGCAGCGAGGTCAAGGACAGCCACGACCGGTACGCCAATCTGGAGGTCAGCTACCTCCTGATGCGCATGGAGGCCTACCGCGGACTGGCCGTCCTCACCACCAACATGAAGAAGGCCCTGGACAACGCCTTCATGCGGCGGATCCGCTTCGTCGTCGACTTCCCCTTCCCGTCCGTGCCGGAGCGTGCCGAGATCTGGCGCCGTGTCATCCCCGACCGGACGCCGACGGAGGGACTCGACCCCGATCGGCTCGCCCAACTCACCGTCGCGGGCGGCTCGATCCGCAATATCGCGCTGGCCGGTGCCTTCCTCGCCGCCGAGGAGGGCAGCCCGGTGCGCATGGGGCACATGCTCGCCGCGGCCCGGACCGAGTACCTCAAGCTCGAACGCTCCCTGACGCCTTCGGAGGTGGACGGGTGGGTCTGAACGACATGCACGACGCGACCGAGGACAGGCGGCGGGTGCCCGCCGCACCGACCGCGATCCGCATCGACATCGGCGAACTCGCCTTCGACGGCTTCGACTTGGCCCCGCGAGACGCCGACCGGGTCCGCGAGGCGTTCCACGGCGAGCTGGACCGGCTGGTCCGCGAGCGCGGCGTCCCGGCCGCCCTGCTCGCCGACGGCGACCGCGCACTCGATCTCCTCTCCGGGCTGCCCGAGCTGCCCGCCACCGGCAACCCGCGCCGCCTGGGCGAGGCCCTCGCCCGCGCGGTCTACGCCGGCCTGTCGGGTGTCGGCGCCGGAGCCGCGAACAGCCGCATGGAGCGCAGATGAGCGGCACTCACGCGCCCGCGCAGGGCCGGCAGAGCAGCGGCAGCTCCAAGCAGAAGGCGCGCAAGCCGCATCGCTCCGCCCGTACGCCCGAGCCCAAGGAGATCATCAGTGGGGCCGGCCACCCCCTCGACCCCGGCATCCGCAGGGAGTTGGAGGCGCGGCTCGGTCACGACTTCAGCCGCGTACGTGTGCACACGGACGAGGACTCGGCCGCGCTGGCCGACCTGGTCGGCGCCGACGCGGTCACCGTCGGCCAGGAGATCTTCTTCCGAGCGGGCACCTTCCGCCCCGGCACCGAGGACGGCCGTCGGCTGCTCGCGCACGAGCTGCTGCACACCGTCCAGGCCCCCGACCAGCCGGGCCGGCTGCGTGCAGGCCGCGACTTCGGCGGCGTCAGCCTGCCCACCGACGCCGTCGAGCAGCAGGCCGAGCAGGGCGCGCGCAGCGCGGACGCAGGGCGGACCGAGGTCACGCGGGACAGCTCCGCCACCCCCGGCTGGCTCCGCTACGCTCGCGTCGATGCCGACCGGCTCCGCAGCGAACGCCTCGACCCGGCGACCCTGGTGGACCGGCTGACCGCCGGCATCCTCCGTTCCCTGCGCGGCGACCCCACAGACTCCTCCGGGCGCGTCCGCAAGCAACTGGGGCGCTTCGCTCCGGAGTTGGAGCAGGCGGTGCTCGCCAAGCTCGAACTCCGCCTGCCCTCCTCCGACTACCAGCGTGTCCTCGACCTCGTCGAGCAGGCCTCGCACCTGCCCGAGGGCATGGACACCCCGCTCACTCCGGTGCCGGTCACGGACACGGTCGACCGGATCGAGGCCGAGCACGACCAGGACGACGTACGGGAACGCGACCACCGCGAGCCCGAGCAGGAGCGTCGTGACGACACGGCCGAGGGGCGTGGCCAGCACGAGCAGGAACACGAGGAGAGGCACCTCCAACAGCGCGTCCACCAGGAGGAGCTGAAGAGGCGAAGGCCTTCCGGGCAGCGCAGGCGCGGAGAGCGGAACGCACAGGGACCGGACGGGACTTCCTCCTCGTCCGGAGCCGGGGACGGCACCTCCGGAGCGTCCGCATCCTCTGCATCCTCCGCGTCCTCCACACCCTCGACGTCCGGTGGTGTCACCGCCGGCCAGTCCGCTTCCGCCCAGCCCGACGCGGCCACCGGTGAGCAGCCGCAGGCGGATCAGCGGGGTCAGGACCAGACCCAGGGCGCCACCGCCGGCCGGCAGCAGGCCGACGGCCAGGACACCCAGGACAAGAACCGCAAGGACCAGCAGGACCAGCAGGACAAGAAGGATCAGCAGGCCCTGCAGCAGAAGGCCGACCAGAGCAAGGACCCCGCGGACAAGCCCGCCGCCGCGAAGGCCGAGGGTTCGGCGGAGCACGAGCGGAAGTCCGCGACCAGGCAGCCCGTCGCCGGCAGCAAGCCGCACAACCCGGACCATCTGCCCACCCCGCAGCCCGGCCCGGTCCGCCCGGAGGAGGTCGACAAGACCGCCGAGCAGCGCGACGGCTCGCTCGTCCGCCACGGCGTCCTGGAGGGCGACGACGAGCACGGCGACCCCCCCGAGCAGGAGCAGCCCGACGGCCTGGAGCCGGGCGCCGCCAACGAGATCGGCGGTCCGCAGGGCGCGGAGAAGCCCGGCGCCACCGGCGGAGCGGAGGCCACGCTCAAGCCGGAGGACTTCCTGCCGTCCACCGACCTCGACGTCTCCTCCGTCCCGACGGCCGATCAGATGCACCTGCCCGCCGGCGGAACTGCCCCGGCCCCCGCCGAGGCCCCCGGCTTCCCGGCCCCGCCCCCGACCAAGGCGGAGAAGGTGCAGGCGGCGCGCGAGAGTGAGCGCGAGGACGACGAGCCCGCCGAGCCCCCCATCGCGACCGCCCCGCCCGCCCCGGGCCGCCGTACCCCCCAGTCGGTCCCGCAGCCGGGCCCCGCCGCCGAGAACGAGGCCGGGGACCGAACCGCGCACGACCTCCAGACCGAGAAGCCGGTCGAGCAGGAGGTCGGCCCGGACCCCGAGCAGGCGCAACCGGCCGACGACGGTACGCCGGCCGCCGAGCCGGAGGCAGAGCCCAATCCGCAGGCCGGCCAGTCGGCTGACGCAATGTCAGCCGGGCGCCCGCAGACCGAGGCGGGGGCCGCCCCCACGCCGGCCCAGCAGGAGAGCGCCGCCGAGCACAACGAGCGCCAGGAGGCCGAGCACGCCCCGGCCCCGGCGGTGCCGGCCTCAGCCGGTGTGACCGCGCGGCCGGCCGCCGCGCAGCAACGGGTGGACGCCTCATACGGATCGGGCAGCACCGCGGGGTCGACCGCGGGTCGCGCACCTGTCCCCGCTGCTGCTGCCGGCCCGGTCGGCGCGCCCGGGCCGACGGGGGCGGTCGCGGGGCCGGGCGCCGCGCCGGGCGGTGTCGCTCCTGCCCGCGCCGCCGCGCAGTCCGCCGCTCTCGGTCCCGCCGACCAGCAGTCCGATGCTCCGGGCGCCCTCGGTGCCCAGCCCGCCCCCGGCGCCTCGCTCGAACCGGGCGGCGGTGCCTGCGCGGGTTCCCCGGAGCCCAGTACCGAGGCGGACAAGCCCGAGGGCAGCGGCGGCGGTTGCGGAGGCGGAGGCGGCGGCGCCCAGGAACAGAAGAGCCCGGCGCCGCCCAACGTCTCCGACCAGGACCCACAGGCCGCCCTGGGCACGGCAGCCGCCGTGCCGCCGGACCAGACGGTCACCGTCCTGGCCGGTGCCGACGGCGCCGTCGACCACTCCATCGGGCAGCAGCAGGCCCAGCTCAAGGCCGCCCCGCCGACCGTGCAGCGCCCCTCCGGCGCGCCGCAGACCCTGCAGGGCAAGCCGACGGAGGAGGCCCCGGCCCCGCAGGTGTCGGGCCAGCTGGAGCGGGTCGCCCCGCCGGGGCAGGGCCAGCAGCAGAAGGCCGACGGCAATCAGGTCCAGGGCCAGAACCCGGCCGAGCAGGTCCAGACGCCCAACGTCCCGGACACCGAGGCCGGCAAGGCGGACGCCCATGACGTCCAGAACATGCAGGACGCGGTCAACGACGTCCCCTCCACCGACCCCGGTCTGAACGTCACGGTCGGCCCGGCCCCGCAGGTGCAGCTGACCGGTGACGCCGACCCGCAGCTGACGGACCAGCAGGCCGGCAAGTACAACGACAAGACCTCCGAGATCCAGGACACCGGCCGCCAGGACGCGGCCAAGCCGCTGGGCGAGGACCAGATCTACCCGGACGTGCCCCAGGAGACCCTGAAGGGCAACGTCCCCGGTGGCGCCGGCGGTCAGGGCGGCGGAGGCAAGGCGGGTACGCCGCTGAAGCCCGGCGAGGCCACCGTCGTCCAGCAGCAGCGCGGCCCGCAGATCAAGCAGGCGATCGGCCAGGGCCAGGGGCAGGTGGGCAGCGCCCAGGCCGACAACAAGCAGCAGCAGGCCGAGGCGCGCAAGAAGAACCAGTCGGACATCGACAAGGAGACGGCCGACAACGCCAGGAAGCAGACGGACAAACGCGGCGAGGTAGGTGTCCAGGCCAAGCAGGCGCGCGACCAGTGGCGTTCCGAGCAGGACCAGAAGGTCGCCGACTCCGACAAGCAGGCGGATCAGTCGCACACGGAGAACAACCAGAAGATCCTCTCCAAGCGCGACGACAGCAACAAGCAGGTCAAGGACCGGCAGACCAGCGACAACAAGAAGATCCAGGACAACCGCGAGCAGGCGCAGAAGAAGGCCCAGGACGAGAAGGAGAAGAAGAAGCACGAGTCCTCGGGCTGGTTCGGCTGGATCACCTCCAAGATCAAGGACGCCTTCAACGCGCTGTTGTCGGCGGTGACGAAGATCTTCGACTTCTTCCGCAAGCTGGTCAACGACATCATCGACGGCTTCAAGAGGTTCGCGGACTCGGTCATCGACACCTGCCGCAAGCTCGCCGTACAGCTGATCAAGGCCGTCGCCGATACGCTGATCCAGATCTGCGACGTCCTGCTCGCCGCGTTCCCGGCGCTGCGCGACAAGTTCCGCAAGGCCATCGAGGACCTGCGCGATGGCGCCATCGCGGCGGTCAACGCCCTGGCCGACACGCTCAAGGCGGCGGTCAACGCGCTCCTCGACGGCCTGGGGGCCGCGCTCAACGCACTGCTGAAGCTGGCCGAGGCCACCCTCAAGGCCATCATCAACCAGGTGCGCTCGTTGGTCGAGGCGGCGATCAACTTCGTCAAGGCCGCCATCGCCGCGCTCGGTCAGCTCGCGGCGCTGATCGCGGACATCGCCCCGGACCCGGGCGGTTGGCTGAGCAAGATGGGCGCCGCCGCGAGGGACGGCATCCAGCATCACCTCTGGGGCGCGGTCAAGACGGCGGTGAAGGCCTGGTTCGACCAGAAGGTCGAGTCCGTCGTCGGCCTGACGTCCACCCTCCTGAACATCCTCGTCAAGGGCTGCATCTCTCTCAAGAAGATCGGCCAGATGGCCTGGAAGGCGATCATCTCCGCCCTTCCGATGATGCTCGCGCAGATCATCATCGAGAAGGTCATCTCGATGATCGTGCCTGCGGCGGGCGCGATCATGACGATCATTCAGGGCTTGATGGCCGCCTGGGGGACCATCAGCAAAATCATCGCCGCCTTCGGCAAGTTCTTCGCCTTCCTGAAGGCGGTGAAGGCAGGCCCGGCCGCCTGCCTCTTCGCGGAGGCGGTCGCAGCCGGTGTCGTCGCCCTCCTCGAATTCGTCTCCCAATACCTCCTCTCCAAGCTCAAGGGCGCCGGCAAGGCCGTGGGCACCAGGCTCAAGGCCCTCGCCCAGAAGATCCTGAAGGCCCTGGCCAAGGCGGGCAAGGGCGCGAGAAAGGCCGTCGGTACCGCCGTCAACCGGGCTCGGACGGGCCTGCGCAACGCGATGTCCTCACTCCGCGAACGCTTCCCGTCCGGCCGCCGTCCGGCCGAGTCCACGTTCGGCGAGCATCCGCACGAGCACGTGGGGGAGCCTCGTACGACGCCCCGCCACCCCGAGGAGGATCGTCCTCAGACGCACCACCCCGAAGAGCGCCCGACCGTCAACACCAAGCGCCCCGCCGAGCACGAGGACCCCACGTCCACGAAGCCGCGCGAGCCGCAGGAGTCCAAGCCCGCCACGCCGCGCGAGCCGGAGGAGCCCAAGAAGCCGCACGAGCCCGAGAAGCCGAAGGAGCCCGCCCGCCCCAGCCGCCCGGTCTCCCGCGTGGGCCGAGCCCTCAACCGAGCCAAAAGCGCCGTCAAGGGTGCCCTCGCCAAGGCCCGCAACGCGGCTCGTGCCCTCGGCCGCAAACTCAAGAACAGCAAGCTCGGCCGGGCCATCCGCAACGGCGCGCACAAGGTCTACGACTCCTACAAGCGCAAGCGCGACCAGATGCGCGACTGGTGGAACAAGCGCAAGGAGCAGCACAAGCAGAATCGCGAAGACCGCCACAAGAAGGAGAACTCGCCGGAGGCAAAGCAGGCACGGCTCGAAAAGGCTGTGGCGCGGATTCGCCCCAAAGTCCAGAAGCTTCTCGGCAAGGGCGTACCCGGGCGGGTCTTTGATCTCGCCCTCGGAGCCATGCGTGTCTGGTACAGGCTGACTGGGCTTGAGAAGGTCGGATCCCCTGGATTCGAGCTGAATGCTGTCCTCAACCCGCGACTTAGGGTGGTAGACGGAGTCGACGTCAGAATTGTCGACCGGGTACTTCTGATCATTCACCAAATAGGAGAGGAGTTTGAGGCCAAGTCAGATTCGATCCGCCCCCCTGCGGCTCCCAGCCGACCGGATGTCGCACGCCAGGCAACTGGCAAGTACGACCCAGGCGTTGGCGATCCGATCAAGCAAGCGCACACACCGCAGCGCACCGACATCCAACAGGGATGGACCGTTACGGAGGCTCATGCCCAGGTTCGATCCCTGACTGCTCAGCAAGTGGATCAGCTGCAGGATTTCATTCAGTATCGTGACGCAAGAAACAATGTAGCCGCGAGTGTGCAGCGTGAACAAGGAAAGGGCTTCAACAGGCGGCTTTACGCAAAGGATCAGAAGGTTTACTGGACTTATCCGGACGAGAACGGAAATATGATCAGTAAGCCTTTGTCGTACAAGGATTTCGTCAATCAGTTGGGCTCCAGTCACTGGACGGCAAGTTCGAGAAGTGATCTCGCCAAGTCTGCGTTGTCAGTACTGGGAGGCGCCACGCCTGCTGGACAGCATGCAGTGAACTCCGCAGAGCTGGCGCAGTGGCTCTTCCATGTGGAGGGGTGGAGAAATCCTGGTATGCTCCCGCTGACAACCATGGGTCTCGATCTGGCAGCTCAAGGGAAAAGTGACCTTCTCCACTTCGCGTCACAATTCCCGATGGCCCCGCGAGGTGCTGTTGGAATTTCACGTACCCTCCGAAAATATCTCAACAATGTTGGGGATTTTGTTTCCGGGAAGCGATCCCGGGAGCCGTTCCAGGTGGAGGGTGCGAAGCCTGCTGTGATGAAGGGGCAGGAATTCGAGATAGCACGAGATTGGATAAAAACCCTGGATGGTCTGGGAGAGTGGGCTCACAGCCTGGAGGACATCGACGCTTCTGATGAGGCAGTTGTCGAACAGCGCATGATCGAACTTGAGAAGGCCATCAGGGAGCGTCTGCAAGGGATATGGAATGTGACTCTTCCGTAATCCGATCAGATTCGCTGAGTGGTTGTTATGGGAGCGGGGTAGGCTGTGTCGAGGCTTGTTACCAGGAGAGTAATTCTGCGAGACGCATCATCGCGGGATGAAATTTCTGAATTCGCCCTCCGTCGAGGGCTGAGCGAAGTCCGTACTGAATGGGTTGACCCTCGGGCTGAGTTGCAGCGTAAAACAACATTCTCGGGGGCCTCGGACCTGGAGCTTTGGTATATCGAGGACGCCCTCGCGGACTGCCGCTATGTTCAGGCTTCGAGTGCGAATTTGGCGTCTGCAGTGGAGTTGCTGCGTGGAGTCGAGAGTGAAATTCACCCCTTGAGCCGGGCGGATCTCATTCGTGCAGTTGATGATGCCAATGACCCCGTCTCTCTGGGGGTGGCCCTCATGAGACTCGGTGCCAGTGCACCCGTAGAATTCGATGAAGAAATTCACGAGGTGATTAGCGGGCAATTCTACAGTGAATATGACGTGGTTCGTGATATGGCCGTCTGGGCGGCTACCTACGCGCCGTATGGTCAGTATCGTCCTGACCTTGAGGAACTCTGCGAGAACGACGAGAGTGAGAAAATCAGAAATCGCGCTCGGGCGGTGCTCCCAATTTTCACTCGGATCGAAGGTGGGGCAGGGTGACCAGCTACGCCGACATACCCAAACCCATCCGCTCCGGCTTGGTCATCGTCGACCCCCTACGCGGAACCCCCAATGACATCATCGTCCTCCAGTTCAACCCCGACAGCCTGGAGCGCAGTATCGCCCCCCAGGCCGCCGGGGCTGACAACTCGTCCGGTGATCGGACGGAGGCGTTGCGGCTCAAGGGGCCGGCCGTCGAGACGTGGAAGCTGACCGCTGACATCGACGCGACCGATCAGCTGGATGTCGCCGCGCCGAACGGGATTCATCCGCAGCTCGCCGTGCTGGAGATGCTGGTGAGCCCGTCGTCGGCGAGCCTGCGGCAGCTCGAAGCGCTGGCGGCCCGCGGCACCTTGGAAATCACCCCCGTCGAGGCGCCGCTGACGCTCTTCACCTGGGGCAACAAGCGCGTCGTACCGGTCAGGCTCACCGAGTTCTCGATCACCGAGGAGGCGTTCGACGTCGACCTCAATCCGATCAGGGCTCAAGTGGCCATCACTCTACGGGTGCTGACGGTCAGTGATCTGCCGGTCACCAACCGGGGGTACGAGCTCTACCTCGCGTACCTGGCGCAGAAGGAGCGGCTGGCGGGTCCCGCCGCGACCCGGCGGTTCAGCGCGCTGGGGCTGAGCGGAAGCGGACTGGGAGGGATCTGATCAACCATGGCGTCACTGGAGAATCCGCTGGACGCGGTCGCGCTCACCCAGGCGACCACCTCCTACCCGCGATCGAGCCGCTACTACGGCCTGGGCACCGCCCGGTTCACGGAACCGGACGGCCATCAGGTCACCTACCTGCGTCGTCGCCTCCTGCCCGACCCGCAGAGCATGGCGGACCTGGCCACCCACACCGTCAGCACCGGCGACCGCCCCGACCTCCTCGCCGCCCGCTACCTGGGCAACGCCGAGCAGTGGTGGCGGATCGCGGACGCCAACCTGGTCCTGGACCCACGGGAGTTGACCAGCGAGCCGGGACGGCGGATCCGGATCACCCTGCCCAGCGGCGTGCCTGGAGGGGTGAATGGCTGAGAACGGTCCGATCACGACCGGGCCGATCCATCTGACGCTGATGATGGGCCCGCAGCTGGCCGTACCCGTCGCGCAGGAGGTCGCGGACTCGCTCCTCTCCGTGCAGGTGACGGTGGCGTCGGGACAGCGCAGCGGCTTCCAGCTGGCGTTCGACCTGGCGAAGGACAGCCTGATCAGCCGCAGTCTGCTGCCGGGCGGCTCCTTCGATCCCAAGACACGCGTCATCATCACGATCACGGTCCAGGGCACCCCCACCGTGCTGATGGACGGTGTCATCATTCGCCAGGAAGTCGGCATCAGCAACCAGCCGGGCCAGTCGACGCTCACGGTCACCGGCGAGGACCTGACCGTGCTGATGGACCTGGAGGAGCGCGCCGCCGTCCCGTACCCCGCGATGTCCCCGGCTGCACGCGTCCAGGCGATCATCGCCCAGTACGCCCAGTACGGGATCACCCCGCTGGTCGTCCCGGAGCTCATCCCGCAGACCCCTATGCCCACTCAGCGCGTGGACTTCCAGAAGGGCACCGATCTCGCCTACATCAACCAGCTGGCGCAGGCGAACGGTTACGCCTTCTTCCTCGACCCGGGGCCGGTCCCGGGGCAGAGCCGCGCCTACTGGGGACCGGAGGTCCGCCTCGGCGAGCCGCAGCACGCGCTGAACGTCAACATGGACGGGCTCTCCAACGTCGACCAGCTCACCTTCGCCTTCGACGGGACCGCGCGGGAGCAGCCCGAGGCGCGCATCCAGTTGCCCGCCACCCGCGTCTCGGCCATCCTGCCCGTACCCGAAGTGAGCATCCTGCGCCCGCCGTTGGCCCGGCGCCCGGCGCCCGCGCTGAAGAAGACCGTCATCGGGGACACCGCGAAGAAGGACAGCGGACAGGGCATCGCCGAAGCCCTCGCCAAGGCCGCGGAATCCGCCGACGCCGTCACCGGCTCCGGGCAGCTGGACGTAGTCCGGTACGGATACGTGCTCCGCGCCCGGGAACTGGTCGGCGTCCGCGGCGCCGGGATCACCTACGACGGCCGGTACTACGTGAAGTCCGTGACCCACAACCTGCAACGCGGCTCGTACACGCAGAACTTCACCCTTGCTCGCGAGGGGCTGATCGCACTGGAGCCCACGGTCGTCCCCTAGGAGACAGAGAATGGCTGCTGAACCCACCCGTTACCTCGGCAAGTACCGGGGCACCGTGGTGAGCAACGCCGACCCCATGCGCGTGGGCCGGCTCCAGGTCCAGGTCCCGGACGTGCTCGGCGACGTGACCTCGACCTGGGCCATGCCGTGCTTCCCGCTGGCCGGTCCCGGGATGGGGCAGTTCCATCTGCCGCCGGTGGACGCCGGTGTGTGGGTGGAGTTCGAGCAGGGCGACCCCAGCTACCCCATCTGGACGGGCTGTTGGTACGGCGGCTTCCACGAGGTGCCGGAAGACGCCATGACCACCGGCAACGACCCGAACGTGGTGCTCCAGACGCCCGGTCGGCGCCAGATCGTCCTCTCCGACGAGCCCGGCGGCAAGGGCATCACCCTCAAGCACCCCTCCGGCGCGTCGATCGTCATCGACGACACGGGGGTGCACATCAGCAACGGCCAGGGCGCGGTGATCTCCCTCGTGGGGCCGACCGTGACCATCAACAACGACGCGCTCAACATCACCTGAATTCCGACGGGGGAAGGCCAAGTTCACGTGTCCGGAAATCTTGTCACCATCAGCGCCACGGTGCTGTGCCCGCACGGCGGTCAGGCGAACGTCCTGCCCGCCCAGTCCCGGGTGCTCGTCGACGGCAGCCCGGCCGCCACCGAGGCCGACGTCTACACGGTGACCGGCTGCACCTTCACCGCCGGTGGAAAGGCCGACCCCTGCACGACGGTCCGCTGGACGGGGACCTCCGCGCGCATCCGCATCAACGGCTCGCCCGCCCTGCTGCAGGACTCGACGGCGCTCTGCCACACGGCCGAGGGCGCGACCCAGGGCCCGCCGAACGTCACCGTCGTACAGCAGCGGGTGGTGGGACGATGAGCCCGCGCAACCGCCGAACCGGGGCGGCGGGTGCGGTCGCCGCGGTGGGTTCCCGGGCCGAGCGCGTCATCCGGCTGCCCGCGCCGCAGCCGTACCCGCCCCGTACGGACATCGCTTTCCCCTTCCACGTCGACAGCCGCGGCCGTACCGCGGACAGCGACTACGACGGCCACGTCCGCGACATGATCGAGCAGTTGCTCTTCACCAGCCCGGGGGAGCGGGTGATGCGCCCCGACTTCGGCTGCGGGCTGCTCGACCTGGTCTTCGCGCCCAACAGCCCGGAGCTGGCCTCCGCGCTCCAGCTCTCCGTCCAGGCCGCCCTGCAGCGCTGGCTCGGCGACGTGATCGAGGTGGACGCGCTCGACGTGGTCAGCGAGGAGAACGTGGTGCGGGTGCACCTGGCCTATACCGTCCGGCGCACCGGGTCGCGACGGACCGACGTGTTCGAGGGGAGCGGGGTAGCCGCGTGAGCAGCACAGACTGCCGGACCGACCGGCGCCGCGGCGCGGTCCGTGCCGCGCACCTGCACGGCGTGGACGAGGTGGAGACGAGTGACGACGGCCGTACGCTCGTCGTCACCTTTCTCGGCAAGGCGCCGCATCATCTGACGCATCATCACATACGTGTCGAGGGCGGCCGCCGTATCAGGGACATCCGCGCCCTGGCGGTCGAGATCGTCCGCGAGGACGACCCCGAGCTCGACGACCGGATGTTCGTCACCCTGGACAAGGCGGGGGACGCCTCGCCCTACCGACTCCGCGTCGTCGAGACCGACGCCTTCGGCCGGCCGGGCACACAGCCGCGCCGCGGCTTCGATGTCCGGTACGCCGCCGCCGAGTTCACCTTCGACCAGGGCGGACCCAGCCCGTACGACTGCGCCGGGGACGAGGAGGACTGCGCCCCGCAGTACGCCCGCCACCCGGTCATCGACTACACCGCACGCGACTACGACAGCCTGCGACGGCTGATCCTGGACCGGATGAGCCTGACCGCCCCCGGCTGGGTCGAGCGCCACGCCCCCGACGTCGGCACGGCCCTGGTCGAGCTGCTGGCCTACACCGGCGACCAACTCTCCTACCACCAGGACGCGGTGGCCACCGAGGCATACCTCGCCACGGCCCGCCGCAGGGTCTCGGTCCGCCGTCACGTCCGCCTGATCGACTACGCGATGCACGACGGCTGCAACGCCCGCGCGTTCATGGTCCTCCAGACGGCCCGTCCATGCGCCCTGCCCAGGGGTGAGTTCCGCTTCGCCGCCATCGACGTGTCGCGCCTGGGACCGCAGGAGCGCCCGGACTTCGGCACGGTCATCGCCGACGAGGACCTGGACGCCCTCGCCGACCTCCCCGTCGGCCTGGAGATCTTCGAGCCGCTGAACCCGGGCTCCGACGTCCAACTCCGCCCCGAGCACAACGAGATCCGCTTCTGGACCTGGGGCGAGGAGGAATGCCTCCTGCCCAAGGGCACCACCGCCGCGACCCTCATGGACACCCCGCAGCGGGGCCTGAAGCTCAAACCCGGCGATCTGCTCGTCCTGGAGGAGGCCCTCGGCCCGCGCACCGGCACACCCGCCGGAGCGGACCCGACGCACCGCCAGGTGGTCCGGCTCACCTCGGTCGTCCCCGGCGAGGACGAGCTGTACGAGCAGCCGATCGTCGAAGTGGCCTGGAGCCAGGGAGACGCGCTGACCTTCCCACTGTGCCTGTCCGCGCGCGGCGGGCTCGACTGCGCCCTCATCACGGATGTCAGCGTCGCCCGCGGCAACGTCGTCCTGGTCGACCACGGCCGTTCGCTGACCTTCTGCGGCGGCGCCCCCGAGCGCTTCGCGGTCCCGCCCGCGCCCGCCGAACTCAAGCCCTGCGGCCCCACCGCCTTCGGCTGTTCCGACGAGCGCACCCAGGGCAGCCCCGCCGCCGAGGCCGTTCACGCCCTGCTCGAACAGACCCGCCACGGACGGCCACTGACACCTGATCAGGTACGCGGTCTGGCACCGCTCCTGGGCGCGGAAGCCGTCACCCGCGCAGGCATATCCGTCGTCCTCGCCCCCGGCACCACGGTCGAGGAACGCGTCCAGCCCTCCACCGCCGACGCCCAGGCCCAGGCCCTGGAGAGACTGCTCGCCCAGACCACCTACCCGGCGATCACCCCCCGCTTCCGCCCGGTCCTGCGCTACGCCCCCGTCACCCAGGCCACCCCCTACCCCGACCCCGCTCGCATCGCCGCGGGCCAGGCAGCCCGGCTGGCAGCCGTACCCACCCGCCTGAGCGAGCGGATCGAGGAGCTGTGGCGTCGCGCCGAGGAGGGTGAGCCGCCCACCGAGGGCGAGATCGACGAGCTGACCGTGGCCTTCGGCGCCCGTACGATCCAGCGCCTGCGCATCGAGGAGCACCCCAGCCGCGCCCTTCGGGAGCTCTACGACCGCCGGACCCGCCTCCTCGCCGGCAAGCTGCGCCGCCTGGAGGTGCTCACCGCCCGCGCCCACGCGGGCACGGTGCTCAACCGCTACGTGGCGTGGGAGATCGCCCAGAGCTGGGGCGAGCGCTACGCCGCCGAACTGGACCCCGGCGACCCCGTTCTCGCCGGACCGGCCGCCGACGGCCTGCGCCAGGACCCGCGCACCGCGCTGCCCGCCGTTCGCGCCCAGGCCGGCGACGGGGTGTGGACGGCCCGGCGCGACCTGCTCGCCGACGGCCCGCGCGGCCACCACATGGTCGGCGAGGTCGAGGACGACGGACGCCTGGCCCTGCGCTTCGGCGACGGCAAGCACGGCGCGCCGCCCCCGCCCGGCGCCACACTGGAGGTCGCCTACCGCGTCGGCAACGGCGCATCGGGCAACGTCGGCGCCGAGGCGATCAACCACCTCGTCCTCTGCCGCGGCAGCGACGACAGCGGCCGCGGCACGCGCTCGCGACGAGCCGCCTTCGAGGCGGTCTCGGCGGTCCGCAACCCGCTCCCCGCCGTCGGCGGCACCGAGCCCGAGGCGATCGAAGAGGTCCGCCGGCTCGCCCCGCTCGCCCCGCACCGCGAGCTCAGGCGCGCCATCACCCCCGGCGACTACGCGGCTCTGGCCGCCCGGGTCCCGGGCGTGCGCCGGGCCGCCGCCGAACTGCGCTGGACCGGCAGCGGCCAGGAGATGCACGTCGCCGTGGAGGCGGTGGAGCGCCCGAGGGCCGCCGTGGCGGGCGGCCCCGCAGGGGCCGTCGACTTCCCCGTGCCCGGCGAGGCACTGATGCGGGCTGTCGAGCACAGCCTGCTGCCCTACCGTCGCATCGGCCACGAGCTGGTGGTGCGCCCCGCGCTCCAGGTCCCGGTCGATCTCGCGCTGTCGGTCTGCGTGGACCCCGCCCATCAACTCGGCCATGTGCTCACCGAGTTGCGCCGGGTGCTGGGCAACCGCCGCCTCCCCGACGGCAGGCTCGGGTTCTTCCACCCGGACGCGCTGACCTTCGGCGATCCGGTCCGCGTCAGCCGCCTGGTCACCGCCGCCGCGGCGGTCCCCGGTGTGCTCAGCGCCAAGGTGACCCGCCTGCGGCGCCTCTTCCGCACCGACCAGGGCGAGTTGGCGGCCGGAGTCCTGCCAGTGGGCGCTCTTGAGGTCGCGGTGTGCGACAACGACCCCGCACGGCCCGAGAACGGCCGGCTCAGCATCGAGATCGGAGGCGGACGATGACCGGCACCCCGTGCAGCTGCGGTTGCGGTCGCGGCGGAGCCGACCCGGCGACGCCGGTCGAGGTGTTCAACCCGCCGGGCCTGGACGCGGTGCGCTACCGGGTGGGGGAGTACGGGCGCTTCGTCTCCGCGATGTTGGACCGGCTCTCCGACCCGGCCTACCCCGCCCTGCGGGGCCTCACCGTGCGCACACCGGACGACCCGGCGATCGCACTGGTCGACGCCGCGGCCGTGGTCGGCGACGTCCTCACCTTCTACTCGGAGCGGATCGCCAACGAGGGCTACCTGCGCACCGCCACCGAGGAGGGCTCGCTCGCCCTGCTCGGCGGCCTGGTCGGCCACAAGCCCCGTCCGGGCGTCGCCGCCGAGACCTATCTGGCGTACACCGTGGACCGCGATCCGCGCAGCGGCCAGGAGACCGCGGTCGTCGTCCCGCGCGGCACGCGCTCGCAGAGCGTCCCGGGCCAGGGCGAGGAGCCGCAGTCCTTCGAGACCGTCGAGGACCTCACGGCCCGCTGGTCCTGGAACGAGCTCCAGGTCCTCCAGCGGCGCCCCTACCAGCTGACGGCGGCCCGACTCGCCAAGCGGAGCAGCCTGTTCGCCGCAGGCACGACCAACAACATCAAACAGGGCGACCAACTGCTCTTCATCTTCAGCGCCGACCGCGCCGCCGACCGCAGCCAGCGCATCCTCCTCACGGTCCCCGGCGTCAACGTCGACCGGGACAGCGGCACCACGGTCATCGGCCTGCCGCAGGCCTCACTGCCCTCCCTCCAGGGAATCAAGACCGTACTCACCCGCTGGATCACCCCCGGCGGGGAGCACAACCCCAATCCCTGGCCCGAACACAGCCGCATCGTCAGCGACTTCGACGACCAGGTGCTGGCCCCGCTGCGCAGCGAACTGGACACCCTCGACACCCCGCCGAAGCTCGCCGACCGGCTGACGCAGATCCTCGCCCGGCTGCGCGAGGCCAAGGCCTACGGGCAGGACTACCGGGACGTCTCCGACTGGTTCGAGGCCCTCGACACCGAACTGACCCGGCTGCGCGCCCAGGCCCTCGCTCTGCAACCGCCGCAACCGGCCACAGCCGGGACCGGCGCGCGCACCGCCGCCGCATCACACGTGTCTGACGTCGCCTCACCTCCCGGAGCTCCCGGCAGCGAGCCGGGGGACTCTCCCGGCGAGGTGCACGATCCGGCCCTGGCCGGCCTGGGCCCGCTGCTCTCCGCCCTGCGCACCCCGGCGGCCGGCCTGCCCCCGGACGCCCGCTCGCTCCCGCGCGATCCGCAGCGCAGCTACGCCCCCGGCTCCGACCTCGGCACCCAACTGCTCACGGCGCTCGACCCGCGGCTGCGCGACGGCCTCTACTCCGCCTGGGGCAACGCCGACCTCGGCGCGCCCCTCGCACTGCTCGACGCGCAGGCCATGCGGGTCACCGCGACGCCCTTCGGCGCCACCGCCCCGCTCAAGCCGGTCTACGACACCACAGGCCGCGTCGAGAGCTACGCCGACTGGCCGCTCACCGGCTCCAAGCTCACCGGCATCCGCATCGACTACGACACGGACGGCACCACCCCCCACGGCATCGCGTTCAGCTACACCGAGGCCGGCGGATCGGTGAGCCTGAACTTCACGCTCCCCCAGGACGACGGCCCGCACGAATTCGGCCCCGGCCGGATCGAACTCGCCACCACCGGCGACGAGTCGGCGCTGCGCCGGGCCTTCGAGGCCGGTCAGGAACACGGTGTCACCGCGCGCCTGCAGGCCCACCTCCCGGAGCGCGACCTCTTCGTCTCCCGCCCCGGCGACGACGGCCGCATCCACGTCACCATCACCGCGACCGGCACCACCGACGAGGGTGACGGCAACGGCCCCAACCCGCCGCTGCCCGAGCCGCTCGACTTCCACCTCGCCCCCGGCGACCGACTGACGGTCCCGCAGGGCGCCTACCAGATCACGGTGGAGCGCTCCACCGGTGACGGCGCCACCTCCGTCGGGATCAGCCTCGCCTCCCAACTCGGCCTGACCTCACGCAATGTGCTCGCGCTCGACGCGGTCTACGAGGGCATCGCCCCCGGTAGCTGGATCGCCGTCGACCGCCCCCGCAAGGGCGTGACCAGCGGCGTCCCCGGTGATCCCGCGCTCTCCAGGGTCATCACCCGGGTGAGCGGCGTCCGCGTGCTCTCCCGCGCCGACTTCGGCATCACCGGCAAGGTCACCGAGCTGACCCTGGAGGACCCCTGGCTGGACGAGAAGGACACCCTGCTCTCGCACATCCGTGACACCAGCGTCTACGCCCGCGGCGAGAGCTTCCGGCTGGCCGACGAGCCGCTCACCGACGACGTGGGCGGCGACCTGATCGACCTGGCCCAGCTCCACCAAGGCCTGGCCCCCGGCCGCTGGATCGTCGTCTCCGGTGAGCGGACCGACATCCCCGGCACCCCGGGCGTGCACGGCAGCGAGCCGGCCATGGTCCTCCAGGCCGTCCAGTCCGTGGACCCGGCCCTGCCCGGCAACACGGTCCGCACCACCCTCATGCTCACCGCCCCGCTCGCCTACCGCTACAAGCGCTCCACGGTGAAGATCTACGGCAACGTGGTCCGCGCCACCCAGGGTGCCACCCGCGACGAACCGATCGGCAGCGGCGACGCGAGCCAGGCCGGCCAGAGCTTCGTCCTCTGGCAGGCCC
Organism: Streptomyces sp. CoH27; assembly: GCF_020181035.1. GTDB lineage: Bacteria > Actinomycetota > Actinomycetes > Streptomycetales > Streptomycetaceae > Streptomyces > Streptomyces camelliae. Next base: position 48,592 of record NZ_JAIQYY010000004.1, read on the forward strand.
CGCTCACCTGGCTGGCGGCCGACACCCCGGAAGGCGCGGCCAGCACCCTGCGCATCCGCGTCGACGGAGTCCTCTGGCACGAGGTGGACACCCTCGCCGCGGCCGGCCCGCACGACCGCGTCTACACCACGAGCACCACCGAGGACGGCCGGATCCGGGTCACCTTCGGCGACGGCGTCCACGGCTCCCGCCTGCCGGGCGGCCACGAGAACGTCAGGGCCACCTACCGCACCGGCATCGGCAGGTCCGCCAACCTCGCCGCCGAGAAGATCACCCAGCTGGCCACGCGCCCGCTCGGCGTGACCGGGGTGACCAACCCGCTGCCGGCCAGCGGCGGAGCCGACCCCGAAGGGACGGCGGGCAGCACCGACACCCGCACCCTCACCCGCGGCTTCACCCCGCGGCGCCGCCAGATCCCGCTGGCCGTCTCGGCCCTGGACCGCCTGGTCTCCGTCCCCGACTACGCGGACTTCACCCGGGCCCGGGCCGGCATCGGCCGCGCCACAGCCGCCCAACTCTTCGACGGACGGCGACAGTTGGTGCATGTCACGGTCGCCGGTGTGGACGACATCCCGATCGCCGCCGACTCCGGCCTGCTCACCGCCCTGCGCGCCTCGCTCGCCGAGTACGGGGATCTCCGGCTGCCGGTGCAGGTGGCGGTCCGCGAGAAGGTCCTGCTGCTCCTCGCCGCGCAGGTGACGGTCGGCCAGGACCACGACTGGGAACAGGTGGAGCCCGCCCTGCGCTCCGCCCTCCTCGCCCGCTTCGGCTTCGACGCGCGCGAACTCGCCCAGCCCGCCTACCTCTCCGAGGTACTGGCCACCGCCCACTTCGTCCCCGGCGTCGACCACATCGAGGTCACCGCCTTCACCGGGGTCCCGGGCGACCTCACCCCCCAAGGGCTTGAGCGGCTCGGCGACCGACTCACCGTCCCCCAGGACGTGGTGGCGGCGCAGCCCGCCCGCCACCGGATCGAACGCCACCGGGTGACCGACCCGGCGGGGGAGACCCTGACCGACATCGCGGCCCAGTACGGGATCTCCCTGGTCGAACTGCTCCGCCTCAACCCCGACCTCACCGGAACCCAGCCCCTGCTGCCGCCCCGCAGCGTGGTCGTCTTCCGCGGGATCCGCCCGGCGCAGCTCGCCGTGCTCTCCCCGGACCTGCCGGACACCCTGATCCTCAAGGAGGCCTCCGCATGAGCCGGGACCCCGACGGCCTGCTCGACCTGCTCCCGGACTGGTACCGCATCCGCGACGCCCGGTCCGGCGAGCCGCTGCGTGCCCTGCTCGCGGTCATCTCCGAGCAGATCGACCTGATCCGCACCTCCGTCGAGCAGAGTTACGACGACTGGTTCGTGGAGACCGCCGCCGACTGGGTCCTGCCCTACCTGGGGGACCTCGTCGGCTACCAGGTGCTTCCCGGGTACCAGGACATGCTGAGCACCGACCCCGGCCTGGCCGCCCGCCTCGCCCCGCGCCGCGACGTGGCCGACACGGTCGCGGACCGCCGCCGCAAGGGCACACTCGCCGTGCTGGAGGAGATCAGCGCCTCCACCGCCGACTGGCCGGCCCGCGCGGTGGAGTTCTCCCGGCTCCTGGCCACCACCCAGCCGGTGCGCCTCCTGCGGGCCGACGAGACGTCCGCCGACCGCCGCCGCCTGCGCCGTGGCCGCCTCGCCGACCTCCGCGACGGCGCCGCCCTCGACCTGCTGGGCAGCCCCTTCGAGACCTCGGCCCGCACCGCCGACGTCCGCCGCGCCGCCGCCACCCGCCGCCAGGGCGGAGTCACCCCGGCCGGCGTGGGCCTCTTCGTCTGGCGTCTCAAGCCGTACGCGATCTCCCGCGGCCCGGCCTACTGCCTCGACCGGGCCCGCAACCACTACACCTTCTCCATCCTCGGCAACGACACCCCGCTCGTCACCCTCCCCGAGCCGGAGCCCTCGGCGACGCACATCGCCACCTTCGACAACGTGCCCGGATACATAACGCGTCGTCAACTGGCCGACCGGCTCAGCGACTTCTACGGTCCGGGCAAGAGTTTCACCATCTGGCGCGACGACGACTTCACCCCCGTCCCGCTCTCCGACATCGTGGTGGCCGACCTCTCCGGCTGGCACTACCGGCCCAGGTACGGCCAGGTCGCCGTCGACCCCGAGCTCGGGCGGATCGCCTTCGGCGCCCGCTCGGCGCCCACGCGCGGCGTCTGGGCCAGCTATCACCACGCGTTCTCCGACGACATGGGCGGCGGCCAGTACCCGCGCGACCGCGTCACCCCGCCCGAGGCCGCCGTCTACCGGGTCGGCCCGGGCCGCCGTTTCGAGCGGATCACCGACGCCTACCAGCAGTGGCGCACCGACAAGTCCGAGGGCAGGGCCGGGGCCGAGGCGATCATCCAGATCACCCACAGCGGCGCCTACCAGGAGCAGCTGGACTTCGCCCTCGACCCCGAGGACCGCCTCGAACTGCGCGCCGCCGAGGGCACCCGCCCGGTGATCCGCCTGCTCGACTGGTACGGCAACCGCCCCGACGCCCTCAACATCCGCGGCACCGGCAGTGGTTCGAGGGAGGTCCCGGGCGGCCGTATGGTCCTCGACGGCCTTCTCATCACCGGCCGCGGCGTCAACGTCACCGGCCCACTGGGCGAGTTGGTCATCCGGCACTGCACCCTGGTGCCCGGCTGGTCACTCACCGACCGCTGTGCACCGCACTCACCCGAGGAGCCGAGCCTGGTCCTCGACCGCACCACGGCCTGCGTCCAGATCGAGCGGTCGATCCTCGGCACCATCCAGGTCGTCGGCGACGAGGTCGACGACGACCCGCTGCCGATCCACATCGCCGACAGCATCCTGGACGCCACCGCCTCCGGCCTGGAGGCGCTCTCCGCCCCCGACTGCCGCCACGCCCACGCCGTCCTGCACGCCTACCGCACCACCGTGATCGGTGAGGTGCACACGCACGCCGTCGACATCGCCGAGGACTGTGTCTTCACCGGCCGGATGAACGTCGCCCGCCGCTCGGTCGGCTGCCTCCGCTTCAGCTACGTGCCGCCCGGCTCGCGCACCCCGCGCCGCTACCGCTGCCAGCCGGACCTGGTCCGCGAGGCCGTCCAGGAACTCGTCGAGAGCGGCCGGCTGCCACAGGCGGACGCCCCGGCACGGGCCGCCGCCGAGAGCGACCGGGTCCGCCCGCGCTTCACCAGCCTCCGCTACGGCACCCCGGCCTACGCCCAACTCGCTCGCGGCTGCGCCCCGGAGATCGCCCGAGGCGCCGCCGACCGCTCCGAGCAGGGCGCCTTCCACGACCTCTTCCAGCCGCAGCGCACGGACAACCTCCGCGCCCGTCTGGCGGAATTCGCCCCGGCCGGCACCGACGCGGGCGTCTTCTTCGTGACCTGACGCCCGTCGGCCACCAGACGTGGACGCGGACGCAGACCCACCCATCGGCGCACCAGCACAAGAAAGTTGAAGGGGACCATGTACGGCGACTTCTCGCGCCTGACCCACCAGCCCGGAAAGCACTACTCCGCGGTGCTCGCCCAGCAGGGCCGTGTCCAACTGGACGCCGACGCCAACGAGCAGGCGGCGATCGAGCTGTTCCGCTCCCGCACCCTGGCCCGCGACCTGATCGGCACCGACGGCGGGCCCGGCAAGAGGCCCGGCGACCGGCCCGGCGAGGGCCCCGGCTTCGAGATCACCTACGTCAACGGCACCCACCCCGACCTCGCCATCGGCGCCGGCCGCTACTACGTCGACGGCATCCAGGTCGACGCGACGCGCCCCCAGCCGGCCCCGGCCGTCCCCAGCGGCGGCCCGCGGCCACTGGATGGCGACGGCGCGGACAGCGACGGCGTCATACCGTCCCCCACCTCCGCCACCTGGTCGTACTGGAACCAGCCCGACGCCTACCGCGACCCCGAGCTGCCGGGCGACAAACTCCCCACCTCCTTCCCCTTCCTGGCGTACCTGAAGGTCTGGGACCGCAGCGTCACCGCCGTCGAGGACCCCGAGATCCGTGAGGTCGCGCTCGGCGCCGCCATGCCCGACACGGCTGCCCGCGTCAAGACCGTCTGGCAGGTACTCACCCTCTCCGCCCAGGACCTGGAGGTCGGCGACGGCGGTGCCGCCACCGTGCGCGACGCCTTCTACCACTGGGTCGACGCCCAGCGCTCCACCGCCCTCCTGGCCGCCCGCGCCGAGCGGCCGGAGGGAGCGGCGGACGAGCCCTGCCTGGTCCGGCCCGACGCCCGCTACCGCGGCCCGGAGAACCAGCTCTACCGCATCGAGATCCACCAGGGCGGAACGGCCGAGCGGGGCGCGACCTTCAAGTGGTCGAGGGAGAACGGCAGCGTCACCTTCCCGATCGCCGAACTCGACGGCACCTGGGTCGCGCTGTCCACCCTCGGTGACGACGACAAGCTCACCCTGGACGTGGGCGACCGCGTCGAGGTCTGCGACTCCGCCTACCTCAGCCGCGGCGAGCCCGCCCCCCTGCTGCGCGTCGAGGAAATCGACCTTCCCGGCCGCCGGGTCCGCCTCTCCGCCGAGCCGCTCCCCGGCATCGGCGCACTGCCCGAGCGCCACCCCTTCCTGCGCCGCTGGGACCACGCCTCCACCGGGACCCCCGGCCACCGCCCGCGCACCGACGGCGGCGCCCTGCCCGTCGAAGAGGGCACCTGGCTGGAGCTGGAGGACGGCCTCCAGGTCTACTTCAACCCCGGCAGCTCCTACCGACCCGGCGACTTCTGGCTGGTCCCGACCCGCACCGTCACCGGCGCCGTCGAGTGGCCGGCCAACGCCGCCGGGGACCCCCTCCTGCGACACCCGCTCGGCATCGACGTCCACTACGCCCCGCTGGCCTGGATCACCGGCGAGAACTCCCACTCCGACCTCCGCCGCGTCTTCTACCCCCTGGCCACACCGCTCTCCGACCTGAACGCGGACGCCCAGGAGAGCTGAGGAGAACTGACGTGCCCCTCTGCCCCTTCGCCTCGGTCCGGCTGCTCGCCGGGCCGAAGCCGCCTTCGCCCCTCCAGCCGACCCAGATCATCGTCCACACGGCGAACGCGACCCTCTCCGCCGCGGACATCCGCTTCCGCCGGCCCGATGCCCGCGGCTGGAGCCATTTCGGTGTCTCCGCCACCGGGAAGATCACCCAGTGGCTGGACACGTCCACCCCCGCCGACTCCGCGTACCGCGCCAACCTCCGCTCCGACGGCACCGGCGCGGTGTCCATCACGACGGAGGGGCACGTCTCCGAGCCCTGGACGGACGCCCAGCTGGACGCCCTGATCCGCCTCCACTGGTGGCTGATGCGCACCCACCCCGCCATCGCCCACCGGGCCTGCCGTACGGCTGCCGACCCCGGCCTGGCCCACCACACTCTCCTCGGTTCGCCGAGCCCCTGGACTCCCATCCCCAAGTCCTGTCCGGGCCCTCGCCGCATCCAGCAGTGGGAGGACTCCCTCCTCCCGCGCGTCCTGGCCCCCTACGGCATCAGCGTCTCCGACATGCGCCCGCGCCACGAGCACGCGGAGGAGATCGTCCGGGAACTGTTGTCGGTGCCGGTCGCGTCCGCCTCCGCCCCGACCGCCGAAGAGACGCCCCTGACTCCGTCCTCGGACCAGATCTCGGCGATGCCGTCGAAGCCGCCGTCCCCCGCGGCCGATCCCGTACCCCAGCCCCGCGCGCAGGACTCCGCGACGTCGGCCCCGGCCCGCCAGCACCACCCCGTCCGCGAAGCCCTCCTGGACTTCTTCCTCCCCGACTCCGCGCCCCACGGCTCCAAACCGTCCCCACCTCCGGCGGAGGGGTGACAAGGACGCGGAGCCGCAGCGCGCGGGGTTGTCCTGACGGAGTCCGGCCGATACGAACAGGGACAATCCCGAGCGCAAGGTCCGGGTGAGCTTCCTCGGCTGATGCAGGTGCCGGAACCGTAGCGCCGAATTCCGGCCGCCCCCAATGCCCCTTGGCCCCTGCGGCCAAGGACTGCGTGATCTTCGGCGGCACCTCGGGAGGAGGCGGCGGCATGCTGAGGGCGAGCATGGAAGGCGGCCTCTCCGACACCACCCTGCTGCTGCGCCCGCCGTCGCTCCGCTCGGACCTGGTCGATCCGGGCACGGCGGCCCGCAACGCCGAGGACACACCGTGCGTGGGCGCGCCGATCGACGTGGCGACCAGCGCGACGCTGATGATGCAGACGGACCTGACCCTGCCCAGGAGCCTGCCGCTGCAATTCACCCGCACCGACCTCTCCCGCGTACACGGCGATCAGGAAGATGTCACGCAGCATGGTCCGCCCGGGATGGCGCAGGAAGAACTCCAGCAGGTCGAACTCCCTGATGGTCAGCGCCAGTTCGTTCCCTGCGCGGGTGGCCCGGCGAGCTGCGGGGTCCATGAGGTCCAGGACCATCAGGTCCGGTGGCTGTGCGGTCGCGCCGGCCACGGCGGAGGGACCGTCGGCGGCCACGTCGACGGCGAAGCCCGCCCGGGTCAGGTATCCGGCGACGACCTCGGAGACGGTCGGGTCGTCGTCCACGACCAGTACGCGTTTCACGGTGGCGAGTCTCGCACTGTCCCTCGTCTGCCCTCGTCTGTCGGCGCGTGTGACGGGGGACGTCAGAGGTCCGTAAGGAGTGCCGCCGACGTCAGAGATCCGTAAGGACAGCAAGTCCTTTATGTCCTTTTTTCGTTCGTAGGGTGAGTGGGGTGATCGAGACTCCCCCCTCTTCCTCTTCCCAGGTCGACGTGGTGCTGCCCTGTCTGAACGAGGCCGGGGCCCTGCCCTGGGTGCTCGACCGGATTCCGTCCGGCTGGCGCGCCATCGTCGTCGACAACGGCTCCACCGACGGTTCGGCGGACATCGCCCGCGCCCTCGGCGCCCACGTGGTGTCCGAGCCGGTGCGTGGCTTCGGCGCCGCCTGCCACGCCGGCCTGACCGCCGCCACGGCCGACGTCGTCTGCTTCTGCGACTGTGACGCCTCCCTCGACCCCGGCCTGCTGCCGAGCATCGCCGCACCTGTCCTCGACGGCACCGCAGACTTTGTGCTGGGCCGACGGCGCCCCACCACCCCCAAGGCATGGCCTCCGCACGCCCGCCTGGCCAACCTGGAGCCGGCCCGGCTCGTCCGCAGGCGCACCGGGGTACGCCTGCACGACCTCGGCCCGATGCGCGCCGCCCGCCGCGAGGCCCTGCTCGCCCTGGACCTGACCGACCGGCGCTCGGGCTACCCGCTCCAGATGGTGGTGCGCGGTGCCGACGCCAGCTGGCGGGTGACGGAGAGGGACGTGTCTTACCACCCGCGAACCGGCCGCTCTAAAGTCACCGGCACCTGGCGGGGCACCTGGCAGGCCGTGCAGGACATGCGTGCCGTGCTCGCCGAGGCGCCCGTCACCGTCCCCGAGGTCGTCGGCGCCGGCGTGCGAGGAGGCGAACGATGAGCGTCCGAACCCCGGTGACCCTGCTGGTGATCGCCAAGGAACCCGTGCCCGGCCGGGTCAAGACCCGGCTCACCCCGCCCTGCACACCGCAGGAGGCGGCCGCCCTCGCCGACACTCTCCACACCGTGCTCAAAGCCCCCGCACGCCGCCGCGTCCTCGCCCTCGACGGCACCCCCGGCCCGTGGCTGCCACCCGGCTACGACGTCGTAGCCCAGAGCTCCGGCGGCCTGGACGAGCGGATCGCCGCCGCCTTCGCGCACTGCGACGGACCGACACTCCTGGTCGGCATGGACACCCCGCACCTGACCGCCGACATGATCGCCGGCGTCGGCCGGGCCGGCCACGACGCCTGGTCCGGTCCGGCCGCGGACGGCGGCTTCCGGGTGCTGGGCCTTACCGATCCCGCCCGGGCCGGCGCCCTGGTCCGTGGGGTGCCGATGTCGACGGCCCGGACGGGCGCGATCCAGCGCGACCGCATGACCGAGGCAGGGCTGGCGGTGGCCGACCTGCCGGTACTGCGCGACGGGGACACCGCTGCCGACGCCGCCGAGGCCGCCGCCCGCTGTGCGCGGGGCTCCAGCTCCGCCGCCGTCCTCAACTCGCCGGCGGAGGTGGCCCGATGACCGGGACCGCAGTCGGCACGGACACGGCCGTGGCCGAGTGGCCGGACGCGGTCACGACCGAGCTCCGGTCGAAGCCCCCGACGGCAGGTGCAGCCGGGAAACACCTGCCGAGGCCCGCCGAGCCCGCCACGCCCGGGTCACCGGGCGCCCCGTGGACCGACGATCCCTACGCCCACGCTCTGCGCACCGGACGCGGCCCGCTGTTCCTGCGCCGCCTGTCACACTCTGATTACCCCGACGGCTTCGGCGAGGAGCACACGCTGCCGCTGGACGTGGAGCGTTGGTGTGCACCTGCCGACGGGGCGGACACCACCGTGCTGCGCCGATGTACGGGCTCCGTCCTGGATGTGGGGTGCGGACCGGGACGCCTGGTGGCCGCACTGGCCGCCCGTGGCGTACCGGCGCTGGGCGTGGACCTCAGCCGGGACGCCGTGCAGCGGACCCGGCGCAGTGGCGGTGCCGCCATCCGGCGGTCCGTCTTCGACCACCTCCCGGGCGAAGGCCGTTGGGGCACCGTACTGCTGCTGGACGGCAACATCGGCATCGGCGGCGATCCCGTCGCCCTGCTGCGCCGCCTGCGCCAACTGGCCGCCCCCGGCGGGCTCCTGCTGGCCGAGGCCGCCCCGCAGGACGTGGACGCGCGCCTCACCGTCCGCGTCGAGGACGCCCACGGTCACCACGGCCGGCCCTTCTCCTGGGCCAGACTGGGTACCACCGCGCTGCTGTACGCCGCACGCTCCGCCGGCTGGATCCAGACCGGCCGGTGGACGGCCGAGGGCCGCCCGTTCGTCGAACTGCGCCGCCCGCACGCGGAGCACCCCGACACACAGGCCCCGATCACCGAGAGCCGCCCTCCCTCATGACCGACAGCGCCTTGACGCGTTGGCCGGCTCCTCGGTCCGCCGAGCCCGTGCCCGACCACCCCGCCGCACCGGTGAACCGCCGCACCGCTCGTACGCTGACAGCGGTCACGGTGGTGCTGCTCGCCGCGCTCACCGCCGCAGTCGTCGCCACCCTCCGGGCCGGCGACAACCAGACTTGAACGTGCGGTGTGGAGGTGTCACCACGCGTCCGCCCGTCTGCGTGCCCATTCCCTGGTAGCCGGCGTCTGCCGGGATCTCCGTGAACGGACCCTCGGCCGGCGAGCACGACCGTTGTCCCTGCGGGGGCGGCGACGGTCGTGGGCCGGCCGGACCAGCCGTCCACCTCGAAGTTCTTCACGCCGATGCAGACCAGGACGGACTCGATCGCGTTGTGTCCTCGCGCTTGCCACAGGTGCGCGGCACCGGCCGGGACGGCGAAGGCGAAGAACCTCAAGGTGGCCGAAGCCTCGCGTTCGTCGACGAGAACGGACGTCGGCTTGGAGTCGCTCAGCGGTGGCGGTGGGGAGCCCAGGACTGTCCGGATCGTCTCGGGATCGGTCACCTCGGTGGACCAGTCGCGATCACTCATGGAATGCCCTCGCTGATGTGGGAGGCAGCACCTGATGCAGGTGCTGGCCGACTCGGCCCGCGCACCATCGCCGAGCTGCGCAGGGATCCGCGTCGCCGGAGCGGCAGGCGCTGAGATGGCCCGCCCTGAGCGGGGCGCGGTGAAGTCCAGCATGAATTCGATCTGAGCCTCGAACCGGTCGCAGCCGGCTTCAGCCCAAGCTGAAGGAACAAGGTCCTCGTCCCCGGGGACGGCCGGAGGTCACCATGGAGCACGTGCGCTGGGATGCTGGTGCTCGTTTACGGTCCGGTTGCATCGCCCCAGCGCGAGGCATGTTCCCGCCGCGTTGTCGGCGGCGCCCCAGCCGCGGCGCAAACCGCGGGCGGTGCACGACCCTGGCAAGATCCTTGTACTCGGTGGGCAGGCACTGACCCTTGGTCGTGGGCGCCGGGCGACCTCACATCGTGTCGCCCCGGCCCGGCTGTCAGCAGGTCGGAGGCCGGTCTCTCATCCGTGAGAGGGAGGCCTTCCGTGCGTCCCGGGCTGCTGCAGCCGGGCCGCGAGCTGCCCCGGAAGGACGTCCCGGTTTGCCGGAGTGAGCTGGACGACCTCGATGTCGGCGCGCCGCTTGAGGGCGTCGGTGAACGGATCGCGGTGCGTGTGGACCGTGGCGACGACGTCGATCTCTGCGACGAACAGCGCGTCGACCGCGTGCCGGAACGCCGTGCACGCCAGTTCCATCCGCCCCAGCTCGTCGATGAGCACCAGCCGCCCTGTCGCCACCTCGGTTGCTGCCGGCCGAAGCGACGGCAGCGCCAGTCGTTCCATGACGCCCGTGTCGACGCCGTATTTCCCCACCCGCGGCGGACCGGGAAGGTCGACATGGGCGAGCACTTCCCGTCGGCCTGCCAGGGTCTCCAGGGCGAAACCGACGCGGGCCCCGGATTGCCGGATCTCCTCCGTGGTGAAGCCGGTGGCCGCGTGGGCGGGCAGCAGCGCGGCGAGCCGCCGCAGGGCGGTCGTCTTGCCCGCGCCAGGGCGGCCCTCCAGCAGGATCCTCATCGGCACACCGCCATCTTCCCCCCCCGCTGCCCCAGGCGGCCCGGGTGGGCTCGGCCGAGCGGGGGTTTTGGGGTGCGGACCGGTGCCGGTGCCGCCGTTCGCGGGTATGGCCGCGCGCATGAGCGGAATTGAACTCAGCAGCACCGCGTTCGACGACAAAACGGTGATCCCCCGTCGGTACAGCGGGGAGGGCGAGAACATCTCACCGCCCCTGGCCTGGTCGGGGGTGCCCCACGAGGCCACGGAGCTGGTGCTCCTGTGCGAGGACCCGGACGCGCCGGGGACGACCTTCCTGCACTGGCTGGTGACCGGCATCGATCCGGGGACCACCGGGGCGGCGGAGGGCCAGGAGCCCCAGGGGGGCCTGCCGTGGCCCAACGGCTTCGGCCGCGTGGGCTGGGGAGGGCCGATGCCTCCACCGGGGCACGGGCCGCACCGCTACTTCTTCCGCCTGTACGCCCTGTCCGAACCGCTGCCGCTGCACGACCACCCGGGCGCCGACGACGTGCACCGTGCCCTGAAGGGCAGGGAGCTGGCCTCCGGCACCCTGGTCGGGACCTATCAGCGCTGAGCGCGTCACCGCTCGTCATAGCCATGGGCGCCGTACAGCCGGACGAACCGGGCCGCGGTGACCGTCCTGCGGCGCACCAGGTCGTGGGCCCGCCGCTCGTACAGCTCGACACGCTCCTGCCCGCCCTGCCCGATCGGCTGGACCAGCCGGCCACCGGTGCGGAGCTGAGCCACGAGCGGCTCAGGCACGCGCGGGAAGGCCGCGCAGACGATGACGGCGTCGTACGGGGCACGGGTCGGCATCCCGAGGGTCCCGTCGCCGAGTACGACCTCGGCATTGCCGACGCCCTGCCCGGCAAGCCGCAGCCGGGCCTCGTCGACCAGGTCGGGCCAGCGCTCGACGCTGACGACGTACGCGGCCAAGCGGGCCAGCAGCGCGGTCTGCCAGCCGTATCCGGTCCCGACCTCCAGGACCTGTTCCTCTCCGGTGAGGCCGAGAGCGGAGACCATCATGGCGATCAGCGACGGCTGGGTGGTCACCTGCCCGTGGGGGAGCGGAACGGGCGTGTCCCGGTACGCGGATGCCACCTCGTCCGCGGGGACGAATTCCGCCCGGGGGATGCTCCGTACGGCCTCCAGGAGACGTGCGTCGGTCACGCCCGCGGCGTGGGCCGCGCGGACCAGGTCCTCGGGGGTCCCTTCATGGGCCATCGGACCGCGGGGCCGTGGCGGTGGCGCCGGCGGCCCCGGTCATGGTGCGTTCCAGAAGCCGCGCGGCGTGATCGTGCTCGCCGCCGCACCCGCAGTACTCGTTGCGGTGCCGGTGAGCGGGGTCCGGTTCCGGCCAGGCGCAGCCCTTGGTCTGGTTGAGGCTGAGCAGCGTCAGTGTCGTACGGCGGACCGCCGTCCGCTGCAAGGAGTACCGCAGCGGGTCGGCCGCCGCCGGCCCGCCTGCCGCCCAGGTCCTGGGCGGGGTGATCGAAACGTCCGTCTCCGCCACGCCGCTCCTGCTCCTGTCCATGTGCCCCGTCCGCCGCTCCAGCCCAGTGTCGGAGTGTCCAGCGCGCGGCGCGATTCGGGACGGTCGGGCGCCAGGGGCGCCCCGTGATCCGGGAGGCGCAGCGCGTCGGCGTCAGGACGGGGTCCCCGGGTCGGTGTACCGCAGCAGGGCGCCCACGCCCTCGTACAGCCTCAGCTCGCTCTCCGGTACGACGACCAGCTCGGCACCGGTGCCGACGAGGGCCCGTACGAGGGCCTCGTCGGCGCGTTCCTCGCGCGGGGCCCGCACGCCGAAGGACATCAGCTCCGCCTCGGTCAGGGCGAGCTGAGTCGGCTGGGAGCCCGACCAGAGCCGCAGCGAAGACCCTGGCGGTCGGTTCAGCAGCAGTGCCGCGACCTGGCCGCGCTGGAGGGCGGCGACGGTGGCGGCCAGCCCGTCCGTCATGGGTCCGTCCAGAGCACGCCGGCCGATGAAGATGTCCACGAGCTCCCGGTCGTGCGCGGCCATGCGGCCGCGGAAGACGCCGTCGAGCTGCGGCTCCAGCAGGGCGCGTCCGGTGTCGGTGGGGGTCCGGCCGCCCACGCGTACGACCTTGTCCCGCAGGGTGTGCGGCAGACGGCGGATCAGTACGTTGCACGCCCACTCGTCCCCGCCCACGACGACGGCGTCGGCATGGGCGCGCCGCGCCCGTTCGTCCAGCCGGTGACCGAGCCGGAGGCAGGCGCGGTGCCAGGTCGCCACCGCGACCCTGCGGTGCAGCCGCTCACCCGGGGTGACGGTGGACGCGGGCCAGGTGCCGGTCTCCGCCTCCAGAGTCACCCAGCCGTGGGTCTCGGCGGTCGGAAGGCCGCCGTAGTGGACGACTACGGCCATGTAGGGGATCTCCGGAAGGTGCTGGGTGACCAGGGGCATCGCGTCCGGCAGGGTGCTGTAGCGCGCGGAGTCGTGCTCGGGCGGCCTGGGCAGCTCCCCGTCCAGGACGAGTGTGCCGTGGGCGGCGAAGATGGCCTGACCGTGCACCCCCGGCACCTCCGTGTCGGCGCCGACCACCTCCTCCAGTACGTTCAGCAGCGCCCGGTCCGCGCCCTGACGGGACAGACTCTCGCGCAGCCGACGCCAGCGCAGCGCGATCGCCCGCTCGGGATGCTCGACGTTTCGGGAGGTGTTCAGGTACACGGAGGCGAACGGGCCCGGTTCCGCGTAGAGGGGTTCAAGGAACGACAACCTCATCGCCACTCCTCGCTGATGGTCTCCCCTCCTTCGATGATGCCTCCCATCGTTGCCATGGATCACCCACAAGCACGCCGACGGCACGACAACGCCCCCACCGCCGTACGGATCGGCGATGGGGGCGTCGGTGGAGCGGTGGAGCGCGGACGCCCGGTGGGTCAGTGCTGCGCCTGCTCGGCGCGCTCGGCGTTCCTCTTCTTGATCCGCGCGGCCTCCTTGCGGACCTCGGCCTGGGTGGCGCGCTCCTTCTCCAGCCACTCCGGCCGCTCCTGCTTGAGCGCCTCGATCTGCTCGGTGGTCAGTGCCTCGGTGACCCCGCCGCGGGCGAGACCGGCGATGGACACACCGAGCTTCGCGGCGACCACCGGACGCGGGTGCGGGCCGTTGCTGCGCAGCTCGCTCAGCCACTGAGGCGGGTTCGCCTGCAGCTCGTTCAGCTCGGCGCGCGTGACGACGCCCTCCTGGAACGAGGCGGGGGTGGCGGGGAGATACACACCCAGCTTCTTCGCCGCGGTCGCGGGCTTCATCGTCTGGGTGCTCTGCTGCGAACTCATGAGGTCAAGGGTATCGGCCGTGTGCCGGGCCGCCGACCACGGCCGGTGCCGTCCGGACCGGCCACGGCCGGTAACCTTGGCCCGGTGACAGGCTCGCAGGAATCACCGTCGTTCCGGCTCGCGTACGTCCCCGGAGTGACGCCCGCCAAATGGGTGAAGACCTGGAACGAGCGCCTGCCGGACGTCCCGCTCACCCTCGTCCAGGTCCCGGCCGCCGAGGCGCCCGGTGTGCTGCGCGCGGGCGAGGCCGACGTGGGTCTCGTACGGCTTCCCGTGGACCGTACGTTCTTCAGTGCGATCCCGCTCTACACGGAGACCACGGTGGTCGTGGTCCCCAAGGATCACCTGATCACGGCCGCGGACGAGATCACCCTGGCCGACCTCGCCGACGAGGTGCTCTTCCACCCCCTGGACGACGTCTTCGACTGGGACAGCCCGCCCGGCGAGCCGGCCTTCGAGCGCCCCGCCACGACATCGGACGCGATCGAACTGGTCGCTGCGAACGTCGGCCTCCTGCTCGTCCCGCAGTCCCTGGCCCGCCTCCACCACCGCAAGGACCTGACCTACCGCCCGGTCACCGACGCCCCCCAGTCGAGCGTCGCCCTGTCCTGGCCGGAGGAGGCCACCACCGACCTGGTGGAGGACTTCATCGGCATCGTCCGCGGCCGCACCGTCAACAGCACCCGGGGCCGCACCAAGCCTCCGGCGGAACAGAAGCGCACGCGTAACGAGAGCACGGGCACCCGCCAGAAGCAGCAACCGAAGTCACCGGGCCGCACACCACGCCCCCGCACGGCAGGAGGCAAGCCGACGCCGAAACGGGGAAAACCGCGCCGGAAGTCGTAGGCCGAGGGCGGCGGTAGGGGCGCGCGTAGGCACGTACCGGTCCCGCCGGTTGGTCGCCCGCCCACACGCCACCCCTACGACCCCTGCCGAGCCGCCGCCTCCGTTCTTCTCCCGCCCTCCGGATGGGCGCGCCGTTCCCGCAGGTCGGCGTAGGCCAGGAGCAGGGCCAGCAGGATGATGGCGACGGAGGTGAGGAGGCCGAGCTGGAGGGCGGTGGCAGGGTTGCCCCCGTGGGCCAGGTGGGCGAAGTACACCGAGCCCACGACGGCGATGCCGGCCGCCGAGCCGATGCGCTGGCCCGTCTGCAGCACCCCGCCCGCCGCCCCGCCCCGCCCCACCGGCACACGGGACAGGGTGAGAGTGGTGTTCGGCGAGATGGTCAGGCCCGAGCCGATGCCCGCGACGAGCAGGGGAAGCGCGACCCCCCAGGCCACGGCCCGCCCCGGCGCGAACTGCACGGCCGTGACGACCCCGAGCATGCCCACCGCCACCGTGCCCAGCGCGGCCATGACCAGCCGGCGCCCGAACCGCAGCACCAGCCGGCCCCCGGCCGCGGCGCCGGCCGCCGCGCCCAGCGCGAACGGCATCGAGGACAGGCCTGCCGCCAACGGGCCGTAGCCCCTGCTGTTCTGGAGGAAGAGGGTGTAGACGAAGAACAACGTCGTGAAGCCGGCGAAGTACACCAGGCTCAGCAGCGCGCCGAGCGAGAAGGAGCGCAGCCGGAACAGCCCCAGGTCGATCAACGGGGCCCGGCCGCGCAGCTCCTGGTGCCGCTCCCACGCCCAGAACGCGGCCAGCAGACCGGCGCCGACGGGCAGCAGGACCCACTTCAGGCGCCCGTGCCACTGCTGGTTCTGCACCAGCGGCAGCATGAGGGCCAGCACACCCGAGCCGAGCAGCAGCACACCGGTCAGGTCGAAGCACTCGCGCCTGCCGGGCGAGCCGGGGGTGCGGGGCAGCAGCCGCAGCGCCGCGCAGAAGACGGCCGCCCCGACGGGCAGGTTGACGTAGAAGACCGAGCGCCAGCCGTCGGGACCGCCGGCCGCCTGGATCAGCAGGCCGCCCGCGAGCGGGCCGACCGCCGTGGAGATCCCGATGGTGCTGCCCATCATGCCGAACGCACGGGCCCGCTCCGGCCCCTGGAACATCTGCTGGATCAGTGCCGAGGTCTGCGGCGCGATCAGCCCCGCCGACGCGCCCTGGACCAGTCGGAACAGCACCAGCCAGGCCGCCCCGGACGACAGCCCGCAGGCCGCCGAAGCCAGCGTGAACAGGGCGAGCCCGGTCAGGAAGGTCTGGCGCCGCCCGCGCATGTCCCCGAGCCGCCCCGCCGGGACGAGACAGAGGCCGAAGGCGAGAGCGTAACCGGACATCACCCACGACAGGTCCGCCTCGTCGGCGTGCAGCCCGTGCTCCACCGAGGGCAGGGCCACGTTCACGATCGATGTGTCCAGCAGCGTCATGAAGGCCGCGGTCAGGCAGACGGCGAGCGCCTTCCACCGCCGGTCGTCGGCGACCGCTCCGGCCTGGTCTGTGGTCATGCGATCACGCTACGGAGTCACAGCCCACCCCGCACGGCGGGACGGTCGTGCGGCGCCGCCGGCAGTCCGTCCCCGCACTGACCCGAACGAGGGTTCCGGACGAGGGTTCAGCGGGCGCGGGCGGCGGTCTCCCGGAGCCAGGCGTACACCGACCGCGCCGAGAACTCCCGCTGCCCTCCCCGAAGCAGCAGGGCTGCCGTGGCGAACTCGGGGGCGTCGGCCTGGGCCGCCACGTACGGGATCGCGATGCAGCGCACCCCGGCCGCGTGGGCGGCGGCCGCGCCCGGGGCCGCGTCCTCCAGAACCACGCAGTCGGCGGGGTCCGCGCCGAGGCGCCGGGCCGCCTCCAGGAAGAGGTCGGGGGCGGGCTTGCCGTGCCCGACCTCCTCGGCGGACACCGCCGTGCGCAGATACGCGTCCAGTCCCGTGCCCGCGAGGATCGCCTCGATCGCCTCCGGGGAGGACCCCGACGCGACCGCCATCGGCACCCCGTCCGCCGCCAGCAGCTCCACGAAGGCGCGCATCTGCGGGAACACCGGCGTCCGGGTGCGGGCGAGGTCCAGGTAGCGCGGATTCAGCTCGGCGAGCAGTTCCCGCGCCGGAACGCTCAGGCCGTAGCGCTCACGCCACAGGGCCGCCGTCTCCAGGGTGCTGACGCCGACGTAGCTCTCGTGCTCCGCCCAGGTGAAGTCCGGGACGCCGTGCTCGGCCAGGATCTGCCGGCTCGCTTCGTAGTAGTTCGGCTCGCTGTCCACCAGCGTTCCATCGAGATCGAAGATGACCGAGAGGGCGCCGAGATCGCTCATACGGCCAGCATGCCCAGCGTCAGCCGCGGGCGGCCCGGCCCACCGACTCCACGAGCGGCAGCAGCCGGTACGGGACGCGCTCGCGCAGCGCCACCTCCGTACGGGTGCGCACCACGCCCGGGAGGCTGATCAGCTTCTGGATGACGTCCTCCAGATGGGCGTTGTCCCGGCCCACCACCCGCGCGAGCAGATCCCCGCCGCCCGTGATGGAGAACGCCTCCACGATCTCCGGTACGGCGGCCAGCGCGTCCCCCACGTCGTCCAGATGCCCCTGGGTCACCTCGATGTGCACGAACGCCAGCACCGGATGGCCCAGCGCGGCGGGGGAGAGGGACGGGCCCGTGCCTGTGATCACCCCGTCCCGCTCCATGCGGTCCAGCCGGGCCTGGAGCGTGCCGCGGGCGACGCCGAGAACGCGGGCGTACTCGCGCACGCTGGTGCGCGGCTGCTCCAGGAGCAGCTGCAGGATGCGAGTGTCGAGTTCGTCCACGGCCATGATGGACGACTGTACCAATGGCTCAGCCCTGCCGTGTGGGCGCAGGCCACGCGACCTGGTCCGTTGGCATTTCGGCGGGTACCGGTGGGCGGCTGAAACCGGGCCAATGGCTCAGCGATCCGGGCATCACTTGAGCCACTGACCCGGGTGGTGCTCTCATGGAGACGTCGATGGCGCTGCGGACCTCCGCGGCGCCTTTTCTGTGCCGGTGTTTCCCAGGGGAGGGCAGCAGTGCTGAAGCGGGTGTTCGTCGCGCCGGATCCGGGGCGGCTGAGGTTGCGCAGTGCTGCGCGGGGTGTCCTGGGTGTCGGTCTGGCGGTGACGGTGTCGGATCTGGCGATGCAGTCGCTGCCGGCGGCGATCGCTGGTGGGCTTGCCGCGCTGCTCGCCTTGTTCACGGTGGCCGATGGGTCGGTGCGGGGGCAGGCATTCACGACGGCTCTGCTGCCGGTGGCGGGCTTCCCGGTGCTGGCTCTCGCGGCGGTGTTGCACGATTTCCTGTGGGTGCGGGACGTGGCCTTTGTTGCCGTCCTCGGCGCGGGGATGTATGCCCGCCGGTGGGGGCCGCGGGGCCACGCTCTGGGGACCTTTGCGTTCATGATGTTTTTCGCGGCGCAGTTCCTGCATGCGGTGCCGGGCCAGTTGCCGGAGCTTTATGCGGCGGTGGCCCTTGCCCTGTTGGTGTCCTCGGCGGTGCGCTTTGGCCTGTGGTGTTACGAGCGGCGGCTGTCGCCGCCCGCTGTTGCGATGGTGGCGCCGGGCGGTTCAGGTCTTGCCCGGGTGACCACGCGCCACGCGATCCAAGGGATGGCGGGCGGCGCTTTCGCTCTGTTGGTGGGGCAGCTGGTGTCGCACGAGCGCTGGTATTGGGCTGTGGGTGCGGTGTGGTGGATTTTCGTGAACACCACCTCTCGGGGCGAGACCCTGGTGCGGGGCTTTCGCAGGGTTCTGGGCACGGTGATCGGTATCGCCATCGGCCTGGTGATCGCTGTGCCGCTGGATGGGGCTGGTGCTCCCACCGCGGCGCTTGTCGCGGTCTGCGTGTTCGGCATCTTCTACACGGCGGCGGTGTCGTATACGTGGATGATGCTGGCGGTGACGGTGATGGCCGGGCTGTTGTATGGCCTGTTGGGGGTGCTGACTCCGGGGCTGCTTGCTCTGCGTGTGATGGAGACGGGGGTGGGGGCGCTCGGCGCGGGGCTCTCGGTGCTGTTGGTACTGCCGGTGACCACGCACGCCACCACTGACGCGTGGATCCAGCGAGCGCTGCACTGTGTCCATGCGTGCACTTCTGAGGCTGCGGCCCGCTTGGCCGGCTCTCCGGCTGCGGATCCGGCCCGGTATGTCGCTGAACTGGAGCTGCTGTTGGGCAGGGTGAGGCTGTCGCTGGCGCCGCTGGTGCACCCGTTCACTCCGCTGCGGGCGCGTAAAGCGCGGGCCCGTCAGGTGATCGAGCTGCTGGACCGGTGTGCCCGGGAGGTGCGTGGCCTGGCATCGGTCGCGGCGGATCCGGATGCTTCCCACGACGCGAGGCTTGCGGCAGCGTGCTGGCGGGTGGAGGCGGCAGTGGAGGCACTCGTCACGCCCGGTGCCACGCCAAGCGAGCGTCATGCGGCGGTTGCAACACCGCATCCTTCCGGTGGCGAACTAGCCTTGGCCCATCTGCATGGACTGGAACAGGCTCTGAAAGCACTCGCAGTCCCGTTGCAAGGCCCCGTCGCGTCCTGACGGCCGCCGCCCCAGGAGGGTTGCGAGGCTCGTGCTCCGTGACGGTGCCCACTACGCGATGGCGATTCGCCGAGTGGGTAGTCGGCCAGGGGCCTGGAACATGCGGTGTCTGCCAGGGGCAGGACCCCCGTCGGCTTGCTCCGGCGGGGGGCCTGCGTAGACGGGGGCCTGATACGCGGGGGGTGACCGTGCACGTCGACTGTGATGGCGACGTCGACCTGCTGATGAGCCTGGTCAGCATCGCGCTGCAGGCCCATCAGGCGGTGTGTCCGCCCGGGGACGCACCGCCCGCGGTGTGCAATTTCCGCCGCGTCACGGTGCTGGACCGTGACAATGATCTGGACCACACAGGACCACCAGCTGACGCGAGGGGGAGCCGTGGCGACCGACCCCCGCGAGGACGAGGCCATTCGTGGCGTCAACGAGCGACTGAAGGCCGCCTACGGCGAGACGCACAGCCCTGACGAGATCACGGCGGTCGTGGCGGGGGCCTATGCCGCGTTCAGGGACCGGCCTGTACGTGACTTCATTCCGATCCTCGTCGAGCGCAGGGCGCGGCGGATCCTGGACGGGGCTTCCAAGTGATGGCCACGGCTCTGTCCGGCGCCGACGGTAGTCGCTGGCCAACCTCACCAAACTTCGGGATGGCCGAGTGGTTCGCATTTACGGGGAAGGAGTTCACCGACATCGTCGTGGCGCTCACCGGGCAGTCTGCGGCCGTGGTCACCTGCTGGACCTGGCTGGTGAGGTAGCCGTGTACTCGACGCCGATCCGGCGGCGCACGATCTCGGCGATCCGGGCCGGCATCCAGCACTGGTCGGGCCGGCCGGAGGCGGCCGGAGGCCGGCATCCCACACCGCCTCCAGTGCGCGCAGGTCTTCCGAGTCGAGCTTGCAACGGGCACTGCCGGGGCCCCTGGAGGCCAGGGTCTGCCGACCTGCTGAGGCCAACGCCTGCGCCGGCGGTTCGCCGACATCCGGGTCACCCTGAACCGTCGGGCCACCTCCCGGTCGCCGGCTCCGGCCTCGATCAGATCGGCGGCTGCGAGCCGGACTTGCTCACGCCGGGCCCGTTCCAAGGCTGTCAGGCTCCCGCCATCGGGGTACCGCAGGCCCTGTTGCGAAAGTGCTGGTCATAGCCAGTCGGCAGCGGCCGTGACGACGGCCAGTCTCGCCTTCTCGGATCGATGAGCCCGAAACGCCGTTGCCGCTCGACTCAGGTGTCGAGGAGTTCCGGCACGAAGATGTCCTCGCACGTCAGCTTTCGCTTCGACAGGCCCTGCTCGTGGTGGTAGCGCAAGAAGGTGTCGATGGCCTTGCGGTTCGCGGCGACGCCGTAGGGCCACCAGTCGTCGCCGAGCAGCTGACGGTTCTGCTCGAACAGCGTGCTGAACCACGGCGTGATGAGGCTCATGTGCTGCTTGGTGGCGTCGTCGAGGTACTTGCGCTCGGTGAGTGCCTTGGCTTGCGTGAAGGCGTCGTACACGGCCCGTGCGAGGCCCGGCCGATGGGCCAGTTCCCTGCGGATCGCGATGATGTGCATCGGGGGGAAGATCCCGGTGCGGCGGTAGTAGTCGCGCTCCACGGCCTCGTAGTCGGGGAACAGGCGGGCGACCTTCGGGGAGCCGTCCAGCACGGCCTGCGGTACGTCGACGGAGATCAGTGCGTCGATCTCGCCGGATTCGAGCATGGCGCCCAGGGTCTGGCCGTCCTCCGCGTGTCGCACGTCGACGCCGTCCGGGACGGGCTGCGGGACCCAGTCGAAGGCGGGGATGGGGTGGTTGGTGCCGCCGATGACCCAGCGGCACTGGTCGGGGGTCACGCCGTACTCGTCGGCCAGGATGCCCTTCGGCCAGATCCCGGCGTCGTGGCCGTAGAGAGCGAACTCGCCGACGCTTCTGCCGGCCAGGTCCTGCGGCTTCACGATCCCGGCGGCGATGTTCACGAAGATCGCCGAGTGGCGGAAGTTGCGGTTCGGCAGGATCGGCAGCGCCAGGAACGGCGTGTCGTCGAGGTCGAAGGTGCGCAGAAAGTAGGTGAGACCGAACTCGGCGAGGTCGTAGTGTCCCTCGACGGCGCGGCGGAAGATGTCCGACACGAGCGGTGCCGTCTCGAACGTCGCGTCCACCCCGTCGACCGTGACCCGGCCGTCGAACAGTGCCTCGGTGTGCTCGTAGGCGTAGACGCCGATGCTCAGCTCGGTGTTCATCAGTGGATCTCCTCTCCGGGAGTCCGTGGAGTGGCCCGCTTCCGTAAATGACCGTTCACTTTTAGAGTCTTCCCGGAACGGTAGAGCTGTCAAGATGAATGTTCATTCACGATGAAGGAGGCGACCATGCCGCGCATCACGGCCGAGCGCCGCGAGGCGAAGCGTGCGGAGATCGTCGCCGCGGCCCGTCGCTGCTTCGCCCGCGACGGGTTCCACCAGACCTCTATGCCGGACATCGCCGCGGAGGCAGGCGTCTCGGCCGGCGCGCCTTACCGCTACTTCACGAGCAAGGAGGAGATCATCCTCGCTATCGCGGGCGACGCGTTCCGGCTGATCTTCGAACCGGTTGAGCGGCTGGCCGAGAGCGCGCGCGCCCCGTCCGTCGCGGAACTGGTGGCCGCCGCGCTCGGCACCTTCAGCGGCGAGACGGTGCAGGACGCGGCGGGGCACGAGGTCGCAGTGGAGGAACTGCTGCGCTGCGTCGTGCAGACGTGGGCGGAGGTGCTGCGCAACGACGAGGTACGCGGCCCGGCCGCGGAGGGCTTCGAAAAGGTCCGCGCCACTGTCGCCGACGCTCTGCGCCGCGGCCGGGCCGCGGGCACGGTGCCCGCCGCCATGGACCCGGACCGCGCAGCCCGCGTGGTGATGGGGCTGCTGCACGGATTCCTGCTCCAGCGCGTGGCGTTCGGACTCACGGACACGGCTGGCTTCGCAGACGACCTGCACGGCGGGCTGATCTTGTGATGGGCTATGACTGCGCCAGGCGGCGCGACACCGGCATCACGGCGGACGGACACTGGCGCCTTGATCTCCGCGCCGCCCGCGTCGCGGTAGCTCACTGCGAAGTACAGGAATGCCTTGTTGAGGCGCTCCCGGCGACACCTACGTCAATCGCCCACCGTGACGACATGGGGGAGCACCCACAGGGATACAGCCTTCATGGGTCTCACCTCCTCGCGTTCTCTCACGGCTGCCCAGACGCTATCAGCGGGGGCCGGTCAGCCCAACGCATTTGTCCGGAGCTCTTGGTGTCCATACCGGGCCGGGCGGCGCCGTGGCTGCGTTCGCCGCCCGGCCCGGGGTCCTCAGGGGCCCGCCACGAGTAGTTCGGGATGCTCGTGGTCGCAGGTGTCGTCGATGCCGTAGGTGTCCCAGGCGGGGAACGGGTCCCTGGGCGGCAGGCTCTCGCCGTCGGCCATGAGGCAGTCGGTCAGCGCCGCGTGCAGTGCGTCTCCGTGCAGGTGCGTGCCGATGAAGACCAGTTCCTGGGCGTCCGGGCTGTCGGCGTCGCGGGCGGCTGAGGGCTCGAAGCGCGCGACGGAGCCGGCCTGAGACCACAGGCCCGTCACGTGCGGGCGGCTGGCGAGGGTGAAGAAGCCCTTGGAGCGCAGGATCTGTCCGCATGCGCCGCTGTCGAGTTCCTCGGTCACGAACGTCCACAACCGGTCCGGATGGAAGGGCAGTTCGGAGCGGAAGACGGTGGAGGAGATGCCGTACTCCTCCGTCTCGGGGACGTGGTCGCCGTTGAGCTCCCGCACCCAGCCGGGGGCCTGTTGGGCGCGTTCCAGGTCGAACAGCCGGGTGCCCAGTACGTCGCTCACCTTCACGCGGCCGTGGATGGCCGGGACGAGACGCGCGGCCGGGTTGAGGCGGGTGAGCGTGGCCCGCAGCCGGTCGGCGGACTCCTCGTCGACGAGGTCGAGCTTGTTCAGGACGATGACGTCGGCGAACTCGATCTGGTCCATCAGCAGGTCGCTGACGGTGCGTTCGTCGTCCGCGTACTGGTCCAGGCCGCGCTCGGCGAGTTCGTCGCCGCTTGCCAGCTCGGGCAGGAAGTTCGCGGCGTCCACGACCGTGACCATGGTGTCGAGGCGGGCGAGGTCGCCGAGGGTGGCGCCGTCGTCGCGGGCGAAGGAGAAGGTCGCGGCGACCGGCATGGGTTCGGAGATGCCGGACGACTCGATGAGCAGGTAGTCGAAGCGGCCCTCGCGGGCCAGCCGGTCGACCTCCTGAAGCAGGTCGTCGCGCAGGGTGCAGCAGATGCAGCCGTTGGTCATCTCGACCAGGCGTTCCTCGGTACGCGACAGGGCCGCCTCGCCGCCCCGCACCAGGGCGGCGTCGATGTTGACCTCGCTCATGTCGTTGACGATGACCGCGACGCGCAGTCCCTCGCGGTTGCCGAGGACGTGGTTGAGGAGAGTGGTCTTGCCCGCGCCGAGGAATCCGGACAGGACCGTGACGGGCAGTCGGTCAAGGGGATCGGACGGCATCAACGCTCAGCCCTCGGGGCGGAGCAGCCCGCGCTCGTACGCCTTCACCAGCCGCTGCGGTACCAGGTATGACACTCCGTCGACGGTGACCGGCACGAGCGCCGGCGTGGTCGCCTTCCACTGGGCGCGGCGGTGGCGGGTGTTGCTGCGGGACATCTTCCGCTTGGGAACAGCCATGGGAGTCCTCCTGGTTGGGATGGCGAGTAGAGGCTACATGAAAATGAACACCATTGCTAAGTGGCCTATGGCTCACGGTTTCCTGAATTCAGGAATCTGTGTACCGTTGGTGGTGTGCTGACTGTCGCTTCCGACATCGAGGTCCTGGTTCGGTTCGGCCGGGCGCTCGCCGATCCGATCCGCTGCCGCATCCTGCTCACACTGCGGGAAGCGCCCGCCTACCCCGCCGACTTGGCCGATGCGCTGGACGTCTCGCGCACCAGGCTGTCGAACCACCTGGCGTGCCTGCGTGACTGCGGCCTGGTCGTCACCGTCCCCGACGGCCGACGCACCCGCTACGAACTCGCCGACGAGCGCCTCGGCCACGCGCTCGACGATCTGCGCACCGCGGTGGTCGCCGTCGAGGGCGACCGCACGTGCGTTGATGCCGACGACAAGGGGTGCTGCTGACCATGAGCGCAGTGACATCCCTGTCCCTCGGCCCCGACCCGGCCAGGCGCGGCGCACTTGCCCGGCGGATACGGCTGCTGGTCGCCGCGACGATCAGCTACAACGCCGTCGAGGCGGCCGTCGCCCTTACGGCGGGGACCCTGGCTTCGTCCACCGCGCTGATCGGCTTCGGCCTCGACTCCGTCATCGAGGTCTCCTCGGCTGCCACCGTCGCCTGGCAGTTCTCCGCGCGCGAGCACGCGGTGCGCGCCGCCCGGGAGAAGACCGCGTTGCGGGTCATCGCGCTGTCGTTCTTCGCGCTCGCCGCCTACGTCACCGTCGATGCCGTACGGTCCCTGACCGGTACAGGTGAGGCCACGCGCTCCCTGCCCGGGATCGTGCTGGCTGCCCTTTCGCTCGTGGTCATGCCGGTGCTGTCGGCGGCCCAGCGTCGCGCCGGACGGGAACTCGGCTCCGCGTCGGCCGTGGCCGACTCCAAGCAGACCCTGCTGTGCACCTATTTGTCGGCGGTGCTGCTGGTGGGTCTGGTCGTCAATGCCGTGTTCGGCTGGTCGTGGGCCGATCCGCTCGCGGCCCTGGTCATCGCCGCGGTTGCGGTGAAGGAGGGGCGCGGTGCCTGGCGTGGGGAGGGGTGTTGTGCGACGTCGGCGGCCGTCGCGCCGGGCGCGGGCCGGCGGGAGGCGGATGCCTGTGGCTGTGCTCCGGGGTGCGACTGCTGCCCTTGACGGAGACCAATCCGGAAGGAAGTGGTGCCGGGGTTCACCGGGGCTGGTCCGCCGCCTGCCGTCGGCCGCAGTCCGGGCACAGCCCGGACAGCTCCACCGTGTGCCGGACGTTCGCGAACCCGGAGGTCTGCGCGATGGTGTCGGCCCATTCCTCCACCGGTCCGGAGTCGACCGCCACCCTCTCTATTGAAAATGGATGTCATGCGCATAGGCTGGTGGTGCAGCCAGGTGCTGTCCAATCCCCGGTGCGTCAACTTGCTGACCGCTGCGGCGGGTTGGGCCTCCGCGGCGGCAAACAGGGGATCTCTTCCACTCATGCGGAGGAAACACGGAGATGAGCGATACCGCCGGCGACCGTCAGAGCCGCCCTTTCACCCTTGTCGTCTGCGGCTCATGCCCTGCCGCCGCGAGGGGAGGGGCGATGAACGGGCTGCGTCATACGGTCCGGGAGTGCCCGCACGCGGTGATGGTCTCCACCGGTTGCCTGGGAAAGGTGCTGCATTGCCAAGGCGGCCGCGGGCTGCAAGGCGTTGTGCAGCCCTGCGGGATCGACCGCAGGCCCACCGGGATGGTGGTACGCCTCGGTCCGCTGGTGACGGAAGCCGACGCCGAGGCGGTGGCGGCGTGGCTGCAGGCCGGGATGCCCGGCGACGGCACACTGCCCGACCGGCTCCGGGCGGCCCCGGCGCCGCAGCAGGTCGCCCCCCTCAACTGACGTGCTGCTACTGGAGGTGTGCGTCAGTCGAGGTCGCGGACGCCGAGGCGCAGGTGCTCGATGTGGTGGACGGCCTGGTCGAGGAGTCGGGCGACGTGGTCGTCGTAGAGGCTGTAGACGATGCGGCGCCCGTCGCGGCGGCCGGTGACCAGGCCGAGGGCGCGCAGCAGGCGGAGTTGGTGGGAGACGGCGGACTGTTCCATGCCGACGGCGGCGGCGAGCTCGCCGACCGGGTAGGGCCGTTGCCGCAGGGTGGTGAGGATCAGCAGGCGGGACGGTGTGGCCAGGGCCTGGAGCGTCGTGGCGACGGAGGCGGCGGTGGCTTCGTCGAGCCGGGCGGCCGCGAGGACGTCGCGGCCGCCGGTGTCGAGGTCATCGGCGTGCACGGGCGCGGGCCTCGCGCGGTGGGCGGATGAGCTGGAGAGCCAGGGCAGCGGGCGGTTCGGCGATGCCGGGTCCGCCCTGCGCTGCCCAGCTCAGCAGGTCGTCGGTGCTGTCGTCGTCCATGGCGAAGCCGACCCAGACGGCGCGGCCGCCGGCCCGGCGCCCGGCGGTGGAGGGCTGGACGACAATGACGTCGGCCTGGTCGCAAGGCCCGAGGCAGTCCGTCGTACGGATCCGGAAGCCGTGTTCCGCCGCGCCGGCGCGCAGGCGTTCCAGTTGCCAGGTGTGGTCGGTGCCGGGGTGCTTGCGCGGG
>NZ_JAIQYY010000004.1:75212-139056 GCF_020181035.1 Streptomyces sp. CoH27
TACGTCCGGATCCGGCCGTCCCGCCAGGCGACGGCCAGCAGATGGGGACCCGCCCAGGCCAGTGCGGCGACCGGCGCGCCTGGGCCGTCCAGTTCGCGCACCGGCCGCAGGCGCGCCTGCGGCCGCCCGGCCGTGGCGTGCCACAGAGCTACGGTGCCGTCGGCGCCGCCGCTGGCCAGATGCCCGGCCGCGCCCGGCCGCCAGGCGAGCGCGGTGACCGTCTCGTGGCAGCGCAGGGAGCGCGGTGCCGTGCCCTCCGGGCCCTTGCCGGAGAAGTCCCACACGGTCACGTCGGGTGCGCCGTCGGCGGCCAGCCAGAAGCCGGTGTCGTCGAAGGCGAGGCGGGAGACCTTCTCCGGGTAGCCGGACATGGTCAGTTCGCCGCCGTCGCGGGCACGCCAGATGTGGATGGAGGCGTCCTGGTTGCCGCTGCAGATCCACCGCCCGGTGGGTGCGACGGCGAGTGCGAGGTGGGAGCCGACGTAGGGGTAGGTGGCGACCGGCTTCTCGGTGTGCCGTTCGTGGCAGCGCACGGCGCCGTACGCCGCGACGGCCAGGCGCCGTCCCTGTCGCATCCAGGCGAGGTCGGTGACGGTGGACGCGGCGGGTTCCGTGCGCCACAACTCGTCGCCGTCCGTGTCGAGTACGAGGGCGCGGCGGCCGGAGGCGACCGCGACCCGGGTGCCGTCGGCCCAGGCGGCGGCGGCCGACCAGGCGCCGGACTCCCGCACCGTCGTACGCCCGTCGGAGCGGCGCCACAGGGCGTACCCCAGGGGGCCGGTCGCCACCACGTGCCCGGCATCCGGGGAGAGCGCGACCGCGAGTGCGCCTCCGGGAAGCTCGAACGCCCCGATCTCGGCGCCCATCGCCGCGTCGAGGACCTTCACGGTGCCCTCGGCTCCGGCGACGGTGACCAGATCACCTCGCGCACTGAGCGCGACGGGTGCGTCGTCGACGTCGGCCTCCCAGGCGAGCGGGGACTGAACCGTCGTACTCACGCGGCCGCTCCCGCCGTGGCCAGGCAGTCGGCGAAGCCGCGTTCGAGGGCCTCGCGGTCGAGGTTGCGGCCGATGAACACCAGCTTGTTCGTACGGGGTTCGCCCTCCCGCCAGTCACGTCCGAAGGTGCCGTCCAGCAGCATGTGCACGCCTTGGAAGACGTACTGCCTGGGCGCTCCGGCGATGGCGAGGATGCCCTTGGAGCGGAACAGGTCGACGCCCTTGGTGCGCAGCAACTGGCCGAGCCAGGCGTTGAGCCGGTCCTCGTCGAGCTCCCCGGTCAGCTCGATGCCGACCGAGGTGACGGTGGTGTCGTGCTGGTGCTCGGTCTCGGTGAGGAAGGCGGGGTCGTCGGCGAGCACCCGCTCCAGGTCGAACGCGCCCACGTCCAGCACTTCGTGGAGATTGATGCGCGCGTGCTGTGCGGGGATGATCCGCACTCCGCCATTGATGCCCCGGATGCGGCGCACGACCTGTCCGATGGTCTCCTCGTCGGCCAGGTCGGTCTTGTTGAGGACGACGCGGTCGGCGAAGGCGATCTGCTCGACGGCCTCGTTCTCCACGCCCTCCGGCTTGACCTCGTCCAGGTGCTGGAGCACGTGGGCGGCGTCGACGAGGGTGACGATGGCGTCCAGCCGCAGCTGGGCGGCGATCTCGTCGTCCATGAAGAAGGTCTGCGCGACGGGTGCGGGGTCGGCGAGGCCGGTGGTCTCGATGAGGATGTGGTCGAACTTCTCGCGGCGCCGCATCAGCGCACCCAGGATGCGGATCAGATCTCCGCGCACGGTGCAGCAGATGCAGCCGTTGTTCATCTCGAAGATCTCTTCCTCGGCGTCGAGGACGAGGGCGTCGTCGATGCCGACCTCGCCGAACTCGTTCTCGATGACCGCGATCCTCATGCCGTGGTTCTCGGTGAGGATGCGGTTGAGGAGGGTGGTCTTGCCGGAGCCGAGAAAGCCGGTCAGAACGGTGACGGGGACCCGTTCGTCGCGCGGCTCGCCGGGTTCGGGGGTGGTCAAGTCGGTCTCCTAGTTGTGCTGTTCAGGTGTGGCGAGGAGGGCGGCCCGCAGGTCGTCCTCGGTGATCTGGTCGGTGGGGCGGTGCAGCGTCCAGCGGCGGGCGTCGCCCTCCATCGGCAGCACGACGACGACCGTTTCCAACGGCGGGCAGCCCGGTTCGGTGCAGGCGAGCTGGCGGATCAGGACGGCGGTGTCGTCGTCGAGGCCGAGCAGGGCGCGCACGGTCTCCTTCAGCTCGCGCAGCTGCGGACTGGGTCCCGGAGGCCCGGGCCGCGATCCCAGTGGCATGGCTGTTCCTCTCCTCCCTCTCCGTCGCCGGACGGCCGGCCTCCGCCGGTGTGGGGCAGACAGTCGGCGCAGACGCCGGTGAGTTCGACGGTGTGTTGCACCGCGGTGAAGCCGGTCGCGGCGGCGATCCGGTCCGCCCACTTCTCGACGACCTCGGAGTCCACCGGCCGGCTGCGGCCGCAGTCGCGGCACATCAGGTAGTGGCGGTGTCCGTCGGCCGGGCGCAGCCGGTAGAGCCGCCCGCCGGTCTCGTCGCGTACGACGTCCACACCGCCGTCCGCCTCCAGTTCGCGCAGGGCGCGGTAGACGGTGGTCAGGCCGATCGCGTGGTCGCCGGCCACCAGAAGGGCGTACAACTCCTGGGCCGACACGAAGTCCTGGCAGCCCGCGAGTGCCCGCGTGACTGCCTTGCGTTGTCGGGTCGTCCGGCCGCCCATGGCGCATCACCCCCTGTGGCTCGTGCCGGGTCGGCACGCTCCACCGTAGATGGAAATGAAATCCATGTCCATATGAATGACCAGTCATGTGCGGATTGGTTGACGACACCTGGTTCAGCAGTGCTGCCGGGACAATCGGACGGCAGGTCCTTGCGGGTGCGGGCTGACAGGCCGGTGCCTTCGGGACGGCGGATTGTGACGGGAATCTCCCCGTGGAGCACCTCCCGGACTCCCGACCCGCGTCGATGATGACCTTGTGCGCTCGCTAGCCAGGAATGCCGTCCTGCCCCTGACGCTGGTCATCGTCGGGACAGCCGCAGTGGTGGGCGACACCGCTTGGGAAACTCATACGGCCAGAAGCAGCGGGCGCAGCGGTTTCGGCAAGTCCGGCGAGCGGGGCCAGTCCCCGCAGGACCAGGACCAGGCCCTCTCCGCGACGGCCCCGGCCAAGGACGGCACCGCGTACACCCCCCGCAGGACCGCGGAGAACGCCCGGATCGGCGCGGTCTTCGAAAAGGACGACAAGGGCGCCCACTTCTGCACGGCGAGCGTGGTGCAGAGTCCGGGCCGGAACATGCTGATCACCGCGGCCCACTGCGCCTTCGACGCCGACTCCGGTCAGCCGGTGAACGACCTGGTCTTCGCCCCCGGCTACCGCAACGGCGACGAGCCCACCGGCCTGTGGAAGGTCAGCAAGGTGGTCGTCGACGACCGCTGGGCCAAGTCGCAGGACGAGGACCTGGACGTCGCCTTCCTCGTCCTCGGCCAGAAGGACGGCAAGGACATCCAGGACGTCCTGGGCGGCAACACCCTCGGCATGAACCACGGCTTCGACAACAAGGTCAAGATCACCGGCTATCCCACCAGCCGTAACACCCCCGTCTCGTGCCAGAACCGCACCACGAAGTTCAGTAACACCCAGCTGCGCATCCAGTGCACCGGCCTTGAGGACGGGACCAGCGGCAGCCCTTGGGTCGCCGGCTACGACTCCAAGAGCCAGACCGGCACGGTCATCGGCGTCCTGGGCGGCCACGAGGGCGGCGGAGACCAGGACGATGTGTCGTACGCCGCGTACTTCGACGACGACATAGCCAAGCTCTACCGGCGCGCTCAGGACGAGGACTGACCCAGTTCATCCGCACCGCGCTCATGGCGAAGGGCCGTACGGGGTTCCGCGGCGACAGCCTGCTGCTCACGCTGTGACGGCGTAGGCACCACCCTTGAACGTCCCTGCGTCGCGATCGTCCTCCGACTTTTCACGGGCAGGCGGCACAACGGAAGGCTCCCGCGAGGCGGGTCCTCGCGAGAGCCTTCCGGCTGCTGATCCGGCCCCTGGCCGAGCCGGATCAGCCCGCGTCTGCGGTGCGGGCGTTTCAGCGCTCCTCTGCCTTGGCCAGGCGCCAGTAACCGATGGCCAGGGCCAGACCGCCACGAGGAGGCCGACGATGACGAGCGTTCGGTGAGGGCCTCTGCGTGGACTGGGGAGGCCGCTCGACCGGGTTCGGGGAGCATCCGTCGTGCACCGGGTGGACGCCCTGATCGGTCGGCCGACGCTGTGCCGCATCCGAACGTGGTGGCCTGCGGCCGCGGGCCGAAAGCTGGGAGGCCGATGTGGCTTGCGGGTGGGTTCTCGCCCGCCGGGCCGCGCTTTAGGCTGCGACCGCTCCGAAATCTGGCGATCTTTTGGAGGGTGTGCAGGATGAACCGAGCTCTCATGACCGCATTGGCGGC
The DNA here is from genome assembly GCF_020181035.1 of Streptomyces sp. CoH27. Lineage (GTDB taxonomy): Bacteria > Actinomycetota > Actinomycetes > Streptomycetales > Streptomycetaceae > Streptomyces > Streptomyces camelliae. Next base: position 79,686 of record NZ_JAIQYY010000004.1, read on the forward strand.
AGCAGTGTTGGTCGTGTCCGGGGGCAGCACCACCGCCGCCGCTTCCGTTGCCCCGCCGCGAACCACGCACGGTCCTTGCCAGTACACCCAGACCCCGGATGAGCCGGCGGCACGGCGGGTTCCCCTGCCGCCCGACCCGCGGCACACCCCCAGTCACGGCACGGTCGGTATGGCTGTCCGGACCAGCCAGGGCCCGCTCCCGCTGAGTCTGGACCGGGCGAAGGCGCCGTGCACGGTCCAGAGCTTCGTGCACCTGGCGCGGCACCGGTTCTACGACCGTACGGTGTGCCATCGGCTGACGGCGTATCCGACGCTGAAGGTCCTGCAGTGTGGCGACCCGACCGGCACCGGCGAGGGTGGGCCGGGGTACGAGTACAAGGACGAGCTGCCGGTGGACCTGCCGCCGGCACCGAGCGATCCGACCGGCGTCCGTCGCCTTTACGGGCGCGGTTTGCTGGCGATGGCCAACGCCGGGCCGAACACGAACGGTTCGCAGTTCTTCGTCGTCTACGGCAACTCCGCGCTGCGACCGAACTACACGGTGTTCGGCACGGTCGGTGCCGCCGGCCTGAAGACGCTCGACAAGATTGCTGCTGGCGGTATCGAGCCGACTTCGCAGGACCCGGCGCCTGTCGACGGCATGCCCGTGCTGCGGACCGAGCTGCTCAGCGTCCGGCCGTCCTGCCGGCCCTGATGAACTGTGCGGCTGGGGGTGCTCGCCGAGTGGGTGACCCCGGAGTTGGTGGATGAGGTACTGGCCGAGTGCGACCGGGGCGGGGTGAAGCCGGGTGCCTTGTCACCGAGGTTCATGGTCTAGGCCTCGGTCACAAGGGCTCGGCAGCGGCTCGGCCCGGAGGTTCTGGAGATGCTGTTCCGACGGATTGGCGGAGCGGTGGCCCCGGACAGCCTGGGCGGGTCGTTCTGGCGTGGGATGCGGCTGGCCGCGGTGGACGGGTTCGTACTGGACGTGCCGGACAGCGAGGCCAACCGGGCATTCTTCGGCGGGCCGACCGGCGGGCGCAAGGCTGAGGCGGGGTTCCCCCGGTGCGGGTGGTGACGCTGACGGAGACAGGCGCGCACGCCTCGATCGATGCCCGGATCGGCGGCTTCAACGGCGGCGAGCGGGAACTGGCAGTGCAGATGGCCGGTTCTGCGACCGGGATGCTGGTCATCATGGACCGGGGCTTCCCCGGAGTGGAGCTGTGGAAGGATGCCGGCCCGCAAGCGGCGCGCCCGCCGGGTCCTCGCGCTCCTCGACGACTGTGCCCGAGAGGTGCGCGGTCTGGTGGTGGTCGCGGCCGACCCGGAGGCCTCGCACGACGCCCGGCCGGCCGCGGCCTGCCGGCGCGTGGAGGCGGCCGTCGAGGCGCTCACCCAGGGCCGCCGGGTCACCCTCGTGGCCGAGTCCCCCGCCGGACCCGCCCTGGCCCATCTGCACGGCCTGGAGCGCGCCCTCGCCGACCTCGCCGAGCCCCTGCGGGCGCCGTCGGGATCTCGGCTGGTGGGCACCTGAGCAGACACCGGCGCGAAGGCGACCAGGCGAACAGAAGGCGACCAGGCGAACAAAGGCACCCCGCGCCTCTTGGTCTAGACCGAGCGTGACCGACTGCTAGCGTCGGCCACGGACCGGTAGACCGAGAGGGGACAGCGGTGGCACAGGACGGCAGACCCGGCGGGCGCCGGGCGTTCATCGGCTCGTTCACGGCGGCGGGCGGCCCCGGACTGGTGACCGCGAGGCTCGCGCCGGACGGCGGCGCCCTCGTCCTCGGCACCGCCGTGAACGACGTACCCGACCCGTCCTATCTGGCCCTGTCGCCGGACGGGGCCACCCTCTACGCGGTCAGCGAGACGGCCGACGGCGCCGTCGCCGCCTTCCGGGTCGGCGGCGACCGGCCGGAACTCGCCGGGCCGCCCGTGCCGGTGGACGGCAGCGGCCCCACACACGTCGGTCTGTACGACGGACATGTGCTGACCGCCAACTACGGCTCCGGCAGCGTCACCGCCGTACCCGTGCGCCCGGACGGCTCGCTCGCCGCCAAGCCCTCCGGACTGCTCCAGCACACCGGCTCCGGCCCGCACGACCGGCGCCAGCGCGGACCGCACGCCCACCAGGTGCAGGCCGACCCGACCGGCCGGTGGGTTGTCAGCGTCGACCTCGGCACGGACTCGGTGCGGGTGTGCGCCCTCGCGGACGGCGCCCCGGTCCTGCACCGCGAGTTCGCCCTGCGCCCGGGCTCGGGGCCCCGCCATCTGGCCTTCCACCCCGACGGCCGGCACGCCTACGTCGTCAACGAACTCACCCCGACCGTCACCGTCTGCCGCTGGGACGCCGCCGACGGCTCCCTGAAGCCTCTCAGCGAGGTCCCCGTGCTGCCGGGCGCCCCGGCCGGCGACGCCTATCCGTCCGGGATCGCGGTCTCGCCCGACGGCCGCTTCGTGTGGACCGCCACCCGCGGCGAGGACGTCCTGTCGGTCCTCGCCGTCGAGGGCGCCGGACTGCGCCTCGTCGGCGCGGTGACCTGCGGCGGGGACTGGCCTCGCGCGCTCGCCGAGCACGACGGCTTCCTGTACGTGGCCAACGAGCGCTCCGGCGACGTCACCTGGTTCGCCGTGGACGAGGCGACGGGACTGCCCCGCTACGACGGCTCGGTGCAGGTCCCCGCGGCCTCGTGCGTCGTCTTCGGCTGAGTTCTTGGACCGACGGGCCGACGGGCAAGGTGAAGGGCCCGCTCCGGGGCGTGGAGCGGGCCCTTGGCCGTACGGGACGCCGGGCGGGTACCGGCGCGGGTCAGCGGACCGGCGTGCCCTGCGCCTGCTGCGGGGCGATGCCGAGCGCCGTCGTGTACTTGGCGAGGGCGAGCTTGCCGATCGCCGGGTACGCGCCGAGCGCCTCGGCCGTGGCGCAGCCCGCCTCCTCGGCGGCCGCAGCCAGCAGCCCCGGGTCGATCTCCGGGCCGATCAGATACGGCGCCAGGGCCAGCTGCTGCGAGCCGGAGGAGCGCAGCTGCTCGGCGACCGAGGAGATCGCGCCCTCCTGGTCCAGGGCCGCCGCCATCACCGGCACGGCCAGGCGCGCGGCGAGCAGCATGCCGGTGATCCCGGCCGCCTGCACCGCCTCGTCGCCGCCCACGGACGCCAGGATGATGCCGTCCGCGGCGGTGGCCACGGTGAACAGACGGGCACGGTCGGCGCGGGCCAGGCCCGCCTCGGACAGCCGCACGTGCAGCGCCTCGGCGAGCAGCGGGTGCGGGCCGAGGACGTCCGTCAGGTCGGCGGCGACCCGGCTGTCCATCACGGACTGGCGGATCTGGCGCAGCAGGGAGCTGTCCGGACCGGCCAGCAGCGGTACGACGACGGCGACCGGGCCGTCGGGCTCCTTGATCCCCTCGACGCCGGCGGCGACGGCCTGCTCGTAGCGGGCCGTGCGCTCCTCGGCGGCGTGCGCCAGCACGGACCGCAGCGCGGGGAACTCGGCGTCGTCCCCGTCCAGGTACCCGATCCGGGCGTCCAGGCCGGGCAGCTCGGAGCGGGCGATGCTCACGACCTCCTCGGCGAGGCCGCGGGTGGCGGTGCTGGGCGCGCCGGGCACCGCGAGGACGAGCGCGGGCGCGCCCTCGGGAGCCACCAGCGGTTCCGGTCGGCGGTGCCGTCCGGGCTGGCGGGGTCGCGGCATTCGTACTGGCAGGCCGGACGCGGGTCCAGTGGGGGAGCTCATGGCGCCGCATGTTACTGGCTTTGCGCGTTGCTCCGTTCGGGGAGGGTGCAGGTGAGCGGTATCCGTCCGGATTTGTCTGACTGAGTTATGTACGGGAGGGCACGCGTTCGGGGCACGTGCCGGGCATATGGCTCACGAAAGGCGTAATCCCCTTATGGGATGACCACGTAGAGCATGTGCGGTTCACCCGGGAGGGTGAGCCGCCCCGCCGCCAGCTCGGTCGCGATGCGCACAGCGCCGTGCAGCGGATCCCCCTCGGCCGGCACCTGACGGGTGTGCGGCAGCCGCTGTGCCAACTCCTCGCGCAGGGGTACGAGGAGCGGGTCGCCCATCTTGAAGAGACCTCCGGTGAGCGCCACTTCGGGCGCCCCGTCCGCCGGACACACGGCCGCGACGGAGTCCGCCATGTGCCGGGCCGCCGCGCGCAGGATGCCCGAGGCCACCGGGTCGTGCGCGGCGCACGCGGCCACCCGGGGCGCGAAGGAGGCCAGCACGGCGGGCCGGTCGGTGCGGGGGTAGAGTCGGCCCGGCAGCTCGCGGACCGGACCGAACTGCTCCTCGGCGCAGGCCAGCAGCGGTGCGGAGCCGCCGTCCCGGCCGTCGTGGGCGCGCAGCGCCGCCTCCAGGCCGGCCCGTCCGATCCAGGCGCCGCTGCCGCAGTCGCCGAGCAGATGACCCCAGCCGTCGGCCCGCCGCCAGCCGACGAGGTCGGTGCCGACCGCGATCAGCCCGGTGCCCGCGGCGAGCACCGCGCCGGGACGCGGCCCGAGGGCGCCGACGTAGGCGGTGACGGCGTCGGCGGCGAGCGCCACCCGGCGTACCCCCAGCTCCCGGGCCAGGGCGCCCGGCAGCTCGGCGCGCAGGGCGTCACCCAAGGTGGCGAACCCGGCGGCGCCGACGACGGCCGTGCCCAGCCCGTCCACCCCGGCCTCCGCGGCCGCCGCCCGGGCCGGCGGGAGGAGCTCGGCCAGCAGATGCGCCGGATCGATGCCCCGGGCACCTGTACGGACCGGTTCCCGTGACTCCCGGCGGGCCGGGGGCGCCCCTCCCGGGACACCGACGGCGATCCGGAGGCCGGAGCCCCCGGAGTCGACGGCCAGATACCCGGCCTCGGTCACGGCAGGCGCCAGTCCACCGGCTGTCCGCCCTGCTGGACCAGCAGGTCGTTGGCCCGGCTGAAGGGGCGGGAGCCGAAGAACCCGCGGTCGGCCGACATCGGCGAGGGATGCGCGGACTCCACCGCCGGCAGACTGCCCAGCAGCGGACGCAGATTGCGGGCGTCCCGCCCCCACAGCACGGACACCAGGGGTTTGCCGCGCGCCGCCAGCGCCCGTATCGCCTGTTCGGTGACCTCCTCCCAGCCCTTGCCGCGGTGGGCGGCCGGGCTGCGCGGGGCGGTGGTCAGCGCCCTGTTGAGCAACAGGACGCCCTGCTGCGTCCACGGCGTCAGATCGCCGGTGGACGGCTGGGGCAGGCCCAGGTCGGTGTTCAGCTCGCGGAAGATGTTGATCAGGCTCGGCGGCAGCGGGCGTACCTCGGGCGCGACCGAGAACGACAGGCCCACCGCGTGCCCCGGAGTCGGGTACGGGTCCTGACCGACGATCAGGACCCGTACATCGTCGAAGGGTTGCTGGAAGGCCCGCAGGACGTTGGGCCCGGCCGGGAGGTACGTGCGTCCCGCGGCGATCTCCGCGCGCAGGAAGTCGCCCATCTGGGCGATCCGTCCGGCGACGGGTTCCAGGGCCTTCGCCCAGCCCGGTTCGACGATTTCATGCAAGGGTCGTGGTGCCACGGGCGTCACCCTACTGCCGCACACAGGCAGGTGATCAACCGATGGCCCGAGCACGCGGCCCAGGCCTGCGCCGGCCGGCACGCCCGTCTCAGCCGATCACCGCCGCCCGCACGCACAGCACGTCCGGCAGATGTGCGGCCAGCTGCTGCCAGCTGTCGCCGTCGTCGGCCGACGCGAACACCTCGCCGTTGCGGTTGCCGAAATACACACCCGCCGGGTCGGCGTCGTCCGTGCACAGGGCGTCCCGCAGGACCGTGCCGTAGTGGTCCTCCGCCGGCAGTCCCTGGGCGAGCGGCTCCCAGGTGCGGCCCGCGTCCTCGGTGCGGAAGACCCGGCAGCGGTGCTCGGCGGGCACCCGGTCCGCGTCGGCGTTGATCGGGAAGACGTACGCCGTGTCGCCCCGGCGCGGATGGGCGGCCACCGCGAAGCCGAACGTGGACGGCAGATCCGCGCCGATGTCGGTCCAGTGCCCGCCCGCGTCGTCGCTGCGGTACACCCCCCAGTGGTTCTGCAGATACAGGCGGTCCGGGTCGGCCGCATCCTTGGCGATCTTGTGCACGCACTGGCCGAACTCCGGATTCGGATCCGGCAGGAACACCGCGGACACCCCGGAGTTGGACGGCGCCCAGCTCGCGCCGCCGTCGGTCGTGCGGAACACGCCGGCCGTCGAGACGGCCACGGTCACCGCCTTCGGGTCGCGGGCGTCGGTGATCACGGTGTGCAGGCCCTCACCGCCGCCGCCCGGCACCCACTGCGCGCGCGTCGGATGCTCCCACAGTGCCCGGACCAGCTCGAAGCTCTCGCCGCGGTCCTCCGAGCGGTACAACGCGGCCGGCTCCGTGCCCGCGTAGACCACGCCCGGCTCGGCCGCGGCCGGATGCAGCTGCCAGACGCGCTCCAGCGAAGCGCCGGTGTCCTTCGGGAACTTGACGGCCGGCTGCGCGGGCTCGGTCCAGCTGCGGCCGAGGTCGTCCGAGTGGAACACCGACGGCCCCCAGTGCGCGCTGTCGCCGCCGGCCAGCAGCCGCGGCCGGGATTCGCGGGTGTCGATCGCGACCGAGTAGATCGCCTGCGCATTGAAATACGGGCTGTCGTCGAAATCCCAGGTGCCGCCTTTCCGCCGCCCGATGAACATGCCTTTGCGGGTGCCCACCGCCAGCAGAACCTCGGTCATGCCGCTCACCTCCGGGACGTCGTCGTCCAGGTAGTCGTCAGATATCGGCCAGTGTGCACCCCACCACTGACACTCTCCCCCGGGCCGGCGTTTGCCCAGGTCACAGTGGTGTCGTCGGTGTGTGGCGAAGATGGGCCGGATGCGTTCGGGCATGTGCCTGCGCGAACGGGGTGTCTCGTGCGACCGTCGAGAAGACGGCTCGTCGTGAGCAGAGGAGCGATCTCCCGCGTATGGGAGGGCGGTCCGGCCGGTCGGTGCGCGCTCGTGAGGAGGATGCCTTTGAAGGCGTTCCGTGGTCCGAAGGTGTGGCTGTGGCGCTGGCGGCGCAACCCGCTCAGACGCCGGGCCGATGTGATCGAGGCCTGGCTGGTGCTCGGCACCTGGCTGCTGACCGCCCTCGCCGGAGTGTTCGCCGGCCTCGCGGCGGCCGGGTCCGTGGAGGGCGGGCTCGCCCGGGAACGCGCCGACTGGCGCCCCGTCGTGGCCCGGGTCGTCGAACCGGTCCGGGCGGCGTCCCCCGCGCACTCCCACACCGTCGTGGGGGAGCCGGTGTGGGCCGAGGTGCGCTGGACGGCCGCCGACGGCTCCGTCCACACCAGTCAGGTCCGGGTACAGCCCGGCAGCGCGACCGGCACCCCGGTCACCGTCTGGACCGATCCCCAGGACCGTCTCGTCAGCCGCCCCACCTCCGCGTCCGAGTCCGCCTACCGGGGCGCCCTCATCGGCGCGCTGGTCGGCGTGAGCGCCGCGGCCGTTCCCTTCGCCGGCGGCCTGGCGCTGCGCCGCCGGCTGGAACGGCGGCGGATGGAGGCCTGGGACACGGAATGGGCCCGGCTCGGACCACAGTGGGGCGGATGGTCCGACCACCGGCAATAGGGCCTGCAAGGGCCAGATGGTCCGAGCACACCGTCACCTGTCCTGCCCACGTCCCCACTCATCCCATCTCTTCACCACTCACTCACCAATCACCTCACCCCCTGCACCACCGCCAGCACCTCCCGGCACGCAGTCAACAACGCCTCGTCCATCGGTATGCCGCGGCGGCAGGGCGCGACTGTGCGGGCCAGATGGCGGCGCGGGGCGGACAGTTCCGCCGCCACCAGGTCCCGTAGCGGGGCGGCGGCGGGGCCCATCGCGGTGAGGCACCGGGCGATGGAGCCGCGGGCGGGCGGGTCCTGGGTCCAGGCTGCCCGGAACACCGGCAGGACCGGATCCGGATCCGCGTCGACGTACCACAGCGCGCACGCGGCCGCCGTCCGCTGCCGTATCCGCCCCGACGTGGCCGCCCGGCGCAGCGCGGGCAGGGCAGGGCGCGCGGCCGGGCCCAGCCTGCCCAGCCGCCGGGCGGCCGCGCACCGGCTCGCCGGGTCGCCCTGTGTCAACTCCCGCAGCAGGACCGGGAGTACGGCGCCGGCGTCCCCGTCCGCCGACCAGAGCGCACCGGCCGCGGCGGCCGCGTGCCGGGTGGGCAGGAGTGCCCGGAGCAGCGGTGCCGCCCGTCCGGCAGCGCCCAGTGCCTCCAGCGTCCCGATGGCCCGGTCTGCGACCGCGTCCCGCGCGCCCAGGCCGTCGGGGGCGCCCGAGAGCAGCCGCAGCACCTCCGGGACCGCGTCCCGGTCACCGACGGCTCTCACCGCCTTCAGCAGCGCGGCGGCGAGCGGGGCGGCGGACGGCGAGACCAGCGGGACCCGGCCGAGCTGGTGCCGTACCGCCGGCGCGAGCGGGGCCGCGGCGGCGCCCAGGCAGGCCAGTTCGAACCCCAGGTCCGTGGGTGCGGCCGGGCCGGCCAGGAGCTGGGCCAGGGCCGGGACCGCGCGGGGGTCACCGCATCGGGTCAGGGCTCTGAGCGGGCCGCCGAGTACGGGGGAGCCGCGCTCCCAGCGATGCGTCCACAGGTCGCGGCGGGCGCACACCAGCGCGTACAGGTCGCCCGCCGCGGGCGCGGCCAGCGCGAAGAGCTCCGCCAGCACCGTGACCGCGGCATCCCGCAACGGGTCCTGGTCCGCGCCCAGTTGGCCGCCGAGCAGTCCGACGATGGCCGCGTGGTCGCCGCGCCAGCCGCGCAGCAGGGCCGCCGCCATCCACACGGCGTTGCACCGGTCCACCGGGTCCGGGCTGGTCAACTGGCCGGTGAGCAGGGCGGTCCGGTCGGCCACGCGGTCGCCGAGCGCGCTGTGCAGGGTGCGCAGCAGATGGGCGCCCTCCTCGTCGGAGGGGCGCAGCCGCCGTATCCGCCTCACGAGGGTGTCCGGGCCGGCGGGCTCGGCGGCACCGGCGCGCCGCGCGGACCGCTCCCGCAGCAGCCCGATCGCCGTCGGCACCAGGCCGGCCGGCAGCCGGGCGGGCGCGGCCAGCGCGAGCTGGCCGAGCGCGGCGAGCCGCAGCCTCGCGTCGTACGGCGGCGCGCTCTGCTCGACCAGGAGGTCCACCGCGGCGTCGGCGTGCGCGGGGTACCGGCGGGCGAACAGGCCGAGCGCCTCGGTCAGGGCGAGCAGGACACAGCCGTCCCACTCGGCCCGCAGCCGCTGGTGCATCAGCTCCAAGGTGCGCGCGGGCTCCGTCGCGAAGTGCACGAGGGCCGCGGCCGCCGCGCCGCGCACCGCCGGGTCCGGGTCCGCGGCCAGCGGGACGAACACCTCGGCGCCCGCGCACACCGCTTCCCACGCGCGCGTGTCTCTGGCCCTGCCCTCCGTGCCGATGCCGACCAGCAGTTCCACGATGCCGGCCCGGTCCGGCACCTCCGGGCGGGCCGCGAGCGCGAACAGGAACGGGACGCAGGCCGGCGTCGCGTCGTACACCCGGTCCTCGTGGCGCAGCGCGCCGTACATCACGTCGAGCGCGCTCGCCCGCTCGGCGCTGTCCGCGGACGCAAGCGCCCGTAACCACATGGGCACGTCCCGCGCGCTGCCGTGGGCGTGCCGCAGCGAGGCCCAGTCGACCTCGTCGATCCCCGTGAACACGTAGTCCTCCCCAGACGAGTGCCACCTGATCGCGAGTGTGCACCACGGCACTGACAACGGTACGGAACCGCATGCTGACTGTGTGCGATCCGTCGGCTGTCACCGGCCACGCGCGCGTGTGGGCCGTGTTCGTCCAGGGAGGAGGCAGTTCAGGCCAGACGGTGCTGCTTGCCCGGTGCGGCGGGCCTCGGTCGCCTGAGGAGGTGTCAGTCCGGGTCGGGCAGGGAGCGCTCCAGGATGGCGTCGAGGTCGGTTCCGGTGGGCAGCGTGCCGAAGGCGTGGCCCCAGTCGCCGCCCAGCCGGGTCGCGCAGAAGGCGTCCGCGACCGGGTGCGGGGCGTGCCGGACCAGCAGCGAGGCCTGGAGGGCGAGTGCCATCCGCTCGACCAGCCGGCGGGCGCCCACCTGGCCGGTTTCGGCCAACTGGTCCTTCAAGCCGGCCACCGTGGCGTCCAGGCGGGCGTCCGCCCCGCGCGCGAGGGCGAGTTCGGCGAACAGCGCCTCGGCGGTGTCCCGTTCGCGGCCCAGGGCGCGCAGCACATCGAGCGCGTTGACGTTGCCCGAACCCTCCCAGATCGACAGCAGAGGAGCCTCCCGGTAGTGCCGGGGCATGCCGGAGTCCTCGACGTAGCCGTTGCCGCCCAGGCACTCCAGGGCCTCCGCGGTGAAGGCCGGGCCGCGCTTGGTGACCCAGTACTTGCCCACGGCGGTGGCGATCCGCCGGAAGGAGCGCTCACCGGCGTCCCCGCGCACCGCGCGGTCGGCTGCGCCGGCGAGCCGAAGCGTGAGCGTCGTCGCCGCCTCCGACTCCAGTGCCAGGTCGGCCAGGACGTTGCGCATCAGCGGCTGGTCGACGAGCCGGGCGCCGAACGCGCTGCGATGCCGGGCGTGATGCCCCGCCTCGACCAGCGTCTTGCGCATCAGCGTCGCCGTGGACATCACGCAGTCCAGCCGCGTGCAGTTGACCATCTCGATGATGGTTTTCACCCCCCGCCCCTCCGGCCCGACCAGCCAGGCCACCGTCTGGTCGAACTCCGGCTCCGAAGAGGCGTTGGAGCGGTTGCCCAGCTTGTCCTTCAGGCGCTGGATACGGAAGGTGTTGCGACTGCCGTCCGGCAGCACGCGCGGTACGAGGAAGCAGGACAGCCCGCCCGGTGCCTGTGCGAGCACCAGGAAGACGTCGCACATCGGCGCCGACGTGAACCACTTGTGCCCGCGCAGCGTGTACACGCCCGGCTCGCCGGTGGGCGTGGCCGTGGTGGTGTTCGTGCGCACGTCCGAGCCGCCCTGCTTCTCGGTCATGCCCATTCCCGCGAGCAGCCCCGGCTTCTCGGCCGGCACGCGCAGTTCCGGGTCGTACTCCCGGCTGGTGAGCAGCGGTTCGTACACCTTGGCGAGATCCGGCTGGGCGCGCAGCGCGGGGACGGCGGCGTACGTCATCGATGTCGGGCAGCCGTGCCCGGCCTCGGTGTGGCCCCACACCAGTCCGCCGGCGCTGCGGGCCACGTGTGCGCCCGGCCGTTCGTCCGCCCACGGGGCGCCGGCCAGGCCCTCGGCGATCGCCGTGCGCATCAGATGGTGCCAGCTGGGGTGGAAGTCGACCTCGTCGATCCGGTTGCCGTAGCGGTCGTGGGTGCGCAGCTCCGGCTCGTACCGGTTGGCCAGTTCGCCCCACTCCTGCGCCTCCGCGCTCCCGGCGCGCGCCCCCAGTCGCCGGATGTCCTCCTCGGCCCAGCCCGCGCCCTCCCGCCGCAAGCCCTCCAGCAGGGCCCGGTCGTCGGAGGCGTCGTAAGGAGCCAGGGGCGGGGCCTGGTTGGTGACGTCATGCGTGACGTACTGCGGCCGGGACGGCGACGGCACGTGCGACTGCGACTGCGACTGCGACTGTGCGGGAATCGAGACCATACGGCCATGTTGCACTCTTCCTACGGCTGTAGCAATGACGCAACATCAGAAGGCGCACGTACAGTACGTGCCCATGCGCATGAACGTCTCGCCCGAACCGGAGCAGGCGGACCCGAACCTGCGGCCGCTGTCCGCGCGGTCGGTCGTCCTGAGCCTGCTTCTCGGCGCGCACCCGCCGGAGCTGCCGGTGAAGGACCTGGTCCGGCTGGTGGAGCCGTTCGGCGTGGGCGGCTCCACGCTGCGGGCCGCGCTCAGCCGGATGGTGGCCGCCGGGGATCTGCGGCGCACGGACACCGTCTACCGGCTCAGCGACCGGCTGCTGGCCCGTCAGCGGCGTCAGGACGAGGCGCTGCGTCCCGGCACGCGCGCGTGGGACGGCGACTGGGAGATGGTGGTGATCACGGCGACGGGCCGCGGCCCCGCCGAACGCGCCGAGCTGCGCACCCGGCTGACCGCCCTGCGCCTTGCCGAACTCCGCGAGGGCGTATGGCTGCGCCCCGCCAACCTGGACCGGCCTCTGCCGGGCGACCTGCACACCCTCGCCCTGACCTGCACGGCCCGCCCCGACGAGCCCGCGCGCGACCTCGCCGCCCGCCTCTGGCCGCTGGACGCCTGGGCCGCCACCGCACGCACGCTGCTCACGCACACGGCCGCCGACCGGGCCCCCGCGGACCGGTTCACCGCCTGCACCGCCGCCGTACGTCACCTGCTCACCGACCCGGTCCTGCCGTCCGCGCTGCTCCCCGCCGACTGGCCGGGGGAGCCCCTGCGCGCGGCCTACGCCGCCTATCAGCGGGAGTTGACCGTTTCGGTGGGCCGAAGGGAGCGTGCCGCATGACCGCTCTAGAAGCGTTTCTGCGGGCCCGGTTCGAGGAAGAGGAGCGGGTTGCCCGGGACGCGATCGCCGGTGCGCCCGGTGCGGTCTGGGGCGTCATGGCCGACGAGATCGAGCAGGTGCTCATCTCCCGGCACGGCGCGACCACGCACACACCGATGGTGCAGTTCGGCGCCGACGACCCGGTGAAGCTGCTCACCCATGTGGCCCGGCACGATCCGGACCGGGTGCTGCGCGAACTCGCGGCGAAGCGGACCCTGACGGAGGAGCACACGGCGCAGGGCGACGGCCTGTGCCGCACCTGCCGCCGGGGAGAGCGGCCCCGGTCGCCCTGCACCACACTCCGCCTGCTCGCCGTACCGTTCGCGGACCATCCCGGATACGACGACTCCTGGCGCCCTTAGAGAGGTGCCGACGGACCGGATCGGCGGCGGGCCGGCCTGGTGGACGACGATGCTGCCGCCGGCTCCGCTGCGCGCGCTGCACGAGGGCCCGCAGTTCGCCTTCGGCTTCCGGTCGCCCGCGCGACCGTCTCCCGCTCCCTGCACCCCATCCGCCCTCCCCCTCACCCGCATCCTCCCGCCGCCCGGCCGGGACGTGGCCAAGACCGGAGGGAGACGTCGGTGAGAGGGCGGAGGGCCGACGGGCGCCCGAGGGGCTCACCTGTAGGTGATGTCCGAGCCGGAGTACTTTCAGTAAGTCCCGTCCGGGTCCGAGCCGTTGGTGGTCGGCTCCTTGTCCGTGTCGTTGCCGATGTACTTCTGGCACGGGACGATCTTCTTGCCGGAGTCCCCGACGATGGTGATCCTCTTCAGGGTCGCACTGTCGCCGTAGTTGGTGTTGATGCCGACGATCGCGAGGCCCTTGTAAGTCGCCTCGATGTCACTGAGGTTGATCGTGCGCCTGTACTGCGTCTTGCAGTTGCCGCAACTGCGGACCAGCTTGCCGAAGTTCTGCACCGCGAAGTTCGACACGTTGAGCGTGCCGGCGCCGTTGAACTGGAACACCTTGTCGCTGGCCTCCTTCGCGCCACCGCCCGAGACGGTGTACACGTTGGACGACGAGGAGCCCTTGAACGTCGCCGCGTCCTCGCCGACGTCCTCCCACCAGACGTTCTGCAGGGTGCAACTGCCCTCGCAGTGGATGCCGTCCGCGGCCGGAGCGCCGATGATGACGTTCTTCAGGACCGTGCCGGGGGCGAGGTCCAGGATCGGCTTCTGGTTCTCGCTCTGGCCGCTCGTGCCCAGGTCCCCGCTGCCGTACAGGCGCTTCATCCCGTAGTCCTTGGTGCCGGACAGCGGGATGGTCTTGGTGACCGCCTGACTCCCGTTGGCGGTGGGCCAGGTGGCCGCGTGGGCGGAGACTCCGCTAGTCATGATCATGTCAAGCGTCCAGGGCGGCGAGCCCGCTCGTCAGTGCGTGCCCGGTCCCGGTGCGGGTGTGTGCTCGTGCTCGTGCTCGTGAGGTCATGTCCCGAATGCCCTTCTTCGAAGTGGGGGGGTCATGGGTCATGTCCGTGACCAACGTGCGCCATCTGGAACGCAGTTGGGGTGCGAGCGGCTCTGCATGCCCAGGTGCGGCGCGTTCGGTTACGTTGATGAACGGACCGTAGAGGGCAAGCGCTTTCTGTTCCATGGATCGCGCAGCTCTGCGCCCGCCCGGCAGGAAGTGGGGTGGGAGCGCTTCCAAGGAGGTCGTGTTCATGCCACGATGGCCGCCGTGAAGCAGCCCACCAGGAAGCAGCCCGCCAGAGCGCCCTTCGCCACCGTGCTGAGTGTCTGTGTCCTCGTACTGACCCTGATCGTGACGGGATCGGCGGTCAGGGCACTGCTCGACAGCCCCGGCCCGGCCCCGGCCGGGGGCAGTCCGGGCACCGCCGGCCACTGGGTCGACACGTGGACCGGCATGCCCCAGCTGACCGAGCCCGGCAACCTGCCGCCCGCGCCGTACACCGGTGAGAAGTCCGTGCTGGTGGACACCACGCTCAGGCAGACCGTCCGGGTCACCGCCGGCGGCCACCGCATACGGCTGCGCTTCTCCAACGCCTACGGCGACACCCCGCTGCCGCTGACCGCCGTGACGGTCGCCCTGCCCCAGGGCGGGAAAGCCGGGGTCAGCGGAGTCGAAGCGGGCAGCCTCAGGCGGGTCACCTTCGCGGGCCGGGACGCCACGACCGTGCCGGTCGGGGCCCAAGTGGTCTCCGACGACCTCGACTTCGACCTGCGGGCCGGATCCGAGCTGACGGTCACGGCGTACACCGCGAGCGGTCAGCCGTCGCTGGCGCTCACCTCGCACCCCGGCTCGCGGACCACCTCGTACCTTGTGCACGGCGACCACACGGGCGATCAGGACCTGACCGGCGCGACCGCCGTCAACCACTGGTACCTGCTCAGCGACGTCGAGGTACTGGCGCCCGCGCGCACCCGGGCGGTGGCCGTCGTGGGCGACTCGCTCACCGACGGGCGCGGCTCCACGACCAACGGCAACGACCGCTGGCCGGACCAGTTCTTCGACCGCCTCCGAAGCCGGCCGGACACCTCGGACATCGCGGTCCTCAACCAGGCCGCCGGCGGCAACCGCGTCCTCAACGACGGGCTCGGCCCCAACGTCCTCGCCCGCCTCGACCGTGACGTCCTGTCCCGCAGCGGGGTCTCCTGGCTGATCCTCTTCGAGGGCGTCAACGACATCGGCACCGCCGCCGCCACCCCCGAGGCGCAGCGCGCCGTCGCCGACGACCTGATCGCCGGGTACCAGCAGGTCGTCGTCCGCGCCCACGCCCTGGGCATCCGG
Organism: Streptomyces sp. CoH27; assembly: GCF_020181035.1. GTDB lineage: Bacteria > Actinomycetota > Actinomycetes > Streptomycetales > Streptomycetaceae > Streptomyces > Streptomyces camelliae. The sequence continues at coordinate 94,856 of NZ_JAIQYY010000004.1, forward strand.
GTCTACGGCGCGACGATCACGCCGTTCGCGGGCAACGCGTACGACGACGGGGCGGGCGTGCGCGAGGCCTCCCGGCAGCGGGTGAACGCCTGGATCCGCACCCCCGGCCACTTCGACGCGGTGATCGACTTCGACAAGGCGGTGCGCGACCCCTCGGCGCCGGAACGGCTGCTGCCCGCCCTCCAGGTCGGCGACGGGCTGCACCTCAACCCCGAGGGCTACCGGGTCCTCGCCTCGGCGGTGCCCGAGGGACTGTTCCGGAACAGGGGATGAGGGGATAACTCGCGCGGTGACGGGCACTCGGTGGGGCACGAGAGGCGGTCTCATCCGAGGAGAGTCATGGCTGAGCAGAAGTCGTCGCCGGCCCTCACGGCGCCCGTGAGCGGCGCGGCCTCGGTAGTGCGCAGGGTACCCGGCGCCGGCCTGGTGAGCAGGGCCGCGGTGGACACCCTGGACAAGGTGGGTGCGGTCTCGCCCCGTGGGCGGCGGATCGCGGTGTACGTGGGCGCCGGAGTACTGGGCGCCACAGGCGTGGTGGACTGGCCCGTCGCCCTCACCGGTGCAGCCGTGGCCTGGCTCACCCAGCCCCGGCCGCTGCGTCCGGCGGGTGCTCGCCAGCGCGTGGCGGTGACGGCCGGGAGAGAGGGTCTCGTGGCGCCCGGCAACCGCCGAGCGGCCGAGCCACCCGGTCCGGTGGCCGTCGCGGAGCGAGCAGCCACCGAAGGACCGGCCGCACGCACGGCCGGCGACAAGGACGCCGGCCCGCCCCACGACCTCGGCACAGCGGCCCTCAGGTCCGGCACCGGGGGCGGCCGGTCCCGGTGCGCCGAGGGCGAGCATGGGACGGAGGACTCGGCGGGAGAGGGAGACGAGAGCGGCGGCAGGGGCCGGGCGGAGTCCGATGAGACGGGAGCGGCGGGCGGCGCGGCCTCCGGTGGGGGCGGGGTGGAGGGTGCAGCGGGTTCTGCGGCATCCGGTGCGGCCGAGGCCGGCGGCGAGGGCGCGACCGGGCGACTCGGCGATGCGGAGGCTTCGCGCGGGCGCCAGGCAGCCGGCAGTGGCAGGGCCTCCGGCAGCGCGAGGGTGTCCGGCGGTGCCGGGGGTTCCGGCGCGGCCGGGACGTCTGGTGGTGCCGTGGCCTCTGGTGCTGGTGAGGCTTTGCCTGGGCGCCGGGTGTCCGGTGGTGGTGGGGCATCTGGTGGTGCGAGGGTGTCCGGTGCCGGGGGTTCCGGCGCGAGCAAGACGTCCGGTGGTGCCGGGGCTTCCGGCGCCAGCAAGACGTCCGGTGGTGCAGTGGCCTCCCGTGCCGGTGAAGTTTCGCGTGGGCGCCAGGCGTACGGCACTGCCCAGGCGGCCGGAGGCAGTGGTGCGTCCGGCGGCGCCAGGGCGCCCGCCGGTATCAGGGCGTCCGACAGTTCCCGGGCCTCCCGCGGGGACGAGGGGCCGGAGGTCGAGGATGCGGTGCCCAAGCCGTCCACCGGTCCGCTCGGACCCACCGCGCGGCCCGGCCGCGCCACGCGCTGAGGGCGGCCGTGGTGCCCGGGCTGTTGGCGGTGCCCTCGGCGGCGGCGCGGCTGCTGACTGCCCCGCCACGGCTGTTGGCGCCGGCCGTCGGACTCGTCGCCGGTGCCGCCGCCGGAACGGCGCGTGCCGGAGTGCGCGGCGCGGACACCGCCGTACGGGTGGCGCGGGTCGGGCGCAACGCACTGCCCGGCCCCGGTGGCCGGTGGCGGGCCGGCGCCCGTGCGCACCTTGCGCTGCGTGCTGTGGAGGGGGCGGGCGGCACGGCGCGGCTGGCGCGCGGGGTGGCCCGGACGCTGGCCGAGCGGCCGGACGTGCTCGTCGCGTACTGGGACCAGGGGCTCGCCCGCCTGGTGGTGACCGCGACCGGCGAGGAGGCCGCCGACAGGGTCGTGGAACACGCCGCCGACCTGGCCGAGCGGCACGGGCTGGTGCTGTCCGCCGCGGACGTGGAGGAGACCACGCATCCGGCCGACCCCGCCGGGGTGCGCGCCGCCGTGGCCGCGCTCGCCGCCGACGGGGTGGGGATCGGCGCCGCGCTCACCGCGTACGCGCTGCGGCTGCCGCCCTCGCCCCGGCTGGCGACCGCGGTGGTGACGCTGCTGCGGGAGAACCCGCGGTGTCGTGCCTGGCTGCGGGCCCGGCTCGGTGACGCACCCATGGACCTCGGCCTGGCCTGCGCGAACGCCGCCGTCCACGGTGCGGGACAGACCCCCACCTCCCTGGTGCTCGACGGCGCTCTGCGGAGCTGTCAGGTGGCGGAGACGGTGGCCCGCGCCGCCGCCTTCGACACGGTGCACGACCAGCTCTGCGCGCCCGACCGGCTCAGTCTCCCGGCCGCCGACGCGCCCCGGCCGCCGCTGCCGGAGTCCCCGGCCCAGGAGTACGCCGATCACGCCTTCGCGGGCAGTCTGCTGGGCGCCGCGGCCACCCTGCTGGTCAAGCACGACGGCGCCGAGGCGGCGGAGGCGGTCCTCGCCGGCTCGCCCAAGGCCGCCCGCTACGGCCCCGCCGCCTTCCACGCGCTGCTGAGTGCCGCGCTCGCCCGTACCGGAGTGCTGGTCAGGAACCCGGACCGGCTGCGCCGGCTGGAGCTGGCCGGCACGCTCGTACTGCCCGCCGGCGTACTGCGCACCGACAAGGGCGAGGCGGACCCGTGGGCCGAACCGGTGCTGGACGCGGCCCGCCGGGCGGGCCTGAGGGTCGTGCTCGTGGACGACCCCGCCCTGGAGGACTTCACCGGCCTCGCCGACCAGGTCGTGGACGCGCGCCGGCCGCTGGACGACGTGGTGTACGAGGCGCGCGGCGACGCGGGCGGGGTGCTCGTCGTGGCCCGGGTGCGCGCGGCCGGTGAGCACGACGTCCTGGCCGGGCTGTCCGCCGCCGACATCGGCATCGCGCTCACCGACCGCGCGGGCGCGGTGGTCTGGGGCGCGGACATCCTGGCCCTGCACGGGCTGCCCGACGTGTGGCGGGTGCTGACCGCGATTCCGGCCGCCCGTACGGTCGGCCGGCACGCCCAGACCCTGGCCCGCTCCGGCGCCGCGCTCTCCGGTCTCCTGGTGGCCGTCGGCGAGGCGCGCGGCCCCGGCGGACGCCTTGCCGCCCTGCCGGGACTGCGGCACGCCCCCGTCGACGCCGCCGCCGCGACCGCCCTGTTCTCCGGCGCCCGGGCCGCGCTCGGCGTGGCGGCGGCCCGGCCCCCGCATCCGCGTCCGCGCGTGCACTGGCACGACCTGGAGGCCGCGGCGGCCCAGGAGCGGCTGGAGCACGAACCGGCCGCTGAGACCAGCGACGTGGACGAGCTTCTCGCCCTCGTGCGGTCGGCCGCCGCCGGGGTCACCGGGCACCCGCTCGCCGCTCCCGCGCGCTGGACGTACCGGCTCGGCCGGGCCGTACGCGGCGAACTCCAGGACCCGCTGACCCCGGTCCTCGCGGTCGGCTCGGCGGCCTCGGCGATCCTCGGCTCGGTCGTCGACGCCCTGCTCGTCCTCGGCGCCCTCGACCTGAACGCCCTGGTCGGCGGCTTCCAGCGGCTGCGTGCGGAACGGGCGCTGTCCGGACTGGTCGCGGAGCAGCAGCGCAAGGCGCGGCTCGTACCGCACGAGGCCGAGGCACCGGCCGGCGGCACCCGCACCGTGGACGCGGGCGAGCTGCGTCCGGGCGACGAGATCCGGCTGAAGACGGACGACGTGGTGCCCGCCGACGCGCGCCTGCTGTGGCAGGAGGGACTGGAGGTCGACGAATCGGCCCTGACCGGCGAGTCGCTGCCGGTGGAGAAGCAGACGGCCCCGACCCCGCACGCACTCGTGGCCGACCGGCGCTGCATGGTCTTCGAGGGGACGACCGTGGTCGCGGGCCAGGCCCGGGCCGTGGTGGTCGACATCGGTGAGCACACGGAGGCCGCCCGCGCCGTGCACCTCGCCGCCCGCACGCCCCCGGCCGCCGGTGTACAGGCCCGGCTGCAGGAACTCACCCGTGAGGCACTGCCGTTGACCCTGGGGGGCGGCGCCGCGGTGACCGGACTCGCGCTGCTGCGCGGTGCCCCCGTCCGGGAGGCGGTCAGCGGTGGGGTCGCGGTGGCCGTGGCGGCCGTACCGGAGGGGCTGCCGCTGGTGGCCACGGTCGCCCAGCTGGCGGCCGCCCGGCGGCTGAGCCAGGGTGGTGTCCTCGTGCGCACCCCGCGCACCCTGGAGGCGCTGGGCCGTATGGACACCGTCTGCTTCGACAAGACGGGCACCCTCACCGAGAACCGGCTGCGGGTGGTGCGTACATGCGATGCCGAGGGCACGGTCCGCGCGGTGGACGACCCCGGCTCGGCCGGCACCGTCCGGGCCGCCGCCCGCGCCTGCCCGCAACCCGACGGCGGTTCCGAACAACCGGTGCACGCCACCGACGAGGCCGTGCTGGCGGCGGCCGGTCCCGACCCGGACTGGACGTGGCGCGCGGACCTGCCGTTCGAGGCGGCCCGCGGATACGCCGCCGCCGTCGGCCGCAGTGGCGACGGACCGCTCGTGCTCGTGGTCAAGGGCGCCCCGGAGACCGTGCTGCCCGCCTGCTCCGGAACCCCCGCGCACGCCGCCGAGGCGGCGCAGCGCCTGGCCGGGGACGGCCTGCGGGTGCTGGCGGTGGCGCAGCGGCGGCTCGGCCCGGACGAGGATGAGACCGATGTCCTCGAACAGCCGCTGGGGGAGCTGGAGTTCACCGGTCTGCTCGCGCTGTCCGACGTACCGCGCGAGACCTCCACGGCGCTGGTTCGGGGGCTGCTTGAGGCGGGTGTACGGCCGGTCATGCTCACCGGTGACCATCCGCAGACCGCGCGGGCCGTCGCGGCCGAACTGGGCTGGCCCGAGGACACCGTGGTGGTCACCGGGGACGAACTGGCGGCCGCGGACCGGGCGGACCGGGCCCGGATGCTGCGCGACGCGGGCGTGGTGGCACGGGTGGCGCCCGAGCAGAAGCTCCAGGTCGTGGAGGCGCTGCGGGACGCCGGCCGGGTCGTCGGCATGGTGGGCGACGGCGCCAACGACGCGGCCGCCATCCGCGCTGCCGACATCGGGGTCGGGATCAGCGCGCGAGGTTCGGCCGCCGCGCGCAACGCCGCCGACATCGTCCTCACCGACGAGGACCTGACGGTCCTGATCGCCGCGGTCGGCGAGGGACGGGCGCTGTGGCACAGCGTCGCCGACGCCATCGCCATCCTGATCGGCGGCAACGCGGGCGAGGTCGGCTTCGGCCTCCTCGGCACGCTGCTGTCCGGCCGGGCGCCGCTGTCCACCCGGCAGATGCTCATGGTGAACCTCTTCACCGACCTGTTCCCGTCGATGGCGGTGGCGGTCACCGAGAAGGAGGACGGCGCCGACCCGGCACAGGTGGAGGAGCCGGCCGGGGTGCTGGGCGAGCCGCTGCTGCGGCAGATCCGGCACCGGGCGCTCACCACCTGCCTGGGCGCGGTGACGGCCTGGCTGATCGGCCGGTTCACCCCCGGAACGCCTCGCCGCTCCAGCACGATGGCGCTGTGCGGGGTGGTCGGCACCCAGCTCGTGCAGACCTGGCTGGACCGGCGCGAGAGCCGTCTGGTGCAGCTGACCTGCCTGGGCTCCGCCGTGGCGCTGGCCGTGGTGGTGGAGACCCCGGGCGTCAGCCACGCCGTCGGATGCACCCCGCTCGGCCCGGTCGCCTGGGCCGGCGTCCTGGCGGCGATCTCCGTGGCGCTGGCAGGACAGCGGGCGCTGCCTCGCCTGGAGGAGACGGTACGGCGGATCCTGCCGCGGTGACGTGGGGTGGTACGGCGGATCCTGCCGGGGTGACCTCGGACGGCCGGCGGATCCTGCCGCGGTGACCTCGGTCGTACGGCTGGACCCGCCGCCGTGGCCTCGGACGGTACGGCGGGACCGCTGACGTCGCCTCAGGCTGAAGCGACCTCGGACGGTGGTCGGATCCCGCCGCGGTGACTCAGACCGAGCGCAGGTACTGCTCCGGCACCCGGACCTCGCCGCCCAGCTCGCGGGCCGCGTGCCGGGCCCAGGACGGGTTGCGCAGCAGCTCGCGGCCGAGCAGGACGGCGTCGGCCTCGCCGTTCGTCAGGATCTTCTCGGCCTGCTCCGCCTCCGTGATCAGACCCACGGCGGCGACGGGCAGCGGCGTCTCGGCCTTCACCCGGGCGGCGAACGGCACCTGGTAGCCCGGCTCGGCCGGAATGGTCACGCCGGAGACGTTGCCGCCGGTGGAGACGTCCAGCAGGTCGACCCCGTGGGCGTGCAGCTCGCGGGCGAACCGGACCGTGTCCTCCGTGGTCCAGCCGCCGTCCTGGAGCCAGTCGGTGGCCGAGATCCGGAAGAACACCGGCTTGTCCTCGGGCCACACCTCCCGTACGGCGTCCACGACGTCGAGGGCGAAGCGGGTGCGGTTCTCGTACGAGCCGCCGTAGGCGTCGGTGCGGTGGTTGGAGTGCGGCGACAGGAACTCGTTGATCAGGTACCCGTGGGCGCCGTGGATCTCGGCGACCTCGAAGCCGGCATCGAGTGCACGGCGTGCGGCGGCGGCGAACTCGCGGACGATCACTGAGATCTGATCCACCGTCAATTCGCTGGGCACGGGGTGCCGTTCGTCGAAAGGTACGGCGCTCGGCGCGCTCGGCCGCCAGCCGCCCGCCTCCGGTCCGACGGGCGCGCCGCCCTTCCACGGCCGGTCGGTGGAGGCCTTGCGGCCGCCGTGCGCGAGCTGGATGCCCGGCACCGTGCCCTGGTCGGCCAGGAAGCGGGTGATCCGGCGGAAGGCCTCCACCTGGGTGTCGTTCCACAGACCGAGGTCGTACGGCGAGATCCGGCCCTCCGGCGATACGGCGGTCGCCTCGACGATGATCAGGCCGGCGCCGCCCGTGGCGCGGGCCGCGTAGTGTGCGAAGTGCCAGTCGTGCGGGGCGCCGGTGAGCGGTCCCTCCGGTGCGGCCGAGTACTGGCACATCGGGGGCATCCACACCCGGTTCGGGATGGTCACTTCACGCAGGGTGATGGGCTCGAAGAGCGCGCTCACGACGGACTCCATTCGTCACGGGACCCCTGGTCGACTCGTACCGCCCGGTCGACTCGTACGGCTCGTACGATAACCCTCGTAGTACGAGAGATGTCAAACTACGATGACTCTCGTACAATCCTTGCAGGGCAAGGATCACGCGACGAAGGGCGGCCACCGTGACCGACATCGCCACCACCGGTCGCGCGCTGCCGCACCCGGCGCGGGAGGAGCTCCGCCTGGAGGCCGTGCTGCACGCGCTCTCCGACCCGATGCGGCTGCGTATCGTGCGCGAACTCGCCGCCGGTGAAGCGGAGTTGACCTGCTCGGACTTCGTCCTGCCGGTGACCAAATCCACGTCCACGCACCACTTCCGGGTGCTGCGCGAGAGCGGGGTCATCCGGCAGGTCTACCGGGGCACGGCCAAGATGAACGTCCTGCGCCGGGACGACCTGGACGATCTCTTCCCGGGACTGCTCGACAGCCTGCTCGCCGCAGCCGAGCTACAGACCCGCCGGCTCGGCGACGGAGCCTGAATCCGGCGAACCCGGTGCGCCCGAACCCGCCCTCGCCGGAAGATGGTTGAAGAGCAGGTTCAGTACGATCGCGGACAGACAGCCCGCGCTGATGCCGCTGTTCATCACCGTCTGGAACCAGTCGGGGAACTTCTCGTACACCGTCGGCACACCCACCGGCAGCATGCCGATCGCCACCGAGACGGCCACCACCGTCAGATTGTGGTTGCCCTTGAAGTCCACCCTGGCCAGGGTCCGCAGCCCGCTCGCCGCGACCGTGCCGAACATGACCAGACCCGCGCCGCCCAGCACCGGCGCCGGGATCGCCGCGACCACCGCGCCCAGCTTGGGCAGCAGGCCGAGCAGCACCAGGATCCCGCCGGCCGCCGCGACCACCCACCGGCTGCGCACCCGCGTCATACCGACCAGGCCCACGTTCTGCGCGTACGCCGTGTAGGGGAAGGTGTTGAACACTCCGCCGAGCACGGTCGACAGACCGTCCGCGCGCAGCCCGTCGGCGAGGGGACGCGGCTCGACCTTCCGCTCGGTCAGCTCACCGACGGCGATCAGGTCACCGGTCGTCTCGGTCATGGACACCAGCGCCACCACCAGCATCGACACGATCGCGGAGACGTGGAACGCCGGCGCCCCGAAGTGGAACGGCGTGCTGATGCCCACCCAGTCGGCGTCCTTCACCCCGCTGAAGTCGGTGAACCCGAACGGCACCGCGACCGCCAGGCCCACCGCGATGCCGACCAGGACGGCGATCCGGGAGAGGAAGGCGGGCGCGAACCGCTGCACACCCAGCACCACCGCCAGCACGAACGCCGCCAGCGCCAGGTTCCTGGGCTCCCCGAAGTTCTTGGCGCCGACCCCGCCTGCCGCCCAGTTGCCCGCGACCGGCAGCAGCGAGACCCCGATGATGAGGATCACCGTGCCGGTCACCAGCGGCGGGAAGAAGCGCAGCAGTCTGCCGAAGACCGGCGCGAGCAGCATGATCGCCAGCCCCGCGACGATCACCGCGCCGTAGATCGCGGGCAGTCCGCCGCCCGTCGTCCCGATCAGCACCATCGGCGACACGGCCGCGAACGTACAGCCCTGCATGATCGGGAGCCGGACGCCGAACCGCCAGAAGCCGACACACTGGATCAGCGTGGCGATGCCGCACACCAGCAGATCGGCGGTGATCAGATACGCCAGATCGGCGGGCGACAGCTTCATCGCGCCGCCCACGATCAGCGGTACGGCGACGGCGCCCGCGTACATCGCGAGCACATGCTGCAGACCGAACGCGGCCAGTTGCCGTACCGGCGGTATCTCGTCGACGGGGTGCACCTCTGCGGTGGTGGCCATGGGGACTCCAACATGCTGCGGGTGGACAGTGGCATCCGGACAGGAGGAGACCGTAAGCGCCTTGAACAGTTTGTTGATTTCCGGACTGTTGCCGTGGTGTGTCCTGCCCGACCGGCCTGTGTCACACCCGGCCGGGCTGTGCCGAGCGGGCCGCCGCGCGCAGCGCGTCCCAGTCGGCCAGCTTGACCACGCTCCGCCCGAGCCGGGCGCCCAGCTCGGTCTCGGCCCGCTGGATCGCCAGCCATCCGGTCCACGGCACCGGTTCGAACCCGGCCGCCCGCAGCGCCGGCACCGGATCCTGAAGCGCCCGCTCGCCGAGGAGGCCGGGCGCGTCTGCGAGCAGCGAGGCCGCCGTCTCCTTGGCGCAGGGCCGGTTGGTGCCGATGACACCCGTCGGGCCGCGCTTGATCCATCCGGCGACGTACTCGCCGGGAGAGGGCACACCGCCGCGCACGACCCGGCCCTCCTCGTGCGGCACGGTGCCGCTCGCCGGGTCGAACGGCAGCCCGTCCAGCGGCACTCCGCGATAACCGACCGACCGCAGCACCAGCTGGGCCGGCACCTCCTCGTACCGCCGTGTGCCCGTCACCCCGCCGTGTCCGTCCGGTGCCGTCCTCTCGAAGCGGACGGCGCCCACCCTGCCGCCGTCCGCGAGCAGTTCCACGGGCCGCAGAAAGAAACGCAGATCGATCCGCCGGCCGGCCGCCGTCCGCGGACGCTCCGCCCAGTCGCGCAGCACCTCCAGATTGCGCCGCTGCACCCCGGGCAGCGTGCCGGATTCGGCCGGGTCGAGCGCCAACTCGCCTGGCTGTACGACCACTTCGGTGTCCGGCAGGTCGCCCAGCTCGCGCAGCTCCTTGGTGGTGAAGCGGGCCTGCGCCGGACCGCGCCGGCCCACCATGTGCACCTCGCGGACCCCGCTTGCCGTCAGCGTGTCCAGGGCCGCCTGCGGGATGTCCGTCGGACTCAGCTCCGCGGCACCCCGGACCAGCATCCGGGCGACGTCCACCGCCACATTGCCCACGCCGATGACGACGGCCGACCGCACCCCGCGCAGGAAGCCCGTGTCGGCCGCGTCCGGATGCGCGCTGTACCAGGCCACGAAGTCGGTCGCCGACCAGCTGCCCGGCAACTCCTCGCCGGGGATCCCGAGCCGGCGGTCGCCCGCGGCGCCCACGCAGTACACCACCGCGTGATACAGCTCCCGCAGCCGCTCCACCGGCAGCCCGCCCGGGCCGCCCACCCGGATCCCGCCGAGGAAGCGCACCCGCTCGTGCTCCAGCACCGCCGCGAGGCTGCCCTGCAGGGACTTGATCTTCTCGTGGTCCGGGGCGACGCCGTAGCGGACCAGGCCGTACGGGCACGGCAGCCGGTCCAGGACGTCCACCCGGACCCCGGGATCCCGCTGGACCAGGCTCTGGGCGGTGTAACACCCGCTCGGCCCCGAACCGACGACGGCGACACGCAGCACAGCGGAACTCCTTGGCGGAAGGAGGGTGTGCGGACGGCTCCAGCATGACACCGCCCCGCGCGTGGCGGCAGGGGCCGGCGGGATGACGCGGCCGCGTGTTCCTTCGTATGGAGTGTGATCACGCGGTTACGTCGCGTATGTGCCAGGAGTGAGGGGAGTTGACCATCGCCAGGGGCGTCAGCTCAGGTCCGTGCGCTCCTCCGTCGCGAAGAACCGGGACAGATCCCGCTCCCGCGCCCCGGAACCCGTCTCGCTCTCCGGTGGCATCCCCAGCGACCAGTCGAGCCCGTACCGCTGGAACAGCTCGGCCCGCAGCGCCGGAATCGGCATCGGCACCCCCGGGATCAGTGCCGCGTACACCGCCCCCATCAGCACGGCGCGCAGCATCGGGTAGTCGGCGGCGACGTTCTGGGAGCCGTAGCGGGCGACGGTGTCCCCGAGCAGTTCCCCGAGCCGCTGTTGCTCCGGACACTGCACGAAGCCCTCCCCCTGGAGCAGTCCGGCCATGTGCTGCCGCATCAGCACGGGATGGTCGCGGGCCAGGCCCAGGATCGCGTCGATGGCCCGGGCCAGCCGCTCCGGGCCGTCCTCGGTGCGCGGCTCGCGCTCCAGGGCCTCCTCCAGCGTGCGGTGCATCAGCCGGTGCACCGCGGACTGCACCAACTGGCGCTTGCCGGGGAAGTAGTACGACACCAGCCCGCGCGCCGAACCCGCCCGGTCGGCGATGTCGCCCAGCGTGGTGGCCTCGAAGCCGTGCTCGCCGACCAGTTCAACGGCCGCCTGCAACAGCCGTTCCCGGGAACGCCGTCGCAACTCTTCATTGACCGAGGCGCTGCGCGGGGACATCCTGTAACTCCTGCGTTGACTGGCTGCCAGCCAACTATACTCACGCAGGGAAGCACCGCCGTGTGCGGGGCCCGTCCAGGGCTGCCGTCCGTCTGGGGCGACGCGGGGGATCGTCTCAGGCGGACGGCGTGCGGGCGAGCCCTTGTTCCCGGCCCACTTCCCAGGCCTCCGGCGACGCTCAGCCGACCAGGTCCAGCACCGGCAGCAGCGCGTCGGGCCGTTCCGTGACCGGCAGATGGTCCACGAAGTGCACCCGGCAGCCGAGCGCGGCCGCGCCGCCGTCCGCCTCCTTGCTGTCGCCGACCATGACCACCTGCCGGGGATCGGCGTCCAGCGCCCCACAGGCGACTGAGAACAGCCGCGGGTCCGGCTTCTGCACCCCGTGTTCGTACGACAGCACGTACGCGTCCACGTACGGGTCGAGCCCGTGCGCGCGGAACACCGGGCGCAGGTCCCAGCCGATGTTGCTGACCACGCCGACCCCGATCCCGCGCTCGTGCAGGGTGCGCAGCACCTCGGCGGCGTCCGGGTACGGGGACCAGGCTGCCGGGGCCATGTGCCGCTCGTACAGGGCGTCGTACAACCCCGGGTCGGGCAGCGGCACTTGCCGGGCCGCGCCGGTGTAGGCGGCCCGGTGCAGTTCCGCCGTCTCGTCCCGCACCGCCCAGAGTGCGGCCAGGTCCGCCGGCAGCTCGACCGGATCCACACCGCCGCCCGGCAGTGCACCGGCCGCGTCCAACGCCCGTGCCGTCTCACTCAGTCGGGGCTCGGACAGGGTGTGCCCCGACGCGTCGAGCGTCGCACGCAGCCAGGACTCGGCGGACTCGATCCGGAACAGCGTCCCGGAGAAGTCGAACAGCACAGCAGTCATGTCCTTGACTCTATCGGGGCTGCATTACCGGCGTTTACGGGCGAGTTGCCACTGCCGGGCCGTGGCCACTCGTACGCCGTCACCGCCAGGGCCGCCACTGCCGCCCCGAACAGCCGGCCACCGACCACGTCCGAGGGCCAGTGGACCCCCGGCCATGCCCGGGTCACCCTGAGCGGATCCCGGACCCAGTCCGTCAGCACCCGGAAGACCTGCATGAGACCACGGTCCCGGACGGCCCAGCGATCTGAGCCGGTCGGCCGGGTCGCCGGCCGGCGGGCGGGAGGCTCAGCCGAGTGCCCGCAGCCCCGGTACCAGCGTCACCAGCACCGGGATCACCGGCACCAGCGCCGCCAGTGCCGTCAGGCGGAGCCGGTGCAGGGCGGGGAGGCGGTCCGGGGCGGTGAGCAGGCGGTGCACGCGCTGCGGCACATGGGCCTGCGGGGTGGGGGAGGGGCCGAACACGCCCCGCTCCCCATGGGCGAGGAGCACGTCGAGCTGACGCCCGCTCAGGCGGCGCAGCGCGGCCGTGGTGACGACCAGCTGGGGTGCCGTACCCGACAGCCATCAGGCGTCGGGACGCCCGCCCTCCAGCACCACGAACCGGCCGCTTCCCGGCTCCTCGCCCGACAACAGCGGTGCGCTCACGAGGAGTTCGGCCCGCCGGGCACGGCGTCGCGCCCGGGACCGCACGACCTCACGCACCGGCATCGCGAGGCTCCACAGGCCCCCCGCGGCGAGCAGCACGGCAGTGGCGAGCAGCAGGGCAGTGGCGGCGGACCACGGTCCGGCCGTCCCGAGCGCGTACGCGTCCACGAGCGCGCGCGGAGCCGGGGGCGAACACATGCCCGCGCACCGCCTGCCAGGCCGCGGCCGCGCTGAGCGTCATCGACAGCGCGCAGCACAGCAGGACGGCCACCACGACGCTCCCTCAGAGGGGGTACCCCCAGCCACGCCCAGAGGCACGATCGGTTCGCGGTCCGCCCAGTCGGCCCGGGCGAGCAGCCGGGGGGCGACGACGGTGGTCAAGGCGCCGAGCAGCAGCCGTGCCACGGGGACCGTCATGGGCAACACCCGATGAGCGCGTGGCCGCTCACCGTGCGGCCCATGGGGCCGAAGTGACGCAGACAATGCTTCCGGCGCCGCTGCCCGAGCCGTTCACATGGTGAGCAGCATCGCGACCATGCCGATCCCCATCGACAGCCGGCACGCCCGCGCCAGCTCCGGGCGGTCGCCCCAGCGGGCGGACCCGGGCCCGGCCACCGCGACGGCGGCGGGCACCAGACGGGCGCCGGCGAGCAGCACGTACCCCATGAAGTACACCAGGAGCGCGCCGGTCAGCGGCGGCACCCCGATGCCGCCGTGCACATGGTGGGCGGCGGGCGGGGCGGTGGCCGTCGCCGCCGCCATGTAGACCATCGCGGACATGCCCACCAGGTGGTGCAGATGATGCGAGGCGGTGCGGGCGGCCCACAGCGCGCGCAGCGCCGCCGCACCGAACACCGCCGCGTACACCGGCCACGCCCATTGCGGCGGCGTGAAGACGGCCGCCGGTACGGCCATCAGGGCCATCCCGAAACCCATCAGCGCCTCGCCGCCCGCGGACCGGCGCTGTTCCTCGACCCGGCTGCGCATCCGCAACAGGCAGTAGGCCCCGGTCGCCGTGCACAGCGCGACCAGCAGCCAGGCCGCCGGTACCGGTCCGTGCACGCGCACCTCCCCGCTCGACGGTCGGTCGAAGGACGTCGATGGATGCGATGCCCATGCCGTGCGGGGCGCACGCGAGCGCAAGGGTGTACACGGGGAGCGTTCGGCGGAGCACGGCTGGTGAGGGCCGCCGAGGCAGAGATATTTTACGAGTAAAACACATGCTAAATTGATGGGTATGAGCAGTGTGACCCGCCGTCTTCCCCTCGCTGGAGTGCTCCGCCTCGGGCGGCCCTCGGACATCTGGTTCAAGCCCGCGCTGAGCGTGGTCGCCGCGGTCGCCCCGCCCAATCTGATCCTTTTGGCGCTCGGCCGTCTCGACCTCGCCATGTACACGATGGCCGGATCGCTGTGCGCCCTCTACGGCCACAACCGGCCCTACGCCGCCCGGGCCCGCGTCCTCGCGTGGGTGGTGCTCGGCATGGTCGGCGGCCTCGCGCTCTCGCTGCTCGCGGCGTCGCTCACCACCGACGCCGTCGTCCTGGTCACCGTCGGCGCCGTCATGGCGGCCGTGCAGAAGGCCGTGTGCGACGCCACCCGGGTCGGACCGCCCGCCAACGTGGTCCTCACCTTCATCAGCTCCGCCTCGCTGTTCGCCCCGCAGACTCTCGGCGAGGTCCCCGGGCATGTCGGGCTGGCCCTGGCGGCGGGCGCCTGGGCCTGGCTGGTCGGCATGGCACCCGGGCTGCTGCGCCCGCACGGCCCCGAACGCCGCGCCACCGCCCAGGCCCTGAACTCCGCCGCCGCGTACGCCGCCACGGACGGCACCGGCGACGGACACGCCAGGGTCCGCGCGGCGAGCGCCGCCGCGATCCACGCCGCCTGGCAGTCCCTGCTCGCCGCCCGCCCCGACCGCGCACGACGCGCCCTCGAACAGCTCCTGGTGCGGGCCGAGGTCGCCCTCGCCGCCCCCGCCGACAGCGACCCCGACCGGCTGCGCGCCTGGGCCCGCGAACTGCGGGGCACCGGCCGGATCCCGAGGGTCGAGCTGCCCCGCGAGCCGGCCGACGAGCTCCTCGGCCTGGAGCTGGCACTCGACCGTCCGCAAAGGAAGTCGTGGCAGCGGCTCGCTCCACTGGCGCCGATCGCCGCGCGCACCGCGATCGGCTGCGCCCTTGCCGGCTACGCCTCTCTTGCGCTCGGCGTCGGCCGCCCGTACTGGGCCCTGGTCACAGCGGCCTCCCTCTATCAGGCGAACGTCACCCTCACCTGGAGCCGAGGCGTCCAGCGCGTCGTCGGCAACCTCGTCGGCGTGCTCGCCTTCGCCGCCCTCGCCCCGTTCGCCCATCTCCACCCGGCCGTCCTGGTGCTGTGCTGCCTCGCCCTCAACTTCGGCGCCGAGGCGCTGATCGGCCGCAACTACTGGCTCGGCAGCGTCTGCGTGACCCCGATGGCCCTGCTCATCACCGAGTTCGCCCGCAGCCAGGATCCCGGCCGCCTGATCACCGAACGGGTCCTGGACACCCTCGTCGGCGCGGTGGTCGGCTTCGTCGCGGCCGTCGCCGTCACCAACCGGCGCGCCGGCGACCGCCTCGAACACGCCCTGACCACGGCGGAACGCGCCCGCGAGAACGCCGCCCGGCTGCTCGCCGAGCCGCACCCGGCACCCCACGCCCTGGAGTCCGCCCGCCGCGGCCTCACCGCCGCCCTCGCCGACCTGCGCGCCACGGCCGACGCCGCGGCCGGCGAGTGGTGGCAGCGCGCTCTGCCCGAGGAGCGGGTCGTGCTCGCGGAGCAGAGCGGACACCGTACGCTCGCGGCGACGGTACGACGCCAGGGGTTCGTACCGTGGCAGAACGAGGCCCAGGCCCGCGACCGGGGCCAGGGCCCGGGCAGGGCGACGGAGGACATACGGCCATGACGGCGACGAACGACGGACCGGCGCCCGGGGACGACGGAGCGGGCACGGGCGCGGGGGCAGAGGCCTGGGCGGGCGCGGCTTCGGTTCCGGTATCGGTTCCGGTTTCGGCTCCAGGGACGGAGGCGAGGCCTGGCGGCGGAGCGGAGCGGGGTGGTGGGGGGCGACGGGACGCTGGGGCCTCGGCTGGTGGGGGGCGAGGGGACGTTGAGGTTCCGGTCGGTGCAGGGCGAGCGGATGCCGAGGTCTCGGCCGGCGCGCGGTCGAGGGGGGCCGAGGTTTCGGCCGGCGTGCGGCCAAGGGACGCACATGCTTCGACCGGCGTGCGGCCGGGGGAAGCGGAAGCCCCGACGGGCGTGCGAGCGCGGCGCGTGGCGACCATGGCCGACGCCGGCGCCGGAACGGGGGCGGAGACCGGGGGCGGCGTGGATTCCGGGTCCGGAGCCGGCATCGACCCCGCCTCCGGCACTGCCTCCGGCTCTGGCTCTGGCACTGCCTCCGGCCCTGCCTCTGGCTCCGGTATGGGCACCGGCTCTGGCGCCGGCATCGGCTCTGGGACCGGCATTGGCTCGGGTTCCGGCGTTGAATCCGGCTCTGGGACCAGCTCGGGCCCTGGCACCGATGCCGGCTCCGGCACCGGCATCAGAACCGGCCGCGGCACCGGAGCAGCCGCCGGTATCGGGCGTGGTGCCGGGGCGGGTGACACCGTCGCCGGCGTGGTTCAGCAGTGGCGGGCGGTGCATCCCGGGCTGGACACCGGGCCCATGGAGGTCATCGGACGTATCAACCGATGCGCCGCTCTCCTTCAGCAGGCCGAGGACGCGCCGCTGCGGCGGGCCGGTCTCAGCCGTGCGGAGTTCGACCTGCTCGGCGCGCTGCGCCGCACCGGTCACGAGCTGACCGCGGGGGAGCTGGCCCGGGAGACCTTCTCCTCCGGGGCCGCCGTGACCAAGCGGCTCAAACAGCTGACCGAACGTGGACTGGTCGAGCGGCGCGGCGACACCCGCGACCGCCGCGTCGCCCACCTCCGGCTCACCGACGCCGGCCGTGACCTCGTCGACGGCATCCTCCCCGAGCAACTCGCCTACGAGACCGCCGTACTGGCGGTCCTGGACCCGGAAGGACAGGGTGAACTCGCCGGTCTGCTGGGCGAGTTGCTCAGCCGGCTGGAGGGCCGCATGGGGGCGCTGCGCGCATAGCGGCGCGGGGTCGCAGTCCAGGACGGGTGCTGATCACGTCCTCCTCCCAGGCCTCCGGCTCGGTCGCCGGTTGCAGTCAGCCGGCCCGGCTCCCCGCGCCGGTACGTGCCGGTGAGCTTGCCCGACGCCAGCGGTGCCCAGGCGAACACGCCGGTCGAACGCCCATGTCTGCGGCAGGAGTTTGCACTCCGGGGTGCGCTCCAGGAGGCTGTAGCGCAGCTGCAGATCCGCCAAGCTCGTCCAACTCCTCAGCCACGCAGGGGTGTTGGCATGAGTGATCGCCCAGGCGGTCCAGTCCGACACGCCCACGTACTGCACCTTGTCGGGGTCCCCGTCGCGCGTGCCGCATGGGTACGTGCCGGCTGGAGGGCAAGCCGCGGCTCAGCTCTCCGTGCCCGCGAGGTGTACCCCGAACGCCGCGCCCTGCGGATCCCGCAGCACCGCGATGCGCGGGCCGTCCGGCACCGTCACGGGGGCCAGCACGACGGCACCGCCCGCCCGGTCCGCGACCTCCGCGGTGGCGTCCACGTCGGCCACCGCGAAGTACGGCATCCAGTGCGCGGGTGCCTCGGGCGGGAACCGGTCGCCCATGTCGGCCATGCCGCCGAACTCCGCACCGCCGAGGGCCCACTCCGTGTACCACTCGGAGGACTCGGCGCTCCAGTCGAACACCGTCGTGTAGAAGTCGCGGGCCCGGTCGGTCTCCCGGGTGGCCAGCTCCACCCAGCCGAGGGCGCCGGGCGCGTTGAACAGGCCGGCGCCCGGAAAGGTCCGGGCCTGCCACAGCTGGAACGCCGCGCCGGTCGGGTCGAGGACGACCGCGAACCGGCCCGCGTCGAACACGTCCATCGGGCCGAGGACCACCGTCCCGCCGGCCTCCTCCACGCGCCGAACCGCCGCGTCCGCGTCCGGCACGGCGAACGAGACGTTCCACGCCACCGGCTGGGACTCCTGGTACAGCGGGGTGAGCCCGGCGACCGGCGCGTCACCCAGATGCGCCACCGTGTACCCACCCGCCTCCGACCGCGTGTCCGTCTCCGGCCGCCAGCCGAACAACTCGGCGTAGAACCGCTTGGCCCCCTCCAGATCCCTGGTCCCCAACTCGACCCAGCACGGGCCACCGATCACCGGCTTGTCGAACTCCATGACGGCTCCTTCCGGAGGGGCAGAGGCGGGTGAAGGGCAGAGAGACAGAGACGCAGGCGGGACAGAAGGGCACAGGGGCAGACAGTCGGGCCTCCCGCGCCGCGCGAAGCCCCTCCCGGCACGCTAACCCCGGCCCACGGACCCGGCCATCCGAGCGGGCCCGAGCACGAGCCGGCCGCCCGATCCCCAGCCGCCCCGCACCACTTCCCTCCTCGTTCCCTCCTCGCCCGACCCCCACCCCGGACCTTCGCCCCCTCAGACCCCCGGCCGATACCGCATCGGATGATCCGCCGGGACCTCCACCAACGCGATGCGGACGCCGTCCGGATCGGTGATCCACATCTCGATCAGGCCCCACGGCTCCTTCACCGGTGCCCGGAGGATGTCGACGCCCCTGGCCCGCAACTCCTCGTGCGCGGCCGTCGCATCGTCCACCTGGAGCCACAGCCGTACCGCGGGCGACGGTGGGGTCTCGGAGCGGCCGGAGATCTCCAGGAAGCCGCCGCCGAGGAAGTAGACCGTCCCGCGCTCGGGACCGGTACCGAACTCGCGGTAGACGGACAGTCCCAGCAGCTTGCCGTAGAAGGCGCGGGCACGCTCGGGGTCGGTGGGGGTGAGCAGCGTCCGGCTGCTGAGTACATGCACCATGCCGGCGGAGCCTACTGGCAGGGTTACCCTCGACCCTGGCTCAGCCACGCCCGAGATCGAAAGGCCGCCCATGGACACGCCCGCCGCCGGACTCACCTTCCGTGACGCCACAGACGCCGACGTCGACGCCCTGGTCGCGCTGATCGAGTCGGCGTACCGCGGTGACGCCAGCCGGGCCGGGTGGACCACCGAGGCGGACATCCTGGAAGGCCAGCGCACCGACCCCGAGGGCGTGCTCGACGTGATCAAGTCGCCGGACAGCCGGCTGCTGGTGGTGGAGCGGGACGGCCGTATCATCGCCTGCTGCCAGCTCGAACACCGCGGTGACCACGCCTACTTCGGCATGTTCGCGGTCCGCCCCACGCTCCAGGGCTCCGGCCTCGGCAAGGCCGTCATGGCCGAGGCCGAACGCCGGGTGCGCGAGGACTGGGGCGTCACCGCGATGCACATGACGGTGATCTCCGTACGGGACGATCTCATCGCCTGGTACGAGCGCCGCGGCTACCGCCGTACGGGACAGATGAGCCCGTTCCCGTACGGCGACGAGCGCTTCGGCATCCCGCAGCGTGCCGACCTCCAGTTCGAGCTGCTGGTCAAGCCGCTGGCGTGAGCCTCACGCGGTGAAGCGGCCGGTGCGCTTGATCTCCGGGAAGTCGGTCGTCGCGCCGTCCAGCTCCAGCGCGCGCACCAGCCGCAGATGGTCCTGTGTGTTGACCACCCAGCCGATGATCCGCAGGCCGGACGCGCGCGCGTGCTCGACGATCTCCAGGGTGATCCGGCGGATGTTCAGACACAGGGTCGGGGCGCCGACCGCCACGGCCCGCTCCACCACGTCGGGGCCGTAGCTCCCCGCGACCAGCGCGGTGCGCACCCCCGGCACCAGCCGGACGATCTCGGCGACCGCCTCGTCGTCGAACGAGGACACCTCCACCCGCCCGACGAGGTCCCGCTCGTGCATCACCTTCGCCAGCGCCCGGGCCGCCGCCACATCCTTGATCCCGGCCTGGAGCGGCGTGCGCACCGCGTCCAGCACCTCCTCGAACACCGGCACCCGCTCACCGCGGCCCGCGTCCAGGGAGCGCAGCTCGGCCAGGGTCTTCTCGGCGATCGGCCCGGAACCGTCGGTCGTACGGTCCACCTCCGCGTCGTGCATGACGACCAGGGCGCCGTCCTTGCTCAGGTGCAGATCGAGTTCGATGAGATCGAGGCCGGCGTCCTGCGCGGCGACGAAGGAACGAAGGGTGTTCTCGGGTTCGACACCCATGACCCCGCGGTGACCGATGGTAAGGAAGTTCAAGGTTCGACTCGCTTCCGTCGACGGCGGCTCGGCGCGCGCGGGACGGGCGGACGCCGTCGTCCGCGCGGGCCAGGCTCGCAGCCTAATCGCCGGGACCCGCGATGAACCCGCACGTGCACGCCGTCCGGGTGCACGTCGCGCGCCTCAACTGGCCGGTTTGCGCCCCTGCCGTCACCCACTCGTGGGCGCGTCCCCGTTCTCCTGGCCGACCGGATCGGCACTGCGTCAGGATCCCGTGCACGCGACGGAAGTGAGCGTCGTCACGCTGCGATGCAGGAAAATTGGCGGCTGTCACGCGATCGAACAGAAAAATTTCCCGGTCTGCCTCTTGATGGCGTAAACGGGGTACGCATACGGTGTCCATACGCGAGGTTCTCCCGTGGAGGATGGGACATGACGGAAATTCTTGTGCAGGCGGCTGCGAAGGGGCAGATTCCTTCGTCGACCAGGGTGATCGAGCACCCGGCCTGGCCCGTGCTCAAGGATGCCGTGGAGCAGATCCGGCCATGGCAGAGCAAGGACGGGTCGATCGACTTCACGGCCGAGGGCGCCCCCGCCCCGGCCGATGCCGAGGCCGCCGTGCGGCGTGTCGTCGACGCGGTCGAGCAGCTCTCCCCGCTGCTCCCGCACGACAAGGCGTACCACGAGGCCCTCGTGCGCGACCTGGGCCGCTGGGTCGAGGGCGGCTTCGAGGTGCCCGACTTCCTGGACTCCCTGCTGGCCTTCCAGCCCGCCGCGAACCGCGCGGACGGCCTGCAGCACCTGGTCGTCTTCCCGATGTACACGCAGAACGGCAACCTGGACCGCAACCTGGAGGCGGTCGTGCTGCGCATGGTCTGGCCGGACTGGCTGGCCGAGCTGGAGCGCACCCGTTACGACAACCCGCTGTTCTGCGGCATCACCTTCGAGGACTTCACGTCCGGCTACGACACGAACTCGGCCGTCCTCTTCCCGGAGACCATCGCCGTACGCGAGGCGCCGGAACGTTTCTCCTGGGGTGGCATCTTCTGCGACCGCGAGGCCGCCCGCTTCCGCCGGGTCACCGAGGCGGCCGTCGACCTCCTGGGCGTGTCGCTGCCCGAGGACGTCGCCGCGATGGTCCACGATCAGAAGCGCTGCGAAGAGGCCTTCGTGCTCTGGGACATGGTGCACGACCGCACCCACAGCCACGGCGACCTGCCGTTCGACCCGTTCATGATCAAGCAGCGCCAGCCGTTCTGGATGTACGGCCTGGAGGAGCTGCGCTGTGACCTCACCGCCTTCAAGGAGGCCGTGAAGCTCCAGGCGGACGGCATCCCGCAGGCCCGTGACGTGCAGTACGCGGTACTCTTCGACCGGATGTTCCGCTTCCCGGTCACCGGCGACCGCGTCCGCAACTACGACGGCCTCGGCGGCCAGCTGCTCTTCGCCTACCTGCACAAGCACGACGTCCTGCGCTGGACCGACAACAAGCTCTCCATCGACTGGGAGCGCGCCCCGCAGGTCACCAACCAGCTGTGCGCCGAGATCGAGAAGCTCTACAAGGACGGCATCGACCGCCCGAAGCTGGTGCACTGGTTCGCCGGCTACGAGCTGGTCGCGACCTACCTCGCCCCGCACCCCGGCTCCAAGTGGGCCAAGGGCCCGGACGCGCTGGACCTGACCCAGCCGCCGCGCAAACTCGTGGACGACGTGCTTGCGGACGAGTTTCCGCTCAGCATGTTCTATGAGGCGCTGTCCAAGAAGCTCAAGAACGTGATCGCCGCGACCAAGGGCATCAGGGCGGACGGCGCCGAGCGGATCGCCGCGTGAGCGACCGCCCGAAGAACACTCCTCAAGAGGGGAAGAACATGGTGGGGAACGGGTCTCTCAGTGGTGCGGTGATCGCGGTGGCCGGCGCGGGCGGACCCGCCGGGCACGCGACGCTGGTCCGGCTCGCCGAGGCCGGTGCGGTCGTCGTCGGCGCCGACAACAACCCCGAGCGCCTGGCTGAGGCCGTGGACGCGGCCCGCTATGCCCGCGGCGGCGCCACGGTCACCGGCGATACGGTCGACCTGCTCGACCTGGAGGACACCCGGGCCTGGGCCGACCGTATCGAGAAGGACCACGGCCGGATCGACGGTCTGGTCCACCTCGTCGGCGGCTGGCGCGGCGGCGCGACCTTCGCCGAGACCGACCTCGCCGACTGGGACCTGCTGGAGAAGCTGCTGATCCGCACCGTCCAGCACACCTCCCTGGCCTTCTACGACGCCCTGCAGCGCAGCGACCGCGGCCGCTATCTGCTGATCAGCGCCGCCGGCGCCTCGAAGCCCACCGCGGGCAACGCGGCGTACTCCGCGGCCAAGGCCGCCGCCGAGGCCTGGACGCTCGCCATGGCCGACGGCTTCCGCAAGGCGGGGGGTGAGGAGGGGCCGCGCTCGGCGGCTGCCATCCTGGTGGTGAAGGCGCTGGTGCACGACGCGATGCGCGCCGAACGCCCCAACGCGAAGTTCGCGGGCTTCACGGACGTCAAGGACCTGGCCGCGGCCATCGAGGGCGTCTGGGACAAGTCCGCCGCCGAAGTGAACGGAAACCGTCTGTGGCTGACCGAGAAGCCGTGAACCCCCCCAGGACCGACGCGCGTCGCCACCACGACCCGCAGGTCCGCGGTTTCGCCAGTGACAACTACGCCGGAGCGCACCCCGAGGTGCTGGCCGCCCTGGCCCTGGCCAATGGCGGCCATCAGGTGGCGTACGGCGAGGACGAGTACACCGAGAACCTCCAGCGGATCATCCGCGGCCATTTCGGGGCCACCGCGGAGGCCTTCCCGGTCTTCAACGGCACCGGCGCGAACGTCGTCGCGCTCCAGGCGGTCACCGACCGCTGGGGCGCGGTGATCTGCGCCGAGAGCGCGCACATCAACGTCGACGAGGGCGGCGCCCCCGAGCGCATGGGCGGCCTGAAGCTGCTCACCGTGCCCACACCCGACGGCAAGCTCACGCCGGAGCTGATCGACCGGCAGGCGTACGGCTGGGAGGACGAGCACCGCGCGATGCCGCAGGTCGTCTCGATCACCCAGAGCACGGAGCTCGGCACGCTCTACACGCCGGACGAGATCCGCGCGATCTGCGAGCACGCCCACGCCCGTGGCATGAAGGTGCACCTGGACGGCTCGCGCATAGCCAACGCGGCCGCCTCACTGAACGTGCCCATGCGGACGTTCACCAACGCGGTCGGCGTCGACATCCTCTCGCTCGGCGGCACGAAGAACGGCGCCGTCCTCGGTGAGGCCGTCGTCGTCATCAACCAGGACGCGGTGCGGCAGATGAAGCACCTGCGCAAGATGTCGATGCAGCTCGCCTCCAAGATGCGCTTCGTGTCGGTGCAGTTGGAGGCGCTGCTGGCGAAGGACCTGTGGCTGCGCAACGCCCGGCACGCCAACGAGATGGCCCAGCGGCTCGCCGAGGGCGTGCGGGCGGTGCACGGGGTGGAGATCCTCTACCCGGTGCAGGCCAACGGCGTCTTCGCCCGGCTTCCGCACGACGTGAGCGAGCGCCTGCAGAAGCGGTTCCGGTTCTACTTCTGGGACGAGGCCGCCGGAGTGGTGCGCTGGATGTGCTCCTTCGACACCACGGAGGAGGACGTCGATACCTTCGTGGCGGCGCTCAAGGAGGAGATGGCGCGGTAGCTGTACACAAGTATGCGATCACCCGAGAAGTCGTCGACTCTCGGGTGATCGCATTCCTGTGCTCTGCGTCTCCTGCGAGGTGAACGGGGTCAGTGGGCCTCGGCCGTGCGCAGCTGGTCCATTGTCGGTGCCGTGCCGCCCAGGTGGGCGGGGAGCCACCAGGGGTCCTCCGAGCCCTTGGGGCGGCCGGGGTAGGCGCGCTGGGCGGCGTCCAGGAGCTCCTGGACGGCTTCGCGCAGGCGGCGGGTGATGGCGCCCGCGTACTGGTCGCGAGGGGCCTCGACCGCCTCGCCGACGCGGATCGTGACGGGCAGGTGGCTGCGCTTGAAGTTGCGCGGGTGGCCCTTCGTCCACAGCCGCTGCGTGCCCCACACCGCCATCGGGATCAGCGGGACACCGGCCTCCTGGGCGAGGCGGGCCGCGCCCGACTTGAAGCTCTTCAGGGTGAACGACTGGGAGATCGTGGCCTCCGGGAAGACCCCGATGATCTCGCCGGAGCGCAGCGAGTCCATCGCGTGCGCGTAGGCCGCCTCACCCTGCTCGCGGTCCACCGGGATGTGCTTCATGCCGCGCATCAGCGGGCCGGAGACCTTGTGGCGGAAGACCGACTCCTTCGCCATGAAACGCACCAGGCGCTTCTGCGGGAGGGCCGCCAGGCCGTTGAAGATGAAGTCCAGGTAGCTGATGTGATTGCTCACCAGCACGGCCCCGCCCGAGCGCGGGATGTTCGCCGAGCCCTGGCAGTCGATCTTCAGGTCCCAGACCTTGAACAACGTCTTGGCGAAACCGACGACGGGACGATAGACCAGCTCTGCCATGGGCGGGACGGACCCTTTCTGCTCTGCTCGGGAAAGGGGGCTCCCGGCGGGAAAGTTACGCAGCCGTAGGTTTACGGCGTCTCGCAGATCGTGCCCGAAGAACGGACGGGTAGCCAGCCCTGGTGCCCCGCGGCGGCGAGATCCTCGTCACGTCGGCCTACATCCGGCGTCTTTCTTCCGCCGCCCGGGAATCTTCGCGGCCCGACCGGCGCTGGTGCAGGGTGAGCGGTTGCGGCGGATCGGGAGGGTGCGGGTGCGCGGGCAGGACGACGCGGTGCGGCTGGGGGCCGTCGAACTGGGCGGCGAACTGGGGGAGCGGGCCACCCTCGTGCAGTTCTCCAGCGCCTTCTGCGCGCCCTGCCGGGCCACCCGGCGCGTCCTCGGCGAGGTGGCGGCGCTGGTCCCCGGCGTGGCACACGTCGAGATCGACGCCGAGGCCCATCTGGACCTCGTACGCGCCCTGGAGATCCTGAAGACCCCCACCGTGCTCGTCCTCGACGCGACCGGCCGCGTGGTGCGGCGCGCCGCCGGACAGCCCCGCAAGGCCGACGTCATCGCGGCCCTGGGGGAGGCCGTGTGAGGGGGCCTCAGGAAACGGTACGGCGCCTTCCGGATCCCGGACCGCACTTGACTGCGCGCACCACCTATCGTCAGCCTGACCGTATGCCGATCGAACTCCTTCTCCACCGGCGGGCCCACGTCGACCTCGCCCGCACCGCGAGCGCGTGCTGTCCGGGCTGTTGAGCAGCTACGCATCGACACGTCCCCTCGGCAGAAGGACAACTCCATGACGGCCACGCCCCAACTCGGCACCCCTCGGCTCGCCTCTCCCGACCTGCTCCGCTCGGTCTTCCGCCGGCACGCCGCCGGTGTCGCGGTGATCACCGCGCGCGGCGACTCCGGCCCGGTCGGCTTCACCGCCACCTCGCTCACCTCGGTCTCCGCCGAGCCCCCGCTGATCTCCTTCGGCATCGGCACGGGTGCCTCCAGCTGGCCGGCGATCGCCGAGGCGGAGCATGTCGGCGTGCACATACTCGGCGAGCACCAGAGCGAGCTGGCCGGCACCTTCGCCCGCAGCGGCGCCGACCGCTTCGGCGCCCCCACCTCCTGGCGCGAGGGCCCGGAAGGCGTACCGGTGCTCGACGACGTGCTCGCCTGGCTGGTCTGCCGGATCGTCGGCCGGGTCCCGGCCGGTGATCACCGGATCGTGCTCGCCGAGGTCGTCCTGGGCGACCCCACGGGGGCCGGCCGCCCGCTCCTGTACCACCAGGGGCGTTTCAACGGCCTGCGGGATTGATCACGCCGGCCTCTCCTGCGAAGGCGTCGAGTTCCGGTTACGCTGCGTTGCGAAGGTCACAGTTCAAAGCGCTTGCTTAGCGGGCGTGAACTGGGTGTACTGACGAGTAATATTTCGTTCGGAGCGCGCGGACGCCCCGATCGGGATCGGCCGCTTGAGGCGCCTATGCTGCCTGCAAGAGGCAGCCCGGAAATGACGATGCAGTAGGAGAGCCGGCGTGAGCTTGAGGATCGTTGTCACTGTGAAGTACGTGCCCGACGCCACTGGCGACCGGCACTTCGCCGATGACCTGACCGTCGACCGCGACGACGTGGACGGCCTGCTCTCCGAGCTGGACGAGTACGCGGTCGAGCAGGCGCTGCAGATCTCGGAGAACTCGGACGACGACGTCGAGGTCACCGTCCTGACCGTGGGCCCCGAGGACGCCAAGGACGCGCTGCGCAAGGCCCTGTCCATGGGTGCCGACAAGGCCATCCACGTCGAGGACGACGACCTGCACGGCACCGACGCCATCGGCACCTCGCTGGTGCTGGCCAAGGCGATCGAGAAGGCCGGCTTCGACCTGGTCGTCTCCGGCATGGCCTCCACCGACGGCACCGGCGGTATCGTCCCGGCCCTGGTCGCCGAGCGCCTCGGCGTCCCGCAGGTCACCCTGCTCTCCCAGGTCTCCGTCGAGGACGGCGTGGTCAAGGGCCGCCGTGACGGTGACGCGGCCTCGGAGCAGCTGGAGGCCTCCCTCCCGGCGGTCGTGTCCGTGACCGACCAGTCGGGCGAGGCGCGCTACCCGTCCTTCAAGGGCATCATGGCGGCGAAGAAGAAGCCGGTGGAGTCCTGGGACCTGTCCGACCTGGACATTGAGGCCGAGGAGGTCGGCCTGGAGGGTGCGTTCACCAAGGTCGAGGTCGCGAACGAGCGCCCGGCGCGCACGGCCGGCACCATCGTCAAGGACGAGGGCGAGGGCGGCAAGCAGCTCGCTGAGTTCCTCGCGAGCCAGAAGTTCATCTGACGGCTCGCCCCCGCTGACCGCCCCTCAACTTCGTTTCGCAGGAGAGCATTCCCATGGCTGAAGTCCTCGTCTATGTCGACCACGTGGACGGTGCCGTCCGCAAGCCCACCCTCGAACTGCTGACCCTGGCCCGCCGCATCGGCGAGCCCGTCGCCGTCGCGCTGGGCAACGGCGCCGCCGACACCGCCGCAGCGCTCGCCGAGCACGGCGCGGTGAAGGTCCTCACCCACGACGCCTCCGAGTACGCCGAGTACCTGGTCGTGCCGAAGGTGGACGCCCTGCAGGCCGCCTACGACGCCGTCTCCCCGGCCGCCGTCCTCGTTCCCTCCTCCGCCGAGGGCAAGGAGATCGCCGCCCGTCTGGCGCTGCGCATCGGCTCCGGCATCATCACCGACGCCGTCGACCTGGAGGCCGGTGACGAGGGCCCGGTGGCCACCCAGTCGGTGTTCGCCGCGTCCTTCACCACCAAGTCCCGTGTCATCAAGGGCACCCCGGTCATCACGGTCAAGCCGAACTCGGCCGCCGTGGAGGCCGCCCCGGCCGCGGGTGCGGTCGAGGCGCTCGCCGTGACCTTCTCGGACCAGGCGACCGGCACCAAGGTGACCGCCCGCACCCCGCGCGAGTCGACGGGCCGTCCGGAGCTGACCGAGGCCGCGATCGTGGTCTCCGGTGGCCGTGGCGTCAACGGCGCCGAGAACTTCTCGATCATCGAGGCGCTGGCCGACTCCCTCGGCGCGGCCGTCGGTGCCTCGCGCGCCGCGGTGGACGCGGGCTGGTACCCGCACACCAACCAGGTCGGCCAGACCGGTAAGTCGGTCTCGCCGCAGCTGTACATCGCCAACGGCATCTCCGGCGCGATCCAGCACCGCGCCGGCATGCAGACCTCCAAGACGATCGTGGCCGTCAACAAGGACGCCGAGGCCCCGATCTTCGAGCTGGTCGACTACGGCGTCGTCGGCGACCTCTTCGACGTCGTCCCGCAGCTGACCGAGGAGATCAAGGCCCGCAAGGGCTGAGCCTCGCCCGGCACACCCGAGGCCCCGGTGACCGAAGTCGGACACCGGGGCCTCGGTGCATCCTGGTGAGGATCCCCCAGGGGCCGCCCAGGGTCCGGACGGGGTGTTGACCAGCGGGAACCACCCAGATAACTTCATTCTACGGATTGTTGATTCCGTAGAGCGGAAAAATTGGAGGGTGTGGGATGGGTCAGCAGGAGAAGGTGGCGACGAGCCTCGCGGGAGCCGTCAGCGAGGAGATCAGCGCCTCCCTCGCACCGGTCGACGCGGAGCTGGAGCGCCGCTACCCCGGGGACCCCGGCACCCGGCAGCCCGTCCACACCGTCTACGTCCCCGGTGACGCCTTCGCCGCCGAGACCATCCGCTCCTGGGGCGACCGGGCTCTCGCCGCCCTCGACGAGCACGCCCCCGACGCCGCCTCCTTCGCAGCCGTCCTCGGCCTCGCCGACGAACTCGCCGAGCCGGTCTACTCCCGCGTCCGCGCCAAGCTGGAGCGCGAGCCCGTCGAGGATCTGCGCGTCGACTTCGAGGACGGCTACGGCCCCCGCCCCGACGCCGAGGAGGACGAGACGGCCGCCCGCGCGGCCCGCCTGATCGCGGAGGCGTACAAGAACGGCACGGCGGCGCCGTACATGGGCATCCGCATGAAGTGCATGGAGGCGGCTGTCCGTGACCGGGGCATCCGCACCCTCGACGTGTTCCTCACCGGGCTGATGGAGGCGGGCGGGCTGCCCGAGGGCCTGGTCCTGACCCTGCCGAAGGTGACGTACCCCGAGCAGGTCGGCGCGTTCGTACGTCTCCTGGAGGCCTTCGAGAAGGCGCACGGGCTGGCGGCCGGGCGGCTCGGCTTCGAGATCCAGATCGAGACCAGCCAGTCCATCCTCGCCACCGACGGCACCGCGACCGTCGCCCGGATGATCCAGGCCGCCGAGGGCCGCGCCACCGGCCTGCACTACGGCACCTTCGACTACAGCGCCTGCCTCGGCGTCTCCGCCGCCTACCAGGCCAGCGACCACCCGGCCGCCGACCACGCCAAGGCCGTCATGCAGGTCGCGGCGGCAGGCACCGGCGTACGCGTCTCGGACGGCTCCACGAACGTCCTGCCCGTCGGTCCGACCGCCAAGGTCCACGACGCCTGGCGGCTGCACTACGGCCTCACCCGCCGTGCCCTCGCCCGTGCCTACTACCAGGGCTGGGACATGCACCCGGGCCACATCCCGACCCGCTACGCCGCCGTCTTCGCCTTCTACCGCGAGGGCTTCGAGCAGGCCGCCGGCCGTCTCGCCCGCTACGCGAACCGGGCCGGCGGCGACGTGATGGACGAGCCCGCCACCGCCAAGGCCCTCAGCGGCTATCTGCTGCGCGGCCTGGACTGCGGCGCCCTCGACATCGCCGAGGTCGCCCGCCTCACCGGCCTGACCCGTGCCGACCTGGAGGGCTTCGCCGCTCCCCGGCGCGGCGACCTGACCGCCTCGGCCCAGCACAACTGACAGCGGGCACAGCCCGCTTCACCGCCGCCCCGGCCGCCGCCGCGGGGCGGCGGCGCGTGGACCGACGGCTCAGGAGGGCCCGGGATACGGTTCGAGCCCCGACCCCATGAGCCACCCCTGCTCCGCGAACAGCCGTGTGCCGAGGGCGCTGAGCCCCGGATCGGCCTGCACCCGGCTGACGAACTCCTCCGGTGTACTACCGAACAGTTTGCGCAACGGGGCGGACTCCAGGAGCAGTTCGGTGGGCAGGGCGCGCTGTCCCGGATGCCGGCGCGGCGCGCCGCAGCCGTCGCGCAGCACCCCGTGCCGGTTGACGTACGCGTGCACGTCCGAGAGCACCGCACCGTCCGGCAGTTCGATCCGCACGTGCTGCGCGGGCAGCGCGACCCGCCAGTAGTGGGGCTCGCTCGCGTCGACCACTTCCAGCTGGCGCCGGTCCAGCCAGATCACGAATAACTCCCTTGAGGAATAAGGTGACTTGACCGGGGAAGCGGAGATGTAACCCGAGAGGCTGACATGCCCGGAGACGCCCACGTCGAGGCCCGTCACCCGTGTGCGTACCATCGGCACCGGGGCGTCGATCCCGAACGCGGCCATCTTGTACCGCAGATGGCCCGGACAGGCGTTGGAGCCGACGGCGAGCTCCGGCATCCGGTCGTCGTACACCAGGCGCTCCAGCGGGAGCATCCGGTCGCCGTGCAGCAGCCCGGAGTCGGCGGGCCAGGCGCCGGGATAGGTCAGCGGATGGTCGCGGGGGGTGTCGGCCAGGCCGAGTTCCGCCAGGGTGCGTCCGGTCATGCGCGGCTCAGTCGGCCGGCGGCAGCTCGCCCGAGCCGCGCGTGATCAGCCGGGTGGGCAGTTCGATGCGCTCCGGGGTGACGAGGCCGCCGTCCAGCTGACGGAAGAGACGCTCGGCGGCCGTACGGCCGAGGGCGGCCGCGTCCTGGGCGACGACCGTGACGCCCGGCTGGAGCAGATCGGCGAGCTCGAAGTCGTCGAAGCCGACCAGAGCGACCCGGCGGGAGCGCTCGGCCAGCACCCGGACCACGGTGACCGTCACCCGGTTGTTGCCCGTGAAGATCGCGGTGACGGGCGCGGGCCCGGCGAGCATCTCCTCCGCCGCCCGGCGCACCCGCTCGGGGTTCGTCTGCCCGAGGGACATCCAGCTGTCCTCGACCGGTATCCCGGCGTCCTCCATGGCCGCCCGGTAGCCGCGCAGCCGTTCGGCGGCGGTGTGGATGCGGGGCATGTCGCCGATGAACCCGATCCGGCGGTGGCCGTGGGCGATCAGATGGGCCACGCCGTCCCGGGCCCCGCCGAAGTTGTCCGACAGAACCACGTCGGCGTCGATCCGCCCGGCCGGACGGTCCACGAACACCGTCGCCACCCCGGCCCTGATCTCCGGTTCCAGATACCGGTGGTCGTCCCCGGCCGGGATCACCACCAGCCCGTCCACCCGGCGTGCGCACAGTGCCAGCGCCAGCTCCTGCTCGCGCTCCGGGTCCTCGGCGCTGGAGCCGTTGATCAGCAGGGCGCCATGGGCCCGGGCCACCTCCTCGACGGCGCGGCTGAGCGGGCCGTAGAACGGGTCGGCGAGGTCCTCCAGCACCAGGCCGATGCTCGCCGTACGGCCCTTGCGCAGCACCCGGGCGCTGTCGTTGCGGCGGAAGCCCAGCGCGTCGATGGCCTCCTGCACCCGCCGCTCGGTGTCCGGGGTGACGCCCGGTTCGCCGTTGACCACCCGGGAGACCGTCTTCAGTCCGACTCCGGCCCGCGCCGCCACGTCCTTCATCGTCGGGCGGTTGCCGTAGCGGTTCCCGGGCAGGCGGTCTGCGGGGCTGGTGGTGTCGGGCACAGTGCGGTGTCCTGTCCTGTCGTCCGGTTTGTCGTATCCGTCCGGTCCGCGCGGTCGGAGCGCCCCTCCGCGCGTACCGAGGGGGTGCGCCGATCCGGCGTTCGTATGAGGATGTGGCGTCGAGCATAGAGCCTGGACAACGTTGTCAGATGCGCGAGAGACTGTCCACCGCTCACTGTCGGCCTGCGCCCCCACCGCTTGACCGGCCTGCTTCGTCTTTGGTCTTTGGTTCTCAAGCTTCAACGGGGAGATTCTGACTCTCATGCACACCGACTTCGTGGCGGCTCTGGACATCGGTGGCACCAAGATCGCCGGCGCCCTGGTGGACGGCGACGGCCGCATCCTGGCGCGCGCCCAGCGCGGTACGCCCGCCCAGCAGGACGGCGAAACGGTCATGCGGGCCGTCGAGGAGGTGCTCGCCGACCTCGCCGGCTCGCCGCTGTGGGACCGCGCCGGCGCCCTGGGTATCGGCAGCGCCGGCCCGGTGGACGCCTCGGCGGGCACCGTCAGCCCGGTGAACGTGCCGGGCTGGCGCGACTTCCCGCTGGTCGAGCGGGTCCGCGCGGCCACCGGCGGCCTTCCCGTCGAGCTGATCGGCGACGGCGTCGCGATCACCGCGGCCGAGCACTGGCAGGGCGCCGCGCGCGGCCACGACAACGCGCTGTGCATGGTGGTCTCGACGGGCGTCGGCGGCGGCCTGGTCCTGAACGGGCAGCTGCACCCCGGCCCGACCGGCAACGCCGGGCACATCGGCCACATCAGCGTCGATCTCGACGGCGACCCGTGCCCGTGCGGTTCGCGCGGTTGCGTGGAGCGGATCGCGAGCGGCCCCAACATCGCCCGCCGCGCCCTGGAACAGGGCTGGCAGCCGGGGCCCGACCGCGACACCTCGGCCGCCGCGGTGGCCGCCGCCGCCCGCGAGGGCGACCCGGTCGCCGTGGCCTCTTTCGAGCGGGCGGCCCAGGCGCTGGCCGCCGGCATCGCGGCCACCGCGACCCTGGTCGAGATCGACATCGCGGTCATCGGCGGCGGCGTCGGCAAGGCGGGCGACATCCTCTTCACCCCCCTGCGCAAGGCCCTCACCGACTACGCGACGCTGTCCTTCGTCCAGCGGCTGACGGTCGTGCCCGCGCAGATGGGTACGGACGCGGGGCTGGTCGGCGCGGCAGCCGCTGCGCTGGCTCTGCGGCCGGACGCCACGGCGGGGGTCTGAGCCGCGGGGTGGGTGCACGCCGGCAGGGCGCGGCCACGGTGCCTGGAAGGCCGACGGCAGCAGCTCCTTGAGGGGCGCGGGGCAGCGTTGGACGGCGGCTCCGCCGCGGGGCGCGACCGGCCCCACGCCCCGCAGTCGCGTACGGTCTCCACCGCCCCGGCGGATGGGCGCCCCGTCAGCAACTCACGCGCGCATCCGCCCAGTCCGCGTGGTCGGAGTCGTTCCCGTCGCCGGCGTCGGTGACGACGAGGTGGACCACCTGGGCGCCGGTGACGTCGGCGGTGAGGGGCTGGGCGGGCATGGCGTTGGTCAGGACGCCCGTCGAGGCGACCTTCGTGCCGTCCGCCCAGATCTCGAAGGTGACGGTGCCCTGTGCGCCCTTCTCGTCGTCGACGCCGACGTCCGCGCTGACCTTCGTACAGGCTGCGCCGGTGTAGTAGGAGATGTCACTCGGCGCGTGCGCCCCGAGACCCTTGGCGTACACCGTGCCGCCGATGGTGATCGGATGCCCGTCGCCCGCGGCGCTCTCCCCGTTGCTGGTGTCGCGCTCCACCGGCCCCCAGCCACTGGCCGCCGACAGCCAGGGCAGATCGCTGAGGTACGACGTCCCGGCGGGCGGCCGTACCACCACGGACGCGGTCAGCGGGAGGGCGGTGGTCACGCGCTGCCCGGACGGGGAGCGGTAGTCCGCCCGGAGCGTGAGGCCGTAGGCGCCCGTCGGGGTTCCGGCCGGGGCGGTGACGCGCCAGCCGGTGCGCAGGGTACGGCCGGCGGGGAGGGTGGCGGCCGTGGTCGCCGTGGTGGGCCGTACGGTCCAGCCGGCGGGGCCGGTCAGGGACACCGAGACGTGGCGCGCGGGCGTCCGGCCCAGATCGGTGACCGTACCGGTCAGCGCCGCCGGGGTGGCCGCCTCCAGCAACGGGCTGCCGGCCAGGCCGAGTTCGGCCGCCGGCGGGTAGGCAGCCCAGTGCGGGTCGGCCGCGACGCGCAGCAGCACCGTGCCGTGGGCCGGTACGGTCGCCGCGATGGTGCCGGCGGTGTGGGAGCTGCTGTGCTGCCACAGGTCCCGCAGGGTGTAGGCGGTGGCGCGGGGCAGACCGACGGCGCTCGCGCTGGTGGCGATCCGCTGGGCCGTGCCCGACTCGTTGAACAGGGCCACCGCGCGGCTGCCGTCCTTCATCTCCTTGGCGATCACCCAGCGTCCGCCCGCGGAGGAGACGACCGCGCCCTGCTTGCCGAGCGGGTCCTGGTCGACGGCGACGACCTCCTTGTTGTCCAGGATGTCGAAGGTCGCCTGGGAGGCCTTGCGCAGATCGGTGCCGATGAGCAGCGGCGCGGCCATGACCGACCAGAGCGAGAAGTGCGAGCGGTACTCGGTGTCCGTCATGCCGCCGTTGCCGACCTCCAGCATGTCGGGGTCGTTCCAGTGGCCGGGGCCGGCGTAGGGCGCGAGCGGCAGGTTCTGCTTGAGGATCGACAGCATGGAACCCCAGTTGTCGCTGATGTCGCCGGTGGTCCGCCAGAGGTGACCGACGTCCGCCGCCCACTCCCAGGGCTTGTTCTCGCCCCATTCGCAGATGCTGTAGACGATGGGCCGGCCGGTCGCCCTGAGCGCGTCACGCATGGTCGTGTAGCGCTTCTTGGCGTCGACGCCCTGGTTGTTGCAGTTGTCGTACTTCAGGTAGTCCACGCCCCAGTCGGCGAACTGCCGTGCGTCGCTGTACTCGTGACCGAGCGCGCCCGGGAAGCCCGCGCTGTTGCAGGTCCTGGTGCCGGCGCTGGTGTAGATGCCGAGCTTCAGCCCCTTGGCGTGGACGTAGTCGGCGACGGCCTTGATGCCGTTCGGGAAGCGGGCCGGGTCGGGCACCAGCTTGCCGTCGGCGTCGCGGTTCGGCAGGGCCCAGCAGTCGTCCAGGTTGACGTACCGGTAGCCCGCGTCCTTCAGGCCCTTGGCCACGAAGAGGTCCGCGATCCCCTTGACCATGGCTTCGTCGAAGTCGGCCCGGCAGTGGGTGGAGTTCCAGTTGTTGAAGCCCATCGGCGGGGTCAGGGCGAGTCCGTCGGCCAGGGCGGGGGCGGCGGACGCGGCCGGGGCCCGCGTGGGGGCCGCGACGGCCGGGGCGGCCAGGCCCGCCGTGCACAGCAGGCCGGCGGTGAGCGCTCCGGCCAGTCTCAGGCGGGTGGTGCGGGTCGTGCGGGTGTGAGGGTGACGCATCGTTGACGTTCCTCCGACTCGCGAGACGTGGCTGACGACACGAGCGCCCCCTGGGCGTCATGTATGCGTCAGCTGTGCGCGTTTACGGTAGGACCTGTCGGACTGTGTTGGAAGAGGCGTGCCCGGCCGTTCGATATCCCGTCAGAAACCTTGACAGCTGGGCAGATTCACCCCGTGCGCGCGCCGCGTGTTCGGATGTGTTGGCTTCCCGGGCTCACGTCTCGTCGTCGACGCGGCCCCATCCCGGCAGCGGTGGCTGGGGCCAGGCGGGCGGATCCGGCAGGAGGCGGGCCGGGTGACCGGTCGTCAGTACGCCGGCCGGAAGCCGTCCGGTGAGCCAGCCGAGCACCTGGTGTCCGGCCCCGGCGACCGACGGGCCGTCCGCCGCCACGGCCCAGCGCCGACCGAGGTCCGGGGCCTCCACCGAGGCGAGCGGAAAGCCCTGGGTCCGCAGCGTGCCGAGGGTGTCGTCGAGCGCCCAGGAGACGTACGCGTCCGGCCACTGCTCGGTGCCGTGGCCGACACCCAGGTCGAAGTGATGCGTCTCCAGCTCCCGCAGACAGCGCAGCAGGAGGTACCAGGCCGGGTGCCGCCAGCCGGCCAGCGCCGCGACGGGCCGGTCCCAGGCGGGAGCGGGCATCGCGCGCGCCTGCGCCGTGAACCGGTCGAGGCTCTCCCGCAGCAGGGCCGTGAGCGGGTCGGCGGACAGCGCCGCGTCCCGCTTCAGCGCCGCGGCCAGGGTCGCCGGGTCCGCGCGCGGACCCGGCTCACGGCCCGTGCGCGCGAGCCGCAGCAGCCACACATAGGCGTCGGCGGAGTGGGCGACATGGGCGAGCACATGGCCGCGCGTCCAGCCGGGCAGCCCCGAGGGGGCGCGTAGCCCGGCGTCGGACAGGGCGGCGGCGGAGCGCACGAGCCGGTCGCCGGAGCGAACGACGTCCGCGACGCGATCGTCCAGGGCGCCGAGGACCGTGAGCCCGCTCACCGGCGCCCCCGCACGAGCCTGCGCCGGGAGTGGGGCACGAACGGCTCCTCGGGGCCCGTCGGGCGCCGGAGGCCGGTACGGGAGCGGGGTCCGGTCATGGCGGCCGCCTTCCTGGTCGGCGAGGGCACTGCGGCCCCGGACGATACCGGTCGCATGATCGTCCGGGCCACGGGATATCTGCTCACCCGTGGGCCGGACGGCGATCGAGCGGAAGGACGGATCTGCGGTGGTCCGCGTGACCCGAGGGCCGCATCCGTAGTTGATCAGCGCATGAAGAAGCGCAGCATTCTCGCCCTCGCCACCCTGGCCACCGGATTCGTCGTGGCCGCCGTCACCCCGTCCCACGCGGCGGACGAAGGCCCCCTCGGAGACCTCGGCGTCCAGGACACCGTGCACTCGGCCGGTGACCTCGTCAGCCAGGACAGCTTGTCCCCGGTCGGCGATCACGTCCTCGGGCAGGAGTAGCCCGGCGGCTCAGCGCGCGAGTGCCGGTGTCCCCGTCGTGGGGGGCACCGGCACTCGCGTACGGGCACCCTCACCGGGGCGGGGTTTCCGTGGCAGGGTGGAGCGGGCAAGCCACAGGGGGCCAACAGAAGAGGGGGAGTCCGTGACCGTCGTCTGGATCAACGGCGCGTTCGGTGCGGGGAAGACCACGACCGCACGGGAACTGATCGAACTGATCCCGAACAGCACGCTCTTCGACCCCGAGGTCATCGGTGGGTCGCTCACGCACCTGCTGCCGCCCAAGCGCCTCGCCGAGGTAGGTGACTTCCAGGACCTGCCGATCTGGCGCCGGCTGGTCGTCGACGCGGCGACCGCGATGCTCGCCGAGCTGGGCGGAACCCTCGTGGTGCCCATGACCCTGCTCCGCCAGGAGTACCGCGACGAGATCTTCGGCGGCCTCGCCGCCCGCAGGATCG
The DNA here is from genome assembly GCF_020181035.1 of Streptomyces sp. CoH27. GTDB lineage: Bacteria > Actinomycetota > Actinomycetes > Streptomycetales > Streptomycetaceae > Streptomyces > Streptomyces camelliae. Next base: position 131,260 of record NZ_JAIQYY010000004.1, read on the forward strand.
CCGTCCACCATCTGCTGCTCGCTCCGGCTGAAACGATCCTGCGAGAGCGGATGGCCGAGCGGGAGATCCCACCGGAGCCGGCCGAGGGCGAGATACGCCAGGGCCAGTGGGTGTACGACCACATCGAGCCCTACCATGCCGCCCTCGCCTCCTGGCTCACCGCCGACGCCCATCTCGTGGACACCAGCGCCCTGACCCCGTACGAGACCGCCGTCCGCATCGCCGACGCCGTCGCGAGCGGTGCCGTACCGCCCTGTGACATCGTGCAGACCCCGGAGCCGACAGCCGAGACACTGGCCGCCGGGGTGTTGCTCTTCGACGAGCACGACCGGGTGCTGCTCGTGGACCCCACGTACAAGCCCGGCTGGGAGTTCCCCGGCGGTGTGGTGGAGCGCGGCGAGGCACCGGCCCGCGCCGGGATGCGTGAGGTCGCCGAGGAGACCGGGATAGAGCTGCGGGAGGTGCCCCGGCTGCTGGTCGTGGACTGGGAGCGGCCCGCGCCGCCCGGCTTCGGCGGGCTGCGGCTGCTGTTCGACGGCGGCCGGCTGGAGCCCGGCGAGGCCTCCCGGGTGCTACTGCCGGGCCCGGAACTGCGCGCCTGGCGCTTCGCGAGCGAGCAGGAGGCCGCCGGCATGCTCCCGCCGGTGCGCTACGAACGCCTGTGCTGGGCCCTGCGGGCCCGGGAACGGGGGACGGTGCTGTATCTGGAGGGCGGGGTACCGACCGGCTGACCGCCCGCCGGGGCGCCTGGCTCACCGCCGGTTCATGGGGCGGGTCCTCGGTGCGCGGGTCGGCCGGGCCCCTGGCTCACCGTCGTCCACGTGCGTCCGTCCGGGACGTACCTTCGCGTCGTCCCGGACGGGCGGCGGACTCGGCCGGCCTCGTGGTCAGCAGGCGGCTGCCAGCCCGCGCAGTGCCGCCGCCGCGTGCTGCCGTACCGGGGCGCCATGGCCGAAGCAGGCCATCTCCGGTTCCAGCTCCGCCAATCGCCGTACGGAGTCCAGGAGTCGGGGGCGGTCGAGGTTGAACACCCCCGGGATCGGAGTTCCGTCGGCGGGTGCGGCCGCGATCGTGTCGCCGGTGAAGAGCACGCCCTCGGCGGGGAGGAACAGCGCGATGCTGCCGTTCGTGTGCCCCGGGACGTGGAGCACCCGCGCCCCGCCCCCGAAGTCGAGGATCTGGCCGTCCGACACGCCGGTGACCGCGGCCGGCGGCACCGGTGTCCCCTGGGGCAGCCGCTCGGCCGCCGCCGCGTGCAGCGGCAGCTCCCAGTCCTCGAACCGGGGCGGCGGGCCCGGGAGTTCACCGCGCACGAACGGGGCGTCCAGGTGGTGCGCCAGCACGTCGGCACCGCTCAGCGCCGCGAACTCGCCTGCCCCGCCCGCGTGATCCTCGTGGAAATGGGTCAGCACGATCCGTCGTACGTCCACGGGTGCCCGGCCCAGTGACCCGACCGCGTCGGCGATCGCCCGGCCGGCCCCGAGCGCGCCCGCGTCGATCAGAGTCAACTCGTCGTCGTCGCGCCAGAGATAGGCCTGACCGACGGGGAAGCGCAGCAGGTGCAGCCGGGGCAGCAGTGCGATGACGTCCATGGGCCGACGGTAGGCAGCGCCCCCGCCGGGAGGCGAGGGCGCTCTGCCGGCGGCAGAAGAGAGGGGAAGGTGTCAGCTCGCCGCGTAGTTGCGCAGGAACAGTGCCTCGGCGACCGACAGCCGCTCCAGTTCCTCGGGCGAGACGCTCTCGTTGACCGCGTGGATCTGCGCCTCCGGTTCGCTCAGCCCGATCAGCAGGATCTCCGCCCGCGGGTACAGCCCGGCGAGGGTGTTGCACAGCGGGATCGAGCCGCCCTGCCCCGCGTACTGCATCGTCTCGCCGGGGTAGGCCACGGCCATCGCGTCGGCCATCGCCTGATAGGCGGGGCTGGAGGTGTCCGCGCGGAACGCCTGGCCCTGCCCGACCTGCTCGGTGGTGACCCGGGCGCCCCACGGGGTGTGCGCCTCGACGTGCGCCTGGAGCAGCTTGGTCGCCTCGGCGGCGTCCACGCCCGGCGGCACCCGCAGGCTGATCAGGGCCCGGGCGGCGGACTGCACCGACGGGGTCGCGCCGACCACCGGCGGGCAGTCGATGCCGAGGACGGTGACCGCCGGGCGGGCCCACAGCCGGTCGGCGACGGAACCGCCGCCGGTCAGCTGCACGCCGTCGAGCACCCGGGCGTCGGCGCGGAACTGCTCCTCGCTGTACTCCAGGCCGTCCCACGTCGCCGCCGCGTCGAGACCGTCGACCGTGGTCGAGCCGTCGGCGGCGCGCAGCGAGTCCAGGACCCGGATCAGCGCGGCGAGGGCGTCCGGGGCGGCACCGCCGAACTGGCCGGAGTGCAGATTGCCCTCCAGGGTGTCGATCTGCACCCGGATCATGGTCATGCCGCGCAGGATGGTGGTCACGGTCGGCAGGCCGACGCGGAAGTTGCCCGCGTCGCCGATCACGACGGTGTCGGCCTCCAGCAGGTCGGGGTGCTGCTCGGCGTACCGCTCCAGGCCGCCGGTGCCCTGCTCCTCCGAGCCCTCGACGATCATCTTCACGTTCACCGGCACGCCGCCGTTCGCCTTCAGGGCGCGCAGCGCGAGCAGGTGCATGATGAAGCCGCCCTTGCAGTCGGCGCTTCCACGGCCGTACCAGCGGCCGTCGCGCTCGGTCAGCTCGAACGGCGGAGTGGTCCAGCCGGCCTCGTCCAGCGGCGGCTGCACGTCGTAGTGCGCGTAGAGGAGAACCGTTTTGGCACCCTCCGGGCCCGGCAGGTAGCCGTAGACGGACTGCGTGCCGTCGGGGGTGTCCAGCAGGGCCACATCGACGAAACCCTCGGCGGTGAGGGCGTCGGTGATCCAGCGCGCGGCGGCCTCGCTCTCGCTCTTCGGGAACTGCGCGAAGTCCGCCACCGACGCGAAGGCGACCAGCTCGGTCAGCTCCTCCTTCGCCCGGGGCATCAGCGAGGCGACGGTCTCGGCGACCGGATTCGACGACATGGGCACGCTCCTCGTGGGTGCGACGTTCAACGGGGTGAGTCCCCCGATACTCCCACAGTGGCCTGCGACGACGTCCGCCGTAGGATGCGAGGGACACTTCGGCAGCGGCTGGATCGGAGCGGTAGACCATCGTGAGCGGCGAGAACTCTTCGGCGGACGGCGTTCAGCGGGTGTGGGACGTCGTCGTGGTGGGCGCGGGACCCGCGGGGGCCTCGGCCGCCTACGCGGCCGCGGTCGCGGGACGGCGCGTGCTCGTGCTGGAGAAGGCCGAGTTGCCGCGCTACAAAACCTGCGGCGGCGGCATCATCGGCCCCTCGCGCGACGCGCTGCCCCCGGGCTTCGAGGTGCCCTTCCAGGACCGGGTGCACGCGGTCACCTTCTCCCACAACGGCCGCTTCACCCGCACCCGCCGGGCCAAGCAGATGCTGTTCGGGCTGGTCAACCGAGCCGAGTTCGACCACCAGCTGGTCGAGCACGCCCAGAAGGCGGGCGCCGAGCTGCGTACGGGCGTCACGGTGCAGCGCGTGGAGCAGCACGGCGCGGCGGTCCCCGACCGGCGCACGGTCGCCGTCGTCCTGCAGGGCGGCGAGACGGTGCTGGCCCGCGCGGTCGTCGGCGCCGACGGCAGCGCGAGCCGCATAGGGGCTCATGTCGGGGTGAAACTGGACCAGGTGGACCTCGGTCTGGAGGCGGAGATCCCGGTCCCGGAGCCGGTCGCCGAGGACTGGCGGGGCCGGGTCCTGATCGACTGGGGCCCGATGCCGGGCAGTTACGGCTGGGTGTTCCCCAAGGGCGACACCCTGACGGTCGGCGTGATCTCCACGCGCGGCGAAGGCGCCGCCACAAAGCGGTACTTGGAGGACTTCATCGCCCGGCTCGGCCTGTCCGGCTTCGAGCCCGCCGTCTCCTCCGGGCATCTGACCCGCTGCCGCGCCGACGACTCGCCGCTGTCCCGGGGCCGGGTGCTGGTCTGCGGTGACGCGGCCGGTCTGCTGGAGCCGTGGACCCGCGAGGGCATCTCCTTCGCGCTGCGCTCGGGCCGGCTCGCGGGGGAGTGGGCGGTGCGCATCGCCGAGGCGCACGACGCGGTGGACACCCGCCGCCAGGCCCTGAACTACGCGTTCGCGGTCAAGGCCGGGCTGGGCGTCGAGATGAGCGTCGGCAAGCGGCTGCTGACCGTGTTCGAGAAGCGTCCTGGCCTCTTCCACGCGGCCCTCACCGGCTTCCGCCCCGCCTGGCGGGCGTTCCGGGAGATCACCCAGGGCAAGAGCTCGCTCGGCGAGATGGTCCGCTCCCACCCGCTCGCCCAGCGCGCCCTGACCGCGCTGGACCGGGGGCAGACCGAGGCTCCGGCGGAGGAAGCCGTCGGTTCGTGACGGTGTCAGTTCGTGACCGTGATGTGGAAGACGGGGTGGTCGGGGGCGATACGGCGCAGGTCCTCGTCAGGGGAGTCGGGGCCGACGCCGTTGAAGAAGACACCGACCTCCGCCTTCCAGCGCTTGAGGTAGGCGCGCAGCAGCGGGACCTTGTCGTCGTCGGCGACCTCGGTGGCGGTGAAGACGTCCACGTTCTTGCCGAGCCGCAGCTCGCCGCCGCCGACCGCCCGCATGTTGCGGGTCCACTGGACATGGCCGCGCGGGGCGAGCAGGTACTGCTGCCCGTCCACCGTCAGCAGGTTCACCGGAGTGGTGCGCCACTCCCCGCTCTTGCGGCCGCGCACCGCGAGGACCCGGGAACCCCAGACGCTGAGGCCGCGCCGGGTGAGCCAGGCCACGGCCCGGTTGAAGACGTTGACGGTGAACCAACCGGGCTTCTTGACGTGTGCCGACATGGTGACCCCCACGGTCTGGGAGAGCGGTGCTCTCGGTTGACTTCAGTGTGAGGCAGACCGGCACCAGAAAGCAAGAGCGGTGCTCTCTTTTGTGTGCGCCGATCTGTTTTGTGTGCACTGCTCTCTCTCGTGGCAGACTGCTGATATGAGCACCCCACAGGGCGCCCGTGCACGGGCCAGGATCGAAATCACCGCCGCGATCAAGGAAGCGGCCCGCAGACAACTGGCGGAGGAGGGCGCGGCGAAGCTCTCGCTGCGGGCCGTCGCCCGCGAACTGGGCATGGTCTCGTCGGCCCTGTACCGCTACTTCCCCAGCCGCGACGAACTGCTGACCGCTCTGATCATCGATGCCTACGACTCTCTCGGCGAGGCCGCGGAGCAGGCGCGCGACGCGGCCGACGGCGCCACCCCCGTGGCCCGCTGGACGGCCGTGTGCGAGGCGGTGCGCGGCTGGGCGCTCACGCATCCGCACGAGTACGCGCTGATCTACGGCTCGCCTGTGCCCGGCTACTCCGCCCCTCAGACCACCGTCCGCGCCGCCTCTCGCGTCGGCCTGGTCCTCATCGGCATCATCCGTGACGCCCACGAAGGCCCCGGCCTCGCCGACCTGCCCCTGCCCGCCGCCCTGCGCCCCGAGGCCGAGCGCATGGCCGCCGACCTCGCCCCCGACCTGCCTCCCGAGGTCGCCGCGGCGATGGTGGCGGCCTGGGCGCAGCTCTTCGGGCTGGTGGGCTTCGAGCTGTTCGGCCAGTTCACCAACGTTGTGGAGGACCGTGAGGCCTTCTTCCGGCATGCGGTGACGCAGCTGGCGCACGGGGTGGGGATCCGGTAGCCCGCGACGCCGGCGGAACCGGCGTCGTACTTCCCCGGGAGTACGAGTGATCACCTCGCCCGGCTGACGCCCCGCCGCGCCGCCGGCGTCTAGCGTGACGGGCATGGAAGAGCACCACGACCCCTCGCCGGGGTGGCGGCACGGGCCGCCGTGGTGGCGGCATGGACCTCCGTGGCCGTCGTACGGGCCTCCATGGTCGCGGTACGGGCTCCCGTGGCGAGGCGGTCCGGACGACGACGAGCCGTACCGCGGGCGCCGCCTGCCCTGGCGTTCCACCGTGGTGCTCACCGCGTTCGTGCTGATCGGCAGCAACTTCGCCGCGCACGGCCAGCCGCACCGGGTGCCCCTCGACCCGTACGCGCGCGTGCTGCTGCTCGCCGCCTCGCTCCTGCTGCTGTGGCGGCGCCGCCATCCGGTGGCCGTGGTGTTCGGGACGGCGGCGGTGACCTTCGGGTATCTCGCCGCGGGATATCCGTACGGACCGGTCTATCTGACGGTCGCGGTGGGGTGCTTCAGCGCCGTCGTCGCCGGGCACCGCAGGGCCGCCTGGACGGCCGTGGGCCTGCTGTGGGCCGGGCATGCGCTCGTCTCGCTCTGGCTGTACCGCGTGCTGCCGCCCTCGGGGGACAAGGGCGCGGGTCTCGCCCAGGAGATCGTCATCGGCACCTGGGTGCTGGCCGTCGTCGCCGTGTCCGAACTCGCCCGGGTGCGGCGCGAGCAGTGGGCGCGCGAGCGTGCGGACCGGGCCCAGGCGGCCAAGCGCCGTGCGGACGAGGAACGACTGCGGATCGCCCGCGAGCTGCACGACGTCCTCGCGCACAGCATCTCCGTCATCAACGTCCAGGCGGGCATGGGGCTCGCGCTGCTCGACAGCGACCCCGAGCAGGCGCGGGCCGCGCTCACCACCATCAAGGCCGCCAGCAAGGAGGCCCTCGGCGAGGTGCGCCAGGTGCTCGACACCCTGCGCGCCTCCGGCGCCGCCCCGCGCACCCCCGCGCCGGGCCTGGACCGGCTGCCGGAGCTGGTGGATCAGGCCGCGGCGGCCGGACTGACCGTGGAGGTCGAGGGGCAGCCGCCGGCCCTGCCGCCGGGGGCCGACCTGGCCGCCTTCCGGATCGTGCAGGAGGCCTTGACCAACGTCGTACGACACTCCGGATCGCGGCACGCGCGCGTGGCGTTCACGCACGACGGCGACGCGCTGCGGCTGCGCATCGACGACGACGGACCCGCGACCGGCGCGGATGCCGGGGGCAGCGGGAACGGGCTGGCCGGCATGAGGGAGCGGGCGGCCGCGCTGGGTGGCACCATCGAGGCGGGCCCGCGCCCCGACGGCGGCTTCCGGGTGCTCGCCGTACTGCCGTCGCAGCTCAGGGAGGACCAGTGATCCGGGTACTGCTCGCCGACGACCAGTCCCTCGTGCGGGCCGGTTTCCGAGCGCTGCTGGACGCGCAGCCGGACATCGAGGTGGCCGGCGAGGCGGCCGACGGCGAGGAGGCACTGCGCCTGGTGCGTGAACTGGCCCCGGATGTCGTCCTGATGGACATCCGGATGCCCGTGCTCGACGGCCTCGCCGCGACCCGGCGCATCACCGGCGACGTGGCCATGCGGGACGTGAAGGTGGTCATGCTCACCACCTTCGAACTGGACGAGTACGTCTTCGAGGCGATCCGTTCCGGTGCCTCCGGCTTCCTGGTGAAGGACACCGAACCGGACGAACTCGTGCGCGCCGTAAGGGCGGTGGTCGAGGGCGACGCACTGCTGTCGCCCGGTGTCACCCGCCGCCTCATCTCCGAGTTCGCGGCCCGCTCCAAGGAGCCCGCCGCAGCCGGCGCCCTCGCCCGGCTCACCGAGCGGGAGCGGGAGGTGATGGCCCTGGTCGGCATCGGCCTGTCCAACGACGAGATCGCCCGCCGCCTGGTGGTCAGCCCCCTGACGGCCAAGACCCATGTGAGCCGGGCGATGGTCAAACTGGGCGCCCGCGACCGCGCCCAACTCGTGGTACTGGCCTACGAGTCGGGACTGGTACGACCGGGCTGGCTGGGCTGAGCGCTCCGCCGCAAGCGCACCGGTACGCTCACCACCCGGCCCCCCCAGTCGCACAGACGTGGGGGCGG
>NZ_JAIQYY010000004.1:139193-184122 GCF_020181035.1 Streptomyces sp. CoH27
CGACGACGAGCGACGGCCGGGCACGGCGGCTGCGCAGGCCGGTGAGGGTGATCAGCAGGCCGGCCAGGGAGATGCCCGTCACGACGAGGAAACCGGGGCGGTAGCTGTCGAGGACGGCCTGCGGGGTGGCGTGTGCGGGGGCGCCCGCGGTGACCACGGCCGTCACCACCGCCAGGAACAGCGCGCCGCCCACCTGCACCGAGGTGTTGAGCAGACCGGAGACCATGCCCTGCTCGTGGTCCTCGACCCCGTTGGTGGCCTGGATGTTGAGCGAGGGGAAGACCAGCGCGCAGGCCGCGCCGATCAGCAGCATCGACGGCAGGACGACGGCCGCGTACACCGGGTCGAGGTCGACGCGCAGGAACAGCGCGTACCCGAGGGCCATGAAGGCGAAGCCGAGCGCGATCAGCCGCGGGGTGCCGAACCGGTCGACGATCGCGCCGACCTTCGTGGAGGACACCGCCACCAGCGCGCCCGCCGGCAGGAACGCGAGCGCCGTGTGCAGCGCCGACCAGCCGAGCAGGGACTGCATGTACAGCGTGGTCAGGAACTGGAAGCCCACGTAACTGCCGAAGAAGGCGATCGCGCCGAGCTGGGCGCGCACCTGGTTGCCCGAGCGCAGCACACCCAGCCGGATCAGCGGGCTCGGCGAGCGTCGCTCGACGAGGACGAAGGCGGTCAGCAGCACCGCGACGGCGAGGAACGACAGCAGCGTACGTGCCGAGGCCCAGCCGGCCTCGGGAGCCTGCACGACGGTGTAGACCAGCAGCAGCATCGAGGCGGTGCCGAGGACGGCGCCCGGGATGTCGTAGCCGTCGTGGTTCTCCTCGCGAGCGCTGCGCGGCAGCAGCCTGAGGCCCGCGACCAGCGCGATGAGGGCGATCGGCGCGGGCAGCAGCATGGTGAAGCGCCAGCTGGCCTCGGTGAGCAGGCCGGAGAGCACCAGGCCCATGGAGAAGCCGGTGGCGGCGCAGGTGGTGTAGATGGACAGGGCCCGGTTGCGCAGCGGGCCCTCCGGGAACGTCGTGGTGATGATCGACAGGCCGGCCGGTGCCGTGAAGGCCGCGCTCAGGCCCTTGATGAAGCGGCTGGCGATGAGCAGCGGACCCGAGTCCACGAGCCCGCCGAGCAGCGAGGCGAGCGCGAAGACGCCGAGGGCGACGAGGAACACCTGGCGCCGGCCGAGCAGGTCGGCGGTGCGTCCCCCGAGAAGGAGCAGGCCTCCGTAGCCCAGGATGTAGCCGCTGACGATCCATTGCAGCGTCGACGTGGACAGGTGCAGGTCGGAGCCGATGGACGGCAGCGCGACGCCGACCATCGACACGTCCAGCGCGTCGAGGAACATCGCCGCGCAGAGCACCAGCAGGGTGCCCCACAGCCGGGGAGTCCAGCGGACCGTAGGGGACGGGGCCGCGGAGGTGGTGAGCGGAGAGGTCATGGCGACGACACTACATGCGCATGCATCGAATGCAAATGCATTTAATTACGATGCAACAAACCCGTTTCTCTGCTACCGTGCGCTCATGGCGGCGAACAAGGCCGAGCAGGAGCTCGTGGAGCAGTGGCGGGACATCCTGGCGCTGCATGCCCGGACCCAGAGCGAGCTGGACCGGGCGCTGAGCGGACACGGCCTGTGCTCCAGCGACTTCGAGGTGCTCGACCTGCTGGCCGAGGACGCGGCGGCGGACGACGGCACCACCTACCGCGTCCAGGAGATCTCCGAGCGGGTCCATCTCAGCCAGAGCGCACTGTCCCGGCTGATCGGCCGGCTGGAGAAGGAAGGCCTCGTCGAGCGCGCCATGTGCCCCGTGGACCGGCGCGGGGTGTGCGTGGCGCTGACGGCCAAGGGGCGCGCGCTGCACGGCGAGGTACGGCCGGTGCAGCGCGCGGTGCTGGCCCGGATGCTGACCGAGGCCGGCTGACTGAGCCGGCTCACGGGGCCGGCCCGGGGTCAGAAACCGCCCTTCTCCCGCCACAGTTCGGCCAGCGAGCGATCGCCGCTCACGTGCGGCACCGGCGCGCGGTTCCACAGGGCCAGGTACAACCCGTCGGCGGGGCCCGACAGTTCGGCGTCGGCCTCGCCGTCCACGCCCCGCACGCTCACCGGCGGCTCGGCCGAGAGCCGTACGGTCCACACCGCGTCCGCCCCCGCGTCCAGCGCGCGCACCCGCAGGACACGCGGCTCCGGGGTGCGCAGCCGGCTCCGGGAACGGGCGTGGAAGCCGAGCAGCAGCTCGTCGATGCCGTCCACGGCGAAGTCCGGCCCGAGATCCGGGGCGACGGGGGACGCCGTACCGCCGCGCGCCGCCTCCGCGTCGTAACGGTGGACGGTCGTCTCGTGCGCCTGGCGGCGGGTCCAGAACGCCAGCGGTGACGGGTTGGGCGCCGCATGGAACGTCCAGCACTCCAGGTCGGCGGGTGCGGCGGACAGCGTGTCGACCAGCAGGCGGTGACTGTCCCGGTACCAGTCCACCAACTCGGTGCCGTCCAGGTCGGGCAGGTCGCCGAAGGGGCGGGGTGTGGTGTTCCCGTCGGCGACGACACCGGCCGCCCAGCGGTGCACCGCGCCGGTGTGCCGCAGCAGGTCGCCCACCTGCCATGCGGGGCAGGTCGGCACCTTGGCGTCGGTTCCCGCTGCGTCGGCGGCCGCCGCGAGCAGCCGGCCCTCCCGGTCCAGAGTCTTGAGGAAGTCGGCAGTGTCCATGGGGTGAGTGTGCCGCATGAAGCGCGCTTCGGGGTTCGCCATGGTCCGGTGTCGTCAGCGGCCCATGGCCCGCCGTGTCGTGACGCCGATGACCGCGGCGACGGCGGCCAGCGCGGCCACACTGGTGAGCGCAGCCGGCAGGGAGAACCAGTCGGCCATGAAGCCGATCGAGGGCGGACCGAGGAGCATGCCGCCGTAGCCCAGAGTGGAGGCGACGGCGACGCCGGACGGGCCGGTCAGCGCGCCGGCCCGCTCCACGGCGACCGGGAAGAGGTTGGCCAGCCCGAGCCCGGTGACGGCGAAGCCGACCAGTGCCGCCCACACGGTGGGCGCGAGGGAGCCGAGCAGCATGCCGGCCGCCGCGACTGTGCCGCCGGCGATCACGGTCCGGGCGCGGCCGAGGCGTTCCAGGAGCGTCGTCCCGGTCGCCCGGCCGACGGTCATGGCCAGCGCGAAACACGCGTACCCTGCCGCCGCCACCCCCGAGGAGGCCGCGAGGTCCTGCTGGAGGTGCAGCGCACCCCAGTCGGCCATGGCGCCCTCGCCGTAGGCGGTGCACAGGGCGACCAGTCCGAAGACGAGAACCAGCCCGCGCCCGCCGGTGCGCGCTGCGCCCCCGAGGGCCGGCTCCGCGCGCTGCGGCGCACGCGGTGCCGGCGGCCGCTGCCGCAGCAGAGTGCGCCCGGCGACAGCCGTGACGAGCAGCCCGACGAGGGTGAGTCCGAGCAGATGCCGGGTGGGGGAGAGGGCGCCCGCGACCAGTCCGCCGAGACCGGCGCCGATCATCCCGCCGAGGCTGAACGCGGCATGGAACGTGGGCATGACGGGCCGCCCCAACGCGGCCACCAGATCGACGGCGGCGCTGTTGAAGGCCACATTTATCCCGCCGTAGGCGGCGCCGAAGACCAGCAGTACCCCGCCGAGCGCGGCCGCGGAGTGGGTGAGCGGGGGCAGGCCGACGCTGAGCGAGAGCAGGACGGCACAGACCACGGTGACCGGATGGCTGCCGTAGCGCCGGCACAGCCGCCCGGTGAGGGTCATCGTGATCACGGCACCGGCGGAGACACCGAGGAGTGCCAGACCGAGATCGCCGGCGGAGGAGTGGGTCTGCTCCTTGATGGCGGGGATCCGGACGACCCACCCGGCGAAGACGAAGCCGTCCAGGGCGAAGAAGGCGGTGAGGGCGATCCGGAGGCGGGTGAGTGCGTGACTGCTGCCCGGCACGACGCTGTGCGATCGGGTTTTGTTTATTTGCGGCACAAACTCAGGTTAGGGGCGGTGGAGGGGAGGAGCAAGGGCTTGCCCGGGTATTCGCCCGTCACCTGCGGGCCGACGGTGTTCACATGGCAAGACGGCCGGGGCGGCTCCTCACCCGCTCCGGCGGCACCGGCCGGGTCGGTGGCGCGGGCCGCCCCTGGCTCCGGGCGAGGGGGGCACCGGTGCCCGTGGAGTGAACGATGTGTCCTCGACCTGCGGAGACTTGTGCGCTCTCACGTCGCCGGTGTCGTCAACGCAGCGCGGATCACCCCCCGTTCGCGGTGGCGGGCGTGTCTCCCCGCGCGTTCTCCACACGGATACAGGTCGGTTAATGCTTGCTCACGAGCTGGTTGCCGACGGGTGAGCGGGCCATGATGGGCCCATGACGTTGGCCTCGCGCGCGCTCGCGCAACTGGCGACCTGGCCCGACCTGAGCCAGGCGGTCCCGAGCTGCGGTCTGGGACAGGCGGTGAGTTCGGCCCAGGGCGAGATCGCCCACTTCCACTCGGACCGGGATGTCGATCTGCACCTGACCGACCGGGCCATCCGGCGCTTCGCCAAGGACTTGAAGGGCTCCGGGGCGATCAGGATCGTGCCCGGCTCGCAGTGGGTGACCCTGCGCCTCGACGCCGCGAGCGACGTCGACCTGCTGCTGACCCTGGTGAGTGTGGCGCTCCAGGCCCAGCAGACCTGGCCCGACCCGGCCGACCGGCCCGTGACCGGCTGCAACGACCAGCGTGGCGCGGGCTTTGTGAAGGCCGACCTCGGCCGGATCTGAGCCGGCGGCGGGCAGCCTCTGCGGCCGCCTGGCGCCGGGGACTTGTGCCGCGCGGGCTCTGTATGAACGGCGGCCGTCGTCGAGGCGGCCGGCCCTCACACTGCCAGGACTCCGACCCCCGCCTCCTCGAACCGGCGTACCGTCTCCTGCGGCACCGCCGAGTCCGTCACGAGCGTGTCCACCAGCTCCGCCCCGCAGATCCGGGCGAACGCCCGCCGGCCCAGCTTGCTGGAGTCGGCGGCGACCACCACCCGCTCGGCGCGCTCGCACAGCAGCCGGTTGATCGCGGCCTCCGCCTCGTCGTGCGCCGCCGCGCCGTGCGTGACGTCGAAGGCGACGACCCCGAGCACGGCCACGTCCAGCGTGATCTGCCCGAGCACTCCGTCCGCGAGCGGGCCGATGAGCTCGTACGACTGCGGACGCGCCACCCCGCCCGTCACCACGATCTTGAACTGAGGGCGTACGGCGAGCTCGTTGGCGATGTTGAGCGCGTTGGTGACGATCGTCAGCGCCGGTGAGCCGCTGGACAGATCCCCGCGCACGGCCAGGGCGCGGGCCACCTCCGTGGTGGTCGTACCGCCGGTCAGCCCCACTGCCTCGCCCGGCGCCAGCAGTTCGGCCACGGCCTTGGCGATGCGCTGCTTCTCGGAGGCGCGGCGGGCCGTCTTGTAGCGCAACGGCAGTTCGTAGGACACCCCGTGCACCACCGCTCCGCCCCGGGTGCGCACCAGCATCTGCTGCTCGGCGAGCTGGTCGAAGTCCCGGCGGATCGTCGCCGCCGACACCCCCAGCTCGGCCGCCGCTTCCTCGACGTCCAGCCGGCCGCGCTCCACGAGCAGTTCCAGCAGCGCCTTCCAGCGGGCGTCCCGCGACATCCGCAGCCTCCGTTCTGAAGTGTTCTCGGTGACCCTAGCGCACCACTCTCTGCGCGTTGATGCTTGATTGTGCTCGAAATATCGCTATATCTTGCAGGAACAATCAGCGAGGGAGAGTGTGGGCCATGACCCATGTCGAGGACGAGCTGAACAGCCAGCCGGAGTGCTGGACGAGGGCCGCCGAGGGCGCGGAGCGGCACAAGGCCGCGCTGCCGGAGCCCGGGGAGAGGGTCGCGATCGTGGGGTGCGGGACCTCGTACTTCATGGCACAGGCAGCGGCGGGCCTGCGCGAGGGCGCCGGGCAGGGCGAGACCGACGCGTTCGCCGCCTCCGAGTTCCCGTACGGGAGGCCGTACGACCGGATCGTCGCCCTCACCCGCTCCGGTACGACCACCGAGGTGCTGGAACTGCTGGGCAAGGTGCGGGGGCGGAGCCGTACCACCGCCGTCACCGCCGACCCCGCCACGCCCGTCATGTCCGCCGCCGACGACCTCGTCGTGCTGGACTTCGCCGACGAACGCTCTGTCGTGCAGACCCGGTTCGCGACCACCGCACTCACCCTCCTGCGCGCCCATCTCGGCCTGCACACCGACTCCGTCGTCGCCGACGCGCGCGCGGCCCTCGCCACTCCTCTTCCCGAACAGCTCGTCGCCTGCACCCAGTTCACCTTTCTGGGGCGCGGCTGGACGGTCGGACTCGCCAACGAGGCCGGGCTGAAGATGCGCGAGGCCTCGCTGGCCTGGACCGAGGCCTACCCGGCGATGGAGTACCGGCACGGCCCGATCAGCATCACCACCGAGGGCACGGCCACCTGGATGCTCGGTGAGGCACCCGAGGGCCTCGCCCGACAGGTCGGCGCCACCGGGGGGTTGTGGATCGGGGGCGGACTCGACCCGCTCGCCGAACTCGTCCGCGTCCAGCGCCTCGCGGTCGCCGTAGCCGCCGCGCGCGGCCTCGACCCCGACCGGCCGCGCCACCTCACCCGCTCGGTGATCCTCGCGCCCTGAGGACACGAAGTCCCGAAGCCCGGAGGACCTGAACTCCCGGGGCCCTGAGGCCTTGAGGTCCCGAGGCCCCGAAACCCGGCCGCCTTCGCCCGACCCCGGTCCGCGTCACGGAAGGACATCCCACGTGCCCCTCGCGTCCACCGGCGAGCTGGTCACCGCCGCCGCCACGGCCCGCTCCGCCGTCGCCGCCTTCAACGTCATCACCCTGGAACACATCGAGGCCGTCATCGCCGGCGCCGAGGCGGCCGGCTCGCCCGTCGTCCTCCAAGTCAGCGAGAACGCGGTCAAGTTCCGCTACGGACGGCTGCTGCCGCTCGCCCGCGCGGCCGTCGCCGCCGCCGAACGGGCCGCCGTACCCGTCGCGTTGCACCTGGACCACGTACAGAGCGACGACCTGCTGCGTCAGGCGCCCGGCGCCGGGTTCAGCTCGGTGATGTACGACGCGGCCCGCCTGCCCTACGCCGACAACCTCTCCGCCACCCGGGCCGCCGCCGACTGGGCCCACGCCCAAGGGCTGTGGATCGAGGCCGAGCTGGGGCAGATCGGGGGCAAGGACGGCCGCCCCCCGCTGGAAGCCCACGCGCCCGGCGCGCGCACCGACCCCGACCAGGCGCTGGACTTCGTCAGCGGGACCGGCGTCGACGCCCTGGCCGTCGCCATCGGCAGCGTGCACGCGATGACCACCCGTACCGCCGATCTCGACCACGCCCTGCTCAAGCGGCTGTCCGCCGCGCTCGGCCTCCCGCTCGTCCTGCACGGCTCCTCCGGCGTACCGGACGCCGGGCTGGTCGAGGCGGTCGTCGGCGGCATCACCAAGGTCAACGTCGGCACGGCGCTCAACGCGGCCATGACCGGCGCGATCCGGGAGTTCCTCGCCGCGCATCCCGAGGCCGTGGACTCGCGCAAGTACCTCAGCGTGGGCCGGGAGGCCATGGCCCAGGAGGTGCGCCGGATCATCGGGGTGCTGGCCCGGACCTGAGGCCGGCCGCGCGAGCGCCCGGGTCAGTCCTTCCGGACCGCCCGCAGCACCACGAACTTCGGGTCGGAGGCCACCAGTTCACTGTTCCCGAACAACCGCCGCAGCTTCACGTGATACCCCAGATGCCGGTTGCCGATCACCCACAGCTCGCCGCCCGGCCCCAGCGCGCGCTTCGCGCCGGTGAACATGCGCCACGCCGTCGCGTCGGTCGTCGCCTGGTGAGAGTGGAACGGCGGGTTGTTCAGCACCAGGTCCACACTGCGCGGCGCCACCCCGGCCAGCCCGTCCCCGACCCGGAACTCCGCGTGTCCCGGCACCCCGTTGGCCTTGTACGTCGCCTCGGCCGAGGCAACGGCCTGGAACGACTCGTCCACGAACAGCACCTCGGCCGACGGGTCCGCCAGCGCCACGGCCGTACCCACGACACCGTTGCCGCAGCCGAGGTCCACCACGCGCCCCGCGCCCGGACCGGGCAGGTGCTGGAGGAAGAAACGCGTACCGATGTCGAGCCGGTCGGCGCAGAAGACGCCCGCGTGATTGACGACCGTGCGCCCCGACACCGGCCCGATGCCCTGAGGGAGGGCGTAGCTGTACGGCCACGGGTTCGCGGGCCGCTTCAGCGCCGGATCCGGGGTGCAGAGGATCAGCCGGGCCTTCTGCCGCGCCAGTGAGGTCCGGGTCGGCCCGAGGATCCGCTCGAACAGCTGGAGCGTGGAGGTGTGGATCTCCTTCACCATGCCGGTGCCGACGACGACCGTGTCCGCGTGCACGGCGGGCGCCAGCCGCAGCAGCTGGTCCTCCAGCAGCGCCAGGCTCTTCGGCACCCGCACCAGCAGCACGTCCACCCGCTGCGGCGGCGGATCCTGGGTGGTGAGCAGCGGGACGGCACCGGGCTCGACGCCGGCCCGGGCCAGGTTCACCCGGGTCGCTTCCTGGCTCAGGAAGGAGTCGGTGATCTGCGTCGGCCGGTGCTCCGCGAGCGCCGTGGCCAGCGCGCCCCAGCGGTCCCCGACCACCACGACCGCGCCGGTGAGCGGCACCCCCTCCTCGGCCAGATGGCGCAGCAGGTACGCGTCGGAGGCGTCCCAGGCGCGCAGCCGGTCGCGGGGATCCTCGGGGAAGCGGGTCAGCTCGACCTCGCCCCACGGTGTCGTCATACGGTCGCTCATCGTGCGTCCAGGCTAGCCGAGCCGCAGATCAGGGGTGGTGCGGCAGGATGGGAGCATGGAGGACGAGCTGTTTTCCCGGGGGCGTGCGGAGGTCGCGCCGGGCGCCGTGCACGCCCCGGCCTGGCTGGACCGCGCACGGCAGCGCGACCTGCTCGCCGCCAGCCGGAACTGGGCGCGGCCCCCGGCCGGGCTGCGCACCGTCCGCACCCCGGGCGGCGGCACGATGACCGCCCGGCAGGTCTGCCTCGGCTGGCACTGGTACCCGTATGCCTACGCCCGTACCGTCGTCGACGGCGACGGGGCTCCCGTCAAGCCCTTCCCGGCCTGGCTCGGCGAGCTGGGCCGCCGCGCGGTGGCCGACGCGCTCGGCCCGGACGCGGTCCCGGCGGCGTCGTACGACATCGCGCTGATCAACTTCTACGACGGCGACGCCCGCATGGGCATGCACCGTGACGCCGACGAGCGCGTGGACGCCCCGGTGGTCTCGCTGAGCCTCGGCGACACCTGCGTCTTCCGCTTCGGCAACACCGAGACGCGTGCCAGGCCGTACACCGACGTGGAGCTGCGCAGCGGCGATCTGTTCGTCTTCGGCGGGCCGTCCCGGCTCGCCTACCACGGAGTGCCGCGCGTGCGCCCCGGTACGGCACCGCCGTGGCTGGGCCTCGCCGGACGGCTGAACATCACCCTGCGGGTGAGCGGGCTGTAGCGGGCGGCCGGGAACCACTCCAGCGGATCATGGGAGACTCGCCCTCATGAGCGGCAAGGCGGACCCCCGGACGGCGGGGGAGAGAACGACCCCGAGGGCGCGGCTGGACCGGGGGCGCGGTGCGCTCGGACCCGCGCTGGAGCTCGTGCACACCGGACGGGCGCCGACCCGGGCCGTGCTCACCGCGGAACTCGGGGTCACCCGGGCGACGGCGGGCGCGGTGGCCGCCGAGCTGGAGGCGCTCGGGCTGATCCGGGTGGACGCCCGGCCCGGCGCGGCGGCCGGATCGCAGGGGCGCCCCTCGCACCGGCTGGAGGTCGCCGAGGACGGGCCCGTGGCGCTGGCGGCCCAGGTCCACGCCGACGGGTTCCGGGCCGCGCTCGTCGGTCTCGGCGGGCGGATCGTGGCGACCGCGCCCGGCTGCGAGACCGTCGACGCCGACCCGGCGAAGGTCCTCGGCTCCGTCGTGGAAGCGGGCGCCGAGCTGCTGCGCACGACCGGCCGCCGCTGTGTGGGCGCCGGACTCGCCGTGCCGTCCGCCGTCGCCGAACCCGACGGACTGGCCCTCAACCCCCTCCACCTGGCCTGGCCCGTCGGCGCCCCCGTCCGGCAGATCTTCGCGGAGTGCGTGCGGGAGGCGGGCCTCACCGGCCCCGCGTTCGCCGGCAACGACGTCAACCTCGCCGCGCTCGCCGAACACCGGCACGGCGCCGGCCGGGGCGCCCGCGACCTGCTGTGCGTGGCCACCGGGCACCGGGGCGTCGGCGGCGCCCTGGTGCTCGACGGCCGTCTGCACACCGGCAGTTCGGGCCTGGCCCTGGAGGTGGGCCACCTCACCGTCAACCCGGAGGGCCGCCCCTGCCACTGCGGCAGCCGGGGCTGTCTGGACGTCGAGGCGGACCCGCTGGCGCTGCTCGTCGAGGCGGGCCGCGAGCCGGGCCCCGAGGTGTCCCTGCTCCAGCAGGCCAACGACCTGCTGCGCACGCAGTACGACGACCCGGCCGTCCGCACGGCCGCCGAGGCCCTGATCGACCGTCTCGGCCTCGGCCTCGCCGGACTGGTCAACATCCTCAACCCCGACCGCATCATCCTCGGCGGCCTGCACCGCACCCTCCTGGACGCCGACCCCGGCCGGCTCCGAGCGGTCGTCGCCGACCGCAGCCTGTGGGGCCAGAGCGGGGGCGTGCCGATCCTGGCCTGCACGCTGGACCACAACAGCCTCGTCGGCGCGGCCGAACTGGCCTGGCAGCCGGTCCTGGACGACCCGCTGGCGGCACTGCGGTGACCGGTCCGGCCGGGGACGGCGTGGACATCCTGCCCGCAGCCGGCATCCGCCTGGTCGAGACCGCCCTGCCGGAGCTGTCGCGGCCGCACCGCGCGGCGATGGACCAGGCGTGGGCGGAGTCGGTACGGGCCAACCCGGCCTTCTTCGACGGACCGGTGGCCGCCCTCGTCGCAGTGGAGAGGGACGGGACGGACGGCCTGGTGCTGTCCTGGGCGCGGGCCAGTTACCGATACCGCGCCCTGCGGCACGTGCCCGGCTCGCCCGCGCTGTCGTCCCTGTTCGTGTCCGTGCTCCAGCCCACCGACGACGGCCGTGTGCTGGTGGGCCGGATGGCCCCCTCGACCTCGGCCCCGGGCCGCTGGCAGCTCCCCGGCGGAACCGTCGAACCCCCCGATCCCGACGGGGAGTTGGACCTCGCCGCGCTGCGCGCCCACGCCGCCCGCGAACTGGCCGAGGAGACCGGCTCCGCCACCCCGGCCGCCGCCCTCACCCCATGGCTGACCACCCGGGGCGCACGCGGCAGCGTCGGCGTGGCGTTCACCGCCCCGCCGCGCCCCGCACGGGAGTTGTACGACGGCTACGCCGAGCTGGTCCGGGCAGAGAGCGCCCGTGGCGCCGAACCGGAGTTCGACCGCGTCGAGTTGATCGGCTCGCTCTCCGATCTGGACGGCCTCGAAGGCCCCGTCGTCGACTATCTGCGCCCGGTCGTACGCCACCACAGGGGCACGGGGAACCGCGCGGCAGGCCACGGACGGCCCGTGGCCGCCGAACGACCGGACCACGCGGGTGCGTAGGCGAAGACCGACTACCGCCAGTCGGCCCCGAACGCCCGCCCCGGATGCTCGGTGAGGATCCGGTCGACCAACTCCGCGCCCAGCTCGGCCTCAAGCCGGGGCCGAGCCCTGCGCAGCAGGTACGGCATGCCGGGCCCGCCGTCGACCGAGCGCGCGCCGGCGAGCACCGTGTCGCCGCCGAGCAGCAGCCGGTCGGCGAAGCCGGCCTCGGCCAGGGCCCGGACCGCCTCCGGCATGCGCCAGTCGGTGGCGTGATGGGCGCGGGAGGGCCCGTCGAAGGCCAGCCAGCAGCCCGACGCGGCGGCCTCCCGCTGCACCACCGGGTCGGGGGAGCGGTTCAGATGGCCGAGGATCACCCGGTCACCCGGCACCCCGGACTCGCCGCACAGCAGGTCCAGTACGTCCAGCGCGCCGGTGCCCAGCTCCAGGTGCACGGCGATGGGCGCGCCGGTGGCGTGGTGGGCCTCGGCCGCCGCCTTCATCGTCCAGCGGGCGTGCGCGTCGAGGGCGTGGAAGCCGCCCGCCACCTTGATCAGCCCGGCCCGCACCCCCGTCGTACCGATGCCCTCGGTCAGTTCGGCCACGAACAGCCCGGCGAGACCGGCGCCGCGCAGCTGGTCGAGCAACTCGGGGTCGTGGTGCGCGGCTTGGTGCAGGCCCGTCGCGCAGACCAGTCGTACACCGGTGGCCCGGGACAGCTCGGGCAGGTCCGCCGCCCGCCGGCCCATGCCGTGCGGTGTCCACTGCACGACGGCCGCTCCGCCCACCGCCCGGAACGCGGTCAGCTCGGCCCGGGCCGCGACCGTGTCGTCCAGCTCCTGACCGGGGAACTGCGGGCTGCTCAGGAAGAGATGGTCGTGCGCGTCGCACACGCCCAGCTCCTCGGGCGGGAGGTCGCCGAGGACCGTGCGGACACGGCTCACCACTGCCGGCCCCGGGGGAGCCGGTCCCGGCCGGGGGCGGACAGGTGCAGCACCTGGAAGAGGTCCCCGTCGGCTTTGGGCGCATCGTGCTCCCAGAGGGAGAAGTGCACCAGCTCCCATGCGCGCGTGTCCACGGCGGCCGCCGCCAGCAC
Organism: Streptomyces sp. CoH27; assembly: GCF_020181035.1. Lineage (GTDB taxonomy): Bacteria > Actinomycetota > Actinomycetes > Streptomycetales > Streptomycetaceae > Streptomyces > Streptomyces camelliae. The sequence goes on from NZ_JAIQYY010000004.1 coordinate 151,823, forward strand.
CGCGCCGTCCTGGGCCGCCAGCCGCGCGGTCTCGGCCGCCGCGTCGGTCATGAACGCCGCCAACTCCACACCCTCCGGGACGGGTTGACGCCGACGCACGGCGAACGCCGGGGCGGATCCGGTGGCGGTGCCCTCCTCGAAGGCCAGGCCGGTCCACTGTCGTATGTCCGGCCGGCCGAAGTCGCGGACGGGACCCTGGAAGGTGCCGCCCCACAGGAAGCTGTTCATGCCCTCCATGGTGTTCCAGAGGTAGAACGGCCCGTACTGGTTCACCGGCGAGCCGTGCACCCCGCGCTCGCGCAGGATGTACGTCTTGATGCCGAGGCCGTCCCAGTCGTCCAGCAGGTGCGCGACGCGGGCGACGCGCGAGCGGATGATGCCCATGTCGTAGTCGGCGGGCAGGGTGAACTGGTACTGCATGGCGTGCATGTCGCGATTCCCTTCGCGGTCTCAGGCGGAGGTTCGGGGTGTGAGCAGAGACAGCAGGCCGCGGACGCCCGCGTCGAACGCGGCGGGGGAGCCCGAGGCGCGGGCCAGGACATAGCCGCCCTGGATGGTCGCGAGGACGGCCGCGCCGATCTCCTCGCCGTCCAGTTCGGGCGCGAACTGCCCCTGGCGCTGGCCCTCTTGGACGGTCTTTGCGATCAGCTGCCGGATCCGGGTGATCGTCTCGTCCACCGGCGCGCGCAGCTCGTCGCTGGCGATCACGTCGGGGTCCATCGTCAGCCGGCCGATCGGGCAGCCGCGCAGCACGTCACGCTCGCGCAGCAGATACGTCTCGATGCGCTCGAACGGCGTGCCCGGTCCGGCGAGGACGCGCTCCGCGGTGGCGCACAGCTCGTCGGCGGTGCGTCTGATCGCGGCCAGGGCGAGGTCCGGCTTGCCCCTGAAGTGGTGGTACATGCTGCCCTGGCCCGCGCCCGCGCGTTCCAGGATCGCCTTGGGGCTCGTCCCCACGTATCCGCGCTCCCACAGCAGCTCGCGGGTGGACTCGATCAGCCGTTCCGAGGTGCTCATGAAGCTACTGTACATACTAGTAGTTACAGAACGCCAGTGTCTTCGGGGAGCAGTGCGCCACCCTCGTCGTACTCCCCGGGGGGTACGCGCACGGCCGCCGGGCGCACGACGACCCGGACCCCCTGCCGGAGGGAGGCTCGTGTCATCCCCGCAAGAACGACGACGAGCAAGGCGACAAGGGAGATGACCGAGATGCAGACCCTGGCGAGCTGGCACGGCGGGCCCGGCCCGTGGATCCTGTTCTTCCCGCTGATCTGGGCGGTCGTGGTGATCGGCGCCGTGACGGTGCTGCGGCGCACCGCGTGGCGCGGCCGCGGCGGCCCCTGGGGTCCCGGCGCGGGCGGCCGCCCGGCCGGTGACTCACCGCTCGCCGTCCTCGGTCGCCGGTTCGCCTCCGGCGAGATCGACGAGGACGAGTACTGGCGCCGCCTGTCCGTCCTGGAGGAGCAGTTCGGCCGCACGGGGAAGCGCGGTCCGGCATGACCCCGCCCCGGCCGTCGTCGGTCGGGACGGCTGACTCCCGTGCTACGCACAGGGGTTGAAGCGTACGTGTGCCTTTCCGGTGGCGTGCACCACAGGTGCCGGGACCGTGCGCGGCCACGGGTCGGTCATGGCTGGTCGCGCAGTCCCCGCCGTTCGGGGCGCTCCACGCGGAGGTCGGGTCTCACCGCCCGGTCAGCCGGAAACGGCCGGCCGGGCGGGAGTTTGTACCCCGGACGCGACGGAGGCGTGCACCACGGTGGGCGCGGGCGTCGCCCCCGAAGTCGCGCTCCCGACCGGAGCCGTGGCAGCGACGGGCGTCCCGGCGGACAGGGGAACCGCGGCGGGCACGGGAGCCCCGGCCGCCACCGAAGCCCCGGCGGCCGCCGGCACCGCGGCGCTGACCCGGGCCGGTTCCGGTGCCGGTCGTGCCGTCTGGGTCGTACCGCGCGGTGTGCCCGCCGGGTGGGTCCGGGCGGCCGCAGGCGCGGGGAGCGTGAACCACACGATCTTGCCGTTCTCGCCGTCCGGCCGCGCGCCCCAGCTCTCGCTCACCGCCGCCACCATCGCCAGCCCCCGGCCGCAGGTGGCCAGCGGACCGGCGTCCGGGGTGTCCGCGGTGTCGACCGGCACCGGCAGCCGGGGGTCGTTGTCGCGCACCGAGACGGTGAGCCGGTCCGGGCGCAGTTCCAGCTCGACCGTGCACGACTTGTCGGGCCTCGCGTGCCGGTGAACGTTGCTCAGCAACTCCGTCACACCGAGCGCGGCCCGGTCTATCAACGGGTCCATATGCCAGTACCGCAACTGTGCAGATACGATTCTGCGGACCTGACCGATCCGCGACGGCAGGGCTTGAAGCTCCACCGTGCAGTGCCTGCTCGGATGACTGATCACTGCTGCGACTCCCCGATGCAGAGGTCCGGACGGACCGGAAGAACACGGAGAACAACGGATCCAGCAGGGTGCTTGCGTCCAAACGTCCGCCTGCTGTCATGGCCGGCGGGCTGGTTCGCAGCGTTATCGCCGGTAAACCCAGAGTGACGTGAGAACAGCGTGACAGGGCGGATGCGCTCCCGCAACTCGCCGCGACGGAACGCTGCTCGGAGTAATGACGGCCGGTGGCCGGTGCCGGCCGACCGGGGTGTGGCTCAGCCGCCGCGCCCGGCGGCCCTGCGCACCGCCTCGATGAACCGCCGTGCCGCGGGCGGCCCCGGCTCGCCCGGAGCGGGGTCGTGCTCGCCCAGCGTCAGCAGGTACCGGTGGCCGTTGAGGTCGGCCAGCGCGCGGTCGTCCGGCGCGAACCACGGCTTGGACGCCCGCACCGCCTGCACCGGGGCGCTGTCGATCTCACTGCCGTAGCTGTTGAGCAACTCCAGCCTGCCGTCGTTGATCCGGACCTGCCCGGCCCGCGTGAGCGAGCGCAGCCGTTTGCCGATCCGCACGCCCGTGGCCGTGAACTCCGGCTCCGCCATCGTGTGCCGCCCCCTTGCGCGTGTGCTTCCGCGATCCAGTGTGCGCCCCCGTTCGGGACGATCGGTCCCGTCGCGTGCAGTCTGCCCCGAGGCCGCCGAGAGCACCAGTGCACGCGGGGCGCGTACGGTGGCCGACCCGGAGCACTCCCGCCAATGCGCCCCCGCCGTTCTCGCACGCGCCCGGTCTCAGGGTGGCTTTGAGTCGCCCAAAGATGCGTTTATGCAGGTGGGAAGCGGTGTGAAAGATGCCTATGCTCGACGTGCCGACCGCGTCAGCGCCGTCGGCGCCCAGCGTAAGGAGCACCGCCGTGAGCACTACCCCTCAGGCCCGGACCGGCGCCACCCTCGACGTCGACCGCAGTGACGCCGCCTACCGCGACTGGCTGAAAGACGCCGTGCGCAAGGTCCAGGCCGACGCCAATCGCTCGGCGGACACGCACCTGCTGCGCTTCCCGCTGCCCGAGCGGTGGGGCATCGACCTCTACCTGAAGGACGAGTCGACCCACCCCACCGGGAGCCTCAAACACCGCCTCGCCCGCTCCCTGTTCCTCTACGGCCTCTGCAATGGCTGGATCCGACCCGGCCGCCCCGTGATCGAGGCGTCCAGCGGCTCGACCGCCGTCTCGGAGGCCTACTTCGCCAAGCTGATCGGCGTGCCCTTCATCGCGGTCATGCCCCGCACCACGAGCGCCGAGAAGTGCCGCCTGATCGAGTTCCACGGTGGCCGGTGCCACTTCGTGGACGACTCCCGGAAGATGTACGAGGAGTCGGCCCGTCTCGCGGTGGAGACCGGCGGCCACTACATGGACCAGTTCACCTACGCCGAGCGGGCCACGGACTGGCGCGGCAACAACAACATCGCCGAATCCATCTTCCGCCAGCTTCAGTTGGAGCGGTTCCCGGAGCCGGCGTGGATCGTCGCCACGGCGGGCACCGGCGGCACCTCGGCGACCCTCGCCCGCTACGTCCACTACATGCAGTACGACACCCGGATCTGTGTCGCCGACCCGGAGAACTCCTGCTTCTTCGAGGGCTGGACCAGCGGCGATCCGGACGTCACCTGCGACTGCGGCTCCCGGATCGAGGGCATCGGCCGGCCGCGCATGGAGCCGAGCTTCGTGCCCGGCGCGATCGACCGGATGATGAAGGTCCCGGACGCGGCCAGCGTCGCCGCCGTACGCTCCCTGGAACGGGCCATCGGGCGCAAGGCGGGCGGCTCCACGGGCACGGGGCTGTGGAGCGCGCTGAAGATCGTCTCCGAGATGGTGGCCGAGGGCCGTACCGGCAGCGTCGTCACCCTGCTGTGCGACCCGGGCGACCGCTACCTCGACAAGTACTACTCCGACGCCTGGCTCGTGGAGCAGGGTCTGGACATCACGCCGTACACGGCGGCGATCGAGGCCCTGCTGTCGACGGGTGTCTGGCCGGACTGAACGCGCGGGCGGGTCAGCGGGCTGCTGAGCCCAGCCGGCGGTCCAGTGCCGCGACCGCCTGACGGACGGACCGGCCGACGCCCGGCCGGATGAGCCGGGCCACCGTGCGGAAGGCGGCCGTACCGTCGAGGGCGAAGGTCATCCGCACCCGGGTGCCGGTACCCGCCGGGGCCAGCCGCCACTCCTCGACCCAGGCGCGGGCGCCCGGGGTGTTCGTCACGTCGACCCGGTACGCGTACACCTCGGGTGCCTTTGCCACCAGCACCGTCTCCTGGAAGCGGATGCCGCCGCGCAGCCGTACCTCACGCCCGCCCTCGGCCGGCCGGGCGGAGGCCACCGCCGGAAACCACGCGGGCCAGCCGGGCACGTCCTCGGCGAGGGCGTGGAAGACCGCCGCCGGGGCGGCGGCCATGTCCCGCATGAACACCAGCCGTACCGGCGCGCCGTCGACGAACTCCGGCCCGACCGGGCGCAGACGCTGCGGCATGACGCGAACCCCCTCGTGAAGTCCCGTGCGGAAGCGGGGCGTTGCGGGGCAGCGTAGTTGACGGGCCGTCAGATGTCCTCGTCCGCTTCGGGCTCGGGTTCGGGTTCGCCCGCCACGATGAGCCGCGGCAGATGCTCCGAGATCTCCGTGCGCGCCTCGGCCGGCAGGCCTGCGTCGGTGACGAGCGTGTGCACCTGCTCCAGCGCGGCGAAGGAACTCAGGCCCACCGTGCCCCACTTGGTGTGGTCGGCGACCACCACGACCCGGCGCGCGGAGTGCACCAGCCGACGGTTGGTCTCGGCCTCCGCGAGGTTCGGCGTGGACAGCCCCGCCTCCACCGATATGCCGTGCACACCGAGGAAGAGCAGATCGAAGTGGAGGGCGGCGATCGCCTGGTCGGCGACCGGGCCCACCAGCGAGTCCGAGGGGGTGCGCACCCCGCCGGTCAGCACCACCGTCGCCGCGCCCTGCCGCTGGCCCGAGGTGCGCTGCGCCGCGTGAAAGACGTCCGCGACCCGCACCGAGTTCGTCACGACGGTCAGATCGGGCACCTCCAGCAGGTGCTGCGCGAGCGCGTACGTCGTCGTACCGCCGGACAGAGCGATCGCCGTGCCTGGCGTGACCAGCCGGGCCGCGGCCCGCGCGATGTCCTCCTTGGCGGTCAGCTCCAGACCCGACTTGGCCTCGAACCCCGGCTCATGGGTGCTGGCCTCGACCACCGGGACCGCACCGCCGTGAACCTTCTCCAGCATGCCCTGGCGGGCGAGGGAGTCCAGATCCCGGCGCACGGTCATGTCCGACACGCCGAGCTTGCGGGTCAGCTCGTTGACCCGCACACCGCCCCGGCGCCGGACCTCGTCCAGGATCAGGGCGCGGCGCTGCTCCGCGAGGAGGTTCTGATTCTCGCTCACGTACGCTCCGGCTCCTTTCGCCGCCAACGGTCCGACGCGCCCGGCACACCGGCTTCGACCAGGAGATTCCGTACGACCGGAGGTGCGCGGGCGTCCCATCTTTTCACGGGTGGGTACCGGTTGCGCCACCCGCCTGTCACGAAGCGCACATGCCACTCGGGTCTCCGCTGTTCCCGTCCGTTGTCACACGGATCGGGGAGATTCCGTGACGAGCGGTGTGCGGCGCCGGTGGAGCGTAGATCCTGATGCCCGCATCGACTCAGGCCTTCGGGCGCGTCACGGGGGTGCGACGACAGTGGACCGCGCGCAGGACCGCCCCATCGGGCGACGGACGGACACACACGACGAACAGCAGACCGACCTGGCGGCCGGCGACACCGCCCCGGACACCGACCGGACCGGCAGCGGTGCGGGGAAAGAGAGTGACCGGACAGGCGTGGGTGCCGGGGCGGGGGCCGACCGCACGGGTACGGGTGCCGGGACCGACAGCGAGGGCACGGGTACGGGTGCGGGGACGCAGACCCGGCGGACGAGCACCGGTGCCGGGGCGGGTACGGGTGCTGGGAAGTGGACCGAACGAGCGGATGCCGGTGCCGGGGCGGGGATGGAGCGTAAGGGCGCAGAGCCCGAGGCGCGGATCGGGCGGGCGGAGCCGGATGCGGGGCCGGCGACCGGTCGCAAGGGTGGCGCGCCCGAGTCCGAGCTGGAGCTGCTGGTGCACGGGGTCGGTGGCACCACGCCCGAGAAGATGCTCGGCGACCCGCGCACGGTCCGGATCACCGGTGACGACACGGCCGCGGTCTTCCGGCGCGCGGCCGACGCCGACCCCCGCAAGGGGGCACGCGGCGAGCCGGTGCAGGAGGCGTACGTCTGGTGCAACCTGACCTCCGGCGACAGCAGCCGCGCCCTGTGGCTCCTACTCCTGCCGTTCATGGTGGTCAACCTCGCCCACTGGATGCGCCCCGCCACGACCGGCCGGCCGCGCGCCGTCCGCTTGTACGGTCTCCTCGTCCGCCTGACCGCCCTCACCCTGACGGTGCTGCTGGTGGCCGCCGCCTGCGAGGTGGCCCTGGACCTGGTGGCCTGGCAGTGCGCGGGCGTCCACGACTGCGCGCGCCGCCACTCCTGGCTGACCTTCTCCGCCGCCGGAGCGCCCGGCGGCGACGGCGGCTGGTGGAGCCTGCCCGGGCGCCGGCTCGCGCTCGCTGCGCTGGTTCCGGCCGCGCTGACCCTCCTCCTGTGGTATCTCTCGCGTCGCACCTGGAGCGCCTACGAGTCGCACCGGCCCATGGACCGCGACCCCGAGCCGGAGACCGACGGCAGCGCGCTGGCCCGGCCCGGCTTCTGGTACGGGCGCCGCCTGGTGGCCCGGCTGCGCGCCGCGCACACCGCGGCGGCCCTGCTGACGGTGGCCGCCGCCGTCGCGACCCCGGCGGCCCACTACGACCACCGGCCGGGCGGTCCCGCGGCCCTGAACGCCCTGAGCTGGCTGCTGACCGCGGCCCTGCTGGCCTGGGCGGCCGCGGCGGTGGGCGTGGTCTGCCGCCGGGGCCGCAGCGAGAACCGCCTCGACCGGCGACTCGACCGGCATCTCGTACGCCGGCTGCCGCTCGGCGCGCTCGGCCTCCTGCTGCTCACCGCTCTCTACGCCGGCTGGTCCCGGCCCGGCTGGCACTCCACCGGGCGGCTGCCCGGCGACCCGGCCTTCGGCGCCCTGATGCTGGCCCAGGGGCTCCTCGTCATGGCCCTCGCCGTCGTCGCGCGGAACCTGCACCGCCGGAGCCCCGACCGGCGCGCCGGGATGCGCGGCCTCGGCGGTCCGGCGGTCGCGCTGCTCGCCTGTGCGCTGGGCGGTGTGATGTCCGGCGGGGTCGCTCAGCGCGTCGCCGGCTGGCTGTCCGGCACCGGTGGTCTGCCCGTCGGTCCGCCCGTGCTGCTGACCTGGCAGGCGTCCACCATCCCGCCGGTTCTCGCGGTCCTGCTGCTCCTCGCCGTCCGGCTCGGCTCCGATGCCGCCCGGGTCGCCCGCGCCGAACGCGGCCGGATCCGCCACGAGCACCCCGGCGAGCCTGAGGACCCCGGCCGCACCCGGGCCATCGCCCATGTCCGGGCCATGGCCACCCTCACCGACCGGGCGCCCCTCGTCGTCGCCGTACTCACCGCCACCACCTTCGTGCTCGGCGCCCTCGCCCTTGCCGGTGCCATGGCCACCGGCAAGACACCCGACGGAGCGGCCCGCCGCACCTACGACGTCCTGCGGACCGCCGCCGACACCTCGCAGGCGCTGGGCTCCTGGCTGGTCGGGTTCGGCTTCCTGCTGTTCGTGACCTGGGGCCGGCGCGCCTACAAGGACGCCTCGGCCCGGCGCACCATCGGCATCCTCTGGGACGTCGGCACCTTCTGGCCGCGCGCCGCCCACCCCTTCGCGCCCCCGTGCTACGCCGAGCGCGCCGTACCCGACCTGACCTGGCGGATGGCGACCTGGACGCAGCGCACCGGAGGCCGGCTCGTCCTCTCCGGGCACTCGCAGGGCAGCGTCCTGGCCGCGGCCGCCGCCTGGCAGCTGACCCCGTCGGCACGCAAGCGGATCGCCCTGCTGACCTACGGCTCTCCCCTGGAGCGCCTCTACGGCCGCTGGTTCCCCGCCCATTTCGGGCCGCCCGCGCTCGCCGCCCTGCACCGCGACGTCGCCTGCTGGCGCAACCTCCACCGCCGTACCGACCCCATCGGCGGCCCCGTCCGCGTCCCCGACGACGACACCGCCCCGGAGGTCGACCACGCTCCCTTGCGGGACCCGCTCGCCTACGGCCGCACGCCCGACCATCCCCTCCCGGCGCCCATCCTCGGCCACTCCGACTACCAGGCGGACCCTGTCTTCGCCCGGGAACGGGCCCGCTTGCTGAGCCGACTGCGCCCAGAGGTGCCGGGACAGCGAAGGTGAGCGGCCCTAAAGGGCGCGGGGCCGTGCCTGATGCGCGGAGCGCTCACGTGTGCTCGACGTACTCCAGCACGGCCCCGCCCGGATGCCGTACCGTCGCGTTGCGGCCGGTCGGCACCTTGTTCGGGCCGTCGAGGATCTCGCCGCCGTGCTCGGCGAGCAGCGCGCGCAGGCCGTCCAGGTCGTCCACGAGCACCGTGCTCTGCACACGGCGGAACGGGGCGAGGGCCTGCTCGGTGCCCGCGACGAGCAGAAAACCGCCGATGCTCGCGACCTCCACCTCGCCGTGGAAGAAACGCGTGCGCACGTCCTGGCCCGTCAGCGCGCGCAGTGCGGGCAGCGCCTCGTCCAGGTCGGCCACATAGAGCCGGGCGAGCGTCGCCAGCGCCTTCATACCTGTGCCTCCAGAAGCTTGTCCGGTTCGGGCCTCGCCGCTCAGGGCAGCTCCGGCAGGTCCTGTGCGTACAGCAGGGTCAGATCGTCGGTGCTCGGGTCCGCGAACTGGGCGACCCGGCTCGCGTGCCGCTCCACCATTGCCTCGAACGTCTGCCGGGCGGTACGCCCGTTGCCGAACGCAGGGCCCTTCGGGATCGCCGTGAAGTACTTCAGCAGCGCCTCGGACGCGCCCTCCGCCAGCCGGTACTCGTGCTCGTCGGCCTGCTGCTCCACGATCCGCAGCAGCTCGTCGGGGCCGTAGTCGCCGAAGGTGATGGTGCGCGAGAAGCGGGAGGCGACACCGGGGTTGACGGACAGGAAGCGCTCCATCTCCGCCGTGTACCCGGCGACGATCACCACCACCGCGTCCCGGTGGTCCTCCATCAGCTTCACCAGGGTGTCGATGGCCTCCTTGCCGAAGTCCCGTCCGGCGTCCTCCGGGGACAGCGCGTACGCCTCGTCGATGAAGAGCACGCCGCCGTGCGCCCGTTGGAAGGCCTCCTGGGTGCGGATGGCCGTGGAGCCGATGTGCTCGCCGACCAGGTCGACCCGGGAGACCTCGACCAGGTGGCCCTTCTCCAGTACCCCGAGCGAGGCGAGGATCTCGCCGTAGAGCCGGGCCACCGTCGTCTTGCCGGTGCCGGGGGAGCCGGTGAAGACCAGGTGCCGCTTGACCGAGGCTGCCTTCAGACCCGCCTGCTGCCGGCGCCGGCCCACCTCGATCATGTCGGTCAGCGCCCGCACCTCGCGCTTGACGCTCTCCAGGCCCACCAGCGCGTCCAGTTCCCCGAGCACGTCCTTCGACGTCCGCACCGGCTTCTCGGGCTCCGCGGCGGCGACCAGCGGCTCCTGCTCCGTGCTGCGCTGCCCGGGGATCGAGCCGAGGAGCCCGGGGGAGGGCGTCGTCGTCTGTACGGCGGTCTCGCGCACCGCCGCCGGCCGCAGGCCTCCGCTCTCGTCGCTGGTGCAGTCCTCCACGACCGGGCCCGTACCGGAACCGGCGTCCGGGCCGTTGTCGGCGAACTCGTAACCGCCGCGCGCGCAGCGCTCCGTACGGCACTTGCGCAGGGTCGCCCGGCAGCCGTCGATCACATGGAAGCCGTAGCCGCCGCTACCGCTCACCCGGCAGTTCAGGAAGCTGCCGCGGCCGCCCGCGGAGACGTAGAAGCCGGCCTCGGCGGGGGATTCGACCGTGCAGCGCTCGATGGTCGGGTCGGCGCCCTTGGTGACGATCACGCCGGTCTGGGTGCCGTCCAGGGTGCAGTTGTTCAGTGTGCCGCCGCTGCCGTGGTCGCGGAACCACGCGCCGGTCGCCGCGTCCCGGATCCGGCAGTCGTCGAGCTGCGCGGTCGCCCCGTCGCTCACCGACACCGCCGTGTTGCGCACCTGGGACAGATCGCTGTCCACGACGTCCGCGCGCGAACCGCGGTCCAGCACGAACAACGCATCCGGCACGTCGTGCACCCGGCAGGAATCGAGCACGGCGGTGGCGCCGTCGCTCACCCACACCGCCGGATAGTCACCGGTGCTGTCGAAGATCTCGCACTGGTTGGCGTCCACGCGCGTGCCGGGATCCCATACCGACAGGCCGTTGCGCCCGAACTGACGGACCGTCGTGCGGGTCAGCGTCAGCACCGAGCGGGAGCGCAGGTCGACCGCGTTCTCCGGGATGTCGTGGATGCGGCAGTCGGCGAGCGTGAGCACCGCGTCCGTGTCCATCGTGACGCCGTCGGCGGTCGTGCGGTGCACATCGCAGTCGGTCAGATGGGCCGTCGCACGCTGGGTCACCTGCACACCGGAGCCGCGGACCTCGTAGATCTCGCAACCGACCGCCTCCAGCGCGGAGTTCTCCCCGGTCGCGGTGAGCCCGGTACCGGAGGCGTGATGCACGCGGCAGCGCTCCAGCCGCGGATGGGCGCCGCCCTGGACGGCCACGCCCGCCTGTCCGGCCGCGACGACCTCGCATTCCTCGAACACCCCGCCGCCGCCGTCGAGCACGGCGATGCCGATGCCCGCGGGATTGTCCACCGTGCAGCGGCGCACGGTCGGGCGGGCGCCGCCGCGCACCTCGATGCCGGCGGCGGACCGGGTGACGATCCGCAGATCCGTCAGCTCGGGCGTGCCCTCCTCGACCAGGAGCGCCGGGGCCGCCGCGTCCTGGCCCTCCACGTGCAGGTCCTGCACCACGGCCGAAGCCCGCACGGTCAGCGGCACCCCGTCCGCCGGGGCGATGCGCACCGAGCCGGGGGAGCCGTCGGGGCCGCGGAGCGTCACCGCCCGCTGGACGACGAGGTTCTCCCGGTAAGTGCCCGGGGCGATGGTGAGGACGTCGCCGTCGGCGGCGGCCTCCAGGGCGGCGGCGAGCGAGGCGTACTCGCCTGTGCGGCGCCGCCACCGCGACGTACCGGTGTGCGTCACCTGGACCGTGCCCTGTGCCATGGCGTTGCTGTGCCCCCACCTCGTCGTGCTGATGGCTCGCTCCCGCGCGGGACCGTGCCACTGGTGCCGGGACCGCGACCGTGCTCGGCCCTGGGCCGCTGCGCGTCCGCGCTCGCGAAGACCTGCGCGCCCGTGCGGTTCGCTCATCCGCGGGTTGTCGCCGAAAGCGTTCCGGCCGGTCCACCGTAGCGTGTGCGTGCGGGGTGGGTTGACCAGAGCCGTCAGGCCGTCAGCTGCCGGTGCCCGCCTTGCCCCAGTCCGGACCCGCCCGGTCCCAGGCCTGGTCCCAGCGGGCGTACCGCCGCCGGACCATGCGCCACACGGCCAGCCGCCGGACGCCCTCGACCAGGCTGCCGATCAGCAGGGCCGTGCCGAACCCGGCCAGCACCGCGTGCGTCGTCGCGGTGGGGGAGTCCAGCGGGCGCGTCGTTATTCGGCCCTGCGGGTCCGTCCAGAGGCTGAAGTGGTCGCCGGTGTGCGGGGTCTTGAGGTCCGCCAGCGCCGCGCCGTGCTGCCGGGAGCCGTCCGGCGCGGTCCAGTCCGCGAGGACGCGGTGGCGGGGCTCGCGCACCGTGGTGGCGTCGGGGTCGGTGTCCAGCGGAGCCTCGCCAAGATCACGCACCACCGTGGCCGCGACGAGATGGCGTGTGTGCTGCTGCTCGCGTACGGTCCGCTGCAGCGAGTCCTGTGCGACGGCGCCGACCAGACAGCCCGTCACGGGTGCGGCCACGGTGATCAGCACCAGTGCCACGAGGGCCACCCAGGCCTCGGCCAGATCGGTCGTGCGGCGCAGCGGATTGCGCCGCCAGCGCCAGAGCCCCCTGATGGCACGCATGTCCCACCCCCTTCCGCTCCGTCATAACTCCCGGCGCGGGCGATGCGTCCGTGCCCCGGAGCAAGAGAGAGCGACATCACGTCCGCCGCGGACGGTCATGCCCGTGGCCTCTCACGCAATTCTCATGAGCTCCCAACGACCGGGCCCCGCCCCTGGTTCCCGTCCGCAGCCGTTCTCGACCGTCACTCCAGCACCCGGACCGGGTCCCCGACCCTGATGGTGCCGGGCGTGAGCGGCACCAGGTTCTGGCCGAAGACCAGCTTCGAGCCGACCCTGCGGTGCCGCGCCAGGGTGAGCAGCGGCTCACGGCCGCGCACGGCGGTGTCCTGGTCGGTGGTGGTGACGACACAGCGTCCGCACGGCTTCGCGACGCGGAAGACCACCTCGCCGACGGAGAGCCGCGTCCAGTGGTCCTCGGCCCACGGCTCGGTGCCCGCGACGACGACGTTGGGCCGGAAGCGGTTCATCGGCAGCGGGCCCTCGTGGGCGTGAGTGCCCTCTGCCATCAGGGAATTGAGGGCGGCCAGAGAGGCGGCCGTGGTGGCCAGCAGGGGGTAGCCGTCGGCGAAGCTCACCGTCTCGCCCGGCAGGGCGTACGCGGGGTCGACCGGGCGCCGGGTGGCCGGGTCGTCCATGTGGACCAGGCGGACGTCCGCCTCCAGATAGGCGCTGCACCAGGCGTGCGCGGCCGCTGTCGCCGGGACCGCCTCCACCTTCGTGCCGAAGACACTGATCGGCACGGTCCCGGCCGGCTCGGGCACCGGCACGGTCAACGGCGCGCGACCGGGCGCGGACAGCCGGACTCCGCCGCCGGGCAGCAGCTCGGCGGCGGCCAGTGCGAGGCGTGGCTGCTCGCGCTGTGTGACGACCTTTCCCCCGTCGTCGATCAGTGTCCAGCGCCGGTCACCGGCCAGGCCCCAGGGCTCCACCACGGCTTCCAGGGCCGCGAATCCCCGGAACGCCTTGACCGGATGGACGTGGATCGACTGCACTTCGGCGTGTTCCATGGCGCCATCGTGCCAGGCGGCACCGACAGCGCGGAGCGCCGGTCAGTAACCGCGGTACTGCTGGTTGTTGTACGGGTCCTGGTAGGGAGCCGGTGCGGGCCGCGGCGCGGCCGGGCGCATGGCCTCGTACCCCGTGCCCATCGGGCGCTGCTGCTGCGGGGCCTGCGGGCCGGGATAACCCCGCGGGGCGCTCGCCTGCTGCGGGATGTACGCCGTGGGGGCCTGCTGCAGCGGTGCGGGCTGCGGCGTCTGCGGGTATCCGTAGGAGGGGACCTGCGGGGAGGGCGCCGCCGGGAGAGCGGGCAGGGCCGACGGCAGGGCCGGCAGGTGGCCGCCCGTGTCGTAGGCGGCGGGGACCCGGATCGGGGCGATCTGCGGGGTGCCTCGCTCGGCGACGAGCGAGTCGTAGATCGGGGTGTCCGGGAAGGAGGCGGAGTAGTAGCCGCCACCATAAGTGGAGCGGGGGGAGGTCATGGCACATAAGTTAAGCCCACGATGTGCTCGTTGGGGAGACCGATAAGAGGGTTCTTTTCCGTGTCGGCAGTGGCCTGGGATACCCAATCCGAGCGAACTTGGCAAAATGGGGCGCCGGCCTACGTTTGAATCATGTAAAGGCCGACTTTCTGCGGGGTTACCGGCGGTCGACCGGCGATCTTCCGGTGCTGCTCAGGAGAGTTCGCGGGCCCGGAATACGTTGTGCGGGTAGGGATGGGTCCGAGTACCGGGGGAGCCCGGGAGACGAGTGCCGGGGGAGCCCGGGAGCCGACATCGATTGGGGCGGACATGTCAATGTCGAAGGGATCGAACGCGCCGGTGCCGGCCACGGCCCTGCGTGTCGAATTGGGCTGGCGCTCCGGTCCCGGTGTGCCCGACGCGGACGCCTCGGCGCTGCTGCTCGCCGCCGGAAAGGTCCGCTCCGACGGAGACTTCGTCTTCTACAACCAGCCCGCCCACCCCTCCGGCGCGGTGCGCCACGAGGGTAAGCGCACGGCCGGCGGACACGTCACCGACATCCTCTGCGTCGACCTCGCGCGCGTGGAGGGCGCGATCGAGCGCATCGTCCTCGCCGCCTCGGCCGACGGCGGGACGTTCGCGCAGGTCCCCGGCCTCTACATCGAGGTGACCGACGCCATGACCGGCTCCGTCGTCGTCCGCTTCGACAGCCCCGGCGCGACCTCCGAGACGGCCTTCGTGCTCGGTGAGTTCTACCGCCGCCAGGGCGGCTGGAAGTTCCGCGCCGTCGCCCAGGGCTACAGCAGCGGACTCGAAGGCCTGGCAACGGACTTCGGGATCACCGTCGACCAGCCCCAGCACGCCGCACCGACCGCCGCCCCGGCCCCGGCGCCCCCGGTGCCCCCGGCAGCCATGCCGCCGGCGCCCGCCACGCCTCCGCCGCCACCTCCGGTCCCTCCGGCCGCCGCCCCGCGGATGCCCCCGGCCCAGCCGGTCCGCCTGTCCAAGGTCACCCTCACCAAGGCCGCCCCCTCCGTCTCGCTGGCCAAGCAGGGTGGAACCTCCGGTGCCCTGCGCGTGAACCTCAACTGGCAGACGCGTAAACGGCTTTCGGGCTGGGGCGGCCGCTGGGGAGGGCAGGGGGACCTCGACCTCGACCTGTGCGCCCTGTACGAACTCACCGACGGCCGCAAAGGTGTCGTCCAGGCCCTCGGGAACGCCTTCGGATCGCTGCACCGGCCGCCGTACATCCATCTTGACGGCGACGACCGCACCGGAGCCGTGGCCGCAGGCGAGAACCTCACTGTCAACCTCGACCACCGGCAGGACTTCCGGCGCATCCTCGTCTTCGTCACGATCTACGAAGGCGCCAGCTCGTTCGCCGACCTGCACGCCACCGTCACCCTCCAGCCGCAGCACGGCGCCCCGATCGACTTCTCGCTCGACGAGTGCACGGTCCCCTCGACGGTGTGCGCGCTCGCGCTGATCACGAACACCGGCGGCGATCTCCTCGTGCAGCGCGAGGCGCGCTATCTGGTGCCGGAGCGCGGGGTGAGCCCGCAGCGGACCGTGGACCGCGCCTACGGCTGGGGCATGAACTGGACGCCCGGCCGCAAGTGAGCGCGCTCAGCCCTCGTCGGGCACGGCACCGGGACGCGCGTACGTACGGCCCTTCCACGCGGCCCCGCGGCCCCGGTAGTGCTGTACCGCCGAGTCGACCGTCATCAGCAGATAGAGGAACGCGGTGAACGGCAGCAGCGGGGCGAGCCGCAGCGGCTGGTCGTAGTAGCGCAGCATCGGCGCGTACGTCCCCGCCATCACCGCCCACGCCAGCGCGCCGGACACCGCCGTCGCCGCACCCCCGCCGGCCGCTCCCGCGACCAGCGCGACGGGCGGCACCAGATACACCAGGGCGAGTCCGGCGACCGTGCCGAGGAGCAGCAGCGGGTTGTGCCGCAGCTGCGCGTAGGCGCTGCGCGAGACCATCCGCCACAGGTCGTGCAGCCGCGGATAGGGCCGCACGCTGTCCACCCGCTCGGCCAGCCCCAGCCACACCCGTCCGCCGGCGCCCTTCGCCGCGCGCGCGAGCGCCACGTCGTCGATGACGGCGTGCCGGATCGCGTCCGGGATGCGCGCCCGCTCGGCCATGTCCGCGCGCAGCAGGACACAGCCGCCCGCCGCCGCGGCCGTACGCGATCCCACGCGGCCGATCCACCGGAAGGGATACAGCTGAGCGAAGAAATAGACGAACGCCGGGACCACCAGCCGCTCCCACAGGCTCTCCACCCGCAGCCGCGCCATCTGCGACACGACGTCGAAGCCCCCGGCACCGGCCGCCGCGACCAGCTCGCGCAGGCTGTCCGGGGCGTGTGCGATGTCCGCGTCCGTCAGCAGCAGATACTCGGGATCACGCGCGCGTGCCAGACCGATACCGTGCCGCACCGCCCACAGCTTGCCCGTCCAGCCCGCCGGCGGCTCACCGGGCGAGCCCACGGTCAGCGGCAGCCCGCCGTGCCGCCGGGACAGCTCAAGGGCCAGCTCACCGGTGCCGTCCGTGCTCCCGTCGTCCACCAGGAACACCTCCGCCCGCCCCGGATAGTCCTGCGCCAGCAGCGACGGCAGGCTCGCGGGCAGCACGGCCGCCTCGTCCCGGGCCGGTACGACGACGCACACGGACGGCCACGCGTCCGGTTCCCGGCGCGGCGGCAGCCGGACGTCCGTGCGCCAGAAGAAGCCCTGGCACAGCAGCAGCCAGCACCAGGCGGCCAGCGAGACGACGGTGATCCACATCAGGGCGCTCACGGCCGCAGTCTGCCCCACCGGAGCGGTCCGTAAGAGCGCATCGTCTATCGTGGCCGGGTGAAGATCGCGCTCATGGACTCCGGAATCGGCCTGCTCCCCGCCGCCGCCGCGGTACGCCGGCTGCGGCCCGACGCGGATCTCGTGCTCTCGTGGGATCCCGACGGGATGCCCTGGGGGCCGCGCACCCCGGAGGACATCACGCAGCGGGCGATCGCCGTGGCCGAGGCCGCCGCCGCCCACGCCCCCGAGGTTCTGATCGTCGCCTGCAACACCGCGTCCGTGCACTCCCTGCCCGCGATGCGGGCCCGCTTCGAACCGGACCTGCCGATCATCGGGACCGTCCCGGCGATCAAGCCGGCCGCGGCGGGCGGCGGTCACGTCGCCATCTGGGCGACCCCCGCCACCACTGGGAGCGCCTATCAGCGGGGCCTGATCGAGGAGTTCGCCGCCGGTGTCGCCGTCACCGAGGTGGCCTGCCCCGGCCTCGCGGACGCGGTGCACCACGCCGACGAGGCCGCCATCGAGGCCGCGATCGCCTCCGCCGCCGCCCGCACTCCCGAGGACGTGACCACCGTCGTCCTCGGCTGCACCAACTACGAGCTGGTCGCCGAGCGGATCCGCGTGGCCGTCCAGCGGCCGGGCCGCCCGCCGCTCGTCCTGCACGGCACCGCCGGGGCGGTCGCCGCCCAGGCCCTGCGCCGGATCGGGGTGGAGCCAGCTCCGGACGCCGTCGTCGACAGCACCCTCACGGTGCTGCTCAGCGGCCGCGAGGCCACGCTCCCGGACACCGCCCTGACCTACGAGGAAGGCCGTTTCCTGCGGACCGTCAGCCCCGTCCGCTGACCGGCGGGGCGACGGACCCGCGCACCGGCCCACCGTGCCCCACCCGGTCCAGCCACACCGTCCCCGCACGGCGAAACCTGAGTAACCTCATACGCATGAGGGACCACCCCCACGCCGACGACACCGCTCACCCCGAGGTCTGGACCGGGCGCGCCACCAATCGGGTCCAGTGGCTGCTGGCGCTGGTCGGTGCGGCCTGCATGGCGCTCGGCATCGAGCTGGCCGTGGACTCGGCATGGACCTCCGGCATCGCCCCGCTGGCGATGTCCGTCGTGGGCTGCATCGCGGCCGGTCTGCTGGTCCTCTTCGGCACCCTCGCCTTCGTGCACGTCGACCTCAAGCTCGACAAGGAGTCCCTGGAGGTGCGCTGCGGCCACATGGGGCTGCCGCGCCGCCGCATCCCCCTCTCCCACGTGGCGGGTGCCGACTTCACCGCCCTGGTCACCCCCCGGCACTGGGGCGGCTGGGGCTACCGCTGGCGGCCCGAGAAGGGCACCGCGGTCGTCGTACGCCGGGGTGAGGGCATCGTGCTGCGCCTGTGGGACGGCCACACCTTCACGATCACCGTCGACAACGCCGAGTCGGCGGTACGGGTCATCAGGGCCCGGCTGCGGACCATCACACCGGGCCCGGCCGCCTGAGCCGCGCACACCGGAGTGCGGGCCGGTGCCATCGCCCGCGTCGGCCACGCGCGCGTGGAATACGACACCTCTCGGAGACGGGCACGCGCGCGGTGACCGTTTCTCTCTGACACGGGCACACGCGCGTGGCGGGCGGCACCGCTCCGATCATGCGGCCGCCCGGCACAGTGCGGCCGCCCGGCACAGTGTGGCCGCCGGTGACCGCGCTCAGAGCCGGGGCTCCGCGCCGGCGCGGGCCCAGGGCCGTGCCGTGGCCCACCCGGCCAGCAGCCCGGCGCTCGCCGTCACCGTCGTGAAGCTCAGCGCGTTGCCCAGCGAGGCGAGCGCGGCCAGCGCCGTCAGGGCGGCGCCCGCGGTGAGGGCGACGGGCGTCGGACGGGGCGTACGCCACAGCGCGTGCAGCACCCAGCAGAACGCGGCGCCGAGCAGCACCACTCCGACGACGCCCTGCTCCGCCGCCAGTTGCAGCGGGGCCGAGTGCGGCTTGTCGTCGGAGGGCACGGTGTGCGCCGCCGGGCTCAGCTCGCCGAAGCGGTCCGGGCCGACCCCGAGGCCCCTGTTCCGGCCCGCCATCCGCAGGGCGTCCTGCCACAGCCCCACCCGGTGCGCGGTGAGCCGTCCTTCGAGCACGTCCGAGAGCCCGTCGGGCAGCACACCGGCGGCCAGCGCCCACACTGTGCCCCCGACCAGGGCCGCCGCCACGGCCAGCCCCAGCAGGGACAGGCCCCGGCGGGTCACCGAGCCCGCGGCCAGCGCGCACAGCAGTACGGCCGTGCTCGCCGCACAACCGGCTACGGAGCCCAGCAGGGCCCCGGTCGGCACGATTCCCGCGGCCAGCGCCCACAGGCCCAGCCGCAGCGCCGGTACGGGCGTGGCCCAGGCGGCGCAGCACGCGGCACCGGTGGCCAGCGCCAGCAGAGCGGCCGTGCCGCCGGCGTGCCCGAGCGGGGCGGCGTACCAGGCGCCCGGGGAGAGACCGGGCCGCGCCACGGCCACCGCGAGGGCGGCCAGCGCGCCGACGCAGGGCGCGGCCACCGGCAGCAGCGCCCCGGAGACCCGGCCGACGGCATGGCCGGCGGTCACGGCGAGCACCACGAGCAGCAGGCCCTCGGGCCGCCCGTCGTGGGCCGCAGCGGTGAGCAGCGCCCATCCGGCACAGGCGCCCAGCAAGATCATGCCTGCCCCGTCAGAAACGTTTCCTCTGACGTCGGCCGCGTCCACACCTGCCGCAGGCCTCATCTCGGTCGAGCCCACTCGCCGCCCCTCGTCCCCGCCCGCCCCTGTCGGGCCACGGCAGAGCACGGCGCCGGGGCCGGGCGCACTGCCGAGGCTGGGCACACCGTAGCGGCTGATGACCTGGTTGAGCACGAGATGCGGCGGATCGCCGTGATGAGAAGCGTGCGGGGGGAGCGTGACGAAAAGGGGGAGGAGCGTGCCGGGCCGGAGCCGGGGCCGGCCTGCGGACCGTGCTGTCGGTGGCCAGGTCAGCCGCCGTACACTCACCCGGGTGACCGTCACCGCAACTTCCGTGGACCAGCCGGACCAGCTCCAGCCGCCCTCCGCCCCAGGCGTGCGCAGCGGCCGGCTGCTGCGTCTGGTCCCGGCCGTCGCCTCCGCGCTCTGCGGAGTGCTGCTCTACATCAGCTTCCCGCCCCGCACCCTGTGGTGGCTGGCGCTGCCCGCCTTCGCCGGCTTCGGCTGGGTGCTGCGCGGGCGCGGCTGGAAGGCGGCCCTCGGCCTCGGCTATCTCTTCGGCCTGGGCTTCCTGCTGCCGCTGCTGGTGTGGACCGGCGTGGAGGTCGGTCCCGGTCCCTGGCTGGCCCTCGTCGCCATCGAGGCGGTCTTCGTCGCCCTGGTCGGCGTCGGCGTCGCCGCCGTCTCCAAGCTGCCCGCCTGGCCGGTGTGGGCCGCGGCCGTCTGGATCGCCGGAGAGGCGGTACGCGCGCGCGTACCGTTCCGGGGCTTTCCCTGGGGCAAGATCGCCTTCGGCCAGGCGGACGGCGTCTTCCTGCCGCTCGCCGCGGTGGGCGGCACTCCGGTGCTGGGCTTCGCGGTGGTCCTGTGCGGCTTCGGGCTGTACGAGGCCGGGCGGCTCATCGCCGAGAACCGCCGGAACCGGGACGTGCGGCGGGGGGCCGCGGCCGCCGCGCTGCTGAGCGTGGCCGTCCCGGTGGCGGGCGCCGTCGCCGCCCAGCCGCTTGTGAGCGACAAGGCCGAGGACGGTACCCGGACCGTCGCCCTCATCCAGGGCAACGTGCCGCGCTCCGGACTGGAGTTCAGCGCCCAGCGCCGGGCCGTGCTCGACTACCACGTGCGCGAGACGCTCAAGCTCGCCGCCGACATCAAGGCGGGCAAGGCCGCCAAGCCCGACTACGTGCTGTGGCCGGAGAACTCTTCCGACATCGACCCCTTCACCAACCCCGACGCGGCCGCCGTCATCGACGGCGCCGCCAAGGCGGTCGGCGTGCCCATCTCGGTCGGCGGAGTCGTGGAGCGCGACGGAAAGCTGCTCAACGAGCAGATCCTCTGGGACCCCGAGAAGGGGCCGACGCAGACCTACGACAAGCGGCAGATCCAGCCGTTCGGCGAGTACCTTCCGTTGCGCGGGCTCGTCGGCGCGATCAACAAGAACTGGACCGGCATGGTCCGCCAGGACTTCAGCCGGGGCAGCAAGCCCGGCGTGTTCGACATCGACGGCGCCAAGATGGGCCTCGCCACCTGCTACGAGGCCGCCTTCGACTGGGCCGTACGGGACACGGTCACCCACGGCGCCGAGATGATCTCCGTGCCGAGCAACAATGCCACCTTCGACCGCAGCGAGATGACCTACCAGCAGCTCGCCATGTCCCGGATCCGCGCCGTCGAGCACAGCCGCACCGTCACCGTGCCGGTGACCAGCGGCGTCAGCGCGATCATCATGCCGGACGGCAGGATCACCCAGAAGACCGGCATGTTCGTGCCCGCCTACCTCGTGCAGAAGGTGCCGCTGCGCACGTCCAAGACCCCGGCGACCGAGCTGGGCATCCTCCCGGAGATCGCCCTGGTGCTGGTCGCCGCGGGCGGCATCGGCTGGGCCATCGGGTCCGGGCTGCGCGGCCGGCGCGCCGGTGGCGCATAGCCGTACGACCGGGGTCCGGCCTGTGAACCGGCCGGAGAGCGCGGACCCGGCCGGTTAGGGTCGGGGCCATGGCTACTCCTGACTTCATCCGCACGCTGCGTGCCTCCGCCGGACAGCAGTTGCTCTGGCTCCCCGGGATCACCGCGATCGTCTTCGACGACGAGGGCAGAGTGCTGCTGGGCCGGCGGGCCGACACCCGCACGTGGTCGGTGATCGGCGGCATCCCGGAGCCGGGTGAACAGCCGGCGGCCTGCGCCGTGCGGGAGGTCTTCGAGGAGACGGCGGTGCGCTGCGAAGCCGAGCGGGTCGTCCTGGTGCAGGCGCTGGAACCGGTCACCTACCCCAACGGCGACACCTGCCAGTACATGGACATCACCATCCGCTGCCGCGCAGTGGGCGGCGAAGCCCGGGTCAACGACGACGAGTCGCTGGAGGTGGGCTGGTTCGACGTGGACGCGCTGCCCGAACTGCATGAGTTCGGCCTGTTCCGGATCAAGCAGGCCATGTCGGATGCACCCACATGGTTTGACCCTACGGCTGGCGACTGAAGTATGGGTGATCACCATATGTGGGGAGAGAGGGGTTCCCCTTAGGGTCGGCACATGACCGCGTCCAGCCCGCCGCCCGGCTCGTGCCCCCAGCTCCTCGCCCTCGACCTCGGCGGCCGCACGGCCCTCGTCACCGGTGCCGCCGGCGGCATCGGCCGCGCCTGCGCGCTGCGGCTCGCCGCCGCCGGGGCCGAGGTGCGGGCCGTCGACCGCGACGCGGCCGGCCTGGCCGAGCTGGCCGCGGAGGCGGACACCGGCCTCCTGGGCACCGTCGTACCGCAGGTCGTCGACCTCACCGACCTCGACGCCGCCGAACGGGCCGCCGCCGGCACCGATGTGCTGGTCAACAACGCGGGCCTGCAACTGGTGCGCCCCATCGAGGACTTCCCGCCCGACGTCTTCCACACGGTGCTCACCGTGATGCTGGAGGCACCCTTCCGGCTCATCCGCGGGGCCCTGCCGCACATGTACGCCCAGGGCTGGGGCCGGATCGTCAATGTGTCCTCCGTCCATGGTCTGCGTGCCTCCGCTTTCAAGTCGGCCTATGTGGCCGCCAAACACGGTCTGGAGGGACTGTCCAAGACAGCCGCTCTGGAGGGAGCCGCCCACGGGGTGACCTCGAACTGCGTGAACCCGGCCTATGTGCGCACGCCCTTGGTCGAGCGGCAGATCGCCGACCAGGCGCGGGCGCACGGCATCCGCGAGGAGCGCGTGCTGTCCGAGGTTCTGCTGAAGGACAGCGCCGTGCGACGGCTCATCGAACCGGAGGAGGTCGCCGAGGCCGTCGCCTACCTGTGCAGCCCCCAGGCGTCCTTCGTCACCGGCACCTCGCTCGTGCTCGACGGCGGGTGGACGGCCCACTGAGAGGCCCGAACGTCCGGCCCGGGAGCCCAAGGGCCCCGGGGCCAGGGGGCCGGGAGTCCGGGAGCCCTGGAGTTGTCCACAGGCCCGGCGGGCCGGGCCGTCGATGCGGAATCCTGTGACCATGTCTCGCGATCACGTTCAGCCGGCACCCAGCCGCAGCCCGGAGGTCTCCTACCTGGAGCTGCTGGCCCGCGACGCCTCCGTGGAGGCGTACGAGCAGCCGGTGCTGCTCGCCCGCGCCGAGGGCCTGCCCGCCGACCGGATCGCCGCGCTGGAACGGGCCCGCCCGCTGGCCCTGCGCGTCCGGGCCGAGCTGGAGGGACGCCGGCGGCGCGAGGCGGAGCTGTCCGCGCTCTTCGAGACCGCCCACGATCTCGCGGGCCTGCGCGATCTCGACGCCGTTCTGCAGGCCATCGTGCAGCGCGCCCGCTCGCTGCTCGGCACGGACGTCGCCTATCTCACCCTGAACGATCCCGCGCGCGGCGACACCTACATGCGGGTGACCGAGGGCTCCGTCTCCGCCCGCTTCCAGCAGTTGCGACTCGGCCTCGGGGAGGGGCTCGGCGGACTGGTCGCGCAGACCACACGGCCGTACGTCACCGACGACTACTTCCAGGACGCCCGCTTCCAGCACACTCTCACCATCGACGGCGGTGTCCGGGACGAGGGCCTGGTCGCCATCCTCGGCGTCCCCCTGATGCTCGGGCCGCACGTCATCGGGGTTCTGTTCGCCGCCGACCGCCGGGCCCGGGTGTTCGAGCGGGAGCAGATCGCGGTGCTCGGCTCCTTCGCCGCGCTCGCCGCCGCCGCGATCGACACCGCCAACCTGCTCACCGAGACCCGCGCGGCGCTGGCCGGGCTGGAGCGGGCCAACGAGATCATCCGGGACCGCAGCGCCGTCATCGAGCGCGCCTCCGAGGTGCACGACCGGCTCACCGAACTCGTCCTGCGCGGCGGCGGGGTGCACGACGTGGCCGCCGCCGTCTCCGAAGTCCTCGACGGAACCGTGGAGTTCACCGAGCCCGGCGCGGCACCGGCCGAGGCGCTTCAGGCCTCCCGCGCGGAGGGACACGCCGTACGGCACGGCGGGGACTGGATCGCCCCGGTGGCCGCCGGCGGCGAGCTCCTCGGCGCGCTGGTCCTGCGGGGACACCCCGATCTCGACCCGGTGGACCAGCGCACGCTGGAGCGGGCGGCGATGGTCACCTCGCTGCTCCTGCTGGCCCGCCGCTCCGCCGCGGAGGCCGAACAGCGCGTGCGCGGCGAGCTGCTGGACGACCTGCTGGACGCCCGGGACCGGGACCCGCGCCTGCTGCGCGACCGGGCCGCCCGGCTGCACGCCGACCTGGACGCGACCCATGTCGTCCTCGCCGCCCGCCTCGACGGTCCCGCCGCCGACGCCGACGAGGAGGCCGGGGCCCGCCGTCGGCTGTGGTCGGCCGCTTCCCATCTCGCCGCCACCCGTCACGGTCTGGCCGCCGCGCGCGACGGCGGCACCGTCCTGCTGCTGCCGCTCGGCACCGGCGACAGCGCCACGGAAGTGGCCCGCCGCACCGCCCGCGACCTGGGCACGGCCGTCCGCCAACCCGTCACGGTCGGCGCCTCCGCCCCCGTCACCGGCCTGGCCGCCCGCCCCGAGACCGTGGCCGCCGCCTACGCCGAGGGCCGCCGCTGCCTGGAGGCGCTGCATCTGCTGGGCCGGGCCGGGGACGGCGCGGCCGCCGAGGACTTCGGCTTCCTCGGTCTGCTTCTCGCGGGCGACCGGGACATCGCCGGCTTCGTCGAGCGCACCGTGGGCCCGGTCGTGGCGTACGACGAACGGCGCGGCACGGACCTGCTGCGCACTCTGGACGCGTACTTCGCCTGCGGGATGAGTCCGGCCCGCACCAAGGACGCCCTGCACGTCCACGTCAACACGGTCGCCCAGCGCCTGGAGCGGGTGGGCCGGCTGCTCGGCGCCGACTGGCAGACCCCCGCCCGCGCCCTGGAGATCCAACTGGCCCTGAGACTACACCGGTTGGCGACCCCGGACAGAGGGTGACAGCGGCACCGTACGCATGTGGCGGGGCCCGGGAGTCGTATCCAGCTCACGGGCCCCTGGGGATCAGGCAGGAACGTGTCTCACCTGCTCGAACACCCGCACCCGTTTTATCGCCGGGACCGGATCACGCCTGTCCGTCGGCAGGGGCCGGGGGCAGCGCGAGGTGGGCCAGGTCGCCCGGCGGGGGAGTGGTGACCGGCCACAGCGGAGCGGCCTCTCCGTCGGCCAGCGCGGCGGGGGCGTCGGTGAGGTTCATGCGCTCGCGCAGCCGGCCGTAGAAGTCCGTCGGTCCCAGCCGCACGGCCTTCAGCGGGCGGGGAGCGGCGTACACACCGATCCAGTCGCCGGGGCTCAGCACACCGCGCAGCTGGCCGTCGATGCTGACGGCGGCCTGGCCCGACCGCTCCAGCACCCGCAGCGCGATGGGCTCGTCGGGGGCGGCCACGACCGAGCGGTTGAACACCATGTGCGGGGCGACCGGCGTGAAGACCAGCCCCTGCGTGCGCGGTGAGACGACCGGGCCGCCCGCGGCGAAGCTGTACGCGGTGGAGCCCGTGGGCGTGGCCACCAGCAGCGCGTCGGCCGAGTAGGAGGCCAGCAGCCGGCCCGCCAGATAGACGCCGACCGACACCTGCCGGTCGCGGGCCAGCTTCTCCACGACGATGTCGTTCAGCGCGGTGACGTTCAGCGCGACACCCCAGTCGCCGCCCGTTTCGCACTCGGTGCGCACCCGCGGCGGCGGCAGCATCGGCCCGCGCCCGTACCGCACCAGTGCCTCCATCTGCGCCGGGACCTCCAGCCGGCACGACGCGCGCATGGTCAGCAGCATCCGGCGCTCCACGGTGATCCGCCCGTCCTGTACGGCGTCCAGGGCCGCGCGTACCTTCGGGACCGGGACCTCCGTCAGGAAGCCGACCCGGCCGAGGTCGACGCCGAGGACCAGGGCGTCGTGCTCGGCGGCCAGCCGCGCACCGCGCAGGAATGTGCCGTCCCCGCCGAGCGTGACGATCAGATCAGGGTCGCCTGCGGCCTCGATCTCCTCCAGGGCGCTGCGCCGCGCGCCCTCCTGCCACACATCGATGTCGGCACACGCCACGCCCTGCTCGGCGCACCACGCGCGGACGGCCCCCGCCGCGGTCACGGCCTCGGCGCGGCCGCCGTGCACCACCAGGCCGACACGGTTCACCGTCATACCCGCCTCCGCCTCCCAGCCGGCTGCTCCGAGCGCCATCCTCGCCGCGCACCCCGCCGCCGCGGCACACGCCACGCCGCCGGTTGCCGCGACCGGGTGGGCCATAGCCGGCGGCCGGGCACAGCACCCGGCCCCCCGCGGGCGCCGGCCGGGCACTGCGTCGGTCCGGACCCGACGGGTGGCCGCGGCGACCCAGGAACCCGCGTCGGCGCGGACGGTCACGAAACCCCCGGCCCGCGTGGACGATCCGGCGGGCGTCGATTGACGCCCCCACGGCACCGGCCTAGCGTGATCGAGAAAGTTCCGGACAGGCAGGGCAGGTGGTTCGGTCATGACGCGTGCGCAGGACCCCGTCGGCGACAGATCCCCCGGCCGGCCGATCCAGGTGGAGGCACACGGCCTCGACGTGATCGGGGACGCGGAGCGCAAGGGCACCCCGCGCACGCTGTTCTGGCCCTGGTTCGGGGCCAACGTCTCCGTCCTCGGCCTGAGCTACGGCGCCTTCGCGTTCGGCTTCGGCATCTCCTTCTGGCAGGCCCTGGCCGCCGGCGTGCTGGGCATCGTCGTCTCGTTCCTGCTGTGCGGGTTCATCGCGGTCGCCGGAAAACGCGGCTCGGCGCCGACGATGGTGCTCAGCCGGGCCGCGTACGGGGTGCGCGGCAACCGGCTGCCGTCCGTGATCTCCTGGGTGCTCACCGTCGGCTGGGAGACCGTGCTCACGGCGCTCGCCACGCTGGCCACCGCGACCGTCTTCGGCCGCCTCGGCTGGGGCGGCGGCACCGGGACCAAGGTGGCCGCCCTCGTCGTGGTCGCCGCGCTGACCGTCGTCGGCGGGGTCATGGGCTTCGACCTGATCATGCGGCTGCAGACCGCGATCACCGTGATCACGGGCGTCCTCACCGTCGTCTACGTCGCCCTCGTCGCCGACCACATCCACTGGGCCGGCGTCAGCGCGATCCCGGCCGGTTCCCCGCAGGAGTTCATCGGCGCCCTGGTGTTCATGATGACCGGCTTCGGCCTCGGCTGGGTCAACGCCGCCGCCGACTACTCCCGTTATCTGCCCAGGAACTCGTCGAGCAGGGGCGTGATCGGCTGGACCACCTTCGGCGCCTGTGCCGCCCCGCTGCTCCTGCTGGTCTTCGGCCTGCTGCTGGCCGGTTCCTCGCAGGCGCTGAGCAAGGCTGTCGCGGCCGACCCGATCGGCGCGCTCACCACGATCCTGCCCACCTGGTTCCTGGTGCCGTTCGCCATCGTCGCCGTCCTCGGCCTGGTCGGCGGCGCCGTCCTCGACATCTACTCCTCCGGCCTGGCCCTGCTCTCCGCCGGCCTGCCCGTGCCCCGCTATCTGGCCGCGCTCCTCGACGGCGCCCTGATGATCGCCGGCTCGGTGTACATCGTGTTCTTCGCCGGTGACTTCCTCGGCCAGTTCATGGGCTTCCTCACCACGCTCGGCGTCCCCATCGCCGCCTGGTGCGGCATCATGCTCGCGGACCTGGCCCTGCGCCGCCGCGACTACGACGACGGCGACCTGTACCGCCCGCACGGCCGCTACGGCGACCTCCCCCTGACACCCCTGCTGCTCACCCTCGCCGCCACCGCCGCCGGCTGGGGCCTGGTCACCAACACCGCCGCGAGCTGGCTCACCTGGCAGGGCTATCTGCTCGGGCCGCTCGGCCTCGGCGGCAGGACCGGCGCCTGGGCATACGCCAACCTGGGAGTCCTGGCCGCCCTGGCACTCGCCTTCCTCGGCACCCTGCTGCTCGGCCGGGGCCGGGTCCGCGCCCAGGAGGCCCAGGCGCCGAGCCAGGCACCGAACGAGAGGGCGGTCCGCGTATGACCGCCGGACACCTCGCCGTCATCGACATGCAGCGCGTCTTCGCCGACCCGGCGAGCCCGTGGGCCACCCCTCGGTTCGCCGACGCGGCTGCGGGCGTACGCACCCTCCTGCCGGCCTTCGCCGCGCGCGTGACCTTCACCCGCTTCCTGGCCCCCGAGCGGCCGACCGGGGCCTGGCGGGCGTACTACGACCGCTGGCCCTTCGCCCGCCGGCCCCGGGACGCCGAACTCTGGGACTTGGACGGCGAGTTCGCCCCCCAGGCGGACGTCCTGGACACCACCACCTTCGGCAAATGGACCCCGGAACTCGCCGCCCGCCTCGGCCCCGGCGACCGCCTGGTCCTGGCCGGGGTCAGCACCGACTGCTGTGTGCTGTCCACCGCCCTGGCCGCCGCCGACGCCGGCACCGAGGTGCTCGTGGTCGCCGACGCCTGCGCGGGCGCGGACGACGACTCGCACCTCAAGGCCCTTCAGCTGATGGACCTCTACCGGCCGCTGATCCAGGTCACCACCATCGCTCGCCTGCTCGCGGAGCCCGGCCCGTGAGCCGCTGACGCGGCCCGGCCGACGGCCGCGTCAGGCCCGCCCCGTACCGCGGTACAGACCCAGCTCACCGTCGAGTTCCACGGCGAGCACGGTGGCGTACTCGTCCACGTCCCGCGCCGCCGGCGCGTCCAGCCAGGTCATGCCCGGCACGTCATGCAGCCCGCCGGAGACCCGGTGGCCCAGCTCGGCACCCGTACCCAGCACGCTCACCCGCCGCACCCGGTTGCGCAGCCCGCGCACCGACACCGTCTCGCGCGGGGTGTCGAAGCAGACGAGATACAGCGTCCGGCGGTCGGCCGACAGCGTACTCGGGCCGTAGTGGTGCCCGGGCGGCAGCCCCGCACCCGTGCCGTACACGGCCTCGGCGTGCCGGGCGATCCACGCCCCGAGCCCCGTCAGCCGTTCCGCCTGTTCCGCCGGGATCGTGCCGTCCTCGCGCGGGCCCACGTCGAGCAGCAGATTGCCGCCCGCGCTGATCGTCTCCGTGAAGTAGCGCACCAGCTGGCGCACGGACTTGTGGTTGTGGTCCTGGTGCTGGAAGCCCCAGGAGTCGTTGACCGTGAGGCACAACTCCCCTGGCCCGTCGGGGGCCTGAAGCGGCACCCCCCGCTCCGGGGTGGCGTAGTCGCCGTGGCTGAGCATCCGCGCGTTGAGGACCGTGTCCGGGTTCCCGGCCAGGATTCGCGTGGCCAGCGCGTCAAGCCCCCACTGCTCCTCGGTGCGCTCGCACTCGCCGTCGAACCACAGCAGATCCGG
Source organism: Streptomyces sp. CoH27 (assembly GCF_020181035.1). GTDB lineage: Bacteria > Actinomycetota > Actinomycetes > Streptomycetales > Streptomycetaceae > Streptomyces > Streptomyces camelliae. Next base: position 180,917 of record NZ_JAIQYY010000004.1, read on the forward strand.
CCGGTACCGGTCGACCAGCTCCCCGACCTGTCCGTCCCGGTAGGCGAGGTAGCGCGCCCAGGCGGCCGGGTCCTCCTGACCGGGCTGGGCGTGGGCGAGGGGGTTCGCGGGCTCCTCGTCCGGTTCGGGGTGCCGGAGGCTCGCGTAGTCGGGGTGGTTCCAGTCCGAGTGGGAGTAGTACAGACCTACCTTCAGCCCGCGCTCGCGCAGCGCGTCCGCGTACCCGGCGAGCACATCGCGCCCCGCAGGTGTGTGGCGGACCACGTCCAGGCCGCCCTGCGCGCTCTCCCACAGGGCCACCCCGTCGTGATGGCGCGCGGTGAGGACGGCGTATCGGGCACCGGCGCGGGCGAACAGCTCCGCCCACGCGTGCGGGTCGTAACGGGACGCCGTGAAGCCGTCCAGCTGCTTCATGTACCGCTCGTGGGAGACCTGCCCGGTCTAGAACGACCAGGACTCCGGGACTCCGTCCACCGCGTAGACGCCCCAGTGGACGAAGATGCCCAATCCGGCCTCGCGGAACCAGGGTTGCATCGGCATACGGACACGCTGGGCGGCATGCGCGCACGGTCACAAGAGCTCCGTACGATCCTCACGCATGCCCGGGATCCCAGCGGGTACGCGAGCCGGGAGCGCCCGGGCACGGACCGGCCCGGGAGGCCGCACCGTAGCTACCTGGGGATCCGCCATGGACACATCCGCCGCACACAACGACCCGGCGACGCCGGCCCGGCAGGCGCTGGACGCGCTGGTCGTGAACACCGAGGACCAGGCCGCGCTCGACACCCTCGCCCACAGTGACGTGCTCGTCCCGGTGCCGGACGACGAAGCCGACAGCGAGGGCGCAGCCTCCGAGACCGTGGCTCTGCCGGTCCTCGAAGCACCGGGAGGCGACCCGATCGTCCCCGTGTTCACCACGGAGGACGAACTGGCCCGGCTGCTGCCGTTCGTCTCCCGCTACCGCCTGATACCACTCGGCGCACTGGCCGCCCAGTGGCCCGACGAGGACCTGTGCCTCGCCATCGACGGCAACTCCGCCCACGCTCTGACGCTGACGGCACAGGGGGTACGTACGCTCCTGGCTCGGTGACCGGCGCCCCGAAGGGACTCCCTCGGACGACCGAACGACCGGAACTGCGCCCTGAACCAGGGTGGTCACCCACCCCTGCGCGGGAAGACCCCACCGGAGACACAACCGGACGCGCGCGAAGGAGCCGATGGTCGTGAGGGTCGTCCTGCTGGGCACCGCCGCCGGCGGCGGCTTCCCGCAGTGGAACTGCGCCTGCGCACTGTGCACGGCCGCCCGGGCCGGCATGCTGCCCTCCCGCACCCGGGAGTGCGCCGCCGTCACCGGCAACGGCCGCGACTGGTGGCTGCTGAACGCCTCGCCCGATCTGCGTGTCCAGCTCACCGCCACACGCGCGCTGCGCCCCGGCCCCGGCACCCGGGACACCCCGCTGCGCGGTGTCCTGCTCACCGACGCCGAGGCCGACCATGTCAGCGGCCTGGCCGAACTGCGCGGAGCGGCCGGCCTGAAGGTCTACGCGGCTCCGCCGGTCCGTGCCGTCCTCGCCCCCGTCCGCGCCGCGCTGGACCGTCACGCCCCCTGGGAGTGGGCGGACAGCCTGGCCGACGGTGGTTTCGTGCTGGCCGGCGGTCTGGTGGTCACGGCCTACGCGGCGGGCGCGAAGATCCCGGCGTACGTACCGGCCCAGGTGCCCCAGCAGGCCGGCCCATGGGTGACGGCGTACCGCATCGAGGATCTCGCCAGTGGGGGAGTCCTGCTGTACGCGCCCGGTGTGGATACCTGGAGCGAGGAGCTGGACGAGCTGTGCGCCGAGGCCGACTGTGTGCTGCTGGACGGCACCCGCTACACGGCGGACGAGACGGGTACGGCGCCGCGGTCCGGGGCCGGGCAGCCGGCCGGCGGACATCTGCCGGTCACGGGCCCGGACGGCACCCTCGCCGCCCTCGCCCGTCACCTCGGGGTGCGCCGGGTCTACACCCACCTCGACCACACCAACCCGTTGCTCGACCCGGCATCACCGGCACGCGCGCGTACGGCCGAGGAGGGGGTGGAGGTGCTGCCGGACGGAACCGAGCTGATGCTCTAGGTCTCCCGCCGCGACGCTCTCGCCTACTGTTCCTGCTCGGCCAGCATGCGCTCCAGCACCGCGCGCTGCAGTGGCCGTACCTCGGTGTGCAGCCGGCGGCCCTTGGGGGTGAGCGCCACCCACACCCCGCGCCGGTCCTCCGCGCACACCGAGCGCTCGACCAGTCCGTCCTTCTCCAGCCGGCCGATCAGCCGGGACAGCGCGCTCTGGCTGAGGTGGACCCGGCCGACCAGGTTCTGCACCCGGCACTGGTCGCCCTCGGCGGGCGACTCGGTCGCCAGGATGTCCAGCACCTCGAAGTCGCTGGCGCCCAGCCCGTGCGGATGCAGGGCCCGGTCGATCTCGCACATCGTGCGCGCGTGGACGGCGAGGATGTCCCGCCACCGTTCTTCGAGCCGGGCGTCGGCCGTCTTGACTGCCATACCCGCACCGTAGCACCGATCCGGCCAATCATTGAGTGTGCAACTAGTGCGGGGTGCGGGCAGCCGGCGGGGCTCAGGCGGCGGGGTCCTGGAGGAGACCGATCAGGTTGCCGTCGGGGTCCTTCACGGAGGCGATCAGCCGGCCGTTGCCGACGTCCCGCACGTCCTGGAGCACCTCGGCGCCCGCCTCCACCAGAGCCGCGAGGCGCTCGCGCAGATCGGTGACGTGCCAGAACGGCACCGGCCCGGTCAGGCCCTGCGCATGCCCGTTCGGGTCGAGCCCGACGTCCTGCCCGGCGGCCTTGAATCCGATGTAGTACGGCTCGTCGGCGTACGGCTCGACGCCCAGCAGGGCGGTGAACAGCGCCTTGGCGGCCTTCGGGTCCTTGACGGGGTAGATGATCGTCTGCACGCCCGCGGTCATGGCACTCACTCCTTCACGAAACAGGGTCCGGCGGCCCTTCCCGCCGGTGCACCTCACGCTAGGACGGCGGAGCCGGTGGCGGCTTCTCCGATCCTGACCGGTTGCGGCTGCCCCCGCCGGCGAAGCCTCATCCCACGGATGCAGACCACTGAATCCCCAGGTCGATGCGGATGTCAGTGCCGTCTGCGACCATGAACGGCATGGGGGAGTACGACGTGCTGGCGGGGGGGGGGGGGGGGGGGGGGG
>NZ_JAIQYY010000004.1:184214-397384 GCF_020181035.1 Streptomyces sp. CoH27
GGGAGCGCGGCTGGCTGCTGGAGCGGGAGCGGGAGAGCGCCGCCGAGGCCGCCATCGCGGCCGAACGCGACCGGATCGCCCGGGAGCTGCACGACATCGTCAGTCACAACGTCAGCCTCATGGTCGTCCAGGCGAGCGCCGCGCGCGAGGTGCTGGGCACCATGCCGGACGAGGCCGCGACCGCCCTCAGAGCCGTCGAGGACGCCGGCCGGGGCGCCATGACCGACCTCAGACACCTGCTGGGCCTGCTGGCACCGGCCCCGGACGGCACGGAAACCGACACCGACGCCGGACCGGGCGCGGACCGGTCGAGCACCCCGCTCGCCCCGCAGCCCGGCCTCGACCGGCTCGGCTCCCTGGTGGACCGGATATCGTTCGCGGGACTCCCCGTCGAGGTCCGCGTTTCGGGCGAGCCGCGCCCGCTGCCCCAGGGCATCGACGTGACCGCCTACCGCATCGTCCAGGAGGCCCTGACCAATGCGCTCCGGCACGGCGACGGCGGCACGGCGGAGGTGAGCGTGCGCTACGCCGACCACGCCCTGCGCGTCGAGGTGCTCAACTCCGGCCCCAGCGTGCTCACGGGTGACGCACCGGCCGCGCCGAGACCGCGCGGCGAGGGCACCGGCCGCGGCCTGCTCGGGCTGCGCGAACGGGTCGCCGTCTACGGCGGTGACTTCGACGCCCGGCGCCGGCTCGGCGGTGGCTACCGCGTCCGCGCCCGCATCCCGCTGGACCGCCCATGACGCCGGACACCCCCGAGTGGGCGCCCCGCGTCCTGATCGCCGACGACCAGACCCTGATCCGCACCGGCTTCCGGCTGATCCTCACCGCCCGGGGCATCGAGGTGGTGGGCGAGGCAGCCGACGGCGCCGAGGCGGTCGCCGCGGTCCGGGAACTGCGCCCGGACGTCGTGCTGATGGACATCCGCATGCCGGTCATGGACGGCCTGGCGGCCACCCGGCGCATCCTGGAGCGGGTCCCCGACTGCCGGGTCCTCATGCTGACCACGTTCGACCTGGACCGCTACGTCTACGAGGCTCTGTCGATCGGCGCCAGCGGCTTCCTGCTCAAGGACGTCACCCCGGAGCACCTCGCTGCGGCCGTACGCCTCGTCGGCACCGGCGACGCCCTGCTGGCCCCGCAGATCACCCGGCGCCTGGTGGAGCGGTACGCGGCCGAGGCTCGGCACACGGCCGAGGCCCCGCCCGCCGACCTGGCCGCTCTCACCCCGCGCGAGCGTGAGGTGCTGACCCTGATGGGCCGAGGCCTGTCCAACACGGAACTGGCCACCGAACTGACCTTGAGCGAGGCCACGATCAAGTCCCACGTGGCCCGCATCTTCGCCAAACTGGGCCTACGGGACCGCGCCCAGGCCGTCGTCCTCGCGTACGAGACAGGGCTGGTGGCGCCCCGAAGGGGCGCGGGGCCGTGTTGAATGTGCGGCTCTGCCGCGTGGGCGCGACCAGCCACGACGCCGCAGACGCCTGACGGCCTTCCCGGCACTCCACTGGGCGCTGTCGCTCAAGCAGACTCGCGCCGCACCAACTCCGTAGGAAGAATCACCGCCGCCGGATCCTCCCCGCCCATCTGAGCGAGCAGCACCCGCACCATCTCACCGCTGATCCGGTCCCACGGCTGCCGGATCGTGGTGAGCTCCGGCGTCGCGGCCGTCGCCGCCGGGGAGTCGTCGAAACCCCCGACAGCGATGTCATCCGGCACCCCCTTGCCGGCCCGGTGCAGCGCCGCCAGCACGCCCTGCGCCATCAGGTCGGAGGCCACGAACACCGCGTCCATGTCCGGTGCCTGCGCCAGCAGCCGCTCCGCGCCCGCCTCACCGCTCGCCCGGCTGTAGTCACCGGAGACGATGAGCTGCTCGTCGACCCCGATGCCCGCCTCGGCGAGCACCTCCTTGTACCCGGCGAGCCGCTCCACACCACCGGGAGTGTCCAGCGGACCGGTGACCACACCGATCCGCCGCCGGCCCAGCGACAGCAGGTGCCGGACCATGTCCCGGGCGCCGTCCCGGTCGTCGGCGGCCACGTAACTCACCTTGGAGCCCAGGCCGATGGGCTTGCCGCAGGCGACGAGCGGCACGCCCGCCTCCCGCAGCTCCTCCGCGACCGGGTCACCGGAGTGGCTGGAGACCAGCAGCACCCCGTCGACGTGCCCGGCGGTGATGTACCGCGTGATCCGCCGCCGTTCGTCCTCGGTGCCCGCCAGCATCAGCAGCAGCGGCACGTCGTGCGCGGCCAGCGCCTGGGTGCAACCGCGCAGCAGGACATTGAAGTTGGGGTCCTCGAAGAACCGCTCCTGCGGCTCGGTCAGCAGAAAGCCGACCGAGTCGGAGCGCCCGGTGATCAGCGAACGGGCGTGCCGGTTCACGACGTACCCGGTCTTGCGTATGGCGGCGTTGACCGCCTCCTGCGCGGCGGGACTGACGTAGTGCCCGCCGTTGAGCACGCGCGAGACGGTGCCGCGCGAGACGCCTGCCTCGCGCGCCACGTCGTGGATCGTCGGCGGTTTGCGCCGGCCCCCCGGATTGCTCATGGTCATGACTTTACGGCCCCGGAGAGCAGGTCGAGGCTCCAGAACCGCTGAATGATCAGGAACAGCGCGATCAGCGGGAGGACCGCGAGGAACGCGCCCGTGATCACCAGCGTGTACAGAGCCGGCGTGTTGGAGCCCTGTTCCAGCAGCGTGTACAGACCCAGTGTGAGCGGGAACTTGTTGTCGTCGCTGAGCATGATGTACGGCAGCAGGAAGTTGTTCCAGATCGCGACGAACTGGAACAGGAACACGGTGACCATGCCCGGGATCATCATCGGCAGCGCGATGCGGGTGAAGATCCGCCACTCGCTCGCCCCGTCCATCCGGCCGGCCTCCACCACATCGGTGGGGACGGCGGCGGAGGCGTAGATCCGGGCGAGGTAGACGCCGTACGGGGAGAGGATCTGCGGCAGCAGCACGGACAGGTAGGAGTCCGTGAGGTTGGCCTTCGCCAGCAGCAGGTACTGCGGGACGGCGAGGATCACCGGCGGCATCAGGACGCCCGCGAGCAGCACGTTGAAGATCGTCTCGCGGCCCTTGAACCGGTAGGTCGCGAGCGCGTAGCCGCTGAACGCCGACACGGCCGTGGACAGCAGGGCGCCGACACCGGAGTACAGGGCGGAGTTGCCCATCCAGCTCCAGTAGATGCCGCCCCGGTAGGCGTTCAGGTCCTTGATGTTCTGCGTGAACCCGGTGCCGGGCAGGAAGGTGAAGGTGGAGAACAGCTCGTGCCCGGACTTGGTGGACGCGATCACCACCCAGGCGACCGGCAGCAGCGTGTAGATCGCGCCGAGCAGCAGGGTGATCGTCGGCACCAGCGCGATCCGGCGGCGCAGCGGCGGGCGCCGTGCCGTACCGGGTGTGGTGCCGGCCGCCGGGGCGGCCTTGTGGACGGCGAGGGTGCTCATCGCGCCTCCTGCTTGTTGCGGCGGTTCGCGGCCCGCAGGAAACCGAACGACAGGACCAGCGTGACCAGAGCGATCAGGACCGCCTCGGCGGCCGCCGAGTAGATGTCGTTCCGGTGGAAGGCGTCCTGGTACACCTTCATCAGCGGACTCCAGCTCGTGTCGACGGAGTTGGTGAGCGGTTTGAGGGTGGTCGGCTCGTTGTACACCTGGAGCGTCGCGATGATCGAGAAGAAGAAGGTCAGCACCAGCGAGGGTGCCACCATCGGGATCTTGATCTTCAGGGCGATCTGCAGCGGCGTCGCGCCGTCCAGCCTCGCCGCCTCGTACACCTCGGCCGGTATGGACCTCAGCGAGGTGTAGATGACGATCATGTTGAAGCCGGTGCCGCCCCAGACCGCGATGTTCGACAGAGCGAGATAGAGCGGACCGCCGTCCAGCAGGTTCGGCTGCGGCAGGTGGAGCTTGGCGAGGACGTAGTAGAAGGGGCTCACGTCCGGCAGGTACAGGAAGCCCCACAGCAGCGCCGCCACCACACCGGGGATGGCGTACGGCAGGAAGATCGCGAGCCGGGTGAACGGGGTGAACCGCACCTTGTCGGAGTCCAGCATCAGCGCGAACAGCAGGGCGAGGCCCAGCATCACCGGGACGACGATGCAGCCGTAGCCGAGCACCCGCAGCGCGCCGTGCAGCAGCTCGCTGTCCTTGAAGGCGCCGGTGTAGTTCTCGACGCCGGCCCAGACCTCCTTGCGGGCGTTGGCACCGAGCCCGAGCCCGGAGACGTGCACCTTGCGGAAGCTGAGGAAGACCGCGTAGCCGATGGGCAGCGCGAAGAAGAGAGCGAAGAGGATCGTGGCGGGGAGGAGGAAAAAGTAGGGGGCGCTTCGCGCTCGTCTGAGGGTGGTGGTGGGAGACGGGTGGGCGTACGGGGCCCCCTTGGCCCCGTACGACGTCCGGCTTGCGGGGCTTGTCACTGGGAGACCTCGAAGCCCTGCTTCTTCATGTCGGCGACCGTGGCGTCCTGCATCTGCTTCAGGGCGGCGGCGAAGTCCGACTTGTTCTTGGCGGCGGCGCCGAACGCGTCGTTGAAGGTGGCGTACGCGACGTTCACGTTCGGGCCCCAGGCCGACGGCGCGGTGGTCTTGGCGATCTCGGCGGCCTTCGGGTAGAAGTCGGCCTGGTTGGAGAAGTACGCCGGCGGGTTCGAGAAGGCGCCGCTGAGCTGCGCGGACGTCGAGGCCGGGTAGATCCCGCTGTCCTTGGCCAGGGCGTCGAGGGCGTCGTGGTCGGTGTTCAGCCAGGCGGCGAACTTGGCGGCGGCGTCCTTGTGCGCGGAGTCGGTGGTCACGGCCGTCGAGGAGCCGCCCCAGCTGCCGGTCACGTCCTGGCTCGCCGACCACTGCGGCAGCGGGGCCATGGCCCACTTGCCCTTGGTGTCGGGCGCGGCCGTGGTCAGCGTGCCCGGCGCCCACACGGCGCTCACCCAGGCGATCTGCTTACCGGTGTCGAGAGCCTTGTTCCAGGACGGCGTGTACATCGGCTGGTTGTCGATGACGCCCTCCTTGACCAGCCCGCCCCAGAACGTGGCGACCTTCTGGGTGGCCGGGTCGTCGATCGCGACCTTCCACTTGCTGCCGGAGGTGGTCCACCACTTGGCGCCGGCCTGCTGGGCGAGGCCCGCGAAGAGACCGGAGTCGTTGGCGGAGAAGGTGGTCAGCGCCTTGTCCGGAGCCTTCTTCTTCAGCTGGCGGGCGGTCTCGGCGAACTGGTCCCAGGTGGTCGGGACCGTCAGGCCGTACTGCTTGAACAGGTCCTCGCGGTAGTAGAACATCATCGGGCCGATGTCCTGCGGGACCGCGTAGACGGCGTCCGTGCCGAGCGTGGTCTGCTGCCAGACGCCCTCGGCGAACTTGTTCTTGACGTCGCCGACCTGCTTGGAGATGTCGGCCAGCGCGCCATTGCTGACCAGGGTCGGCAGCGCCTGGTACTCGGCCTGCACCAGGTCCGGGGCCTGCTTCGCCTTGTGCGCGGTGAGGATCTTGGTGATCAGCGTGTCGCCGCCGGCCTGCTTCTTCGCCGTGACGGTGATCCGGTCCTTCTTGCCCGGCCCCTTGTTCCACAGGTCCACGACCTTGTCCATGCCGGGCGTCCAGGTCCAGTACGTCAGCGAGACCGGACCGGACTCGGACTTGCTGTCGTCCCCGGAGCCGCAGGCGGCGAGGGTGGTCGCGCCCAGCGCGACGGCGAGGGCGGTTGTCACGAGGCGACGGCGCTTCGTGTGCGGCATGGTTTCTCCCCTGACCTGGGTCCCCGCCCGCTGCGGGGACCTGCCATGCAGATGTGCGCTGTGCACGTTCACATGACCTGGGTGCTCGCCCGTCGCAAGCCCCTGCCATGCTTCTGTGAGCGTTCACAGTAGAGAAACATCCCGGACACTTGTCAATGGTTGTTGCTGTGCGGTTATGTTGGGCTCGCACCGCCGCCGCTGTGTGTGCACGTTCCCAAATGATCGATTAAGCGGGAGACATCCATGCCGGACACCAGCCCCAGGGGCCTCACCAGGCTCGCCTTCGGTGGCGACTACAACCCCGAGCAGTGGCCGGAGAGCGTCTGGCAGGAGGACGTCCGGCTGATGCGGGAGGCCGACGTCACGATGGTCAGCGTCGGGATCTTCTCCTGGGCCCTGCTGGAACCGGCCCCGGGGGAGTACGACTTCGGCTGGCTGGACCGGATCATCGGCCTGCTGCACGAGAACGGCATCCGCGTCGACCTCGGCACGCCCACCGTGGCCCCGCCCGCCTGGTTCTACCGGGCGCACCCCGAGGCCCTGCCGGTGACCGCCGAGGGCATGCGCCACGAGTTCGGCTCCCGCGGCGCGATCTGCCACAGCAACGCCGACTACCGGGCCGCCGCCAAGGCGATCACCGTGAAGCTCGCCGAACGCTACAGCGACCATCCCGCCCTCGCCCTGTGGCACGTGCACAACGAGTACGGCGTCCCCGTGTCGGCCTGCTACTGCGACTCCTGCGCCGCCCACTTCCGCCGCTGGCTCGCGCGGACCTACGGCACGGTCGACGCGGTCAACAAGGCCTGGGGAACGGCATTCTGGGGCCAGCGCTACACGAGCTTCGAGCAGATCAACCCGCCCCGGGCCACCCCGACCGTCGGCAACCCGGGCCAGGCCCTGGACTACAAGCGGTTCGCCGACGCGACCATCCGCGAGAACTTCCGCGCCGAACGCGACATCCTGCACCGCCTCTCACCCGGCGTCCCGGTCACCACCAACTTCATGACCGCGCTCAGCCAGTGCGACTCGATCGACTACTGGGCCTGGGGCCGCGAGGTCGACCTCGTCACCAACGACCACTACCTGATCACCGACGGCCGCCGCACCCACGTCAATCTCGCGATGGCCGCCGACACCACGCGTTCGGTCGCTGGCGGCTCGCCCTGGCTGCTGCTGGAGCACTCCACCTCGGGCATCAACTGGCAGCCCCGCAACCCCGCCAAGGCCCCCGGCCAGATGGCCCGCAACTCCCTGGCCCATGTGGCCCGCGGCTCCGAGGGCGCGATGTTCTTTCAGTGGCGCCAGTCCCGGCGCGGCGCCGAGAAGTTCCACTCGGCGATGCTGCCGCACGGCGGCACCGACACCCGGGTGTGGCGCGAGGTCGTCGAACTCGGGGCGTCCATCGACTCGTTGAGCGCCGTCCGCGGCACCCGCACCCAGGCCGACGCCGCCATGCTGTGGGACTGGCAGTCCTGGTGGGCGCAGAATCTCTCCTGGCGTCCCAGCGAGGACCACGACGCGCGTGAGCGCGCCGACTCCTTCTACGAGGCCCTCTACGACCGCCACCTCACGGTCGATTTCGCCCACCCGGAAGCCGACTTGTCGGCCTATCCCCTTGTCGTCGTACCGGCCCTGTACCTGATGACGGAGGCGGCCGGGAACAACGTCCGGGAGTACGTCGAGAACGGCGGCACGCTCGTGGTGTCGTACTTCTCCGGCATCGTCGACGAGCACGACGCCGTGCACGAGGGCGCCTACCCGGGTGCGCTGCGCGACGTCCTCGGCCTGACGGTGGAGGAGTTCTCGCCGCTGCTGAAGGACGAGCGGGTGCGGCTGACTGGCCCCGACGGCTCCGAGCTGTCCGGGGACGTGTGGACGGAGTTCGTCGTGCCGCGCGGCGCCGAGACCGTGTGGACCTACGCCGACGGACTCACCGCGGGCCGCCCGGCCGTCACCCGGCACCGGCTCGGCAAGGGCACCGCCTGGTACGTCTCCACCCGACTCGGCGCCCAGGGCCTGGACGCCCTGATCGGCTGGGCGGCCGACGACGCCCAGCTCGCCCCGCGCGCCGACCTGCCCCGGGACGTCGAAGTGGTGTGCCGCAGCGGCGAGTCCGGCACCTACCTCTTCGCGATCAACCACACCGCCGGCGACACCAAGGTGCCGCTGGACACGCCCGGCACCGAGCTGCTGACGGGCGAACGCGCCGCGGGCCGCCTCCCGGTCCCGGCGGGGGCCGTCCGGGTCGTACGACTCGACGGCTGAGCAGGCTCCCCTCCGCCCGCGTGTGCCACGAGAGCCGTGGGCGGAGGGGTTCTCCTCCGGCCCCACCGGAGGCCCCCTCCCCAGTTACGTCGAAGGGACGACGGACGATGAAGTTCCATCCCAGACGCACCATCAGAGCTCTGCTGCTGCCGCTCACGGCCGGGCTCGCCCTCACCTTCCTGCCCGCGCAGGCCGCGCACGCCGCGAGCACGCTGACCAACGGCGGTTTCGAGGCCGACGGCACCGGCACCGCCACCCCCTCCGGCTGGTCCGAGTACGGCGACACCGGCGCCTCGTACACCGAGGCCGGCGGGCACAGCGGGAGCTACCGCCTCACCCACTACTCGGCCTCCGCCTACAAGGTGGAGACGTACCAGTACCTGTCGGGCCTGACCAACGGCACCTACACGTTGACCGCCTGGGTCCGCTCCAGCGGTGGGCAGAACGCCGCGTACATAGCCCTCAAGAATTGCGGGAGCGCGGAGCAGCGCACCGATCTGCCCATCTCGTCCAGTGGGTGGATCCGTATCGTCACGCCGATCAATGTGACGAACAATCAGTGCACCATCAGCATCAACAGCGACGCGAACGCCGGCAACTGGATCAACGTCGACGATCTGACCTTCACGTCCGGCACCACCGGCACGTCCATCCACGGCGCCGACATCTCCTCCCTCGCCAAGAGCGAGGCCAAGGGCGGTGTCTACAAGACCAGTTCGGGCACCACCAGCGACGCGCTCGCCGTCCTGAAGTCGTACGGCATGAACTACGCCCGCCTGAAGGTCTGGGTGAACCCGGCGGACGGCTTCAACGACAAGACGCACGTCCTCGCCATGGCCAAGCGCATCAAGGCGCAGGGCATGAAGCTCCTGGTCGACTTCCACTACTCGGACACCTGGGCCGACCCCGGCGCCCAGACCAAGCCGGCCGCATGGACGGGCCATACATACAGTCAGCTCAAGACTGATGTGTACAACCACACGTACGACGTGTTGAACGCCTTGAAGGCTCAAGGCACCACCGCCGACATGGTCCAGATCGGCAATGAGATCAACGGCGGCATCCTGTGGTCCGAGGGATCCACGTCCAACTGGAGCCAGCTCGCCGGTCTGCTCAACTCGGGCTACGACGCCGCCAAGGCGGTCAGCTCCGCCACGGTCGTCGCGCTGCACCTGGCCAAGGGCGGGGACAAGGCCGGCACCGAGACGTTCTTCGACAACGCGGTGGCCAACGGCGTGAAGTTCGACGCGATCGGCCTGTCGTACTACGGCTACTGGCACGGTCCGCTCTCCGACTTCCAGACCACGCTGGACGACGCAGGCTCCCGCTACGGCAAGCCCGTCTTCGTCGCCGAGACCGCCTACCCCTTCACGCTGGCCAACGACGACTCGCTGGAGAACCAGATCGACACCACCGCCAAGCTGGTCTCCGGCTACCCGGCGACGGTGGCCGGCCAGACCAAGTGGATGAACGACGTGGCGAGCATCGTGGAGGCCGTCCCGAACCACCGAGGCCTCGGTGTCTTCTACTGGGAGGCCACCTGGACCGCCGTCACCGGCAACGGCTGGGACCCCACCGACGCCACCTCGGGCAATGGCTGGGAGAACCAGGCCCTGTTCGGCTACGACGACAAGGCGCTGTCCTCCATGACGTGGTTCAGCCACCGCTGAACCATGCCACGGGGCCCGGCCGTAAGGGGCGGCCGGGCCCTCTCCCTGTTCAGGGGCTGCGCAGGACGCTCCTCGGCCGCCCTGCGCCGCGTACCGGACAACGACGGGCGAGTCCCTGACGCGACGGCGTCGCCCGGACCACAGTGGGAACACTGCGTACGAGGAGGCCGGGACGGAGGGCGGACGGATGACGGGAACTCCCTCGGGCCGGATGCGGAAGACGATCCTGGAATGGCTCAAGGACCCGGCGGCCCACTTCCCGGCCCATGGCCCTGGTGACCTCGCCGAGACCGGTGTCACCGCGCGGGCCGTGGCCGCCAAGCTGGGCGTGCCCCACCGGACCGCCCGCGCCCACCTGGACTTCCTCACCCGCCTCGGCCTGCTGCGCACCCGCCGCGTGCGGTGCCGCGTCTGCTACCGGCGCGACGAGATCCGTATCGCCGAGGTGTCCCGGGTGTTCGAGAAGGGCTGGTGAACACGGGGCTCGGCGGTGCGACGGTACCCTGGTGCCCGGCCGTGATCACCCGTCGGGGCGGCCGAACAGGAGACGTACGAGCATGACAGCCCCGGAAGCCGAGAGCATCCGAGTCCGTCCCGCGCCGCGGGGGCGGTCGGAGTGGCGTGCCCAGGCGCCCGTCGTCGCGGTGGTCGCGATCGGCGGCGCCCTCGGCGCGTGCGGCCGGTACGGGCTGAGCCTCGCCTGGCCCACGCCGCCGGGCTCCTTCCCCTGGGCGACCTTCTGGACCAACGTCATCGGCTGCGCGGTCATCGGCGTGTTCATGGTGCTCATCACCGACGTGTGGGCCGCCCACCGCCTGATCCGCCCCTTCTTCGGCACCGGCGTCCTCGGCGGCTTCACCACCTTCTCCACCTACGCCGTCGAGATCCGCAGGCTGGTCGACGGCGGGCGCCTGGGCATCGGGCTGGCCTATCTCGCCGCGACGCTGTGCGCGGCCCTCGCCGCGGTGTGGCTCGCCTCGGCCGCCGCCCGCCGGATCATCGTAGGGAGGCAGCGATGACGTCTCTCACCGGCCGGGCCCTCCGGCTGACCGTCTACATCGGCGAGGACGACACCTGGCACCACAAGCCCCTCTACTCCGAGATCGTGCGCCGCGCGCACGCGGCCGGGCTCGCCGGGGCCAGCGTCTTCCGGGGCGTCGAGGGCTTCGGCGCCTCCTCGCGCATCCACACCTCCCGCCTGCTGTCCCTGAGCGAGGACCTGCCCGTGGCCGTGGTCGTCGTGGACACCGAGGAACGGGTGCGGGCGTTCCTGCCGCAGCTCGACGAACTCGTCGACGAGGGCCTTGTCACGCTGGAGGAGTGCGAGGTGGTCCGGTACGTGGGGCGCTCCGCGGATTCGGACACAGGGGAAGCGAAGGGTAAGAATTCATTGTGAACTGGCTCCTGGTGATCGCGGGGGCCGTGGTCGGCGCGCCCCTGCGCTATCTCACCGACCGTGCCGTGCAGGCCCGCCACGACTCGGTCTTCCCCTGGGGCACCTTCGTCGTCAACGTCGTCGGCAGTCTGGTCCTCGGACTGCTGACCGGCGCGGTCTCCGCCGGGTCCGCCGGGCCTCACCTGCAGCTTCTCCTCGGTACCGGGTTCTGCGGGGCGCTGACGACGTACTCGACGTTCTCCTACGAGACTCTGCGGCTGACCGAGGCCGGCTCGGGGCTCTACGCTGCCGTCAACATCGTCGGTAGCGTGGCGGCCGGGCTCGCGGCGGCGTTCGCCGGGTTCTCCCTCGCCGACGTGCTGTTTGCCTGACTCTTGCTCTACGGTCGGGCATAGTAAGAATGTCTACAGCACTGTCGACCAACTCTTACCCAGAACTGGATCCCATGAGCGCCATCTCCGTCGGTCAAGCCGTCGTCCTCGGTGTCGTCGAGGGGGTGACCGAGTTCCTCCCGGTGTCCTCCACCGGTCACCTGAAGATCACCGAGGGGCTCATGAACATCCCGGTCGACGACAAGTCCGTCGTCGGCTTCTCCGCCGTCATCCAGGTCGGCGCCATCGCCGCCGTGCTCGTGTACTTCTTCAAGGACATCAAGCGGATCGTCTCCGCCTGGTTCCGCGGTCTGACCAACCGCGAGGAGCGCTACCACCACGACTACAAGTTCGCCTGGTGGGTGATCGCCGCCACCGTCCCGATCGTCCTGGTGGGTCTGGCCGCCAAGCCGCTGATCGACGGCGCGCTCGGCTCTCTCTGGGTGGTGGCCGGCTCACTGATCGTCGGCTCCGCCGTGATGTGGTGCGCGGACCAGATGGGCCGGCACAAGCGCGGCGAGGACGACACCTCGTTCAAGGACGCGATGTGGGTCGGCTGCTCCCAGATCCTCGCCCTGCTCTTCCCCGGTTTCTCCCGCTCCGGCGCCACCATGTCCACCGCGCTCATCCTGGACCTGGACCGTGTCGCCGCCACCCGGCTGTCGTTCTTCCTCGGTATCCCGGCCCTGACCGGTGCCGGGATCTACGAGCTCAAGGACGCCCTCGGCGCGGGCGTGGGCGCGGCCCCGCTGGCCGTCGGCACCATCGTGTCCTTTGTGGTCGCCTACGCCTCCATCGCCTGGCTGCTGAAGTTCGTCGCCAAGCACTCCTTCAACGCCTTCGTGATCTACCGGATCGTGATCGGCGCAGGCCTGCTCGGCCTGCTCGCCACGGGCGTGCTCGACGCCTGACCGGACACCGCTGATCACCCACGGGGTGCGGATGCCAGTTTTCAGGCGCCGCACCCCGTGAATGTTTCCTTGCATGATGCCTTGACAGTCCTGGCACGCAACCCGCAGGATCGCTCCCGTGAACCTGTCAGACAGCCAGACAGGTGGTCCGGGCCCTCGGCGCGTGAGCGCCATGGAAGCGGTTCTCGGCCACCTCCGCGGCGCCATCGAACGCGGCCAGTACGCCATAGGCGACAAGCTGCCTTCCGAGGCCGAGCTGTGCCGCACCCTTGAGGTGTCCCGGCCCGTGCTGCGCGAGGCGCTGCGCGCGCTGCAGACGATGGGCCTCACGGTCTCCCGGACCGGCAAAGGCACCTTCGTCGTCGCGAACGCCGTCGAGGACCCGACGTTCGGTGACTACGCGGCCAGCGACCTGCTGGAGGTGCGGCGGCACATCGAGATCCCGGTCGCCGGGTACGCGGCCGCCCGCCGCACCCCGGAGAACCTGGACCACCTGGCCCACCTGCTCGACCGCATGGAGCGGGAGACGGACACCACCGCGTGGGTCGCGATGGACACCCTCTTCCACCTCGCCGTGGCCGAGGCCGCCCAGAACCCGGTCTTCCGCCGGGTCATCGAGGAGATCCGGGACGCACTGGCGCGTCAGTCGGCCTTCCTCAACGAACTGGGCGGCCGCCGCGAGCAGTCCAACCGGGAGCACCGGGCCATCGTCGAAGCGCTGATCGACGGTTCCGAACACGACGCGGTGGAGGCCATGAGTCACCATCTGGACCGCGTCGAGACGACCCTCACCGACATCGTGCGTCCCCAGCGGACGGACGACCTCCCCACGGAAGGCGGACCCGAGGCGTGAGCGAGCAGCACCTCAAAGACGAGACGCGCCCCTCGTCCGGCCATGTCGACGCCGGAGACGCCGGCTACAGCAAAGGCCTGAAGCACCGGCACGTCAACATGATCGCCATCGGCGGAGCCATCGGCACCGGCCTCTTCCTCGGCGCGGGCGGCCGGCTCGCCGACGCCGGGCCCTCCCTCTTCATCGCGTACGCCGTGTGCGGCGTCTTCGCCTTCCTGGTCGTGCGCGCCCTCGGCGAACTCGTCCTGTACCGCCCGTCCTCAGGCGCCTTCGTGTCGTACGCCCGGGAGTTCCTCGGCGAGAAGGGCGCGTACACCGCGGGCTGGATGTACTTCCTGAACTGGGCCACCACCGGTATCGCCGACATCACCGCGGTCGCCACCTACACCCACTACTGGGGCATGTTCTCGGACATCCCTCAATGGTTGATCGCATTGATCGCCCTGGCCGTCGTGTTGACCGTCAATCTGATCTCGGTCAAGATCTTCGGCGAACTGGAGTTCTGGTTCGCGATCGTCAAGGTCAGCGCGCTGGTCGTCTTCATGTGCATCGGCATCTTCCTGCTGGTCACCCAGCACCCGGTCGCCGGCCACCACCCCGGCCCGTCGCTGATCACCGACAACGGCGGAATCTTCCCCAACGGCCTGCTGCCCATGCTGCTGATCATCCAGGGCGTCGTCTTCGCCTACGCCTCCGTCGAGCTGGTCGGCGTGGCCGCCGGCGAGACCGAGAACCCCGAGAAGATCATGCCGAAGGCGATCAACTCGATCATGTGGCGCGTGGGCCTGTTCTACGTCGGCTCCGTCGTCCTGCTCTCGATGCTGCTGCCCTGGAACAAGTACCACGCCGGCGAGAGCCCCTTCGTGACCGTCCTGTCGCACATCGGCGTCCCCGCGGCCGGCGGCGTGATGAACCTGGTCGTCCTCACCGCGGCCATGTCCTCGCTCAACTCCGGCCTGTACTCCACCGGCCGCATCCTGCGCTCCATGGCCATGAGCGGCTCGGCGCCGAAGTTCACCGCGAAGATGAGCCGCAGCCAGGTCCCGTACGGCGGAATCCTGCTGACCAGCGGTATCTGTGTCCTCGGCGTGGGCCTCAACTACGTCGTCCCCGCCGACGCGTTCGAGATCGTCCTGAACTTCGCGGCGATCGGCATCCTCGCGACCTGGGGCATGATCATGATCTGTCACGCGCTCTTCTGGCGGAAGACCCAGAAGGGTGAGCTGACCCGGCCGTCCTATCGGCTGCCGGGCTCTCCCTGGACCGAGATCGTGACGCTGGCGTTCCTCGTCTCCGTCCTGGTCCTCATGTACGCCGACGGCGGCGCCGGACGCACCACCGTGCTGTGTCTGCCGCTGATCGTCGCAGCGCTGGTCGCGGGCTGGTACGCCATCCGCGGCCGCATAGCGCGCACGTCCACCGGCGCCGACGCGTGACCCGCGAACCGGCCCGCCCCGACCCATCGATGCAGGCAGTGATGTACAGCAGTTCCCCCGCCGACGCACCCGTCGTCCGCGAACCCCTCCACACCCCCGTCGCCCACCTCGTCCGCGGCGGGGTCGTCGAGGGCATCCACTACGGCTCCGTCGTCGTCCTCGGCGCCGACGGCCGGGTGGAGTTCCAGCTCGGCGACATCGAGGCCGCCTTCTACCCGCGCTCGGCCCTCAAGCCCGTCCAGGCCGTGGCCATGCTGCGGGCGGGGCTTCCCCTCGACGGCGACCTGCTCTCGCTGACCGCCGCGAGCCACTCCGGCGAGGAGCGTCACCTCGCAGGCACCCGGCGCATCCTCGAACTCGCGGGGCTCACCGAGGACGACCTGCGCAACGTCCCCGACATGCCGTTCGACCCGGTCGTCCGGGACACCTGGGTCCGCGAGGGCCGCCTGCCCTCCCGGCTCGCCCAGAACTGCTCCGGCAAGCACGCGGCCATGCTGTGGACCGCCAAGCTCAACGGCTGGTCCCTCACGGACTACCTCGACCCGGCGCACCCGCTCCAGCAGGCCATCCAGGAGATCGTCGAGGACCTCACCGGCCAGCACGTCGCCCGGGTCACCGTCGACGGCTGCGGCGCGCCCCTGTTCTCCATCTCCCTGCACGGCCTCGCCCGCGCCGTCGCCCGGATCGCCTCCGCCGCGCCCGGCACGCCCGAGGCCAAGGTCGCCGACGCCATGCGCTCGCACGCCGAGATGGCCTCCGGCTCAGGGCGTGACGTCGCGGCGCTGATGCGGGCCGTGCCGGGGCTGCTCGCCAAGGACGGCTTCGAGGGCGTACAGGTCGCCGCGCTGCCGGACGGCCGGGCCATCGCTGTGAAGATCGCCGACGGGGCGAACCGGGCGCGTGTGCCGGTCGCCGCGGCCGCGCTCGCGCGCGCGGGCGTGGCTCCCGAGTCGCTGACCGAGTTCGTGGGTGAGCCGCTGCTCGGGGGCGGGGAGCCGGTGGGGTCCGTGCGTGTGGTGCGTGCACTGGATCCGGTTCCGTTCACTGCTTGCGCGTAGTTCACCGAACACAGATCACCTCTGTAGCCCAGAAAGAGGACCTGAACCCTCATGACCGCCGCCGCCACCCGCAGCGAGCACGATCTGCTCGGCGACCGTGACGTACCCGCCGACGCCTACTGGGGTGTGCACACCCTGCGTGCCACCGAGAACTTTCCCATCACCGGTACGCCGATCTCCGCGTACCCGCATCTGATCGACGCCCTCGCCGCCGTCAAGGAGGCCGCCGCGCTCGCCAACGAGGAACTCGGGCTGCTGGCGCCCGAGAAGGCGCGGGCGATCGTCGCCGCCTGCCGGGAGATCCGGACCGGCAAGCTGCACGACCAGTTCGTCGTCGACGTCATCCAGGGCGGCGCCGGCACCTCCACCAACATGAACGCCAACGAGGTCGTGGCGAACCGGGCGCTGGAACTGCTCGGGCACGCCAAGGGCGCGTACGCATATCTGCACCCCAACGAGGACGTCAACCTGGGTCAGTCGACCAATGACGTCTACCCGACCGCCGTCAAGATAGCGACGGTCTTCGCGGTGCGTGGACTGCTCAAGGCGATGGCTGTACTGCAGGACTCGTTCGCCCGTAAGGCCGTCGAGTTCCGTGACGTGCTCAAGATGGGCCGTACACAGTTGCAGGACGCCGTGCCGATGACGCTCGGTCAGGAGTTCTCCGCCTATGCCGTCATGATCGAGGAGGACCGCAGCCGTCTCGCCGAGGCCGTCGAGCTGATCCATGAGATCAACCTCGGTGCCACGGCGATCGGCACGGGCCTCAATGCGCCCGTCGGCTACGCCGAGGCCGCCCGCCGCCACCTGGCCGCGATCACCGGGCTGCCGCTGGTCACCGCCGCCAACCTGGTGGAGGCCACCCAGGACTGCGGTGCCTTCGTCCAGATGTCCGGCGTGCTCAAGCGGATCGCGGTCAAGCTGTCCAAGAGCTGCAACGACCTCAGGCTGTTGTCCTCCGGTCCGCGCGCGGGCCTCGGCGAGATCAACCTGCCGCCGGTGCAGGCCGGTTCGTCGATCATGCCGGGCAAGGTCAACCCGGTCATCCCCGAGGTCGTCAACCAGGTCGCCTTCGAGGTGATCGGCAACGACGTCGCCATCACCATGGCCGCCGAGGCCGGACAGCTCCAGCTCAACGCCTTCGAGCCGATCATCCTGCACTCCCTGTCGGAGTCGGTCACGCATCTGCAGAGCGCCTGCCTGACGCTGGCCGAGCGCTGCGTGAACGGCATCACCGCCAACACCGAGCGGCTGCGCGCGAGCGTCGAGAACTCCATCGGCCTGGTCACCGCGCTCAACCCGCACATCGGCTACACCGCGGCGACCGACATCGCCAAGGAGGCCCTCGTCACGGGCCGCGGGGTGGCCGAGCTCGTGCTGGAGAAGGGCCTGCTGCCCGCCGAGCGGCTGGCCGAGCTGCTGCGTCCGGAGATCGTCGCGGGCAGTGCGGCACCGGTCGCCTGACCTGCGGTGACGCGGGCCCGATGACGCTCCGGGACCGGCGGGAGGCACAATGGTGATCATGACAATGACGTCGTCCCACACCTTCCTGCCGGTCCTGGAGCGCATCGCCGAGGAGATAGGCCGCACCCCCGGCCGCGGCCGTCCCGCCGACTACATCCCGGCCCTCGCCGCCCGCGATCCGCGCAGCTTCGGCATGGCGGTCGCCGAGCTGGACGGCACCGTGTACGGGGTGGGGGAGTGGCGGGAGCCGTTCTCCGCGCAGTCCATCACCAAGGTCTTCACGCTCGCCCTGGACCTGGCCCGTGAGGGCGACGAACTCTGGGAGCACGTGGGCCGCGAACCCTCCGGCAACCCGTTCAACTCCCTGGTCCAGCTGGAGTACGAGAACGGCATCCCGCGGAATCCTTTCATCAACGCGGGCGCGCTCGTCGTCACCGACCGCCTCCACACCCGTACCGGCGACGCGGCCGGACATCTCCTGGACTTCCTGCGCGCCGAGAGCGGCAATCCGGCGCTGGACTTCGACAAGGAGGTCGCCGCCTCCGAGACCGCCCACGGCGACCGCAACGCCGCCCTCGCCCACTTCATGGCGTCCTACGGCAACATCGACAACGACGTACCGGTCCTGCTCGACCAGTACTTCCGGCAGTGCTCCGTCGCCGCCTCCTGCGCCGACCTGGCCCTGGCCACCGGCTTCCTCGCCCGGCACGGCATCCGCGCCGACGGCGGGCGGCTGTTCACCCGCAGCCAGGCCAAGCAGGTCAACGCGGTGATGCTGACCTGCGGGACGTACGACGCGGCCGGAGACTTCGCCTACCGCGTGGGCCTGCCCGGCAAGAGCGGCGTCGGCGGCGGCATCATCGCGGTCGTACCGGGCCGCTGCACGCTGTGCGTGTGGAGCCCTGGGCTGGACGAGCGGGGCAACTCGGTGGCGGGGGTGGCGGCCCTGGACCGTTTCACGACGCTCACCGGACTGTCGGTGTTCTGACGGGTGCCTCGCGCCCCTTGGCCGGTTCCCACCCCCCGCCGGTCACATCTCGGCCCCCGCCCGGTGGGCTCGCCGTATCCTTCCGGCCACCCGGCGTTGACACGCTGAAGCAGTGTTGGCCATGGCATTCCCCGTCGATCTCCGCCGCTGCCGGCTGCTCGGGCTGGCCGGTACCGCCTTTCTCGCGCTGGGCGGTGAGACCGCCGGTGCGCTGCCGGTGCAGGACCTGCTGGCGCCCGCCTCGGCGCAGGCGGCGCTCGGGCTGGTCGGCGTGTACTTCGGTGTCGTCCTGCTGATAGCGGCCTGGGTGCTGCTCGGGCGGCTGGTGCGCGGACCGCGGCCACCGAGCCCGCGTGCCCTGCTGCTCGTGCTGGCTGCGTGGACGGCCCCGCTGCTGCTCGCCCCGCCGCTGTTCAGCCGGGACGTCTACAGCTATCTCGCCCAGGGCGCCATGGTCGACGCCCACATGGACGTCTACGCCCACGGTCCGGACCAGCTCGGCGGCCCGCTCGCCGGCGAGGTCGCGCCGATGTGGCAGCACACCGGCGCCCCCTACGGCCCCGCTTTCCTCGGGCTGGCCTCCGCGCTGTCCGGCCTGACCCGCGGGGAACTGCCCGCCGGCCTGCTCGGCATGCGCCTGGTCGCGCTGCTCGGTGTGGCCCTCATGGCGCTCGCGCTGCCCCGGCTCGCCCGGCACAGCGGCGCCGACCCGGCCGCGGCCCTGTGGCTCGGCGCCCTGAACCCGCTCGTCCTGCTGCACCTGGTGGCGGGCGCCCACAACGACGCCCTCATGCTCGGCCTGCTGGGGCTCGGCCTGGTCGCCGCGCGCGGCCGGCACCCCGCCGCCGGGATCGGCGCGGCCGTCCTCGTCACCCTGGCCGCCCTGGTCAAGGCGCCGGCCGCGCTCGGACTCCTGGCGGTGCTCGCCCTTCAGGTCCGCTCCGGCCGCCGTCCGCTGCCCGCTCTCCTCAGCACCGCGGCCGCCTCCGCCGCGACCACGGTTGCCGCCACCGCCGTCGCCGGTACGGGCTACGGCTGGATCGGCGCTCTGGCCACCCCGGTCTCCCCGCAGAACTGGGCCCTGACCAGCCTGCTCGGCCGGGCCACCGGTGCCCTGCTGCACCACCTCGGCAGCGGCCTGGCCCCGCTCGCCATCCCGGCCTGGCATCTGCTGGGCCTCGCGGTCACCGCCGTCCTCGTCGCGCTGATATGGCTCCGGCTGCGCCTCAGACCCGTGTACGCGCTGGGCCTGAGCCTGCTGACCGTCGCCGTGTTCGGCCCGGCGATCCGCCCCTGGTACGTGCTGTGGGGCCTGTTCCTCATCGCCGCCGCCGCGCCCGACACCTCGGTACGGCACCGCGTCGCGGCCCTGGCCGGTGTCCTCGCCCTCGCCGTCCTGCCCAGCGGCGGCCCCGCCGACCCCGGCCAGCTGGTGCTCGCCGTCTCCGGCGGGGTGCTCGGCGTGGTCGTCCTGTGGCAGGCCCACCTGGCGGCCCAGGCCCCGGCACCGGGACGTACGGCGTGAGCGCACTCGGAGTGACCGGGCCGCGCACGACCCGGGGCCGGCTGCTGCTGGTCCTGGTCCTCGCTGCCACGGTCACCGTCTTCACCGCGACCGTGCCGCTGCTGCGCGACTTCTTCGACCTGCGTGTCTACTACGGGACCGTGCACACCTGGGTGCACCACGGGGGCCGCATCTACGACTACCACGTCCCCGGCACCGCCTACGGCTTCACCTATCCGCCGTTCGCCGCCCTCGCCATGCTGCCGCTGGCCCTGCTCGGCCGGACCACCGCGATCGCGCTGTCGCTGCTGGTGAACCTGGCCGCGCTCGCGACGGTCCTGTGGATCCTGGCCGGCTCCGGCCGCCGGCGGCACGGCTGGTACCGCTGGTCGCTCGCCCTGTGTGCGCTCGCGCTGTTCGAACCGCTGCGGGACACCTTCAGCTTCGGCCAGGTCAACCTGGTGCTCCTCGCCCTCGTCCTCGGCGACTGCCGGCTGCTGACGAGCGGCCGGGGGCGCTGGGCGGGCGCCGGGATCGGGCTCGCCGCCGCCGTGAAGCTGACGCCCGCCCTGTTCATCGGCCTGCTGCTGCTCGCCGGGCGCCGCCGGGCGGCCGGTGTCGCGACGGCCGTGGCCGTCGCGGCGAGCGCGCTCGCGGCCTGGGCGGACCCGAGCGCGTCCCGCTTCTACTGGACCGATGCGCTGTGGGACACCAGCCGGGTCGGCCGCCTCGCCTACGTCTCGAACCAGTCGCTGCAGGGTGTGCTGGCCCGCCTCGGCGAGACCGGCCGCCCGCTGTGGGCCACGGCGGTCCTGCTGACCTTGTGCGTGTGGGCCTGGCGGGCCCGGCGGGCGGTGACGGCCGGGGACTGGACGGCGGCCTTCGCGCTCACCGGCGCGGCGGCCTGTCTGGTCAGCCCGATCACCTGGGTGCATCACCTGGTGTGGCTGCTGCCGTCGTTCGCGGTCCTGGTCCGCGCCGGACACCCGCGCATCGCGGGGGGCCTGTACGCGGTGATGTGCACGAGCGTGGTGTGGCTCTGGTACGACGGCGCCTCGGGCGTCGGCGGGTTCCTCGGCGGCAACCTCTACACGTGGATCACCCTCGGCCTGCTGCTCGGCCTGCCGGTGGGTCAGTCGCGCGCGGCCTTGCCCTTGGCCCGCAGCACCAGCGCCACGGCCGCCCCGGCGCCGATCCCCGAGAGCCCCGCGACGAGCGCGGTACCGGACCAGCCCGAGTCGTCGTCCGGGACTCGCGACGCGGCCGCGGCCACCGGTACCGCCGGTTTCGCCGGGCGGGGCTTGACGCGCAGCCCGTCCAGCGAGCCGACCGGATCGACCTGCCCGGCCGCGTCGAAGCCCCAGTCCAGCAGCTGACGGGCCTCCTTGTACACCGTGAACCCGCCGCCCGCCTGAGGGTTCATCACGGTCACCACGAGCGTGCGCCCGTGGTGGCGGGCCGCGGCCACCAGAGTGTTGCCCGCGTGGGACGTGTAGCCGTTCTTGATGCCGATCAGCCCCGGATACGGTGCGACGCCGTCCCGGCCGGTCAGGAGCCGGTTGGTGTTCGAGATCCCGAATGCCCATCCGTCGGCGGGGAACGTGGCCTCGGCGGTGGAGCAGTAGCGGGCGAAGTCGGGGTTGCGCAGCCCCTCCCGGCCGAAGACCGCCAGGTCGTAGGCGGAGGACACCTGGCCGTCCGCGTCGTAGCCGTCGGGGGAGACGACATGGGTGTCCAGGGCACCGAGCGAGCGGGCCTTGGCCTGCATCCGCGCGGCCGTGGCGTCCCAACCGCCGGCCATCGAGGCGAGCACGTGCACGGCGTCGTTGCCGGACCTGAGGAACACCCCGCGCCACAGATCGGCCACGTCGTAGGTGCGCCCCTCCTGAATGCCGACCAGGCTGCTGCCCGGGCCGATGTCCGCAAGCTCCGCGTCCCGCACGGTGTGCCGCATCCCGCCCGGCAGCTCGGGCAGCACGGTGAGGGCGAACAGCGTCTTCAGGGTGCTGGCCGGCGGCAGCCTGAGGTGGGCGTCGCTCGCGGCCAGCACGTCCCCGCTGCCGGCGTCGGCCACCACCCAGGACAGCGCCGACACCTCCGGCACCTCGGGCGCCCCCCGGTGCGGCCGGACCTGCGTACCTGAGCGGTACAGCTGGGACGGCCCGGGCATCACCGCCTGGGGGCCGGGCGGAGCGGGGTCCCCCGTGTGCTGCCCGGCGGAGACGGCGGCCGGCGCGAGCGCCAGCACCCCCGTCACGCACAGGGAACAGGCCGACAAGGCCGCCCGATGAGAAAGTCCGGTGATCATGTGATGAACGTACGAATACCTCTCTCGTTCTTCGCGCTCTCCGGGCCGTTCGGCCCACGCGAGCAACCCGGACGAGGCACCTCGGGCGAGGCGTGCCGGGGCGGTGGTCAGCCGGCCGGCAGTGTGGGCCGGATCTGCCGCAGGAACGCGGCGTTGCCGGGGGTGGCGCGCAGCCGCTCCAGCAGGGTCTCCAGTCCGGAGGGACCGCCCTCCCGGCCGCGCAGCACGCGGCGCAGCCCGTGCACGGCCGTCAACTCGGCCGGAGTGAGCAGGAGTTCCTCGCGGCGGGTTCCGGTGGCGTCGATGTCCACGGCGGGGAAGAGGCGGCGGGCGGCCGCCTCCCGGTCGAGGCGCAGCTCCATGTTGCCGGTGCTCTTCAGCTCCTCGAAGTAGTACTGGTCGGCGCGGGAGCCCGTGTCCACCAGCACGGTGGCGAGGATGGTGAGCGAGCCGCCCTCCTCGGCCTGGCGGGCGGCGCCGAAGAACCGCTTCGGGCCGAGCAGCGCACCGGCGTCGACACCGCCGCTCAGGGTGCGTCCGCCGGCGGCGGAGGCGTTGTTGTGGGCCCGGCACAGCCGGGTCAGCGAGTCCAGCAGGACGACGACGTCCTCGCCGGCCTCGACCAGGCGCTTGGCCCGCTCGACGACGAGTTCGGCGAGCGCGATGTGCTCCTTGGGCGTCCGGTCGAAGGTGGAGGCGTACACCTCGCCGCGCACCGAGCGGCGCATCTCGGTGACCTCCTCGGGCCGCTCGTCCAGCAGCAGGACCATCAGCCGGCACTCGGGGTGGTTGCCGGCCACGGCTGCGGCGAGCTGCTGGAGCAGCACCGTCTTGCCGCTCTTCGGCGGGGCGACGATCAGGCCGCGCTGGCCCTTGCCGACCGGCGCGAGCAGATCGGTGACCCGGCCGGCCGGCCCGGAGGCGGGATGTTCGACGCGGAGGCGGTCGTGCGGGTGGAGCGGGGTGAGGTCGCCGAAGCGGCGCCGGCCGACCGGGCCCGCCGGATCGCGGCCCTCGACGCGCGTGATCTCGGTCAGCGCCCGCCGCTCGCCCCGGACGCCCTCGACGAGGTCGCCCTTGCGCAGCCCGTGGCGCCGGATCAGGGCCGTGGGGACCTGGGGGTCGGCCGGCGTGGACAGGAGGTTCGTGGCCCGCAGATGTCCCTTCCCCTGCGCGTCGATGTCGAGGACACCGGTGACGAGCCGGGCGGCCGGGGCCTGCGGGACCACGGGAGGATGGTCGAGTGTGGTGGTCATGGTGGGAGGTCCTTTCGCGGACGGGAGAAACAGCGTGGGAAGGGGGAGGGGCCGCGAGCGGCAGGCGGACACATGCCTGCGGGCGGCGGGAACGACACCTCGGGGTACGGCGGAAACGCCCTGGTCCGAGGTGGTGCTGAGAAGAAGCCCGGGCCGGTCGAGAGTCCTGGCCGAAGGGCTGGTGGAGAGAAGAGCGACACCGATGTCCGTACGACGGGACACGCACATGCGCTGATCGCACTATACCCGTGCGTCCGGTGACGTCAACATGAGGGCGTCCACGTCTATTCCTGCCCCGCCCGACCGTCAGAAGAACCCCGTGGAACTTCCTCCCGCCCGGCCCCGTCCCCTCCGGCGGCCGCCCGTACGCCGTCAACGCGCGCCTGCGGGCGCAGGGCACCGTGGCCCCGGTCGAACTGCCCGGCGGCATCGAGGGGACGGTCGTACTCGGCACGACGCGCCCAAGGATCCCTCCGGCATCCCGAAGTCGCCAAGGACACACGGCACTTCACGGCCCTGCGGGAGGGGCGGATCGTTCCCGGCCGGCCGCTGCCGACCTTCGCGACCGTACGGGGGCATGACCACCGCCGACGGCGACGACCACCGCCGGCTGCGGTCCCTGGCCGGCCGCGCCCTCACCCCGCGCCGGTGGCGGAACTGCGGTAGCAGATCGAGGAGTTGACCTGAGAAGATCTCGACGGCCTCGCCCGTGCCGCCGACGCGGGCGACGGTGTCGCCGATCTACGCCGGCACTTCGCCCTGCCCCTGCCGATGGGCGTCATCAGCGAACTCATCGGCGTGGACGGCGAGTTCCGTGACCGGCTGCATCACATGAGCAACCAGGTCGTGGCCACCGACATCATGCCGGCCCGGGCCGGTGCCGCCAACCTCGAACTCGTCGCCGTGCTCGGTGAGATCGCCGCGGCGAAGGCCGCGCAACCGGCCAGGAGGACGCGATCGCGCTGAAGCGGCTGTTCACCCGGTTCCCCCCGAACTCCAACTCGCCCCACATGAAGCCGACTTGCAGCCTCACTCCGGCTTTGTCGGCACCAGCGTCCGGACAGACCGTGCCCGTCCCCCTCCGGCCGCATGTCCTCAGACCGTAACGATCCTGGACGTCAGGGGACTTGCCCGATAAGCGTGCACTATGTTCAGGACATGTCCACGCCATCGCAGCCGCCTCAGCCGGCCGATCAGCCGGCACCACAGCCCGCGCAGCCGCCGCAGCCGGCCGTCCCGCCGCAGCCGACGGCCTACCCGTACCCGAGCCCGCAGTCCCCGCCGCCCGGGAACTTCTATGCGCAGCCCACCCTGGTCGGCCAGCCCGCCGCCCAGCCCCTGCCGGTGCCGCACGGACAGCAGGTGCAGCCGGGGCAGTTCGGCGGGGCGGGGCAGCCCCAGCCCGGCAACCCCTATGCCCAGGCACCCCAGTACGGCCCCGGCGCTCCTGTTCCCCCATCAGGTGGCGGCGGGGCGGGCAAGGCGGTGCTGTGGGCGGTCGTCGGCGCGGTCGTCGCGTCCGCCGCCTGGGCGGGCGGTGTCTTCCTCATCGGCGGCAAGAGCGACAGCGCGGACCTGCGGGGCTACGCGGCGCCGGCCGACATGTGCTCCCGCGCCGACTACTCCTCCTTCAAGAGCGAATACCCGCAGGACGACACCACGCCCACCAAGAACACCCTCAAGAACCCGGCGCTGGACGAGAGTTACTGCAGTCTCGGTCTGAAGAAGACCGGTTCCACCTACGCCGACGCCTACCTGACCATGCAGCTGGACCTGCACAGAAAGACCGATCCGGGGCCCGAGTTCACCGCCCTGTGGAAGAACTACGCTGACAGTCACAGCGGTTACGAGGTCTCCACGGTCAACGGCATCGGCGACGAGGCCTACCTGGTCAGCCAGGACACCACCGGCGGCTCCGCCGGCAGCGGCTCCCGCTATGCCACGCTCGCCGTGCGCGACGGCTGGGTGACGTACGAGATGACCTACAACACGTACCTCAGCTCGTACGACCAGGACAAGAACCCGCCCAGCCTCGGCAGTGTGACCGACTGGCTCAAGAAGGACGCCAAGGCGACCCTGGGGCAGCTGAAGGGCTGACGCGTCACGCCGATCGTGCCTCCGCCTCCTTCGCGATCTCGTCGAACCGCGCGCCCATGGCCTCGGCGAGGGCATGGGCGCCGGACAGGGGGCGGACCATGACCATGAAGTCGTCGATCAGGCCGTCCTCGTTCACGTGGATGAAGTCGCAGCCGGTCAGCTCGCGGTCGCCCACCCGGGCCGTGAAGACCAGCGCGTGGTCGGCGCCGTCCGGGGCCCCGATCTCCCGGACGTAGCGGAAGTCCTCGAAGACCTGGGAGACCGCGCGCAGGATCGCCGCGGTGATCGCCTTGCCCGGATACGGCTTGAAGACGACCGGGCTGGTGAAGACGACGTCCTCGGCCAGCAGCGCCACGGCGGCGTCGATGTTCCCGGCCTCCACCGCCTCGCGGAACGCGCGCATCGGATCACCTCACATAGTCAATTAATTGATTAGGTGCGGATGAGATTAATCAAGGGCTGCTAACCTGTCCACATGTCGCTCAAGTACGCCGTCCTGGCCGCTCTGCTGGAGGGCGAGGCCTCGGGCTACGAGCTGTCGAAGGCGTTCGACGTCTCGCTCGCGAACTTCTGGCCTGCCACCCCGCAGCAGCTCTACCGGGAGCTGGAGCGTCTGGCACAGGACGGGCTGGTCCAGGCCCGGACCGTGCAGCAGGAACGCCGGCCCAACAAGCGGATGTTCACGCTCACCGGGGCCGGCCGGGCCGAGCTGACCGCGTTCGCCGCCGAGCCGCCGAAACGGCCCACCGCCGTGCGCGACGAGTTCCTCATCAAGATCCAGGCGATGGACGGCGGCGATCCGGAGGTCACTCGCACGCTGGTCGAGGAGCGGATGGGCTGGGCGCGCGGCAAGCTCGACCGCTACTGGCGGGTCCGCGAACGACTCCTCGACGGGCGGAGCGAGGAGGAGTACCTCCGCACCGCCGAGCGCGTCGGCCCGTATCTCACCCTCATGGCCGGGATCGCCTTCGAGGAGGACAATCTGCGCTGGTGCGAGCGGGTCCTCGCGGTCCTCGCCCAGCGAGTGGCCCTGGGTTGAGACGATGTTCGGTCCCGAAGGTCCCCGCCTGCATGAACTCGCGGTCCAGGCGCTGTCGTCCGTCGAGCGCGGCTACGACCTGCTCGCCCCGAAGTTCGACCACACCCCGTTCCGGACCCCCGACGAGATGCTGGAGTCCGTCGCCAGGGCGCTCGCCCCGCTCGGCCCGTTCGCGGACGGGCTCGACCTGTGCTGCGGCACCGGCGCGGGCGTGGAGGCGCTGACCGGGCTGTGCCGGCGGAGCGTCACCGGCGTCGACTTCAGCGCGGGCATGCTGGAGGTGGCCCGGCAGAGGGTGCAGCCACCGGCCGGCGGGCCCGGAGTCGCCTGGGTGCGCGGCGACGCCCGCGCCCTGCCGTTCGTAGCCTCCTTCGAACTCGTCGTCTCCTTCGGGGCGTTCGGCCACTTCCTGCCGCGTGAGCTGCCAGGGCTGTTCGTGCAGGTCCACTCGGTCCTGCGGCCCGGCGGCCGGTTCGCCTTCCCGGTGCTCGCCCCGCCCCGCCCGACCCGGCCCGGCTACTGGCTGCTGCTCGGTTTCGACGCCGTCATGCGGGTGCGCAACGCCCTGTGGCGGCCGCCGTTCGTCATGTATTACCGCACCTTCCGGCTCGGCGACGTGCTGCGGGAGCTGGGGCATGCGGGCTTCGAGGTCGAGCTGCACCCCCTGCCGGAGTTCGGGCGGCGGGACGACGGCAGCCCGCGCGCCCGGCTGGTGGTGGCCCGGCGAGGTCAGCCCGCGGCGGGCAGCGTGAACTCGTAGACCAGCATGTCCTGTTCGTTCACCACCAGGTCGGTGATCTCCAGCGGCCGGGCGTACTGGTCGTGCACCCGCCGGGTCACCCGCACCGAGGAGGCGTCGCCGACCTGGCTGATGGCGTCCCGGTGGTGCAGGGCCAGACCGGCCTTGCGCATCCAGTCGTAGGCCCGCAGCAGCTGCGCGGGCGTGGCCCCGTCGGCCCGGTCCCGGTACCGGGCCAGCTCGGCGACCTCGGCCAGCGCCACCGCCGAGAACGACGTCACCGCCGTCCGCAGCGAGCGGCCGTCCGGCGTGGCCGACCGGTAGCGGTGCACCAGTGTCGGCCGGTGCGGGGCCATGCCCAGCGCCCGGGCGTGCTCCGGCGGCGGCGCCTCCCAGGTCACGGTGGCCCGGTCGACCGCACACGGGTCCGCCGGGCGGGCGCCCAGCGGGAACACAGGCGTCGCCGGGGCCTCGACCGGTCGGCCGGGCAGCGTGGCGTGGCTGCCGCGCCGGTCGGTCGCGACCAGACCGCCGCGCCGCAGCACCTCCAGGGCCTGCCGGACGGTCTCCCGGCTGACCCCGTAGTGCGTGGCCAAGTGCCGTTCGCCCGGCAGCCGTTCGCCCGGGGGAATGGTGCCGGCGCGCAGTTCGCCGAGCAGCAGAGCCGCGATCCGCCCGTACAGGGGCCGGTCGTCGTGCGGTGCGGATTCGTGACTCTGCGCGGATTCGTGGCTCTGGTCGGGTTCGTGCGGGGTGGTGCGGGCCATGCCGCGCCCTCCTGTGGTGACAAGACGTAGCCGTGCGGGCTCATTGCGCGACCACAATTAGCATTGGTCTAAACCACGAGGGAAGAGCGGCCTGCCGGTTCGGCCGAAACCCGCCCCGCCGGCTCAGGAGCCCGCCCCGCCTCTCAGGCGTACGACCGCAGCCAGCGCACCTTCGCCGCCTCGTGGAAGGGGCCGCCGCCCTCGTGGTCGTTGAAGTCGTACACCTCGATCGCCTTGTCCTCGTGCGCCCAGGCGTTGAAGGCCGCGAACACCGTCGACGGCGGACAGGTCTGGTCCTCCAGAGCGGCCGAGAACAGCGCCGGCGCCCGGCCCCGGGCCGCGAAGTGCACACCGTCGAAGTACGCCAGGGTGCGCTGCACCTCCGCCGAGCGGCCGCGGTGCGTCTTGAGGAACAGGGCAACCTCCCGGTACGGATGACGGTCCGTCAGGACCGTCGCACGCGGGAAGTCGCACAGGAACGGCACGTCGGGCGCGATCGCGGCCAGATCCGGAACCAGACCGCCGACGGCCAGGGCGATGCCGCCGCCCTGACTGGCGCCGAGCGCCACCGTGCGTGCCGCGTCGGTCAGCGGATGCGAACGGGCCGCCTCGACCGCGCGCACGGCATCTGTGAACACCCGCCGGTAGTAGTAGTTCTCGGGCGCCTCGATGCCCCGCGTCATGAAGCCCGGGTACGCCGGGGCCGCGCCCACCGGGTCCGCCGTGCCGCCCCCCGCGCCCCAGGTGCTGCCCTGGCCACGGGTGTCCATGGTGAAGTGCGCCCGGCCCGTCGAGGCCCACAGCAGGTTCTCGTGCGCCAGTCCCCGCCCGCCGCCGTACCCGACGAACTCCACGATCAGCGGCAGGGGCTCCGTCGCGCCGGCCGGCAGTCGCAGCCAGCCCTTGACGGGGTGACCGCCGAACCCGGCGAACGTCACGTCGTACACCTCGACCGTCGACAGCCCGGTGTCCACCGGCTCGAAGCGGGCGTCCAGCTCGTGCTCGCGCGCCTCCTCCAGGGTCTTGCCCCAGAAGGCGTCGAAGTCCTCGGGTTCGGTGGACTCGCTGCGGTACGCGTGCAGTTCGGCGAGGGAAAGGTCGAACAGGGCCATCAACAACCGCCTTTGTGAAGGGACAGTGCGTCAGCTCACCGTACGTGGATGATCGGAGGACTGACCAGGCCCGGGAGGCGCGCCCGAACGGTTTCTTGGTGGTCGACGTGCCTGGTCATAGGGTGAGCGAGCGCTTGCTGTCGGGAGTGGCGGTGTGCGTCGGGCGGAACGTGGTGATCGGGTGACCGTCAGGCCTGATGCTGGGTCCACCTCGGCCCGGTCCGCGCCCACGCGCGCTCCCACTCCGCCATCCGGCGGCGCAGCGCGATCCGCCGCTCCACGGCGTACCCGAACAGCACGACAGCGGCCGTACCGCCCGCCGCACACACGCCGACGGTCACCGCGTGCTGCCAGACGGCCGCGTCGCCCGGGGGCGGGGCGACCGCGCGGCCCCGCGCGTCGAACCACACGGAGACCGTGTCGCCGGTACGGGTCCCGGAGGGCACCCGGGCCCAGGTGGTACGGGGGCCCTTGCCGGGTTCGGTCCAGCGGACCTCGGCGCGATAGGGGCGCCGGCGGTCGCCCTCCACCGCCGGTACCCGACGGGGCGGGTCGCCGATCACCACGGCGCGCACCTGGTGGCGTTCGGCGCGGGCCGCCGCCGCGAGCGCCCGGGCCTGGTCATGAGCGTGCAGGCCCGCGGCCGCCCCGGCCAGCGGCGCCACCACGAACAGCAGGACGGTGACCACCAGCACCGTCCACGCCTCCACGACGTCCGAGTGGCGCCGCAACGGATTGCGCTGCCAGCGCCAGCCACGCACCCGGGTCCGCATGTCCACCTCCTCGCCCCGTCGGAGCTGGAGCGCCGACGGACCGCTGTCGCGCGCCCGCCGTCCCCCCGCCGCTCACGCACACGAGCGTCCACACCCGTCTCGTACCCCGTACGGTGCCCCTCGTTCACGCTGCGAACCGTGAGTTCAAGCCCGTTTGGAGCGCGGAACGAGCCACGCGCCCCACGGCCACACGGCCGGCCTACGGCGTGCGACCGGGGTGCCCGGGCGTCAGAGGACGGACGTGGCTGGCCACCGGGCTCGGACAGGGTTCCCCGAAGGAGCGGGCGGGAGGTTCAGCCGAAGCGTTCGATCCGGATCCGTTCCACCGGCTGGCCGGCGGCGACCAGGAGCCGGGAGGCGTGCTCGGCGAAGCCGTTGGACCCGCATACATAGGCCTCCCACCCACCTGGAGGCTGCTCGGACAGGAGGGGCGCCACATGTGCGGACGTCATACGCCCCACGGGCACCCCCTGTGGGGCGCTGCGTGTGAACACGGGCGTCGTCTCCGCGCCCAGCTCCGACGCGTAGAACAGCGACTCGGGGCTGCGCGCGGACACCAGCAGACGCAGCGGCACGGTGAGGCCGCGCAGCCGGTGGTGCCGCACCATCGACATCAGCGGTACGACCCCGGAACCGGCACCGAGCAGCAGCGCGGGCCGGTCGCCTTTCCAGGCGAAGAAGCCGCTCAGCGGTCCACGCACCTCGATCGTGTCCCCGGGCCGGGCCACGGTGTGGAACCAGCCGGAGACCTCTCCGTCCGGCACATGGTCGAGAGTCAGTTCGATGTGTCCGGAGTCGTCGGGTGCCGACGCGATGGAGTAGTGGCGCTGCGCCGTGTAGCCGTCCGGCGCGGTCAGCCGCAGCAGCAGATGCTGTCCGGGCAGATGCCCCGCCCAGCCCGGCACGGCCAGCCGGAACGTGGCCGCGTGCGCTGTCTCGCGCCGGATCTCCGTGAGTGTGGCCGTCTGCCAGACCGCCGCGGCCTGGTCACTCACCGCGATCCGCCCGGGCACCGCGAACCGGGTCACCGCCGGGTTCGTCGTCACCGTCTCAGTCACCGGAGTACCGCTGCTCCTCCCAGGGATTGCCGCGCTCGTGGTAGCCGTTGCGCTCCCAGAAGCCGGGCTCGTCGTGGTCGAGCAGGGTGAGACCCGCGATCCACTTGGTGCTCTTCCAGAAGTACAGATGGGGCACGATCAGCCGCGCCGGGCCGCCGTGCTCGGACGGCAGCGGCTCGCCGTCGTACTCCCAGACGATCCAGGCCCGCCCGCCGGTGAGGTCGGCGAGTGGAAGATTGGCGGTGTAGCCCGTGTGGGAGTGGGCGACGGCATGTGTGGCGGACGCCTGGGGCCGCACCCTGTGGAAGAACGCGTCCAGCGAGACACCGCCGAACCGCACGCCGAACTTCGACCAGCCGGTCACACAGTGGATGTCCCCGGCGTACGCCGACTCCGGCAGGGCGTGCGCCGCGTCCCAGTCCCAGGTGTGCGGCCGCTCGACCAGGCCGTCGATACGGAAGGACCAGTCGGCCGGGGCGAGGTCGGGGGTGACCTCGGCGGACAGGACGGGCCAGTCCTCGCCCGCGTCGTACTGGCCGGGAGGCAACCCGGGGTTGTGTACGCGCGGGCGGCCCGTGAAGCCTCGCGTGACGTTCATCCGTCAACCGTACGCTGTCACATCCCGCGCTCCGTCCCAGCTCACTGTCCGGATCTTCCAGGCCACCGCGCGATCGTTGCGTCCGTATGAACTCTTTCGGGCCCGGGGAATAGCTCTGCGGCGCTTCTCCTTTGCGCTCGATGCCGGCGCCGGTACACCGGTGACAGCGCGAGAGAAGCGAGGAAATTGCATGCCCAAGGCATACGTCTATACGCGGCACGGCGGACCGGAGGCCGAGGCGCTGACCGAGCTGGACCGGCCGCACCCCGGCCCCGGCGAGATCCTGATCGCGGTCCGCGCGGCCGGGGTGAACCCCGTCGACTGGAAAATGCGCCAGGGCTTTCTCCGCCCCGGCGAAGACCCCCGCGACTTCCCCACGGTCTTCGGCAGTGAGGCCGCCGGGGTCGTGGCGGAGACCGGCCCGGGTGTGACCGGGTTCGCGGTCGGCGACGAGGTGTTCGGCAGCACGGTCCACGGCGGATATGCGGAGTACGCGCTCCTCTCCGCCGACGTGACCGCCCACAAGCCGGCCGCGCTGTCCTTCCGTGACGCCGCCACCCTCCCGGTCGCCGCGGCCACCGCCTACGACGGCGTCCGCCAGCTCGGCCTGCCGGGCGGGACGACCCTGCTGGTGACGGGCGCGGGCGGCGGGGTCGGCAGCGCGGTCGTGCAGATCGCCCGCGCCTTCGGACTGCGGGTCGTGGGCGTGGCGAGCGAGGGCAAGAAGGACTTCGTGGAGTCGCTCGGCGCCGTCCATGTGGCCTCCGGTCCCGGCCTCGTCGAGCGGGTGCGGGCCGCCGCCCCCGACGGGATCGACGGGGTGTACGACCTGATCGGCGGCCCGGTGCTGGCGGAGGCCGCCGAGCTGCTGAAGGACCGCGGCAAGCTGATCACGGCCGGTTCCCCGCTGGAGGCGGTCGCCGCGCTGGGCGGGGACCGGGTGCAACGCGCCCGCACCGCCGCCGTTCTGGACGCGGTCGCCGACCTCGTCGTACGCGGCGACCTGAAGCCGCACGTCACCCGCACCTTCCCCCTGGAGCAGGCCGGCGCGGCGCTGCGCGCCGTGGAGGACGGGCACACCCGCGGCAAGATCGTCATCGAGGTGGCCGCATGAGCCACATAGTCGGCCCGGGCGGCGCCCCGGCCACCGCCGCCCCGCAGCTCCTGGACGATCCGGCCGTCACGGCCACTGCCCCTCAGGGCATGGCCGATTCCGCCGCCGCCACCTCTCAGGCCCTGGCCGGATCCGCCGGCCCGCACATCCTCGACAACCCCGCCCTGGCCGCGCTGACCGGCCCGCACGCCCGCTTCGCCGAGCGGCGCGGGCGGGTGCTGCGGTACCCGGTGGACGTCTCCCCGTGGCTCGCCCTGCCCGACGAGCCGGACGCGCGGGACTGGGCGGATGCCGCCGCGCTGGCGGGTCCCGGTGCCGAGGTCCCGCTGCTGGGGTTCAGCGGTGAGGCGCCGGAGGACTGGGAGATCACCTTCCGGGTCGAGGGCGTTCAGCTCGTGGACGACGGCCTCGTCGCAGAGCCGGACGCGGAAGCGGTCCCGCTCGGCCCGGCCGATGTACCCGAGATGTTCGACCTCGTGGCCCGCACCCAGCCCGGACCGTTTCTGCCGCGGACCATCGAACTCGGCACCTACCTCGGCATCCGCCGCGACGGCGCGCTGATCGCGATGGCGGGGGAACGGCTGCACCCGCCGGGCTGGACCGAGATCAGCGCGGTCTGCACCGACCCGGCCCACCGCGGCGAAGGCCTCGCCACCCGGCTGATCCGCGCGGTGGCGCACGGCATCCGCGAGCGTGGCGAGACGCCGTTCCTGCACACGGGCGCGCAGAACACGAACGCGATCCGGCTGTACGAGTCGCTGGGTTTCCGGCTGCGCCGCCGTACCGCGTTCGGCGCGGCCCGCGCCCCGGAGCACCTGGCCGGTGACCGCGCGGCGGTACCGCTGGCGTAGCCGGCACGCGTACGTGGGGGCGCGTCCCGGTCGTACCGCTGCCGGAGCCGGGGCGCCCGGCTCCGGTCAGTCGGACCCGGTACCGCCCGGGCCCCCGTTGTACCGCTCCAGATAGGCCGCGAAGCGGATCAGGTCCTCCTCCGGCCAGCCGGTGAGCCGCTCGCGGAAGGCGGCCCGGCGGCTGCGGGTGACCCGGTCGAGGATCTCCTGGCCCGCCTCCGTCAGATGCAGCACCTGGACCCGGTGGTCCTCCGCGTCCAGCCGGCGCTCGATCAGCCCGGCCCGCTCCAGTGCCGCCACCTGGCGGCTCACCGTGGACTTGTCCAGGGCGTAGTGCGCCGCCAGGTCCGTCGCCCGGCAGCCGCCCTGCTCCTCCAGATGGCCGAGCAGGGTGTACGACACCAGCGACAGCTCGGGGTGCATACGGCCCGCCGAGGCACGGGCCCGGCGGGCGAAGATCGTCATCTCGCGCTGGATCGTCTCGACGGCCGACTCCGCTGCGCTCACGGGAATACCTCCTCAGGCGTTCTAGTTGTATAGTACAACTTAAACTGAGAGTTGTATAAGCCAACCTTTGGAGGTCTGCGCGATGAGGTCACCGGCACTGCGCCATGTGCTCACGCACCTGATCACCCCGCTGCTGATGTGCATAGGCATGGGGCTGGCGTACATGGGGGCCTTCGTCACCCCCGAGCCGCACCACCTGCCGGTCGCCGTCGTCGGCACCACCCCGCAGGCGAAGGTGTTCGCCCAGACGGTCAAGGACACCGCGGGGGACAAGCTCGACGTCCGTACGGTCGCCACCCGTGCCGACGCCGTACACCTTCTGAAGTCCCGCGATGTGACCGGCGCCTATGTGCCGAGCGCACACAAGCCCGAGCTGCTCGTGGCCAGCGCCGCCTCCGACATGGGCGCGACGGCCGTCGAGAAGGTCTTCACTCCGGTCGCCGCGGAGCAGGGTGTGCCGCTGAAGGTCACCGACGTGGCCGCGCCGGTCGCCGACGACCCCACGGGCCAGGGCCTGTTCTTCCTGCTGATCGCGGTCAGCATCGGCTCCTACGCCTCGGTCGCCGCCCTCGGTGCCGCGGGCGCCGAGCTGCCGATGCGGGTACGGGCGCTGCTCGCGCTCGGTGTCTCCGCCGTGGTCGGCGGTATCGGCACGCTGCTCGCCGGGCCGGTGTTCCATCTCGCGCACCACGACCTCGCGAGCGTGTTCGGCATGGCGTGGCTGTACTCGGCGGGCATCCTCCTCATCGGCGTCGGCCTGCACACCTTCCTGAAGCGGTGGACCACGCTCACCATGATGGTGCTGTTCGTGATGCTGAACTTCACCAGTTCCGGCGGCCTGTTCCGCCCCGAGCTGCAGAACGGCTTCTTCGGCACCCTGCACGCCTTCTGGAACGGCGCCGGCTTCGTCGAGGGCATCCGCAGCCTGCTGTACTTCGGCGACGACGGCCTCGCGCGCACTGTATGGACCCTCGCGGCCTGGCTGCTGGCGGGCCTCGTGGTGACCGGGATCGCGGCCCTGTACGAGCGGCCCCGGCGCGCCCGGCACGCGGCCGCCCACGGCGAGACGGCCACCGCCGGGCCGACCGCCGCTCCCGCCGTGCAGCGGACGGCGGCGGACCAGGCGGAGGCGGAAGCGGAGACCGAGGAGGAGATCGAGGAGACGGTCGGCGTCTGATCCGGCACCGGCCACCGAGGACAGGGAGCGCACCGCCCGGCCTGGGGCGGTGCCCCTGCCGGTGTGTCAGCCCGGCCCGGAACCGATCGTCACCACCCGTGCCCACGCGGGTGGTTCGTCCGGTCGGTAGTCGGGATCGTTCTCGTCGTACGACCCGCCGGCCCGGGAGAAGAGGCCCACCACGGTCCGGCAGGCGGGCCGCGCCTCGGGCCACGGGGTCTGGCCGTCGGTCAGCACCACCACCACGTCGGGCCGGGTCCGCAGTGCCCGCGCGAACCCGGCGCGCAGGTCCGTCCCGCCACCGCCCGTCAGCTCGATGCCCTCTGCCCGGCACAGCGGCTGCACGGTCCGGGCCGCGGCGTCGCAGGACAGCACGGAGACCAGGTCCCGCCGTCCGCCCAGGGCCCGGCAGATGGCGGCCACCTCCAGCAGCGCACTGCCCAGTTCGGCGTCGCTGACCGAGCCCGAGGTGTCGACGACCACGCAGACCCGGGGCGGACGGCGCCGCAGGCTCGGCAGCACCACCTTGGGCACTCCGGCCGAGCGTCGTGCCGGACGGCCGCGGTGATAGTCCTCGCCCGCACCCGGTGCACAGACGGCCGAGCGCAGCGCCGAGCCCAGCAACTGCCGCCACGGCTGCGGCGGATGGAACACCTCTTCCGCCCAGCGCCGCCAGCTCTGCGGGGCGCTGCCGGGAGCGCCCTTGATGCCCTGGGCCACGCGGAAGCGCACCGCGTCCCGCTCCTGCTCGCTGAGCCCGTGTGCGCCGTCGGGGCCCAGCTCCCACGCCCGCTCCAGCCCGTCCGCGCCGCTGCCGCAGTCCAGCCACCCCAGCCGGTCCAGCGGCGGCCCGAGCCGGACATGCCGTAGGTAGTCCTCCATCAACCAGCCTGCGGGCACCCCCAGTTTCTGCGGTGTCACCGCGTCCTCGGGACACACCAGACCGTCGCCGTAGACGTCGTCGTTGATCTCGCAGTCCGCGGCGATGTTCATCCGGAGCCGCTCCGCCGGGCCGGTCAGTCCGCGCTCGCGCGCGATCCGGTCGCCGCGCCCGTGGTGGTCGCGCAGCAGATGCGCCACCTCGTGCACCCACACCGCGGCCAGTTCCTCCAGCGCAGTGCGGTCCACGAACGCCGGGGAGACGTAGCACCGCCAGTACTGGTCGACCCCCATCGTCGGCACCTGCCGTGACTCCACCGGGCGCAGCGCGAACAACGCGGTCGCCAGGTACGGCCGGGCGCGGGCCGCGTGCAGCCGGGCCGCGAAGAGCTTGCCGAGGTCCAGCGCCCCGGGTGTCCGCGTCGTCATCGCCGGGCCCCGGCGGTCCGCACGGAGCGGCGGGCGGCCTCGTCGGCCCGCCGGGACAGGGACACCACCCCGGCCAGCCGCTCGACCGCCGCCGGCACCTCCCAGTCCTCCCGGCGCAGCGAGGCCAGCGTGGTCGCCGGGACGACCACCACGTCCGGCGCGCCGGTCTCCATCGCCCGCACCAGCAACGCCCAGGCCGCGTCCCAGCGGGCCCGCTCCGGTCGCCCCCGCACCGCGGCCACCACTCCGTCCAGCGCGGCCTGGCGCAGATCCCCGCGCTCGGGCAGCACGGCACCGGCCGGGTCGGCCAGCAGCGACTCCGGGTCGGGCAGGTCCATCCGGTCCAGGCTCGCCAGCAACTCCAGCCCCGGACCGTCGCCCACGGTGCCCCGGACCAGCAGCGACAGCACGTCCCGCGAGGATCCGGCGGACGTGGCGAAGGCGATCAGCCGCAGGGTCGCCTCCCAGCTCCGCGGCGACGGCCATGCCCCGCCCCGCCGGCTCTCCCCACTGGGCAGCCGGTGCACGAGCCCCGGCCGCGCCTGAAGGAAGGCGCACACCGCGCGCCGGGCGAAGTCCACCGCCTCGGGCAGCCGTTCGGCGTCGAGCCGGGGCAGGGTGGCCCGCGGCCAGGTCCCGCCGAGACCGCGTACGACGACGTCGTGGTCGTGGACCCACTGCAGATGCACGAACCGGTTGGCGAGCGGCGGGCTCAGTTCCCAGCCGTCGGCGGCCGAGGAGCGCGGGTTGGCGGCGGCCACGATCCGCACCCCGGCCGGCAGCCGCAGCGCACCGATCCGCCGCTCCAGCACGAGCCGCAGCAGCGCCGCCTGCACGGCCGGGGGAGCGGTGGACAGCTCGTCCAGGAACAGCAGCCCCCGCCCGGCACGCACCAGCCGCACCGCCCAGTCCGGCGGCGCCATCGGCACGCCCTGTACGGCGGGATCGTCGCCCACGACGGGCAGCCCCGAGAAGTCGGACGGCTCGTGCACGCTCGCGATCACGGTGGTCAGCGGCAGGTCCAGAGCGGCGGCGAGCTGGGTCAGCGCGGCCGTCTTGCCGATGCCGGGCTCGCCCCACAGCAGGACCGGGAGGTCGGCGGCCACGGCCAGGGTCAGCGCCTCCAGCTGGATGTCGGCGCGCGGCTCGGTGGTGGTGTCGCGGAGCAGGGTCAACAGAGTCTCGGCTACGTCGAGTTGAGGGAGGGCGGGCAGGGCGGAAGGAGTCATGTGGCATCACCTGAAGTCGGGAGAAGGGAAGGGGTTTGCGCCAACGGGGCAAGAAATAAAGGGAGTTCAGTGCAGACGGTTGGGCTGCCGGTGCCGGATCCGGTTGCGGTACGGGTCGGCCGGGGCGTGGGCGGGGCCGGTCAGGCCGGCCCGGTAGATACCGTGGGCGATGCGCCGTTCGGCCGCGGCCGCCAGTGCGTCCCGCAGTGGACCGTCGCGCAGCACCGCCTGAGGACCCAGCAGCGCTTCGACCACGGCCAGGGCCCCGGCGCTGTCGCCGTGGTCCAGTCGCTCGCGGACGCCGGTGAGGCAGTCCGGACGCCGGTGCGCCTCGTCGATGACCCGCAGGCAGGGCAGCGCAGGACCACCGAGCGAGGCCAGCAGCTCCTCGCGCCGGATCTCGTCCGGGGCGTGGTCCAGTGGGACCAGGACACCGTCGACCAGGCCGATCCGGTGCCGCTCGCCCCGGCACTCCACGACATGGGCCCCGGCCACCGGATCGGCGTCGGGCGGCGGCCCCTGCGGCCGGTGGCCGGGGGCCAGCGCGGCGGCCACCAGGGGATGCAGCCGGTCCGGGCCGAGCAGCCCGGCCCGCAGCAACTCCAGATCGGGTGTCACCCAGGTCGCCGCGTCGGGCAGCACCGGCACGGCGCGCAGGCCGCCCGGCACGCGCTGGGCGACGATCCGCGGACAGGGCGCACCGTCGCCGTCCGCGACGAGGTGCGGGTGGTCACGGGGCCGTGGCCCGGACAGGCCGGGGAGTTCGTCGGCCTGTCCGGCCGCGTGCCGGTGTCCGGTCGGCTCCGGGGTGTCGTCCGCGTCCACCGCCAGGATCAGCCGGTGCCGGCTGCCGAGCCGTACGGCGAAGACGCCGGCGGACCGTTTCTCGGCGCCCAGCAGGACGCGCGCCTCGGCCGCCCACCGGCCCACGGCACAGCCCTGCTCCGGCGGCGCGAGCCCCAGCGGGTCGGCGTCCGGCGGCGCGGGCCCGCCGGCGCCCGAGCGGTCGCGCAGTTCGGCGGTCCTGCGGGCGTCCCACAGGTGCCGGTGCAGATCGAGCCGGTAGCGACGGTTCGGGCGGGGATGCGGATGGCCGCCGCTGTGCGCGCGGGCCGGATCCCACAGGGCGAGGCTGATCCGCTGGCCGGCATCGGCCCAGGCCGGCGGGGTACGGGCCACGAGATGCAGCGGACCGGCCCGGCCGGAGGTGCCGTACCGGGCCAGGGTGAGGGTCAGCCCCGGGCGCAGCAGCCCGTCGGGCGCGATCCTCGGCATGTGCCAGCGCAGCAGGTCGGGGGCGAGATGGCGGAGATCGGTGCGGAGCAGGGCCGCCAGTTCCCGGCCGTGGGCGCGGGCGACGGAACGCAGATCGAGGTCGACGTCGACCCGGGCGGCGGCGCAGGCCCCCGCCCAGTCCCCGACGGCACGGCGGCCGGCGGCCAGCTCGATCATGGACGGTGGCACGGCGTACGCACGCACACGCTGCCACAGGGAAAGCCGGGTGTCCCGGTACGCGGTCGAGGTGGGCATCAGCACTCACCTTGCGCGGACGGGACCCCCAATCGCTGAGTCGAGTGAGTGGTCATCGCCGGGATCGTAACCACGGTCCGGGCCGGGCGTCACCCGTTTTTCCCGGCGGCCCCGGTACGGCGACCCCGCGCGGCCGTCGGTGTAGGGTGGCCGTCCGGTCGCGAACGGTCGCGGCCCCGATCGCCGAGGAGGTGGGACCCATCACCGCTGTGTCAGCCGGGGTGCTCTCTCCTCAGGACGGCGCGGTGCACCGGCAGCGGTGACCGCGGGAGCGCCCATCCGGTATCGCGCTCCCGAAAGGCTCTCGCCCGCCGTGCTTTCCCCCTCTTCCCCTTCCGCCGTCGTCTCCGCGCTGCGCGCCGCCGGGTGCGTCTTCGCCGAGGACGAGGCCGAGTTGATCCTCGCCACCGCCCGCAGCGCCGAAGAGCTGACCTCGATGGTGGACCGGCGTGTCGCCGGGCTCCCGCTCGAACAGGTCCTCGGCTGGGCCGAGTTCCACGGTCTGCGCATCCACGTGGAACCGGGGGTGTTCGTGCCCCGCCGCCGTACCGAGTTCCTCGTCGGCCAGGCGCTGGCCCAGGCGCCGGACGCGTCCGTCGTCGTGGACCTGTGCTGCGGTTCCGGTGCCCTCGGCGCGGCCCTCGCCGCCGCCCTGGACGGTGCCGAGGTGCACGCCGCGGACATCGACCCGGCCGCCGTCCGCTGTGCCCGCCGCAACCTCGCCCCCTTCGGCGGCCGGGCGCACGAGGGCGACCTCTACGACGCCCTGCCCTCGCACGTGCGCGGCCGCGTCGGCGTCCTCATGGCCAACGTGCCCTACGTCCCCACCGCCGAGGTGCCGCTGCTGCCGGCGGAGGCCCGCGACCACGAGCCGCTGGTGGCGCTGGACGGCGGCGCGGACGGCCTCGACGTACTGCGCAGAGTGGCCGCCGGGGCGCGTGAGTGGCTCGCCCCGGGCGGCTGCCTGCTGACCGAGACCAGCGAACGCCAGGCACCGGCCGCCGTAGAGGCCTTCGCCGACGCCGGCCTGACGGCTCGTCTGATGGTGTCGGAGGAGCTGTACGCGCATGTGGTGATCGGTGAACTGCCGTAAGTATTAAGGCAGTTGCTGTGCCCGAGCGATGAGCAGGGCCACGTCGTCGTGGTTGTCGGGGTGGTGCAGGGTCCGCAGGAGGAAGTCGCAGGTCTCCTCCAGCGGGCGTGCGGGGTCGTCGAGCAGGGACAGCAGGAAGTCCAGGCGCTCGTCCAGCGAGTGGCGGCGGGTCTCCACCAGCCCGTCGGTGTAGAACACCAGCACGTCGCCGGGCTCGAAGTCGACGGCGACGGTGGAGAAGCCGACCCCGCCCACCCCCAGCGGCACCCCGGTGGGCAGGTCGAGCAGTTCCGGCGGCCGGCCGGGGCGGACCCGGGCCGG
The DNA here is from genome assembly GCF_020181035.1 of Streptomyces sp. CoH27. Taxonomy (GTDB): domain Bacteria; phylum Actinomycetota; class Actinomycetes; order Streptomycetales; family Streptomycetaceae; genus Streptomyces; species Streptomyces camelliae. The sequence goes on from NZ_JAIQYY010000004.1 coordinate 224,747, forward strand.
CGGAAGATGGCCGGCGTTGGCGATCCGGCACTGCCGCAGATGCGGATCGTGGACCGCGTACACACAGGTCGCGATGGAGTGGTCCAGGGCCGACGTCGTGCTGTCCAGGTGCTCCAGCAGCATCGCCGGGTCCAGGTCGAGGGCGGCCAGCGTGGTGGTCGCCGTACGCAGCCGGCCCATGGTCGCGGCCGCGCTGATGCCGCTGCCCATCACATCGCCGACCACGAGCGCGGTCTTGCCACCCTCCAGCGGGATCACGTCGAACCAGTCGCCGCCGACCTCGCTGGTGGCCCCGGCCGGCTGGTAGCGCGAGGCCACCTCCAGGCCGGTGGTGACCGGCGGATGACTGGGCAGCAGACTGCGCTGGAGGGTGAGGGCGGTGTTGCGAGCGTTCTGGTACCAGCGCGCGTTGTCGATCTGCACCGCCGCGCGGGCGGCCAGCTCCCGGGCGAGCAGGACGTCGTCCTCGTCGAACGGCGCCGGATTGCGGGTGCGTTTGAGGTCCAGGGCGCCGAGCACCTCGCCGCGCGCGATCAGCGGTACCGCGAGATACGAGTGCAGTCCCGCCCGGGCCAGCAGCGCGGCGGCCTCGGGGGAGCGGGCGATGCGCGGCAGGTCCTCGTCCTTGACCTGCCGCACCAGCACCGCCTCACCGGAGCGCACGCACTCGGTGACCAGGCGGTCGGGGCCGTACGTCGCGATCCGGCCGGGCCGGTCGGCGGCCCGGAGCGCGTCGGAGCCGTCCTGCGGACGCACGGCGAGGGCCCGGATCACCGCCGGCTCCGCCGGGCCCAGCGTGCTGCGCCGGCCCTCCACCACCGGGTCCAGCAGGTCCACGGCGGCCACGTCGGCGAGTTCCGGCACGGCGACGTCGGCCAGCTCGCAGGCGGTGCGGTCCAGCTCCAGCGTCGTCCCGATCCGGGCGGAGGCGTCGGCGATGACCGCCAGCCGGCGCCGGGCCGCCTCGGCCTCCAGGGAGGCCCGGTGCTGCTCGGTGATGTCGACGATGGAGGCCGCGACGCCGAGCACGTTGCCCAGCGCGTCGTCCAGGCGGTACAGCGACAGCGACCAGGAGTGGTCCTCCTCCGGGTCGGCCGCGGTACGGCCCACCACGAGCCGGTCGATCAGCGGCACGCCGGTGTCCAGCACCCGCCGGGCCTCCGCCTCCAGGACGTCGGTCTCCAGCAGGGGCACGACCTCGTGCAGCGGGCGCCCCACGTGCTCGGCGGCGGACAGCCCGTTGATCCGCTCCAGCGCCGGGTTCACCGAGACGAACCGCAACTGCGGGTCCAGGACGGCGAGCCCGCTCGGCGACTGCTTCACCACCCGCTCGGACAGCGCCACGTCCTGCTCCAGCCGCCGTACGGTCGACTGGTCGGCGGCGAGTCCGAGCGCGTACACGTCACCGCGGTCGTCCAGCAGCCGCATGTTGCGGAACTCCACCACGCGGGTGCTGCCGTCCTTGTGCCGGATCGGGAAGCCGCCGGCCCAGCTCTGCCCGGTGCGCATCACATCGGCGAAGAGCCTGCCGACCAGCTCGAAATGCCGCTCGTGGACCATGAGCCGGGCGGCGTACTGGCCGAGCGCCTCGCCCGCGCTGTACCCGAACAGCTCCTCGGCCTGCGGGCTCCACAGCACGATCCGGCCGTCGGTGTCCAGCACCACCGACGCCACGCCCAGCACGTCGAGCAGGCCGCCCGGGCGCACCGGGCCGCGCACCGGCTCGCCGCCCTGCGTCACCGGAGCCTCGGCTGCACCCATGCCCTGCACCGCCTTCGCCCGTCGGCTCGGCACGTCGTCCCCCGTGCCGGCTCCCCTTGGTCCACCGCGTCACACCCGACTCCCCGGCACCCTCGCCGGCTACCTCCACCATCTCTCACCACGGCGGCGCACGTCCGCCGGAGCCGCCGTGCCCGGCGTCCGCTCCCGCGCCGTCCCGCCGTGCCCCGCACGGGTTCCCGTCCCGCACATCCTGCACGCGCCGTGCGCGGGCCGGGAGAGTTCACGCCCATGTTGCTGTATTGGTCTGTACATGACTACCGCGCCACGCCAGACTGTCCGCCGACCGAGTACCCGTCCCCCCGCCCGAGGAGTCGGCCATGCCCGCGCCCGCCCGGCAACGTTGTCACGCAGTCCTCGCCGGACTCGTCACCCTGGCCACCGCCGCCGTCGTGTCCCTCGCCGCCCCCGCGCCCGCGTCCGCCGCCGACACCTGGACGGAGACCGGCTCCGACCGCGCCGACCCGCTGACCGAGAGCCAGGGCCTGACCTCGGTGGAGGTCCCGGCGAACAGCCCCAACCGGTACACCGGCATCGGCACCATCCCGCTCAGTGTCTCCGTCCGCGGCTGGAACCACGTCGGCGACCCCGACGCCTCCTACAACGGCTACTACATCGAGCCCTACCAGGAGGACTCGGGCAATGCGAAGATGTACCGCGCGCAGGCGCCCGACGGCACCTGGTCGGAGTACGTGCACACGCTCAGCCCCGGCGAGGCCCTGAACAACTCCTGGGACGCGATCTCCCCCGACGGCCAGTGGATGCTCTCGGGCGAGTGGGGCACGATGAACCGCTTCCTGGTCTTCCCGACCCCGGGCGTCAACGCGAGCACCTCGCCCTCGGCGAACCTCCCGCTGGCCTCGAAGGTGAACCTGGACCACCCGGTCCGTGACGTCCAGGGCTGCGACTTCTCCGGCCCCACCACCCTGCTGTGCTCCTCGGACGACCCCGACGGCACCCTCTTCGGCATGACCAAGCCGCTGCTCCGGATCGACCTGTCGGCCACGCCCGGCTCCTCGGACGTCACCGGCCACGTCACCGCCCTGCGCCAGCTGCCGCTGCGCAGCTCCTGCTCCGGCACCTTCGAGGTGGAGGGCATCGACTACGACCGGCGCACCGGCATCCTGCGCGTGATCGTGATGTCGCCCGGCTTCTGCATCCTCACGGACAGCAAGACGTACAAGTTCTCGCGCGGCTGAGCCCGGCTGGGGGTGTGTTCCGCGGCCGGTGGTGCTTTCCTGAGGATGGACGCGGTTCGGCGGGGTACTCCCTTCCACCGCAGCACGGCCACGAAAGGAGCGATCAATGGCACACACGGAGCGGTCGCATCCGGAAACCGTCACGGTGGAGATCAGCGGCTCCAAGGAGGACGCCCGGATCGTCTTCGACGCCCTGAGGTCCTGCTTCGCTTCCGACCGGGGCGCGGACGAGGTGCCGCAGCAGTTCCACGAGGTCCGGCCGATGGTGTGGCTCGGCACGTACGACGTCGCGGACGAACACGTGCCGCACTGTGCGCCGGTCCACCTCGGCGCGTCCGTCCAGGCGGACGTCCAGGGCGGCTACTGGGCGGTGAACCGGTTCCGGCACACCCTGGACTCCATCTTCACCGTCCAGGAGACCTGCGCGGCCTCCGGCGACCAGGAGCGGGACCTGCATCTGCGCCTGGAGAGCGCCTGACGCCGATCGCGCAGCGCGATGACAGCGCCCCGGCCGGCTCCTCGCCGTCCGGGGCGTACGTTCGCCGGATCCGTGCCGGTGCGCTCGCCTGTACATACGAGTGGTCACAGAGTGGCTGGGGTCACCCTCCGTCGGTTATGCAACTAGTTGCATAAAGGGGTTCGCGTCCTCTACAACAAGAGGCGACGACACCGCGCACGGAGGGCCCGATGAGCCGTTACCCGCATCTGATGACCCCGCTCGACCTGGGCTTCACCACCCTGCCCAACCGCGTGCTCATGGGCTCCATGCACGTCGGCCTGGAGGAGGCCGAGCGCGGCTTCGAGCGGATGGCGGCCTTCTACGCGGCCCGGGCGCGTGGCGGCGTCGGCCTCATCGTCACCGGCGGCATCGCGCCCAACGACGAGGGCCGGCCGTACGAGGGCGGTGCCCGGCTCACCACCGAGGCGGAGGCCGAGCAGCACCGCATGGTCACCGAGGCCGTGCACCGCGAGGGCGGCCGGATCGCGATGCAGATCCTGCACTTCGGGCGGTACGCCTACCACCAGGACCTCGTCGCGCCGAGCCCGCTCCAGGCGCCGATCAGCCCCTTTGTGCCGCGCGAGCTGACCGACGCCGACATCGAACGGACCATCGACGACTACGCCCGCGCCGCCTGCCTCGCCCGGCAGGCCGGCTACGACGGCGTGGAGATCATGGGCTCCGAGGGCTACCTCATCAACGAGTTCATCGCCGCGCAGACCAACCAGCGCACCGACCGCTGGGGCGGCTCCTACGAGAACCGGATGCGCTTCCCCGTCGAGATCGTCAAGCGGGTGCGCGAGGCCGTCGGCGAGGACTTCATCGTCATCTACCGGCTCTCCATGCTCGACCTGGTCCCCGGCGGCTCCTCGCTGGAGGAGGTCGTCACGCTCGGCAAGGCGGTCGAGGCCGCCGGGGCGACGATCATCAACACCGGCATCGGCTGGCACGAGGCCCGCATCCCCACCATCGCCACCTCGGTACCGCGCGGCGCCTACACCTGGGTCACCAAGAAGCTCATGGGCGAGGTGTCGGTGCCCCTGGTGACCACCAACCGCATCAATACCCCGGAACTCGCCGAGGAGTTGCTGGCCGGCGGCTTCGCCGACATGGTCTCCGTGGCCCGCCCGATGCTCGCCGACCCCGACTTCGTCGCCAAGGCCGCCGCCGGCACCCCGGAGGCCATCAACACCTGCATCGGCTGCAACCAGGCCTGCCTCGACCACACCTTCAGCGGGAAGATCACCTCCTGCCTGGTCAATCCGCGCGCCTGCCACGAGACCGAGCTGGTGCTCTCCCCGACCCGGCTGAAGAAGCGTGTCGCCGTCGTCGGTGCCGGACCGGCGGGTCTGGCCTGCGCGGTCTCCGCCGCCGAACGCGGCCACGAGGTCACGCTGTTCGACGCTGCGAGCGAGATCGGCGGCCAGCTCAACGTCGCCCGCAAGGTCCCCGGCAAGCAGGAGTTCGACGAGACCCTGCGCTACTTCCGCCACCAGCTCGACGCGCACGGGGTCGACGTACGCCTCGACACCTGGGTCACCCCCGAGACGGTCGGCGGTTACGACGAGGTCGTCGTCGCTACCGGCGTCACCCCGCGCACCCCCGACATCCCCGGCGTGGACCACCCTCGCGTCCTCGGCTACCTGGACGTCCTGCGCGACGGCGCCCCCGTCGGCGACCGGGTCGCCGTCCTCGGTGCCGGCGGCATCGGCTTCGACGTCGCCGAGTACCTCACCGACGGCGGCGACAAGGCGAGCGAGGACCCGGCGACGTACTTCCGCGCCTGGGGCGTCGACATGGACTACCGGGTGCCCGGCGGGCTCGCCACGCCCGAGCGGCCGGCCCCGCCGCGCCAGGTCCACCTGCTCCAGCGCAAGACCACCAAGGTCGGCGCCGGACTCGGCAAGACCACCGGCTGGATCCACCGCACCGAACTGAAGCACCGCGGCGTGACCATGGTGCCGGGCGTGCGCTACGACCGGATCGACGACGCGGGCCTGCACATCACCGTCGGCGAGGAGAGCACGGTCCTGGAGGTCGACACGGTCGTCCTGTGCACCGGCCAGGAGCCGCGCCGCGACCTGTACGACGCCCTGACCGCCGCCGGGCGCAGCGTGCATCTGATCGGCGGTGCGGACGTCGCGGCCGAGCTGGACGCCAAGCGGGCGATCAAGCAGGGTACGGAGCTGGCGGCGACGCTGTAGGGCTCGTCCCGCGCGTCCCTAGGATGAACCCATGTCACTCCCGCACGCGATCCTCACCGCCCTGCTGGAAAAGCCGTCGTCGGGACTGGAACTGACCCGCCGGTTCGACAAGTCGATCGGCTACTTCTGGTCCGCGACGCACCAGCAGATCTATCGCGAGCTGGGGAAGCTGGAGGCCGAGGGGCTCATCCGCACCCTGCCGTCCGAACAGCCCGCCCGCGGGCAGAAGAAGAGCTACGAGGTGCTGCCCGCGGGCCGCGCCGAACTGGCCCGCTGGACCGCCGCCGCCCAGGACCCCAAGCCGCTGCGGGACACGCTCCTGCTCCGGCTGCGCGCGGCGGCGGTGGTCGGCACGGCGGGCCTGGGGGCGGACCTGCGCCGCCATCTGGAGCTGCACCGGCGCCAGTTGACCGAGTACCAGGAGATCGAGCAGCGCGACTTCCCACCGGACCGGGACGCCCCCGAGGACCGGCTGCGTCATCTCGTGCTGCGCGCCGGCATCGACCTGGAGACGTTCTGGACCCAGTGGCTCACCCATGCCCTGACGGAGTTCGACGACCTGCCCGACGCCGGCTGAGCCCCGCGCTGAGCCGGTACGGCCGTGCCGTTCGACGCGTTGCTCAGAGCCGGTACGGCTTCGAACGGCGGCGAAGGTACCACCCCGTGGCGATCACGCCGGTGCCGACCAGCGCCGCGCCGAGGCCCAGCGTCAGCGGGCCGTAGTCCCGGGCGGCGCCGCCCAGGCCGCCCAGCACACCACGGGACGGGGCCGGCGAGGACGTGGCGGAGATCGTCGGCGCCGAGGGCGAGGATACGACCACCGACTGGGTGCCCGCCGTGCTGCCGCTGGAGCAGACCACGACCACCGTGTACGTCCCCGGGCGCACTCCCGGCCAGGCCGCGGACTGGCTGACGGTCGTGCCCGCCAGGGCCATCTGCCGGCCCTGCGCGAAGTTCGCCTGCCGGCTGGTGAGCAGGGCCGCCTTGCCCCAGCTGCCGTTGATCTGCGCGCACGCGCTGGTCACCACCGAGACGGTGGAGCCGGTGGTACTGACGGAGATGCCCGAGGCGGCGGTGGACGGACCGGCGAGGACGAGGGGCAGCGCGGCGGCGGCCACCAGGGCCGGACCGGTGCGCAGGAGGAGTCGCGAGGTGTGCATGGGCTGGCCTCCGGCGGCACGGTCGGCGGTACGTCCCATGCGCCGCCGAGGGTCGGGAAACGTCCGTGCTGCCTGGTCAGCAGCCAACGCGGCCACGGGGGTGCGCGCACCTGGGGACAGCCGGTCAGGTGACGGTTTCCTTCGTGCGGCGCAGGCCGGGTGGGGCCGGGCCGCCCGCCATCACCGGCGGCAGCGGACGCGCGGCCTCACTCACCCGTCGTCACGGTTCGTTCCGCCGACCAGCCGCCCCACGTGCCGTCCGGCAGCTTTGCCCGCAGCCGGACCCGGTGTTCCTCGCCGGAACGGGAGTTACGTATGCTGATGCTCCCTGCGGCTGAACTACCCGAGAGGGCAGGGGAGTTCATGCCGTCGGCGCGGACACGCTGTCGTCGCTGGAGCCGCGCCGTCGCGGGCGGCCGGGGGATCCGGCCGGAATCGTCCCGGATCCCCGGCCCCTGTTGTCCGTCGACATTCCTCTTGTCCCTCACGGGGCGTCAGAAGCGTGCTCCATCCGGCCCCTTCCCAGTGCTCCGGACGGACCAGGGCCCGGGCCCGCACCACAGTGGGCTGGATGCCGGCCCGTTCCTCGACGGGCCGGATGTCCGTCCCGTCCCCGACGAGAGGGTCCCTCATCGTGCGTGTCCCGTTGCTGACGCTGGCCGCGGCCGGCACGGCCCTGCTCGCCCCGGCCGCGCTGTCCGATCAGGCCGCCGCCGTTCCGCCGCCGCGGCGGCCCGTGGTGCGGAGCGAGGGGGCCGTCGCCGCGGTGGATCTGCTGGCCCGGCTGGGCGAGTGCCACCAGATCTCCCACGGCCGGTACCGCACCGACGCCGGCAGCCCGGCGACCGTCCCGGTGTGCGGCACCCGGGACGCCGTCTACTGGAAGGCCGACCTGGACATCGACTGCGACGGCCAGGCCACCGCGCGCTGCAACCGCCGTACCGACCCGGTGTTCGCCACCACCACCTCGTTCCAGCAGTCCGACGGGCGGCACCTGAACGCCGAGACACTGCCCTACATCGTCGTCCCGGCACCGAGCCGGATCTGGGACCATCGCGCCGCCGGCGTCCAGGGCGGCTCCGTCGCCGCTGTCGTCTACCGGGACAGGGTGCAGTACGCGGTGGTCGGCGACATCGGCCCGCGCGACCTCATCGGCGAGGCCTCCTACGCCACCGCCCAGGGCCTCGGAATCCCCACCGACCCGCGCGGCGGCGGGGTGCCCTCCGGCGTCACCTACATCGTCTTCAGGAACTCCCGCGTCGTTCCCATCGAGGACCACGCGGCGGCGGCAGCGGCAGGCGAGCGCATGGCCCGCCTGTTCCTCACCGACCACTGACGATTTCCGGCCTCGGCCACGCACCACTGACGGAGCCTGCCCGGGCAGCGAGCCGATGACAGGGCCCCTCGTCCCGGCTGTGCGTCGATGACAGGGCCCCTCGTGCCGACTGTGCGTCGATGGCAGGACCTGGTCCCCGTCGGGGGTCGATGGCACGGTCTGGCTACGCGCCGTCGACCAGGAGTTGCGCCGGCGGCGCGCTGCTGACTGGCGCGGTGCCGGTCCGCGCACCGCGGACCGGCTCCGGCGACACCACAGACCGGCCCCCTTCTGGCCGCGCGCCGATGAAATGGGCCGGTCACGTGCCGGTCACCGGCCGCGTCACGAGCCATGCGTCGTCGGGCGGCCGGGCCACGGGCCACGCGTCGTCAGGGGCCTGGGTCAGCGGCCGTGTACAGCTCAGGCCGGCCCCGCTCCCGCCGCGCCACCCGGGGCCGCGTCACGTCTTGCGGTAGCTGTACGCGTCCGTTGCCGCGGCTTCCACGGCGGCCAGGTCGGCGCCCGTGGAGGCGGTGACCACCGCTGCGACCGCGCCCTCGACGAACGGCGCGTCCACCAGCCGGGTGCCGTCCGGCAGTTCGTCGCCTTCGGCGAGCAGCGCCTTCACGGTCAGCACGGCGCTGCCGAGGTCGGTGAGCACCGCGACCCCGGCACCCCGGTCGACCGACGCCGCCGCGGCGGAGATCAGCTCGGCGCTGGTGCCGAGCCCGCCGCCCTCGGTGCCGCCCGCCGGGGCCACCGGTACCGCCGTGGCCCCACCCGCGAGGGCCTTCGCCAGCTCGGCGACCGACGCGGCCACCCCCGCGCTGTGCGACACCAGCACGATCCCGACCAGCTTCTCCCCGCTCACGCCTCAGCCCTCCGCCGACTCGGCCGCCGCGGAGAGTCCGGCGATCAGCAGCGCCGACGAGGTCGCCCCCGGGTCCTGGTGGCCGATGCTGCGCTCGCCGAGATAGCTCGCCCGGCCCTTGCGGGCCTGCAGCGGGATCGTGGCCTCGGCGCCCTGCTCGGCGGCGGCACGCGCGGCGGCGAACCCGTCCCCGAGCGCATCCACGGCCGGCACCAGCGCGTCGATCATGGTCTTGTCACCGGGCACCGCCCCGCCGAGCTTCATCACCCCGTCCACGCCGTCCCGCAGCGCCGCCGCCAACTGCCCCTCACTGACCTCGGCGGCCTCGCCGAGCGCCTTGCCGGTCCGGCGCAGCAGCGTGCCGTACAGCGGTCCGGACGCGCCGCCGACCTTGGAGATGAGCTGCCGACCGGCCAGGATCAGCACGGCACCCGGGGTGTCCGGCGCCTCCTCCGCCAGGGCGGCCGTCACGGCGGTGAAGCCGCGCTGCATGTTGATGCCGTGATCGGCGTCCCCGATGGCCGAGTCGAGGTCGGTGAGCCGCTGCGCCTCACGGCCGACGGACGCGGCGGTCGCCGCCATCCAGCGGCGGAAGAAGTCGGCGTCGAGCACTGGAACTCCTTGCGTGGTAAAGGGGTTGATCGGTGGGGCAGAGGTGTCGGTCGCGGTGGCGGTCGCCTTCCGCACCGCCGTATCACATCCCCCAGCGCAGCGCCGGGGTCTTCACCGGCGCGTCCCACAGCCGCAGCAGCTCCTCGTCGACCTGGCACAGCGTCACCGAGGCGCCCGCCATGTCCAGGGAGGTGACGTAGTTGCCCACCAGCGTGCGGGCCACGGCCACACCGCGCTCGGCGAGCACCCGCTGCACCTCGGCGTTGAAGCCGAACAGTTCCAGCAGCGGGGTCGCGCCCATCCCGTTGACCAGCACCAGCACGGGGTTGCGCGGAGGCATGTCCTCCAGGATCGCATTCACCGCGAAGTCGGCGATCTCCCCGGAGGTCATCATCGGCCGCCGCTCCCGGCCCGGCTCGCCGTGGATGCCGACGCCCAACTCCAGCTCGCCGTCCGGCAGATCGAAGGTCGGGCTGCCCTTCGCCGGGGTCGTACAGGCGCTCAGGGCCACACCGAAGCTGCGGGAGTTGCTGTTGACCTGGCGGCCGATCGACTCCACGCGCTCCAGCGGCTGTCCCTCGGCCGCGGCGGCGCCCGCGATCTTCTCCACGAACAGGGTCGCCCCGGTGCCGCGCCGGCCCGCCGTGTAGAGGCTGTCGGTGACGGCGACGTCGTCGTTCACGAGCACCTTGGCGACCTGGATGCCCTCGTCCTCGGCCAGTTCGGCCGCCATGTCGAAGTTGAGCACGTCACCGGTGTAGTTCTTCACGATGAACAGCACCCCGGCGCCGCTGTCCACGGCGGCCGCGGCGCGGGCCATCTGGTCCGGCACCGGCGAGGTGAACACCTCGCCCGGGCAGGCGGCGGACAGCATGCCCGGACCCACGAACCCGCCGTGCAGCGGCTCGTGCCCCGACCCGCCGCCCGACACGAGCGCGACCTGCCCGGCGACCGGGGCGTCCCGGCGGACGATCACCCGGTTCTCCACGTCCACGGTCAGATCGGGATACGCGGCCGCCATCCCGCGCAGCGCGTCCGCCACGACGGTCTCCGGAACGTTGATCAGCATCCTCATCGATGTCTCCTCGTGCGGCTTGCGGGAGCGGGGTGGAGTACGGAGCTACTGGCAGTATCGACCTTGGACCCGGCGAGGTCACGCGCAGAAGCGATGATCACGGAGCGCGATGTGTGTCGCCCCGGCGGTGATGGCCGGGACGGCGGGAGGAATCACCCTGGCCGCCGTCGCGCGCCGGCGGTCCGGTGGCGTACGCCCGCTCGACGGAACGGGACGGCACCAGGACCGGAGGGTCCGGCGGCCGGCACCCGACTCACCTGGCATTCTGGCCAGTTGCTTCCCGGACGGCCGGACGCTGAGCAGGAGCCGCCGGGCCACAGCCCATTCCGCGTCCCCGCCGGGAAACGGCCCGTTGTTCCCCGGGGGAGCCAGGCCCTGTACGCGGCCCGCCACGGCGGGCAACTCCGGGTGCGCGCACCGGCCTTCAAGCCCTCATCGCCGCCATCGCGGGCTCCGTGCCGGCGGGGCTGAGCTCGCGGGGCCGGGAGTTGGCGGCCGGGGCGGCGTCGGAGCACATCCGTTCGGTGGCGTCGCCCGGGGGTGCGACACGCCCGGGGAAAGTCGTTGCATCGAGCGGACGCGCGGAGCACAGTGAAGCCCCGGTCAAGACGCGGCTGGCTGATCCTTCCCCACTCAGGAAGCCCGATCCCATGGAAAACGGTCAGCCGTCCCGTGCTCACGCCCACCCCCGTGGCCCGGCCCCGCTGCTTCTGCAGACCGTGCACGAGCGGCGTCCCGAGGTCGGCGTGATCAGCGTTCTGAAGGCCCGGGGCACGGTCGACGCCTCCAACGCCATGGAGTTCTCCGAGGTGCTGGCCGAGCACATCGCCCACGCCGACAAGGCCGGAGAACACCCCCTGCTGGATCTGACCGAGATGTACCTCGCCTGCGCCGCCGCCGTGCGCTCCCTGGACCGGGCGACCGGCGTCCTCGCCTTCTCCGGTCGCGCCCTGCCCGTCGTGCAGCCCCGCCCGCACGCGCGGGACGCGCTGCGCACCGCCGGGCTGCCGGGCGTCCGGGTGCACGCCACGATGGCGTCCGCCCTGAACGCCCTGGAGGCCCGAAGGGACGCCGTGGACGCGGACGTGGACGCGGGTACGGAACCGGGGGCCGCACCGGACGCCGTGACGACGCGACGACGGGCGGGACCATGACACCCGCTTCCGGCAGCTCGGGCGCGTCGGCCCCGCTGGTCATCGAGTCGTCCGTGGTCGAGGGACTGCCCGCCGAGGGCGCACTGCTGCTACGCATGTCCGGCAGCCTCGACGCCGAGGGCGCCCGCTCCTGGTCGGCGCAGCTGCGCGGCCACCTGGAACAGGCGGACCTGGCGGGGCTGCGGCCCGTCCTCGACCTGGCCCATGTGCAACTCGGCGGTGCCGCCGTGCTGCGCGCGCTCAGCGAGACGACACGCGCCCGCACCGGCCGCCCGGACCTGATCGTCGTCCGGGCCCGGCCAGGGGTGCGTGAGGCCGTGCACCTCGCCCGCCTGGACGGCGTACAGCTCTACGCCACCCTCGACGAGGCGCTGCGCGAACTGGCCCGTGCCGCCACCAGCAGGGCGGACCTGCCCGCCTGGCGGTCGCAGATGGCGGACCCGCTGCGGCCCAGCTACGAGGATCTGCGCAAGGAGGTCCGCGCGCTGCGCTCCCGGGTGCGCACCGCCCCGGTCATCGGCCTGGCGCAGGGCGTGCTCATGGTCCGCTACGGCCTGCCCGACGCCGGCACCGCCTTCCGGGCGCTGCGCGAGGGCTCGCAGCGGTTCAACGTGCCGCTCCGCGTCCTCGTCTCCGCCGTGGTGGTGGCCCGGCCGCCGGACGGCGCGGTGTGGTTCCCGGGCCGTCGGCCCCTGCCCGTGCCACCGCTGCGGATCCTGGCCCGCGAGGGCCGGGACCCGCGCAGCCGGCGGCAGATGATCGACGCCGTGCTGCACGAGGCGCTCGCCCTCGGGCGGGCCTCGGCCGGTTACGTGCAGTGCGTCGACCCGGCCGTGAACGCGCTGGTACCGGAGTCCGACCACGGCTGTGCGGATACGTTTCTGGACCATCTGGTGCGCGGCTGGGACGAGGGTACGGCGGACGCGCTCGCGTACCGGCGCCGGCGCCCGGTGAGCGTGCCCGACGTGGCCGCCGACACACTCCTGTCCGAGGAGTCCCGGCGCGTCCTGCTGGCCACGGGCACCCGTGCCGTGCAGAGCGTCCCCGTACTGTCCGGGTCCGGGTCCTGCGCCGGCGTACTGACCCTGCACTGGCCCGACGCCGGACACCGCCCCACCACCGACCGGTCCGAGGCCCTCGCCCTGCTGGCCTCCGACACGGCGGCCTGGCTGAGCTGGTACAACCGCTCGGTCCTTCTCGACGCCCTGGAACACCTGCATCGCGTCCTGACCGCATCGGCCGAGCCATGACCTGAGCCCGGGCGGCCGACGGCCCACGATATGACGGCGCCATGGCGGTGTCAGTGCCGGTGGTCGGCCCTGGCTCGCCTCGATCATCGCAACGGCGTCTGCGGCAGGTCAGTCGCGGTCGCGCTTCATCCCCGGGTTCTGCCGGGCGAGCGCGGGCAGCAGGACACGTCGGGGTGTAAGGCCGGGAATTCGTCGCTGTCCAGACCGGCGGAGTGGACGAACTCGGTGCGCACGGGCCCGGGACACAGCACGGCGACCGTGACACCCGTACCGGCGAGCTCCGCGCGCAGGCCCTCACTGCAGATCTGGACGAACGCCTTCGTCCCGGCGTATCCGGCCTGGCCCGGAGTCGGACAGAAGCCGCTGACGGAGCCCACGTCGAGGATCGCGCCGCGTCCGCGCGGCACCATCTGCTGCACCGCCCAGGTGGTCAGATCGACGACCGCCCGGGCGTTCACCCGCAGCTGCGCGACCTCGGCCTCGACCGGCGAATGGGCCACCGTGTAGACGGTGCCGATGCCGGCGTTGTCGACCAGGACGTCCACCGTCAGCCCGCGCTCGGCGACGGTGTCGAACAGTCCCGCCCGCTGCCCGGCTCGCGCGTGGTGTCGGCGCCGATGCCCGGGGAGGCGCCGGTGACGACAGCGGTGGTGGGGGTCGGCTTCGGCAGAGCCGTGCGTCCGCCCTTCACGGTCGACCTTGCCGGGCAAGGTGTGGACGGTGGCTATGCGGTGTCGAGGGTGCCGACACCGGCGCGCAGAAAGGCCATCGCCATGCCGATGTCGGCTTCCTGTGTGCGATGGCAGACCTCGCCGATGACCGCTGCGGCTGCCGCTGCCGCCATGCGGGGACCGAAGTCGTCCGGCGCGGCCCCTCGTTCCTCGGCGAAGATGCGGGCGCCCTCCTGGATGACCTCTGTGAGGCGGGCGTTGGCGATGGCCCTGAGCTGCGGGTTGAGGTCGAGCATGCGGTCGTGGAGATCGTCCAGGTCGCTGCGCTGGGCCCCCTCGCCGCGTAGCCAGTGCTCCAGTGCGTCCAAGGTTGTCTGCCCGTCCGGCCGTTCGCGCAGCGCGGTGCCCAGCCGGTCGGCGAACGCGTCGAAGTGGGAGGTCGCCAGTTCCAGCTTCGAGGGGAAGTACAGCGTGACGGTACGCGGCGACACCTCGGCGGACGCCGCGATGTCGGCGATCGTCGTCGCCTCGAAGCCGTGATCGGCGAACAGCTCGTACGCAGCCCGGAGGATCGCCTCCCTGCGGCGCGCCTTGGACCGTTCCCGTAGACCCTCGCTCATGACAGCAACGTTACCACTCGTAGTGAATTTACAGTGGACTGCAAAAATGCCGTACGGTGTAGCGAGTCCGGATCGGACCACCGTGGAAGAGAGGAAACACGGGCATGGCCTCACGCCTGTACACATGGGCGCGCTGGGTGGTACGCCGTCGCGGCCGGGTCATCGCGGTCTGGCTGCTGCTGCTCGCTGTCGTCGGCGGCCTCGGGATCACCCTGCACGGCAAGGTGACCACCGAGTTCTCGGTGCCTGGGATCGAGTCACAGAAGGCGCAGGACCTGCTGAAGGAGAAGTTCCCCGAGGCCGCCGGCGGCGTGGCCCGGGTGGTCTTCGCGGCGCCCGAGGGGCAGAAGCTGACCGAGCCGAAGACGGCGGCGGCCGTTGAGGCGAGCCTGAGGAAGGCCGCCGGGGTCTCCGGCGTCGTGAACGTCTCCGATCCGCTCAAGACCAAGACGGTCTCGCCCGACCTGCGCATCGGCTATGCGGACGTACGCTTCCGCCGGCAGGCCAGTGATGTGCCGCAGTCGGCCAAGGACGCCCTGTCCCGCGCGATGGCCCAGGCCCGCGACGCTGGACTGCGGATCGAGTTCGGCGGTTCGGCGATGGATGCCAAGACGGAGGTCGGCGGCCCGGCCGAGGTGGTCGGCGTCGTGATCGCCTTCGCCGTCCTGGCCCTGGCCCTCGGCTCCCTCATAGCCGCCGGGCTGCCGCTGCTGACCGCCCTCGTGGGCGTGGCGATCGGTGTCCTGGGCGTTGAGTTCATGACCCGATACGTCGAGATGACCAGCACCGCCACCGTGCTCGCCCTGATGATCGGGCTGGCCGTGGGCATCGACTACGCGCTGTTCATCATCTCCCGCCACCGCGAGCAGCTTGCCGACCCCGAACAGGACACGGAGGACTCGATCGCGCGTGCCGTGGCCACGGCCGGCGGCGCGGTCGTCTTCGCCGGTGCGACGGTGATCATCGCGCTGGCGGCGCTCGCGGTCACCGGCATCCCGTTCCTGACGGTGATGGGCCTGGCCGCGGCGGTCACCGTACTGCTGGCGGTCCTGGTCGCCGTCAGCCTCGTACCCGCCGTCCTCGCCCTGTTCGGCGACCGGCTACGACCGCGCAGTCGCGCTACAGCCGAACGCGCCCCCGGCGCCTGGGGCCTGACCTGGGCCCGCGTGGTCACTCGCAAGCCGCTGCTCGTCCTGCTGGCGGGAGTGATCGGTCTGCTCGCGCTCGCCGTACCCGCTCGCGAGTTGCGCCTCGGCCTGCCCAGCAACGCTTCGCAGCCTGTCGACAGCACCCAGCACAAGAGCTACGACCTGCTGACAAAGGGATTCGGGGCCGGCTTCAACGCCACCCTGACGGCCGTGGTCGACCTGCGTGACATGCCGGCGGCCGATCGCGGCTCGGCAGTGACGCATCTGCGGGCGAACCTGGCCGGTGACCGCGGCGTGGCCGTCGTCACCCAGCCGGTCGCCAACGCCGACTCGACCCTCGCCGTCATCGCCGTCGTCCCGAAGACCGGGCCGGACGCCCGGGCCACCACCGACCTCGTGCACCGGCTGCGGGAGAACGCCCCCGCCGTCGACAAGGCGGGCGGCACCCTCTACATCGCGGGTACGACCGCGGCCGCGATCGACGTGGCGGGCAAACTCGCCGACGCACTACCGCTGTTCATCGCCATCATCGTGATCCTGGCCCTGATTCTGCTGACCATCGCCTTCCGGTCCCTGCTGGTCCCGGTCAAGGCCGCGCTCGGCTTCCTGCTGTCCGTCGCCGCGTCCCTGGGAGCCACGGTCTGGGTCTTCCAGGACGGACATCTCAACGGTGTCCTCGACATCCCGTCGGCGGGCCCGGTCACCAGCTTCCTGCCGGTCCTCCTCATCGGCGTCCTCTTCGGACTCGCCATGGACTACGAGGTCTTCCTCGTCAGTCGCATGCGCGAGCACTACGAGCACACCGACGACGCCACCGAGGCCATCACCCACGGTGTCGCCCGCAGCGGCCGGGTCGTCAGCGCCGCGGCGCTGATCATGGCGGCGGTCTTCGGCGGCTTCGTCTTCAACCATGACCCGATCATCAAGTCCATCGGTTTCGCCCTGGCGTTCGGTGTCCTCGTCGATGCCTTCGTGGTCCGCATGACCCTCGTCCCGGCGGCCATGGCCCTGCTCGGCCGCCGCGCCTGGGGTCTGCCCCGTTGGCTCGACCGGATCACGCCGGATGTCGACATCGAGGGTGCGCGGCTTCCCGTGCGCGCGGAGGCCGAGGCGGACCGGAAGCCGGACGAGGTCGCCGTGCGCTGAACCTTCGGCAGCTCGTCCATGGTCTGTCGGTCCGGTGGCCGAAGCGGGGTGTCGTGGGGTCTGTCCCCACTGCGCTGCTCCGGCCACCCCCTGTTCGGCACCCTTGCAGAAGGAGGGCACTGGTTCCCGAACCGGAATGTGCTTCCGCCTTCGAGGAGCCCGTTCTGACCCTTGTGAGTCGGTGTCCGACCGCTACGGCGCCCACGCCCGCAGCGCCGCGTCCACCACACTGTCGACCGTGTCCGGGCCGAGCGGGGAGCCCACGAGGAAGCGCTGGTAGACCAGGGGGCCGACGGTGGTCATGGCGAATGTCTCGGCGGTGACGTCGACGCGGAGCCGGCCACGCTCGGCGGCGGCGGCGACGGCGGGGCGCAGGGCGTCGACGATCTGGGTCAGTAGTGTCTGCCGCAGGTGTTGCATCCTGCCGTCGTGCTGGGCCCCGCCCAGGACCGCGGCGAGGACTGCTCCGGCCTGGGCGTCGTCGAGCCGCTCGCCGAGCTGGCGCAGATAGTGGACCAGCTCGGCGCGCGGTTCGGCACCGGACGCGGCCCGCACGTCCTCGGGGGCCGGCGACAGGGGTGGCATCCCGGCCTGCAGCGCGGCCAGGCGGAGGCCGAGCAGGTCGGGCCAGTGGCGGTAGACCGTGGCCCGACCGACCCCGGCACGGGCGGCCACTGCCTGATGACTCACGGCCTCCAGCCCCCCCTGCGTGAGCAGCTCGGTGGCCGCGGCCACCATGGCCTCACGGCTGCGCACCTGGCGCGGGTCGGCTCGCTCCTCCGGCATGCTGCACCTTCCTGTGAGACAACTTGACTCACATGTTAACCGCAAGGTGCCGTGGCAGGGCCGTGCCGGGCGTCTCCTGACCGTCGGCCGCACGGGCCCGCCCGACCAGGGCGTACGACCTGGTCGTCTGACGCATGACGAGGGTGCGCAGCGCCAGCTGGAGTCCGCGGTCGACGTCGCCTCCCACTGTCAGCCAGAAGTCGGCGGCGTGATCGGCGTACGCCTCCGGGTGCCGCAGTACCAGATCCTCATACTGTTCGGCCGCCCGGTCCCGCCATGCCTGCGCTTCCCGGTGCCGGTCGGCGGCCCGCAGGGCGCGCGCGAGATGGGCGGCGTACTCGGGGTCGTCGCTCGTTTCCGCCAGGGAGCGCAGCCGGACCACGGCGGCCCGGGGATCTCCGAGGAGGAGTTCGACTTCCGCGAGGTGGCCGGTTGCCGGCGCGTAGCCCGGCACCCGGCGACATGCTGCCTCGAACCACCGCCGGGCCCTGGGCAGATCGCCCTCCTGCATCCACATCACACCCCGCCGGAAGTCCAGTTGGGCGAGCGGGAAAGGAGAGACGCCGTGACAGCGCCGTCGCGCCTCCTCGAAGACGTGCTCCGCCTCTGCGGTCTCACCGCGTTCTGCCCGGAACACCGCAAGGGCCCCCAGCATCGCGAAGCCGGGCTGGTGCAGGGCGGCCTTTCTCAGCAGGGAACGGGCTTCGGCGTGACAGCCGACCGCCTGCAGAATCGCCGCCCGTTCCGCGTCCGGAGTGGCCGGTGCGGCGCCGAGCCGGTCCGCCGCGTCGAGGTCCGCCATGGCTTCGGCGAAACGGTGCAAGGTTGCCCGCGCCCGGGCGCGGGCCAGCAGGGCGGCGGTGCGCTCGGGAGCGCGGCGTACCAATCCGTCGGCGAGCCGGGCCGCCTGCTCGTAGTCGGCGATGCGACCGAGGAAGTGCCCGCGCAGCGTGAGCAGGTCGACCAGGCCCGCCTGTGGTGCGACGGTGAACGGTCCGGCGTGGTCCGCCTGCCCTGCTTGTGCCGTCAGGCCGTCGATCCGGGCCGACAGGTTCACCAGGGCGATGGTGCCGTTCGTCGTGATCGGCTCGTGGTCGCCTCGGACGGGTGCGGGTGTCATGCCGCTTCCCCCTCCGGCTCGGGCGCCGCCGGCAGCGCGGTCATCACGGTCATGAGGTCCGGCGGGTTCGGGTTGGGGGCCACCAGGTAGGGGAAGCGGTGGGTGGCCGGCCGGGTCCCGTGATCGACGCCGTCGCTGATGCGGGCTCCGTCGACACCGTGCACCAGCAGCGTGTACAGGGTGTCCACGATGTCGTCGTTGGGAGCCCTGCCGCCACAGGTCGTGTGTTCGCGGCCGGCGAGGAGAGCGGTCTCGATCTCGAAGCAGCTGCTCTCCGAGAACTGCTTGGAGACATCCACGACGAGGAAGTCCGCGAGAAGCAGCCCGGTCAGCGGGTGACCGCCCTGTCCGTCCAGCGGCCAGACGGTCTCGCCGTCGAGGCGGTCGAAGAAGGCCAGGTTCGCGTCGAACCGTGCCCGGTAGGCGCCGGCGTAGTCCGGTCGTACGGCGAAGGCGTCCTCCTCGTTGTACAGGTCCCGGATTTCGAGGTTGCTGTTGACGGGGTCGAACTTCCTGCTCGCCAGGACGACGTTCTTGATCTCGGGCTGGCCCATGCGCTCCAGCCGGACAGGACGTCCGCCCGAGGTCACGGTCTCGCCGACGACGGCGAGCAGCGGGCCGCTGTCCGGGCCGAACACCGTCTCGGGGTCGACCTCGACGACGATGCTCAGGACGTTCATGCCTTCGAGGGTGTTGGCCGCGCCGGGCCGGAAGGCCAGCTTCTGTGTGGCGTCGGCGGCCAGTACGCCCGCGAGGTCGATGAAGAACGGGTCGAGCCGCGGCCCGGCGAAAATCCGCAGGCCATCGGTGTCGACGGGCGTCTCGTCGCCGACCTGGAAGACGACCTGTCCACCGTCCGGCGTCGTGCAGAGGCCTGTCTGCACCGACCCGTCGACGCCGAGGACCCGGTCGGGCGCGGCGAAGGTGAAGTCGAGGGCGTACTCGGCATCGCCGACGACGAACGCGGCCCCCTCGGACGCCGGCGAGACCGGGCGGACCCGGAAGCGGTAGGTGAGGGCGTCGGAGAACAGCGCCGTGGGTGTGGCGGCCGGGAAGACGTCGAGGACGAGGACCAGACGGCCGGGCCGGTCCGGGCTCGGGAAGACGAAGACGTCGGCGACGTCGGACGCGGGATCGAAGAGGATGCGCGGTCCGGAGAAGTGATCCGCCATCGGGAACTCCTTTGGGAGGGATGGATGTGCCGGAGATCCTTCAACTGTGAGACAGGCTGACTCACAGAAGTGTTGTGAGTCAACTTGTCTCATAGTGGTGTGCGTCATGCCGCTGATTGCGAGCGGCGCGTTGACAGGTCGGACGGGTGAACTGATGATGTAATCAGTTATGTGGACTTAGTCAGAGGTGTCGACCGGCAGGTGGGCGCCCCGAACCCGAGGAGAAGTGCCATGAGCGAGAAGGACCTGCACGCGAAGTTCCAGACGCTGCCCGAGGCCGTCCGTGAGAAGGCCGACTCGGCACTGGCGGACGCCAAGATCGCACTCAAGCTGAAGGTCGCCGAGATCCTGGCCGACAAGGAGGAGGTGGCCGAGCACGCCGTCACGACAGCCGGCCGGATCGGCGCCAAGAGCGGCGAGGTCTCCGAGCTGACGACGATCCTGCCGCTGAAGCCGGGCGGTGCCGAACGGCTGCGGAAGTTCTTCAAGCTGGTCGGCGGGAACCTGGCCGGCGCCGGTCAGGTCGGAACGCTGCACAACATGCGGTTCGTGTTCCTGGACAACGACACCAAGCTGCTGTTCGCGACCGCCTTCGACGGCGAGTGGGACCCCTACATCGACGACTTCGCCACCAAGATCCCCGACTTCATGGACTACCTGTTCAGCAAC
This sequence comes from Streptomyces sp. CoH27, assembly GCF_020181035.1. GTDB lineage: Bacteria > Actinomycetota > Actinomycetes > Streptomycetales > Streptomycetaceae > Streptomyces > Streptomyces camelliae. The sequence goes on from NZ_JAIQYY010000004.1 coordinate 245,197, forward strand.
GTCGAGGGCTGGCCCGGCATCACCTCGCCGGACGTGAAGGACTTCATCGTGAAGTACCAGATCCCGGCGGAGGCGTGGTTCGTCGCCCACCCCAACCTCACCGTCGCTGAAGGCCACCGGCTCAAGCGGCAGGAGGCCGCCGTGCAGCGTTTCCTGTCGGACCTCAACTGAAGGCAGGCGCGCCATGCCTTCTCCGCTGTTCCGACGCCTGCGCCGCCCGCCCACCCTGGACCTCGACGACATCCAGGCGACCCTGCTGCGAGCCCGGCCGGAGCCCTACTTCGGCACCCACGCCATCCTGGAGATCACCGAGCCCGCCGCGGGCAGAGAGCTGCTGCGGCGGCTGGCGCCCCGGGTGACCTCGGCTGCCCGATGGGACGAACCGCGGCCGTCCTGGCTGGCTCTCGCCCTCAGCTATCAGGGACTCGTAGCCCTTGGTGTGCCGCACGAGTCGCTGGCCTCCTTCCCGGCCAACTTCCGTGCCGGGATGGCCGCCCGCGCCGAGCGGCTCCGTGACACCGGCCCGAACGCGCCGGAGCGCTGGGAGTTCCCGTTCGGCACGCCGCGCGTGCACGTCGCCGTCACGGTCTACGCCGCGAGCGAGCACGACTGGCGTGCCGAAGTCGCCGCCTACGAGACCGAGTTGCGCGAGGTGCCGGGGGTGCGGCTGCTGTCGCACCAGGACTTCGCGGCCGACGGGTTCAATGTGTTCGGGTACCGGGACGGCTTCAGCCAGCCGGTGGTCGAGGGCAGCGGCGCCGAACCCCTGCCCGGCGACGGCCGCCCGATCAAGGCCGGCGAGTTCGTGCTGGGCTACCCGAGCGAGACCGGCCATCCCCTGCCCGTACCGGCTCCGGACGTCCTCGGCCGTAACGGCACCTACGTGGTCTTCCGCAAGTACCACTCCCATGTCGCCGCCTTCAACACGTGGCTGCACGACAACGCCCGCACCGAGGCCGAACGCGAACTGCTGGCCGCCAAGCTCGTCGGCCGCTGGCGCAGCGGCGCGCCCTTGGCCCTGGCTCCGGAGCGTGACAACCCCGCGATCGGCGAGGACCCGAACCGGATCAACGACTTCGACTACGCCGCCGACCCGCGCGGCCTGCGCACGCCCCTCGGATCGCACATCCGCCGGATGAACCCCCGCGACACGAAGCTGACGGTCCTCACCGACGTCAACATCCGCCGCATCATCCGGCGCGGCACCTCCTACGGCACCCCTCTGCCCCCGGACCGCCTCAAGGACGACGGCAAGCCGCGCGGCCTGGACTTCATCGCGCTCGGCGCGCGTGCGATCGACAACGTCGAGTTCCTGCAGAGCGAGTGGGTCGGCTCGGGCAACTTCATGGGCCTGGGCAAGGAGAAGGACCCGATGATCTCGATTCAGGACAAGGGCGCCTACTTCACCGTGCCCGGCACCCCGCCGCGCCGGGTGCAGAACATCCAGTCCTTCAACACCCTTCTCGGCGGCGAGTACTTCTTCATGCCGAGCCTGACCGCAATCCGCTGGCTGAGCAGCATCTGACCCCACCCCGCGCGGAGGCATCCCATGACCTCGTACGTCCGCTACCGGCCCGACCTCGAACAGCCCTTTCCGAACGAGCAGGAACTCGTCCGCCAGGTCGTCGAAGCCATGGGCAAGGCCAACTGGCAGGTCGCCGACAAACACCGCCACGGCCTGCGCGATGCCCACGCCAAGAGCCACGGCGTCCTCGCCGGCGAACTACGCGTCCAGCCGAACCTGCCGGCCCACCTCGCCCAGGGGCTGTTCGCCGAACCCGCCGTCTACCCGGTCATCGTCCGCTTCTCCTCGGCGCCGGGCGACCTGCGCTCCGACCAGGTACCCGTCCAGCGCGGCATCGCGATCAAGGTGATCGGCGCACCCGGACCCCGTGCCGTCGACGACGGCTTCACCACCCAGGACTTCCTCCTGGTCAACCACCCCACCCTGCCCTTCGGCAACATCGCCGAGTACGCCAAACTGCAGGACCTGCTGGAAAAGCAGCCCGCCAAAGCGACCAGCAACTCCAGCTCACCGGACTGGCCGCCCGCATCGCCGCCAAGGCCCTCACCCGCGCCGGACGCCCGCTTCCACCGGCCGTCGAAACCCTGGCCGCGGCCAACCACCACATCCTCGGCGAGACCTTCCACTCCATGGCGGCGCTGCGCTACGGCCACCACGTCGCCAAGATCTCGGCCGCGCCGCGCTCGGCCGACGTCAAAGCCCTCACCGGTCGGCCCGTCGACCGGAAGGCCGGAGAGTCGGCACTGCGCGACCTCGTCGTGGACTTCTTCGCGCACAACAGCGCGGACTACGACATCAGGGCCCAACTGTGCACGGACATCGACCGCATGCCCGTGGAGGACGCCTCCGTCCTGTGGCCCGAGGAGCTGTCGGCGCACGAGGTCGTCGCGGTGCTGCATCTGCCCGCCCAGGACGCCTACAGCGACGCCCGCCGCCGCTACGCCGACGACGTCCTGTCCTTCAGTCCGTGGCACGCCCTGGAGGCCCACTGCCCGCTGGGCTCCATCATGCGCTCGCGCCGGGCCGCCTACCCTGCCTCCAGCGACTTCCGTCACCGCCTCAACGATGTGGAGCCGCAGGAGCCGTCCGACATCAAGGAGCTTCCTGCCTGATCCTCCCCGCCTGTCCTCCCGGCGTGATGTGCGGATGCGGCCGCAGATCGCGCCGGGCGCTCGCATGTCAGAATGGAGGCGCTCGTACGTCGTCCGGTCTTCATCGAGGTTCTCCGTGTCCCAGCCCGTCGGCCGCGTGCCACAGCGACGCAACGCACGGTCCAATCGGGCGCGCATCCTGGCCACCGCACGCCAGGAACTCGGACGGAACCCCGACATCACCCTGGAGGAGCTGGCCCGCGCCTCCGGTGTCGTCAGGCGCACCCTTTTCGGACACTTCCCCGGACGGGCGGCGCTCCTGGAGGCGCTGGCCGAGGAGGCTGCCGAAGCTCTTGAGACCGCCGTGGCGGTCGGGGCGCCGCCGACGGAGCCGGCCGAGCGGGCGCTCGCGCGATTCACCCTGTCGATCTGGCCGGTGGGCGACCGCTACCGGATGCTCTGGGCGCTCGCCCACCGTGACCTGGGCACGGAACGTGTCGACGAGATCCTCACGCCCGCCCGGGTCAGGGCCACCGCCATCGTGGAGTACGGACAGCGCGACGGCGTCTTCCACTCCCATCTGCCGCCCGCAGTGCTCGGCGCTGCCCTGGAGGCCATGACGGTCGCCCTCCTGGAGGAGGTCAACACCGGCACGTTCGAGGACGACGGCACCCGGGTGGCTGTCGCCACGCTCATCGCGGCAGGTGTCCCGGAGAAACAGGCGCGCGTCGTGGTCGACGAGGTGGTGGCCACGGCAACGGCGGAGGATGCCGTGGACGGCTGAGCCGCCGTGCGGCCGGCCAGGCAGAGGTCCGATCGGACCCCGGTGCACATGCACCGGGGTCTCGTCATAGGTGCCGCTGCTACTTCAGTGAACCGCTCCCATTCCGGCGGACCGCACTGGGAGCCGACGGCCAGTTGCGGCCGACCTGCTGACAGCCGGGGAAACCGCGGTTCTGTCCGGGTGCGGACAGCGAAAAAGGGACGGTGCCGGGCGTCCCCTCCCGGCACCGTCCGGGGCCGTGCGCCGCTCAGGCACGGCCCGTCCTTGGGTGGTGGAGGCCGGATCGGGTGTCCGGCCCGTCACCTCGTGGGGCTCAGGCGGCGCCCACGGACTCGGTCTCCTCCGGCGCGACCACCGTGTCCTGCTGGCGGTGCTTCCCGGTGTGCTTGCGGCCGGGCAGGACCGCGATGACGATCACGGCTCCGACGGCCATGATGATGCCGCCGATGAGGCTGGTGTGGGCGATGGCGTGGGCGAAGGACTCCTGGACGGCCGCGACCAGGGCCTGGGCCTGCTGGGCTCCGCCCTGCGGGTTCTTCGCGACCTGCTCCGCGACCGCGAGGCCGCCGCCCACCGAGTCCTTGGCGGTGCTCATCGCGGCGGCGGGGAGGTGGCCGCCGACCAGGTCGGTCAGCTTGTGCTTGTAGGACGTGGCGAGGAGCGAGCCGAGGATCGCGATGCCCAGGGAGCAACCGAGCTCCAGCGCGGTGTCGTTCGCACCGCCGCCGACGCCCAGTTCCGATTCGGGGAAGGAACCCATGATGGTGTCGGTGGCCGGGGACAGGCTCAGCCCGATCGCGAAGCCGAGCACCAGCAGGGAGGGCAGGAAGTCGGTGTACGTGGAGCCCGCCTCGACCCGGGTGAGCAGGACGACGCCCGCCGTGCCGAGCACCATGCCGACGCCCACCACCGCCTGCACACCGAGCTTCGGCGTCAGCTTCGCGGTCACGGCGGCGCCGACGAAGACGGCTCCGGCCAGCGGCAGCAGCCGTATACCGGTCTCCAGGGCGTCGTAGCCGAGGACGAACTGCAGGAACTGGGTGGAGTAGTAGATCGAGCCGAAGGTGCCGAAGAAGAAGAACAGCACCGCGAGCATCGAACCGGAGAAGGGGCGCTCGGTGAACTTGCGCACGTCCAGCATGGGGTTGGAGTGACGCAACTCCCAGGCGACGAAGGCCAGCAGGCCCACGCCGGCGACCACGGCCGCGGTGATCGGGCCGGCGCCCCAGCCGAAGTGCGGGCCCTCGATGGTCGCGTAGACCAGGCAGCCGACCGAGACGATCGACAGCAGACCACCGACGTAGTCGATGCGGCCCATGCCCTCGGCCCTGGACGGCGGCACGAGGAGCAGCGCCCCGATGACGCCGAGGACGGCGATGGGCACGTTCATCAGGAAGGTGGAGCCCCAGGCGTGGTGCTGGAGCAGCCAGCCGGCGGCCAGCGGGCCTGCGGCGATGGCGAGTCCGGAGGTGGCGGACCACGCGGTGATGGCCTTGGCGCGCTCGGACTTCGGGAAGATCGCGACGAGCAGGGACAGGGTGGCCGGCATGACGACGGCGGCGCCGACGCCCATGATCGCGCGGGCCGTGATGACCAGGTCGGTGTGATGGACCTGGCTGCCCATCACCGAGCCGCCCGCGAAGATCAGCAGACCCAGGACCAGGGCGCCACGGCGGCTGTACTTGTCGCCGATCGCACCCAGCACCAGCATCAGCGCGGCATACGGGACGGTGTAGCCGTCGATGACCCACTGCAGGTCACTGCTGGACAGGCCCAGGTCCCTCGTCATGTCCGGCGCCGCCACGATCAGCGACGTATTGGCCATGACGACGATCAGCAGGCTGAGGCACAGCACCAGCAGCGCCCACCAGCGCCGGGGGTACGGCCCCTTCATCTTCTCGACGGGGGTGGTGGCAAAGAGCGGCATCGAAAGCTCCTCGGCAGAGGCGAAGCAGAGGCTTCGGAGGTTCGTGGATCGGTGTGAGCGGTGCGGGCGCGGCCGGGAGCCTGCGAAGCACCGGGGCAGTTAATTGCCCATCGATGTGCAGGCTAGTTTATTGCCCATGGATGTGCAACTATCGAGGAGCCCCCTCCCACCGTCGACCGGAGATCCCCGCATGACCAGCGCACACGTGGCAGACAGCCCGGGACGCAGCCGCACCCGCATGACCCGGGCCCGGATCCTTGAGGCGGCCAGACAGGAACTCGGCCGTGACCCCGACAGCAGCCTCGGAGACATCGCGGAGGCCGCCGGCGTGGTGCGTCGTACGGTCTACGGCCACTTCAACGGCCGGGCCGCACTGGTGGAGGGGCTGGTGGAGGATGCCACGCAGGCGCTGCGGCGGGCGCTTGAGGTCCCCCATGCTTCCGAGCCGGATGCCGTCGCGGCTCTGGCGCGTTTCGTCCTCGCCGTGTGGCCTGTCGGTGGCCGTTACCGCATGCTGCTCCGCCTCGCTCCCCAGGATCTGGGGGCCGAACGGGTCGCCCAGGTGCTCGCACCCGCGCGCGAGACGGCGGCGACGATCATCGCCCAGGGGCAGCGGCAGGGGGTCTTCCAGAGCAGCGTCCCGGCCGATCCGCTGAGCCGGGCCCTGGAGGGCCATCTGCTAGGGCTCCTGGAGTGTGTGAACGCAGGGACGTGGACCGATGACGGCACGCACACTGCGACCGCCGCCCTGATCGCCATGGGCGTGGACCGCGACATCGCCGTCGCCTGCGTCCGACACCTCCGCCGGCCGGACCTCGCCGGTGCCTAGCTGCACATATCGGTTCCAGACACATAGCCCGAGAAGTTCCCGAGCACGTCCAGGAAAGGACGCTCATGTACCAGTCGCAGCCCTATGGCGAATTCGACAGTCGGTCCAGCTACGACGACGCCACTGTCTACGCGAGCCCGCCCCCTCCCGGGAGGCGACGCAGGATCGTCATCGCCGCGTCCCTGGCTGCGTTGCTGGTGGGCGCCGTCGTGGTCGACCGCACTGCCGCCGCCCATGCGGAGAGCCGTACGGCGGAGGCGTTCCAGGAGGGCATGGGCACATCTGACCAGCCTTCGGTGCACGTCAGCGGCTTTCCCGTGCTGACGCAGCTGGCCCGGGGCAGTCTGCGGCACGTCGAGATCACCGCCCGCGACATACCGGCCCGCGGCACGACCCGGCCGCTGCCGGTGACGAAGCTGACCGTCGGCCTCAACGGCCTCAAGACGTCGGGGAGCGCCAAGGAGGCCCATGCCCGCAGCGTCGATGCGACCGCCTTCGTGTCCTACGACGACCTGTCGAGTGCCCTCGGCGTACAGATCTCAGCGGGGGACAAGCCCGGACGGGTCGACGCCACGGTCGGCCTTCCGCTCGCCGGCGACGTCACCGTGAGCGCGGCCGTCTCGGCGGCCGACGGCAACAGCATCGCCTTCTCGGACATCCGCGTGGCCCAGGGCGAGTTGATCCCTCCAGCCAAGGCGCTGCTCGACAAGGCCCTGTCGAAGCCCGTCCCGCTTCAGAACATTCCGGAGGGGCTGCACCTTCGATCGGTGACCCCCACGGAGAGCGGCATCGATGCCCGCTTCACGGGAACGTCCGTCACCTTCCGCCCGAGCACGTCGCCCGCCGCGTAGACGTGCCAGGCGGTCAGTCGAGGGTGGGGAGGGGGCGCCGGGCGACCTCGTGGGCGTCGTCCGGCGGGACGCCCAGCATGCGCAGGACCATTTCTGCGAGGTTCACCGCCGCCTCTTCGCCGTCCACGTCGGGACGGGCGAATCTCAGCTCCACCATGGACAGCAGCGTTCCGCCCAATGCCGACAGCGCGACCGTCGGGTCGACGGCGGTGAAGCGGCCGGAGGCCATGCCGGCCTGGAGGTCGCGCAGCGCCCGGACGGCGAGGCCGTTGTCCGAGTGGATGTGGCCGAGGCCGCGGCGGCGCACGACCTGCATCAGCTCCGGATGGGACGCGGTCAGCCGTGCGCTGAGCCGGAATCCCGCCGCGACCAGCTCGGCCGGGTCGTCGATCCCCGCGAGGTGCTTGTCGAAGTTCTGGCCGAACTCCTCCAGGGCGTCCACCACGGCCGCCTCGAAAAGCTCCGTCTTCGACTCGAAGTGGTTGTAGAAGGAGCCGAATCCGACGTCGGCGCGCTCGGCGATCACCTGGATGCTGGCGCTGGTGTCACCGGTCTCGGCGAGGATCTGCCGGGCCGCGCGAATGAGCGCCCGCCGGGTCTCGGCGCGGCGCCGCTCGAACCGGTTGCTGGGCGGGGCTGACGTAGACATGCGCCGAGTCTAACGGCAGGGCGATGGCGATCGCAGTCCTGATGAATTCATCATTTCCTGCCGTGAACAGCTTGACGACAGAACTGTCACAGTTGATGATTTCCTCATTACGGCAATGTTGCTCGGAGGGCACCATGTCTGAAACCCGCAACAAGGGGGCCGTCGTCAAGACGGCCCACCAGGACCTCCACAGCGAGCAGGGCGCCCTGCGTGGCGAACATCCGGGCAGGTCCCGCAACCCGGTGATCAAGGTGGCCGACCTGGCCTGGCTGGAGTTCGAGAAGCCGGACCTCGACCGGGCCGAAGTCTTCGCCCGCGACTTCGGCTTCCAGGTCGCCGCGCGTACCGAGCGCGAGCTGTGGCTGCGTGGCACCTTCGCCGGCTCGCCCTGCATGGTGATCCGGCAGGGCCGCACCTCCCGATTCATCGGCCCGGCGTTCCGGGCTTCCGAGCGGGCAGACCTGGAGCGGCTGGCGTGCGCCACCGGTACCGACGTACGGGACGCGGACGTGCCCGGCGGTGGCAAGACGGTCGGCCTGCTGGACCCGTCAGGCTTCCCGGTGCGCGTGGTGCACTGCGGTGAACAGCTGCCAGAGCTCCCCGAGCAGCAGCCGCTGCTCCTCAACTTCGGCACCGACCACCGCCGTACGAATGCCGCGCAGCGGCCTCCGCGCGAGCCGTCCCGTATCCAGCGGCTGGGCCATGTGGTGCTGGAGACCCGAGTGTTCGGCCGGGCCCTCGACTGGTACCTGGACACCCTCGGAATGATCGTGTCCGACTTCCTGTTCCTGGACGGACAGCGCGACCGCGGGCCGACCATGGCGTTCATCCGCTGCGACCAGGGCAGCGTGCCGGCGGACCACCACACGCTGGCCATGCACCTGGGGCCGGGAACGGGGTACGTCCACTCCGCCTACCAGGTCACCGACCTGGACGCGATCGCCGTCGGTGGCGAATACCTCAAGGAGCGCGGATACAAGCGAAGTTGGGGGATCGGCCGGCATATCCAGGGCAGCCAGCTCTTCGACTACTGGCGCGACCCCGACCACTTCATGCTGGAGCACTTCGCCGACGGCGACCTGTTCTCCTGCGACGTCGAGCCCGGCTGGGCGCCGATGTCGACGAGCGGCCTCGCCCAGTGGGGACCGCCCGCCACCCGAGACTTCCTGGGCGCCAGTCCCTCTCCGCAGCGTGTCCGCGACGTCGTCCAGGCGCTGCGCGGCGACAACGAGCTGGACCCCGCCCGCCTGCTCGGCCTGCTCAAGGCCGCCAACTCCTGAGCCCGACTCCCCTCACAAAGGAACCGATCATGAGCACCAACGTCCTGCGCACCGCCGACGGCTGGTGGGCCGTCCGCGGCGACCGCGCCGTCCCCGTCGACACCAAGGCCGCCACCACCGCCGAACTGATGGCCGACCGCGTCGCCGTACGCGAGGCGACCCTCTCGGACGATGCGGGCACCCCCGTCGCCGACCTGGTCGCCCTCTCACCGGTCACCACCCCGTGCCGCGTGGTCGCCCAGATGGTCAACTACCGCAGCCACGCCCGTGATTCGGGCTTCACCGGCGACATCCCGCCCGCCTTCTTCCGCAAGGCGTCCGGCTCGGTCAGCGGCCCGGCACAGAGCATCGTCCGGCCTGCGCACGTGAAGTTCCTCGACTACGAGATCGAACTCGGCCTGGTCATGGGCGCACCGTTGCCCGTCGGCACCGTCGTCGAGGAACGCGACCTGCCGTCGTACGTCGCCGGTCTCGTGATCACCAACGACGTCAGCGCCCGTGACGTCCAGCTGACCAAGACGCAGTTCTACGAGAGCAAGTCGTACCCCACCTTCACGCCGACCGGTCCCTACCTGACCCTGCTGGAGCCGGAGGAGTTCGCCCATCTTCTCGACCTGCGGCTGAAGCTGTCGGTCAACGGCGAACTGCGCCAGGACCGCACCCTCGCCGACATGATCGTCCGCCCGGCACGGGCACTCACCCTGCTCGCCCGCTTCCAGAGCCTCGACCCGGGCGACCTGCTGCTGACCGGCACCCCCGGCGGCACCGCGCTCAAGGCCCCGCCGAAGGCTGTGGAGAAGATCGGCTCGCTGCTGCCCCCCGCCGCGAAGTGGAAGGCGTTCTTCAAGAGCCAGGCCCGCAACCCGCACTACCTGCGCACGGGTGACGTGATCACGGCGACGATCTCGACCCCGGACGGCCGGATGGACCTCGGTGAGCAGCGCACGCCCGTCACGGACGCCAAGTAGGGACCCGAGGTGAGCCGCACATGACCGCCGACCAGGCACCACCCCCGGACTCCGCACCGCACGCACCCGTCGTGATCATCGGCGCCGGGCCGGTGGGCGTGACCGCCGCCCTCCTGCTCGCCCGGCGCGGCGTCCGCACCGTCGTGCTGGAACGCCACCGGGAGGTGTACCCGCTTCCGCGCGCCGTCGCCACCGACGACGAGGTGTGCAGGATTCTCCAGGCGGCGGGCGTAGGAGAGGAGTTCGCCGCGATCTCCCGTCCCGCCAAGGGGCTGCGGCTGCTGGACGCCGGGCACCGGGTGATGGCCGAGTTCCGCCGCTCCGTGCACGGCCATCACGGCTACCCGCAGACCAGCATGTTCGACCAGCCCGAGCTGGAGCGTGTGCTGCGCGACGCCCTGGGCCGCACCCCTGAGTGCGAACTGCGGGGCGGAGTGGAGGTCACCGCCGTCGGCCCGGACACCACGGGTCCCGTGCGCGTGACCTACCGCGATGACAACGGCGAGCACCATCTGTGGGCAGAAGCGGTCCTCGGCTGCGACGGCGCGAACAGCCTCACCCGCGAGGCCATCGGCGCCGTGTGGGAGAACCTGCGCTTCGAGGAACGCTGGACGGTCATCGACGTCCGGACGAACGCCGACGTCCGCTGCTGGGAGGGCGTCGACCAGGTCTGTGACCCGGACCGGCCGGCGACCTTCATGCGTGTCGGCGAGGACCGCTACCGCTGGGAGTTCCGCCTGGGGGAGCGGGACGAGCCGGTCCGTGAGCTGGTCGCCCCGTGGGTGTCGCCCTCGTACGACGGAGACTTCGAGGTCGTCCGCAAGACGCAGTACACCTTCCGGGCGCGGGTCGCCGACCGGTGGCACGGTGGACGGGTCTTCCTCCTCGGCGACGCCGCCCACCTCACCCCGCCCTTCATCGGACAGGGGCTGTGCTCCGGCCTGCGGGATGCCTACAACCTCACCTGGAAGCTCGCCCGTGTCCTCCAGCAAGGCGCCGAGGAAAGCCTGTTGGAGACATACGAGAGCGAACGCAAGCCGCACGCACGGCACGTGATCCGGCTCGCGGTCGCCATGGGCTGGGCCATGACCGGCGGCCAGGACGGCGCCGCCGCGCTCCGCCGCAATCTCCTGGCCGTCGCGTGCCGCATCCCCGGCCTGGCCGAAGCGGCCGGCCGCGACCTCAGCCCGGCCCTGACCGCAGGGCCGCTCGTGCGGCGCCGTGCGCGCCGGGGTCTCGCGGGCACACATTGCCCGCAACCGTGGGTGAACGCCGACGGGCGGCGCAGCCGTCTCGACGAGGTGCTCGGCGACTCCTTCATCATCCTGACCGCCACCGACCCCTCGCCCTCGCTGACCGCGCTCGCCCACGGGCTCGGCGTCCGGGCGGTCCCCGTGACCGAGCTGCGTGACGACGGCACGCTCGCCGCCTGGCTGCGCGCCGGCCGGGCGGACGCCGCACTGCTGCGCCCCGACCGCGTCGTCCTGGACATCGTCCCGGCCGGCGGCCGGGGCTTCACGGACACCGCCACCTGGGCGCCCCTGCTGCACACCACGCGCGGACCCCATCCCTCCCCACGAACCGCCGAGAAAAGCCTGTTGAGGAGCGCCACACGATGACCAGGCCATATCCGGACCCCTTCACGATGCCCGACCCGCAGGCCGTCGCCGGCAGCCGCATCATGGACTTCGCCCGCCACGCCGGGCAGGACGGCACCGACTACGCCGCCCTGCACCACTGGTCGGTCACCGACCTGGAAGGCTTCTGGGGCGCGGTGTGGGACTACTTCGGCATCGACGCGGACACCCCGTACGCGTGCGTCCTGGCCGAGGAGACCATGCCGGGTGCCCGCTGGTTCCCGGGCGCCACCCTGAACTACGCCCAGCACGCCCTGCGTCATGTGCCGGACGACGGTGTGGCGGTCATCGCGCTGGACGAGACCGGCTCGGGGTACCAGGTGACGGGGAAGCAGTTGCGCTCCCTGGTCGCCTCGGTGGCCGCGACGCTGCGCGACCTGGGTGTGGGGCCGGGCGATCGGGTGGCGGGCTATCTGCCCAACACCCCGCACGCGATCGTCGCGTTCCTGGCCGCCGCGAGCCTGGGCGCTGTGTGGTCGGTGTGCGGACAGGACTATGCGCCCAGGGCTGCCGCCGACCGCTTCGCCCAGCTCGAACCCACCGTGCTGATCGCGGCCGACGGCTATCTCTTCAACAGCACCGTCCACGACCGCCGCGAGGCAGCCCTCGAACTGGCCAAGTCCCTCCCGACGCTGAAGGCCACGCTGCTGGTCGATCATGTGGGTCTGCCCTGGCCCGAGGGCTCCTGTCCGTCCCTGGTCATCCCGTGGGAGGACGCTTCCACCCGCACCGAGGAACTCACCTGCGTGCCGGTGCCGTTCGACCACCCCCTGTGGGTCGTGTTCTCCTCCGGCACCACCGGCCTGCCCAAGGGCATCGTCCACGGCCATGGCGGCGTGCTGCTGGAACATCTGAAGACCCTCGGCCTGCACTCCGACCTCGGCCCCGGTGACCGCCTCCTGTGGTACACCACCACCCACTGGATGATGTGGAACCTGGTCGCCTCCACCCTGCTGACAGGCGCCACGACCTGCACGTACGACGGCAGCCCGGCGCCGCACGCCAAGCCCGACGTCCTGTGGGAGCTGGCCGCGCGCCACCGGGTGGCCGTCTTCGGCACCAGCCCGCAGTACCTGCTGGGCATAGCCAAGTTCGGCATCGACCCGTCCGTGCACGACCTGTCATCCGTCCGCGTGGTCGGCTGCACCGGCTCCGCCCTGCCCGCCTCCGCCTACCCCTGGGTCCGCGATCACGTCGGCGACCACGTGCTGCTCGTCTCCATCAGCGGCGGCACGGACGTGGTGTCCGGCTTCGCCGGCAGCGCGCCCAACACACCCGTGTGGGCAGGTGAGTTGTCCGCGCCTCACCTCGGCGTGGCCCTGAGCGCGTACGACGCCGAGGGCCTCCCGGTCACCGACCAGGTCGGTGAACTGGTCGTCACGCGCCCCATGCCGTCGATGCCGCTGTCCTTCTGGAACGACCCCGACGGCACCCGCTACCGCGACGCCTACTTCTCCACCTACCCCGGCGTCTGGCGCCACGGCGACTGGATCACGGTCACGGGACACGGCTCGGTGATCGTCCACGGCCGGAGCGACAGCACGCTGAACCGCAACGGCGTGCGCCTGGGCAGCGCCGACATCCACGACGTCGTCGAACGCCTCCCCGAGATCGCCGAGGCCCTGGTCATCGGTGCGGAGGAGCCCGACGGCGGCTACTGGATGCCGCTGTTCGTCGTGCCGGCCGCCGGAGTGACCGTGGACGACGTCCTCCGAGAGAAGATCAAGGAGGCCATCCGCACCGGCGCCTCACCCCGTCACGTCCCCGACGAGATCATCGAAGTGCCTGGAATCCCGCACACCCGGACCGGCAAGAAGCTGGAGGTCCCGGTCAAACGCCTGCTGCAGGGCGCGCCGGTCGAGCAGGTCCTCAACCCCGCTGCGGTGGACGCTCCCGACCTCATCGAACACTTCGCCCGCCTGGGGGCCGAACGGCGGGAACGGTCGGCATGACGACCGTGCACGTCATCCTCGCCGTCGCGTCGGCCGCGGTTTTCCTCCCGCTCGGTCTGGCGAAGCTCGCCGCGGTGCCGTTCATGCGCCGGGCGGCGGCGCACCTCGGCATGACGACCGGCCTCTACCGGGTTGTCGGCTCCCTGGAGGCGGCCGGAGCCGTCGGGCTCCTGCTCGGACTGGCAGTGGTTCCACTCGGGTTGGCCTCCGCGGCAGGGCTCGCGCTGCTCATGGCCGCGGCCGTGATGGTGCACCTGCGCCATGGAGACCCGCCGGTACGGGCCGTGCCCGCCGCTGTCCTGGCCCTGGCAGTGATGGCATACGCCGGGGCGGCGGTGGCCGCCGGCTGACGGAGCGGGATGTGTACGGCCTGATGAGGAGGTCCGTCGACCGGTCACGGGTTTCCCGTCGGGCGTAACGTCGACAGTGTGGACCTCACGGCCGACGGCCTCGTGCGCCGTGCCGTACATGAGCTTGCCCCGCAGGCGGACGAGCTGATCGTGGACGTGGCGCGGCGCCTGCGGAGCGAGGTTCCCGAGCTGTGGGACGACCCGCACCTGGTCCGCATGACCTCCGAGAACATCGCCGAGCACGTCCGTGGCGTCCTGGCCGGCCTGGAACTCGGCATCGAGCCGAGCGGCATAGAGCCGCCGTCGGCCGCCGCGGAGCGTGCGCGTGAGCTGGCCCGGCGCGGCATTTCCGTCACCGTGATGGGGCATGTGCTGCCCGCCGTGGTGACCCGCGACGGAACGGCCGACCTACTCGACCTGCCGCCCGGCCCGCCTCTGGGCCTGGGCGGCCTGCCGTTCGAAGCGACGGACATCGACCTGCCCGAGGGCAGCCTGCTCGCCCTGTACACCGACGGCCTCATCGAAGCCCGCGACCACGATCTTGAGATGGGTATCAATCTGCTGCGTCACGCTCTCGCCCAGCCCTCCGCCTCCCTGGAGGACGCCTGCGACATCGTGCTCCAGTCCCTCTTGCCGACTGATCACTCCCACGACGACGTCGCCCTGCTGCTGGCCCGCACACCGGGGCCCGTTCGAATCGGACTGCTCCGCCGTACGCTGCGGGAGAAGACTGCGCTGCAACGTGATGTCCGCAATTGATGTCATCGAGCTATCGAGCTCTCCGACCTGCGAGGATAGAGTCGCACATGATCATCTCCGTCTCCTCCGACATGGACGAACCCGTGGCCCGGCTCCTCCTCGCCGAGCTGGAGAAGCGCGGCCACGAGGTGCGGGCGCACGGTGCGCTGCGGCCCGGGGCCGACCCCCAGTGGGCCGTGTGCTCCGAGGCGGCAGCCCGGGACGTGGCAGAGGGTGTCGCCGACCAGGCCGTGGTGTGCTGCTGGACCGGTACGGGCGCGTCCATCGCGGCCAACAAGGTGCCCGGCGTCCGCGCGGCCCTGTGCACGGACGCCGGGACGGCGGACGGCGCCCGCCGCTGGAACGACGCCAACGTCCTCGCGCTCAGCCTGCGCCTGACCTCGGGACCGCTGCTGACGGAGATCCTCGACGCCTGGTTCGCCGCCGAGCCCAGCGAGGACCCCGAGGACCGGCAGAACGTGGCCCGCGTCGGCCGCCTGGACGCCGCCCGGAAGAACTCCTAGGGGCATACGGCGGGCCGGGGCTGTCAGGGGCGGGGCCGAACCGGCTCGGGGATCAGTGGGCGCCGAGGCCGCCGCCACCGAACGAGCCGCTGGACCCCCTGCTCCAGCGCGGCCGCTCCTTCGACGCGCTCGGCCTGGTGTCCTGGTTGCTCAGCTGGTACGGGGTGAGCGGGCGGCCGCCCTCGGGGGGCACGGGAACCTCCTGGGATTCCCTGTTCTCCCGCACTTCGCGCACCGGCCCCTCCGGCGGCAGCTTGGGCTGCTCCTCGGGGCGCGGCCGGGGGGATTCGCGGTACTTGACGCGGGAGGTCAGCCAGAAGCCGCCGGCGAGAAACCCGAGCACAGCCACGGCTACGACGAACAGGACGAGGCTCATGAGGCCGCTCGCTGCGGCCAGCTGCGTCGATGCGGTACTCATAGGACAGGCATACCCCACTCAAACCCGGGCGAACCAGACACAATGCGTGACCAATTCTTCCCGGGCACGCCATTCCCAATTTCTGTAACACGTTCTACGGTGTGCGCCGTCAGGACCGCCCTTGGGGAGCCTGGAGGCGCCGTGCACCTCGACCACACGCCCGAGCAGCAGCGACTGCGCGCCGAGCTGCGCGCCTACTTCGCCGAACTGGTCCCGGACCATGCCTACGCCCGCTACGGCGACAAGGCCGCACAGAAGCGGTTCTACCGTGAGACCGTCCGCCGGCTCGGGACCGACGGCTGGCTCGGCGTCGGATGGCCCGAGGAGTACGGCGGACGCGGCATGACGGCGATGGAGCAGTTCATCTTCTTCGACGAGGCCGCGCAGGCCGGCGTACCGCTGCCGCTGATGGCGCTGAACACCGTCGGCCCCACGCTGATGCGGTACGGCACCGAGGAGCAGAAGGCGTACTTCCTGCCACGCATCCTCTCCGGCGAGATCGACTTCGCGATCGGCTACAGCGAGCCCGGCGCCGGCACCGACCTCGCCTCCCTGCGGACCAGGGCCGTACGCGACGGCGAGGAGTACGTCGTCAACGGGCAGAAGATCTGGACGACGAACGGCGACACCGCGGACTGGGTCTGGCTGGCCACCCGCACCGACCCCGCCGCCCCGCCGCACAAGGGCATCACCATGCTGCTGGTGCCGACCTCCGACCCCGGTTACTCGTGCACCGTCATCAACACCCTCGCCTCCCACGACACCACCGCGAGCTACTACGAGAACATCCGCGTCCCCGTCTCCCGCCGCGTCGGCGAGGAGAACCAGGGCTGGCGGCTGATCACCAACCAGCTCAACCACGAGCGGGTCACCCTCGCCGCCCACGGCACCATGGCCGTCCGCGCCCTGTACGACGTCCAGCGCTGGACGATGGAGACCAAGCTCGCCGACGGCCGCCGGGTCGCCGACCTGCCCTGGGTACGCCGGCTGCTGGCCCGCACCCACACCCGCCTCGACGCGCTGAAACTCATGAACTGGCAGATGGTCACGGCTGTCCAGGAGGGCACCCTCACCCCGCAGGACGCCTCCGCCGTCAAGGTCTACGGCTCCGAGGCCCGCCGGGACGCCTATGCCTGGCTCATGGAGATCGTCGCCGCGGCCGGACCACTGAAGGAAGGCTCCGCGGGCACCGTCCTCCACGGCGAACTGGAGCGCGGCTACCGCTCGGCGGTCATCTTCACCTTCGGCGGCGGCAACAACGAGATCCAGCGCGAGATCATCTCCTGGATCGGCCTGGGGATGCCGAGGGTGCGGCGCTAGCCTGCGGGCATGGGCGATCCCGGGCTCTTCACGCCGAACTCCGTGACCTGGCAGATGCACGGCGACCCCATGATGTGGGTCGCCGGTGTCCGCGCGCTGTACCTGCAGGCGCTGCACCCGCGCGCGGTGCGCGGGGTGATCCAGAACTCGGACTTCCGGCGGGACGCCTGGGGCCGGCTGATGCGCACCGCGAACTTCGTCGGCACGACGACCTACGGCACCACCGAGGCCGCCGAGCGGGCCGGCGTCCGCGTCCGGAAGATCCACAGCATGCTGACGGCGACCGACCCGGACACCGGCGAACGCTACGGCGTGGGCGAGCCGCAACTGCTGCTGTGGGTGCACTGCGCGGAGATCGACTCCTATCTGCACGTGGTGCGCCGCTCCGGCTTCCCGCTCACCGACGCCCAGGCCGACCGCTACATAGCCGAACACCGGGTCAGCGCACGCCTGGTGGGCCTCGACCCGGCGACCGTACCGGCGAGCCGCGCCGAACTCGCCGCGTACTTCGAGAAGGTGCGCCCGGAACTGGCCGCGGGAACCGAGGCACGCGTCGTGGACGACTTCCTGCTCCGCCCGCCGACGCATCCCCTTCTCGTACCGGCGCGCGAGCTGCTGTGGCGGCGCGTGGCGCAGTTGGCATACGCCGCCCTGCCGTCGTACGCCCATGAGCTGTACGGCAGACCGGCCCCCGCACCCGCCGTCGTCACCCGTCGGCTGCGGGCCACGGGCAGGCTCCTGCGTGCTGTTCCTGCAACGGTGCGCTGGCAACTGCCGCCCAAACACATCCTGCGCGCGACGGCGAGGCTCGGACCGGGCGCGCGTCCGGCACCGTACAAACTCGGACGATAGGCCGTCATACTGGACGAGCAGGGGGTGTGGCGCGGATCGGGCCGGCGCGGTGTGTCCGGCCGCGGTCCGGGGCGCATCCCGGGGCGGGGCGGACGGCGACGGGGGCGGCGGATCGCTATGGGGGAGAACAGGCTGGTTCAGGGCCGGTACCGGCTGCTCGAACTGCTCGGGCGGGGCGGGATGGGCGAGGTGTGGCGGGCCCGGGACGAGTCCCTGGGCCGGCACGTCGCGGTGAAGTGCCTCAAGCCGCTCGGCCCGTACCACGATCCCGCCCTCGCCCGCGTCCTGCGGGAGCGGTTCCACCGCGAGGCCCGGGTCGCCGCGTCGCTCTCGCACCGCGGAGTGACCGTCGTCCACGACTTCGGCGAGTGCGACGGCATGCCGTACCTGGTGATGGAACTGCTCGACGGCCGCGATCTGAGCCGGCTGCTGGAGGAGAACAAGGGCCACCCGCTGCCCGTCGACGACGTCGCGGACATCGCCGCCCAGGTCGCCGCCGCCCTGGCCTACACCCACCAACACGGCATAGTCCACCGGGACTTGAAGCCGGCCAACATCGTGCGGCTGACCGACGGTACCGTGAAGATCTGCGACTTCGGCATCGCCCGCCTCGGCCACGGCATCGGCTTCACCGCCCGGCTGACCGGCACCGGCGTCGCCCTCGGCACCCCGCACTACATGTCCCCGGAACAGATCGGCGGCGGCGAGGTGGACCAGCGCAGTGACCTGTACTCGCTGGGCTGTGTGCTCTACGAAATCGCCACCGGGGCACCGCCGTTCGACCTGGAGGACGCCTGGGCCGTCCTCATCGGCCACCGCGACACCCCGCCCCGCCCCCTGCGCGAGCTGCGCCCGGAACTGCCCGGCCACCTCCAGGAGATCATCCACGCCCTGCTGGCCAAGCGGCCGGAGGAACGGCCGTACGACGGTGGGGAGTTGCTGCGCAGAATCCGGACCGGGCACATAACGAGCAAGCCAGTCAAGGCCGTTGAGTCAGCTGTCGCGGAGGAGGGGGGCCGACTGCCGTCCTGGACCCATCGCATGACCACCGGGCACAAGGCGCTCGGCGCCGGACCGGGCGCCCTGCCGCCGGACCCCGGGGCGGTGCTGTCGGGCCGTTGGGTCGTGACGCCGGAGGCGGTCGCGCCCCTAAGGAGCGCGGGGTCCCATCTGACCTGGGGCCACCGCCGCGGAGGCGCGAGCGGCCGCAACGGACCGGCGGGCGACCGGCACCCCGTTCCGGCCCTCCCCGCGGAGCGCCTCGGTCCCGACCGCCCCGAGAGCCTGGCCGACCGGTACGAGGCCGCCTTCACCCTCCTGCGCGCCGGCCGGGTCACCGAGGCGCTCGACGCCTACACGGACGTCGCCGAGGCCAGAGCGCGCGTACTCGGTGCCGACCACCCCGACACGCTTGCCGCCCGTCAGGAGACCGCCTACGTGCTCGGCCGGCTGGGCCGCCACTTCGAGGCCCACCAGGTGTACAGCACGGTGCTCGCCGCCCGGGTGCGGGCCATGGGCCCCGACCACCCGGACACCCTGCGCTGCCGGCACAACCTCGCCTGCACCCTCGGCCGGCTCGGCCGGCCGGCCGACGCGCTGCGCGCCGCCCTCGACGTGGCCGGGGCGAGGGCGCGGGTGCTCGGCGCCGACCATCCCGACACCCTGGTCTCCCGCTGTGAAGTCGCCTACGCGCAGGGGCAGTCGGGCCACTGGGAGGAGGCCCTGCGGCTCTACCGCGAGGTCGCCGAAATCCGGGCCCGCGTCCTCGGCGAGGATCACCCCGACACCCTGGCCGCCCGCTACGAGACCGCCCTCAGCCTCGGCCGGCTCGGCCGCAGCGCGGACGCCCTGCGCCTGTACCGCGACCTGATCGAGGACCGCACCCGTGTCCTGGGTCCCGGCCACTGCGACACCCTGCGCGCCCGGCACGGCCTCGGGGTCAACCTCGGCCGGCTCGGTCGCTGGGAGGAGGCCCTGGCAGAGGCCCGCGACGTGTGCCTGCTGCGCGAGCAGGTGCTCGGCCCCGCCCACCCCGACACGCTCGTCAGTCACCGTGAGATCGCCGTGGCCCTGGGCTGGCTCGGCCGCTGGGAGGACGCCCTCACCGAGTATCGCCGGGTCGCCGCCACCCGCGAGCGGACCCTCGGTCCGGACCATCCCGACACCCTCGCGGGCCGCAACGACGAAGCCCACTGCCTGGAGCGGCTCGGCCGGGGCACCGAGGCCGGCGAGCTGTACCGCCGGGTCGCAGTGGTCCGCCACCGGCTCGCGCCCGGCAGCGCCTGACCACGGCGGGGAGCGTGTCGGCGGGGCGGGACTGGTCAGGCCGGGGGTCTGCCGGGGGGTGGGGCGTCTGGCCGCGCCCCGGGGCGTGCCGGTGGGACGGGACTGGTCACGGCTGGGTGTTTGCCAACAATGTGGAGCGCCTGAGCACGGCTGGTGGCTGCCGGTGGCGTGGGGCGTCCGGCCGCGCCGGTGGGGAGGGGCCTGATCGCGGCCGGTGTCTGGCGGTGGCGGGGCGCCCGACCGCGGCCTGCGCCTGCGCCCGACCACCCCCGAGGCCCGCCTGGGCTCCACACGCGGATTCTCCCGAGGCCCGCCTGGGGCTCCGCGCCTGACCACCCCCGAGGCCCGCCGGTGCCGCCGGGCCTGGACACCCCCGAGCCCCGCCCGGGGCTCCGCGCCTGACCACCCCCCGAGCCCCGCCGGTGCCGCCGGGCCTGGACACGCCCGCGGCCCGCCGGGCCCGGATACTCCCGAGGCCCGCCTGGGGCTTCGGGTCCGGACACGTCAGGGGCGCACCTCTGGCCGCCGTGGATCAACACGTGTTACGAAGAACCATGGCTGCCCCTCACGCAACCCGCACGTACGACGCCGTCATCGTCGGCGGTGGACACAACGGCCTGGTCGCCGCCGCCTACCTGGCCCGGGCCGGCCGCTCTGTCCTGGTACTGGAACGGCTCGACCACACCGGCGGCGCCGCCGTCTCCACCCGCGCCTTCGCCGGCGTCGACGCCCGGCTGTCGCGCTACTCCTACCTGGTCAGCCTGCTGCCGCGGAAAATCGTGCGCGATCTCGGCCTCGACTTCCGGGTCCGCGCCCGCACCATCTCCTCGTACACCCCCGCCGAACGCGACGGCCGACCCATCGGCCTCCTCGTCGGCGGCGGCGAGCAGCGCACCCGGGAGGCCTTCGCCCGGCTGACCGGCGGCGCACGCGAGTACGCGGCCTGGGAGCGCTTCTACGGCATGACCGCCCGCGTCGCCGAACGGGTCTTCCCGACCCTCACCGAGCCCCTGCCCACCCGAGAGGAACTGCGCCGCCGCATCGACGACGAGACCGCCTGGCGCACCCTGTTCGAGGAGCCGATCGGCGTCGCCGTCGAGCAGGACTTCGCCGACGACCTGGTGCGGGGCGTGGTCCTCACCGACGCCCTCATCGGCACCTTCGCCGACGCTCACGACCCCTCCCTCGTCCAGAACCGCTGCTTCCTCTACCACGTCATCGGCGGCGGCACCGGAGCCTGGGACGTACCCGTCGGCGGCATGGGCGCCCTCACCGACGCGCTGGCCGCCGCAGCCCGTTCGGCGGGCGCGGACCTCCGCACCGGTCACGAGGCGGTCCGGATCGCCACCGACGGCGACCGTGCCGAGATCACCTACCGCACGGCCGACGGAGAGGGCGTCGCCGCCGCCCGGCACGTCCTGGTGAACGCCTCCCCGCACGAACTGGCCGCACTCACCGGGGACTTGGCACCCGAGCCGGCCGAGGGCGCCCAGCTCAAGGTCAACATGCTGCTCACCCGGCTGCCCAGGCTGCGTGACCCGGACGTCGACCCGCGCGAGGCCTTCGCCGGCACCTTCCACATCGCCGAGGGCTACCGGCAGCTCGCCACCGCCCACGCCCAGGCCGCCGCCGGCGAACTCCCCGCCGTACCGCCCTCGGAGATCTACTGCCACTCCCTGACCGACCCCTCGATCCTCGGCCCCGAACTCGCCGAGCGCGGCTACCAGACGCTCACCCTGTTCGGCCTGCACACCCCTGCCAGGCTCTTCGACCGGGACAACGACGCCGTGCGCGAGGAACTGCTGAAGTCCACGCTCGCCCAGCTCGACGCCCACCTCGCCGAGCCGCTCACCGACTGTCTGGCCACGGACGCCGACGGCCGTCCCTGTATCGAGGCGAAGACCCCGCTCGACCTCGAACGCGACCTCAGGCTGCCCGGCGGCAACATCTTCCACCGCGCCCTGTCCTGGCCCTACGCCCAGGAGGGCACGGGCCGTTGGGGAGTGGAGACGGGCCACGCGAACGTCCTGCTGTGCGGGGCGGGCGCGGTGCGCGGGGGAGGGGTGAGCGGGGTGCCGGGGCACAACGCGGCGATGGCGGTGCTTCAGGCCACCGCGTGACACCGCTACCGCTCACAGACCACCGGTCCCCAAAAAACTGACGGTACGTCAGAAAAACTCTTCCGTCGTCCGGCCGGCTGCGGCATCCTGCGCCCATGCAGACGGAGCTGAGCAAGAGACTGGGAGTCGAGCACGCCGTCTTCGGCTTCACGCCGTTCCCTGCCGTCGCCGCGGCCATCAGCCGGGCCGGCGGCTTCGGCGTGCTCGGCGCGGTCCGCTACACCGCCCCCGACGACCTCAAACGCGACCTCGACTGGATCGAGGCGCACGTGGGCGACCGGCCGTACGGGCTGGACGTGGTCATGCCCGCGAAGAAGGTCGAGGGCGTGACCGAGGCGGACGTCGAGGCGATGATCCCCGAGGGGCACCGGCAGTTCGTACGGGACACCCTCGCCCGGCACGGGGTGCCGGAACTGGCCGAGGGCGAGGCGTCCGGGTGGCGCATCACCGGGTGGATGGAGCAGGTCGCCCGCACCCAGCTCGACGTCGCCTTCGACTATCCGATCAAGCTGCTCGCCAACGCCCTCGGCTCGCCGCCCGCCGACGTCGTCGCCCGCGCCCACGAACGGGACGTCCTGGTCGCCGCGCTCGCCGGCAGCGCCCGGCACGCCCGCAAACATCAGGAGGCGGGCATCGACATCGTCGTCGCCCAGGGCTACGAGGCCGGCGGCCACACCGGGGAGATCGCCACGATGGTGCTCACCCCCGAGATCGTGGACGCCGTCGACCCGCTGCCCGTCCTTGCCGCCGGCGGCATCGGCAGCGGACAGCAGGTGGCCGCCGCGCTCACCCTCGGCGCCCAGGGTGTGTGGCTGGGCTCCATATGGCTGACCACCACAGAAGCCGATCTGCACTCGCCCGCTCTGACCCGCAAGCTGCTCGCCGCCGGGTCCGGGGACACCGTCCGCTCCCGCGCGCTGACGGGGAAGCCCGCACGGCAGCTCCGTACCGAGTGGACCGACGCCTGGGACGATCCGGCCGGACCCGGCACCCTGCCCATGCCGCTGCAGGGGCTGCTGGTGGCCGAGGCGGTCTCCCGGATCCAGAAGTACGAGGTCGAACCGCTGCTCGGCACCCCCGTCGGGCAGATCGTCGGCCGGATGAGCAGCGAGCGCAGCGTCCAGGCCGTCGTCGACGACCTCACCCGCGGCTTCGAGCGGGCCGTGGACCGCATCAACCGCATCGCCGGAAGGAGCGGCCGACCGTGAGCGCACCCGTGAGCACGCCGCCCGCCGGTTTCTGGGCCGAGGCCGCCCGGCATCCCGATCACACCGTCCTCATCGCCCCCGACGGCGAGGAGTGGACCGCCGGACGCCTGCACGCCGCCGCCAACCGGCTCGTCCACGGGCTGCGCGCGGCCGGTCTCGAACGCGGCGACTCCTTCGCCGTCGTGCTGCCCAACGGCGTCGAGTTCTTTACCGCCTACCTGGCCGCCACCCAGGCCGGCCTCTATCTGGTCCCGGTCAACCACCACCTCGTCGGCCCAGAGATCGCCTGGATCATCGCCGACTCCGGTGCCAAGGTGCTCATCGCCCACGAGCGGTTCGGCGCCGCCGCACGCGCCGCCGCCGACGAGGCGGGACTGCCGTCGCGTCACCGGTACGCGGTCGGCGAGGTCGAGGACTTCCGGCCGTACGGCCAACTCCTCGACGGACAGCCGGAGTCGGTCCCCTCGGGCCGCGAACTCGGCTGGGTCATGAACTACACCTCCGGTACGACCGGACGCCCGCGCGGTATCCGCCGACCGCTGCCTGGCAAGGCCCCGGAGGAGGCCTATCTCGGCGGCTTTCTCGGCATCTTCGGCATCAAGCCGTTCGACGACAACGTCCACCTGGTCTGCTCACCGCTCTACCACACGGCCGTCCTGCAGTTCGCGGGCGCGTCCCTGCACATCGGCCACCGGCTGGTGCTGATGGACAAGTGGACTCCTGAGGAGATGCTCCGCCGCATCGACACCCACCGGTGTACGCACACCCATATGGTCCCGACCCAGTTCCACCGGCTGCTGGCCCTCCCGGACGAGGTGAGGGCCCGTTACGACGTCTCGTCCATGCGGCACGCCATCCACGGCGCCGCCCCCTGCCCGGACCACGTCAAGCGAGCCATGATCGACTGGTGGGGGCACTGTGTGGAGGAGTACTACGCGGCCAGCGAGGGCGGTGGTGCCTTCGCCACTGCCGAGGACTGGCTGAAGAAGCCCGGCACGGTCGGCAAGGCCTGGCCCATCAGCGAACTCGCGGTCTTCGACGACGACGGCAACCGGCTGCCGCCCGGCCGGCTCGGCACCGTCTACATGAAGATGAGCACCGGTGGCTTCTCATACCACAAGGACGAGGCCAAGACCCGCAAGAACCGCATCGGTGACTTCTTCACCGTCGGCGACCTCGGCGTACTCGACGAGGACGGCTACCTGTTCCTGCGCGACCGCAAGATCGACATGATCATCTCCGGCGGGGTCAACATCTACCCGGCGGAGATCGAGTCCGTGCTCCTCTCCCACCCGGCCGTCGCCGACGCCGCCGCCTTCGGCATCCCGCACGACGACTGGGGCGAGGAGGTCAAGGCCGTGGTCGAACCGGCCCCCGGCCACGAGACCGGCCCGGACCTCGCCGCCGCCCTGCTGGACCACTGCGCGCGGCAACTCGCCGGTTACAAGCGGCCCAAGAGCGTCGACTTCATCGCCGAGATGCCCCGCGACCCCAACGGCAAGCTGTACAAGCGGCGCCTGCGGGACCCGTACTGGGCAGGCCGCACACGTCCGGTCTGAGCAGGTGTGGTCCCGCCCCATGTGGGACGGGACCACATACTCAGCGGTCGTGCACGTGGACGACCTGGAGCGCGGGCGAGGACAGGATGTCCTTCTCGCAGAACCGGGCCGTCACCCACCGCTCACCGGAGAACAGCCGGGTCTGGTCGCTGGAGTGGGGCGAGTCCGGGTTCGAGGACTGGGAGTACGTCAGCAGCGTGCGGGCCACCGGGCAGGGGCTGCCGTCCCAGCCGACGGCCTGGATGTGACTGGAGCCCGTCGTCACGTCCGCGTAGCCGCCCTGCGCCGCGTTCCAGACGCCCTCGACCTTGTTCCACACGCCGAGCCGCTCCGTGCCGCCGGGCACGGGGATGCGCCGGCCGTCGCGCACCACGAACTGGTGCTCCCCGAGCGGGGAGTCCAGCGCGAAGCCCGCCGCCCGCAGCTCCTGCACCGTGTCCGCGAGCGCCGTGGCGAAGGCCGGGGTGCCGGTGTTCAGCGTGTTCGGCGTGCGGACCGGATCCGCCGTCGAGAACGGCACCTTCCACAGCCGGCCCGACGGCACCGCGTTCGTCAGCTTCCGCCAGAACCGGTCGAACAGCAGGGCGCCCCGGCTGCCGGTGCCCATGGTCCGGTCCCATGCGGCGAGCACCGGGCAGGCCGCGCCGACGTCGACCCGTGTGCCATCGCTCGCCGTCGCGGTGCCGCCGGGCAGCGCGGCACAGGCCCTGGCCGTGTCGGCCGCGGCGAGCTCTCCCGCGGGCGCCCGGTCGGTGAACTCCTGGTGCTGCAGGTCGCGGACGGTCAGCCCGCCTCGCTGCGCCATGGCCGCCACGTCCTCGATCGCGCCCCGGGTGCGCAGCGAGCGTTCGGTGCCGACCGTGCCGAAGATCCGCTCGTACCCGGTCAGCGGCCGGTCGGCGTTGGTCAGCCAGGCGCTGTTGTTGGAGTTCTCCGCGTACGGGGCGTCCTTGAGCGTGGGCATGCGGGCGGGCCCGAAGATGCCGGGCTGGACGGCGTCGGGGTCGCTGCCGGGCGCGCAGTCGCCGCGGGAACCGTCGAGCACCGCGAGCCCCGCCGCCGGGTAGGTCTGCCTGCCGAGGTCGGTGGAGCACCGCGCCACGAGGTCGTCGGTGATGCGGGGCAGCACCTGCGACTGGGTGTAGAGGGTGTGGCCCGAGGAGTCCGCGGCGATGGTGTTCACCCAGGGCAGTCCCTGATGCCGGTCGAGGGACGCGAGGACGTCCGCCGTGGAGCGCGCCTTGGCGAAGTCCAGCGAGGTGTCCGCGAACCGCATGTTCGTGGCGTTCGGGTCGCTGAACGCATAGGCCGTCGTGGTGGTCCAGGGCAGCGGCGGGTTGCCCTGGCTGTGGGCGACGACCGGGCCGTAGCGGGTCCACCACTGGGTCCGGGTGACCGGAGTGCCGTCCTTGACGGCCACGGTCACGGTCCGCCGGGTCATCCGCTCCCGCTCGCCGTCGACCAGGTAGACGGTGGGGTCGGCCGGGTCGAGGGTCAGCCGGGTCAGGTTGTACGGCACCCCGGTGGCGACGGTATGACTCCACGCCACATGTGCGTTGTAGCCGATGGAGATGACCGGCGAGCCGAGCAGCGAGCCGCCCGCGACGTTCAGCTCGCCCGGAATGGTCTCCTGCGACTGCCAGAACCGGCGTCCGCCCTGCCACGGGTAGTGCGGGTTGCCCAGCAGCAGGCCGCGGCCGTTCGCCGTGGTGGCGCCGCTGAAGGCGACCGCGTTCGAGCCCATGTCCGAGTCGGCGGTCCGGGCCCGCACGGACGTGATCAGTGCCTGTGCGTCCACGTTTCGCGGGCGGGCCGCGGAGCCGGTGGGGGGCTGCGCCGAGGTGATGTCGTCCACGGCGCCGCCCTGGCCGCCGAGCACCGCGAGGGCGTAGAACCGGGCGGCCACGTCCAGGGTGCTGACGGGCCGCACCCAGGCGGCGTCCCGGCACGCCGGATCGGTGATCCGGTGCTGCTTCAGCCAGGCGTTGTAGCCGGCGGCGAAGCCCCGCATCAGGTCCTTCACGTCCTTGCTCGGGCCCAGTGGTGCGGGTGCGGCGAGGAGCTTGCGCACCGTGCCGGCCTGCCGCACTCCGCGGAAGTACAGGTCGCTGGAGAGGTTGTCGGACGCGGAGGACAGCGACAGATCGGTCTTCGCGTCCGGTCCGAAGAAGCGCGAGCGGTCGCCGCGTACGGTCACGAAGCCGTCGGCGAGCGTGCACACCTGGTCGGCGGCCTGCGCCCAGCCCGTGCCGAAGCCGAGGTCCGGGTAGTCCTTGGCGACGATGTGCGCAATGCCGTACTCGGTGTAGCGGATGACGGCGGACAGCCCGCCGTGCGAGGGGTGTTCCGGCGGGCTCGGCCGCCCGGCCGCGGCGGCCGGGAGCGCGGACGAGGCGGTGAGCAGGGCGACGGCCGTGACGGCCAGTCGTCTCAGGTGGCTGCGCAATGTGCCTCCCAACGTCATTGAGGGAAGGAGCGGTTGAACCCACCGGGGGGACCATCCTCCCCGGTGCTTGACCTGCCCCGGCGACGGACCGAGGATCATGAGTCATGACGCAGGGACACGGCAGCACGGTTGACGGGGTGCTGCGGCGCAGCGCCCGGCGCACCCCGGCACGGGTCGCGGTGCAGTACGGCGAGCGCCGTTGGACCTACGAGGAACTCGACGACGCCGTCTCCCGCGCGGCCTCGGTGCTGCTCGCCGAGGGGCTCGCGCCGGGCGACCGGGTCGCCGCCTACGGCCACAACTCCGACGGCTACCTGATCACCTTCCTCGCCTGTGCCCGCGCGGGGCTGGTCCATGTGCCGGTCAACCAGAGCCTCACCGGCGACGACCTGGCGTATCTCCTCACCCAGTCCGGCAGCACCCTCGTCCTCGCCGATCCGGGCCTGGCCGCCCGACTCCCGGACGGCGTACGGGTGTTGCCGCTCAGGGACGCGGCGGACTCGCTGCTGGCCCGCCAGGCGGAGGCGCCGCCGTACGAGGGCCCGGAGCCGCGCACCGAGGATCTGGTGCAGTTGCTGTACACCTCCGGTACGACGGCCCTGCCCAAGGGGGCGATGATGACCCACCGGGCGCTGGTGCACGAGTACTTGAGCGCGATCACCGCCCTCGACCTGAGCGCCGGCGACCGCCCGGTGCACGCGCTGCCGCTGTACCATTCGGCGCAGATGCATGTGTTCCTGCTGCCGTATTTGGCGGTCGGCGCGACCAGCATCATCCTGGACAGCCCTGACGGGGACCGTCTCTTCGACCTGATCGAAGCGGGCCGCGTGGACAGCTTGTTCGCACCGCCCACGGTGTGGATCGGCCTGGCGGGCCGGCCCGACTTCGCCACCCGTGACCTCGACGGCCTGCGCAAGGCCTATTACGGCGCCTCGGTCATGCCCGTCCCGGTCCTGGAGCGTCTTCGCGCACGCCTGCCGGGGCTGGCCTTCTACAACTGCTTCGGGCAGAGCGAGATCGGCCCGCTCGCCACGGTGCTCGCCCCTGACGAACACGAAGGCCGGCTGGACTCCTGCGGCCGTACGGTGCTCTTCGTGGACGCGCGGGTCGTGGACGACAAGGGCGAGGACGTGCCCGATGGCACCCCCGGTGAAATCGTGTACCGCTCACCGCAGTTGTGCGAGGGCTACTGGGACAAGCCCGAGGAGACCGCCGAGGCCTTCCGGGACGGCTGGTTCCACTCCGGTGACCTCGCCGTCCGCGACGCCGACGGCTACTTCACGATCGTGGACCGGGTGAAGGACGTCATCAACTCCGGCGGCGTACTGGTGGCTTCGCGCCAGGTCGAGGACGCCCTCTACACCCACGAGGCCGTCGCCGAGGTTGCGGTCGTCGGCCTGCCCGACGACCGCTGGATCGAGGCCGTCACGGCGATCGTCGTCCCCCGCGGCGAGGTGACGGAAGAGCAGCTCATCACCCATGTGAAGGAGAAACTCGCCCCCTTCAAGGCTCCCAAACGGGTCGTGTTCGTCGACGAGTTGCCCCGCAACGCCAGCGGCAAGATCCTCAAACGCGAACTACGGGACCGCTTCGGCGGCTAGCGCACCCGGCGCCGGGACAGCGTCAGACGGCGTCGCTCCCGGTCGAGGCCGGTGACGACGACCTGGCGTCCCGGCACCCTGGCGTCCCGGCACCCTGGCGTCCCGGCACCCTGGCGTCCCGGCACCCTGGCGTCCCGGCACCCGGGCGCCCCGGCACCCGGGCGCGCCCCGCCCCGGCATCTGTGCCCGTGGCGCCCGGTCGGTCGGAGGCTCCGGCCCAGCTCGGCGACGAGGCCGGCGATGCGCTCCTCGTCACGCTCGTAGTGGGTCCACTTGCCCACCCGGGTGGCCCGGACCAGGCCCGCGCGCCGGAGCTCGGCCATGGAGGCCGACACGGTCGACTGGGCCAGTCCCGCCTTCGCCTGGATGTGGCTCACGCACACACCGACCTCGGCCGGGTCGGCGATGGCCTTCTCCGTCGGGAAGTGCCGCTCCGGCTCGCGCAGCCGGCGCAGCATCTGCAGCCGCATCGGGTTGGACAGCGCCCGCAGCGCGTTGACCAGGTCAGGGTCGGTGTCCCGGAGGGGGGCGGTGTCCGTCATGGCTCCGGAGTACAGGTCGCCGACGGCGTTTCGAGGTACGTCGATACGATCACCTCTCACTGCCCTGCGTCCCGCGACCGCAGGTCCACGATCCGGCGGATCTTGCCCACCGACCGCTCCAGCGACTCCGGGTCCACGATCTCCACGTCGACCGAGACCCCGATGCCGTCCTTCACGGCCACGACGATGGAGCGGGCCGCCGCCTCACGCGCCTCGGGCGGTGCGTCCGGGCGGGCCTCGGCGCGGACGGTCAGCCGGTCCAGGCGGCCCTCCCGGGTCAGCCGGAGCTGGAAGTGGGGTGCCACCCCGGGCGTGCGGAGCACGATCTCCTCGATCTGGGTCGGGAACAGGTTCACCCCGCGCAGGATCACCATGTCGTCGCTGCGCCCGGTGACCTTCTCCATCCGCCGGAACACCCGGGCCGTGCCGGGCAGCAGCCGGGTCAGATCCCGGGTCCGGTAGCGGACGATCGGCGTGGCCTCCTTGGTCAGCGAGGTGAACACCAGCTCACCCCGCTCGCCGTCCGGCAGCACCTCGCCCGTGATCGGATCGACCACCTCCGGATAGAAGTGGTCCTCCCACACGGTCAGCCCGTCCTTGGTCTCCACGCACTCCTGCGCCACACCGGGACCGATCACCTCGGACAGTCCGTAGATGTCGACGGCGTCGATCGCGAACCGTTCCTCGATCTCGGACCGCATCTGCTCGGTCCAGGGCTCGGCACCGAAGACACCGACCCGCAGCGAGGTGGTGCGCGGGTCCACGCCCTGTCGTTCGAACTCGTCCAGGAGCGTGAGCATGTACGAGGGGGTCACCATGATCACGGCCGGTTTCAGATCCCGGATCAGCTGCACCTGCCGCGCCGTCATGCCGCCGGAGGCCGGGACGACCGTACAGCCCAGGCGCTCGGCACCGTAGTGAGCGCCCAGGCCACCGGTGAACAGCCCATAGCCGTAGGCGACATGCACGATGTCACCAGGCCGCGCGCCCGCCGCCCGGAGCGAGCGCGCCACCATGTCGGCCCACATGGACAGGTCGTTGTCCGTGTAGCCGACCACCGTGGGCAGGCCCGTGGTGCCGCTGGAGGCGTGCAGCCGGCGGATCCGCTCCCGGGGCACCGCGAACATGCCGTACGGGTAGTGCTCCCTCAGATCGGCCTTGGTCGTGAACGGGAAGCGGGCGAGGTCCGCCAGTGAGCGGCAGTCCTCGGGGCGGACGCCGGCCTTGTCGAAGGAGTCGCGGTAGAACGGCACGTGCGCGTAGGCGTGCCGCAGCGAGGCGCGCAGCCGCTCCAGCTGAAGTGCCCGCAGCTCATCGGGCCCGAGCCGTTCGCCCGCGTCGAGCAGCTCCGTCGCATCCACCATCGACACGCCTCCCTCGCCGACCGTACATTCCGGACGACCGATCATTCGGTCGATCTGTTCGGGGCCAGTAATTCAGGCCATCGGCCGTCAGGCAAGAGGGCTGCGCGGATTTTCCGTACGGCCGTCTCGCTTCAAAGGCGTTGCGCCCCGCCACCCCGGACCGAAAGGATCACACCCATGCCGACCTTCACCGCACCCGACGGCACCCCGCTCGCCTACCACCTGCGGGGCGAGGGCGATCCCCTGGTCGTCCTGCCCGGCGGCCCCATGCGCGCCTCGGCCTATCTCGGGGACCTCGGCGGGCTGACCGCGTACCGCCGCCTGGCCCTGCTGGACCTGCGCGGCACCGGCGACTCCGCACTGCCGGCGGACCCGGCGACGTACCGCTGCGACCGGATGGTCGAGGATGTGGAGGCGTGGCGTGCGCACCTGGGCCTGGAACACATGGATCTGCTCGCCCACTCGGCCGGCGCGGCCCTGGCCACGCTCTACGCGGCCCGCTACCCGCAGCGGATACGCCGCCTGCTGCTGATCACCGGCAACCCCTTCGTCCTGGGCCTGCGGACGACCCCCGAGGACCGGCTGGCCGCGGCCCGGCCGCGCGCGGCCGAACCCTGGTTCACGGAGGCCTTCCCGGCCTTCCGGGCCTGGCTGGCGGGCGAGGCGGACTTCGACGACGCATTCGTACCGTTCTTCTACGGCCGCTGGGACGCCGCCGCCCGGAAGCACGCGGAGGCCGAGCCGGCGCAGACCAACGACGAGGCGGCCGACCGTTACTTCGGCGACGGGGCCTTCACTCCCGACGCGACCCGGACCGCTCTCGCCGCCCTGACCGCACCGGTCCTGGTGTACGCCGGCGAAGTCGACGGCGGCCCTCGTCCCGGCCTCGCTCGGCGTGCCGCCGAGGCCTTCCCGAAGGCCGAGTTCACCGTCCAGCCCGGCGCCGGCCACTTCCCCTGGCTGGACGATCCGGAGTGGTTCGCCGACCGCGTCCTCGCGTTCCTCGACGGAGCCGCGGCCACGGCTCTGCCCCCGGCGGAGTAGGCGGCCGGGTCCCGGCCCGCCCGGCCGGCGTGCCGGCCTGGGCACCGCGCAGCCGCAGATCGTCAAGGCCGATGGCATGACCCTCCGGGCCGATGACGACCAGCGGGCGCCGTCGGGGTCCTGTCACCGGCCCGGCTGTGGCCCGTACGCCGTCAGGAAACGGTCGCGGAAGGCGTCCATCGGCCAGAGGGGGGCGTCCGGGGCGGGTTTCAGGCCCTCCGTCCAGCCCCAGCCGGAGATCCGGTCCAGCACCGTGGGGTCGTGGGCCACGATGGTGACCGGCACGTCCTTGCGGGGGCTGTTCGCGGTGACCGTCGGCACGGGCTGGTGGTCGCCGAGGAACACCAGGACCGTGTTCCTGTCGCCGTAGCGCTGGAGGAATCCGACGAGGCTGTGCAGCGAGTACTCGATGGAGGCGCGGTATTCGGCGCGCACGCTCTCCGGGCTCTTCCACACCTCTTCCTGGGACTTGCCCTCGCGCCTGATCTGCTGGAAGACCGAGCCGTCGCCCAGCTTCGCCCAGTCGGTCATGCGCGGCACGGGCGCCCAGGGGTAGTGGCTGGAGGTGAGGATGATCTCCGCCATCAGCGGGCCCCGGCCCGCCTTGCCGAACTCCTCGCGCCGGAAGGTCTCCAGGGTGAACTGGTCCGGCACCTGTGACCAGCCGAAGTCCGGGCCGTGGTAGCCGAGATGATGGCCGTCGTAGATGTGGTCCAGGCCGAAGAACCGGCCCTCCGGCCAGGCCACCAGCACGCCCGGCACCACGCCGACCGAGCGCCAGGCACCGGTTCTGCGGAAGGAACCGGTGAGGGTGGTGCGGTCGCTGGAGGTGAGGCTGCGGAACCGCTGCTGGTTGCTGATCCACAGGCCGGACAGGAAGGTCGAGTGGGCGAGCCAGCTGCCGCCGCCCGTCACCGGCGAGCGCAGCCAGCCACTGCGCGCCTGGAACCCGGCCGCCTTCAGGCTCGCCGTGCTCTCCTTGAGCACCGCGTCGATCCGCGGGGCCATCGCCGGGTCCTCGATCGCCGAACGGCCGTAGCTCTCGACGAAGGTGAACAGCACGTCCTTGCCGCGCAGACCGGTGAGCAGCCGGTCGGCGGGGGTGTGAGCGAAGGCGTCGACGGCGGCCTGGCGGCGGAAGATCCGGGCGTCCGCGAGCGAGGCGCGGACCTGGTGGGCGCGGTCGCCGAGCAGGTCGGCGTCGAGCGTGGCGGCCACGGGCTGCCCGGCGCTGTGCAGGCCGAGCACGACGCAGGTGACCCAGGCGGTGCCCAGCGCCAGGGTGCCGCGGACCGAGCGGGCGCGGTGCCGGGCCATCAGCGTGGTCAGCCGGACGGTGGCGCCCGTGGTCAGGACGAGGACCGCGACCGCGAGCAGCACGGCGCCGGCGATGGTGGCCAGCTCACCCGTCCGGCCGGACGTCTCCCGCAGATAGTCCGCCGCGCTGCCCAGCAGGCCCCAGTCCAGGACCAGGTCGAAGGGGCGGTACAGCACCGAATAGAAGCCCAGGTCCAGGCACTTGAGGAGGACGAGCAGCCCGATCAGCACGCCGCCGGCCACCGCCCCGGCCCGCCGCATCCGGGCCGGCAGTGCGAGCAGCAGCGCGGCGAGCAGGATGCCCTCGGCCGGGAGCCGCACGAACGCCTTGGGTGTGAGGTGGTCGGGCTGGTCGGGCAGCACCAATGCGACCAGCAGGAGGGCAACCGCGAGGACGGTCGTGCCGATGGCCACCCCCCGCCCCGTCCTGGTGTGCCGACGCAGCCACGCGAGCCGTGGACGAGGCGTGGGGTGCGACACCTGGGGGTCCTTCCGTGCGGGGCCGTACGACCGAACGCCACCGTCAGTGATGAAGTGACGTCGATCGCGCACACAGAGTAATCCTCCGGTGTTGTTGAGACGGCGGGACACCCCGGATCTACGGCCGGTCCGCCGCCACCGCCACCTCCCGCGCCCACCGGTAGTCGGCCTTGCCGCTCGGGGAGCGCTGGATGGACTCCGTGATCACCAGCTGGCGGGGGACCTTGTAGCCGGCCAGCCGGGTACGGCAGTGGGTCTGGATGTCGGCCAGGGAGGGCTGGGACGCTCCCTCGCGCAGCTGCACCACGGCCGCCACATGGTTGCCCCACGTCGCGTCCGGTACTCCGGCGACGAGCGCGTCGTACACGTCCGGATGCGCCTTGAGCGCCTGCTCGACCTCCTCGGGATAGACCTTCTCGCCCCCGGTGTTGATGCACTGCGAACCCCGGCCGAGCACGGTGACCACGCCGTCCTCGTCGACCGTCGCCATGTCGCCGAGCAGCACCCAGCGCTGTCCGTCCTGCTCGAAGAAGGTCTCGGCGGTCTTGCGCGGGTCGTTGTAGTAGCCGAGCGGCACATGGCCGCACTGGGCGACCCGGCCGACCTCGCCCACCGCGACCGGCTCGTGTGTCGCCGGATCCACCACCTGCGTACGGGAGTTGACCCGGATGCGAAAGCCCCGCTCGGGCCCGGAGTCCTCGGTCGCCGTGCCGTTGAAGCCGGACTCGGAGGAGCCGAAGTTGTTCAGGAGCATCGCGTTCGGGACCAGCTCCCGGAACTGCCGGCGCACCGTCTCCGACATGATCGCGCCGGAGGAGGAGACGCTGAACAGGGTCGAGCAGTCCGTGCCCTTCAGCGGTCCGCCGAGCGCGTCGATCAGCGGGCGGAGCATCGCGTCGCCGACCAGCGACATGCTGGTGACCTTCTCCTTCTCGATGGTCCGCAGCACCTCCTCCGGCACGAACTTACGGTGCAGGACGACGCGTTGGCCGAAGTTGAAGCCGATGAACGCGGTGAGCGTCGAGGTGCCGTGCATCAGCGGGGGAGTGGGGAAGAAAGTGATCCCGGTGCCGCCGGCCGCGACTCGTTCGGCCAGTTCCTCCGGCGTCTTCACCGGCTCCCCGGTCGGTGCCCCACCGCCCAGCCCCGCGAAGAACAGGTCTTCCTGACGCCACATCACCCCTTTGGGCATACCCGTCGTGCCACCGGTGTAGATGATGAACTGGTCGTCCCCGGAACGCGCCGGGAAACCCCGCTCGGGCGACCCGGCCGCCTCCGCGTCCGCGAACGGCACCGCCCCCGGCACCCCGGCCGCACCCGCCCCCGGCACCTCTGCCGCCCCCGCCCCCACGCACAGCAGATGCCGCAGCCCCGGTGCCCGCGGCAGCGCCCCCGCCACCCGGTCCGCGAACTCCGCGTCGAAGACCAGCGTGACCAGATCGGCGTCCCGATAGAGGTATACCAACTCCTCTTCGACATAACGGTAGTTGACGTTGACCGGGACGACCCGTGCCTTCAGGCAGGCCAGCACCGTCTGGAGGTATTCGACGCCGTTGTACAGGTGGAGGCCCAGGTGCTCCCCGGGGCGGATCCCGCTGTCGATCAGGTGGTGGGCGACGCGGTTGGCGGCCGCGTCCAGCTCCGCGTAGGTCAGACGGCGTTCCGCGCCGGTGCCGGGACGGTCGAGGTACACGAGCGCCTCGCGGTCCGCGGCCACGTCGACGACCGACTCGAACAGATCGGCAAGGTTGTACTCCACCGCTCCTCCTGACCCCGGCAGTCCCGGCGAAGAAAGGTGATCGCTTCGCCGGTCATCAGAGCAAAGGGCGCCGCAACTGTGAAGGGGCCGCACCAAACAAATCTGACTGACTGTCAGAAAACTCTTGAAGTGCCTCCCCGGCTACTGCAACCTGTTCTCGTTCTCACCGAGGGAGGATGGCCCATGGGCGGGACGGAACACCTCACCGTGCGGCGCGAGGGTGCCACACTGGTGCTCACACTCAACCGGCCCGACGCCAGGAACGCGCTCTCGCTTCCGATGCTCGTCGGCCTGTACGACGGCTGGCTGGAGGCCGACGCGGACGACGAGATCCGCTCGATCGTGCTCACCGGCGCGGGCGGATCCTTCTGCGCCGGCATGGACCTGAAGGCGCTCGCCGGGAACGGCATGGCGGGAGAGCACTACCGCGACCGGCTGGGGGCCGACCCCGATCTGCACTGGAAGGCGATGCTGCGCCACCACCGCCCGCGCAAACCGGTGATCGCCGCCGTCGAGGGGTACTGCGTCGCGGGCGGCACCGAGATCCTCCAGGGCACCGACATCCGGGTCGCGGGCCAGTCCGCCACCTTCGGCCTCTTCGAGGTCCGGCGCGGCCTGTTCCCGATCGGCGGCTCCACCGTGCGCCTGCAACGCCAGATCCCGCGCACCCACGCCCTGGAGATGCTGCTCACCGGACGGCCGTACACCGCCGAGGAAGCCGCCCGCATCGGCCTGATCGGCCATGTCGTCCCCGACGGCACGGCACTCGGCAAGGCTCTGGAGATCGCCGAGCGGATCAACGCCTGCGGCCCGCTCGCCGTCGAGGCCGTCAAGACGTCCGTGTACGAGACCGCCGAGCTGACGGAGGCCGACGGCCTCGCCGCCGAACTCACCCGCGGCTGGCCGGTCTTCGACACCGCCGACGCCAAGGAGGGCGCCCGCGCCTTCGCCGAGAAGCGGCCCCCCGTCTACAAGCGCGCCTGAACCGCCGAAGGAGTCCCCAAGGATGCCCGAAGTCCTCCGAGCCCCCCTCGTCGTCGAGTTCCCCTTCACCCGCTCCCTCGGCCCCGTCCAGAGCGCCTTCCTCACCGGCCTGCGCGAACGCGTCGTACTCGGCGTGCGGACCACCGACGGACGCACCCTCGTCCCGCCCGTCGAGTACGACCCCGGCACCGCCGAGGAGATCCACGACCTGGTGGAGGTCGCCCCCACGGGCACGGTCACCACCTGGGCCTGGAACCAGGCCCCGCGCCGCGGCCAGCCCCTCGGCAGCCCCTTCGCCTGGGTCCTCGTCCGGCTCGACGGCGCCGACACCGCTCTCCTGCACGCCCTCGACGCCCCCGGCCCCGACGCCGTCAGCACCGGCATGCGGGTGCGCATCCGCTGGGCCGAGGAGCGCACCGGCGCCATCACCGACATCGCCTGCTTCGAGCCGTACGACGGAGAGCCCCAGCGACCCGATGGCCACACCGGCGAGTTCGAGGACCCGCTCACCGGGATCGTCGCCCCGGCCCGCCTGGACTACATCTACTCACCCGGCCGTGCCCAGTCCGACTACATCAACGCCCTTTCCGAACGACGGACCGTCGGCGAACGCTGCCCCTCCTGCCGCAAGGTGTACGTCCCGCCCAGGGGGGCCTGTCCCACATGTGGTGTCGCCACATCCGAACGGGTCGAGGTAGGTCCCCGGGGCACGGTCACCACCTTCTGCATCGTCAACATCAAGGCCAGAAACCTGGACATCGAGGTGCCGTACGTCTACGCGCACATCGCCCTCGACGGCGCGGACCTCGCCCTGCACGCCCGTATCGGCGGCATCCCCTACGACCAGGTGCGCATGGGCCTGCGGGTCGAGCCGGTGTGGGCGGAAGGGGCTCGGTTTCCCGACCACTACCGCCCCACCGGCGAACCCGACGCTCCGTACGAGACCTACAAGGAGCTGCTTTGAATCCTCCCCCTCGCGAACGACGGGGATTCCTGGCTCACGCTGCTCGATCGCTCAGCGAACAATCCAGTCTCACGCGATCAGCGCCAGCCGGGTTGAAACCAGCCCGGTTGTATGAAGTTTTGGAAGGAACTGCCATGCGGGCTTGGCTCTCGCTCCGCAGTCAGGACTCTACAGCCTGGAGACCTCGTGACGCGTGAGATCGCAGTAATCGCCTTCGCCCAGACCGACCACCGG
Source organism: Streptomyces sp. CoH27 (assembly GCF_020181035.1). GTDB lineage: Bacteria > Actinomycetota > Actinomycetes > Streptomycetales > Streptomycetaceae > Streptomyces > Streptomyces camelliae. The sequence goes on from NZ_JAIQYY010000004.1 coordinate 282,800, forward strand.
CGCTCCACCGAGGAATCCTCCGAGGTCGAGCTGCTCATGCCGGTGCTGCACGACGTCCTCGCGCAGACCGGCCTGAACACCGCCGACATCGGCTTCACCTGCTCCGGCTCCAGCGACTACCTCGCCGGCCGCGCCTTCTCCTTCACCCTCACCCTCGACGGCGTCGGCGCCTGGCCGCCCCTCTCCGAGTCGCACGTCGAGATGGACGGCGCCTGGGCCCTGTACGAGGCCTGGACCAAGCTGCTCACCGGCGACGCCGACACCGCGCTCGTCTACTCCTACGGCAAGTGCTCACCCGGCTCCGTACGCGACGTGCTGACCCGGCAGCTCGACCCGTACTACGTCGCCCCCCTGTGGCCCGACTCCATAGCTCTGGCCGCCCTGCAGGCACAGGCCCTCATAGACGCCGGCCACACCGACGAACCGGCGCTCGCCGCCGTCGGTGCCCGCAGCCGGGCCGATGCCGAAGCCAACCCGCACGCCCAGCTCAAGGGCCGGGTCCCCCAGGGCGACTACGCCGTACGGCCGCTGCGCACCGGCGACTGCCCACCCGTCGGCGACGGCGCCGCCGCCGTGATCCTCGCAGCGGGGGAGCGGGCCCGCCGGCTGTGCGCGCGGCCCGCCTGGATCCGCGGCATCGACCACCGCATCGAGGCCCACGGCCTCGGCGTCCGGGACCTCACCGACTCGCCCTCGGCCCGGCTCGCCGCCGAGCGGGCCGGCGCCTTCGAACGCCCCGTCGACACCGCCGAGCTGCACGCGCCGTTCACCGCCCAGGAGGTGATCCTGCGCAGGGCCCTCAGGCTCGGCGACGACGTGCGCGTCAACCCCTCCGGCGGGGCGCTGGCTGCCAACCCGCTGATGGCCGCCGGACTCGTCCGCATCGGCGAGGCCGCCGCCCGCATCCACCGCGGCGCCTCGGACCGCGCCCTCGCCCACGCCACCTCCGGCCCCTGCCTCCAGCAGAACCTGGTCGCCGTACTCGAAGGGGATGCACGATGAGCAAGGAGCCCGTGGCCGTCACCGGCATCGGCCAGACCAGGCACGTGGCCGCCCGCCGGGACGTGTCGATCGCCGGACTCGTCCGCGAGGCGGCCCGAAGGGCATTGGCCGACGCCGAGTTGACATGGGCCGACATCGACGCCGTCGTCATCGGCAAGGCGCCCGACTTCTTCGAGGGCGTCATGATGCCCGAGCTGTACCTCGCCGACGCGCTCGGCGCCGTGGGCAAACCCATGCTGCGGGTGCACACGGCCGGTTCGGTGGGCGGGTCGACCGCGCTGGTCGCCGCCAACCTGATCGCCGCCCGGGTCCACGGCACCGTACTGACCCTGGCCTTCGAGAAACAGTCCGAGTCGAACGCCATGTGGGGCCTGTCCCTGCCCATCCCCTTCCAACAGCCCCTGCTGGCCGGGGCGGGCGGCTTCTTCGCCCCGCATGTGCGCGCGTACATGCGGCGCAGCGGCGCCCCCGACACCATCGGCGCCCTCGTCGCCTACAAGGACCGCCGCAACGCCCTGAAGAACCCCTACGCCCACCTCCACGAGCACGACATCACGCTGGAAAAGGTGTTGGCCTCACCCATGTTGTGGGACCCCATCCGCTACTCCGAGACGTGCCCCTCCTCCGACGGCGCCTGCGCCATGGTCCTCACCGACCGCGCCGGAGCCGCCCGCGCGCCCCGCCCGCCCGCCTGGATGCTCGGCGGCGCCATGCGCAGCGAACCGACCCTGTTCGCCGGGAAGGACTTCGTCTCCCCGCGGGCCGGCCGGGACTGCGCCGCCGACGTCTATCGGCAGGCCGGTATCGCCGACCCGCGCCGGGACATCGACGCCGTCGAGATGTACGTGCCGTTCTCCTGGTACGAGCCCATGTGGCTGGAGAACCTCGGCTTCGCAGCGGCGGGCGAGGGCTGGAAGCTCACCGAGTCCGGCGTGACCGAACTCGACGGGGACCTGCCCGTCAACATGTCGGGCGGCGTGCTGTCCGCCAACCCCATCGGCGCCTCCGGCATGATCCGCTTCGCCGAGGCGGCGCTCCAGGTGCGCGGCCAGGCCGGGGAACACCAGGTGGACGGTGCCCGGAAGGTCCTCGGGCACGCCTACGGCGGCGGCTCGCAGTTCTTCTCCATGTGGCTCGTGGGATCCGCGCCGCCCGACGCCTGACCGACCGGGCGGCGACTGACCGAAGTCCTTCCCACGTGGCCTGTCGGCCGTCGTGACCGGTCGCTAGGCTGACCCGCGGACGACGAACCGGGAGGAGCACGGACGTGGCCGAGAGCACCATCCAGCAGCAGCCGTTCGCGGGCTGGGACAAGCCGGACCTCGACCTCAGCAACGCGGAATGGCAGTCCAGCAGCCGGGGTCTGGGCGATGTCCAGATCGCGTTTGTCGAGGGTTTCATCGCGATGCGCAACAGCGGCCGCCCGCAGAGCCCTTCGCTGATCTTCACGCCCGCCGAGTGGGGAGCCTTCGTCTCCGGCGCGCGCGAGGGGGAGTTCGACCTGACCTGAGCCGGACCGGGGGTGTTCCGGCCGGATTTCCGGACACGCGACCAGCGGCGCCGCGCTGGGGCCGGGCCTTGCGTCAGGCTGGCCCCAGCAAGGGGAAGGTCGTGTTCCGGAGGTGAGGAACGATGAGCACTGCGCCGGTCATCGCCGCGGTCGACGGTTCGGACGACAGTCTGCGCGCGCTGGACTGGGCCGTCGACGCCGCCCGGCGCCGCGCGGCACCGCTGCGGGTGGTCCACGTACGGCAGTACGCCGCCTGGGGACAGGCCGACGTGCTGGTCGCCGGGCCGCCCGACGCGGAGGGCGATCCGGTCCTGGACGAGGTGCGCGCCCGGCTCGCGGACCGCGCCGTGGCACCCGCCGTGGAGTACGTCGCCCTGGAGGGCGTACCGGGCGCCGTACTGCCCGAACTCGGCAGTGACGCCGAGCTGTTGGTCCTCGGGTCCCGTGGCCGCGGCGGTTTCGCCAGCCTGCTGCTCGGCTCCAACGGCCTCGCCGCGGCCCGGGACGCCGGGTGCCCGGTGGTCGTCGTACCCCGGCCCGGCCGGGAGGTGCACGGCGACGGGCCGGCCGAGCCCGGACCCCGGGTGGTCGTCGGCCTGCACGTCGACAGCCCCGACGACGGAACCCTCGCGTTCGCCTTCGCCGAAGCAGCCCTGCGCGCGGCCCGGGTGCAGGTGATCGCCGCGTACCCGTGGCCGGTGCAGACCTGGTCCGCGCCCGGACAGCTGATGCCGCCCGCGCTCGACCAGGACGCCGTGGAGAGCGAGACCCGCACGCTCGCCGAGGGCTTCCTCGCCCCGCACCGCGAACGGCACCCCGAGGTCCGCGCCGACACCGAGGTCCTGCCCGGCGACGCGGCCGGCCACCTCGTCGCCGCCTCCAAGGAAGCCGACCTGGTGGTGGTCGGCCGCCACCGCCGCCGCCTGCTCGCCCCGGCCCGCATGATGGGTTCGGTCACCCAGGCCGTCCTGCTCCACGCGGCCAGCCCGATCGCGGTCGTACCACCGGCACCGGCGGGGGACTGAGGCCGGCACGCCTGCCACTCCACCGCCCCGCGCGCTTCCCCACCGATCCCCAGCCGCTGAAGCCGAGGGGGTCCTGGACCGGGCAGCCGGGGGGCGGTGCGTCCGGCCGGGTTCGTGGCTCGGGCACGGGCGAGGGAGCGAAGGCGACACGTACGACGACCGTGCCGAGCGCGACAGCACCGGCGCGCAGGCTTCCCGGCCCGGTCCGTGCCGCGTGCCCGGCCGTCGGCCCGGCACCTGTCCGGCCACGTGCTCGTGGCCCACGCGCGCGTGGCCGCCGGGAACCGCCGGGCCTCGGGCCGGTTCATCCGCCGGGCGGCGCTCACCCGTGGCCACGCCGGCCCACCGGGCCGGGCGCCCGCAGCGGCGGGTTGTGCGCGGCGGCAGGCCGACGGCCACAGCGGCTCCTCATCTCACGTCTTCGCCCGCCCGGCACCTTCCCCGGGCCGCGTGGGCCGGTCGTCCCGGGCCGCAGGTGCCCGTCGTTCGCCGGGTGCGGTCCGTGATGCCCGGTCGTGTCCGCGCGGCCGATCCGCGGCGCGGATGGAGCCCGTGCCTCCCGGGCTTCTCCCGGCGCCCCGGTCCGAAGCCGCTGCCGGTCGGCCGCTTCACCGGCCCCCGCCGAGCCTTCCCCGGCGACCCCGGCCGCGCCTGTCACCCACACCGCCCCCGCACCCCCTGCTCGGGTGCCCGCAGGTCACCCCCCGAGGCGTGGGCACGTACCATGGCCGCATGTCGTTCCTCCGCCGCCGCAGCGCCACTCCTGCCGGACCCGACTTCGATGTGCTGGCCATGGATCCGGGCGACTGGCCCGGCAATCTCGGTGCGGGTCTGCTGCCCGCCCCCGACGGCACCTGCCAGGGTGTCTTCCTGCGCTACGACCTCTTCGGCGGCCGCGGGCCCGCGATGATCATCGGCAATCTCCCCGAGGGCTCCCCTGCCCGCGAGGTCGCCGAGGGCGAGATCCCCTTCGAGGTGGGTCAACTGCTGCTCGCGCTGGAGAACGACGAGGAGGTCACCGTCGTCGGCACCGAGGACACCCCCGTCCTGCAGGGCGACAACCTTCTGATCGTGCGGCGGCTGAAGCTCTCGGAGAGCCGGATCTCCTGCGTCCAGTTCGACCGCAGCGACGGCGTGCTCGTGACCATCGCCGCCTGGGACCGCCCCATCACCGACGACCTGTACGCCCTGCTGAAGCCGCTCCCGGCGGAGCTTTTCCAGCAGGGCTGAGCGATCGCCGGCGCCCAGGGCTCTAGGGGGTGTCGGCCGAGCCCTCCAGGGTGACGTCCGCGGCACGGACGAACGCGACCCGGTGGCCGTACTGGATCTCGTAGTACAGGTCCTTGCCCACCACGACCCGGTGCGAGTCTGTGGTGAAGGTGACCGAGTAGTAGTACTCGCCCGGCACCTCGTCACCGACCACGTACCGCTGCCCGGCCGGGATCGTGTACGGCAGCGGCACGACCGACTGCGCGGGGACGCCCGTCGGGTAGGCCTCCTTCTCCGGGTAGGCGCGGCCGTACACGGGAACGCTCGCCAGGCCCTCCTTCGGCGTCACCACCAGGCCCTTCGCCGCGACAGCCGTCGGCGCGGTGCGCGGGTTCTGGAACCAGGCCATCTGCCCCAGGTACCAGATGGCCGTCCAGTCGCCCCAGCGGTCCGCCACCGCGTACTGCTGGCCGGTGGAGGCCCGCGAGGACAGGTCGTTGACGTCGATTGTCGGGTCCTTGCCCCGGCCGATGTCCTTGATCAGCGGCGCGGTCACGTCGTGGTCCGCGTACAGCCGCACCTCGCTGGAGCCGTGCGCGGTGCAGGGCTGGCCCGATGCGGTGCAGCCCGTGTACGCCGGCTGGTTCGTGGCGTAGTCCGGCAGGATCGTCACCAGGCCGGACCGCTTGCCGGCGGTGCGCTTGAAGGGGTGGCCCAGCAGCTGGAAGTAGTGCCGCCAGTCCCAGTACGGGCCCGGGTCCGTGTGCATGCCGGGGATGGTCGACGTGGTCGGACCGGGCACATTGTCGTGGCCCAGGATGTGCTGCCGGTCCAGCGGGATGCCGTACGTACGGCTCAGATACTTCACCAGCCGCGCCGAGGACCGGTACATCGCCTCCGTGTACCAGGCGTCCGGGTTGGCGAGGAAACCTTCATGCTCGATGCCGACGGACTTGGCGTTGATGTACCAGTTGCCCGCGTGCCAGGCCACGTCCTTCGCCTTCACATGCTGGGCGATCAGACCGTCCGTGGAGCGGATCGTGTAGTTCCACGACACATAGGTGGGGTCCTGGATCAGATTCAGTACTCCGTCCCAGGCGCCCTCCGTGTCATGGATGACGATGTACTTGATGCTCTGCGACGCCGGCCGGTCGCCGAGGTCGTGGTTGCCGTAGTTGTTGTTCCCGAACTGGGAGTACGGCGCCCACACCGCCTCGCAGGACACCGACTTCGGGCACTCGACGCCGTCCGTGGGCAGCGTGCGCAGGCCGGCGTGGATCAGCTGGGCCGTGTCGGCGGTCAGCCGCGGCTGGGCGGCCAGCGCGACCAGCTGGCCGTCGTCCGTGGTGCGTTCCTCGCCCGTGCGCAGGACGTCGTACACGTCGTTCGCGTACGCCGCGGCCGTCGCGGTGTCGTCCGCGCCGGAGAAACGGGCCACCGCGCCGTACCAGTCGGCCGGGTCCTCGCTCAGCGGCTCGCCCAGCTGCTTCTGCGTGGCGGCGAGCAGGGCGGCGCCGCCGGTCACGTTCGCCACCGGGTCGGTGCGCAGCCGTTCGGCGGACAGGCCCGTCAGCTGCGCCGCCCTGGACAGCGTCTTCAGCCGGGCCGGGAGCACGGACTCGGCCGGCGCCTTGACGGCGGGACGCACGGCCGGGCGGATGCCGTCGCCGCGGGCGTCCTCGGTGCCTTCCGCGTAGTGCTCCGTGGTGGCGATCGCGGTCCGGGCGTCGGTCAGATGCATGGGGCCGTAGCCGCCGGTCACGCTGGGCGCGCCGCCGTGCCAGTCCCAGCGGGACTGCAGGTAGGAGACGGCCAGCAGAACGCTCTGCGGCACGTGGTACTCGGTGGCGGCGGTGGCGAACGCGCGCTGGAGCCGGCCCGCGGAGGAGTCGCCGGCGCTCTGCGCGGGGGCTGCGCCGAGCAGCGGCAGCAGCAGGGCCGCGGTGGCCAGGGGGGCGGCGGCGCGGCGGAGATGTCTGTCGGGTCTGGACGTGGGATCGGTGGCGGAACCTCGCAATGCGGCCTCCTGTGACGGGCGGGCGTGGCGGGGCGTACGGCGCCGAGCTGGGTCAGTGGTACCCGCTTGCCGACGATCCGTCAATAATGCCTTCGAATCGGCGATTTCCCACGTCACGGAGGGTTTTCGGCGAGTTTCGCCGTGATGGTGCCCGGGCCTGCGGGGCGTCACTGGCATACACCAGTGGCCGCGGACCGGCCCGGACGCACGAAGGTCCGCGATGCGCCGCCGCTCTGGCGCACCGCGGACCCGTCGTCCCCGTCAGCGAGTGCCGACCGCCGCCCGGACGGCCTTGCGGGCCATCTGGCAGTCGTCGTGCAGCCGCCGGAGCAGCAGCCGCTGTTCCTCGCCGGACGGCGCGGCACCCGGGTGGGCCGTACCCGGTGCCGCCGGGGCCACCTCGTGCATCGAACGCTGTACGGCCGTCTCGTACGTCCGGATCTCCCGGGTCAGCAGCAGCATCAGGTTCACCAGGAAGGCGTCCCGGGAGGCCGGGCCCGCCGACTGGGCGATCTGGCTGATCTGACGCCGTGCCATCGGCGCGTCTCCGAGGACCAGCCACAGCGTCGCCAGGTCGTACCCCGGCAGATACCAGCCGGCGTGATCCCAGTCCACCAGCACTGGACCGGCCGGGGACAGCAGGACGTTCGACAGCAGGGCGTCGCCGTGGTTGAACTGGAGCATGCCGTGCCGGCCCACCTCGTGGGCGATGCCGTGCAGCAGCTTCTGGAGGTCGCCGAGATCCCGGTCGGTGAGCAGGCCCAGCTCGTGGAACCGGGAGATCCGGGCGCCGTAGTCCAGCGGCATGTCGAACGTGCCGGCCGGGGGCCGCCAGGCGTTCAACCGGCAGATCGCGCCCAGCGCGGCCCGGATGTCCGGGCGCGGCGGCGCCTCCACCGGATGGCGCTGCAGCGCCGTCACCCGGCCCGGCATCCGCTCGATCACCAGAGTGCAGTTGTCCGGATCCGCTGCGATCAGCCGGGGCACACGGACCGGGGGCCGGTGCCGGACGAACGAGCGGTATGCGGCTATTTCGTGGCGGATCCGCTCCGCCCAGGCGGGCGAGTGGTCCAGCAGACACTTGGCCACGGCCGTACTGCGCCCGGTCGTCCCGACGATGAGCACGGACCGCCCGCTGCGGCGCAGCACCTGCACCGGAGCGAACTCCGGACAGATCCGGTGCACCGAGGCGATCGCGGAGCGCAGCTGCGCCCCCTGGGGACCGGACAAGTCGAGTCTCCCGCTGAGCGGTGGCGTGCCCGGCTGTCCCGGGACCCGCCGGAGCCGGCCCGCGACCGGCACGGGCCCGCCCGGACGCGCCACCGGGTCGAGGTACGGCCCGCCGCCCGCCGGGCGGGAGCGCAGCGGCCGGGGCGGGGCGGACACGGAGGACGATGCTGCGTACATGGGAGATACAGATCCCTTCGTGTGCCTGCGGTGCCTGCCTGTGCAAGTCCTTGCGCGCAACCCGGCCCGGTCGCCCAAGGGGCACCCTGGGGAATGCCTCTGTCATATTGACGGGAGACCGGGTCGGGGTGGCGCTTTCCTACCTGACACCCGATGGGCAGTGGCACACCATCTGGCGCACCCTGGCGAACCGTGGCGAATAGTCGCTCGGCAACCTCCACCGGGCTACTGTCAACTCAGCCGAGAACCTGGGGGCTTGACGTGAGCGGACAACCCAACACCCGCCTATCGGACCTGTTCGGCCTGGCCGGCTGGTCCAAGGGTGAACTCGCGAGGCTGGTCAACAAGCAGGCGGCGGCCATGGGCCACCCCCAGTTGTCGACCGACACCTCCCGGGTGCGGCGGTGGATCGACATGGGAGAGATCCCGCGCGATCCCGTGCCGCGGGTGCTGGCGGTGCTGTTCACCGAGCGTCTCGGCCGTGTCGTGACCATCGAGGACCTCGGTCTGGTGCGGCACGGGCGTAACGGGAAACGGCAGGGCGACGGGATCGAGGAACATCCCGACGGCGTGCCGTGGGCGCCCGAACGGACCGCCGCGGTCCTCACCGAATTCACGGGAATGGACCTCATGCTCAACCGACGCGGCTTGGTGGGCGCGGGTGCCGCGCTCGCCGCGGGATCCACACTCAGCAGCGCCATGTACGACTGGTTGCACACCGACCCGGCCCTGAAGGCCGACGCCCCCGTCCTCGACGATCCCCTGCACGCCGACCCCGCTGGGTTCGACCGCTATGAGGCCGCCCCCATCGGGTCGCAGGAGATCGAGGAACTGGAGCGCTCGGTCGAGGTGTTCCGCGCCTGGGACGCGGCCCGCGGCGGCGGGCTTCAGCGCAAGGCGGTCGTGGGCCAGCTCAACGAGGTGGGCGGCATGCTCGCCTACCACCACCCTCCCCATCTCCAGCGCCGCCTGTGGGGCGTCGCGGCCAACCTCGCGGTCCTCGCGGGCTGGATGTCGCACGACGTGGGCCTGGAGCCCACGGCGCAGAAGTACTTCGTCATCGCCGCCCACGCCGCCCGTGAGGGCGGTGACCGGCCCCGCGCCGGGGAGGCCCTGTCCCGGGCGGCCCGGCAGATGGTGCACCTCGGCCGGCCCGACGACGCGCTGGACCTGATGAAGCTCGCCCAGGACGGCTCCGGCGACCGCCTGCAGCCGCGCACGAAGGCGATGTTCCACACCATCGAGGCCTGGGCGCAGGCGTCGATGGGCAAGGGCCAGGCGATGCGCCGGACCCTCGGCCAGGCGGAGGACCTCTTCGTCTCCGACCGGCAGAACGAGGAGACGCCGGACTGGATGCAGACCTTCAAGGACGAGGACCTGTACGGCATGCAGGCCCTCGCCTACCGCACGCTCGCGGAGTTCGACCCGGCCGCGGCCGCGTACGCCCAGCACTACGCGGAGAAGGCGCTCGCCCTGCGCATCGACGGGCGGGAGCGCTCGAAGATCTTCGACCATCTGTCCATGGCCTCGGCCTGCTTCATCGCCGACGACCCGGAACAGGCCGACCGCTTCGCCCGGCTGGCCCTGATGTCGATGGGCTCGAACTCCTCCCGCCGCACCTGGGACCGGCTGCGCCAGATGTACCAGCTCACCGCCCAGTACGCCGAGTACCCGAAGATCCACGAGCTGCGGGAGGAGATCAGGAACGCCCTGCCCAAGCCGAGGGCCAAGGGCGGTAACAGCGCACAGGCGTGAGCCCACGGGCACAGGAGGCCCGTGGGCGCGACGTCCCTGTCATCACTACCGGTTCACGCGGTGACCCTGGCGACGAGCACGCATGCCTCGTCCTCGCGCCCGGCTCCGCCGAACTCCTCGACCACTGTCCGGACACAGTCCTGCGCGGTGCGCGCCGCGTCGAACCGTGGGGCGAGGTCAAGCAGTCGGTCCACGGCCGCCGTGGTGATCCGGCCCGGTACCAGCCCGTCGGTGTGCAGCAGCAGCAGGTCGCCCGGCTGGAGAGTCTCCTCGGCCTGCCCGTAGACGGCACCCGAGGTCGCGCCGAGCAGCACGCCGTCCGGCGCGGTCAGTACACGCCCCGTCCCGTCGCGGTACAGCAGCGGGGCGGGGTGTCCTGCCTGAGCCCAGACCAGGGTGCGGTTCTCGGGCCGGTAGCGGCAGCAGACGGCGCTGCCCAGGGCGGGCTGCACGGTGGTGTCCAGTAACCGGTTGAGCAGGCCGAGGAGTTCACCGGGCCGGGTGCCGGCCACCGCCATGCCGCGTACGGCGCCGAGCACCATCGCCATGCCCGAGGCGACGGCCACCCCGTGTCCGGTGAGGTCGCCGACGCTGAGCAGCATCTCGCCGTCGGGCAGGTCCAGCGCGTCGTACCAGTCACCGCCGATCAGGGTGCTCGTCTCCGGCGGCAGATGGTGCGCGGCGAGATCCAGGGTGCCCGGTCCCCGGTGCGGGAGCCGCAGGGAGCCGAGCCAGGGCGGCAGCACGGCTTCCTGCAGTTCGGCCGCGATCCGGTGCTCGGTCTGCTCCTGCCTGCGCTGACGGTGCAGCGAGTCACGGGTCTCGCGCACCGTGCGCTGACTGCGGCGCAGTTCACTGACGTCCCGCAGCACCGCCCACATCGAGGAGGTGCCGCCGTCAGCGCCGAGCACCGGCTCGCCCATCATGTGGACCGTGCGCACCGAGCCGTCCGGCCGGACGATGCGGAACTCGCCGTCGATCGGCCTGCCGTCGACCAGACAGCCCGTGACCATCGCGGTGAGCTGTGGCCGGTCCTCCTCCAGGACCAGCGAGGGCAGCTCGTCCAGGGTGAGGGCGGGGTCGGCCGGGTCGCGGCCGAGGATCTGGTACAGCTCACCGGACCAGGTCGCCTCGTCCGTCAGCAGGTTCCACTCCGCGCTGCCGACCCGGCTGAGCAGCGAGCCGCGCGGGCTCACGGCCGGTGCCGTGCGCAGTCCGGACGCCTCGGCGGGCTCGGCCGGGGCCTCGGGCGCCGGGTCCGGGCCGTCGCGGAGCTGGGCCAAGTGGGCGTCCAGGTCGTTCAGTTGATGCAGCGCGAGGTCGTACAGAGCGCGCTGCCAGCGTTCCTCGGGGTCCGCACCGTCGCTCTGGGTGTCCCGCCGTACGGCGTCCACGTCGCCCCGGAGTCGCCGTGCCTGCGTGATCAACGCTTCGACCGAGCCATGTCCGGGTGGCTGGGCGGCTGGGCGGCCCGCGGAGACTGGGGACGGCATGACGCACTCCGATGGGGGACGATACGGCCAAGCAGGACGGGGGACCGTTACGACTCTTGCACAGCCCGCGACGCCCTGTAAGGGATTTGGCAACACACGATACGGTGGTGCTTCCGGCATATGCCAGAGTCTCCCCGGAGTGATCCGGAGGCGTGAATGACGTACGCGCCCGGCGGTCCATGTCGTAGAAATCCTACGAGAGTTGTCCCGCGTGGGTGATCTTCGTGTAGCGCTCACGCGGCTGTTCGACGCACTTGTGTTCGCCAGTGCCGCGACCGGCCGGTACCCGTCGAACTCTGACCGGAATTGGGGGCATGCGAACGGCCTTCGCGCACTCCATATAAGCATGGACACCACTGTCGAACAGCCCGTGCTCGCCCGGCTCATCACCGCGGAGGACCAGGAGATCCCCGTGTCCGCCACGCTGCGCTACACCACCGGGGATCCGCTCGCTGTCTTCGTGGACTTCCCCGCCGAGGCAGCCCTGGAGGGCGAGGACGTCACGTGGACGTTCGCGCGCTCCCTGCTCGACCAGGGGCTGCGGGCCCCGGCGGGTCACGGGGACGTGCAGATCTGGCCGTACGGGCGCACGCGGACGGTCATCGAGTTCCACTCGCCGCACGGCCTCGCCCTGTTGCAGTTCCACGCCCTCGCCCTGCGCCGCTTCCTGCTGCGCAGCTACGAGGTGGTGGCGCCCGGACAGGAGGACGTGGTCAGGGTGGTGGAACGAGGGCTCAGCGCCCTGTTCGGCGGGGTGTGACCGGCCCGGGGCCGACTTTGACTTCTGTTCACCTTCGCCTCACCACACGGGTATGGACCCTGACGTTCCCCCCGTGCACCCTGTCGCGCGGTGTGCCGGAGGGGCACACGAGCTGACGAGGACGGGGCGAATGACACCGATCAGCCGAAGAGGCTTCGTGGGACTGGGCGCGTCCGTCGCGGCGGGGGTGGCGCTGGGCGCCGGCACCCCCCGGACGGCGGCTGCCGCACCGGCCACGGCGACCGGCACGATCAAGGACGTCCGGCACGTGGTGATCCTGATGCAGGAGAACCGCAGCTTCGACCACTACTTCGGCCGTCTGAAGGGTGTGCGCGGCTTCGACGACCGCAGTGGCATCACCCTGAGCGGCGGGTACCCGGTCTTCGACCAGCCGAACGGGCTGGGCCGTCAGTACCCGTGGAAGCTCAGCGCGACACCGTCCGCCGCGGGCGCGGACGGCGAGACCCTGGCCCAGTGCAACGGCGACCTGCCCCACTCCTGGTCCTCGCAGCACTCCGCGTGGAACAAGGGCCGGATGGACAACTGGGTCGCGGGCGTCGGCAACGTCCGCTCGCTCGGCTACCTGGACCGCTCCGACATCCCGTTCCACTACGCGCTCGCCGACAACTACACGATCTGCGACGCCTACTTCTGCTCCACACTCAGCGCCACCGGCCCCAACCGGACCTACCTGTGGAGCGGCAAGGTCGACTCCTCCTCTTACGACGGCGGCGACGAGTCGGGTCTGACCTGGCAGAACTACGCGGAGGCGCTGCAGGCCGCCGGGGTGAGCTGGAAGGTCTACCAGAACGCGGCCGACAACTACGGCGACAACGGCTGCGCCTACTTCAAGAACTTCGCGAACGCCAAGGCGGGCGACCCGCTGTACGACCGCGGCATGTCCTCGGTGCCGAAGGTGACCGGCTCGACCCCGGACGACATCGCCGCCGCGATCAAGGCCGACGTCCTCGCGGGTACCCTCCCGCAGGTCTCCTGGATCGTCCCCAACCAGGCCTTCTCCGAGCACCCGTACGCCCCGCCCGGCGACGGCGCCCACTTCGTCAGCCTCGTCTACCAGGCCCTCGCGGCCGACCAGGACGTCTTCGACTCGACCGTCCTGTTCCTCAACTATGACGAGAACGACGGCTACTTCGACCACGTGCCCCCGCCGGTGCCGCCGGCCGGAACGGCCGGGGAGTTCCTCAACGGGGTGCCGTACGGCTTCGGCTTCCGCGTCCCGATGATCGTCGTCTCACCCTGGACGCGCGGCGGCTGGGTCTCCTCGGAGGTCTTCGAGCACACCTCGGTGCTGCGCTTCCTGGAGACCTGGACCGCCGCCCTCGGCACGCCCGCCACGTGCCCCAACGTCAGTGACTGGCGGCGCACGGTGAGCGGCGACCTGACCGGCGTCTTCGACTTCGCCAACCCGGTCTACGGCGCGGTCTCGCTGCCCGCGACCAGCGTCATCGGCATCAACACCTGCGGCCCGCTGCCCAATCCGGTGCCGACGGACAACGCCCTGCCCGCCCAGGAACCCGGCACCCGGCCCGCCCGCGCGCTGCCGTATCAGCCGAACGGCTATCTGGACCACCTGGAGTTCGGCGCGGCCGGCCAGATCCTCGCCTGGTTCACCATGACGAACCAGGGGGACCCGGCCACCCGCGCGGCCCACTTCTCCATCCACCCCAACGCCTACCGGGACACCACGCCGTACCAGTACACGGTCGGCGCGGGCGGAACCGCCTCCGACTACTTCAACATCGGCACGGGCTTCGGCGGCGGCAGGTACGACCTGACCATGGTCGGCCCCAACCGCTTCCTGCGCCGCTTCCAGGGCGATGCCACCAAGGCGGGCAAGTCGGCGGAGGTGAGCACCCGTTACGCCGTCGAGCCCGGCACCGGCAAGCTCGCGATCTACTTCAAGATGACCAACTCGGGCTCGTCGTCGGTGAAGTTCACCATCACCTCCAACCACTACCGCGGTGACGGTCCCTGGACCTACACCGTGGCCGCGGGCGGCTCGGCGGAGGACTTCTTCAACGCCGTCGCGTACCAGAACGGCTGGTACGACTTCACGGTGACCGTCGACTCCGACGCGACCTGGTCGCGCCGGTTCACCGGGCACCTGGAGACGGGCGCCGCGAGCGTCAGCGGCTGACCCCGGCGCAGGGGTCGTACAGGTCCGGGCGCGGGGCCAGGCCGACGGTCACCCGGCCGCCGCTCTCCAGCGCCCGGACCCCCGCCTCGGCGACGACCGAGGACGCGTAGCCGTCCCACGCGCTCGCGCCGGTGACCTCGCCGCGCCGGGTGGCGTCGACCCAGGCCTGCACCTCGCGGTCGTAGGCGGCGGTGAAGCGGACGAGGTAGTCCTGCGGCACCTCCTCGCGTGCGGCGCCGCCGGTGGTGACCACCATGGTGTGCTCGTCGCCGATCCGGGCGCTGCCCCGCTCGCACACGGCCTCGCAGCGCACCTGGTAGCCGAAGCCGCAGTTGACGAAGACCTCGACGTCGACCAGCGCGCCCCCGTCGGTCTCGAACAGCACGAACTGCGGATCGAGCAGGCCGGCCGGAGCGTCCGAGGACGGTGCGGGCCGCAGCACGGTCACCGCCGTCAGTTCTTGTCCGAGCAGCCAGCGGGCCGCGTCGATCTCGTGCGAGACCGAGCTGTTGACGAGCATGGCGCTGGTGAAGTCGGGTGGCGAGGAGACATTGCGGTGGGTGCAGTGCAGCATCAGCGGCCGGCCGAGACTGCCCCCGTCCAGCAGGGCCTTCAGCCGCCGGTACTCGGTGTCGTAGCGGCGCATGAAGCCGATCTGTGCCAGCCGGCGGCCCACCCTGGTCTCGGCCTCCGCGATCCGCAGCGCGCCGGCGGAGTCCGGCACCATGGGCTTCTCGCACAGCACTGGCAGGCCCCGGGCGAAGGCGGCGAGCAGTGCCTCCTCGTGGGCCGGGCCGGGAGAGGCGATCAGCACGGCCGCGACCCCGGGTGCGTCGAGCGCGGCCTCCGCGTCCGGGTGGACACTCACCCCGGTGAGGCCGGCCACCGCTTCCTTCGCCCGCTCGACGTCCGGGTCGGCCACGGCCACGACCCTGGCTCCGCTCACCACCTGGTCGAGCCGTCGTATGTGATCGGCGCCCATGTGTCCGGCACCCAGTACCGCCACACCCAGCAGGTCACCCATGCGTGCGCTCCCTTACGCCGACGATCACGCCGTAGCGTACGCCGCGCAGGGAGCGCCGCCAGTGGGCTCAGTACCGCAGCACTCCCGCGATCCCGTCGGCGTCGCCCAGGGTGCCGTCGGGCACGAAGCGGACGTCGGCGCCGGTCTGCAGGCACTGCTCGACGATCTCGTCCACGATGTCCTCGCGGGCGTCCAGATCGCCGGGCTCGGCCGGCACCAGATGCGCGCCGAGGTCGCGGACGGTGGCCCGGAAGTTCTCCTCGACGGCGAGCAGCCGCACCCGGCCCTCGCGGGCGCTCTGCCACAGCTCGTCCAGACCGGCCGCGTAGGTCTTGCGGCCGCGCGCGGAGGTCAGCTCGTCGATCACGGACCTGGTGTCCTTGCGGGCCTCGTCCTCCAGCACCGGCCGCAGTGCCTGCCACACGGCCTCGGGACCTGCGTGCGTGAGGCCGCCGTGCGGGACCTGGACGGCGCACTTGGCCACGCTGCCGGCCTCCTCCAGCAGCGACAGCGCCGCCTGCTCACCGGTGACGTACAGCGGCCGGGGCTCCTCGCGCAGCAGCGCGGCCATGGCGGTGTCCGCCTCGCGCAGGAACTGACGGGTGGCCTCGTCGCTGTACGCGCTCGGCATGTCGCCGATCTGCTCCTGGCGCTCGGGGTCGAAGTTCGGCTGCCGCCGCTCCAGCGGGAAGCCGCCGGACTCGTCCGCCACGACACGGCCCTCGCCGCCGCTCCACAGGGCGACGCGGTCCGCGGACACCGACAGCACCCAGAAGGGCCGTTCGGCCGCCTGTGCGGCGACCAGGTTGCGGGTGAGGAAGGTGTCCGAGAGCACCACCCGCTCGGGGACGGATCGGGCCAGGGACCAGACCTGGTGCTCGCCCGGCGCGGCGAAGATCACCAGACCGTCCTCGGCGTGGGCCAGGTCCACCTCGGCCAGTGCCCGGTCGAGCTGGGCCTCGACGTCGTTGCGCCGTTCACGGGTGACGGCGGGATCGGCCTCCAGGCGCTTGCGCGCCTCGGTGAGGACATTGCGCAGCCGGACGGGATCCTGCCCGTTCTCCGGTTCACGGCGGTGCGTCGGGGTCAGTACCGACACCGCCGGGTAGGGACGCGGGCGCCGCAGTTCGGCCAGGGTCGCGGGACTCAGTGCGTGCTCCATGACAGCACGATAGGGCGGATTCACGCGTACGGCATTCGGGGTAAACCGGACCCGCCTGCCACCGGGAGTTCCCCGGCGGAAGGCGGTGACGCGCCGCCCCGGGCCGGATACCGTACCCGCCAGTAACTACATGCTGCCGCACCCCTCAGGAGGCCCCCATGCCGCAGTTCGACGTCGCCGGAGCGACCCTGACGTACGACGACGAGGGTCCCCGGGACGCGCCGGAGGTGCCCCTGGTGTTCGTGCATGGCTGGACCGCGAACCGGCACCGCTGGGACCACCAGACGGCGCACTTCTCCGAAAGACGCCGGGTGATCCGGCTGGACCTGCGCGGGCACGGGGAGAGCAGCGGGGCCGGCGTGCGCACGATCGCCGAGCTGGCCAACGACGTGCTCGCCCTGCTCGATCATCTGCGGGTCGAGCGGTTCGCGCTGGTCGGCCACTCGATGGGCGGGATGATCGCGCAGACCATCACCCTCGCCCACCCCGCGCGGGTGGAGCGGCTGGTGCTGGTCGGATCCATCGCCCGGATGGCGTACAGCCGCGGCCGGGGGCTGCTCATGGCCGCCTCCACGCTGGTGCCGTTCAGGCTGTTCGTGGCGGCCAACATCCGGCGCGCCTTCGCGCCCGGTCATCCGCGCGAGGAGATCCGCGCGCACATCCGCGCCTCGGCCGGCACCCCGCGCGAGGTCGTCATGACGCTCTACGGCGCCATGCGCGCCTTCGACGTCCTCGACCGTGCCGGTGAGATCCGCACGCCCACCCTGATGGTGCACGGCTACCACGACGTCCAGCTGCCGGTGCGGCAGATGCTGCGGATGGCCAGGGTCTGGCCGGACGCGGTCGTGCGCATCCTCGACGCGGGTCATGAGCTGCCCCTGGAGAGGCCTGCCGAGCTGACCGACGCACTGGACCGGTTCCTGACCGAAGCCCGACCCCTCCTGACCGAAAACAACTGACGGATGTAGCGCTTGGGGAAGTTTTTGCCTCTGGCCGGTTCCTGGCGGCGCCGGCCCGACGGTGCGGCTTCCACCGGATTTCGCGCGAGCAAAAAGCGGCCGAAAGCATGGGGGAGGTGGAGCCGTCCGTGTTACGCCCACGTTGACTGCCTCGGGCAACTGACGGACGCTCGTACCTATAGGTGCTCAATACAACCGGTTTGCCGACCGGAACCCGGATCACCACGGAACGCACAGGTGAAAGCGGAGAACGGCAGCGAACCGGAGGCAGGAGGCAGCGCATGTGCGGCATCACCGGATGGGTGTCCTTCGACCGTGATCTGACCGTCGAGGCCACCACATTGGATGCAATGACCGAGACGATGGCCTGCCGGGGCCCCGACGACCGCGGCATCTGGACCGAGGGCCCGGCCGCCCTGGGACACCGCCGGCTCGCGATCATCGACCTTCCCGGCGGCCGTCAGCCGATGTCCCTGACGACCCCCCAGGGAACCATCGCCATGGTCTACTCCGGGGAGGCCTACAACTTCACCGAGCTGCGCCGCGAACTCGAAGGCCGCGGCCACCGGTTCACCACCGACTCCGACACCGAGGTCGTGCTGCACGGCTACCTCGAATGGGGCGACGAGGTCGCCGAACGCCTCAACGGGATGTACGCGTTCGCCGTCTGGGACGGCCGGCACGACAAGCTCGTGATGATCCGCGACCGGATGGGCATCAAGCCGTTCTACTACCACCCCACCCCCGACGGCGTGCTGTTCGGCTCCGAGCCCAAGGCCATTCTCGCCAATCCGTTGGCCCGCCGCCGGGTCACGCTGGACGGCCTGCGCGAGCTGTTCGTGCTGATCAAGACGCCCGGGCACGCGATCTGGGACGGCATGCGCGAGGTGGAGCCCGGCACCGTCGTCACCGTCGACCGCTCCGGCATCAGCACCCGCGTCTACTGGCGGCTGCGGACCCTCGCGCACCCCGACGACCGTGAGACCACCATCGCCACCGTGCGCTCCCTCCTCGACGACATCGTGCGCCGCCAGCTGGTCGCCGACGTGCCGCGCTGCACCCTGCTCTCCGGCGGCCTCGACTCCTCCGCGATGACCGCGATCGCCGCCCGGCACCTCGCCGAACAGGGCGAGCGCGTAAGGAGTTTCGCCGTCGACTTCGTCGGCCGGACCGACAACTTCATCGCCGACGAACTGCGCGGCACCCCCGACACGCCCTTCGTGCACGACGTGGCCGAGCTCGCCCGGACCGACCACCAGGACATCGTGCTCGACGCCCAGTCCCTCGCCGACCCCGCCGTGCGCGAGCGGGTGATCCGCGCCCGCGACCTGCCGGCCGGCTTCGGCGACATGGACTCCTCGCTGCTGCTGCTCTTCCGCGCCATCCGCGAGAAGTCCACCGTCGCCCTGTCGGGTGAGTCCGCCGACGAAGTCTTCGGCGGCTACCTGCAGTTCTTCGACGAGGAGGCGCGCCGCGCCGAGACCTTCCCCTGGCTGGCCAGTTTCAACCGGCACTTCGGCGCAGACGGCGACGTACTGCGCGACGACCTGACCAAGTCCCTCGACCTGGAAGGCTACGTCGCCGACGGCTACCGCACCGCCGTCGCCGGCATCGAACGGCTCGACGGTGAGAGCGACTTCGAGTACCGGATGCGGCGGATGAGCCATCTGCACCTGACCCGCTTCGTGCGCGCCCTGCTCGACCGCAAGGACCGGATGAGCATGGCCGTGGGACTGGAGGTCCGGGTGCCGTTCTGCGACCACCGGCTGGTCGAGTACGTCTACAACGCCCCCTGGGCCCTGAAGTCCTTCGACGGCCGGGAGAAGAGCCTGCTGCGCGAGGCGGCCGCGGACGTCCTGCCGCGCTCGGTGTACGAGCGGGTGAAGAGCCCGTACCCCTCCACCCAGGACCCTCGGTACGCCGCCGCCCTGCAGGAACAGGTCAAGGAACTGCTCGCCCGGCCCTCCCACCCGGTGTTCGACCTGCTGGACCGGGAGCGGGTCCGTGCGGCCGCCGAGCGCGAGGCACCGGTGAGCACCCAGGTGGAGCGGCGCGGGCTGGAGCGCGCCCTGGACCTCGCGGGCTGGCTGGACGCCTACTCCCCCGAGGTGGTGCTCAGCTGAGACCGATGGCCCGGTCCGCGGCCGCCGCCGTGGGCTGCCACCACGTCGTCACCGGCTCCCACACCAGGACCTGCTTCCCGGTGCCGAGCCGGCCGGCGGTGAAGGAGCGGCCCCGGTGTGCGGCCGAGGCGGCCACGGTGAGGTCGTCCGTCCGGCGGGCCTGAGGGTCCGCCGGGTCGGCGATGGTCCGTACGTCCGCGTAGGCGCTCCGGCCCGCCGCGAGCCGGTAGGTGCCGGTGCCGCCCGCCGGCACCGGCAGCGCCGCTCCGTCGAGGTTCCCGAACGTCACGGTGGGCACGAGGTCGACCACGCAGGCGCGGGCGCCGCGGTTGGTGACGCTCGTGCGCACCACCGTCGGGTGGCCGGGCACGGCCTTCGCCCGGAGTGCCAGTGGCGGCTCGGCGCAGCGGACGGTCCGGGCGTGATCCCTGCCGGCCGTGGTGGCGTGGCCCGGCTGTGCGGTCAGCAGCAGGACCGCCACGGCGGCCGGGGCGGGTACGGCGAGGGCGGCGCGGACACGCATGGCGGTCTCTCCCTGTCGCGGTCACGTACACCTGTCATCCGTCGTCGGTGTTCCCCGTCGCGCTCCAGTCCTCCCCGTCCGCCGGGCAGGAACTGCCGTTCGGCGGCAGGGTGCCGTACAGCAGGAAGTCGTCGATCTTCCGGTGGACGCATGGCGAGGAGTCGTACCCGGTGTGGCCGTCCCCCTTGTTGTCGAGCACCACAGCCGACGGGCCGAGCCGCGCCGCCGTCTCCACGGTCCACCGGTACGGCGTCGCGGGGTCGCCGCGCGTGCCCACGAGCAGCATCTTCGCGGTGTCGACGGCCTTCACCCGGTCGCGGATGAAGTCGGTGCCCCTGGGGCGGCCGTAGCACATCAGCAGCTCGGTGAGCCGGTAGCGGCCGAAGACCGGGGAGGCCTGCTCGTACCGGGCCGGCAGGTTCTTGAGGTCCTCGGTGATCCGGGCCGCGCCGGGCCGGTCGGGGTCGTCCGCGCAGTTGATCGCCATCAGTGCGGCCAGGAGGTTGTCCGCCGGGACGTCCTGCGGCTCGACCAGCCCGCCGTCCGTACGGATCCCGGCGTACGCCGTTGCCGTTGCCGTGCCCGAACGGACCGGCAGGCTGGTGCCCCCGGCCGCGAAGTTCAGCACGCCCCGGGTGTCGCCGTCCTGGACCAGTGAGGCCAGCGCCCGCTCCAGCGAGGGCCACAACTGCTTGCTGTAGAGGGCCTGTCCGATGGCTCCCACCAGGTCCTGGCCGGAGATCGTGCCGCCGACGTCGGTGGGGACCGGGTTCTCGTCGAGCGAGTTCACCAGCCGTACGACCTGGTCCCCGGCCGCCCGCCGGTCCTGCCCGAACGGGCATGCGATGTCCGTCGTGCACCAGTCCAGGAAATCGTCCAGCGCGGTCTGCTGCCCCTCGGCCCCGGCCACCCCCTGCTCGGACAGCGGCTCGGTCAGGGTGTCCACGCCGTCGAGGGCGAAACGGCCGACCTTGTGCGGGAACTGCGCCGCGTACACCGCGCCGAGCCGGGTTCCGTAGGAGAAGCCCAGGTAGTTGAGCTTCTTGTCGCCGAGCGCCTGGCGGATGACGTCCAGGTCGCGGGAGGCGTCCACGGTGCCGATGTGGGCCAGCACCGGGCCGGAGTACCGGGCGCACTCCTCGGCGGTTCGCTTCAACTGCCGTAGCAGTGCCTGCGGATGGCCGAGGTCGGTGTGGTCGTCCGTCGTGCCGGAGGCGTCGTCGCCGCCCTCGCCGCAGCTGACGGGGGAGGAACGGCCGACGCCGCGCGGATCGAAGGTCACCACGTCGTAGCCGTTGGTCAGGTCCATGAACTTCCGGCCGTCGGAGGCGAGTTCACTGACCCCCGGACCGCCGGGACCGCCGAAGTTCAGCAGCACCGAGCCCTGTGACGTCCCTGTCGCCCGGTAGCGGGCCAGGGCTATGTCGAGGGTGCCGGCGCGGGGGCGGGCGTAGTCGAGCGGGACGGTGACCTTGGCACACTGCAGGTCCTTCGGCATGTCCGGACCCTTGCAGCCCGTCCAGGCCGGCTTCTGCCGGTAGAACCGGGACAGGTCGGGTTGCGACGGCCGGTCGACCGCGGCCGCGGGCAGCCCGGCGCCGAGCAGCGCCAGGGTGAGGGCTCCGGCGCCCGCGCAGCGCCGCACGGCGGGTCGTGGGGACAGCTTGACCAGCATCGATCGCCTCCCGGGACGCCTGTCGCGGACCGGAGGGACGGCGCCCTCGGATCACCATAAGCGGGCCCCGGAGCGCCCGCCTCCGGACGAGCGGGGCGGCGCAGGGTGTCGTATGGTCCGCCCCTTCTGTCGCCTGTCGATGATCATTGATCCGCTTTACATGCGGTTAGCAACAGGTGTCACTCGATGGGGTGAAAGAGCGATAAGCCATAACTCGGATGGTTCGCATGCGTTTTTACAAGGTGCGGGTGAGTGCCCGTGATGATGTCTGGAAGGCAGGGAACCTCATGAGACGGGCTACCCGAAACGGCGTGATCGCCCTCGTCGCAGCCTCCGGGGCGATGGCCGTGGCGCTGCCGGTGTCCGCCGCCTTCGCGGCCGACGGCGCCTCCGCCGACGGCTCCGCGGCCGACTCGCCCGGGTTGATCTCCGGCAACGGCATCCAGCTCCCGGTACACGTACCGGTGAACCTGTGCGGCAACACCGTGAACGTGGTGGGACTGCTCAACCCCGCCGCGGGTAACGGCTGCGCGAACACCGGCGGTACGGCACAGGCCGGCTCGGCCGCCTCCGGCGGCGCCTCGGCTCATGGCACCGCGCAGGACTCGCCCGGCGTGCTCTCCGGCAACGGTGTCCAGCTCCCGGTGCACGTACCGGTGAACGTGTGCGGCAACACCGTGAACGTGGTGGGACTGCTCAACCCTGCCGCGGGTAACGGCTGCGCGAACGCCGGCACCGTCGCCCAGCCCCCGCGCAGCCGGCCCTCCACGCCGCCGGTCTCCACGCCGCCGGTGTCTACACCTCCGGTCTCCAGGCCCCCGGTGTCCACACCTCCGGTCTCCACACCCCGGGTGTCTACACCTCGGGTCTCCACACCCCGGGGGTCCGTGAAGCGCCGCCTCGCCCCGGCCGCACCGCGGCAGACCGTGTCCTCCCTGGCCCACACCGGTGCGGACGTCACCCTCCCTGCCGTCGCCGGCAGCGCCGCGCTGCTCCTCAGCGGCGCGATCCTCTACCGCCGTTTCCGCCCGGCCCGCACCTCCTGAATCCCCCCACGCCGCATGGCCCCACCGGACGCCGGCCCGGTGGGGCCGGATCATGAGTGCAGTACGTCGTCCCGGTGACGGACGGCATACGCGGACGATGGCGGGCGCTGCCGCGCCGGGCGCGGACGGGTTCTCCTGGTCTGCGCTGCCGGATTCCCGGAAGGGACCGGCGACCACGCCCTGTACCTGGCGCGCGGCGGACTGCCCGCCTATGCCGGCTTCGGCCCCCCGCCGTTGCAGGTGTTCTTCGTCGCTCTGGTCGTCCTCGACCCGCTCGCCGCCGTTCTGACGCTGTGGCTACGGCCCTGGGGCTTCCGGCTGGCGGCCGCTGTCATGACACTGGACGTCCTCGGCGACTGGAACGTCAACTGGCCCTGGGTGAAGGCGCATCCCGAAGAACTGCTGCGGCCGGTGGGGCTGCTGCCCATCACCCTCTTCGGGCTGTTCGTGGTCGCGACGGCGCCGGTGATGACGCGCGTGGTGCGGGGTGCCGTAACGGCTGATCTTCCCGTGGCGCGGCCCCCGTTGATCCGGAAGGATGCGGCACGGCATTCCGGTCCCGACGGAAATGGAGCGCATCGATGACCTCTGCGGCCCCGCACGACCTCGTCGTCACCCAGGCCACCCTCGCCGACTGGCCGGTGATCGCCGGCTGGGCGGCGGCGGAGGGCTGGAATCCGGGGGTGTCCGACGGGCCCGCGTTCTTCGCGCAGGACCCGGACGGATTCTTTCTCGGCCGGATCGACGGGGAGCCCGTCTCGGCCATCTCGGTCGTCACCCACGGCCCCGACTACGCCTTCCTGGGCTGCTACCTGGTCCGCCCCGACCTGCGCGGCCACGGGCACGGCCTCACCACCTGGAAGACCGCCCTGGCCCACGCCGGGAACCGCACCGTGGGCCTGGACGGAGTCGTCGCCCAGCAGCACAACTACCGCCAGTCCGGGTTCGAACTCGCCTACCGCACCGTCCGGTTCACCGGCACCGCCCCCGAGGCCCAGGTGCCCGCCGGTGTCCGCCCGGCCGGTCTCGCCGACCTCGCCGTCATCAGCGCCTACGACGGTGCCTGCTCCCCGGCCGACCGTCCGCGCTTCCTCGCCGAGTGGCTCACCGGCCCCGGCCACCGGGCCTTCGTCCGCCACGACGGCGAGCGCGTCACCGGCTACGGCGTGCTGCGCCCCGGCCACGACAGCCTGCGCATCGGCCCCCTCTTCGCCGACACCCCCGAGGACGCCCGGGCCCTGTTCGCCGCCCTCACGGCCGAGGCCGCCGGACGCGAGGTCGCCATCGACGTGCCCGAGCCGAACACGGCCGGCGTCGCCCTCGCCGAAGCGGCCGGATTCCAGGCCTCGTTCGAGACCGCCCGGATGTACACCGGACCGGTCCGCGCCCATGCCCAGCACCGCGTGTTCGGCGTCACCACCCTCGAACTGGGCTGAAACAACCAGGAGTTTTCGGAATCGGCTGAGTGGCAGGGGTTACGACAGCAGGCGGCGCCGGTGCAGCTCCCGGACCTGGTCCAGCAGCTCCGGCTCCGGCCCCTCCACGGCCACGCCGGGCGCGATGTCCTGGACGGGCAGCGGCCGCACCGGCGGCTGCGGTGCGCCCAACTCCGTGAGCCATCCGGACAGCTGGGCGGACGAGGCGACGTACACGATGCGGCCGAGCCCCACCCAGGCGTGCGCGGCCGCACACATCGGGCAGTGCTCGCCGGAGGTGTAGACGGTGGCCCCCGCCCGCTCCCCGGGTGTCAGATGCGCGGCCGACCAGCGGGCCAGCTCGAACTCGGGATGCCGGGTGTGGTCCCCGCCGGCCACCCGGTTGCGGTCCTCGGCCAGCACCGTGCCGTCCGCCGCCACGAGCACCGAGCCGAACGGCTCGTCACCGTCCCGAAGCGCCTCGCCGGCCAGCTCCACACAGCGGCGCAGATACCGCAGCTCACTTTCCTTCACCATCGTCCACCGACCTCCTCACGGCATGATCTCCGGCGGCGCACGGTACGGCCACCGGGCAGGGCTCGGCCGGCGGGTTCGCCTCCGGGGCAACACCGCGCCGCACGGCGGGGAAGGCGTACCGGCGACCCGCCGCGACCACCCCGAGCGCCACCACGGCCGGTGCCAGCGCGGTCCAGGGCAGGGCCCCGGCACCCAGCACGTCAAGTGCCACCCCGCCAGTGAGGGAACCGGCTGCGATGCCCGCGTTGTACACCGTGGTCTGCAGCGAGGTCGCCACATCGGCATCGGCCGGACCGGAGGCGTCGACCAGCGCCGTCTGGATCAGCGTCGGCGCCCCGCCGAAGGCCACGCCCCACACCGCGACCGCCCCGACCAGCAGCACATGCGCCGCCGCGCCCAGGCCCAGTGCCAGCAGCACGCCCGCGAACAGGGCGAGCGCCATCAGCAGGGTGCGGCGCGGCCACCGGTCGATCAGCACCCCGGTGAGCCAGATCCCGGCCACCGTGGCCGTCCCGAACACCGCGAGCAGCAGTCCCGTGCGGCGGTATCCCGCGTGCGCGGCGAACGGGGCGACATAGGTGTACATCACCTGGTGCCCCAGCAGCAGGAACAGGGTCACAGACAGCACCGGGCGGATCCCGGGCCGTCGTGCGACCCGGGTGAGCGGCACGCGCGCGTGCGCCGGTTCGCCGGGGAAGGCGGGCACGCGCAACCGTATCCACGCCACGAGCAGCACCGCGAGCACGGCCAGCGTGCCGAAGGCCGCGCGCCAGCCCACCGCTCCGGCCAGCGCCGTACCGGCGGGCACCCCGAGCGCCAGGGCCAGGGTGATCCCGGCGAGCACGATCGCGATGGCCCGCCCGCGCCGGTCGGCCGGCACCATCCGGGCCGCGTAGCCGGCCAGCATCGCCCACAGCGTGCCGCCCATGGCCCCGGCCAGCAGCCGGGCCGCGAAGGTGAGCGGGTACGCCGAGGACAGCGCGACCAGCGCGTCGCTCGCGGCGAACCCGAGCAGCGCCCCGCACAGCACCGTCCGCCGCGGCAGCCCGCGCAGCGCCGCGGTGACCGGGACCGCGGCCACGAACGACGCGGCCGCGTAGGCGGTGACGAGGAAGCCGACCCGGGACTCGGCGACCCCCAGCGGTGGCGCCATCACGGGCAGCAGCCCGGCCGGGAGCAGTTCCGTCAGGACGGCGGTGAACGCGGCACAGGACAGGGCGAGCAGCCCCGACCACGGCAACCGACCGCCCTTGAGCTGGGGATACGTGGAAGACACGGAGAACACGGTCATGCGACCATGGTGGGAGCTTCACATCAGTGTGAAGGTCAAACACGTGCCGGGAGAACATGATGCGGATCGGTGAGCTGTCGCGCCGCACCGGCGTCCCGACCCGGCTGCTGCGCTACTACGAGGAACAGGACCTGCTCCACCCCGAGCGCTCCGGCAACGGCTACCGCAGCTATCCCGAGTCCGCGGTGGCCGACGTCCAGCAGATCCGCGGCCTGCTGGACTCCGGGCTCACCACCGAGATGATCCGTGTGATCCTGCCGTACCTGTCCGGGCCCGGCGAGCTCCATCCGCCCGCCGCGTGCGTGCCCCCGCAGACGGCCGCCCTGCTCCAGGGGCACATCGACCGCATCCAGGCGCGCATCGACTGCCTGGCCCGCAACCGCGACCGGCTGACCGCCTACCTCGCCGCCGTACGGCCGGACGGAAGCGGGCCCGACGCGCGGTAATCCCCGTTGCCCGGCCGGGGCCGGGCTGATCGGCTGGGCGCATGGATCACACCACGGTACTCGCCCGCTACGACCGCGACATGCGCGAACGTGCACGCCCCGACGGCCCTGGCGCCCGGATCGAACGGGCCGGCGCGGTCGTGCGCCAGGTCGCGGACGCCCACGGCTGGAACGGCGTGCTCTGGAGCGCTCTGGACGCGGCCGGCGCCGACCGGGCGATCCGCGAGCAGATCGACCACTTCACCGCCCTCGGCCGGGACTTCGAGTGGAAGCTCTACGGCCACGACCGGCCCGCGGATCTGGGCGCCCGGCTCACCGCCGCCGGATTCCGGGCCGAGCCGGAGGAGACGTTGCTCGTCGCCGACGTCGACGCCCTCGCCCTGGACGCCGAACCGCCCGCGGGCATCCGGCTCGTGGCGGCCGACGACGAGGCCGGCGTCGATCTCGTCGTCGGCGTGCACGAGCAGGCCTTCGGCACCGACGGCACCCGGCTGCGGCACCGGCTGCTCGCGCGACTGGCCGCCGACCCCGGCACGGTCGTCGCCGTGGTCGCGCTCGCCGGGGACGAACCGGTCAGCGCCGCCCGCATGGAGCTGGTGCCCGGCACCCCGTTCGCCGGGCTGTGGGGCGGCGGCACCGCCCCGGCCTGGCGCGGCCGGGGCATCTACCGCGCGCTGGTCGCCCACCGCGCCCGCGTCGCCGCCGCCCGCGGCTACCGCTACCTCCAGGTCGACGCCTCACCCATGAGCCGCCCGATCCTCCAGCGCCTCGGTTTCCACGCCCTGAGCACCACCACGCCCTATCTGTACGGGGATTGAGCTCGGACCCGCCGAGAGGGGAGGGCGGGGCCGGCTCGTTCATTGCCCGGACTTTCTGTTCACCGGACCGTCATGCCATGTACCTTTCAAACAGTCCACGCGTGTAGAACCCTCAATCCGGTTCTACGCGCGCAGATTTGGCGTCCCCCACCGCCACTCCCCACCCCTCAACGGAGGTTCGCCGGATGCTTGGATCCATGAGATCCCGCCGCAGACTCACCACCGCCCTGGCCGGATTCGGGCTGCTCCTCACCGGAGCCGCCGTCCAGGTCGGCAGCGGCAGCACCCCCGCCCACGCGGCGACCGCACACCGCATCCTGTTCGACAACGCCCACGCCGAGACGGCCGGCAACGCAGACTGGATCATCTCGACCAGTCAGCCCGACCCGCTCGGCGAGAACTCGTCCCCGTCCGCCGAGACCGACTGGACCGGCGCCATCTCCTCCTGGGGCGTGGCGCTGCAGAAGACCGGCAACTACAGCCTGAAGACGCTGCCGTCGGGCTCCAGCCTCAGCTACGGCGGCTCGTCCTCGCTCGACCTGTCGAACTTCGACACGCTGGTCCTGCCGGAGCCCAACACGCTGTTCACGAGCGCCGAGAAGACGGCGATCATGAACTTCGTGAAGAACGGCGGCGGGCTGTTCATGATCTCCGACCACACCGGAGCCGACCGCAACAACGACGGCTACGACGCGGTCCAGATCCTCAACGACCTGATGACGAACAACAGCGTCGACTCCAGTGACCCGTTCGGCTTCTCGATCGACTCGCTGAACATCTCCTCCGACCACCCGGCCGCGATCAGCGACAGCACCGACCCGGTCCTGCACGGCTCCTTCGGCACCGTCACCAAGAGCCTGATCGCCAACGGCACCACGGCCACCCTCAAGCCGTCGGACAACGCCGCCGTCAAGGGCCTGCTGTACCGCACCGGTTACTCCGCCAACACCGGCGCCTTCTTCCTGACGTCCACGTTCGGCAGCGGCCGTGTCGCCTTCTGGGGCGACAGCTCCCCGATCGACGACGGCACCGGCCAGTCCGGCAACACCCTGTACGACGGCTGGAACGACTCCAGCGCCACCAACGCGGCTCTCGCCCTCAACGCCACCGAATGGCTCTCCGGCGCCAGTGGCACCAGCGGTGGCGGCGGGACGGGCGGCGGCACCGGCGGAGGTACCGGTGGCGGCACGGGCGGAGGTACCGGCACGTGCACCGCCGCGCAGCTCCTCGGCAACCCGGGCTTCGAGTCCGGCAACACCACCTGGAGTGCCTCCAGCGGTGTCATCACCAACTCGACCGGGGAGTCGGCCCGTTCGGGCTCGTACTACGCCTGGCTCGACGGCTACGGCACCGCCACCACCGACACGCTCTCCCAGTCGGTGACCATCCCGTCCGGGTGCTCGGCCACGCTGAGCTTCTACCTGCACATCGACACCGCCGAGACCTCCACCAGCACCGCCTACGACACCCTCAAGGTCCAGGTGCTGAACAGCTCGGGCACGGTCCTGGGCACCCTGGCCACGTACTCGAACCTCAACGCGGCCTCCGGTTACACCCAGCGCAGCTTCGACCTCAGCAGCTACGCCGGGCAGACCGTCACGCTGAAGTTCACCGGCACCGAGGGCTCCCAGTACCAGACGTCCTTCGTCGTGGACGACACCGCGCTCAACGTCGCCTGAACCGCACAGCGGTACGGGGGCGGGCCCGAACGGCCCGCCCCCGCTCCGTATGTCCGTCATGCCGCCGGGACCGTCCGCTCCGGTGTGTGCCGGCCGGTGCCCCGCACACTCGGCGCCGAGCCGTGCAGATCGGGCCATCGAGGAGAGCCCCTTGAGGTCGGCCTGGCCGGACCACGTCCGCGTCGGTCTTCACCGGCCTGCTCGGCGGCTCCCGCGTCCCCTACGACGCCGCACGCGACCGCGCCCTCTTCCGCCCGTACGAGAAGCTGCACCCGAGGCACCGCTTTCCCGCGCCGGGACTCGCGACGCTGGGTGTGATCACCGCGGTCGGCTTCCTGATCGGCCGGCACACCGACCTCGCCACGCTGATCCAGTTGCTCACCACGGTCGTGGTGATCGTCCAGGCGCTCGCCCAGATCATCGCGCTGACCGTGCCGCGCCGGCGGCGGCCGGACCTGCCCCGAGGAAGCCACGACCGACAAGCCCGGCTTCGGCCGGCCGGCCGTGCTGTCCGACCTCAAGTCGCTGCTGGAGACCGGGCGGGCCTGCCGCAGGCGCCCTGGCTGGTGCCGAGCCGCTGAGCGGGCGCGGCGAAGGCCGGTCCGCCCGGGCGGACCGGCCTCACCTGGTCACCTGTCCTTCCTCGCCTCTTCCTCTTCCTTCTCTCTCGCGTCTCCAGCTACGGCCTGGGTGTGCTCTTCGCCGCCGTGCCGGCACAGAGCAGTCCGAGGAGAAGCGCCAGGGCGCCGATGACGACGTTGTTGATGATCACGCCCCTGTCCGGGCCGCTGCCCACGATCCACGGGGCGATGATCAGCCAGACGCCCATGGCGCACATGGCCCAGCTGAGGCCGTACATCCGCTCGGGGGCCCTGGTGAAACCGAGTGCCAGCAGGCCGATCGCTATGCCCATGATCAGGTTGTGGGTCATGAGCGCCGGCTGGCTCGCCGTGTAGTGCACGATCCACGGTGATGCCGCGCAGTACAGGCCGAGCAGGAACACCGGCCCGTCCACGAGCGCCACATCACGACCGCCGAGCATGCGGGCGTAGCGTGCCCGCATTTCGGAGACATCGGGGTGAGTCGTCATGTCACCCCTGTGCGAGACATTGGCCATGACTCGTCTCCTTTGACTTCGCTGGCCAGACCGCGTCTGGTGCAGTACGGGTAAGCACCGCTTGCTACCATTTTGCTCTTATTTCTTCTTTATGTGTAGGCCTGTGGCGGGTCGTCCCGGACCCGCGCCGGGCGCGGGTCCGGGATACGAGACCGGTCGGGTTTTCCTTGACGGCCCTCACCGGCGGCTGCCACGATCAACAGCATGACGATGCGACTGGACCTCACGCGGCGACGCCATGTCGACCTCGCGCGCGTTGCCAGTGCCTCCTGTTGCGCCGCGGCCTGATCACTTCTCGGCGATCCGCCGCGCTTTCTCCTTTTCCCGCCTGAGTTCACCGTGCCGGCACCTCTCTTGGCGTGCCCGCGCACCCCTTGGGTTCGGCGTGCCTGAAGGCTCTCCGCACCAGGAGTCCAGCGGGTGCTGCCATCGACGTGCGGGCGAAGAACCGGAGTTGGTCTCCGTCGCGGCCCACGGCTGACCGCCGGCAGCACCCCGCACTCCCAGAAACGAGGCACCCATGGCCACCGTCCTGTCCGTCTCCGGCAGCCCCTCCGCCACCTCCCGCACCGGCCGTCTGCTGCGCCACCTGGACCAGCGCCTGACCGCCCAGGGGCATGACGTGATCCCGCTCGACGTCCGCAGCCTCCAGGCCGAGGCCCTGCTGGGCGCGGACGTCCGGCACCCGGCGATCGCCCGGGCCGCCGAGCTGGTCGCCCGCGCCGACGGCGTCGTGATCGGCACGCCCATCTACAAGGCGTCGTAGTCCGGTGTCCTCAAGGCGCTGCTCGACCTGCTCCCGCAGTACGCCCTCACCGGCAAGACCGTGCTGCCGCTCGCCACCGGCGGCTCCACCGCGCACGTCCTCGCCATCGACTACGCGCTGCGCCCGGTGCTGAACTCCATGGGTGCCGCCCACATAGTCCAGGGCTGGTTCACCCTCGACAAGGACATCACCGTACGCGAGGACGGCTCGCTGACCATCGCCCCGGCCACCGCCGAGGCGCTCGGTGAGGTGGTGGACCGGTTCTCGGCCGCCCTCGGCCGGACCCCGGTCCTGGCGGCGGCGAGCTGACCGGCCAGCGCGCTTCGTGGCCGGCACCCGTTCGGCACCCAACTCCTCCCACCCGTGCCGTGATCGGCGCGGCACCCGCATCCACACCCGGTACCCCCCGCCCCGCCGCGGCCTGCTCTGACGCACGATCCCGAACGGAGAGTCCCGTGTCCCTCACCTTCCACTGGTTCCTGCCCACCAACGGCGACAGCCGCGATGTCGTCGGCGGCGGTCACGGCACCCCGGCGACCGCCTCCGGTCTGGACCGGCCGCCCACGGTCGGCTATCTGAGCCAGATCGCCCGGGCCGCCGAGCAGCTCGGCTTCGCCGCCGCGCTCACGCCGACCGGTGCCTGGTGCGAGGACGCGTGGCTGACCACCGCCATGGTCAGCCAGAATTCCGAGCGGCTGAAGTTCCTGGTCGCCTTCCGGCCAGGCTCCGTCTCGCCGACGCTCGCCGCGCAGATGGCGTCCACCTTCCAGCGGCAGAGCGGCGGCCGGCTGCTGCTCAACGTCGTCACCGGCGGCGAGACCCAGGAGCAGCGGGCGTACGGCGATTTCCTCGACAAGGACGCCCGCTACCGCCGTACCGGTGAATTCCTGCACATCGTGCGCCAGTTGTGGGAGGGCAAGAGCGTCGATCTGCACGGGGAACACCTCCAGGTGGAGGACGCGAAGCTGAGCCGGCTGCCCGACCCGGTGCCCGAGGTGTACTTCGGCGGCTCCTCGCCCGCCGCCGGCGAGGTCGCGGCCAAGTACGCCGATGTGTACCTGACCTGGGGCGAGCCGCCCGCGCAGGTCGCCGAGAAGATCGCCTGGATCCGTGAACTGGCCGCCGCGCACGGCCGTACCCTGCGCTTCGGCATCCGGCTGCACGTCATCACCCGGGACACCTCGGAGCAGGCCTGGGCGGAGGCGGACCGGCTGCTCGACGGCTTCGACCCCGAGACCGTCAAGGCCGTCCAGACGGGGCTCGCGCGCAGCGAGTCCGAGGGCCAGCAGCGCATGCTCGCCCTGCACGGCGGCAGCCGGGAGAGCCTGGAGATCCACCCCAACCTGTGGGCCGGCATCGGCCTGGTGCGCGGCGGCGCGGGCACGGCTCTGGTCGGCAGCCATGACGAGGTCGTGGAGCGGATCAAGGAGTACCACGCCCTCGGCATCGACGAGTTCGTCCTCTCCGGCTACCCGCATCTGGAGGAGGCGTACTGGTTCGGCGAGGGCGTACTGCCCCGGCTCGCCGCCCAGGGACTGTGGACCCATCCCGACGCCCCCGCACCGGGCCCCTCGGCGCAGGTGCCGTTCGCGAGCTGACCAACCCGCCCTGGCAGACTGCCGTTTCATGACGCGAGAACCGGACGAGGCCTCCGCTGCCGTCACCTGAGGCCTGCCGGCCGCCTGGGCCCTGCACGACACCGAGGAAGTGGTCATGGTGCCGCGTTGGGTGCGGGCCCATCTGCCGGAGCTGCGCAAGCGGTTCCGCCCGGTGCCGCAAGGCGGTGTGGCGGGGCCGGAGTCCGCGGACGCGCGGGAGTTCGCCCCCGCGGTCGACGCGATGGCGGTCGTGGTGGCGGCAGCGGCCGCCGACGGCCATCGGACCGGCGGCCGCTGCGCCGTCCACCAGACCGCGCTCAACGCCTTCGGGCTGCACGGCCTGGTCCATCTGGCACAGGCGGCCGCGATGCGCGGCTGCACACCGGGTTCGCTGACCACCCCCCTGGTGGTTCTGCCCTTCACCGTGTGGGCCCGGGGCCGGCTGCGCCGCTCGGGCGTCCTGCGCCCCACACGGCCCCGGGACCTGGCACAGGGCCTCGCCTTCGCCGCGGCCGCCGCGGTCGCCACCCACGCGCCGGCCCAGGGAGTACGGCACCGACGGTGAAGGCTCAGCCGCCCGTCAGCGCCCGCAGATGGGCCGTACGAGTCTCGGCCGTCTGCCCCTGCACCAGCAGGAACAGCGCCTCCCGGGCGAGGCGCTGGGCCCGGCTCGTCAGGGCCATGGAACGGCCGCCCCCGGCGACCACCGCCGCCGTGGTGGCCGTACGCAGCACCTCGTACGCCTGTGCCCGCACCGCCAGCCGTTCCTCGGCCCGCTCCAGCGGCACCGGGTGGTCGGCCAGGGCGTAGGCCCGCCGGCGGACGTCGGCGAGGCGGGCGCGCAGCGGGGCGGCCCGCTCCTCGTCCAGCAGGGACAGGGCGGCCTCGGCGACGCCGAAGACCGCGGGGCCGGCGTTGAGGGTCCGGGCCCGGTCGCCGGGCGCCCAGCGTTCGTACGGCGTCCGCAGGGCCACCGCCTCCTCGGGCAGCCACAGCCCCGCCAGCTCCAGCGACACCGTGCGCGCGGCGGTGAGGGCGGCCAGGCGCATCGGCGCCGAGGCC
This sequence comes from Streptomyces sp. CoH27, assembly GCF_020181035.1. Classification (GTDB taxonomy): domain Bacteria; phylum Actinomycetota; class Actinomycetes; order Streptomycetales; family Streptomycetaceae; genus Streptomyces; species Streptomyces camelliae. The sequence continues at coordinate 316,377 of NZ_JAIQYY010000004.1, forward strand.
CGCAACCCCGGCTGGTCGCGGGCCTCGGCGAAGGCGAACAGCACCTCGCCGGTGTCGGTCACCCCGGCGAGCAGCAGCACGTCGTTCAGCCCCCAGCCGGTGTACCAGGGCACGGTGCCGTCGAACCGCCAGCCGCCGCCCTCCCGGCGCACGCGCACCGGCACGCGCGGATACGACCGCAGATGCGCGTACGCCACCCCGGACAGCAGCTCCCCGCGCGCCAGCGGGCCCAACAACCGCTCCCGGACAGGCAGTTCGCTCTGTGTCAGGGTCTGCACCGGCGTGTGGTGCTGGGTCTGCACGAACCATGTCGCACAGCACGCCCCGGCCAGGATCTCGGCGGTCTGCCGCAGTACGGCGGGCGGCGCGCCGGAGCCGCCGTACGCGACGGGTGCCACCACCCCGAGCAGCCCGGACCGTTTCACCGCGGCGATGTGGCTCGCGGGCACGCCCTCCTGGTCCACCCGCTCGGCCTCGGGGACGAGCAGCTCGGCGGCGAGCCGCCGCGCCCGGGTGACGAGGGGGTGTGCGCTGGTGGTCATGACGAAGATTCTTCCGGACTTTTCCCGGCGACTCGTGGGCCGGGTGTCGATCCGGGGGGCCGCCGTTCGTGTAGGAGGTGACAGGGAGCCGAGAGACCCTGAGAACACAAGGAGAACGTCATGAAGCACTACCTGCTCAGCGTGGTCACCCCGGCCGGCGGCACCCCGCCCGCCCCGGACGCGCTCGCCGCGATCATGCGGGACGTCGAGGCCTTCAACGACGAGCTGCGCGCCGCCGGGGCCTGGGTCTTCGCCGGCGGACTGCACGGCCCCGAGACCGCCACCATGCTCCGCCCCCAAGGCGGCGACGTCCTGATCACCGACGGCCCCTACGCCGAGGGCAAGGAGTACCTCGGCGGACTGTGCCTGATCCGGGCCGCCGACCTGGACGAGGCGCTGGAGTGGGGGCGCAAGGCAGCGCTCGCGACCACGCTGCCGATCGAGGTGCGGCCCTTCGTCGACCAGCACTGATGTCCGGCGCCCCCGACATCGAGGCCGTCTTCCGCGCCGAGTACGGGCGCGCGGTCTCCGTCCTCGTCCGCTTCCTCGGCGACATCGACCTCGCCGAGGAAGTGGTGCAGGACGCCTTCACCACCGCCGTACGCACCTGGCCGGAGACCGGCGTGCCGCCGAGCCCGGCCGGCTGGATCATCACCACCGCCCGGAACCGGGCGATCGACCGCCTGCGCCGCGAGTCCTCCCGGGACGCGCGGCAGGCGGAGGCCGCGCTGCTGCACGCGCCCGACCCGTCCGCGCCCGACACATCGCCCGAGGAGGGCCCCGTGCGCGACGACCGGCTCCGCCTGATCTTCACCTGCTGCCACCCCGCGCTCGCCCTCCAGTCCCGCGTCGCCCTCACCCTGCGCCTGCTCGGCGGCCTCGGCACCGCCCAGATCGCCCGCGCGTTCCTGGTGCCGGAGCCGACCCTGGCCCAGAGACTGGTGCGGGCCAAGGCCAAGATCCGCGACGCGCGCATCCCGTACCGTGTGCCGCGCGACGCCGACCTGCCCGACCGGCTCGGCGGAGTCCTCGCGGTGCTCTACCTGATCTTCAACGAGGGCTACACCGGCGACCCCGCCCTGTGCGCGGAGGCGCTGCGGCTCGGCCGGCTGCTCGCCGCGCTGATGCCGGACGAACCCGAGGCCACCGGCCTGCTCGCGCTGATGCTGCTGACCGAGGCACGCCGGCCGGCCCGGCAGGACGCGGACGGCGCCCTCGTACCGCTGCCCGAGCAGGACCGCACCCGCTGGGACCGGGCGCTGGTCGCCGAGGGCCAGGACCTGGTCCGCCGCTGTCTGCGCCGGAACCGGCCGGGGCCGTACCAGATCCAGGCCGCGATCAACGCCGTGCACAGCGACGCCCCGACCGCAGGCGCCACCGACTGGGGGCAGATCCTGGCCCTGTACGACCAGCTCATGGCCGTGGCACCGTCCCCGGTCGTCGCCCTGAACCGGGCGGTCGCGGTGGCCGAGACCGAGGGACCGGCCCAGGCGCTCGACCTGGTCGAGGCACTGGACCTCGGCCGCTACCACGTGCTGCACGCCGTCCGCGCCGACCTGCTGCGCCGGCTGGGCCGGACCGCCGAGGCGGCCACGGAGTACGGCCTGGCCGCCGGGCTGGCCGCGAGCGAGTCCGAACGGGCCTATCTGGAGCGGCGCGGGCGCGATCTGGGCGTGTGAGCGTGATCACTTCCCTCCGCCGGAATCAACTTGAGGACCTGAAAGGTTGGCATTTACATCCGACTGTGAGAGATCCGAGATCCGGGCCGAACCGCCCGGCACCACCAGCGAGGCCCCCGTGAACCACCCCGCCATCGAGCAGCCCGCCGACATCGTGGCCCGGCTGCGCGCCACCTTCGCCACCGGCCGCACCAAGCCCGTCGAGTGGCGCACCGACCAGCTGCGCCGCCTGCGCGCGATGCTCACGGAACGTGGTGCGGACCTCGCCGCCGCCCTCCGCGCCGACCTGGGCAAGAGCCGCACCGAGGCCTACCGCACCGAGATCGACTTCACGATCCGCGAGATCGACCACACCCTGGAGCACCTCACGGACTGGCTGCGCCCCGAGCCCGCACCCGTCCCCGCCCACCTCGGTGCCGACGCCACGGCCTGGACGCAAGTCGACCCGCTGGGCGTCGTCCTCGTCATCGCCCCGTGGAACTACCCGGCGCAGCTGCTGCTCGCCCCCGTGGTCGGCGCCCTGGCCTCCGGCAACGCGGTGGTCGCCAAGCCGAGCGAACTGGCCCCGGCCACCTCGGCCGTCCTCGCCGAGCTGATCCCCGCCTACCTCGACACCGACGCGGTCGCCGTGGTCGAGGGCGGCATCCCGGAGACCACGGCCCTGCTGGCCGAGCGCTTCGACCACATCTTCTACACCGGCAACGGCGCCGTCGGCCGTGTCGTGATGCGTGCCGCCGCCGAGCACCTCACCCCTGTCACCCTCGAACTCGGCGGCAAGTCCCCGGTGTTCGTGGACCGTGATGCCGACCTCGACGTGGTCGCGGACCGGCTCGCCCGCGGCAAGTTCCTCAACGCCGGGCAGACCTGTGTCGCCCCCGACTATGTGCTGACCGACCCGGAGACCGCCGCCGCGCTGGAGTCCGCGCTGGTGCGCGCCGTCGGGACGCTGTTCGGTGCCGACCCGGCCGAGTCGCCGGAGTACGGCCGCATCATCAACGAGCGCCACTTCGACCGCCTGTCGGCACTGCTCGACTCGGGCCGGGTGGCGGTCGGCGGCACGAGCGACCGTACGGCCAAGTACATCGCGCCGACCGTCCTCGCGGACGTCGACCCGAAGGCGCCGGTCATGCAGGAGGAGATCTTCGGACCGATCCTGCCGATCGTCACCGTGTCCGGCCTGGACGAGGCGATCGCCTTCATCAACGACCGCGACAAGCCGCTCGCGCTGTACGTGTTCAGCGAGTCCGAGCAGACGCGCGGGCGCATCGCCGCCGAGACCTCCTCCGGCGGCCTCGGCTACGGCCTGCCGCTCGCCCATCTCACCGTCTCCGATCTGCCGTTCGGCGGCGTGGGGGAGAGCGGTATGGGCAACTACCACGGCCGCTACTCCATCGAGACCTTCAGCCACCGCAAGGCGGTGCTGGACAAGCCGCTCGGCTGAACTCCCTTGTCCGGTCGGCCGGATGTGCGAAACTCCGCCGAATGACTGCTGACACGATCACCGCGGACGCCTCCGGCACCTGGGAACTCGGCGACCTGCCCGTCCACCGCATCGGCCTCGGAGCCATGCGGCTGACGGGCAGCGCCGCGTTCCATCTGGGCACACCCAGCGACCGGGAACGCTCGATCGCCGTGCTGCGACGGGCGGTGGAGCTCGGCGTGAACCACATCGACACGGCCGCGTTCTACTTCTCCGCCACGCGCTCGGCCAACGAACTGATCAACACGGCCCTCGCCCCGTACGCCGACGACCTGGTCATCACCACCAAGGTCGGCCCCTTCCGGGACTACCACGGCGAGTGGGGCGCCTCGGCCCGCCCCGACCAGCTGCGCGGTCACGTCGAGGAGAACCTGCGCCAGCTCGGCCGCGACCACCTCGACGTCGTCAATCTGCGCCGGATGCGCCAGGACTCGATCGCCGAACACTTCGGCGCCCTCGCCGAGCTGCGTGAGGCCGGCCTGATCCGTCACCTCGGCATCTCCGGCGTCGAACCGCGCCACCTCGCCGAGGCCCTGGAGATCGCCCCGGTGGTGTGCGTGCAGAACCGCTATGCCCTGGACCGCCCCGACCCCGTCGACGACGAGATGCTCCGCCTGTGCGGCGAGCACGGCATCGCGTTCGTCCCCTTCTTCGCCGTCGCCGGACAGGCGGGTCCCCAGGCCGCACCCGACACCCACGGCGACGAGGTACGGTCCATCGCCCGGGCGCACGGCGCGACCCCCGCCCAGATCCGCATCGCCTGGACCCTCCACCAGGGCCCTCACGTCCTGGCCATCCCCGGCACCGGCAATCCCGCCCACGTGACCCAGAACATCGCCGCCGGGGCCCTGCACCTCACACCGGAGGAACTGGCCCGCCTGAACGCCGTGCACGACGCGGACCGGTAAGCCGGGGCTGGGGCTTCTGGTGGGGGGCTCGGTGGGCTGCCACCTCCCGTCGCGCCGGCCCCCGCATCCTCAGCCGCCGCCCCTCTCGCCACCGCGCTCTCCCATAATGGGCATGTCGGCGCACAGGCGTGCGAAGGTGCGGTTGACTACCATCGTGTAGACGGTCTCCGGGCCGCAGAGAAGGGCAGCGAAGGACGGGGTGAGGAACGTTTCATGACCGAGGCGAAGGACGAGCGCCGGCCGGCCGGTGAGCTCGAAGCGAGTGTCATGGCCGCGCTCTGGGCCGCAGGCGGGCCGCAGACGCCCGGCCAGGTCCAGTCGACCCTCGGCGCGGAGCTGGCCCGGACGACGGTGACGACGATCCTCACCCGGCTGCACGACAAGGGGGTCGTCCAGCGGCACCGGCAGGGCCGCGGGTACGCCTACTACCCCGTGCGGGACGTCCAGGACGCCCAGGGGCTGACCGCCCGCCGGATGCACAGCGAGCTGGACCGGGACGGCGACCGCCAGACCGTGCTCGCCCGGTTCGTCGCCCAGCTCACCCCCGACGACGAACGCATCCTGCGGGACCTGCTCGAATCCGACGAGTGATGACCGGCCTTCTCCTGCTGCCCCTGCTGCTGCCGTTCGCGCTGCCGGCCCTGGCCCGCCGGGCGCTGGACCGGCTGGCCCCGGTCGCCGCGCTGTGGGCCGTCACCGGCTGTGCGGTCGTCCTCGCAGGCTGCTCACTGGCCGCGCTCGGCGGTTTCGTGCTGATCGGTCTGCTGAAGGTGCCGCTCTTCGCCGCGCTCGGCCGGCTGGTCCAGCCCCTGCACACCGCATCGGACCTCGTCGTCCTGCCCGCGGCCGCGACGTCCGTCGGCGTGCTCGCCGTGTGCGGCTGGACCCTCGTACGGTCCGTGCTGCACCAGACCCGCGCCTTCCGTGCCGCCCGCACCCAGGCCGGGAGCGGGCCCGCCGCCGGTGATCTGTGCGTCGTGGACTCGCCCCGTCCGGACGCCTACGCCCTGCCCGGCCGCCCGCACCGCATCGTCGTCACCACCGCGATGCTGCGCAGCCTGGACGGCCCCGAGCGGGAGGCGCTGTTCGCGCACGAGCGGGCGCACAACGACGGCCGTCATCACTACTTCCTTGCCGCCGCCGAGCTCACCGCGCACTGCCACCCCGCCCTGCGCCGGGTCCGCGAGACGATCCGCCTCGCCGTCGAGCGCGCCGCCGACGAGGCCGCCGCGGCCCGGGTCGGCGACCGGCGGCTGATCGCCCGGGCCATCGCCCGTGCGGCCCTGGCCGGACAGGCCACCCGCTCCGAGCGCCCCGACTTCGCGCCCGCCGCGAACGCGGGCCCTGTCCCGCTGCGCGTCCAGGCCCTGCTCGCCGCCCCGCGCGCCGCCCGGACCGGCCGTACGATCGCCGCCCTCCTCCTCGCCTGCACCGCCGTCTCCGGCGTGGCCGCGGTCGCCGGGATGGCCGACGTCCACCACCGGGTGGAGGTCGCCCAGGGCGAGGATCGGCCCTGAGCCGGCCTGCCCCACACCACCCGCGCCACCCCTGCGGAAACCTGTACTGGGACGCCCTGGTGCGACGCGCGTAGAACAGGACTGGCGCCCGTGAAGTTTTACGTATAACCTCACCGGCTAACCAACCCCACCGGAAGGTCCCGATGCGACGCGTCGCCCTGGTCACCCTTGTCGTGGACGACTACGACGAGGCCATCCGCTTCTACACCGAGGCCCTCGGCTTCCGGCTCGCCGAGGACGCCCCACGCCCCGACGGCTCCCGCTGGGTCGTCGTGGAGCCCGGCGGCCCCGCGGCCGGCACCGGGCTGCTGCTCGCCCGCGCCAAGGACGAGGAGCAGCGCGCCCGCGTCGGCGACCAGACCGGCGGACGCGTCGGGTTCTTCCTGCACACCGACGACTTCGCCCGCGACCACGCCCGCATGACCGCGGCCGGAGTGACCTTCCTGGAGGACCCGCGGCACGAGCCGTACGGCACCGTCGCCGTCTTCCAGGACCTCTACGGCAACCGCTGGGACCTGCTCCAGCCCGCCGCCTGATCACCGCTGAACCACCTGCCGAGGAAAGCCCTGCCATGACCGCGCCCCGCATCGACACCGAGACCCTCCGCCGGCTCCCCAAGGCCGTGCTGCACGACCACCTCGACGGCGGCCTGCGCCCCGCCACCGTCGTCGAACTCGCGGCGGAGATCGGTCACACCCTGCCCACCACCGACCCCGACGAGCTGGCCGCCTGGTACTTCGAGGCCGCCAACTCCGGCGACCTGGTCCGTTACATCGCCACCTTCGAGCACACCCTCGCCGTCATGCAGACCCGCGAGGGCCTGCTGCGCACCGCCGAGGAGTACGTGCTGGACCTCGCCGCCGACGGCGTCGTCTACGCCGAGGTGCGCTACGCCCCCGAGCTGAACACCCGCGGCGGGCTCACGATGCGCGAGGTCGTCGAGACCGTCCAGGAGGGCCTCGCCGCCGGCATGGCCAAGGCGGCCGCCGCCGGCACCCCGGTCCGCGTCGGCACCCTGCTGTGCGGCATGCGGATGTTCGACCGGGTCCGCGAGGCCGCCGATCTGGCCGTCGCCTACCGGGACGCCGGCGTCGTCGGCTTCGACATCGCCGGTGCCGAGGACGGCTTCCCGCCCGCCGACCACCTGGCCGCCTTCGAGCACCTGCGCCGCGAGAGCGTGCCGTTCACCATCCACGCCGGTGAGGCGCACGGCCTGCCCAGCATCCACCAGGCCCTGCAGGTGTGCGGCGCCCAGCGCATAGGCCACGGTGTACGCCTCACCGAGGACATCCCCGACCTCGCGGCCGGCAAGCTCGGCCGGCTCGCCTCCTGGGTGCGCGACCGCCGGATCGCGCTGGAGATGTGCCCCACTTCCAACCTGCAGACCGGCTGTGCCACCTCGATCGCCGAGCACCCGATCACGGCCCTGAAGGACCTCGGCTTCCGGGTCACCCTCAACACCGACAACCGCCTGGTGTCGGGCACGACGATGACCCGCGAGATGTCCCTGCTCGTCGAGGAGGCCGGCTGGACCGTCGAGGACCTGCGCACCGTCACCGTGAACGCCCTCAAGAGCGCGTTCATCCCGTTCGACGAGCGCACGGCCCTCATCGAGGACGTGGTCCTGCCGGGTTACAAGGCGGCGCTCTGAGCGAGCCCCCTGAGGTAGGCGGCCTGTCCGACGTGCTGAAGGTCGTCGGACAGGACGCTCACCAGGCGCACCCCCAGCGAGACCGGGGGATCCCAGCGCTCGTCCACGATCCGTTCCAGGTCCTTGGCGGCGAGCCCCCTGAGCGCGTCGAGGGTCTGCTCGTGGACGGCGTCGTAGTACCCGCTCAGCAGGTCGGCGGAATCGACCCTGACCTTCGCGACCTGGGCGGTGGAGTGCCCGAACCCGTGGTCACGGGGCGGCAGGCCGAGGCCGAAGCGCTTGTGCCAGTCCTGGGCGAGCCAGACCTGTTCGAGCCCGAACGCGTCGGCGATGTGGTCGTCCTGCACCCGGGTGAGGTGCCAGACCAGCCAGGTGATGGAGTTGGCGTCGGGCGCCGGGCGGTGATTGAGCTCGTCCGGTCCGAGGCCGTCGAGGGTGGCGTGGACTTCTTCCTGGATGCGGCCGTAGCCGTCGATGAGGATGTCCTTGGCATGCATACCGTCCACCATCCCAAACGACGGCCGTTCACGCGCCCGGAAATTCAGCTCCGTGCACTCCCGCGCCACGAGGACCGTGCCCACCGCCCCGGGCGCGGCCCGGCAGGCCGGATCCCGTCAACTCCCTTGCGCGGCAAGCCGATGCGGGGCGCCGGGCGACGGCCTTGAGCCCGGTGCGGCGGACGGCCCGGCGGGCATCAGGAGGCCTCGGTCCCTTCCCGGAGCGGTGCCAGGCCCTCGGTCTCCAGAAGCGTGACGAGCGCGCGGGCGGCGGGGCTGGTCGCGCGGTCCGGGGGCAGCAGGGCGACGGTCTCGTACTCCGCCTCGCCCGTGCCCTTCAGCGGCAGTGCCGTGAGCGCGGGCCGCTTGTGCCGGAAGTGCCGGGGGACGACCGCGATCCCCAGGTTCTCGTCCACCAGGTCCAGCAGGCTGTGCACGTCGTTCACCTCCAGCGCCACCGTGCGCCGGATCCCGGCCGCGGTGAACGCGGCGTCGGTCGTGCGGCGCGGGCCCCAGTCCGGATGGAAGTCCACGAAGACCTCCCCGGCCAGGTCCTCCGGGGTGAGCGCCGCGCCCGCCGAGGCCAGCCGGTGCCCGGGATGGCACAGCACGGTCATCGGCTCGCTCGTCAGCGCCACCGAGCGCAGCTGGTCGGAGTCCGCCTGGGTGCGGTAGGCGAAGGCCAGGTCGAGCCGCCCGGCCGCGACCTCCTCGGCCAGCGCGCCCGAGCCGGCCTGCCGCAGCCGGATCTCCACGTCCGGGTGCAGCCTCCGGAACCCGGCCAGCAGCCGCGCCACATGCACCCCGGCGATGCACTGCTCGGTGCCGAGCGCAAGCGTGCCGCGCAGCACGCCCTGCACGGCGGCCACCGCCTCGTGCGCCGAGCGCACCTGCGCCAGGATCCGCTCGGCCTCCACCAGCAGCGCGCGCCCCGCCTCGGTGAGCGTCACCCGCCGGGTGGTCCGCACGAACAGCGGCGCCCGCAGCTCCCGCTCCAGCGCCCGGATCGACGCCGACAGGCCCGACTGGGACACCATCAGGCGTTCGGCGGCCCGGGTGAAATGCTGGTCCTCGGCGACCGCGACGAAGTGCTGGAGATGACGCAGTTCCATGATTGAGAAGCTTATCCGCTGAATTCCATCGGATTCTTCTGTTGGACCACTGCGCGGCACCCGGGGAAGAGTGGGTCCGGTAGACCGTGTGCCAACCCCTCTGGAGTCGCGTTGTACACCGCACACCCCGGCCGCTACGACGGCATGCCCTACCGGCGCACCGGACGCAGCGGGCTGAAGCTCCCCGCGCTGTCCCTCGGCCTGTGGCACAACTTCGGCCCGGACCGGTCCGTCGAGACCCAGCGGGCCATCCTGCGCCGCGCCTTCGACCTGGGCGTCACCCACTTCGACCTCGCCAACAACTACGGCCCGCCGCCCGGCGCCGCCGAGTCCGCGCTCGGTGAGGCGCTGAAGGCGGACTTCGCGCCGTACCGCGACGAGCTGGTCATCTCCACCAAGGCCGGCTACCTCATGTGGCCCGGCCCGTACGGCGAATGGGGCTCGCGCAAGTACCTGCTGTCCTCCCTGGACCAGAGCCTGAAGCGCATGGGCCTGGACTACGTGGACATCTTCTACTCGCACCGTCCCGACCCGGACACTCCGCTGGAGGAGACGATGGGCGCGCTGCACTCGGCGGTGCAGCAGGGCAAGGCGCTCTACGTCGGCGTCTCCAACTACTCGGCCGAGCAGACCCGCGAGGCCGCCCGCATCCTCGCCGACCTCGGCACGCCGCTCCTCATCCACCAGCCGCGCTACTCGATGCTCGACCGGCGCCCCGAGGACGAGGGCCTGCTCGACGCCCTCGACGAACTCCAGGTCGGCTCGATCGTCTTCTCCCCGCTGGAGCAGGGCCTGCTCACCAGCCGCTACCTCGACGGCATCCCCGAGGACTCCCGGGCCGCGAGCGACAGCCCCTTCCTCGACTCCGACGCGGTCACCGAGGACCTGGTCGCCCGGCTGCGCGCCCTGGACGAGATCGCCAAGTCCCGCGGCCAGACCCTCGCCCAGCTGGCCCTGGCCTGGGTGCTGCGCGGCGGCCGGGTGACCTCCGCACTGGTCGGCGCGAGCAGCGCACGCCAGATCGAGGACAGCGTCGGCGCGATCCAGAACCTGGACTTCGACACCGAGGAACTGGCCCGCATCGACGCCATCGTGAAGCCCTGAGAACGCCGGGCGGCGGCTGCCGTCAGGGGGCAGGGGGTGAGCCGAGACCCCGGGGCAGGCCGTATGCCACGGGAGGTCGGCGACCGCTTGCCCGGGCGTACGGCGCTCGGCCTGCCCGTAGCCGCGGGGCGGCCCGTGGCCACCGACCGGGGTGCGTGGTGCCGGCCTGGGGTGCCTGCCGAGGGTGGGCCGTGGCCGCTGGTCCGGGTTGCACGGCGCCCGCGCGGTCGCCCGCCGGGCCTCCTCGGTGACGTGCTGGGCGAGATGCCGGGCTGCACGGCGAAGCGCTATGCCCTTCGCCCGGCCCCAGCCCTGCGCCTGGTGCACGCAGGCCCCGCCCCCGTCGGGGGACCGCCGGGAGCTGAGCCACCGCAGCCTGTTTCAGGCGCCCGCCGGCACCCGGTCCAGGAAGCCCAGCACCTGGCGGATCCGGCCCTCCTCGTCCAGGGTGACCACGTCGAAGCCGGCGACCGGGGCCGAGCCGTCGGACTCGCCGACCAGCTCCCAGGCGAAGCGCGCGGTGTCGTGGTGGCCGTCGACCGGGCCGAGCGGGCGGAAGACGAAACCGGGGAACTGCTCGTGGACCGCGGCGATCACGGCGGCGACGCCCTCGTGCCCGCGGACGTCCGCGAGGGGGTCGGTGTACCCGCCGTCCGTGGTCCACGCGGCGGCGACCGCCTTCCGCAGCGCCTCCGGCTCGGTGGCGTTCCAGGCCTCGAAGTAACGGGCGGCCGCGGTCTCGTAACGGTTGGTGTTCACGGACATGGTGAATCAGCCTCCATCGAGGTCGTCACTGCTGGTCAGGCCCGGATCCGGGGCTTCGCCGATCCGGTGTGACCACCATGCCGGAGACCGGCGAGGCGGGTCGATTACCTCCCCGGTAATGCCGGGCGGCCCGCACACGCCGGTGCAATCTCGGCCAGAACGGGCACCGAATATGCCAACAGGCTGGCCGGAAAGTCATGGTGACAGTGTTTCGGGAGAGGCGATACTCGAACGTCAGGGGCACTTCACCGCACAGGAGCCGCACGGAAAGCGAGGCCTGAGCCGGCACACCAGCGAGGCGACGGGGGAGTCAGACGTGCACGACGAATTCCTGTGCCATGTCACGGCATACGGCATGTGCGACGGCCGGCGCATCGGCGTACCGCTCGGCACCTATCGCGCGCCGACGCTGGCCCTGGCCCTGTGGTGGCTGCGGGACCGTGCGTCCTGGATCGCCGAGCGGCTCGACCCCAGCCCGGAGGATCCCGCCTTCCCCGCGGGTGCGCTGGTGCCGGTGGCCGAAACCGTCGCCGACGTGCCCGCGCTGCTGCGTGCCTGGTGTGCCGACGACGTCCGGCAGGAGCTGGTCGCCGACGAGCTGGCCGGCGGCCGGCTGGTGCGGATCGCCGCCAGCGACGACACCACCGAGTACGAGCTGCTCGCCGAGTCCGTCGACGCCCTGCGGATGCAGCGGACCCTGCCCGTCCTCGTCGTACCCGTCGCCTGACACGTGTCCGCACGCCGGGCACCGCACCATCTCGCTGCGGCGCGTATGTGAACAAATCGGTAGAATTCTGGCCATGGCGGAGCGGCCGGTCGCCCCGACGGCGCCCGAGCTGGTCCTGGAGACCGACACGGGCTCCACGGTGATGAGCCCGGGGCGTGACTACCACGTCGGACGTGACCCGTTGAGCGACATCGTCTTCGACGATGCCCGGGTCTCGTGGCACCACGCCGTGCTGCGCTGCGACCACGATCACTGGACCCTGGCGGACCGGCACAGCACCAACGGCACCTATGCCGACGGCCGCAGGATCGAGGAGTGGGAGGTGCGTCCCGGCAGCGAGATCCGCTTCGGCAACCCCGCCGACGGCCCTCGCGCGGTGCCGGCCGGCGCCCCGCCGCCCACCCCCGACCGCCCCTCGGCGGTGTCGCTGCCCCTGCTGACCGGCACCTTCCGCCGCCCCACCAGCGTCCGTCCGCTGCCCGTGCGCACCGTGCGGATCGGCCGGGCACCCGACAGCGACCTGGTGGTGGACGACCTGACCGTCTCCCGCCGGCACGCCGAACTGCGCGCCCACGCCGACGGCACGTACGAGATCGCCGACGTCGGCAGCCACAACGGCACCTACCTCAACGGCCGGCCCGTCACCCGGGCCCCCCTCGGCCCCGGCGACATCGTCGGCATCGGGCACTCGGCGTTCTGCCTGGTCGGCGACGAACTGCAGGAGTACGTCGACACCGGCGAGGTCTCCCTCGACGTGCAGGAACTCACCGTCGCCGTCGACCGCGGCCGCAAGATCCTGCTCGACGGCGTCTCCTTCCCCGTGCAGGAGAAGTGCCTGCTCGCCGTGGTCGGGCCGAGCGGCGCCGGCAAGTCCACCCTGCTGAACGCCCTGACCGGGCAGCGGCCCGCCGACCACGGCACCGTGCTCTACGACGGCCGTGACCTCTACCGCGACTACGCCGAACTGCGCCAGCGCATCGGCCTGGTCCCCCAGGACGACATCCTGCACGTCCAACTGACCGTGCGCAGCGCCCTCACCTACGCCGCCGAACTGCGCTTCCCCGAGGACACCGCGAAGTCCGAGCGCGTGCAGCGGGTGGAGGAGGTGATCCGGGAGCTGGGTCTCGAACAGCGTGCCGAGCAGCCCGTGCACAGCCTCTCCGGCGGGCAGCGCAAGCGGGTCAGCGTGGCCCTGGAGCTGCTGACCAAGCCCTCCCTGCTCTTCCTCGACGAGCCGACCTCCGGCCTCGACCCGGGCATGGACCGCTCGGTGATGAACATGCTGCGCGGCCTCGCGGACGACGGCCGAACCGTCATCGTCGTCACCCACAGCGTGCTCAGCCTGGACGTCTGTGACCGCCTTCTGGTGCTGGCGCCCGGCGGGCGGACCGCCTGGTTCGGCCCGCCCGGAGACGCCCTCGGCTTCTTCGGGTTCGAGGAGTGGCCGGAGGCCTTCGAGGCGTTCGAGCGGGACACCGGCCGGGACTGGGCGGGCGAGTACCGCGCCTCGTCGTGCCACCGGGAGTACATCGTGAACTCCGGAGCGCAGCCGCGTGTGCCGCGTACCGGCCCGGTCGCCCCCGCACCGCCGCCGAGGCCGCGCAGCTGGGGAGCCCAGTTCGCCACCCTGGTGCGGCGCTACGCGGCCGTCCTCGCCGCCGACCGCACCTTCCTCGCCATCATGATCGGGCTGCCGTTCGTCATGGGCGCGATGGCCCGGGCCGTCGCCGGCAGCAAGCTGACCGCCGACACCGCGACCAACGCGCTGCTCACCCTGTGCGTGGGCGGGGTGCTGACCGGCGCCGCCAACGCCGTGCGCGAACTGGTCAAGGAACGCGTCGTCTACCAGCGCGAGAGAGCCGTCGGCCTGCCCCGCTCGGCCTACGTGATGTCGAAGGTCGCCGTCCTCGGTGTGATCACCGTGCTGCAGGCGGTCGTCCTCACCCTCGTCGGACTCGCCGGTGTCGACCTGAACGCGCCCCGCGGCGACGGGGTGCTGCTGCCACCCCTGCTGGAGATCACCGTCGCCGTGGCCGTGCTCGCCTTCACCGCGATGCTGCTCGGCCTGCTGATCTCCGCGCTGGTCCGCAAGGAGGAGGTGACGATGCCGCTGCTGGTGCTGCTCACCGTCGTCCAGGTCGTCTTCTGCGGGTCCCTGCTGAAACTGAACGGCGTGCCCGGCCTGGAGCAGTTCGCCTGGCTGGTGCCCTCGCGGTGGGCGCTGGGCGCCATGGCCGGCACCGTCGACCTGGGCCGGATCGTGCCGGGCACGCTCACCGCGGACCCGTTCTTCCGGCACTCGGCCGGCGTGTGGCTGCGCAACATGATCATGCTGGTGGTGCTGGCGGCCGTCTTCGGCTGCGCGCTCTCCCGGCTGCTGCGCCGGCACGAGCCGGCCGTGACGCGGAGGTAGACGGCACGATGACCCATGCCCCGGACACAGACACGGACACACTGGCAGGCGCCCGATGAGCAAAGCGCCCGGCCCCGGATTCCGGCCCACGCACGTCGTCCCGCCGCGCGGCATGCCCGCCTGGGAAGCCCCCGACCCGGCCCGGCCCACCGTGCCCCTCGACCCGCTGCTGCCGGTCCAGCTCATGGAACGGCGCGGCGACTGGAGCCACATCCGCTGCGCCAACGGCTGGGCCGCCTGGGTCGACGGCCGCCACCTCATCGCCGTACCCGAGGACCCGCCGGCCGCCGAAGGCCCGGCCGGTACCGCCGACCCCCGGCCGCTGCTGGCCCGCGCCGCCGAGGCCCTCGCCGACTACCGCGCCGCGGTCGGTGAACTGACGGCCGGCGCGCTCGACGGCGAGGACTTCGCGGACCGCACCCGGGACCTGCGCATCGGGATCGTCGTCGACGGGGAGAAGATGTGGCTGTACGACCCCGAGGAGAGCCGCTGGATGTACGGCGACGGACGGCGCCTGACCACGTACGCCACCGACCGCCCGGTCACCGGCGACACCGACGCCGGACACGCTCCGACCCGGCTGGTGGCGTCCGACGGTGAGCCCTGATGGCGCGCGAGACCAGCCTGTTCTCCGGCCGGCCCTCCGAACTGATCGGCCGGAAGGTGGCGAACTACCTGGTCGAGAGCGAGGTCGGGCGCGGCGGCATGGCGGTCGTCTTCCGCGCCCGCGACCTGCGCCTGGACCGCACGGTCGCCCTCAAACTGCTCGCGCCCGAGCTCGCCCGCAACGACACCTTCCGCAAACGCTTCACCCACGAGTCCCAGGTGGCCGCCGCGATCGACCACCCGCACATCGTGCCGGTCTTCGATGCCGGCGAGACGGACGGCGTGCTCTACATCGCCATGCGGTACGTCTCCGGCAGCGACCTGCGCCATCTGCTGGACGCACGCGGCCCGCTGCCGCCCCCCGACGCCGTCCGCATCGCCGCGCAGGTGGCCTCCGCCCTCGACGCCGCCCACGAGCACGGCCTGGTCCACCGGGACGTCAAGCCCGGCAACGTCCTGATCGCCGAGGGCACCGACAGCGACCACCCCGAGCACGTGTACCTCACCGACTTCGGCCTCACCAAGAAGTCGCTGTCCCTGACCGGCTTCACCAGCGTCGGTCAGTTCGTCGGCACCCTCGACTACGTGGCCCCCGAGCAGATCTCCGGCCGCCCGGTCGACGGCCGCTGCGACGTCTACGGCCTTGCCTGCGTCGTCTACGAGACCCTCGCCGGCCGTCCGCCCTTCCAACGCGACGACGACATGGCCCTGCTGTGGGCCCACCAGTACGACGAACCGTCCCCGCCGAGCGCGGCCCGGCCCGGTATCCCCCCGGCCGTCGACGCCGTGTTCGCCAAGGCCCTCGCCAAGAGCCCGGACGACCGGTACGACACCTGCCTCGACTTCGTGGCCGCCCTGCGCGCCACCCTGGCGACCGGTCCGGCCGAGGTCCGCCCGGCGCCGGAGACCGGGCCGGAGCCGGCCCGCACGGTGACCGAGACCCCGCCGCCTCCGCACTGGGCCGGGCCGGTGTTCCACGGCTGAGCGCGCCTGGACACTGGCTCAGCGCGGCGGTGCGCCGACGTCACCCCGGCGGCGCACCGGCAGGGCCAGCAGCCCGCCCAGCAGCCCGGCGACCAGTCCCCACAGCGCGCCCAGGCCCACTGCCTGCCAGAGCATCGGCCTGAGGAGCAGTTCGCCCGACAGACCGCCGCCCAGATCGCCGATGCCGAGCAGGGACAGGCCGTAATGCGCCGAGACACGGACCGTCAGACAGATCATCAGCACCGTCAGCGCCAGTGCGACGGCCAGGCGCAGGGCGTGCTGCCACAGCCGGATCCGGGCCGGTGAGCTCACCGCCATCCGGAAGGCCACGGCGAGCAGCAGGAGTGCGTCCACGACCACCAGCCACCACCAGCGGCCGTCGTAGCCGGTGAGCGAGCGCAGACTCAGCGTGGACACGTCCGGGGTGCGCAGCAGCACGTCCAGGACATGCGGCATCGGCAGCCCGAACGGGCCGTCCACCCGGCCGTGCCAGGTCGCGCCCAGACCGAGGGTGAGGGCCAGCCAGGCCAGGTTGGGCAGGCCGAGCAGGATCAGCGCGAAGGTCGCGGAGGCATGTCCGCGGCCGGCCGCCGCGATCAGCGCGACGACCAGGGCGACGACGACGTAGCCGAGGAGCAGGACCACCATCGCGTGGGCCGCCGGGCGCACCGACTCCTGGCAGCGCACCAGCCGCCCCGGCAGCGGAGCCCCGCGCGCGACCAGCACCGCCAGCAGCAGCACCCCGGCCAGCCACACCAGCCCGAGCAGCACGGTCAACGGCACGTCGGTGGTGAAGCCGACCCTCGGTGCGGCCTCGAACAGCCCGGTCAGATCGCTGAGGGTGCCGCTGCCCACGTCGACGGCGAAGGTCTGCCGGGCGCCGAGGGCCAGGCCGATCAGCACCAGCAGCCACAGCGCCGCGATCCGGGCGGCCCAGCCGGCCAGCTCCGCGGCCGAGGCCACCGCCCGGTGCCGCAGCGGGCGCAGAAAGCCGGCCCCGATCACCAGGGCACCGGCCAGCGTGACCGACAGCGGGAGCACGGTGAGACCGGCCCGGCTCTGCGCCAGCGCCCCCGCGTTGCCGGACAGCTCCACGCTGCCGCCGACGGCCGTGGCCACGGTCGCGGCCACCACCCTCGGGAACGCGCCGTCCGGCAGATCCGCCGCACCGGCCGCCCACAGTCCCAGTGCCGCCACCAGGACCATGACGGCCAGGCCGGTCAGCACCACACCCAGGGCATGGGCCCAGCCGTGGCGGGAGGCGGGCCGCGCGGTGACGGTCGGAGGGCTCACACCGGCCACGCTAAGCAGCCGCCGGGCATCCCGCCCGTCAGCTTGCGAGCATCGCGACCTTGAGACACACAATGGGACCAATGTGCATCCAAATGCATGAAACGGAACTTGACTGCGAAAAGCCGCACTGAGAAAAGCCGCGCATCGCGACGGGAAGAAGTGCTCGTGAGCGTCGAACCTCCGTCATCCGGCCGCCCCACCGGGCCGCCCTCCGGCCCGCTGTCGGGCCCGTCCCAGCCGCCCTCCGGCCCGCCGCCCGCAGGGCCGCCACCCGGCGGCACCGGGCCCAAGGGGCCGCACGGGCCGTGGTGGAAGTCCGTACCGCGCGTCGGAGCCATCAGCGCCCTCGTGGTCGCCGCCGTGGTACTCGCGGTCGTCTTCACCCGTCCGGGTGGCGGCAAGGGCGGCGAGGTCTTCCTGCAGTCCGCGGCCAGCACCGGCCAGGACCCGTTCACGGAGTCGACGGCCAAGCAGAGTTCGGCCCCGCCGCCCCCCTCGGCCTCCGCCGCGCCCTCCGGCACGGCCAACGCGGTGCAGGGCGTGCAGGGCGGGGCGCCCGGCCTGTACGGCGGCACCCAGCAGGTCGCCGCCTGCGACGTGGAGCAGCAGATCAAGGCACTCCAGGCGGACCCGGCCAAGAACAGGGCGTTCGCGTCCGTGGCCGGCGTCCAGCCGTCCGGCGTGCCCGCCTATCTGCGCTCGCTCACCCCGGTCCAGCTGCGGGTCGACACACGCGTCACCAACCACGGCTTCCGCGACGGCGCCGCCACCAGCTACCAGTCCGTGCTCCAGGCGGGCACCGCCGTACTGGTCGACAACCGCGGCGTGCCCCGGGTGCGCTGCGCCTGCGGCAATCCGCTGACCTCCCCGGTCCCTGAGAAGAACACACCCAAGCTGGTGGGCCCGCGCTGGCCGGCGTACCGGCCCTCGAACGTGGTCGTCGTGACGCCCGCGCCGGTGGTCGTCAACGTCTTCGTGCTCTACGACTCCCACCACGACGACTGGATCCAACGCCCGCACGGCGACCAGGGCTGGCACCACGACGAGCACGCCAGGCCGCCGGAGCATCCGCACCCCTGGAACCCGCCGCCGTCCCCGTCGCCGTCCCCGTCCCGGTCGTGCCCGCCCGGCGCGAAGCACTGCCCGCCCCCGTCCCCGTCGTGCCCGCCCGGTGCGAAGCACTGCCCGTCGCCGTCCCCTTCCCCGTCCCGGTCGTGCCCGCCCGGCGCGAAGCACTGCCCGCCCCCGTCGCCGTCGTCCACCTCGGGCAAGCCGAGCCCGTCGACGTCGTCCTCCTCGCCGAGCGCGTCCCCGTCGTCCTCGTCCAGCGGCGCGTCCCCCTCGACCTCGGCGCCGTCCTCCTCCTCGTCATCGCCGTCGTCGTCGAGCGCGTCCCCGTCCTCGTCGTCGTCCGCACCTTCGACCTCGGCCTCGTCGTCATCCGCGCCGTCGGCCCCGTCGTCGGGACCGAATTCGGTCGTGTCGACCTCGGCCGGGTCGTCGTCGGCCTCGTCGTCCTCCGCCGGGCCGTCGTCACCGGCCCCGGGCTCGCCGGGAGGTACGACAGAGCAGTCCACGCAGCAGCAGACGAGCGTCTCCGCGCCTCCGCCCACGCAGAGCTCCGCGCCTCCGCCCACGCAGAGTTCCGCGCCCGGCGCGGTGACCCCCGGGACCACCGGCGCGCCGCCGCTGCCCGCCACCCAGCAGCAGTCGCAGGGCTCCTCGCAAGGGTGACCATCGCCACTGTGCGCGGTCGGCGAACGCTTCGGGGACTGCCGGGCCCGGCTCGGGGTACCAGAACCGGTGCAACAGGCGACCGGCCCGACCCGGCATTCGAGAGAGACAGCATGACCGAGCACCTGGGCGGGGACGTGATACCGACTGGTTTCGACGTACCCGTGGAACCGCTGAGACGCGCGGCGCACTACACCGGCGAACCCGGCTCCATCGCGGAGGCACGGGCCTTCGCCGCACGGTTTCTGGAGCAGTTGAAGACCGAGTGGTGCGCCATGCCCGACCGCCATGCCGACGGCGAGCTGCTCCTGCTCGTGAGCGAGCTGGTCACCAACGCCGAGCAGCACAGCGACGGCCCCTACATCCTGGAGCTGGAGGGCACGGACAGCGCGGTCACGGTGTGCGTCTACGACAGCAGCTCCGCCCTGCCCCGCCGTTACCCCAGGGACCCCGCGCGCGTCGGGCGGCACGGCCTGGAGATCGTGGATGCCCTGGCCACCGAGGTCACCGCCGAGCGCGTGCCGGTCGGCAAGCGGGTCCGCGCCCGCTTCCCGCTCAAGCGCTGAGCCGGTTTCCCTCAGGGCGCAACGCCGGGCCCTTGCCCCGCGCCCCCCGGCTTCTAGGCTGACGCGGGTGAGCAACCAGGTGAGCAACGAAGCCCGAGTGATCCCGCTGCGACCGGCGCCCGCTCGCCCGCAGCAGCCCGAGCCGAAGCCCGGGGAGACCGCGAAGGAGCCCCTGTGGCGCGATCTGGTCGGTGAGGTGCTGCGGCGCGAGCGGCGAGCGCAGGACCGCACCCTGAAGGACGTGGCCGACGCGGCCCGGATCTCGCTGCCCTACCTGTCCGAGGTCGAGCGCGGCCGTAAGGAGGCCTCCTCGGAGGTCCTCGCCGCCGCCGCGCACGCCCTCGGTCTGGGCCTCGGCGACCTGCTGTCGCTGGCGTACGGCGAGCTGACCCGGCGGACGAGCCCGCACCGCCGCCCGGCCGCCGCGCCGCACCGGCCCTACAACGGACTCTGCCTGGCCGCCTGACCCGGCGCCCGGCCCGCGTCCGCACCGGCCCGAGGGACCTCACGTCTCCGGTGGCTGCCGGAGGAGCTCACTTCTCCCGCAGCTGCCGGAAGAATGCCCGCACATCGCCGACCAGCAGGTCCGGCTCCTCAGGTCCGGCTCCTCCATGGCCGCGAAGTGCCCGCCCCGGTCGAACTCCGTCCAGCGCACGAGGTTCTCGGTCCGCTCCGCCCGGTGTCGTAGCGGAAGCTGGAGCTCGGCCGGGAACACGGCCAGCGCCGTCGGCGCCGTGGACGGCTCGGCGGGCTCGGCCCTGCGACCGGTGGCGTGCGCCCGTTCGCAGGAGGTGCGCGCCGAAGAACCGGCCGTGCCGGTCAGCCAGTACAGCATCGCGCCGGCGAGAATCCGGTCCCGGTCCATCGTCTCCTCCGGCAGTTCCTCGGAGTCCGCCCACGACCGGAACTTCTCGACGATCCAGGCGAGTTGACCGACCGGCGAGTCCGTCAGCGCATAGCCGAGGGTGTGCGGCCGGGTGGACTGCAGAGCGGCGTACGCGCTGTCCTCGCGGGACCAGTCCGCCCACCGGCGCCAGGACCGCAGCGTGCGCTCCCGCTCCTCGGGCGCGAGCGCGGCCGGCTCCTCCTCGGTCGGCTCGGCCGTCGCCTGCGCGCCGGGCAGCAGATCGAGGTGGACGCCGATGATCCGGTCCGGGTGGGCGCGGCCCAGCTCGCGGGAGATCGCCGCGCCCCAGTCGCCGCCCTGCGCCCCGAACCGCTCGTGGCCGAGCCGCCGCATCAGCTCCACCCGGGCGTCGGCCACCCGGCCCGCCTCCCAGCCCGGCTCGGTGGCGGGCCCGGACAGCCCGAAGGCGGGGATGCCGGGCATGACGACAAGGCGTCGGCCGGGTCGCCGCCGTGCGCCACCGGATCGGTGAGCGGACCGACGACGTCCGGGAACTCCACGACCGAGCCGGGCCGGCCATGGGTCGGCAGCAGCGGGGTGGCGTCCGGTTCGGGCGAGCGGACATGGGCGAAGCGGACACGCGCGCCGTCGACCGTGGTGGTGAACTGCGGCCACCGGTTCAGCTCGGCCTCGGCCGCGCGCCAGTCGTACGTGTGCCGCCAGTAGCGGACCAGCTCCCGCAGACAGCCGGCCGGGACGCCGTACTCCCAGCCCGCGCCGGGCAGCTCGGCGGGCCGGCGGGTGGGGTCCAGGCGGTCGTACAGGTCGTCGAGGTCGCTCTGCGGCACCGACAGCCGGAAGGGTTCGATGCGCTCGCCGGATGTCTCGCCAGGTGCGGAGATCATGATCCGGATGCCAGGCGGGAACGCGTGCTCACCCAGGTGGATTTTCCGCCGGTCCGGCCGATGAGTTTCGCCGCGAGGACCGGTCGATACAGATGACTGTGTTCCCCGCCCAGGAGGTATCCATGACCACCGACGGTTTCGTCACCTGTCTCTGGTTCGACGGCCGGGCCGAGGAGGCCGCCGAGTTCTACGTCTCGGTCTTCAAGAACTCCAGCGTCGGCCGTGTCAGCCGCTACACCGAGGCCGGGCCCGGTGAGACCGGCTCCGTGCTGACCGTCGAGTTCACGGCCAACGGCCAGCGGTTCATCGCGCTCAACGGCGGCCCCCAGTTCACGTTCAACGAGGCCGTCTCCTTCCAGATCCTGTGCGCCGACCAGGAGGAGATCGACTACTACTGGACCAAGCTCACCGAGAACGGCGGCGAGCCCGGCCCCTGCGGCTGGCTCAAGGACAGGTACGGCGTCTCCTGGCAGGTCGTCTACGACCGGCTGTCCGAGATGATCCACGACCCCGACCGGGAAAAGGTCGACCGTGCCACGAAAGCCATGATGGCCATGGGCAAACTGGACGTCGCCGCGCTCGACAGGGCGTACGCGGGGGAGTAGCCGCAGGCGCTTCTCATCCGGCCTCGGCGAGGATCCCGGCGATGACATGCCGGGAGTTCTCCGCCAGCGCCGGATTGGTGGCCCAGTAGTACGGCAGCTGGATCAGCGAGATCGACAGGGCCCAGCCGCGGCCGCGCGCCCACTGGGCGTCGTCGGCGCCGACAGCCTCGCGGAAGGCGCCCCGGGCGCTCGCCGGCAGCAGGTTCCAGGCGACGATCAGATCCACGGCCGGATCGCCGGCGCCGGCGCAGCCGAAGTCGATCACGGCGGTCAGCCGGCCGCCGTCGACCAGCACATTGCCGGGGGAGAGGTCTCCGTGGGCCCACACGGCGGGCCCGGTGTGGTCCGGGGTGTCGAGGGCCCGCTCCCACAGGGCGGTGACCGCGTCGGTGTCGATGCGTCCGCCCAGTTCGGAGATGGCCGTGCGGGTCGGCTCGTCCCGTTCCCGGAGCGGACCGGCCCGGTAGCCGGGCGGTGCGTCCCGCGGGTCGACACGGCGCAGCGCACGGACGAACGCCCCGAGATCCGCGGCGAGTCGGCCGGGTCCCCGGATGGCCGTGGGCACCGGATTGTGCCCCTCCAGCCACCGGTAGACGGACCACGGCCAGGGGAACTCCTCGTCGGGTTCCCCGATGCCGAGCGGCTCGGGCACGGCCACCGGAAGGTGCGGCCCGAGCCGGGGCAGCCAGTGCTGCTCGTGCAGCACGTCCGGTACGGCGCCGGGCCGCCGGGGCAGCCGTACCAGCAGATCGGCGCCGAGCCGGAACATGGCGTTCTCGGTGCCGGAGGACACGAGGCGCCGTACCGGCAGGCCGGCCCAGCGCGGGAACCGGCGGGCGACCAGCCGGCCGACCAGCGGGGCGTCGAGGGGAATCTCGTCCGCGTGCATGCGCGGCGGTGGGGTGACGGCGTTCATCGCCGGCCATCCCAGCGCCGCGGCGCCCGCGCTGTCGACCGCATTTCGGTACGGCCGATCACTTTCGGCTCAGATACGGTCCGCCACGATCAGCAGATACTGGAAGCTGCCGTTGCGGTAGGCGTCCAGGAACGCGTCCTCGATGCCCGTCACCAGATGGTCGGCCTCCTTGCGCAGCTCCCAGTAGGGGATCGTCGCGTCGGTCAGGTCCTCGACATGGACCGGCACCAGCCGGTTCTTGGCCATCGCGCGGAAGTACTCCGACCTCGGGTGGATGTCGCAGATGTAGTGCGCGTTGATCAGGGACACCTCGCGCGAGGCCCGGCCGTAGGTGTCGTTGTAGCAGCCGGTGATCGTCACATAGCGGCCGCCGCGGCGCAGCAGCCGGGCGTGCTCGGCGAACAGCAGGTCCAGCTCGACGTACATCGTGGACTCGTTGTTCCACGAGGCCGCGTACGCCCCCGACTCGAAGCCGGTGTCCAGCATGTTGCGGTGGTGGTAGCGCACCTTGTCGCCGACGCCCCGCTTGCGGGCCATCTCGTTGGCGAAGTCGCACTGCTTGGCGGAGATCGTGACCCCGTCGGCGTGGCAGCCGTGGCGCAGGTTCGCCACGATGCTGCCGCCGCCCCGGCCGCAGCCGGCGTCGAAGACCCGGTCGTCCGGGGTGAGCGGGCCGAGGTGCGAGGCCAGCACCTCGGCCTGGGCGTGCTCCAGGCGGTGCAGCTCGCCGGTGATCCGCTCCTTGCGCAGCTCGGGGTCGGGTTCGTCGAGCACCGACCGGTCGGCCTCACCGATGCCGTAGTGATGGTGGTACAGATCGTCGATCTTGCCGAGTTCGAGGTTGACCGGGTTCTCCTCGGCGTTCCAGTAGTCCGCGACCCGGTTCTGGTAGATGGACTGGGTCGGGACCGGAACCACGTGGGGTCGGGCGGGGGCGGTGGTCAACGATGACTCCTTCGGTACGGATGTGACGGCGTTGCGGAGAGGCTGAAGGCACCCGTGGCCGGGCGCATCACCAGTAGTCGGGCAGGTGGTAGCGGTTGCTGTTGGTGGCGTGCCACTCGTGGTTGCCGGAGACCCAGGCGGCCAGGCCCTCGGCGTAGCGCGCGATCAGGGGCGAGGTGGCGGACAGGGTGGCCGACTCCTCCTCGAAGGCCTCCATGACCTGGTTGTGGATCTCGACGGACTTCAGATAGGCCGCCTTCAGCCCGCATCGGTCGTTGGCGGCGACCACCTGCGGCAGATTGAGGTGGTCCGGATCGCTCGCCAGCTCCTTGGTGAAGGAGTACAGGTCGTTCACGATGGTGGTGGCGTTGCAGGCCAGGGCGGTGATCCGCTGGATCTCCGGGCTGGCGTAGAGCTGCTCGGGCAGTTCGTAGCCGTCCACGGCGTCGACCAGCGACAGACAGGGGCGGAAGTTGTTGAACTGCCGCATGACCAGGTACTCCCAGATCCGGGGCGTGTACCGGGTCTCCATCCAGGCGGCCTCGCCGAGATAGCCCAGGTGCAGCCGGGCCATGTCGTGCACGAACCGGTCGGTCTGGCTGGGCGTGGCGAAGGTGGCGTAGTCCGCGAGGGCGTGCTGGTACGAGCGCAACGCGGGGTCGGCCTGGAGGCCCTCGCGCCACTCGGCCTCCAGCTCCGGGACGCCGTGGAAGGGGTCGAGCGCCGACTGGGCGATGATCAGGGGGCCGCCGAGGCCGCGCCGCGATCCGCCCCGGCCCTCGTCCTCCTCGCAGTAGCAGGAGTCCACGATGTTCTCGGCGAGCAGCAGCTTGCCCGCGGCGGTGAGCCGGTCCAGGTCGAGGCCGCCCGGGTGCTGCAGGACGACGGCCCGGCCGCACTGGAAGTCCGAGAAGTCGCCCGTCCAGGACTCGGGGAACAGATCCAGCTCCCGGGCCCAGGTCTCCAGCCGGCGGTCGATCTCGGCGGCCTTCTCCGGGTCGGCGGGCACGGCCGGCCGGTAGCGCAGGCCGGGGATCACACCGGTGCGCCGGGCCGGGCGCAGGGACTGGGCGATGTTCGGCGGGCCGGGCAGGGTGTAGGCGGTGGTAGGTGTGCTCATGGCGTGCTCCGGGCCCGTCAGTCGGCGGTCCGGCCGAGCTGGACGTTCTCCAGGATCCCGGCCGCGTCGGGCACGAGGATCGCCATCGAGTAGTAGGCGGTGACCAGGTAATTGATGACGGCCTGCTCGTTGATGCCCATGAAGCGCACGTTCAGGCCCGGCTGGAACTCCTCCGGGATGCCGGTCTGGTACAGGCCGATGACGCCCTGGTCGGCCTCGCCGGTGCGCAGCGCGATGATGCTCGTGGTGTGGTCGTCGCTGATCGGGATCTTGCTGCACGGATAGATCGGCACCCCGCGCCAGGCCGGCACCTCGTGCCCGTCGACGCTCGCGGTGCCGGGCATCAGACCGCGCCGGTTGCACTGGCGGAAGAAGGCCGCGATCGCCTTCGGGTGGGCGAGGAACACCTTGGTCTTGCGCCGCATGGACAGCAGCTCGTCCATGTCGTCCGGGCAGGGCGGGCCGGTGAAGGTGCTGATCCGCTGGCCGTAGTCGACGTTGTGCAGCAGCCCGAACTCGCGGTTGTTGACCAGCTCCCACTCCTGGCGCTCGCGGATCTCCTCCACGGTCAGGCGCAGCTGCTGCTGCGTCTGGTCCATGGGGTGGTTGTAGAGATCGGCGATGCGGGTGTGCACCCGCAGCACGGTCTGGGTGAGGGACAACTCGTATTCGCGCGGGGCGAGTTCGTAGTCCACGAAGCCGCCCTGCAGGGTCGGCTCGCCGGTGTGGCCGGCCTGCACCGGCACCTCGGCCTCGCCCTTGCGGTTCACGGGCTTGCGCTGCCGCTCGACGTACGCCTGGAGATGCGCGGCGAGGGACGGCGCCCGGTCGGTGACCTCCCGGACGACGTTCCACGGCAGGGCGAGGACCACGCCCGGGGTGTCGGCCCGCACCGAGGACAGCCACAGCGGGTCGGACTGGCCGACCGCCTCGTCGCCCATCTGGTCGCCCGCGGTGACGACGCCGGTGATCTCCTCGTCGCCGTACTTGCCGTTGGTGAAGCGGGTGAAACGGCCGTGGACGACGAGGTACGCCTCGGTGACGGGCTGGCCGGCCTCGAACAGCACCTGCCCGGCGCGCACCTCGCGGGGCTGGAAGCGTCCGGCGATCTCCTGCAGGACCTCGCCGTCGGGGTAGCCGCGCAGGATCGGCAGCTCGGTCAGGGTCTCCGGGATGACCCGGATGTCGTCGGCGCCGTTGTGCTCGAAGTGCACCCGGCCGCGTCCGGTGCGCAGCTGGAGCCGGCGGTTGACCCGGTAGGTGCCGCCCTTGACGTCCACCCACGGCAGGGTCTTCAGCAGCCATCGGGAGGTGATGGCCTGCATCTGCGGTTCGGACTTGGTGGTGGTGGTGAGCTGGCGTGCCGCCCGGGTGCTCAGGCTGGTGAGCTGTCCGTCCGGGTCGGGGACGGGTTCATCGATGACGGAACCGGTGGCGTCCGGTGTGGACACATTCCCTCCAGCGGGGCGCAACGGGGGTGACGGGATTGGTCGGTGGTGCTCCGGGTGGAGCTGCGCACGGACCAGCCAAACAGGCCGGATGATCACCGGGTAAGGCGTGAAAGGGGCGGTTGAGCGCGCGGGTTGTGCAAACTTGCCGTTCGCGTCAAACAGTCGGGGCGCGGCTGTGTGCACGCTTCCGGTCGCCTCCGCGCAGGGGTTTGTGGGCCGCTCTTCACCCGTCCGAGCGAACTGATGGTGTCCGCAACCTCACTCTCCGCGACCCTTTGCGCGGCCGGCGCCGGCCCCGGCCGCTCGGCGCGCGGGCCGACGGGTGGATGGCTAGCGTGAGCAGCGGGGTGGGCAAGCGGGAGTAACCGGGACATACAGCACCAGGAGGGCCGTGACCATGGCCGTGCAACCCGAGGGAACGCCCTGTTGGGCCGACGCGATGTTCAGTGACGTCGAGGGAGCCAAGCGCTTCTACGGCGACGTCCTCGGCTGGACCTTCGGCGAGTCGTCGCCGGAGTACGGCAACTACACGCAGGCCTATGCGAACGGCAAGGCGGTGGCCGCCGTCGTCCCGCCCATGCCCGGCCAGGAGGGCCAGTCGCGATGGTGCCTCTACCTCGCCTCGCCGGACGCCGCCGCCACCGCCCGGAAGATCCGGGACAACGGCGGCGAGGTGCTGATGGAGCCGATGAAGGTGGGCGACTTCGGCACCATGTGTCTGGCCCGGGAGCCCAGTGGAACCGTGTTCGGCGTCTGGCAGGGCGGCACCCACGAGGGCTTCGAGGCGATCGGGACCCCGGGCGCCTACTGCTGGGCCGAGGTCTTCACCCGGGAACCGGAGAAGGCCGACACCTTCCTGTCCGCCGTCTTCCCGTACCGGATGAAACAGATGGAGGACCAGGCGATCGACTACCGGATGTTCGACGTGGCCGGCCGGACCGTGCTCGGCCGGATGAAGATGACCGACGACTTCCCGCCCGAGGTGCCGTCGTACATCAATCTCTACTTCAGCGTCGACGACTGCGACCAGGCGGTGGAGCGCGCCGTCAAGCTCGGCGGCGTCCTGCGCTTCGGGCCGATGAGCAGCCCCTTCGGCCGGTTCGCGGCGCTGAGCGACCCGCAGGGCGCGGACTTCTCGGTGATCGACACCGCGACCACCGAAGGGGAGATGCCGGCGGTCAGGGACGTCTGAGGGCGGTGCGCGCGACCGGCGGGGTGCCGGGGAGGCCGTCCGCGTGCCCATGGCATGATCGTGCGCATGCGTGAACGTGTGGTGGCCGCGTGCGACGGGGCTTCGAAGGGAAACCCCGGACCGGCCGGATGGGCATGGGTGATCTCCGACGACGAGCGGACCCCGGCCCGCTGGGAGGCCGGCCCGCTCGGCCGGGCCACCAACAACGTCGCCGAACTCACCGCTCTGGAGCGTCTGCTCTCGGCGGTCGAGCCGGATGTGCCGCTGGAGATCCGCATGGACTCCCAGTACGCGATGAAGGCCGTCACCACCTGGCTGCCCGGCTGGAAGCGCAACGGCTGGAAGACGTCCGCCGGCAAACCCGTCGCCAACCAGGACCTCGTCGTCCGCATCGACGCGCTCCTCGACGGCCGCACGGTCGAGTTCCGCTACGTCCCGGCCCACCAGGTCGACGGCGACCCGTTGAACGACTTCGCCGACCGCGCGGCCAGCCAGGCGGCCTCCGTGCAGGAGGAGGCCGGCAGCGTGCTCGGCTCCCCGGAGCCGCCGGCCTCGCCCGACACCCCGAAGGCGGCCGCCCCGCGGAGGAAGGCGCCCCGCCGCGCCGGCGGCGGGGCCTCCTCCCGCACGATCAAGGCGAAGTTCCCCGGCCGCTGCCTGTGCGGCCGCGCCTACGCGGCCGGCGAGTCCATCGCCAAGAACGCGCAGGGCTGGGGCCACCCGGAGTGCCGTACCGCCGAGGCCTGATCGGCCTTCCTCAGCTGTCGAAGGTGTAGAACTTCGTGTGGTCCAGCAGGTCCGCCGGGCGTACGTCGTTCCACGGCTTCATCGTCTCGTCCAGGTCGACGACGTCCGGCGTGCCGCCCGTCGGGACGTAGCCCGCGTCCGGGTGCCGGCGCTGCCACTCGGCCCACAGCTTGTCGACGTAGGCGTGGTGCAGCCAGAACACCGGGTCGTTGGGGGAGACCCCGGTGGCCATCTGCCCGCCGACCCAGACATGGACCCGGTTGTGCAGATTGACCCCGCGCCACCCCTCCAGGTTGTTGCGGAAGCCGTCCGAGGCGCTGTTGTAGGGCGCCATGTCGTACGTCGACATGGACAGCACCGACTCCACCTCCGCACGGGTCGGCAGCTCGCGCACGGCCGTGCCGAGCGAGCGGCGCAGGAACGTACGGCCGTCCACCCGCACGTTCATCGGCCAGTTGCCGGCCGCCGCGGCGAACGGACCGTCCATCACCCGGCCGTCCGTACTGCGCCCGGTGCCGCCGAGGAAGTCCGGCGCCCACAGCGAGGCGCGCACGGTGCGGTCCGTGCTCCAGTCCCAGTACGGCAGGGCGACCGAGGAGTCCACCGACTGCAGCGCCTGTTCGAAGTCGAGCAGGAATCTGCGGTGCCAGGGCAGGAAGGACGGGGAGCGGTGGCCGGTGCGCTCGCCGGTGTCTGTGTCCGACATGATGAACTCGTTGTGCGTGCGGACGAAGTCGTCGTAGCGTCCGCTGTGCTTGAGCGCGAGGACCGCGTCGACGAATCGCTTCTTCTCGTCGGTGGTCAGGGTGGCTTGGTTCTTGCGTACGGTCATGGTGCGTGAAGCTCCGGAATTCCTTGCGGCGGCGGTCAGTTGGCGGGAACGGGCATCTGCATGGGCAGCAGCTGGGCGCCCTGGAGCTCGTCCACCGCGGCCCGGGCGGCGGCGCGCGGGGTGGCCACCGGGGCGTAGTGGCTGACGACGCTGATCCAGGTGCCGTCGGCGTTCCGCATCAGGTGCAGCTGGACACCGTCGATCAACACCTCGAATCCGCCCCCGTGTTCGTGGTGGTGACCGCCCCCGCCCATCGGACGGCCCTGTATCCGGCGGCCCTTGTAGACCTCGTCGAAGTTCTCATGGGGCTCCGGCATCGGCATGGGGTGCGCGTGGTCCGCCGCCGAGGCGGCGGGCGCGGCGATCACGCCGGCGGCGGTGGCCGTCGCGGCCAGGGCTGCCGCGGCGGTGAGCGCGCGGCGACGGCTGATGTCGGGCATGCGGGTCCTCCTGGAGGGTGCTTTCCGTGGTGACCAGGCATGCCTATCGGGGCCTTCGGGACGGGAAGAAATCGCCCGGAACCGGTTGGCTACGATCCGGACAAGTAACCACATGTCGTGCAGAGTTGAACGAAGTTGATCTTGCTGTCGTCGATGCCGATCTGCTCCGGAACAGGGAATTCCTTGCCCCGCCGGCCGCCTTTTCGGTGATCTTTCTCGGGTTCCGTCCGTCCGAGTGGCCCTGCTCACCACGCCAAACTGGCGCGATCGAAAGGCTCGCCCCGCCTGCTACCCTGCGGTCCCGTCCGGCCACGTTCAGTGATGTACAGGGGTGTCTGCGTGAAGGTCGTCTGTGCCGGGGGCGGGCCCGCGGGTCTGTACCTCGCCATCCTGCTGAAGCGGCAGAACCCGTCGCACGACATCACCGTCCACGAGCGCAACCGCGAGGGCTCGACCTACGGCTGGGGCGTGACGTACTGGCACAGCCTCCTCGACCGGCTCCAGGAGCACGACCCCGACTCGGCGCGGGCGATCGCGGACGCCTCCGTCCGCTGGAGCGACGGCGTCGCCCACGTCCGCGGCCTGTCGACCCGTCACCACGGGGACGAGGGCTTCGGCATCGGCCGCCACCGGCTGCTCGGCCTGCTCGCCGACCGGGCCCGCGCGCTCGGCGTACGGCTGGAGTACGAGAGCGAGCTCACCGAACCGCCCGCGGGCGCCGACCTCGTCGTCGCCGCCGACGGAGTGCACAGCGCCCTGCGCGCCCGGCACGCCGACGCCTTCGGCACCGAGATCAGCGCGGGCCGCAACCACTACATCTGGCTCGGTACCACCAAGGTCTTCGACGCCTTCACCTTCGCCTTCACCGAGACCGCCCACGGCTGGATCTGGGCCTACGGCTACGGCTACGGCGACGGGCACAGCACGTGCGTCGTCGAGTGCGACCCGCAGACCTTCACCGGCCTCGGCCTGGACCGGGCGGACGTGGCCGAGGGGCTCACCCTGCTGGAGAAACTCTTCGCGGACGTCCTCGACGGCCCCCCGCTCATCGGCCGCCCCGGCGCCGGCTGGCTGACCTTCCGCACCCTCACCAACCGCACCTGGCACCACGGCAACGTGGTGCTGCTCGGCGACGCGGCCCACACCACTCACTACTCCATCGGCGCCGGCACCACCCTCGCCCTGGAGGACGCCATGTGCCTCGCCGACGCCCTGCACACCCACGCCGGCCTCCCCGAGGCCCTCGCCGCCTACGAACGCCGCCGCATGTCCGAGCTGTTGTCCGCGCAGAGCGCCGCCCGCTACAGCGCCCGCTGGTACGAGAACCTGCCCCCGCACCGGATGTTCGCCCTGCTCGGCCAGCGCCACTCACCGCTGCTGCCGTACGTCCCGCCGCAGGCGTACTACGGCCTCGACAAGGCGGCCGGACAGCTGGAGGCGCTGCGCCGGTTCAAGCGGTGGCTCGGACCGCGGGTGGCCGGCGCCCTGCACGCCCGGTCCGCCCCCCGCCGCGGCTAGCCGGATCCCCGGTCCCCCCCCGAAATCCCCCCACCGAATCCCCCCCACACGCAAGGAGCCCTGCCCATGACCGTGCCCGAAGTGTTCGACCGGACCACGCCCGGCTACAGCGTGCAACGCGCCTACTGGCTGGCCCGCGCGGCCGACCTCGCCTACAAGGACCGTGCCGTCATCGAGGACCAGGCCGCGAAGTGGGGTTTCGGCCAGGTGCGGCACCACGAGACCCGGTTCACCCCGCCGTTCCCGCTGCAGGACACCCAGGCGTACACGATGGCCGGCGACCGGATGATCGTCACCGCGTTCCGCGGTACCGAACCCACCCAGATCAAGGACTGGCTCACCGACGCCACGACCCCGCCGGTCACCGGCCCCGGCGGCAACGGACACGTCCACCACGGCTTCGCCGAGGCCTTGCGCTCGGTGTACCCGGACATCGCCGACACGCTCGCGGACCTGCGCACCGACGGACAGACCCTGTACTTCACCGGGCACAGCCTGGGCGGCGCCCTCGCCATGCTCGCCGGTGCCCGGATGTACCTGGAGAAGCCGCACCTCGCGGCCGACGGCATCTACACCTTCGGCCAGCCGCGCACCTGCGACCCGGTGCTCGCCGAGGCGTTCCACCAAGGCCTCGGCCGGTGCACGTACCGCTTCGTGAACAACAACGACATCGTCCCCCAGCTGCCGCCCGAGCCCGTCTTCACCCATGTCCGTGCGCTGCGTTACATCGACTCCAAGGGCAAGCTGCACGACAGCATGCCGATGTTCTCGGCCCTCACCGACCGGGCCGCGGGGCTGACCGCCGACGTCTTCGCGCCCGCGTCCGACGGAATCCGCGACCACTTCATGCACAACTACCTGGCGGCCCTGGAGAAGAACCTGGGCTGAGCCGGGGCCGACGGACCGGCCTGCTCGGCGAACTCGCTCTCGTGCAGGCCGGACCGGCCACGGAAGGCCGGCTCGGGACTCAGCGCTCCTCGCCCGGCCCGGTGAGCAGGGCCTCGGCGGACCTGCGGAAGGCAGCGACGAGCCGGCCGGTGTCCGTCGCGCGGGTTGCGAGGACGACATGGCTCGGCTCGACCCCGCGCAGCGGGACCGTGGTGCACTTCGGCTTCCGCGGCCGGTTCGCCGGGGCCGGCATGCCCGCGTCGAGCGCGCCGACCCGCACGCTCCTCGGCTGGGAGCCGCGCGAGACCGGATTCCTCGCGGACCTGGACGAGGGGCACTGCTTCCAGGCCTAGTCGGCTTCCAGGCCTGGTCGGCGCAGCAGCCGGTCCAGGAAGGCATTGCCGAACACCCGGTGCGGATCGAGGCGGTCGAGGGTCGCGACCGCCCGTGTCCACACCTGCCGGCCGAAGGTCCCGGGCACGACGGTGCCGAGCACCTCCGGGTCGCTCCAGGCGGAGCCGTCGGTGTACGCCCAGCCCTTGGACCACTCCGCACGGGCGAGGGCGTACCCGCCGTCGTAAGCGTCGAACAGGAACCGCTCCAGCTCGCGCAGGAACGTCTCCGCGTACGGCGTGCCGGGCAGCGTCAGCACGTCCAGCCACACCGCGGTGTCCCACTCGGGATGCTCCGCGCTCGGCCGCAGCGCCGACAGCAGCGGGGTCCGAGCCCCGGGCACACCGCTGTCGGCCGGATCGTCCAGGCCGGTCACCCGGATCTCCACCGAGCCGTTGACCGGGAAGCGGCCCCGCGCGGCGTACGCGGCGAGCAGTTCCCGGTAGCGACGGGTGAACTCGTGGACCACGCGCTGCACTCCGGTCCGCGAGGTGAGCACCGCGTACCCGTTCGCGGTCACCCTGAGCGTGGTCGGCCGCAGATACAGCAGCGTGTTCTTCGACGGCCCCCACAGATCGGCGGAGCCGGTGGCCGCCAGCCCGAGCCTGGCCACCGTGAGCTGCGCGGCGCCCAGCTCCGGCGCCAGATACCAGCCCGCGCCCGCGACCAGCCGCCCCACCAGGTCGGCCACGAGCGTCGGCACACTGTCGGAGAACGGGTAGTTGTACGGCGTGGTGACGTGCCGTGAACCGGCCGGCCGGACCGGCGTGACGCTCCACTCCTTCAGCCACGGGAACTCGGTGAAGGCGAACCAGATCGCCTCGACCCGGCCCGAACGGCGCAGAAAGCTCTCCAGAGTGCGCCCGCCGGAGCCGGGCGCCGCGAACAGTTCGCGCGCCGGGATGTCCGTACGGCTGACACAGCGCAGGTTGCTGTCCGGGCCGGCCCGCAGCACCACCTCGGTGACGAAGGCCCGGCCGAGGTGGGTCAGCAGTGCGGCACAGTCCGCCTCCTGCCGGCGGAACGTGCGCAGGACGTACGCCCCGCGGTCCGCGTCCCACACCACCGCCGTCAGCTCCAGGACACGGTTGCTGAGCGAGCCGTACGTGCTTCCCGGCGGCGGGCGTTCGCCGTCGGCCGGAACGGCGGTGCCGTGCGCGTCGATCGCCAGGGCGCCGCCGAGGGTCAGGTCGCCGGGCGCGGGTGTCGCGGTGAGGCCCAGCCCGTGCCCCTCCAGGAAGGTGAGCAGGGCCTCCAGGGTCACCCCGGCGCCGGCGCGGACCGCCGAGCCGGACTCCAGGGCCAGGCCGGTCAGATGAGGGGTGGTGTCGACCAGCAGGGTCCGGGTCCGCGCCGTCGTCCCCTCGGTGATCGTGAGCGGTGACCAGCCGTGCGAGCCGCCCCGCGCGCGGACCCGCCAGCCGCCGCGCCACGCCCAGTTCACCACGGCGAGCACCTGCTCCGGCCCGGTCGGGGCGCAGGCCCACAGCCCGTCGGCGGTGATCTCGCCCACCCAGTTGCGGTAGGCCGAGCGGTAGAGCGTCACCTCGGCCGGAAACCCGGGGAGTTCGGCCGCGGCGACCGCCGGGTCGGCCGCGAGCAGGACCGGTACGGCGGCGAACGCGGCGGCGCCGCGCAGCAGACCGCGACGGCTGACGGCACCCGGACCGCCGTTCACAGAAGGGAAGTTGGCTGACATGTCCACGGATCGATCGATCACGGGCTCACCGTAAGGGGGCGCTTGACTCCCACCGTGCTTTGTCCACCCAGATCACCCATGTGGGTGAAAAACATGCCGTCGACGCACAGACAGCGTGCCGGAGCAGCCCGTTCCGCGCCGGCCGGTTCCGGATGCCACACTGGCGCCATGGACGAACGCGAATTCGGCAGGCCGGGCCAGTGGGCCTCGGTGGTCGGTCTCGGCACCTGGCAGCTGGGCGCCGACTGGGGCGACGTGGACGACAAACAGGCCGTGGCCGTCCTGGAGGCGGCGGCCGAGTCGGGGGTCACCTTCTTCGACACGGCCGATGTGTACGGCGACGGGCGCAGCGAGGAGACCATTGGCTCGTTCCTGCGCGGCCGCCCCGATCTGCATGTGCTGGTGGCCACCAAGATGGGCCGCCGGGCCGAGCAGCTCCCCGAACACTACGTCCTGGACAACTTCCGCGCCTGGAACGACCGTTCGCGCCGCAACCTCGGTGTCGACCGCATCGACCTCGTCCAGCTGCACTGCCCGCCGACGCCCGTCTACTCCTCCGACGCGGTCTACGACGCGCTGGACACGCTCGTCGCGGAGGAGCGGATCGCGGCGTACGGGGTGAGCGTGGAGACCTGTGCCGAGGCGCTGACCGCGATCACTCGGCCGAACGTGGCGAGCGTGCAGATCATCCTCAACCCGTTCCGGATGAAGCCGCTGTACGAGGTGCTGCCCGCCGCCCGCGAGGCCGGGGTCGGCATCATCGCCCGCGTGCCGCTCGCCTCCGGCCTGCTGTCCGGCAAGTACACCAAGGACACGGTGTTCGCGGCCGACGACCACCGCACCTTCAACCGGCACGGCGAGGCCTTCGACCAGGGCGAGACCTTCTCCGGCGTCGACTACGAGGCCGGTGTCGAGGCGGCCGCCGAGTTCGCCGCGCTCGCCCCCGAGGGGTACACCCCGGCCCAGCTGGCGCTGCGCTGGATCATCGAGCAGGAGGGCGTGACGACGGTCATCCCCGGCGCCCGCACCCCCGAGCAGGCCCGCGCCAACGCGGCTGCCGCCAAGCTGCCGCCGCTGCCCGAGGAGACGTTCACAGCCATCCGCGAGCTGTACGACCGCCGGATCAAGGACCAGGTCGAACGGCGCTGGTAGCCGTCCGGGCGACCGCCGTTTGCCGGGTGGTCACCGTTTGAGCGAACGGCCCGACGGTTACCCGCACCGCATGACGGAGGACGGAGGGCGCAGGGGGCGGCACGAGACCGAGGAGGAGCGGGCCGACCGGATGTGGGGCGAGCTCATCCAGGAGGTCCGGGTCGCCCAGACGGGCGTGCAGATCCTGTTCGGCTTCCTGCTGACCGTCGTCTTCCAGCCCAAGTACGACCGGCTTCCCCACAGCGACCATGTCATCTACATCGTCACCGTCGTCCTCGGTGCCTGCGCGACCGGCGCCCTGGTCGGACCGGTGTCCCTGCACCGCCTCGTCTCCGGTTTCCGGGTCAAGCCGCGTGCGGTGCGGCTGGCGTCCCGGATGACGTTCGTCGGCCTGGTGCTGCTCCTCGCGACGATGACGTCCGCCCTGCTGCTGATCCTCCGGGTCGCCACACACGCCGGCTTCGTGCCGTATCTCGTGGCGGCCGTCGTCGCGTGGTACCTGCTCTGCTGGTACGCGCTGCCGCTGTGGGCCCGCCGCCGGCACCCGGTCCGCCCCGGCGACCGGGCCCCGGACCTGCCGCCGGGCGGCCCGGACCCCGGACCCCGCCAGGGCCGGACGTAGGGCCGGGTCATGATCTCCCTGTTGTGCCCGGACGGGTCGGCGAAGTAGGCGCCACGGCCGCGCAAGAGGCCGTTGACGCGCCCGGGTTCGCCGTGGTGGGGATCGGCGAAGCAGGTGACGCCGAGCGCCTCCGGACGGGTGACTGGGACGGCCGCCCGCCGAAACCGGCGGGCCCGGCGCGGGAAGCGGGCCGGGATGCGCTGCGGTCACGGCCGGGCTCCTCGGCTCGGGGCGGCACCGGGAGCCCGTCGTGGCGCCGGGCGGGGCACGGGCACGAGTACGGCCGCTCACCGCTTTGGCGGACCAGGGCGGACCCGGGCGGGCGCCGCCGGCCCGGTCAGCCGAAGGCCTCCCGCAGCGCGGGCAGCAGGGTCTTCGCCGCCCAGTCCAGGTACGCGGACTGTGCGTCGCCGCCGATCTGCACCAGGGCGATCTCCCCGAACCCGGCCTCGGCGTAGGGCCGCACGGCGTCCACGAAGGCGTCCGGGTCGTCGCCGCACGGGATCGCGGCGGCGACGTCGTCCTCGTCCACGAACCGGGTCGCGGACTCGAAGGAGTCCGGGTGCGGCAGCTCGGCGTTCACCTTCCAGCCGAGGCCGAACCAGCGGAACTGGGAGTGTGCGCGCTTGACGGCGGTGTCCCGGTCGGGGTCGTAGCAGACCGGCAGCTGGCCGACGCGGGGTTTGCCGCTGCCGCCGTGCCGGTCGAAGGACGCCAGCAGCCCCGGCTTCGGTTCGGTCGCGATGACCAGGTCGGCAAGGTGCCCGGCGAGCTCGCAGGACTGCTCACCGGAGACGGCGATGCCGATCGGCGGCGGCTGCTCCGGCAGGTCCCACAGCCGGGCGGAGTCCACGTCGTAGTGCGGCCCGTGGTGGGTGACATGACCGCCGGCGAACAGCGCGCGGATGATCCCCACGGCCTCTTCGAGCATCTCGTGCCGCACGTCCGCGGGGGGCCAGCCGCCGCCCACCACATGCTCGTTCAGGTTCTCGCCCGCGCCCAGGCCGAGCCGGAACCTGCCCTGCGACAGCAGCTGCACCGTGGCCGCCTTCTGCGCCACGATCGCTGGGTGGTAGCGGAGGATGGGGCAGGTCACGAAGGTCATCAGCGGGATCCGCGAGGTGGCCTGGGCAGCGGCGCCCAGCACACTCCACGCGTACGAGGAGTGGCCCTGCGAGCGCAGCCACGGAAAGTAGTGGTCGGAGATCACCGAGAAGTCGAAGCCGGTCTCCTCGGCCCGCACGACGTGGTCCACGAGGTCCCGGGGCCCGGTCTGCTCCGTCATCATCGTGTATCCGATGTGCACCATGACCGGCGAGTCCCCACGCCCGGGGACCGGAAACGGACCACCGGCACCGGTCAGCCCCGCGGCTCGCGGAACGTCGCCAGGAACGTCTTCAGCGCCAGCCGGTTCGCGGCGTCGTCCCAGGTCGCGGCCGGGGTGGTGAAACGCAGTGAGAAGCTGCGCCCGCCGCCGAGCAGGAAGCCGCGCCCGAAGGTGTGCACCCGGGCGCTCCCCGTCCCCGACAGCCACTCCAGGTCGGCGGCCTTGTGGCCCCGATAGGTCGTGGCATGTGCGTCGGCCACGTCCTGGTAGCCGGGGAGCCGCTCCAGGTGCGGTTCGACGTCGTCCTGCCAGATGGCGACCGGGTCCGGGCCGGCGTGCTCGCTGTAGGTGACGGCGAGCGTGGGGGAGGAGCCGCCCGTGCCGAAGGTGATGCGGTAGGAGTCCGTGGCGCGTGTGGTGACGAGCCGCTTCCAGCCGTCCGGCAGCGCCACCGAGAAGCCCTCCGGAGCCGTGTAGCGGTGGTATCCGGCGGGCAGCGCGGTCGGGGCCGTCGCCGTCGCCGTCGCCGTCGCCGACGCGGTCGGCGTGGGGGTGGGCGTGGGCTTCGCGGAAGCGGAGGGCCGCTCGGCCGGGGCGGACGGGGTGACCGGTGCGGCAGAGGTGACGGGCCGGTCCGGCGCGTGGGCGGTGCCGGTGCCCGGCAGCTGATGGGTGACGGCCAGGGCGGTGACGGCCACGGTGACCACGGCCAGCGCGCTGCCGGCGGCCAGCACCCGTCTGGCGTGCACCCCGCCGGGGAGCCGCACGCTCGGGTGGACACCGCGCAGCCGGGGCACGGGGGCCGTCAGCTGGTCCGCCTCGCCGTCGCCGTCCAGCGCCCGGGTCAGGGCCGCGCGGACCACCTGCCGGGTCAGCCGCTCCCGCGAGCTCTTCCGCAGCAGCCCCTGCACGGCCTGGTGGAGCGGGCCCGCGCGCAGCGGGGTGCGCAGCGGCAGCCGGTCCACGGCCTTCAAGGTGGCCTCGGGCCTGCCCCGGTCCCGGAACGGCGGCCGGCCCTCCACCATCGTGTACAGCAGCGCGCCCAGCGCCCACAGGTCGGCGGCCGGGCCGATCCGCTCGTCGCGGGCCTGCTCCGGCGAGGCGTACGACGGTGCCGTGAGCCGGGGCACCAGGGTCGCTCCGGCCAGCCCGAACCCGGTGACGATCACCGGGCCGCCCTCCGGGACGAAGACCTGGCCGGGACTGAGCTCGCCATGGGTGATGCCCTCGTCGTGCGCGGCCTGGAGCACGTCGAGCAGCTCCAGGCCGATCCGGGCCGAGCGCGCCGGCTCGAACGCCCCCTCACGGTCGAGGAGTTCGGAGAGCGGTGTGCCGTCGATCCACTCGGTGACCGTCCACAGGGTGCCGGCCTCCACCACGGCGTCCACGACCGCGGCGATCTGGGCGGGGCGCAGCAGCCGCATGGTCTCCGAGGTCCGGACGACCCGGGCCGTGACCC
Organism: Streptomyces sp. CoH27; assembly: GCF_020181035.1. Taxonomy (GTDB): domain Bacteria; phylum Actinomycetota; class Actinomycetes; order Streptomycetales; family Streptomycetaceae; genus Streptomyces; species Streptomyces camelliae. The sequence goes on from NZ_JAIQYY010000004.1 coordinate 355,013, forward strand.
GGCGCACGGTGTCGTCGGTGAACGGCTCCGGCAGGGCGGTCTGGGCCACCAGCCGGGGCTGGTCCGCCGTCACGTCCTCGGCGTACCACCACAGGCGGTTCGTCTCGCGGGCGAAGACCTCCAGCAGCCGGTACCGTCCGGCGACCAACTCGTGTGCGGAGACGTGCGCCTTGACCATGGTCATCCCTCGCTGAAACCCCTGTTCCGTGTCTCCCAGGGGTACGCGGGGCGCGTGGGGGTGCGTTCAAAGAAATCCCGGATGCGCCCCTTTTTCCATGGATTCCGGGACGCGCCCCCGGCTCAGCGGATTCCGGGACGCGCACCCCCTGCTCCGCGGACGCTCACCTCAGCCCGAACTCATCGGCCCATCCCATGAGTTCCCGGGGTGTCGTGTTGCCGCCGCACACCACGAGGCCCAGCCGGGCGCCGTCGCCGACCCGGGCCAGCACGTGCCGGGCCGCCGGCAGCAGACAGCCCGCGGCCGGCTCGGCCCACACCTTGGCGTGCTCGGCGAGGTCCAGACAGCCCTGCACCGCCTCCCGGTCCGGCACCACGAGCACCTCCTCCACCAGCGCGGAGACATGGTCGTAGGTCAGCTGGGACACGGACGGCGCGCTCAGTGTGGTGACGAGCGAGGACACCGGCACCTGCAGTGGACCGCCGGCCTTCAGCGCGGCCGACATCGCCTCGGCACCCGCCGTCTCCACGCCCCACACCCGCACATCCGGGCGCCGGGCACGCAGCGCGGCCGCCACTCCGGCGATCAGGCCTCCGCCGCCGATGCTGACGATCACATCCGTCAGCTCCCGCGCGTCCTCGGCGAACTCCAGCCCCACGGTGCCCTGTCCGGCGATCACGACCGGGTCGTCGAACGGGTGGACCAGGGTCAGCCCCTCGTCCCGCAGCCGGAGCACCAGCTCGAACGCGCTGCCCATGCCGTCGGTCAGCCGCACCGACGCCCCGGCCGCCTCGGCGAGTTCGACGGAACGCGCGGGAGCGGTCCGGGGCATCACCACGGTCGCCTTCACATCGAGGGCCGCCGCCATCACCGCGAGGGCGATGCCGTGGTTGCCGCCGCTGACCGCGACCACGCCGGCCGCCCGCTCGGCCTCGCTCAGCGACAGCAGCTTCGCCGTGGCCCCGCGTGCCTTGAACGAGCCCGTGCGCTGGAGGAGTTCGAGCTTGGTGGTGACCGGGGCGCCGAGCAGCGCGGCCAGCCCCGGGCTCGGTACGGTCGGCGTCCGTACCACGTGCCCGGCGATCCGTTCCGCGGCGGCTTCGATGTCCGAGATGCCGATCAAGGTGCTTCACCCTTCCGGCGCGGGGTGTGGGAACCGCGCCCCTGGCACCCTCACCCGCCCGGACTCCCCAGGTCAACACCGTTTCGCCACCGGCCCCGAGGAGCTCACAGCTCACGGTCCGCCAGATGGTCCAGCAGCGTGCGCAGCTGTCCGGCGGCTCCGGCGGCCAGCGGTGCTTCGGCGAGCAGCGCCCGTGCGGCGGCCGTGTGCGCCCGCGCTTCGGCCAGCGCCGCTGAACGGCCGCCCGCCGCCTCGATCAGCGCGGCCGCTTCCGTGGCTCGCTCCGGCCGGCCGAGCAGTGCGGGCAGCCGGCCGGCCACTGGGGAACCGAGCGCGACCAGCACCGGGTATGTCATCTTTCGCATCCGCAGATCGCCGTCCGCCGGCTTGCCGGTGACGGCCGGATCGCCCCAGATGCCCAGCACGTCGTCGACCAGCTGGAAGGCGATGCCGAGGTGCCGGCCGGCCCGTGTCAGCACGCCGACCGTGGCCTCGGGCGCCCCGCCGAGCGCGGCGCCCAGCGCGAGGGCGCAGCCCAGCAGCGCGCCGGTCTTGCCCTCCGCCATCGCCCGGTACTCCTCGGGCGTCACCCGCTGCGGGCCGGCGTGCGGCCGGGCGGCGAACAGCAGGTCGTCTGCCTGCCCGCGCACCAGGTCGGCGAGGGCCGCAGACAGCAGCCGCAGGGCGCCAGGACCGCCCGCCGCCGTGGCCAGGGTCTCCACTGCGAGGGCGAACAGGGCATCCCCGGCGAGTACGGCCGGTCCGGTGCCGTAGGCCCGCCACACGGCCGGGCGGCGGCGCCGGGTGCCGTCACCGTCCATGATGTCGTCGTGCAGCAGCGAGAAGGCGTGCACCAGTTCCACCGCCACCGCCGCCGGTACGCCGGCCCGGCCGTCGGCGCCCGCCGCCTCGGCGCCGAGCACCGCGAGCGCCTGCCGTACCCCCTTGCCGCCCGGCGCGGCCGCGGGCGCCCCGCCGACCTCGCACCAGCCGAAGGAGTACGCGGACATCTCGGCCACCCACGGATGCATCCCGCCCACCGCCTCCTCCAGCGCCGGCCGCACCAACTCCCGGCAGCGAGCGAGGACTGCGGGCGCGCGAGGCGGAGCTTGTACAGCGGTCATCGCACGTCCTCCAAGCCGGCACCGAGCTCCTCGGGTGCCGGCTGCGTCAGGTCCCGACGGGGGGCGAGGTTTTCGGGTGCGCGGGGCGGAGCTTGTACGGCGGTCATCGCTCGTCCTCCATGCCGAGGCCGAACTCCTCCTGGGCGCGGGCCACCATCTCCCGCGCGTGCTTGAGCCCGCCGCGCTCCAGCATCCGGGCCAGATCGGCGAGTTCGGCCGCCGTCTCGGCGCGGTCCCGGCCGAGCTGAGCCAGCGACTTGGCCAGCCCCAGCCGGGCCAGCGCCGTGCCGCGCGGTTCGCCCATCGCGCGGAACTCCTCCAGCGCCAGCTCGTACAGCTTTCGCGCCTCGGCGTAACGCCCGGCGCGGTAGAGGACGTTGCCGCGCATCTTGTGGTTGTAGGCGAGCGCGCTGGACAGATTCATCGCGCGGCAGCCGGCCTCAGCCCGGGAGAGCAGCTCCAGGGCACCCTCGGTGTCCTTGTCGCGGACCGAGAGGATGTCGGCGAGCCCGCGCAGCGCCCAGGCGTGCCCCCGCCGGTCCTCGGCCCGCTCGGCTATCCGGGCCGCCTCCTCGAACTGTGCGTACGCCCGGTCGAAGTCCCCGGTGTTGCGGTGCATCTGTGCGATGCCCTCCAGCGCCCATACCGTGTGCCGGGCCTCCCCGCGCCGGCGGGCCTCGGCCAGCAGCTGCTCGTGCAGCCGGCCCACCGCCGCGTAGTCGCCCTGGATGCGGCCGGTCTCCGCCAGTCCCGCCAGCGAATAGCCGCGCACCACCACGTCCCCGCCGCGCTCACCGAGGTCGGCGGCGAGCCCGAGCAGCCGCCAGGCGAGCGGAAACGCGCCGCGCTGCCGGGCGAGGGTGCCGCCGCTCCACAGCGCCCACGCCATCGCGCCGGTGTCGCCTGCCTGGCGGGCGGCGCGGTAACTCGCCTTCCAGGCCCGGTCCGCGTCCTCGATCCGGCCGAGCCGACGCTGGGCCTCGGCGACGGCGAGCCCACAGCGGGCGGCCTCGCCGAGGCGCCCGGCCCGCTCGGCCTCACGCAGCCGCTCGGTGGCCTCGGCCAGCACGTCGACCAGCGAGGAGTTCACGGAGAGGGAGGTCAGGGCGCCCTGGTACTCCGGGGCGAAAGCCTTGCCGTACATACGCACCTTTCTATACACGACATGTATAGATGCCATGTATACATCCCGTGTATAGGGGGTCGAAAAGATGCCCCGGCCCGGGAGCCGGGGCGCATCGCTCTGTTGCCGGTCAAGACGCGCGTACGGCGACGGAGGTTGCCCGTGCGACGCGGATCACGTGCTGAGGGGCGCGCCGCCTCAGTGCTGCTGGGCCTTCTGCGGGGTCGCCTCGCTCGGTCGCACCACGACGAAGCCCTCGCCCTGGAGCATCAGCTGTACGGCCTCGCCCGAACCGCCGCGCAGCATCGACCCGATGGACTGGGAGCGGTGCAGCGAGGTCTGCAGCTGCGCGGTCCAGCCGACCACCGCGTCCGTGTCGACGTACACCGGGGCCTGCGCGGAGACCGGGATGACCAGCGGATTGCCCTCGCAGACCAGACCGAGCCGGCCCTGCCCGCTGAACACGCTGTTGAACAGCCCGCCGCCGGCGATGCCCGACCCCTTCACCGTCTTGATCTCATACGACAACGAGGGGTCGAAGCACAGCACGTTGCGCCCGTTGACGGTGAACCGGTCACCCGCTTCGACCTCGACGATGAAGCAGTTCTGCGCCTCGTGCGCGAACCAGGCCTCGCCCTGCCCGCGCACCGCCATGAGGGGCAGCCCCTCACCGGTGACCGCACGCTTCAGCATGCCGCCGACGCCCTGGCCCTTGCGCTCGAACTTCAGGTCGCCCCGGTAGGCGACCATCGAGCCCTGGCGAGCGTACATCTCGCCGCTCACCGCGTAGCGGAGGCACTTGGCGTTCTCGACGGACATGCCCGGCGCCATGGCCGGCTGCACCACGTGCGCACTGGAAAAGAGATCACCCTTCATGCCGGGCATGGTGTCCCGGAAGCAGTCGTTCCGCCAAGATCACGCAAAGTGGCCGGTCAGCCACCGAACAGCTGGCACCAGTAGGTGCCCGCCCGGCCGCCGCCCGCGAAGCCGACGCCGATATGGCCGAACTCCCGCTTGAGGATGTTGGCCCGGTGCCCGGGGCTGTTCATCCAGCCCGCCACGACCTCGGCGGCACTGCGCTGGCCGCAGGCGATGTTCTCGCCGATCGTCCGCAGCCGGGAACCCGCCGCGGCGGCCCGGTCCCACGGCTGGGCGCCGCCGGGGGAGACATGGTCGTAGAAGTCCCGGGCCACCATGTCCGCACAGTGCGCCTGCGCGGCGGCCGTGAGCTGTGGATCTGCTGCCAGCGGGGCCAGCCCGGCCCGCCGGCGCTCGGTGTTGGTGAGCGCGAGGACCTCGGCGGCCGCGCGGTCCAGCGCCTCCGGGGTCAGCGGAGCGGCCCACAAGGCGGTCCAGTACCGGTCCCCGGCGTCGGCGTGGGCGAGGGCGGCATGCCGGAACCCGGGATCGAGCAGGATCCGCCGGGACCGCTCCGATCCCAGGCAGTACTCCACGAACTCGGCCGGAGTGCGCGGCCCCGAGACCAGATGCTCCCCGACCCTGATGTACGCGTACCCGGCCCCGGTGATCCGCTGATGCACCGACACCCCGTCCCGCCCCTCGGCCCCCAGCCGCCCGGCGTCCGCCATGGCCCGCGCATGCGACCGCGCGGCTGACACGAGACGCGGTTCGAGCGCGATGCGCACCGAACCGGCTTGCGTACGTGCGGAGTTGACCAGCCGAAGGAAGTCGGCATCGGCGGGGGAGCTGTCCTCGGTGGTGGAGCCGTCCTCGCCGACCTCCACCCCGAAGTCCCGGGCGAGCCCGGCCAGCCCGTCGGCGTACCCCTGCCCGATCGCCCGCAGCTTCCACCCGGTGCCGGGCCGCAGATACAGCTCGGCGAGCAGCAGCACGGTCTCCGAACCGGGCCGCGGCGGCACGAACCGGGCCACCGTACGACCGGAGGCGTCCGTGATCTCAAGCCGGGGAGCGGGCAACCGTCCGAGCGGCGTCCCCGGCTCGGCGGCACTCACGACGACGGTGACCCGGCACGCCCCGGCCCGCAGCCGCCCCGGCTCGACGGCCAGGGCGTCACCGAGCAGCCGGACACCGGGCGCCTGTGGCTGGTTGTAGAACACGAAGTCGCCATCGGAGCCGACCTTGCCGTCCACCCCGGTGACGAGAGCGGACACATCGAAGTCGCCGGCCACCCGAAGCCGCAGCACGCCACCGGGCAGCGGCACATTGCCCCCGGCGACAAGCTCACTGGTCACATCGGGGTCAACGCCTAGCCCTCATGGAGGAGTTCCCCGCTTGCCGACCCCAACCCCTTGGCCGACTTCGACGCCCCGCAGAACGCGGACTCCAGCACACCTCCCATCGCACTGGCCACCTCCCCGTTGTTGGACGTGTCGGCGACAGCCGCGACACTGCGCGAACCGTCCTTCGTGGCGAAGGCATACGTGGAGTACCCCTGCACGATGCCGGTGTGCCCGTACACGAACACGCCGCACGACAGCGCCCGCCGCCGCAGCCCGAGCCCGTACGCCGTCGTCGCGTTCACCGCGCTGAACCGCTCCATCTCGGCCAGCCGCGCGGCGGACACCAGCCTGCCGCTCAGTAGCGCGGAGTAGAACGTGTCCAGATCCCGCGCGCTGGAGATGATCGCCCCCGCGCTCTGTGCCCAGGACACGGTCTGGACGGTGGCGTCGACCAGCGGCTCACCGGCGGTGTCGGGGGTGAGGTAGCCGTGGGCGTACCGGCCGGGGATCGTGGTCTCGGGGTGGACGTAGAACGTGTCGTGCAGCTTGAGGGGCTTGAAGATGCGGTCCTCGTACGCGGTCCGCACGGACTGACCCGTGAGCTTCTCGATGAGCATCCCGGCGATGACGAAGTTGGTGTTGGAGTAGGAATAGGCGGCGCCGGGTGCGTTGGTGCGGGGCTTCTTCAGGGAGAGTTCGACCAGCTGACGGTAGGTGAAGACCTTGTTCCGTACCGCCTCGAAGCCGGCGACGCTGTCGGCGAACATGTCATTGGTGTAGTCGTACAGCCCGCTCCGGTGGCCGAGCACCTGGCGGACGGTGATCCGGTCGTCCGGCAGCAGCTTCGGCAGATAGTGGTTGACCGGCGCGTCGAGTGCCAGCCGGTGTTCGTCGGCGAGCTGGAGCAGGACGACGGCCGAGAAGGTCTTGGTGACGCTGCCGATACGGAACCGGTCGTCGGTGGTGAGGGCCCGCCGGGTGTCGCGGTCGGCGAGGCCGCGGGCCACCTTGTACGTCGTGCCGTGGTCGTCGATCAGTGCCATGGCGCCCGGCGCGCCCGCGTCCACCGACGACTTCAGCGCCGCGGCCACCCCCCGGGTGTCGGGCGCCGCGAGCGAGGCTCCCCTCGGCGTGTCCGGCTCCGCCGTCGCGGCCCGTGCCGGAACCGCGAGAAGCGACAGCGCGATCGCGCCGAGGACCGCACCTTGCCCCACCCTTGCTGACACCATCCGGCACCCACTCCCGTCCGTACGACATGTGATGCGACATCGGTCACATTCCGGCCCTGGAACCTAAGGGATTGACGCCACGTCTCCACAGCCGACACACAGTTGATCAGATTGTGATCACTCCGTGGCGCCCTTTCGTAAAGGAATTACATAGAAGTTCACGAAATAGATCATTCCGTCTTTACGTGGACATGACTGATCCGTAAGGGTTGTCCCCGGGGCCCGACCAGCCCCCGTGGTGCCCAACAGCACCATGTCTCAAGGCGGTTGGCCATCCCGGCCGCCTTCGAACGAAGGAACCCTGATCAGTGCGTAGACCGCACATACGCAGCGTCGCCGTTGCCATCGCGGTGACGACCGCTGCCACGGGCCTGGCCGGTACGGCTTTCGCGGGCTCCGGCACGGGGGTGGAGCGGCCTGTCGCGTCCGCCGGCACGAACGCCTCGGCGGTGGTGAGGGCGGCGCAGACCGCGGCCTTCGCGCACGCCTCGGCGACCGGCGTCTCGCAGGGCGACGAACTGCACGCCCAGGACGTGATGATCGACCCCGAGGGAGCCCGGCACGTCCGCTTCATCCGGAGCCACAACGGCATGCCCGTGCTCGGCGGCGACCTCGTCGTCCACCTCGACCGCGCGCTGGCCTACACGGGCGTGACTCGCGCGGCCGACCACGCCGTAGCGCCGGCCACCTCCCGGGCCAGGCTGACTGCGGACCAGGCCGCGGCCAAGGCCGCTCAGGCCGCCAAGGGTGAGGCGGGCAGCGCCCAGCTCGTGGTCGACGCGCGCGACGGCGCCGCCGCCCTCGCCTACCAGGTGACGGTGACCGACCAGCAGGGCACCAGCACCGTCGTCGTCGACGCCGTCACCGGCAAGGTGCGCAGCAACACGCCCGACAGCGACGAGTTCCTGTCGCCGAAACTGCTCGCCGACCTGCGGGGGCGAGGCGAGACGCTCGACCCGGCCACCGGCACCGCCTCCGGCGCGCCCGAGGCCGGCCTGCTCGGCTCCGGCGTCTCCGGTGCCACCACGTACCCCTCGCCCGCGAAGGGCACCGGCAAGACCCTCTTCGTGGGCAGCGTCGGCCTGACCACCACGGCCACCTCCAAGGGCCACTACCGGCTCAAGGACCCGAGCCGGTACGGCACCGAGACACGTGACGCCAAGGGCACGTACACCGAGAAGTTCAGCGCGGGCACGGCGTTCACCAGCACGACCGACGTGTGGGGCAACGGCACCACGAGCAACCGGGCCAGCGCCGCCGCGGACGCCCAGTACGGCATCACCAAGACCCTGGACTTCTACAAGGCCGCCTTCGGCCGCAAGGGCATCGCGAACAACAGCAAGGCCGCCCAGGGCATGGTCCACTGGGGCAGCAAGGTCGCCAACGCCTTCTGGGACCCGACCTGCACCTGCATGCTGTACGGCGACGGCGACGGCAAGACCTTCAAGAAGCCGCTCGTCGTCCTCGACGTCACCGGCCACGAGCTGACCCACGGCGTGGTCGACGCGACCGCGAAGCTGGAGCCGACCTTCGTCGACGCCAAGGGCAACCAATACGGCGAACCCGGTGCGCTGAACGAGTCCCTCGCGGACATCTTCGGCTCGAACGTCGAGTTCTACGCCAACAACCCCAAGGACACGCCGGACTACCTGATCGGCGAGAAGCTGGGCCTCGCGCAGAAGTTCCTGCGCCGCCTCGACCACCCGTCGCTCGACAAGCTTGAGCACACCATCGACTACTGGTCGCCGGACGCCTACTACACCGAGGTGCACGCGGGCTCCGGTGTCTCCTCGCACGCCTACTACCTTCTCGCCGAGGGCAGCGGCAAGAAGACGATCAACGGCGTCGCCTACGACTCGCCGACCTACGACCACGCCACGGTCAAGGGCATCGGCCGCGCCAAGGCCACCGCCATCTTCTACCGTGCGCTCACCCGCTACATGGTCTCCACGACCGACTTCCACCAGGCGCGCTTCGCGACCCTGCAGGCGGCCAAGGACCTGTACGGCGCGAACAGCACCGAGTACAAGACGGTGGACAGCGCGTGGGCCGCGGTCAACGTCACTGTCGCCAACACGCCGGCCGCCCGGCACTGACGTCACCGTCGTACGGACCGCTGTACCGGATCGTGTCCATGGTCCGGGGACGCGGGGCGGCCCGCGGCCGGAGGCCGCTGATGAACAGGGCCTCACGCTCTGGGGCCACCGGTGCGGCCTGGACGGTCCGATGCCCGCACCCATCGCTCTGGTGGGTGCGGGGCGGTGCCGTCCGTCGCCGGATCGGGTGTCCCAGGGCGCGCCTGCCGATCGCCACGGCGGCAGCGTCGTGGCGAGTGGGCTTGCTGTTCGTGGTGGTGAGGGGCTTCTGCCCGTGCTGGGCGCCCCACTTGCTGGTGTAGGCCGGGTCGACGGCGATGACGGGGATGCCACGTTCGGCCGCCATGCTGACCAGCCGGGCCCGCAGCCTGGACACCGGCATGCCGGAGATGAGGCGGCGGAACCTCTTGCGGCGGCCGTGCTGTACTCCCGCCCGGGGCACCTCGCACTGCTGCCGGCCCTGCCGGCCCTGCCGGCCCTGCCGGACGCCTGGGCGGCGGCCGGCCCGGTGACCGGGGCCGGGGCCCGCGGCGGGTCCGTCGTCGACCTCCACTGGCGCAACGGGACACCCACCGAGGTGCGCATCCGCAGCATCGGCGGGACCATGACCTCCGTGGGAAACGCAGGGCAGTCCCGGACCGTCCGCATACGCCCCGGCGAGTCCGTCACGCTCCGGGACTTCGCCCGGTGAGCGGCCCGATCGGACGCGGCTGCCGCGCCGTCGCCGCCCTGCTGACCGCCTCCGTCTGCCAGTCCGCACCCGCCCAAGCGGCCGAACCCCTGCCCGCCACCGCCACCCGCGCCTCCGGGGTCGTCACCTGGGCGGCGAGCGCGGACCGGGTCGGCGCGGGTACGGCGGACGCGGACTACCGGCTGATCGTGCACACCAGTGTCGGCGGCAGCGGCCTGCGCGTCCGTGTCACCAACGCCTTCGGCGACCGCCCGCTGACCCTGGACAGCGTCTGGGCCGGCCTGCGCGACCACGGCGCCGCCCTGCGTCCCGGCAGCAACCGGCGGCTGACCTTCGGCGGCTCCCGCACGGTCACCGTGCCCGCGGGCGCCCTGGCCTGGAGCGATCCGCTGCCCGGCAGCGTCCCCGCCGGCACCGACCTCGCCGTCAGCCTGCACACCCCGGACGCGGCCGGCCCGGCCGGCGGCCACGGGACGGCGATGCAGACGTCGTACACCGGCCAGGGCGATCACACCGCCGAGGAGAGCGACACCGACTGGACGCGGACGACCGGCTCCTGGTGGTATCTCGACGCCGTGTCCGTACGGCCGTCCCGTGCGGCCACCCGGGCCGTGGCCGCGCTCGGAGACTCGATCACCGACGGCTGGCAGTCCACCGGCGACCGGAACCGCCGCTGGCCCGACTACCTCGCGCGCCGCCTGATCACCGCCCGGACCCGCATCAAGGGCGTCGCCGACGAAGGGATCTCGGGCAACAAGGTCCTCGCGGACGGCGCCGGGCAGAGCGCCCTGCACCGGCTGGACCGGGACGTGCTGTCCCTGCCCGGCGTGCGCACCGTCTTCCTCTTCGAGGGCGTGAACGACATCAAGGCGCACACCGGCGTCACCGCGGCCGATCTGATCGCCGGGTACCGGGAGATCGCACGCCGGGCCCACGCGGCCGGAAAATGCGTCGTCGCCGCCACGGTCGGCCCGTTCAAGGGCTGGCCCGAATGGGACCCGGCCGCCGAGACCGTACGCCAGGAGGTCAACCGGTACCTGCGCACCAGCCATGACGTCGACGCCGTGACCGACTTCGACCGCGCCCTGCGCAGCCCCTACGACCCCGAGCGGATCCTGCCCTTCTTCGACGGCGGCGACCATCTGCACCCCGACGACAAGGGAATGCGGGCCCTGGCCGACGCCGTCGACCTCGGCCGCCTGGACTGCGCCCGCTGACCGAGGGCCGGCCCGGTCAGCCCGACCCGGCCGGCTCCGGCGCGATCAGCCCTGTGCGGTAGGCGATCGCCACCGCCTCCGTACGGCTCGCCGCGCCCAGCTTGGCCAGGATGTTGGAGACGTGCACGCTCGCCGTCTTGCCGGTGATGAACAGCTCCTCGCCGATCTGCCGGTTGCTGCGGCCCCGCGCGAGCAGCCGCAGCACATCCCGCTCCCGGGCGGTGAGGGACACGGTGGGGGCAACGTCAGCGGCAGCGGCCTGGTGGTCCCGGCGGGACAGCGCGTCGATCTGCTCCAGCAGCGGCGCCGCGCCGAGCCGGGCCGCCGTCTCGCGGGCGAGCCGTATCTGCTCCGCCGCCTCGGTACGGTGCTCCCCGGCGAGCAGCGCCTCGGCGAACCGGACCCGGCAGCGGGCCTGTTCGTACACGTCGCCGTACCCGAACGCGGCGACCGCCTTCGCCCAGGCCGCCGGATCCGGCCCGGACACGGCCGTCGCCCACTCCGCCTCGGCGCGGGCCAGCCAGGCCTCCCCCTCCGGGCCCCGCGTGCGGCCCTCCTTGCCCGAGGCGGCCGTCGCGCGCGCCAGCTCCACCAGTTCGGTCGCCTTGTCCGTCCAGCGGGCGAGCTCCCGGTCGTCGCCGGCCCGGCGCGGCTCGGCCGTGCGGTCGGCCACCGCCGTCAGACACAGCGCTGCGAGCCGGACCAGCACACCCGGCCGGTGCGTCGTCTCGTCGGACAGGGCCGCGGCCGCCTCCCGCATGTGCTCGACCGCCGCCTGCGGATCGCCGGCCCGCGCGGCCGCGTCGGTGAGGACGACCCCGGCCACCAGCGTGCCCATCCAGTCGAACGGGCCCGCCAGCAGCGCGCGGGCCCCGGCGACGGCGCTCTCCTCGCCGCGTGCCAGCGCCACGTACAGCACCGGGCTGTCGGCGAAGCCGGCGCTCGCCGGGGCCGGCACCGCCGGGTCGGCCGCGGCGGCCAGGCATTCGTCCCAGCGGCCCAGCGTGTACAGCGCCAGCAGCCGCAGATAGCGCAGGCCCAGCGGATACGTCGAGGACAGCAGCCCCGCCCGGCGCGCCCGGTCCAGGCCCTCGCCCAGCAGGGACAGGCAGGCTTCGAGGTCACCGCTCTCGAAGGCGCCGACAGCCAGGTTGAACAGCGCGCGCATCTCCACCGGAGCGTGCCCGGCGGAGCGGGCCAGCTCCCGGGCCCGGTGCAGCCGCTCCCTGCCCTCCCGGGTGCCCCGGCTCGCCCCGTCGAGGCCGACGAGGGAGATCAGCAGGTCGGCCTGGGCGCCGGTCACGCCCAGATCCTCGGCGACGGGCAGGGCCTGCCGGGCGACGCGCAGCGCTGTCTCGTCCTCGCCGACCTGCCGGGCCGCCGCGACATGCGTGGCCGCCGCCCACACCCACGTCCGGGACGGCGGCTCGGCGGGGATCAGGGCCAGCGCCTCGCTGCTGTAGCGGTACGCCGCCGTCAGGCTGTCCACGCTCAGCAGGTTCCCCGCGAGGGTGTACCGCACCCGGGCGGCCAGTTCGGAGTCGGCGTCCCGGCCGATCCCGGCGAGCGCGGCACGGGTCAGCGCGACCGCGCGGTGCGCGTCCCCGGCGTGCGCGGCCGCCGCCGAGGCGCGCAGGGTCAGCGTGATCCGGTCCCGGCCCGCCGCCCCGGGCCGCTCGGGCTCCGGCACCGACGGCCACAGGTCCAGGGCGGTCTCCAGATGCCGCAGCTCCTCAGCGGGCGCCCCCAGCCGCCGGGCGTGGTCGGCCGCCTCCAGACAGGCGGCGAGCGCCCCGGGCAGGTCGTGGCTCTCGCGGGCGTGATGCGCGCGCTCCGCGGCGGTCTCCGGGGCCCGGCCCCGCGCGGCGAGCAGCCGGCCGTACGCGCCGTGCAGCCGGGACCGCTCGCCGGGCAGCAGATCGGTGTAGACCGCCTCGCGAGTCAGTGCGTGCCGGAAGGCGTAGGTGTCCGCCGGTCCGGGGACGAGCAGTTGCCGTCCCACCGCCTCGCGCAGCGCCGCCTCCAGCTCGTCCTCCGGGAGCCCGGCGGCATCGCGCAGCAGGTCGTGCTCCACCCGGCGCCCGGCCACCGCGGCGGTCCGCAGCACCTGCTGGGCGGTCTCGGACAGCTGCTCGACCCGGATGAGCAGCAGATCCGCGAGCCCGCTCGGCACCCCGCCGCAGTCGGCGCCGGCAGCCGCGAACAGCTCCTGCGCGTAGAACGCGTTGCCCTCCGCGCGGGCCACGATGCCGCGTACGACGGACTCCGACAGCGGACGGTCCTCCAGGGCCCGGACCAGCCGCGCGACCTCCGGGTCCGGCAGCGGCCGCAGCTCCAGCCGCTCCACGGCCGGCAGCCGGACCAGCTCGGCGAGCAGCGGTCGCAGGGGGTGGCGGCGGTGCAGATCGTCCGCCCGGTACGAGGCGAGGACCGTCAGGCGCCGGCCGGGGACGCTGCTGCCCGGCCGGTGCAGCATGCCCCGGCTGAGCAGGAAGCGCAGCAGGTCCCGGGACGACTGGTCGGCCCAGTGCAGATCCTCCAGGACGAGCAGCAGCGGTGCCACGGCGGCCAGTTCGGCCAGCAGCCCGGCGACGTCCTCGAACAGCCGCAGCCGGCCGTCCGGACCGTCCGCCGCGTCCGTGCCCGCGCCCAGCAGCCGGTCCACCACCGGATGCGCGGCCAGCACGGACGTGAAGCGCGCGTCGGCCGCGAGCGCGCCGAGGATCTCGGTGAACGGCAGATACGGCAGGCCGACGTCCCCAAGGTCCACGCAGTGCCCGGTGACGACGGTCGTCCCCGCCCGCGCCGCCCGCCCGGCGACCTCGTCCAGCAGCCGCGTCTTGCCGACCCCCGCGTCCCCGGCGACCAGCACACCCCGCGCCTCACCGCCCCGGGCACGCTCCAGCACGCCCAGGAGCCGGGCCAGTTCCTCGTCCCGCCCGATCAACGGCGGCGCAGTGAAGACGGTCTGTGACACGCGCCTATCGTGACACGGGCCACCGACAACGCCGTGCGTGCGGCCGGGTACGGATCAGCGCAGCGTCTCCGCCCAGTTCGCCGGCACCCGTCCCGCCGGGCCCGGTACCGGCTGGTCGGCCGGATGGCTGGCCGGCGGGGCCAGTTCGGGCCCCGAGGCGTACAGCTCGTCCGTGGCGTAGTTCCAGAACCACTCCTCGCCCGGCTCGAAGCTCCGGATCACCGGGTGCCCGGTGGCGTGGTAGTGGGCGGTGGCGTGCTTGGCGGGGGAGTCGTCGCAGCAGCCGACGTGCCCGCACTGCGCGCAGCGGCGCAGGTGGAACCACCAGCCGCCGGCCTCCTCGCACTCCAGGCACCCGGTGCCGCTGGGCGCGGCGGTCGGGTCGAGTCCCTCGACGTCGTTCATACGCGTTCCTCGGCTTCCTGCGCGTCCTCTTCCGGTGTCTCGGCGGTCAGCGGGAGCAGCACCTGGAAGCGGGTGTCGCCGGGCACCGACTCCACACGCAGCGTGCCGTGGTGCTTGTTGACGACGATCCGCCAGGAGATGTCCAGGCCCAGCCCGGTGCCCTCGCCGACCGGCTTCGTGGTGAAGAACGGGTCGAAGATCCGGTCCTTGATCTCCGCCGGCACCCCGGGTCCGGTGTCCCGGAACTCCACCAGCAGCCGTTCGTGGTCGAGCGCCGACCGCACGGTCAACGTGCCCGTGCCGCCCGAGCCGTTCATGGCGGAGACCGCGTTGTCGATCAGGTTGGTCCACACCTGGTTCAGCTCCGCCGGATAGGCGGGCACCGGCGGGAGCGTGCGGTCGTACTCCTTGACGACCTCGATGCCCGAGCCGATCTTGCCGGAGAGCATCAGCAGGGTGCTGTCGAGGAGTTCGTGCACGTCGACCACCCGGTAGGGGGCCCGGTCCAGCTGCGAGTACTGCTTGGCCGCGTCGACGAGATGCGAGATCCGGGTGGTGGAGTCCTCGATCTCGCTCATCAACAGCTCGGTCTCGATGGTGTAGTTGAGCCAGGCGACCGCCCCGGGCAGGATCTCCTCGTCGACGGCCGCCGCGACCTGCTCCAGCCAGTCGACATCGAGCCCGGCCTGCACGAACGTCGGCGCCAGCTGCCAGCCGTAGTCGATGCCGTGATCCTCCAGCCAGTCGGTGAGCAGGTCCTCCCGGTCGGCGGCCTCCAGCGGACTGAGCACCGGGGCCTTGGCGACCCGCTCCGCGGTGCGCTCCTGGATCTCGATCAGGCCCGCCAACTGGTCGCGGGAGAAGGGACCTTCGGCGATCACGGCGAGCTTGTGCCGCATCTTCGCGACCCGTTCGCGCAGCGTGGCCGTGGCCCGTACGGCCGCCGCCGCGGGGTTGTTGAGCTCGTGCGTGAGCCCCGCCGACAGCGAGCCGAGCGCCAGCAGCCGCTCCCGCTGCCCGATCGCCGCCTGGGTGCTCTTCGACCCGAAGAACAGCCCCTCCAGCAGATGCACGGCCATCGGGAACCAGTCGGTCATGACCTCCGCGAAGACGTCCGCCGGCAGCACGAAGAACCGGGTCGGCTCCGTCACCCGCATCGAGTTGTTGTACACCTGCCGTACCCGGTCACCGAGATAGGCCTGCATCGCGCCCGCGTACACCCCGGGCTGGGAGGCACGGATGACCTCCACGTCGTCGCCGCCGACCCGGCGGGAGAGCACCACCGTGCCCTCGATCATCACGAAGAAGCAGGTGGCGGCGTCGCCCTCGGTGTACACCGGGCCGGGCTCGAACAGCTCCACACGCCCGTCGCTGCACAGCCGCCCGAGCTGTTCGGGGCTCAGCTTCTCGAAGAGGAACAGCGAGCCGATCTCCTTGGGGCTGCACGGCATGATCCGCCCGCTCATGACTGCTCCAGATACCGGTGGACGAGCATCACGGCCATGGCTCCCTCTCCGACGGCGGACGCGACCCGCTTGGCGGACTCGGCACGGGCGTCGCCCGCCACGAACACGCCCGGGACGCTGGTCTCCAGGTGGTACGGCGCCCGGTCCAGCTCCCAGCCGGCCGGCGGCCGCCCGTCGGCGGTCAGATCGGGCCCGGCCAGGATGAACCCGCGCTCGTCGCGCAGCACCGCATCGCCCAGCCAGTCGGTCAGCGGGGCGGCGCCGATGAACACGAACATCCACTGGGCGTCGACCCGTTCGCTCTCGCCGGTCGCCGTGTCCCGCAGCGTGAGCTGCTCCAGGTGGTCCGAGCCGTGCGCCGCGGTCACGGCCGTGTGCGGGCGCACGGAGATGTTCGGCGCCTCATTGATCTGCTGGATCAGGTAGTGCGACATCGAGGCCGACAGGTCGGGTCCACGCACCAGCAGGGTCACCGACTTCGCGCCCCGGGACAGATACATCGCCGCCTGGCCCGCCGAGTTGGCGCCCCCGACGATGTACACGTCCTGCCCCTGACAGGCGGACGCCTCGGTCAGCGCCGAGCCGTAGAACACCCCGCAGCCCGTCAGATCGACGCAGCCGGCGGCCTCCAGCTGACGGTACTGCACGCCGGTCGCGAGGATCACGCTGTGCGCGGCGATCGCCGTGCCGTCCGCGAACCGTACGACGCGGGCGGGGCCGTTGACCTCCAGGCCGGTCACCTCCCGCGCGGTCAGGATCTCGGCGCCGAACTTGGCCGCCTGGCGCCGCGCCCGGTCGGTGAGCTGGGCGCCGGAGACGCCGTCCGGGAAGCCCAGGTAGTTCTCGATCCGGGAGCTCTGCCCGGCCTGTCCGCCGGTCGCCGAGCGCTCCACCAGCACGGTCCTGAGCCCCTCGGAGGCCCCGTACACGGCTGCGCCGAGCCCGGCGGGCCCGCCGCCGATGACGATCAGGTCGTAGAAGTCGGCCGTGGGTGTCGTCGCCAGCCCCACCTGCGCGGCCAGTTCCGGCGCCTCCGGCTCGACCAGGGCGGTGCCGTCCGGGGTGATCACCAGCGGCAGCCGCCGCCCGTCCTGCCCGGCGGCGCTCAGCAGCCGCTGCCCCTCCGGCTCGTCCACCGAGTACCAGCGGTACGGCACCTGGTTGCGGGCCAGGAACTCGCGCACGTCCGACGACCGCGCCGACCAGCGGTGCCCGACCACCTTGGTGCTGGGCACGGGCCGGTAGGCGCTGGTCCGCCAGGCCTCCAGCAGGTCGTCCAGGACCGGGTAGAGCTTCTCCTCCGGCGGGTCCCAGGGCTTGAGCAGATAGTGGTCGAGGTCGACGACGTTGATCGCGTCGATCGCCGCGTTGGTGTCCGCGTACGCGGTCAGCAGCACCCGCCGTGCCCCCGGATACACGTCGAGCGCCTGCTCCAGGAACTCGATGCCGTTCATCTGCGGCATGCGGTAGTCGGCCAGGATCACGGCCACCAGGTCGCCGCGCAGTTTCAGCTCGCGCAGCGCCTCCAGCGCGGACGCGCCGGACTCCGCGCGCACGATCCGGTACGACTCGCCGTAGCGCCGCCGCAGATCGCGGGCGACGGCACGGGAGACTCCCGGGTCGTCGTCCACGGTCAGGATGACGGTCCGCGCGGTATCGGCGGCCTGTGCCATACGTCTCCCACCCCGAGCATCGGTTCCCGCGGCCCGGCGTCGTGGGGACCGCCGCACCGGTTCCCCGCCATCGTATGTTCGATCGCTCCGGTTCGCCCCGGGATGGGACGGGGACCGCGCCGTACGGCGTGCGCGGTGCCCCGCGGGGGATGATCGTTGCCGTGCGTGCCGCTGCCCGGCCCCGGGCACCGGCAGCGCGAGACGCGCCGCGACGACGAGGAGGCCCACGCATGACACGCCCGATCACGGCAGGGGTGGACGGTTCGCAGGAGAGCCTGGCCGCGCTGGCGTGGGCCGGCCGGGAGGCCGTACGCCGGGGGCTGCCGCTGCGCGTGGTGCACGCGTGGCGCTACGCCGAGCAGCTCGCCACGGCCGACCGCTGCACCCAGCGGGGGTGGGCGTCGGACGCGGTGACCGAGGCCGTGCGGGCCGTCGCCGAGCGGCATCCGCAGCTCGCCACGACCGTCGACGTCGTCGAGGGCGAGCCCGTGCACGCGCTGGTCCGCGCGGCGGCGGACGCCGAGATGCTGGTGCTGGGCTCGCGCGGACACGGGCCCGTCGTCGGTTTCCTGCTCGGCTCGGTCGGCCAGCAGGTGATCGCCGGCACGGCACGGCCCGTGGTCCTGGTCCGCGCCGAGGACAGGCCCGCGGCCGAGGCGGCCGGACGGGACGTCGTCGTCGGCCAGCACGGCGACAGCGAGGACAGTGCGGCCGTGCTGCGCTTCGCCTTCGAGACGGCGGCGGCCCGCGGCGCCGGCGTGCGGGCCGTACGGGCGTGGACGCTGCCGCCGGTCTTCGCCTACAGCCCCGGATCGCTCAAGCTGCTGGACGACGCCGGCGGTCTGGAACCGTACGAGAAGGAGGCGCTCAGCGCGGCCCTCGGGCCGTGGCGGGAGCGGTTCCCCGGCGTTCCGGTGACCGAGCACGTCGAGATGGGCAGCGCGGGCCAGGTGCTGCTCTCGGCGGCCGCGCGGGCCCAGCTGCTGGTCGTCGGCCGGCGGGCGCACCGTTCGGCCGTGGGCGCCCGGATCGGCTCGGTCGCGCACGGGGTGCTGCACCACGCCGAGTGCCCGGTCGCCGTGGTCCCGCACGAGTGAGCTACTCGGGTGCGGTCGGCTCCAGGGTCGCCCGCGCCTTCGGCAGGACGTTGGCGATGTAGTCCTGGACGGCCGTGTCCAGGCCGATGTCGTGCTGCGCGCGCTCGGACAGGTACCAGCGGTGCTCCAGGAGTTCGTGGTAGATCTCCGCCGGGTCCATGGCGCCGCGCAGCTCGGGCGGCACGGCCCGCACGGTGGGCCGGAACACGTCCCGGACCCAGCGGTGGGCGAGGACCTCGGGGCGGGCGGCAAGGGGATCACCGGGGGCGTAGTCGTCCTGGGTGGCCATCCAGCTCTCCAGGTCGCTCAGCAGCCGCCGCGCCTGGTTCTCCTCGGTGTCCAGGCCGGTCAGCCGCAGCAGCTGGCGCTGGTGGTGGCCGGCGTCGACGACCTTCGGCACGAAGGTGACCGAGTCCCCGTTGGAGGAGTGCTCGATCTGCATCTCGGCCACGTCGAAGCCCAGCTCGTTCAGCCGGCGGATCCGGCGTTCGATGTACTGGTACTTGCCCGCCGGGTACACCGAGGTGCGGGTCAGCTCCTGCCAGAGCCCCTCGTACCGGGTGCAGATCTCGTGCCCGAACTCCACCGCGTCGACGGACGGGTGCAGCGCGCCGGACGCCTCCAGATCCAGCAGCTCGCCGCTGATGTTCACCCGGGCCAGATCGAGGTCGTACTCCCGCTGCCCGGGGCTCAGCTGCGGGTGCAGGTCGCCTGTCTCGGCGTCGACCAGATAGGCGGCGTAGGCGCCCGCGTCCCGCCGGAACAGCGTGTTGGACAGCGAGCAGTCGCCCCACGCGAAGCCGGCCAGGTGCAGGCGGACCAGCAGCACCGCGAGGGCGTCCATCAGCCGGTGCATGGTCGCGGGACGCATGGTCGTCTCGAACATCGAGCGGTACGGCAGCGAGCCGCGCAGGTGCCGGGTGACCAGGACCGGCTCCAGCGGTGCGCCAGCGTGGTCGGTGCGGCCGGTGATCACCGCGAGCGGGTCGACGGCCGGGATGCCGAGCCGGTCGAGGTCGCGCAGCAGCTCGTACTCGCGCAGCGCGGGCCGCTCGGCCAGCTCCTTGACGGCGATCACCTCGTCACCGGCGTGCGCATAGCGCACCACGTGCCGGGAGATGCCCCTCGGGAGCGGGACGAGGTACTCCTCGGGCCACTCCTCCAGGGGCACGTCCCAGGGCAGGGCGAGCAGGAGCGCGGGGTGCTCCGGGTTCGTGGCGCTGATCTGCAAGGCCATGACACGAACCCTAAGGCCCCGCGCCGGAGTCCCAGCAGGCCCCTTCCCCGGTTGCGGCGGGTGCCTCCCCGGTTCCAGGAGCCCGCTCCCGCGTTCTAGGAGGCCCGCTCCAGGGCCTGCTCGGCCGCCGCGCGCACGGGACCCCGGTGGACCGGCCCGTGCCCCGGCAGCAGGGTGTCGCCCGTCAGCTCGCCGATCAGCTTCAGGGAGGCGATCGCCTGGGGGCGGTCGTGGTGGAAGAAGTCGGTCAGCAGCTGCGGCCCCTTGACCTGCGAGATCGCGTGCCCGGTGACCAGCGCGTCGCCGGAGATCACGATCCCCGCGTCGGGCAGGTGGTAGACGCAGTGGCCGTCGGTGTGGCCCGGGGTGTGCACGGGCACCGGGCGGCCGGGCAGGTCCAGCGGGCCCTCGGCCGGGAACGGCTCGGGGGCGGTGACGGGGTGCTGCTCGGTGCCGCCGACCCGGATCGTGTGCACCGCCCAGGGCAGCACACCCGGCCGCCAGATGTTGCGCACCACGTCGCCGATGGTGGCCTGCTGCAGGAACTCCCGGCGCGCGTGCGGGACTTCGACGGGATGCAGATGGACGGGGGTGCCGTGGGCGGCGCGCAGATACTCTGCCGAGCCCAGGTGGTCGTTGTGCGCGTGGGTGATCAGCACGGCGGCGACCGCCTCCGGTGCACTGCCGACCGCCGCGAGGGACTCCAGGACCCCCTGCCGGTCGCCGGGGTAGCCGGTGTCCACGAGGGTGACGGCGTCCCCGTCCTTGAGGATCACCCAGTTGACGTTGTTGCCGTGCACCAGATATGTGCCGTCGGCGACTTGCTGTACTTCTGCCCGCATGCTCATCCCGCCCTGGTGGCCGCTGATCGTCTCGGGACAGCCAACCAGATGGGGCACCGTCAGGTGCAAGCGGTCGCGGGACACGTCACAGCACGCCCCTCGGCCGGAACTGCACGCTGATGCGCGGTCCCGTGGCCCGCGCGCTCTTCGGTACGCAGTGCTCCCACGTGCGCTGGCAGGAGCCGCCCATCACGATCAGGTCGCCGTGCCCGAGCGGGCGCCGCACGGTCGCACCGCCTCCGCCGGCGGGCCGCAGCAGCAGGTCCCGGGGTGCGCCGACGGAGAGGATCGCGACCATCGTGTCCTCGCGGGCGCCCCGCCCGATCCGGTCCCCGTGCCAGGCCACGCTGTCCCGGCCGTCCCGGTAGAAGCACAGCCCGGCGGTGGCGAACGGTTCGCCCAGTTCCTCGGCATAGTGCCGGGACAGGGCCTCGCGCGCCTCGGCCAGTACCGGATGGGGGAGGGGGTCCTCGGCCGCGTAGAAGGCCAGCAGGCGCGGTACAGCCACCACGTTGTCGTACATCTTCCGGCGCTCGGCCCGCCACGGCACGTCCGCCGCCAGCCGCTCGAACAGGGCGTCGGCGCCGCTGAGCCAGCCCGGCAGCACATCGATCCAGGCACCGGCGGACAGTCCGGTCCGGCGCAGCCCGTCGAGCGGGCCGAGCCGCAGCTCGTCGGTCTGGTCGAACAGGGAGCCCTGGAGGTGCGTGGACATGAGCCCAGCGTACTCCTTAATCGAAAATGCGTTCCCATCTGCTCTTTTTGTGAGAAGAGGTCATCGCGCTCTTTCGATACATCGATGTATCGGATACATTCCCGTATCGAACGAGGGGCGGAGGAGCCGGTACCGATGAACGACACACCCAAGCGCGTCACCCGGCGCCGGGTCGCCACGCGCGCCCGGCTGCTCGACGCCGCGTTCGAGGTGTTCGCCGCCAAAGGCTTCGGGCGGGTCTCCATCGAGGAGATCTGCGAGGCGGCCGGCTACAGCCGCGGCGCCTTCTACTCGAACTTCGCCACCCTCGACGAGCTGTTCTTCGCGCTCTACCAGGAGCGCGCCGACCTCATCGCCGCCCAGGTCGCCGATGCCCTCGCCCAGGACGGACCCGACCTCGACGTGCCGGCCTCCGTGGACCGGGTCACCGAGGTGCTGCTGCTCGACGTGGACTGGCTGCTGGTCAAGACCGACTTCCTGGTGCACGCGGCCCGGGACCCGGCGGTCGCCCGGGCCCTCCTCGACCATCGCGCCCGGCTCCGCGAGGCCGTAGCCGACCGGCTCTTCCGGGCCCGTGGCCACACCGAACTGCCCGCCGTGCTCGGCGACGTGGACGGCGCCGCGCACGCCGTGGTCGCCGCGTACGACGGGGTCACCACCCAGCTGCTGCTCGACAAGGACGTCGAGGCCGCGCGGACCTGGCTGAAGCAGCTGCTCACCGCGCTGCTGACCGACGGCAGCCGCACCCCCGTATGAGCACCCTCCGAGCACCCTCAGGAAGGACACAGTCGCCATGGACGCGGACGTCATCGTCGTCGGAGCGGGCCTCGCCGGCCTGGTCGCGGCGCACGAACTCACCAGCCGGGGCCGCCGGGTGGCCCTGGTCGACCAGGAGAACGCCGCCAACCTCGGCGGCCAGGCGTTCTGGTCCTTCGGCGGGCTCTTCCTCGTCGACTCCCCCGAGCAGCGCCGCCTCGGCATCAAGGACTCCTTCGACCTCGCCTGGAACGACTGGCAGGGCAGCGCGCGGTTCGACCGGCTGGACGACGAGGACGCCTGGGCGGTGCGCTGGGCCCGCGCCTACGTCGAGTTCGCGGCCGGCGAGAAGCGCTCCTGGCTCCAGGGCCACGGCATCGAGCTGCTGCCGACCGTCGGCTGGGCCGAACGCGGCGACCTGAGGGCGAACGGGCACGGCAACTCCGTCCCCCGCTTCCACATCGCCTGGGGCACCGGCACCGGCGTGGTCGAGCCCTTCGTCACGTACGCCCGCCAGGCCGCCCGGGACGGGCTGCTCACCTTCCACCACCGCCACCAGGTGGACGAGCTGGTCATCGAGGACGGCACGGCCCGCGGGGTGCGCGGCACGGTGCTCGCCGAGGACCGTTCGCCGCGCGGGGTGGCCTCCAGCCGCGACCGCGCCGGCGACTTCGAACTCACCGCCCAGGCGGTCGTCGTCACCACCGGCGGCATCGGCGCCAACCACGACATCGTCCGCCGCCACTGGCCCGCGCGGCTCGGCACCCCGCCCACCGAAATGGTCACCGGCGTCCCCGCCTACGTCGACGGCCGCATGCTCGACATCAGCGCCGGGGCGGGCGTCCGCCTGGTCAACCGGGACCGCATGTGGCACTACACCGAGGGTCTGCAGAACTGGGACCCGATCTGGCCCGGCCACGGCATCCGCATCCTGCCCGGCCCGTCCTCCATCTGGCTGGACGCCCTCGGCCGCCGGCTGCCCGACCCCTGCCTGCCGGGCTACGACACCCTCAACACCCTCAAGCACCTGCGCACCACCGAGGACATCGCCGGGTACGACCACTCCTGGTTCATCCTCACCCGGAAGATCATCGAGAAGGAGTTCGCGCTCTCCGGCTCCGAGCAGAACCCCGACATCACCGCCAAGGACCGGGGCGCCGTGCTCAAGGACCGGCTGCTCGGCAAGGGCGCCCCCGGACCGGTGCAGGCCTTTCTCGACAAGGGCGCGGACTTCGTCACCGCCGGCACGCTGGAGCGGCTGGTCGAGAAGATGAACGGCCTCACCGAGAAGCCTCTTCTCGACGCGGCGGAGGTGCGCCGCCAGATCGAGGCCCGCGACCTGCAGATCGCCAACCCCTACAGCAAGGACTCCCAGGTCCAGGGCATCCGCAACGCCCGCCGCTACATCGGGGACCGGCTCGGCCGCGTCGCCACCCCGCACCGCATCCTCGACCCGGCCGCCGGCCCGCTCATCGGCGTCCGGCTGCACGTGCTGACCCGCAAGACGCTCGGCGGCATCCAGACCGACCTCGACTCCCGCGCCCTGGCCGCCGACGGCACCCCGATCGAGGGGCTGTACGCGGCGGGCGAGGTGGCCGGCTTCGGCGGCGGCGGGGTGCACGGCTACAACGCGCTGGAGGGCACGTTCCTCGGCGGCTGTCTGTTCTCCGGCCGGGCCGCGGGCCGGCACGCGGCCCGGCAGACCGGCTGACGTCAGCCCCTCAGCAGGTCCGGCACGACCTGCGCGTGGCTCTGCTCCGGCGTCCTGGACGCCGTCAGCAGGGCCACGCACCTGCGGCGGGCCGCCTCGCACAGGCCGTCGACGAGCTCGGCGGCCTCGGGAGCGTCCGGCTCCGCCTCGTAGCGGCTGCGGAACTCCTCGTACCCGCTCGACCAGCACCCGCAGAGCCGTCGTCGGGTGGGCTCGCCGTGGATCCGGCGCACACGTACGCTCGCTTCGGCCCCTCTCGGGTCGCGGACGGCGCCGTGAGCCTGACCCCGGTGCGCTCGGCCGCCGGCCGCGACGCGGCGTAACGTGACCTGAAGGAGCGGATCACCAGGACCGGGCCGCGCCCTACGCTGGGCGGCCAGACGATCACCGGCCACTCCCCGAGGAGCGCATGTGACGCCATTCCGCAGACAGCCCGCCCGGCGCCGTACCACTGCCTCGCGCCGCCGCGCGGTCCTCGCCTCCGTCCCCGTCGTCCTCGCGGCCCTCACCGGCACCACCGGGCCCACGGCACCCGGCACTGCCGGCGCGCCCGGCGCGGGCGACCCCTACTTCCCGCTCAGCGGCAACGGCGGCTACCACGTCCGGCACTACGACCTGACGCTGCGCTACGACACCACGACCCGGCACCTCGACGGCACAGCGGTCCTCAGCGCCCGCGCCACCCAGCGGCTGAGCCGCTTCGACCTCGACCTCGCGGGCCTGACCGTCACCGGCGTCACCGTCGACCGCACCCCGGCCACGTTCCGCCGCGACGGCCAGGAACTCGTCGTCACCCCGCCCCGCACCCTGCCCGCCGGAGGCGCGTTCCAGGTCGCCGTCACCTACCAGGGCACGCCGGCGCCGGTCACCGACCCCGACGGCTCCCAGGACGGCTGGATCCCCACCGACGACGGCGCGTTCGTGGCGGGCGAGCCGCAAGGCGCGATGAGCTGGTTCCCGGCCGACGCACACCCCAGGGACAAGTCGTCGTACGACTTCACGCTCACCGTCCCGCAGGGGCGCACGGCCGTCGCCAACGGCGAACTGCTCTCCGAGCACACCGCGCACGGGCAGACGACGTTCCACTGGCGCGAGACCCGCCCGATGGCCGCCTATCTGGCCACCGCGACCATCGGCACCTTCAAGGTCGAGCGCTCCACCACCCCCGACGGCATCCAGATCTACAACGCCGTCGACCCGCGTGAGGCGTCCGCCGCCGCGCCGGTGCTGAAGCAGCTGCCGGCCGTCCTCGCCTGGGAGAGCAAGCTGTTCGGGCCGTACCCGTATCGCTCCGCCGGGGCGATCGTCGACCACGCCCCGGACATCGGCTACGCGCTGGAGACCCAGACCCGGCCGGTGTACGACTCCGCGCCCGACCTGACCACCCTCGTCCACGAGAGCGCTCACCAGTGGTTCGGCGACTCCGTCTCGCTGACGTCCTGGAAGGACGTCTGGCTCAACGAGGGCTTCGCCACCTACGCCGAGTGGCTGTACAGCGAACAGCACGGCGGCGACAGCACCCAGAAGACCTTCGACGCCCTCTACGCCTCCCCGGCGAGCGACGCGCTGTGGGCCTACCCGCCGGCCGATCCGGGCAGCGGCAAGAACATCTTCGGCACGCCCGTCTACTCGCGCGGCGCCATGGCCCTGCACGAACTGCGCAGGGCGGTCGGGGACCGGGACTTCTTCAGGATCCTGCGCGCCTGGGCGACCGGCCACCGCGACGGCCACGGTACGACCGCACAGTTCACGGACCTGGCCGAGCGGCTGTCCGGAAAGCGGCTGGACGGGCTGTTCCACACCTGGCTGTTCACCAAAGGCAAGCCGAACAAGGCCTGAATCCTCACCGGTTCCAAACAAGTGTCGGCCAAGGTCGGCGCCATGATCCAGCGCAGAACCGCCGTCGCGTTCCCCGCCTCCCCGCTGCTGTCCACCGGCTGCGGCGGCGGAGCCGACCGGCGGGCCGCCTAGGATCCGCACTCGTGTGCGCACATGTGCTGGTCGCCGAGGACGACGAGAAACAGGCCGAGCTGATCCGCCGCACCCTGCTGGCCGAGGGACACACCGCGACGGTGGTGCACGACGGCGCCGCCGCGCTGGACGCCGCCCGCCGGCTGCGCCCCGACCTCGTCGTCCTGGACCTGATGCTCCCGGTCGTCGACGGCTTCGGCGTGTGCCGGATGCTGCGCGGCGGCGAGGACCCGGAGATCCCGGTCGTCATGCTCACCGCCCGCTCCGCCGAGGACGACGTGCTGCTCGGCCTCGAACTGGGCGCCGACGACTACATGACCAAGCCGTACAGCCCGCGCGAGCTGATGGCCCGCATCCGCACGGTGCTCCGGCGCAGCGGACGCGGCACCGGAGCCCGGGACGGCGACCTCGTCGTCCGGGCCGCCGGGATCAGCGTCGACCCCGAGCGGCACGAGGTGCGCTGCGACGGTGTGCCGGTGGAGTGCACGCCCGCCGAGTTCCAGATCCTGCTGGCCATGGCGGGCGAGCCGGAGCGGGTGTTCACCCGGCGGCAACTGCTGCACTGCACCCGCGGCTTCGACCGGGCCTCCACCGAACGGGCCGTCGACGTCCACATCATGAACCTCCGCCGCAAGATCGAGCCCGACCCCCGCCATCCGGTCCGCCTGCTGACGGTCTTCGGCGTCGGCTACAAGCTGACCGGCACACGGCCGTGAAACACCGGGAGCCGGGGGCGGGGCAGGGGACGCCGGTGACGCGTGGGCTGTCCCGGCCGGGGCGGGAAGCGGGCGTGAAGCGTCGGATCCCGCTCCGCAAACGGCTGCTCGTCCGGCTGCTGTTCGTCTCCGCCCTGATCGCCGTCTGCTCGGTGGCCGCCACCGCCTGGCTGGCGGTCACGACGACGACCAGCGCCCTGAAGGAGGAGCAGGGCCAGGATCTTGCGGCCGACAACAGCATCCTGGCCCAGCTCAGCGGGTACGCCGCCACCCACGCCGACTGGTCCGGGGTCCGGCGCACCGTGCGGGAGCTGGCCGTGAAGACCGGCCGCCGGATCGCGCTCACCACCGCCGACCGCACCCCGGTCGCCGACTCCGCGCCCCGTGGCACCCCGCTGCCACCCCGGCCTGCCGCCACCGTCGACCCGCTGCGCACCGACACCTACAGCGAGACTGGTGCCCAGCTCAGCGGCATCGACCCACGCGTGGTCGGCCCTTACCGGCTCCCGGCGGCGGAACAGGCGAAGCTGGACGCGCTGGCCGCCGCGCGCAAGCGGTGCTACGAGCGCTTCGGTCTCCAGGCCACCGTGGTCCGCACGGCGAGCGGGCGGCCCGTCGTCTCCGGCTCGGACGGCACCGACCCCGCCGGCTACGGCGTCACGGCGTGCGAGGACGGACAGCTGAACACGCCCACCCCGACCGAGCACAGGGCCCTGGACGCGCTCACGGACCTCGCCCGCCCCTGTCTGAAACAGGCCGGGCTGGACCTCGAAGGCCCGCTGTTCCTCACCTACGACCCCAGCGGCAAGGACCCCTTCGGCGGCGGCTACCTCGTCGCCAAGTACGCCAAGGCGGGCAAGGCGGCGACGGCACGCGCGGCCCAGCGGTGCGTCCTGACCGCCCGGCGCACCCAACTGGAGCCCTACGTCGCCCCGGTGGCGGACCTGTTCCTCGGCATCGGTGACCAGAGCCCGTCCCGCTTCGACATGTCGACGGCCAACAAGGCCAAGGTGATCGGCGCGGCCGGACTCGTCCTCGCCGTCACCGTCGCCGTGACCGCCGTCGTCGCGATCCGGCTGGTACGGCCCCTGCGCGCGCTGACCGAGGCCGCGGGAGCACCGCCCGAGCTGCACATACGGGTGCCGGTGACCACCCGGGACGAGACCGGCATCCTCGCGGAGGCCTTCAACGACCTGACCGAGCGCCGCGCACGTCTGGAGGCCCAGCGCAGGGCGATGGTCAGCGACATCGCCCACGAACTGCGCAGCCCGCTCACCAACATCCGCGGCTGGCTGGAGGTCGTCCGGGACGGAGTCGTGGAACCCGAACCGGCTCTGCTGGACTCCCTGCACGAGGAGGCGCTCGTCCTCCAGCGGATCATCGACGACCTCCAGGACCTCGCCGCGGCCGACGCCGGCACCCTGCGGCTGCGCCGCGAACCGCTGCGCGCCGCCGACCTGTTCGACCAGGTGGCCGCCGCCCACCGCGTCGCCGCCGACGCCGCCGGGGTCGCCCTGCGCACTGCCGCCGATCCCGCGGCCTGGCTGGACGCCGACCCGGTGCGGATGCGGCAGGCGCTCGGCAACCTGGTCTCCAACGCGCTGCGGCACACCCCGGCCGACGGAGCGGTCACGCTGGCCGCCTGCCGTGACGGCACCGATGTCGTGGTCACCGTCACCGACACCGGGGCGGGCATCGCGGCCGAGGATCTGCCGCATGTCTTCGAGCGGTTCTGGCGTGCCGAGAAGTCCCGCAGCCGCCGCACCGGCGGCAGCGGGCTGGGCCTTCCCATCGTGCGCCATCTGGTCGCCGCCCACGGCGGCATCGTGACGGCCGCGAGCGAGCCGGGCGGGGGCGCGGCCTTCACCCTGCGACTGCCCGGCACCGAACCGCCCGGCGACGACCCGATCGGCACCGGCCTGCCTGGCACCGGCCTGCCTGGCAGCGGCCTGCCTGGCGACGACCCGATCGGCACCGACCTGCCCGGCACCGACCTGCCCGGCACCGGCCTGCCTGGCGACGACCCGTCCGGCGGCACCCCGGTCGGCGCCCAGCCCTGACGGCCGCGGGTGCGCGGTCAGCGCAGACGTGGCCGGGAAGGGGTCCGGCGCCGCAGCGCCCGGCGCTCCGTCTCGGTCGTACCGCCCCAGATGCCCGTGCCCTGACCCGTCGCCAGCGCCCAGTCCAGGCACGGCTCCCGGGCGGGGCAGAGCCCGCACACCGCCTTGGCCCGCTCGGTCTGCACCAGCGCGGGACCGGTGGTGCCGACGGGGAAGAACAGGTCGGGGTCCACGTGACGGCAGACGGCGTGGTCGCGCCAGTTGTCCATCGAAGTCTCCTGGATCGTCTCCTGGATGGGATCGAAGTCGTCCGTGCCGGTCGAAAGCTGTTCTGAGGATTCGGCTGACCGCTCGACGCGATGTGAAACAGCGCAATCGGCGGGAATCGCGCGACGGCCGCGATCCGGACACGGGCGCGGCTACGGGCCCGCGAGGGCGCCGTACGCGCTCAACAGGTCGGCCAACGGGGCGAACGGGCCCTGGGGGGAAGCCCGGTGACCGGGCCTGGGCCGAGGGACACCCGTGCCCGACCGGGCACCGGGAGCGCGGAGTCGGGGGCGACGGGCGGGTGGGCCGCCGTCCACCGCGCCACCGTCCGGACACCGTACTGCGCCGGCGGCCGTCCGGGCACCGGTCGGACGGCACGATTCCGGTGTCCGGACGCGTCAGCCCCGCAGTGCCTGAGCCGCCGTCGCCGTCACCGCGTCGGCCAGGGCGGCCAGCGCGGGGGAGTCGAGCCTCCACTGCTGCCAGTACAGGGTGACGTCCACCCACGTCCTCGGGGCGAGCACCGTCAGCCGGCCCTCCGCCAGCAGCGGCCCCGCCTGGGACTCGGGGACCATGCCCCAGCCGAGGCCCGCGGCGACCGCGGCGACGAACCCGTCCGAGGTGGGCACGTAGTGGCGCAGGGGGCTCGCGGCCCCACGGCCCAGCCGGCGTACGAAGGAGTCCTGGAAGTCGTCCTTGCGGTCGAAGACCACCACCGGGGCCGCGGGCAGCAGCTCCGGCAGCGGACCGGCCAGCTGCCGCTCGGCGAAGTCCGGTGCGGCGACCGGCAGATAGCGCATCCGGCCGAGCGGGCGGACCGTGCAGCCCGGCACGGGGTCGGGCAACGTGGTCACCGCCGCCATCACCAGCCCCTCGCGCAGCAGCGCTGCCGTGTGGGACTCGTCCTCCCGGTGCAGTTCGAAGCAGAGCCCCGGCACCCGGGTCAGCGCCGGCAGGAACCAGGTCGCCAGCGAGTCCGCGTTCACCGCGACCGACACCCGGGTCGGCTCCCCGGCGCCGCTCAGCCCCAGCTCACCCCACGCGTCCCGCTCCAGCCTGGCCAGCTGCCGGGCGAACCGCACCAGCACCGCCCCGGAATCCGTGGGCCGCACCGGCTTGGTGCGCTGCAGCAGGACCCGGCCCGTGCGCTGCTCCAGCGCCTTGACCCGCTGGCTGACCGCGGACGGGGTCACATGCAGGGCCGCGGCGGCGGCGTCGAAGGTGCCCTCGTCCACCACGGCGAGCAGCGTCCGCACCTGGTCCAGGGGAAGCTCTGCCATCATGAAAGCTAATGATACGTAAGAATCTTTAGCTGTACTTGTATGACGTGTGTCTCCTAGCGTCGACGGCATGAACCACGCACTGACCGCCGCGATCGCCGGATTCGGCAGCGGACTCTCCCTGATCGTCGCCATCGGCGCCCAGAACGCCTTCGTCCTGCGCCAGGGGGCGCGCCGGGACGCCGTGCTCGCCGTGGTCGGCATCTGCGCGCTCTCCGACGCGGTGCTCATCGCGCTGGGCGTCGGCGGCGTCGGGGCGGTCGTGGTGGCCTGGCCGGGCGCGGTCCGCGCGGTCGGGATCATCGGCGGCGCCTTCCTGCTCTGCTACGGCGCCCTCGCCGCCCGCCGGGTGCTCCGGCCCGGTACGGCCGGACTGAGCACCGAGGGGGAGGCGGCCGGTTCCCGGCGCCGGGCCGTGCTCACCTGCCTGGCGCTGACCTGGCTCAACCCGCACGTGTACCTGGACACGGTGTTCCTGCTCGGCTCCCTCGCCGCCGACCGGGGGGCGCTGCGCTGGACCTTCGGGCTCGGCGCCGCGCTCGCCAGCCTGTGCTGGTTCACCACGCTCGGCTTCGGCGCCCGGCTGCTCGGCCGCTTCCTGGCCCGGCCCGCCGCCTGGCGGGTGCTGGACGGCCTGGTCGCCGTCACCATGCTGGTCCTCGGCGTCATGCTCATGGCCGGATCCTGAGACAAACCGTTCGGCACACACGGGACTTCCTGAGATAGTCAGCCTCGCGAACGGAAAAGATGTAGCGAGCAACCAGGACATCCGTGGACACGAGTGAGCGCAGCAGCACCGAACCCGGTTCCGCGACGGACCAGGAGGCGGCGCCTCCGCCCCGGCGTGGCTGGCGCCGCTGGGCGATGGACACCCGCCCCCTGCGCATCCCCGCCTACCGGCGCCTGTGGACGTCGACCATCGTCACGGCCGTGGGCAGCCAGCTCACCGCCGTCGCCGTACCCAAGCAGATCTACGACATCACGCACTCCTCGGCCTGGGTCGGCTACGCGAGCCTGGCCGGACTCGTGCCCATGGTGGCGTTCGCGCTGTGGGGCGGGGCGGTCGCCGACACCGTGGACCGGCGCAAGCTGCTGCTGGTCACCAACAGCGGCATCGCGGTGACCTCGCTGCTGGGGCGCAGGCGGTCACCGGTCTCGGCTCGGTCGCGGTCCTGATGGTGCTGCTCGCGCTCCAGCAGGCCTTCTTCGGCCTCAACTCCCCGGCCCGCAACGCCTCCATCGCCCGGCTGGTGCCCGCCGGGGAACTGGCCGCCGCGAACGCCCTCGGGTCCACGGTCACACAGACCGGACTGGTCGCGGGTCCCCTGCTCGCCGGTGTGCTCATCCCGGTCATCGGGCTGCCGGAGCTGTATCTCATCGACGCCCTCGCGCTCTGCGTCACCGTCTGGGCCGTCCACCGGCTGCCTGCGCTGCCGCCGCTCGGTGACGGCGCCGCCCGCCGGGCCGGGATACGCGCGATAGCCGAGGGCTTCCGCTACATCTCCCGGCACACGGTGCTGCTGCTGTCCTTCCTCGCCGACATCGTCGCCATGGTCCTCGGCATGCCCCGCGCCCTGTTCCCGCAGCTGGCCGCGGAGACCTACCACTCCTACGGCGAGGGGCTCGCGCTCGGCGTGCTGTTCGCCGGGATCCCGGTCGGCGCGGTGCTCGGCGGACTGTTCTCCGGGGTGTTCTCGCGGGCCCGCCGGCACGGCTGGATGGTGATCGGGGCGGTGGCCGGCTGGGGCGTGGCCGTCGCCGGGGCCGGGCTGAGCGGGAACCTCTGGGTGGCGATGGCCTTCCTCGCCCTGGCCGGGGTCGCCGACATGGTCTCGATGGTGTTCCGCGGCGCGATCCTGCTGTCCGCCGCGACCGACGAGATGCGCGGCCGGATGCAGGGCGTGTTCACGGTCGTCGTCGCGGGCGGACCCCGCCTGGCCGACGTGCTGCACGGCACCGCCGGCTCCGCCTTCGGCCCGCGGGCGGCGGTGGCGGGCGGCGGCGCCCTGGTCGTCGTGGTGATGCTGACCCTGGCCGCCACGTTCCCGGCGCTGCGCCGCTACCGGATCTGAGGTCCGGCTTCAGAGAGGGCCGCCGCGCCGCCGGATCGCGTACTGGTCCAGCAGCTTGCCGCGGGTCGTCTCCAGGCGGCCCGCGAGGACCTCGGCCACCGTCCGCACCAGCGACAGTCCGAGCAGCGGATCCTCCACGCACAGCGCGAGCACCGCGGGCCCGTCGAACTGATAGGCCCGTACGTCGGTGAAGGCCACCGCGCCGAAGTCCCACTCGTACGGCGGGAACAGCCAGGACCAGCCGAGCAGGTCGCCCGCGCCGAGCGTGGCCACCGTCACCCGCTGCCGGGAGGTGACCTGCTGGTCCAGATGGACCGCGCCGGAGCGGATCACCCAGAACCGGTCGGCGGTGCCGCCCGCCTCGAAGATGCGGGTGTCCTCCGGGAAGGAGACCTCCTGGGCCAGCTCCATCAGGCGCTCGCGCTGCTGCTGGGGCAGGGCGGTGAGCAGTTTGATCGCTTTGGTCATGGCACGGGGCTCCTCGCCGGCGGCGGTTCCGGGTGATGTCCGTAAGCCCATTTCAGCCGCTGCCGCCGTACGGGGCACCTCGAAGGTGGGGTATGTCCGCGCCGGATCACCTGTCCGGTGGCGCGCGGGGAGTGAAAAGCCCTGGCTGGACGGGGGAGGCCAGCCAGGGCCGCTTGTGGTGACGCGCAGTGGGAGGGAAGGACGGTTCCGGTCCGCTCCGGCATCACGTATGTGTGAACGATAAACCATTTGATATGCCGGAGCATCATCAGGAGCGGGTCACGTGACCTGTTTCACCTTCGCGCCCGAGCCCGAGCCCGCGTCGGCGCCCGGCCGGGGCACGCCCAGCGGCCGGGCCAGACCCGAGACCGCCTCGTCCAGGCGCTGGAGATGGCGCAGCACCCGGTCGGTCACCCGGCCGTAGCGCGGGGTGCGCAGGGTGCCCGGCTCGAGCATCGAGGCGATGCTCGGACCGGTCTCGATGGCAGCCGCGGAGCGGGGGTCGGCGACATGGGCCGCGATCGCCTCGATGTTGCGCAGCATCCGCGCACACGCCCCGCTCAGCCGGGGATCCGCGGCGATCGAGGGGTGCGTCGGCAGCAGCTCGGCCGTGGCCGCGAGGGAACGCGCGTGATAGGCGCAGGTCTCCAGCAGCGCCACGACGTACCGGGCGGTGTCCCGGCGTGAGCGCAGCGGGGTGATCGGATGCGTCAGCGGGTCGATGGCCGCGCGCAGATCGGCCAGTGCCTGGTCCAGCTCGCGCGCATGCTCCACCAGGTCGGCGCCCGCCCCGCCGCTCAGCTGGTCGACGGCGGCCCGGGCGACCCCGGCCAGCCGGTCCAGCACCTCGACGAGCAGCTCGTTGGTCCGGCGGTCGGTGTGGATCGGCAGCACCACCGCCGCCGCGATCACCCCGCAGGCCGCGCCGAGCGCCGTCTCCTCCACCCGCAGCACCAGCACCGACAGGCTGTAGGTGTTCAGCAGCGTGTACAGCAGCCCCAGCGCCGCCGTCACGAAGAACGACATCAGCGTGTACGACAGGGGCGCCGTGTAGAACATCGCGAAGACGAACACCAGCACCAGCGCGAACGCCGTCCATGTGTGGTGCCCGACCAGCCCGGCGAGCCCGATGCCGGCCACCACGCCGAGCACCGTGCCCAGCAGCCGGCGGTAGCCCTTCACCAGGATCTCGCCGGTGGAGGCGGTGTTGATGAACACGATCCAGCAGGTCAGCACCGCCCAGTACCAGCGGTGGCTGGACAGCAGCTCGCCGCCCGCGATGGCCAGCGAGGAGCCGACGGCCACCTGCACCGCGGCCCGTGTGGTGGGACGCCTGAGCCCGGTCGGCTCCGCCTTCTCGGCCTCGCGCTCCTCGCCCGCCCCGATTGCGGCGTCCTCCGCGTCCAGCTCCTCCCGTGAACGGGTGGTCGCCGGGCTGTCGTCCGACTCGTCCTGCGCCCCGTCCAGGGCGACCCGCAGACCGAGCGCGGCCCGCGCGGCCTCGCCGAGACCGCGGAAGACGTCCTGCACGGCCGGGGAGGCCTTCGGCAGGTTGTCCTCCTCGCGGTACCCGAGCAGCCGGTTGCGCAGATGGGCGAGCGCGGTGCCCCGGGCCTCGCCGACCGGCCGCAGCATCAGCAGCCGCAGCGCCTGAAGGTCCCTTCGCAGCGCCGCCGTCGCCTCGTCCCGCACCGGCAGCGAGCCGCCGGAGGGCAGGTGGGCGCCGGGCAGATGCAGGGTGAGGGTGTCGGTCCGCTCGGCGCTGCGCGCGGTGAGCAGCAGCAGGCCGAGCCGCTCGGAGGCGATCTCGGCGTCGGCGATCCGGCGCTGCAGCAGCCGCGCCACCGCCGGGTCGGAGGTGCCGTCCTCCAGCCGCCCCTGGATCATCAGCGCCGTCTCGTGCAGCCGGGCGGTGGCGGCGCGCAGTTCTTCCAGCACCTTGTCGACCGCGTCCGGCCCGGCGTCCAGCAACTCGGCCTGTACGGCGATCAGCTGGGCGAGCCGGGCGCGGAACGCCCGCCGCAGCCGGTCCAGGGTGCCCGCCGGGGTCTGCGGCAGCAGCACGAACCGCGCGAGGGCGCTGCACGCGAACGCCACGCAGATGACCCCGTACAGCGCGGGCAGCACGGCGGTGGTCGCGTGGACGAACAGCGACAGGAAGTAGATCTGGAAGCCGATCAGCCCCAGCGCCGTACCGCGGTCACCGAAGCGCCGGCCGTAGACCGCGGCGAAGATGAGCACGACGAAGAACAGGTCGCCGACGACGACCCGTTGGTTCAGCAGCGCGCCCAGCGACACCGAGGCCAGCGCCACCGGCAGGCCGAGCGCGAGCGTGACCGCCTGCTGGGCGCGCGACTTCTCCCGGATGGCGAAGGTCGACACCATCGCCGCCATGGCACCGGCGACCAGATGCGGCACCGGCACCCGCAGGGCGGCCAGGACGGCGAGGGTGAGGGCGATCGCGGTGACCGTGCGCAACCCCGCGGTCAGCCGCAGCAGCCCGGGATCGGACGCCGCGAGCCGGTCCCGCATCCGTACCCGCCCCGACCGTCCCGCTGCCTTCACGCCGCCGCGCTCTCTCCCGTGCCAGAAATCGATCTCCGTCCCAGCATCGCACGTCGTGATCGGAGGAACGCCACCCGGTGGGGACCGGTCAGGAACTCCCGCCCGCCCAGCCCTCCACCCGGGCCCGCAGCTGCTCCGGGGTCAGATACGCGTCCGTGTGCTCGAAGTCCTTCAGCCGGCCGGACCTGTGGGCCTGGAAGCCGGTGCGGACGAAGTCGTCGCCGCCGACGGCGTTCAGCAGCCAGTTGGTCATCACCCTGGTCTTGGCCACGTTGGTGCGCAGCGCCGACCAGTGGTAGCCGCGGGCGACCGCCTGGGCGGGCACCCCGCGCAGCTCGACGCCCAGCGGCTTGGACACCGCGTCCTTGCCGCCGAGGTCCACGACGAGTCCCAGGTCCCTGTGCACGTACGGCGTCAGGGTCTCGCCGCGCAGGGTCGCGATGACGTTGTCGGCGGCCTTCTTGCCCTGCCGCATGGCGTGCTGCGCGGTGGGCGGGCAGACCGCGCCCGACTCGTCCTTGGCGAGGTCGGGCACGGCGGCCGCGTCCCCGAGGGCGAACACCCCGTCGTGCCCGGGCACGGTCATCTCCGCGGTGACCGCCAGCCGGCCGCGCACCGTCTCCGCGCCGAGCGTGCCGATCAGCGGGCTGGCGACCACACCGGCCGTCCAGATCAGCGTGTGCGTCGGCACCACCCGGCCGTCGGTGAACGTGACTTCCTCGGCGCCGGCCTTCTCGACCGACACCCCGAGCGAGACGTCGATACCGCGCCGGCGCAGGATCTCCTGCGCGCTGCGCCCGAGCTTCTCGCCGAGCTCCGGCATCAGACGCGGCGCGATGTCGATGAGATGCCACTTGATCAGGCCGGGGTCGATGCGCGGATAGCGCTGTACGGCGGCGTGGGTGAGCCGTTGCAGACAGGCGGCGGTCTCGGTGCCGGCGTATCCGCCGCCCACCACCACGAACTGCAGTCGCGCGGCCCGCTCGACCGGGTCGTCGCAGGCGTCGGCGAGGTCCAGCTGGGTGATGACGTGGTCGCGGAGGTAGGCGGCCTCGGCGAGGGTCTTCATCCCGAAGGCGTGCTCGGTCAGCCCCGGGATGTCGAAGGTGCGGGTCACGCTGCCCGGGGCGAGCACGATGTAGTCGTACGGCTCGTCGACGACCGTGTCGTTGATGGTGCGTACGACGCACACCTTGGCCTTCAGGTCCACGCCGATCGCGGCGCCCGGCAGGATCCGGGTGCGGTACTTCTTGCTGCGGCGCAGGCTGAGGGCGATCGACTGCGGGGTGAGCACACCCGAGGCGACCTGGGGCAGCAGCGGCAGATAGAGCTGGTAGGAGAACGGCGTCACCAGGGTGACGTCGGCCTCGTCGGGGGCGAGCTTCCGCTCCAGGCGGCGGACGCACTCGACTCCGGCGAAGCCTGCGCCAACCACCAGGATCCTGGGTCGTGTCACGGTGTTCATCCCTTTCTGCGGCTCCAGGCGGTCCGACTCGACGCCGTTCGCGTGCCCTGGATCGCTGCACACACACCCTTCGATCCCACCGTGACCCGAGCCGTTCCGCCAGCTGGGGTGTGGCAGGCAGACGAACGCGTGGGCTCCAGCATGCCCCCACATCGGGGCGAGTAACCGGTTTTTCACACAGATACTCGTCGCACACATGCCGATCCGGTCCGACCGTGTCCGCTCAGCGGAACGGGTGCCTCCGCTCAGCGGAAGACGTCGTCCGGCTCGTCCCAGTCCGCCGGCTCCGGCACACCCCGCCCGGCCCGCGAGCGCGCCCGGTACATCGCGTCGATCTCGGCGGCGTAGTGGCGCACGATCGCGTCCCGGCGCAGCTTCATCGACGGGGTGAGCAGGCCGGCCGTCGCGGCGAACGGCTCCGGCAGGACGCGGTGGACCCGGATGGACTCCGCACGGGAGACGGCGCTGTTCGCGGAGGCCACGGCACGGGCGATCTCCTCCCGCAGCGCGTTCTCCTCACGGCTCTCCCGGCCGGGGCCCTCGCCGTGCAGCGCCAGCGTGCCCCGCCAGTGCGCGAGGAACTCCGGGTCCAGCGTGATCAGCGCGCCGACACAGGGACGGTCGTCACCGAGCACGACGGCCTGGTGGACCAGCGGGTGCATGCGCAGCCGCTGCTCCAGCAGGGCCGGGGCCACGCTCTTGCCGCCGCTCGTGACGATGACGTCCTTCTTGCGCCCGGTGATCGTCAGATAGCCCTCGGAGTCCAGCCGTCCGATGTCCCCGGTGGCCAGCCAGCCGCCGCGCAGCACGGCCCGGGTCGCCGCCTCGTCGCCGACGTACCCCTGGAACACCGACGGGCCGCGCACCAGGATCTCCCCGTCGTCGGCCACCTGCACCTCCGTGCCGGGCAGCGGCCGGCCCACGGTCCCGGACTTCGCCCGGCCGAGCGGCTGCATGGTGATCCCGCCGGAGGCCTCGGTGAGCCCGTAGCCGTCGTTGACGACGATCCCCATGCCCTCGTAGAACAGGGTCAGTTCACGGCTGAGCGAGGAGCCGCCGGAGGTGCCGCGCACCACCCGGCCACCGAGCGCCGCGCGCAGCCTGCGGTACACCGTCCGCTCGAACAGCGCGTGCTGCAGCCGCAGGTCGAGCCCGGGACCCGGCCCGGTGCCCAGCCGCCGGCGCTCCTCGGCCGCGGCGAAGTCCCGCGCGGTCTGCGCGGCCCGCTCGAACAGGGTGCCCCGGCCCGCCTGTCCGGCCGCGCGCAGGAAGTTCTTGTACAGCTTCTCGAACACCGACGGCACGCCGTACAGATACGTCGGCCGGAACGTGCCGAGCGCCGACGCCAGCGCGGTCTCGGACAGCTCCGGCTCGTGCGCCATCAGCACACCGCCACGGACACACGTGAGCATGATCATGATGCCGTACACATGCGAGAACGGCAGGAAGGCCAGCACCGACGGCTGTTCGCCCGGCGGTGCGGCCGTGTGCAACCAGCCGGCCAGCACGGTGTCACAGGGGTAGGCCAGGCCGCGGTGGCTCAGCGCGCAGCCCTGGGGACGGCCCGAGGTGCCCGAGGTGTAGACGACGGCCGCGGTGGCGTCCGGCAGTACGATCCGGCGCAGCGACTCCACGGTGGTGTACGGCACCGTCGCGCCCTGCTGGACGAGGCCGGGCAGCGCCCCCGCGTCCAGCTGCCACACATGGCGCAGCCGGGGCAGGCGGGTGCACACCGTGCCGACGGTCATGACGCCCTGCTCGTCCTCCACGACCACGGCCACACAGCCGGCGTCCCGCAGGATCCACTCGACCTGCTCGCGCGAGGAGGACGGATGGACCGGCACCACCTCCGCGCCCACGGCCCACAGCGCATGGGCGAAGACGGTCCACTCGTAGCGGGTGCGGGCCATCACGGCCACCCGGTTCCCGGGCGAGATCCCGGCCGCGACCAATCCCTTGGCCAGGTCGACCACCTCGTCCCGCAGCTCGATCGCGGTCACCTCCTGCCACACGGTGGCCGCGGGGTCCGCGCGGTGGGCGAGGAGCGGCAGCGCGGGGCTGCGCTCCGCGGTGTCGAAGACGCTGTCGGCGAGGCCCCCGGTGAGCGGTGGGGCAACGGCGGGAGCGAGGGCGACGTCGCGCATGCGCTGCTCCTGGAGGTACGGAGGGTCACACCGCCGATCGGCTCTGTGGTCGGCGGTGCTCGAATGTAGCCGAGGTGAGCGCGTTCGGTGGAGCGAACGGGGAAGTCGTGATCGGTTGATGACCTGGCCGTGTCCGTTCCTGGCGAGGTGCGTCCCCCGACGGCGGATCGCTCAGCTCTCGGCGCTCAGCCCTGGGTGCGCCGGACGCACTCGGTGACGACCTCGCGCAGGCTGCCCGTGCGCTCCATCAGCCGGAGCTGCTCGCGCGCGCCCGTGCCCCGGTGCAGCAGCTCGTCGACGGCCTCCTCGGCCAGGGCTGTGTCCCCGCTGTCGGCGAGCGCCTCCCCGCTGTGCTCCAGCAGGGTGCGCACCACCTCGGGCGCGGGCCGGGGCCGCATCGTCAGGGGGTCGAGCAGCTCCCGGTCCAGGCCGGTGTGGGCGGCGTGCCAGGCGGCCAGCCGGAGCAGGCTCACACTGTGGTCGGGCGCCGGCCGCCCGGCCCGCCACTCCCGGGCGGCCGTCTCCACCAGGGCGCGGGCCAGGGTGGCGAGCAACATGGTGGTCTCGGCGCGCAGGCACACGTCCGCCACCCGGATCTCCACCGTCGGGTACTTCGCGGACAGCCGCGCGTCGAAGTACACCATCCCCTGGTCGAGGATGACCCCGCTGGCCACCATCTCCGCCACCTGCCCGTGATAGCGCGCGGGCGAGCCGAACAACTCGGTCGGCCCCGCCGACGGACAGCGGCTCCACAGTCGGCTGCGAAAGCTGACGTACCCGGTGTCCCGGCCCTGCCAGTACGGCGAGTTGGCGCTGAGCGCGCGCAGCACGGGCAGCCACGGCCGCAGCCGGTCGAGGACGGCGACGCCCTCCTCGTCGGACTCCACCGCCACATGCGCGTGACACCCGCACACGAGCCAGTCCTGGGTGGCGATCCCGTACTGCTCTGCCATCCACCGGTAACGGTCGTTCGGGGTGAGCGCGCCGGTGACCGGCATCGGGCAGGTGGCCAGCGCGGCGACCGAGCAGCCCACCTCGCCCGCGAGCCGGGCCGCCTCCTTGCGGGAGCGCACGACATCGGCGCCGAGGTCCGCCATGTCCGTGTGCGGACGCGTGGCGAATTCCAGCATCTGTCCGAACAGCTCCAGCTGGAACAGGTTCTGCCCGGGATCCTCCTGGACGGCCCGGGTGAGGACGGCGGCCGACAGTGCCTTCGGCTCGCCGGTGTCCGGATCGACCAGAAGAAGTTCCTCCTCCACACCGACAGTGCGCACGTGGGGCCGCCCTTCTGTTCAGGCCACGAGGGGCAGACGAGAGTCCGTACGACCCTGACTGCCCCTCGGGCGTCCGCCCGACTCCTGCGAGTTCAGGGCACGGGCGTCAACCAGACAGTGGCGAGCGGCGGCAGCGTGACCCGCACAAACCCGTCCTTCGGCCGGAAAGGAACCCCGGGGGCCCCGGCGCCGACACCGCTGCCGCCATAGCGCGTGTCGTCCGTGTTCAGGGTCTCCTGCCAGGCCGGGAAGGGATCCGGAACCCACAGGCGGTAGGCGTCGCGGACCACGGGGGAGAAGTTCGAGACCGCCAGCAGGGCGGAACCCTCGGCGTCGAACCGGAGGAACGCGAATACGTTGTCGTCCGCCGCGTCACACAGCACCCAGTGGAAACCGCCCGGATCGGTGTCCCGCTGCCACAGGGCCGGCGTCGCCCGGTACCTGGTGTTCAGGTCCCGTACGAGATCCTGGACACCCCGGTGGTCGCCCGCCGAGTGGTAGTCGTCGCCGAGCAGCCACCACTCGGGGCCGTGCGCCTCGGACCACTCCGCCCCCTGCGCGAACTCCTGCCCCATGAAGAGGAGTTGCTTGCCGGGGTGGGCCCACATGAAGCCGAGGTAGGCCCGGTGGTTCGCGCGCCGCTGCCACCAGTCGCCCGGCATCTTCGACACCAGTGCCTGCTTGCCGTGCACGACCTCGTCGTGGGAGATCGGCAGGACGTAGTTCTCGCTGTACGCGTACACCATCGAGAACGTCATCTCGTCGTGGTGGTACTTGCGGTGCACCGGCTCCTTCTGCACGTACTCCAGCGAGTCGTGCATCCAGCCCATGTTCCACTTCAGCCCGAAGCCGAGCCCGCCGCTGTCCGTCGGCCGGGTCACCCCGTCCCACGCGGTGGACTCCTCCGCGATCGTCACCACCCCCGGGCAGCGCCGGTAGACCGTCGCGTTCATCTCCTGCAGGAAGGCGACCGCGTCCAGGTCCTCCCGCCCGCCGAAGACGTTCGGCTCCCACTGCCCGGAGTCCCGCGAGTAGTCCAGGTAGAGCATCGAGGCGACGGCGTCCACCCGCAGCCCGTCGATGTGGAACTCCTGGCACCAGTACACGGCGTTGGCCACGAGGAAGTTGCGCACCTCGGTCCGCCCGAAGTCGAACTCGTACGTCCCCCAGTCCGGATGCTCCGCCCGCCGCCAGTCCCCGGGCTCGTACAGCGGCTCCCCGTCGAACCGGGCCAGCGCCCAGTCGTCCTTCGGGAAGTGCGCCGGCACCCAGTCCATGATCACGCCG
This sequence comes from Streptomyces sp. CoH27, assembly GCF_020181035.1. Lineage (GTDB taxonomy): Bacteria > Actinomycetota > Actinomycetes > Streptomycetales > Streptomycetaceae > Streptomyces > Streptomyces camelliae. The sequence continues at coordinate 396,443 of NZ_JAIQYY010000004.1, forward strand.
AGCCCGGCCTGATGCAGCCTGTCCACCAGGTACTTGAAGTCGTCGGGAGAGCCGAGCCGGGGCGTCGGCGCGTAGTACGAGGTGACCTGGTAACCCCACGACCCGCTGAACGGATGCCCCGCGACCGGCATCAGCTCCACATGGGTGAAGCCCAAGTCCTTGACATACGCGGGGAGTTCCTGAGCCAGCTGACGATATGTCAGGCCCGGCCGCCAGGAGGGCAGATGGACCTCGTACACCGAGAACGGCGCCTGGTGCACGGGCGTGTCGCCCCGGTGGGCCAGCCACTGAGCGTCGCCCCACTCGTAGCGGGACACCGCGACGACCGACGCCGTGTCCGGCGGCACCTCGGTGCGCCGCGCCATCGGGTCGGCCTTGAGGAACCGGTGGCCGTGCCGGGAGGTGATCTCGAACTTGTAGCGGGCGCCCTCGCCGATCCCGGGCAGGAACAGCTCCCACACCCCGGACGCGCCGAGCGAGCGCATCGGGTACTGAGTGCCGTCCCAGTAGGTGAAGTCCCCGGCCACCCGCACCCCCTGGGCGTTCGGCGCCCACACGGTGAAGCGGGTGCCGGTCACCCCCTGGTGCGTCATCGGCTCGGCGCCGAGCGCCTGCCACAGCTGCTCGTGCCGGCCCTCCCGGATCAGATGCAGATCCAGCTCGCCGAGGGCGGGCAGGAAGCGGTACGGATCGTGTACCTCCTGCTCGGTGTCGTCGTACGTCACCAGCAGCGTGTACGACTCCGGGATCCCCGGGAACGGCAGCACGGCCGCGAACAGTCCGCCGCCCTCGGACACCAGCGGGTGCCGGGTGCCGTCGGCGACGACGTTCACCGCGCGGGCGTTCGGGCGCAGCGCCCGGAACAGGGTGCCGCCCGGCACCGGGTGGGCGCCCAGCAGGGCGTGCGGATCGTGATGGGCGCCGCCGAGCAGCCGGCCGCGC
>NZ_JAIQYY010000004.1:397489-402150 GCF_020181035.1 Streptomyces sp. CoH27
CGGCGGCTTCGGGGAGCGAGGTGTCGCGCAGAGCCATGCCGTCAGCCTCCCCACACGGCGAGCCGCTTGATCGCCGCCATCGGAACCGGCAGCCAGTCCGGCCGGTGTCTCGCCTCGTACAGCACCTCGTAGACCGCCCTGTCCGTCTCGTGCGCGCGCAGCAGCGCGTGCTTCTTGCGTGGATCCCAGCCCGCGCGGGCCGCGTAGCCCGCGCAGAACGCCTCCCGGCAGCGGCGCGCCCATTCGGGTCGCCAGGGGCGGCGCTGCCGGGCCGCGTAGTCGAAGGAGCGCAGCATGCCCGCCACGTCCCGCACCGGGGACTGCGGGGCCCGGCGCTCCGCCAGCGGCCGGGACGGCTCGCCCTCGAAGTCGATGACGAACCAGTCGCGGCCGGCCCGCAGCACCTGTCCGAGGTGCAGATCGCCGTGCACGCGCTGGGCGGGCGGCCCGGCGTCGCACGTGGCGAGCGCCCCGAACGCCGCCCTGAGCCCCGGCACATAGGGCCTCAGTCCCGGTACGGCGTGCGCGGCCGCGTCCAGCCGCGCGGACATGGCCTGTGCCGTACGGCTGTTCTCGCCCGGTCCGGCCGGTCCGAACGCCTCGGCCAGCGCGAGATGCACCTCGGCCATGGCCCGGCCCAGCTCCCGGGCCTCGGCGGTGAAGTCGTCGCCCGCGGCGAGCGCGCGCAGCGCCAGCGTCCAGCCGTCGGTCGCGTCCGGCAGAAACGGCTGGAGCACCCCGAGCGTGGCCGGCCGCGGCGCGCTCGTACCGAACCAGGCCACCGGCGCCGGCACCCGGGTGCACCCCTGGGCGGCGAGCGCCGCGGACACCTCCAGGTCCGGGTTGACGCCCGGCTCGATGCGGCGGAAGACCTTCAGGATGTACGCGTCGCCGTACACGATCGAGGAGTTGGACTGCTCCGCCTCCAGCAGGCGCGGCGGCAGTCCGCCGGGCAGCGCGGCCTCGGGATCCGCCTCGAAGCGCAGCGGTCCGGCCGTGCCGGGATGCCGCAGCCGCTCCAGCAGCAGATGGGCCGAGCGCGGATCGTGCAGCGCGTCGTACACCGCGAGCCCGGCGAACGACCCCTGCTCGGCGCGCCCGATGAACGCCCGTTCCAGCCGCGGGGCGAGATGCTCACGCAGGCCGAGCAGCAGCTGGTAGCAGTCGCCGGGCGGGGGAGTGCCGCCCGGTGTGGGCACCGGGGCGTGCGAGGCGTGCACCAGCAGATGCAGACACCCCGGGAACAGCTCGGTCACGGACAGCACCGAAAGGTCCGTGACGGGCCGGTCCTTGCCGGCGAACCAGCGCTGCCGCGGCAGCCACTCCTGCAGCAGCCCGCCCAGCGAGGCCAGGGGGCCATCGAGGTCCGCCGCGGTTCTCGGTCGGACAGTGATGGTCTTCGGCATGACGCGCGTCCTTTCCTCGGCGCCGGGCGTTCAGTGGCGGCCGATGCGGGATGCGACTCGGGTGAGCCGGAACCAGTAGAAGCCGTGCCCCTGCAGGGTGAGCAGGTACGGCAGTTCACCGATGGCGGGAAAGCGCACCCCGCCGATCAGCTCGACCGGATGCCGGCCGTCGTAGGCCCGCAGGTCGAGTTCGGTCGGCTGGGCGAACCGGGAGAAGTTGTTGACGCACAGCACGAGGTCGTCGCCGTACTCGCGCAGGAAGGCCAGGACCGCCGGGTTCGACGACTGAAGCTCGGTGAACGAGCCGAGTCCGAAGGCAGGGTTCTGCTTGCGGATCTCGATCATGCGGCGGGTCCAGTGCAGCAGCGACGACGGCGAGGACATCGCGGCCTCGACGTTGGCGACCTGGTAGCCGTAGACGGGATCCATGATCGTCGGCAGGAACAGCCGCCCCGGATCGGACGTCGAGAAGCCGGCGTTGCGGTCGGGGGTCCACTGCATGGGGGTGCGGACGGCGTCACGGTCGCCGAGCCAGATGTTGTCGCCCATGCCGATCTCGTCGCCGTAGTAGAGGATCGGCGAGCCGGGCAGGGACAGCAGCAGCGCGGTGAACAGCTCGATCTGGTTGCGGTCGTTGTCGAGAAGGGGGGCCAGCCGGCGCCGGATCCCGATGTTGGCGCGCATCCGCGGGTCTTTCGCGTACTCGGCCCACATGTAGTCGCGTTCCTCGTCGGTGACCATTTCGAGGGTCAGCTCGTCGTGGTTGCGCAGGAAGATGCCCCACTGGCAGTTGGAGGGAATGGCCGGGGTCTTGGCGAGGATTTCCGAGACCGGGTAGCGGGACTCGCGGCGTACGGCCATGAAGATGCGCGGCATGACGGGGAAGTGGAACGCCATGTGGCACTCGTCGCCGCCGGAGCCGAAGTCCCCGAAGTAGTCGACCACGTCCTCCGGCCACTGGTTGGCCTCCGCCAGCAGCACGGTGTCCGGGTACATCGCGTCGATCTCCTTGCGCACCCGCTTGAGGAAGGCGTGCGTGGCCGGCAGGTTCTCGCAGTTGGTGCCCTCCTCGGCGTAGAGATAGGGGACCGCGTCGAGCCGGTAGCCGTCGATGCCCAGGTCCAGCCAGAATTTCAGGGCCGCCAGGATCTCCTCCTGCACGGCCGGGTTCTCGTAGTTGAGGTCCGGCTGGTGCGAGAAGAAGCGGTGGAAGTAGTACTGGCCGCGCACCGGGTCGAAGGTCCAGTTGGAGGCCTCGGTGTCGACGAAGATGATCCGCGCGTCCTCGTACTGCTTGTCGTCGTCGGCCCACATGTAGTAGTCGCCGTACGGACCGTCGGGGTTGCTGCGGGACTCCTGGAACCACGGGTGCTGGTCGCTGGTGTGGTTCATGACGAAGTCGATGATGACGCGCATGCCGCGCTGGTGGGCGGCGTCGACGAACTCCACGAAGTCGGCGAGGTCACCGAACTCCGGGAGGACGGCGGTGTAGTCGGAGACGTCGTAACCGCCGTCCCGGAGCGGTGACTTGAAGAACGGTGGAAGCCACAGGCAGTCCACGCCGAGCCACTGCAGATAGTCGAGCTTGGCGGTCAGGCCCTTCAGGTCGCCGATGCCGTCGCCGTTGCTGTCCTGGAAGGAGCGGACCAGGACCTCGTAGAAGACGGCGCGTTTGAACCACTCCGGGTCCCGGTCTTTGGCGGGAGTGTCCTCGAACGTGTCGGGTACGGGTTCGTTGACGGTCATGACGCTGCGGGCCCTCCGATCTGGGGCGTCGATCGCCCGACGTGGAGCACGTGCGCCGGCGCGCTGCCGGGCGTCAGACGCACGTAGTTGGTCCTGCCCCAGTGATACGACTCGCCCGTCAGTTCGTCGTGTACGGACAGGGCGGCGTCCCAGTCCAGGCCGAGTTGCGGCATGTCCAACGAGACCGTGGCCTCCTGGGTGTGATGCGGGTCGAGGTTGACGACCACGATGACCGTGTCCGTCCCCGTGCTCTTGCTGTAGGCGAGCACGGCGTCGTTGTCGGTCGGGTGGAAGCGGAGATTGCGCAGGCGCTGTAGCGCGGGGTGGTTGCGGCGGATGGTGTTCAGCCGGGTGATGAGCGGGGCGATGCTGCGGCCCTCGCGCTCGGCGGCCGCCNGCGGGGTGGTTGCGGCGGATGGTGTTCAGCCGGGTGATGAGCGGGGCGATGCTGCGGCCCTCGCGCTCGGCGGCCGCCCAGTCGCGGGGCCTGAGCTGGTACTTCTCGGAGTCGAGGTACTCCTCGGCGCCTTCCTTGAGCGGGGTGTTCTCGCACAGCTCGTAGCCGCTGTAGATGCCCCAGGTGGGGGAGAGGGTGGCGGCGAGCACGGCACGGACCTCGAAGGCGGGGCGGCCGCCGTGCTGGAGGTAGGCGTGCAGGATGTCCGGGGTGTTGGCGAACAGGTTGGGCCGCATGTAGGCAGCCGCCTCACCCGCCAACTCACTCAGATATTCGGTGAGTTCGTGCTTGCTGTTGCGCCAGGTGAAGTAGGTGTACGACTGCTGGAAGCCGATCTGGGCGAGGGTGTGCATCATCGCGGGGCGGGTGAAGGCCTCCGCCAGGAAGATCACGTCGGGGTCGGCGCCGTTGATCTCGGCGATGACCCGTTCCCAGAAGACGACCGGTTTGGTGTGCGGGTTGTCGACGCGGAAGATCCGCACCCCGTGGTCCATCCAGTGCCGCAGGATCCGTACGGTCTCGGCGACCAGGCCGTCCATGTCGGCGTCGAAGGCGACGGGGTAGATGTCCTGGTACTTCTTCGGCGGGTTCTCGGCGTAGGCGATCGTGCCGTCGGCCCGGTGATGGAACCACTCGGGGTGCTTCTGCACCCAGGGGTGGTCCGGCGAGCACTGCAACGCGAAGTCGAGGGCGATCTCCAGGCCCGACGCGCGGGCCTCGGCGACGAAATGATCGAAGTCCTCGATCGTGCCCAGCGCGGGATGGACGGCGTCGTGACCGCCTTCCGGTGACCCGATGGCCCAGGGCACTCCCACGTCGTCCGGACCGGCGGTGAGGGTGTTGTTGGGACCCTTGCGGAACGTCGTACCGATCGGGTGGACGGGCGGGAGATAGACGACGTCGAAGCCCATCTCCGCGATCGCCTTCAGCCGCCGCGCGGCCGTCCGGAAGGTGCCGTGCGGCTGCTCGGCGGTGCCCTCGGAGCGCGGGAAGAACTCGTACCAGGAGCCGTACAGGGCCCGCTCCCGCTCCACCAGCAACGGCATCGGATC
>NZ_JAIQYY010000040.1:0-38605 GCF_020181035.1 Streptomyces sp. CoH27
TGACAACGGTCAGCGAACGGGAGAAGCACGCCCCGGCGCACCCTCAACACCAGCCACCCCCAACAACGTGACAATGCCTTCCGGTTGGATCCGGTTGGCGGAGCCGTTTCGTCCACCCCAGCCATTCTGCACACTGGAGCCCTCGCCACCAGAGAACGGGATGGTCATGAAGCGTTCGACACTGTTCCGGCGCATGGTCGCCGCAGTCGCGCTGGCCGGGTTCGCGGTCGCCGGGCTCGGGTTCACGCACGTCCACGGACCGGGCGACATGACCGGCGGCCTGGCCCAGCCTGCCGCAGTGCACGGCCCGGGCGACTTCAGCGGCGGCTGACCGCTGCAACGCAGAAGGCCCCGCCGCCCGACCTGGGCAGCGGGGCTCGCGACGCGGAGGAACCGGCGAAGCCGCACCGCTGCCATCCGTCAGACGATCAAGACTGCGGACTCCCGCCCACGACCAGCGCGAGCACCCCGACCGCGCGCCACACCAGCCCCTCTGACCAGCACGTTCGAAGATGGCAAAGGCTCAGAGACAGGTTCTCAGGGCCGCCGGGGGGGGCAGCTGGCAGAAGGGCCGCAGCCGCGCGAACGGTTGCCTGCAGAGATTCATGGACCGTCACGTCCGGGCGCACGTGACGCAGTTGTTCCACCACGTCCAGGCGGCGCGGGTAGTGGGGGTGTGCACCGACCGCGAGGCGGGTGCCGCGGGCGGCATGGGCTCCCAGCTCGTACAGGGCGATGGGCTGGACGGTGTCCGCGCAGAACCAGAACAGGATGACGTCGGCGATGCGCAGGTGCTCGTACTCCCAGGCAATCTGTTCCCGGGCCGCTTCCGCCTGCCCGGCCGGGTAGCTCTTCCGGCGCGGGTTGAGGACGACGGCCGGGGAGCCGATCGCGTCGAGCTGGAGCACCGCGCGCATCTGCCAGTTCGGGCACCCGGTGATGCCGCCGCCCAAAAACAGCGAGGCCGCCTCGCCGTCGTAACGTGCGGGCGCCTCGATGTAGCGCAGGGGGCGGGGCGGCAGCAGCGGGAAGCCGGTGACGGCGATCGCGTCCAGCAGGTCCCGCACGAGGGCCTGGCCCTCCAGGCTGCCGTCCGGGTAAGCTTGTTCTTTATGGTCTGAGCCGCCTTGAGAGCGTGTGGCGAGGCCCGACCAGACGCTGAGTAGGGTTGCGGCCATGGCCAAGGGAATGGGGCGGCGGCCCAAGGTGGACCTGGACAGCGGCATCGAGGACGCGACGCTCCTCGTCCTGGAATGGCTCGGCGAGCAGGGTGTAGGTGCCATGATCCGGGTCGACGCGGAGCGCATGCGTGACGGTCGGCCAGCGTGGACATTCGCCGCTTCTGGTGGGCCGCTGGACGGTGGGATGAGGGCCGACGGCGCCTCGGTCGCCGAGTGCATGGGCAGGGCACTGCTTCGATTGCGTGAAGCCGGGCTGGCCGTTCCCTTCTGAAGCCGTGTTCAGCGTCTGAGTTGGTCGCGTTCGGTGATGCTTTCGGGGCGTCTGGTGGTTTTGCCTACGTCGTAACGGGTGGCGGGGCGTCGGTTCTTCGAGCCAGGTGGGCGTCCTGGGCCTGGAGTTGAAGGTTTAGGCGCACGGGCCGGACAGTGCAGGTGAGGGCGGAGGTTTCTGAACCCTCGTCGGACGCGGGCCGGGGTGAGCCGGCCGGGCTCGGCCGGCTTCTCCCAGGGGCGGCGGAGATCAGCGGCGGCTTCGCGGGTGAGGCGGAGCTGGGTGTGCGCCGCGATCACGAGCCATGTCCACCGGTCCGCCGCCTCAGGAGTGCGGAGCTTGGGGCGCGTCCAGCCGAGGGTTTGTTTTGCGAAACGGAAAGTGTGCTCAAGATCGAATCTGCGGAGAAACGCTTGCCACCGCAGGTCGACGGCTGTGCTGGTCATCCCGGTCTTGGAGGACCACAGCCAGAGGGGCAGTGGGTCGCCTCCGCCGGGCAGGTGGTCCACCGTCAGGCGGATCAGGGTGCCCTCGATGATGGGGAGTTCGCCGTCGTGGTCGATCCACGCGCTGCGGGTGGTGAGCCGGGGGTGGATACGGTCCCAGGCCATCGCCTGCGCGGTGCCGTAGCGGTCCGTGACCTGCACCGTCTTCGCGTCGGGCTCGCCCCAGGTATCGGGCTTGGCGAAGCGGAACTCCTTGCCGTGCTTCGGCGGTCGCCCGCCCTGGGGATAGGACAGGGCGTACTCCTTGAGCGAGGGTGCCGGCCGTCGCATGACACGGTCCGAACGCATCCGTCCCAGCACCTCGACGGGCAGGCCGCCGAGGAGGTGGGCCATGCGCGGGGCGTCGTAGCCGGCGTCGAAGACGACCAGGATGTCCTTGTCACCGGCTTCCCACTGGCCCTGGCCGATCAGGTCGGTGACCACGCGGCGGACCTGGGCCGCGGTGACCTCGGCGACATCGTCGTCGGGACCGAGCCGGACCGCATCCAGCAGCTGGCACCACGACGTGCGTCCCGTCTCCAGCGCGGCGACGAAGGAGTACGGCCAGCCGGGGATGAACTGGTCCGAGGAGCGTCCCGAGCGTCCGTAGACGTGGCAGAACAGGCGGTCCGCACTGGTCGGCGCGTCGGGACGCAGCCACGCGGAGACATCGACGGCCAGGACCAGGCGCGCGTCCGCGGCCTTGGGCTGCGGCAGTATCGCCAGCGCCCTGCGCAACCGGTCCACGTCGATGCGGCCCTGGTTGAGCGCGTCGTACATCGCGCCGTGCCCTCGCCGGTGTTCGGCCAGCAGCGTCAGGTCGACCGGCGAGGTCACCGGGCCGTCCTCGCAGAGCATCGCGTCGCACAGCTCGAACAGCGTGTCACAGCGCCGGGTCAGACATGTGTAGAGGTCCTCCCGAAAGTGGGATGTGAAGTCGAACGCCTCGTGCCGGGCATCGTGATGCAGCAGACTCACCTCTGCGGCCTTCGTATGAATGCGGTTCTGTGACGGAACGCATGCTCATGCGGGGGCCGTCCGCCTGTCCGGCGAATGCCCAGGTGAGTGACACCGTTCGGGACGTCGTTCGAAGCCAGAGGTTAAGTAACAAGCTGAGTACCTGTTTCTGATCTCAGCTCTGAGATGCGTCTGGTGATGTCTTGATCACGGGGTGGTGGTTGGTCCGAGTCACTACGCTGAGCGCCTTCACACCTCGGGAGGTTCGGTTGGTACGGCGGGGCACGCTCGGGCAGGACTTCCGGCAGTTGTGGGGCGCCTACGCGGTCAGCGCGGCGGGCAGTGCCGTCGGCATGGGGGCATTGCCGTTGATTGCCCTCCTGGCGCTGGGTTCCTCTGCGTTCCAGGTCTCTTTGCTCGCTGCGTTGTCTGCCGTGGCCAGTGGAGTGATCGCTCTGCCGCTCGGTGTGCGTATCGAGCACCAGTACAAGCGGCCGGTCATGATCACCGCCGACCTGGCCCGCTGCGTTCTACTGGCGAGCGTCCCGGTCGCCATGGCTTTCGGCAGGCTCACCTACACCCAGCTGTGTGTCGTCGGCGTTCTGCAGACGGCGGCGTCTGTCGCGTTCGACGCGGCGAGTGGCGCACATCTGAAGGCACTTGTCCTGCCCGGGCACCGTCTTCGTGCCAACAGCCTGTTTGAGACGACCAACTGGATCAGCGTCAGCGCCGGCCCGCCCGTGGGCGGGCTTCTAATCGGGGCACTGGGCACGGGCGTCACGATGGTTGCCGACGCGCTGTCCTTCCTCGGATCGGCCCTGGGTATCCGTCGCATCCGACAGCCCGAACCCGCGCCACCGGCCCGCGCCGCCACCTCTCACCTGGGCCGCGACATCGCTGCCGGTTGGCAGTACCTCCTGCGGCACTCAGGACTGCGGCCGCTGTTCTTCAACGCGCTGCTCTTTGGTGGATCCATCATGATGACGTCACCACTGATGGCCGTCCTCATGCTGGATGACCTTGGCCTGGCACCGTGGCAGTACGGACTTGCCCTGGGACTGCCGTGCCTGGGCGGCGTGCTGGGCTCACGCTTGGCCCCACTGCTCACCCAGCGATTCGGACAGCGCCGCATTCTGTTGCTGTCCGGTGTTGCGCGGACGCTCTGGACGATCCTGCTGCCACTGACGCCCTCCGGTGCCCTCGGCGTGTTCGTCATCGTGGCCGCCGACTTCGGCCTGCTCTTCTCCGCCGGGGTCTTCAACCCGTCGTTCACCACGTATCGCATGTCGGCCACACCGGACGCTTTCATGTCCCGCGTCGGCACATCCTGGTCCGTCGGCTCGAAGACATGCCAGGCCGCCTTCATGATCGCTGGTGGTCTCATCGCCGCCCCAGTGGGAGTCCGCGGTGCCCTGCTCATCGCTGGGCTGCTGTGTATGGCGAGCGCGCTGCTCCTGCCATGGCGGAAGGAGCGCATCTCCACGGGGAATGTTCTGGCGCCCACGACGGAAGCGGCTCCGTCCCCAGCCACGGATAGTCCTTCCGCATAGCGGCTTCTCCGGATTGCAGGAGCAATAGTCAATAGTTGTGGATCAGGTAATGCGAATTCGCAGTTGGCCGTGGTGGCCTGCTGATTCAAGCGTGTGCGCCGCGGGTGCTCGGGTCTCTGGGGTGGAGTGGTGGCGCGGCTACCGTGGGTGCACGGCGTAGGTCAGGTGCGTCACCCGCGACGACGGCTCCGAACGGACCTGCTCCAGCGCGACCCTGGACGCGTCCACGCCCTCGAACAGGCGGATTCCGGAGCCGAACAGCACGGGTGACAGCGCGATCGAGAACTCGTCGACAAGTCCGGCGTTCACGTACTCAAGGATCGTCGCGCCGCCGCCCGCGATGCGGACGTCGCGGTCGCCGACGGCCTCGCGGGCCTGGTCGAGCGCGGTCTCGATGCCGTCGTTGACGAAGTGGAAAGTGGTCCCGCCCGGCCGCTCCCAGGGGTCACGCTTCTCGTGCGTCACGACGATGACCGGCGTGTGGAACGGCGCCTCCTCCGGCCACATCTGCTCGCCGGCGTCAAACATGCGCTTGCCCATGACGCTCGCGCCGGTGCGCTCGAACGTCTCCCGCACGATGTCGTTGTCGCGCCCCTCCTCGCCGCCCTCGCCTAGCTTCAGGTTCTCCCGGAAGAACCGCTGCGGGAAGATCCACTGCTGCAGTTCCATCCACTGCTGCCCCATCAAGTCCCCGAGGGACTCGGGGGCGATGAACCCGTCCAGCGACATCGACACGCTGAAGAACACCTTCCCGGCCATCAGCCCTCCGCCCCCTTCCGAACGATCTGGGTGACGTAGGCCGCCAGGTTGTTCAGGGTCTGCTGGCCGCCCTCGATCGCGTGGTACTTCTCGACCGCCTCGTCGCGCAGTTCCTTGGTGGGGAACACCGTGCGCATCACGATCAGGGTCGCCGCGCCGTCCGGCGCGAACGTGAGGACCGACTCGAAGGCGTTCGGGTCGTCGCGGGACTCACCGTGCAGCAGCTCGATCCGCTCCGGCGGGGCGATCCGCAGCCAGCGGATCCACTCGGAGTAGTCGGTCCCGTCCGGCCCGTGCAGCACGAAGTCCCACTCCCCGCCCTCACGGAACTCGAAGGACCGCGTGGTGGTGGTGAACCCCTTCGGACCCCACCACCGCGACAGGTGCCGGACCTCGGTGAACGCCTCGAACACCAGCTCCCGCGGGGCGTCGATGACCCGGGAGATCACGATCTCCCGGTCGGCCGTCGCCGGTTCCGCCCGCGCTTCTTGCCTTGCCCCTGCCATCGGTCATTCCTCCTGCCGTGTCTGCTTGAGGTCCCGCACGTAGGTGTCCAGCCGGTCGAAACTCTCGTTCCAGAACCGCTCGAATCCGCCGACCCACTCGTGGACCGGCTGCAGCCCGCGGGCGTCCAGGCCGTAGAGGCGCTGCTTGCCTGCCTTGCGGTCCCGCACCAGCCCGACCTCCCGGAGCACCCGCAGGTGTTTGGACGCCCGCGGCTGGCTCACCCCCAGCTCCTGGGCCAGGTCGGTCACCGGCCGCTCACCCGCCCGCAGCAGCGCCAGGATGTCCCGGCGCTGCGGCTCGGCGATCGCGTTGAAGACGTCCGACGTCGTCGCTGCTCGTGCCATGACAGCGATCATATGCCCATATCGGCATGCGTCAAGCCGAGAGGAATCAAGCGGGGCTTGTCGGATGACGATTGCGTGCCTGATCAGGCTGCAGTGACCTCCTTCCGCTCGACCAGGACGCCGTTTTCGAACCGGGCGCCGGAGCGGACCAGGGCCACGAGGTGCGCACCGGTGACCGCGCGCCAGCGGCCTGGGCGGACTCGACGAGCTTGAACACCATCGCGAGGGCGGCGGCCGGGCTGCCGGCGCCGCGGGTGACCCTCGCACGGCTTCGTTCCGCGCGTGGGGCGCGGCAGGTTCTGGTGCGGCCGTTTCCAGTGCCGCGGCCGGTCGTCATCCCGCTGGTCCGGCCCGCCAAAAAACATAAGCCGCCAGTAGTTGATCACGGAGAGGTCACCGCTGAGAGCGACACTCTGGGGCGTCGTGCCGTACCACGCAGTCGTGTCCGCCGGTGCTATCGGCGAGACAGCTGACCATGTTCTCGTCGCTCTCGTACAGGGCGACCCAGTCGCGCCGGCGGGCCGCTCGTGGCCTACTCAGCAGGCTCGTCGATGCGGCTGCCGTCTACTGCGCTGAGGTAAGTCCCCAGGGGCTGGAGAGCAGCCCAAAGCTGGTCGAAGTACGCGGCGAAGTAGGTCATGAACGTGGGATCCTCGACACTGAAGCCGTTCAACTTCTGACGCGGCCCTCCGGAGAACGCCAAGAACACCACGCTGTCGTCGATCAGCGCCATGTTCAGACCATCAGCTGCCGCGGTCCACCGCAACACGCTGGCCTCGTAGGTGAGGATGTGCTTGCTGTCCTCGTAGTGCTGGCGAGCCCAGGAGAACATGTCACTGTCAGGCACGCCGTTACGTTCGGGGATGCCGATGATGCGCCGTACGCTGCGTTCGTCGTCACTGTCTTCGTTGGCCCAGTCCAAGATGGTCCTGAAGTATTCAGCGGAGGCCGGGGTTGTGTACTGAGTGGGCGGGTAACGGCGCGTGTATGTGACCCGGATCTCTGAGCGGGCCTGTTGGGCACGCGCAGAGGCCGCCTCGTAGAACTCGCGGTTGTTCCGGTACCAGTGCGCAGCCAGCAGGGCGTCCCCCTTGGCCTCCGGTCCGCTGATGAACGGTAGCTGTGTGAAGGGGGAGGGGTGCCCCTTGGAGGCTTCCTCGATCTGCCTGTTCGCCTGCAGCCATCGCTCCCGCCACTTCGACGGATCCGCACCACATGCCTCAACGAAGGCCGCCGTGTGCTCCCAGTTCGGGAATCGCCGACCGTTCAGGATCGCCGAGACGGTGCTGCGACCGCACCCCATCCTCCGGGCGAACGCTTCCTCGGTTGGCTTCTTGTAGGTCCGCCGCCGAAGTTCGCGCAGCTCAGCCGCGAAGGCGAGTTGGGCATCCGGCGGCTCTGGCGAAGTTCGCTGGCCAGGCATATGTCCCCCCCGTGAATGACACAGAACGGCACTGTTGGTTCGTCATTGTTCGTCAGCGCTACAGGGCTTCGCCAGCGTTTGGGAGTGTTCTCCTTCGTCCGGCATGTTCTACGCGCGTCTCCCAGCCGTTGTCCTTAGAGGGGCCCGGTTCCAGACTCTTGGCAGCGGTCGTCGTCGGCGGCCACGTCAACAAGAGGAAGGAGCCTCCTTCATGTGACCTTTCGAACCGCTGGACCGTAGGCCCGCATCGGGGCCTTACGACAAAAGCCAAGGCCGCCCCCTGGTGCTTCTGGGCGGAAGCAGGGAGCGGCCTTCTGCTCAAACACAAGGAGACCCTCGTGCTCGTCAACTTCAGGATAGACCTGCCGTGTATGAGCGTTGCCTTCGTGGCCACGCTGGTACTGGGCATCGTGCTGGTGATGTCCCCCTCGGCTCAGGTGGCCGCTCTCCAGGGGGAATGGCTGCTGCCAGCAGTCGCCTGCCTCCTGAACGCCGGGCGGCCCGGTGAGAGGGGACAGCGATGACATCTAGCGGTCGCGTAGCGGCATGCCCGCAGTGTGGGGAGAACACTCCGCGCTTGACCTACACCGAGCTCGTCCACAGCTGCAACGACGACCTGGAGGTCGCTGCGTGGTCGGAGTGCGGACGGTGTCACCGATGGCTGGCCTTCCGCGTCTGGGAGCGTGGAGAGAAGGGCGCCAGGTAGTCGTTGCTCTGTAAGGACTGTCCATTACCTTCTCGTTCCGGGTGTTCGGCGGACACCCGGAACGTGTACCTGACCGGCGTCTATGTCCACCTCGCGGGCAGCGACGAGGTCGCAGCGCTCGGTTGGCCGCGACGCACCGCACGCCGCGATAGACCCACAGAGGGCCATGCGATGATCCTGAAGCCCTGAGCGCTCGGGGTCACTTACGACCGCGTCAACGCCGGGACGAGCGTACCGCTCCAGGGACCGTACGGAGGCATGGCGGGAGCGGGCCAGCAACATCGGCGTGGACGTCCCGTCCTCCGCGTCATGTGTCAGCGCGCTGTGGCGGAGGCGGTGGAGCGTCCAGCCTTCCAGTTCGTCGAAGTCATCCGGGCTGGCGAGTGGGTTGGCCAGCAGCCGGATGCTCTCCTCGAAGATCTCCTCGGCGCGGCGGTAGGACAGCCGCGCCCGGCCGGTGACTAACCGGAGGAGACGGCGTTCGCTTGGGATACGTCTGGGGTCAGACACTCCGTGGTCCGGGCTTGCATCGATCCCGCAGACAGCAGGCCTTACCACTGCGGCATCTGGTAGGCCACACCTCCGACGCCCTCATCGAATGGTCACAGTCCGTCGCGTTGCCACTGTTCGTGCTCGCTGGTGAGATCCTCGAAATCGACATATTCCGGCTCATCGAGCTTGACCGTGGCATCAAGGGGTTGAGTGCTCTCGGGGTTGGCCGTGGGGTCCGCTGGGGTGAGCCGTGAGGTGTCCTCGTGAGCGTCGGGTGGTGGCGCAGTGGGCGCGGAGTCGCTGGTCAGCGGGGTTGCGGTAGCCGTAGGCGCAGCGGGCGTCGGTCTTGATCGCGCGGTTGATGCCTTCGGAGGCGGCATTCGTGATCCCTGTGGTGATCCCGGCCAGGATCTGTGGCCACCAGGTGTTGACGGCGGTGGCCAGGCGCTCCATTTCCGGAAGGCCGCTGGCAGCGGCAGACTCGTAGAACCGGGTGAGCAGCTGGCCGATCTGCTGTCGAGTGGGGTTGGTGCCATGCAGGTCCAGCAGGTCGCGCAGATCCTCCTTCACGTTCCAGGCCGCCAGGATCGGTTCGCCGATGTTCTTCGGCAGCGCCTTGAGGTCGTCGACCATGGGATCGAGGTGGTCGGCGTGCATCCGGGAGGCCGCCCGGGTCAACCGGTTACGCAGCTCCCACTCCCGGTTGCCCTTGCGCCCGCGTCGGCCGCGCTGGGTCAGGGTGACGCGGCGGCGGACCTCGGTGACCGCGTTGTTCGCCAGTTGCACGATGTGGAACCGGTCCACGACCAGCACTGCGTGCGGCAGGGATGTGGTGACGGCGGCTTTGAAGACGGTGCACATGTCGATGGCGACGGCCTTCACCCCGGCCCGCCACTGGGCGGCTTGCGCCTCGATCCACTCCGATACCGACGGGGCGGTGCGACCCTCGACTTGCCCGAGCAGCCCGGCGCCACCGGTCAGGTCGCAGAACCCGACATGCCATCGGTCCGCCACCACCTCCCAGACGTCGGCACCATCGGGCCCAAGGACAAGGCGGAACTTCGCCCTGCCGCGTCGGGTCTCATCGATCCCCAGATGCTTGACGCTCGGTGTCGCCTGCGGACGCACCGCCTGTGCATGTGCGACGAACGCGGCGTTCACGACCGGCCATGACAGCTCGTGGTCCCGGGCCGACTGCAGGACCGTCCGGCCGGCGTCGGCGACCGCTGCCCCTGCCGAGGCCCGCAGCCTGCTGGTCAGGCCGGAGCGCGCGGGGATCGCTGGCAGCGATTCGGTGAACGACCGACGGTCACACGCTGGGTTCCGGCACTCCCACCGGCGTTTCGTCCATCGCAGGAGTGTCGGCCTCCCTGCCAGCGGCAGGTCTCGCGGAGTCGTGGTCACCAGCCCTGACGATCTACTTGCGCGCTGCCCGCGTCCCGGGCAATGCCGCGCGTCCTGGCAGGCCGTGACCAGCGCCAGCATCGGACTACCGTTCTCGTCCGCGTGGGCGGCTACGACCGTCACCCCGTCCAGGCCGAGCATCACAGTCGCCGTATTGTTGTGGTTCAAGCCCTGGGTCCCTGTAGGTTCTGGCAGGACGTTGAGGGTTCGCCCATCGGGGCTTCGCCTGCTCGTGGCCTGCGAGGCGCCGATGGGACGTCCTTCGTGCCGACGGGATGCACGGTTACCTCGTGACGACGAGTTTGCCCGTGGTGTGCACGCGGATGAAGTCAGCGCATGCCTGCGGGCCGCGGTCGAGCCGGTACCGGTGTCCGATCGTGGCACGCAGTTCTCCACGCACGGCTGCGTCGCCGACTTCACGCATGCCGCCGAGGTCGCCGTCCATGTCGAGGACAAAGTGCATCTCGACATCGTCACGGCCGATCAGCTCCGGCGTCGGCACCGGATAGGTGATAGTGAGCAGGCGGCCGCCGGGACGCAGCGCCGCGGCCAGGCCGGTCAGGCGTTCGCCCGGCAGGACCACGTTGACAGCGACGTCGATGCCGGCAGGGTAGTCCGCCTGCTGATAGCCGATGATCTCGGCTGCACCGAGCTCGCGCAGTACGTCGGCGTCGGCGTCGGTCGCTGTGGCGGTCACGTGGGCCTTCGCCGCGGCCAGCAGCGGAATCAAGGCGGTGCCGACGCCGCCGGTCGCCCCGACGACCAACACGTGCTCGCCTGGTTGGATGTTCGCGGTCGTCGCGATCGCCCGCGCGGTCAGGCCCGCGGTGGCCAGCGCCGCCGCGTCCTCGGCCGGCAACTCGGCCGGGCGGTGCGCGACAAGCGGGGTGTCCGCCTCGATGACGGCGTACTCGGCCAGCGTGCCGGTGCCCACCGACGGGCGCTTGCCGGCCATCGCGCGCAACGCCCGAGGCACGGCCAGGCCGAACACCTCATCGCCGACCCGGTAGGCGGTGACGTCGGCGCCGACTTCGGTGACGGTTCCGGCGAAGTCGTTGCCGGGGATGTGCGGGAACTCCAGCCGCACGGCGTCGCCGAACTCGCCGCTGGGCAGTCGGACGTCGGCCGGATTGATCGCCGCGGCGGCGATCCGTACCTGGATCTGTCCTGGGCCGGGTCGCGGAATGGGGACCTCGGCCACCGTGTACTGCTCCGGCGGTCCGTAGGCGGTCGCCACGACGGCTTTCATCGATCCATGGATGTTCAAAGCCCCTCCAGAAAAACGGACCAGGCGGTCATGTTCCGCCCAACGGGGGACGCTAGCGATAACCGGACCGGGCGGTCAACTTGTTAGGCTGCGACCGTGACCACGTCCCGCCCGCTACGCGCCGACGCCGCCCGCAACCGCGCACTGCTGCTGGCGGCGGCGGCCGACGAGTTCGCCGAGCACGGACTGGACGCCTCCGTCGCTGATATCGCGCGCCGGGCCGGGATCGGGAAAGGCACCGTCTTCCGCCACTTCCCGACCAAAGACGACCTGATCGCCGCCATCGTGCTGGACCGTATCCAAGCCCTCGCCGCCGTCGGCGAACGCCTGCTGGACTCCGACGACCCCGGCGCCGCGCTGCTGGAGTTCCTCGCCGCCGCCGCACATCAGCGGCAACAACGCGACCTGGCGTTCCTACAGGAGGCCGGCGACACCCGCCCTGAAGTCGGCAACGCGCGCACGGACATGTTCCAGACCATCGACACCCTGGTCGACCGGGCCCGTGCAGACGGCGCCATCCGGCCCGACGTCACCGGCACCGACGTCATCCTGCTGATGTGCGCGCCGAACTACGTGACCAGCTCCATTCCGGATGCCTCACCAGACCTGTGGCAGCGATACCTCGCGATCATCTTCGACGGCCTGCGCCCCGAAGGAGCCCACCCACTGCCTCAACCTCCGCCGGACACACTCTGACGAGAACAGCAGCGTTTCACCAGCGGCCTATGCGCGTCATCGCACCAGGTTGTGGCCGTCGCCCATTCATCAAGACTGTGATGCCACGGTCAAGTTCGAAGAGCCGTCATAGCCCGGAAGCGCGGACCGCAGAGTGGCGGTCAGCCCCCTCAAGACCCAGTACTCCGCAGTCGCGTTCACCGAAGCCTCGAATTCTGACACGGACATCCCCACGCGGGCCTCAAACTTTTGGCGCTTCTCCTCCGTGATCCCGTCCAGCACCATCCACCTGGGCTCGCCGAACGCGAACCCCGCACCGACGCCGAACTTCGCCACCTTTATGGGGAAGGCGGGGCGGCCGAACCGACGGTCAAGGTCCCGCGCCATCTCCTCGTCGAGGATCTTGGAGTCGAGAGCCATAGCCGTGAACCTGGACAGCAAGGTCATCACATCCGCTGCCCGTTCCCGGTGATCGTCACGAGGGTTCTCGGCCAGCTCCATGTAGTGCACCGACGAGAGCGGGAACACGACTTCTCCCCGCTCGACATGGCCCCGGAGCTGCTTCAGGACCGACACGTGATCGGGATTCTTAGACACGCCTGCGAAGGCGTCTCCGAGCGCATACCAGTGGTTCAGGTCGAGATGGACCTTGCGCGGAAGGGGCGTTGCCATGCGCGTGATGTTAGGACGCTGGAGCGGCGGATGCGTCACGTTTTTCCGATACATAGAGCTTGTCCTGCAACGGGCGGATCGGCCGCATCCCGATCTTCCGCCGTGGGAACCAGACGGGCTCTGGCCTCCCCGGTCCGGGGAGGCCTCCGGGTTCCTAGCCAGGGGGCTCAGGATTCCAGGAACCCGTCGGTTTCCGGTCGCCTCCGCCGGGATCAATTCGCCGGGGCTGAGCGGCGTGTCGAGCAGTACCGTCCCGGCCGCCGTGGTGGCGGCGATCTCCACGATCCGTGACGTCGCGGTCAGGCCGGTCGTCTCGGTGTTCCAGGATCGCGTGCGCGTCCGGATTGGCCAGGATCTTCTCGGCCCAGGTGATGGTGGGGCCGAGGTCGTCCTACCGGGCCCGGTCCGCCCGCCGCTGCGCGTCCGCGTGTTCCTGCTCGATCTCCTGCTCGCACAGGGTGCAGTGCCGGGCGGCCGTCGCCTGCTCGTGCTCGCTCATCGCGGCCCACACCGTGAGCGGGAACTGCTGCGCCAGGCATCGCCCGGCAGGAGGGGCTTCCCGGTCCTTGCGCTGGCCGCACATCCCCACACCGGGCGCGGGAACATCTCGCCGCAGTCGGTACAGGTCCGCCGCCGCTGCTGTTGCATCTGCCGGTGCTGCAGGGCCGACAGCGGCCGCATCTTCACCGCCTGCTCTGGGTCCCACAACGCGACCCGGTCTCCGTACCAGCGGGTGTAGATGTACGCGACCGGCCGCTGTCCCACGGCGGGCTTGCGGCGTGCCCTGGCCAACTGGATCTTCGTCCGCGGGGACGCCGGTGCCCGACCGCTGCCGTACACCGGCCCACGTCCTTGAACGCCACCGGCTTGCCCGGGGCTGCCCGGTCCGGGCCGACGTTGTCCAGGTTCGGCGCGGTCCCGACGCTGACCGCCGCCGCCGGCGTCACCGAGCGCCTCCGCCTCGGCACGCTGGTGACCTCGGTCAAGCCTCGTTCACCCATCACAGCTTGACCTGCGCCTCCGGCGGAGTGGTGAAGACGACGGGCGGTCCGTCAACCACGGCGGGGCCGCAGGCCGTTGTGCCTGCGGCCCCGCTCAGGGGGTCGGGATCTCAGGAGGGGTCGCCGTACTGGAGACCGCGACCGTTGGTGCCGATGTACACCCGGCCGTAGGTGTCGGGGTCACCGGTGACGATGCGCTGGCCGGCGAAGTTGCCCCACTGGTGCGCGTCGTCGTTGATCCGGACCCAGCTCGCGCCCCGGTCGGTGGACCGGAAGACGCCGGCGGTGCCCTTGACGGTGCCGATCAGGTACAGCGCCTGGTACGAGGTGCCCGGTGCGGCCTTGCCGAAGCCGACGGCGGAGGCGGACTCCACCGAGGACAGCTTGGTGAAGCTGCGGCCGCCGTCGGTGGAGTGCAGCAGACCCGTGCCGTCGCCGGAGAGCCACAGGTCGCCCGCGACGCCGGGGACGGCGCTGAGCTTGCCGCCCGGCAGGTTGGCGGCGCGGGCGGTGAAGTTCGCGCCGCCGTCGGTGCTGGCGTAGAGCGTGCCGTTGTTCAGCGAGTAGAAGGTGTTGGCCGAGGACCGGTCGGCGACGACCACGGCATCGTTGCCGAGGCCGTTGACCCTCGACCAGCTCGCGCCCCGGTCGGTGGAGCGGTACGGGGCCTGGCCGGCCTCGGTCCAGACGAAGCTGGAGCCGTCCGCCGCGATCGCGATGTGGCCGCTGTCCGCACTGGGCACCGGCTCGCCCTTGAAGCCGTTCCAGGTGTGGCCGCCGTCGGTGGAGAGGGCGCCGTCCTGCGCACCGCCCCTGCCGACCCTGACCACCAGCGAGGGGTTGGACTGGGCGAAGTCGAGGGAGGTGCTGTTGTAGATCGTCGGGTTGGTCAGCCGCCCGGTGGGCTCCTTCGTCAGGTCGTCGTACACGAAGCCGCCCTGGTCGCCCATGGAGGTGATGAGGGCGGCGGCACCGGGCGGGGAGACCGCGTCGTACAGTGCGGTCTCCTCCAGCCCGCGGGCTCCGATGAACCAGTGGCTGGTGCCGCCGTTGTCGGTCGCGTTGGCGTCCTTGCTGGCCCAGATGCCGTTGCCGGTGCCGTACATCACGTGCCCGGAGTCGAACGGGTCGATGCTCAGCGCGGTCATCCAGTGCCCGATGCCGGTGCCGAGGTACGGGGCGATGGAGGCGTCCCGCACGGACTTGTCGGACTGGGTCTTCCAGGTCGCACCGCCGTCGGTGCTGCGGTAGACCTCGTCCTGCGGCCACCAGCGGTCCAGCGTGGTGACCATCACCGTGGACGGCTTCTGCGGGTCGACGGCCAGACCCGCGAACCCGTAGCCGCCCTGGGACGGCGAGATGTTCTTCCACGCCCCGCCGGAGGTGTTGTACTTCCACACCGAACCCGCCGTCACGCCGTTGGGCCCGGGGGCGTTGCTGTAGGTCAGGTACAGCGAGCCGTCGCCGGAGAGCACACCGTGCTGCGGCACCTGGCCGGTGGGCTGCCCGGAGACCGCCTGCCAGGAGCTGCCGCCGTCGGTGGACCGGTACAGGTTGGTGGACCTGTCGGCGACGCCGACGTAGATCGTGTTGCTGCCGGCCTGGCCGTAGGTCACGAAGGAGATGCCGGTGCCGAAGCTCGCGCCGTCCTTGACCGGGAACGAGGAGACCTGGCTCCAGGTCACCCCGGCGTCGGTGCTGCGCCAGAGGCCGTTCTTGCGGGTGCCCAGCAGCAGGTGGTCGTGGTTCGCGGGGTCGATCACCAGGCGCTCGCCCGCCCCACGGCCGTCCTCGTTGCCGCCCAGCTTGAACGGCAGGTTGGTGCGCTGGAAGGTGCGGCCGCGGTCGGTGGAGCGCAGGATCGAACCGTTGCCGGCCCAGTCGTTGGTGTAGGTGCCGGCCGCGAGGTAGAGCCGGTCCGGGTCGACCGGGTCGGTGGCCAGCGACTCGATGCCCAGCAGGTTCCAGTCCTTCTGACCGACCCAGTCGGTCAGCGGGATCCACTGCTCGGCGCCGGTGTCCCAGCGGTACGCGCCACCCATGTCGGTGCGCGCGTACAGCAGGCCCTTCTCCTTCTGGTTGAAGATCAGGCCGGTGACGTAACCGCCGCCCGCCACCGGGGCGTTCCGCCACACGTACGACCCGGAGCCCTGTGCGCCGCCGGACCCGGCCCCGGGCACCGGCGTGCCGGGCACCCTCACCAGCTTCCACTGCTGGTTGGCACCACCCCACCCGGGCCACTGGATGATCTGCGCGCCCCGGGCCGTGGAGTTGCCTGTGACGTCCAGGACCTGACCGCTCTTGCGGGAGGTGAAGGTGACGGCGTCGGACCCGCTCACATCGCCGATCCGCCACTGCTGGGAGGCGGAGGAGCGGTCCGTCTGCTGCTCGGCGACAGCCCCCTGGCTGGTCGAGTCGCCCGCTATGCCCAGCACCTTGCCGCTGTTGCGGTTCACCAGCTCGTAGTAGCCGTCCCCGGTGGACCTCAGTTTCCACTGCTGGTTGGCGGAGTTCTGGTCGGTCCACTGCTGGATCCGGGTGCCGTCGGCGGTGGAGAAGGCGTTGACATCCAGCACCTGGCCGCTGTGTACCGAGACCAGCCTGTAGTAGGCATCGCCGTCGACCGTCGCGGCCTGGGAGTCCTCCTGTACGAACACGAAGTACGACCCGACGGTGAGGGACACACCGAGCACCAGAGCTGTGGCGCTCAGGCGACGGCGGTGACGCCCGCGGCGCCTGCCGTTCGTGGGGTTGCTCATGGGTAGACGTTCTCCTTGCGAACTGTGCACGAGGGGGCGGGTGGATGCGGCCACCGGGCTGGCCGGATCCACTCCCTTGTGGTCGCAGGGGCCGCAAAGGGTTGCCGCGAGCCGGGAACTTCTTGACGGGAGTTTTCCTCCCCGATCACGGCAGCCTTTGTGCGCGCGGCGGCAACTGACGGGCACCTCGTTCACGACCTACGTCTCGCCGCGGCGCTGCTTGCGCATGGTCGGGGTGACCACGGGGCCGACCACGGGTACGGCCATGCCGTGCCCAGCCCCGACCATGGCTGGTCGGCGGGTTACGCCTGCCGGGTCTCACGTCCGGTCCAGGGGACTCGCTGGTCGGGGTTGTGGACGGGGCGCCATGCGGGTGCTGCGGGGCCGTGGTGGAGCAGGTCGGCCAGCGGCGCCGCGAGGACGGGGACTTCCCTCAGGAAGGGCGCCAGCGGCCTGGCGGCCGCGCGCAGGCGTTGATCCGGTTCTCGACGCCGGCGGGTCCGGTGCCGTCCAGGACGAACAGGACGCGGGGGAAGAGCGGGTACCGCCGCCGCCACTCCTCCACCGCAGGTTCCTGGAAGGTCGGCCGGCGCCCCGGCACCATGGGCACGTAGCGGTGCAGGCGCTCGTACGCGGTGAGTTTGGCGGCGAGGCGTTCGGGGCCCATGGTGGCCCGGTCGACTTCCACGAACGCCCGCTGAATCGCCCCGCTCTCGCCGCCAGTTGGGCCGAGCTGGTAGTACAGGAGTGCGTCGGGGATGACGGCCTCGCCGATTCCGATCGGGTGGTGGACCTCGGGGATCCAGTCCAGCGGCCGGCACAGCTCGCCGCGGCGGCGGGCGTCCTCAAGGAAGGCGAGCGCGGTCTCTGTCACGGTCAGCGTGTGGCCGGCCTTCAGCCGTACGGCGGTCGGATCGGACACGGTCCTGGAGGGCCGGCGCCCGCGCAGCTCGGGCCACTCACAGGCGAGTTGCACGCCGTACGGGGTGGGGAACCACACCCGGGTTCGTCCGGCCTGCGGCAGGGTGATGCGGTCGACCAGCCCCTCCACGCGCAGCCTGGCCAGCCTGCGCCTGGTCTGCTCGATGCGCACTTCAGGGGCGATCACCCGGTGCATCTGCTCGGTGGTGGCCATCCGGTACTGCGCCGGTACACCCAGCGCCATCCGGTCTCCGCTGCCCACGTCCACGGCGATCATCACGGCTCTGCTCGCTTCCCGTCCGGTGCGGCACCGTCCTGCCCGGCACCACGCGTACCGGTCACAGCAGCAGCCGGCCCCGACCAGAACCCCGACCACGAAGGCCCGACCACGGTCACGAAGCGACAACACCTCCGTGGACCAGGCCCACATCCCCGCCGACAACCGTGCCGACAACCGTCCGCACCCACTCCCGTGCCCGCCCGAGAACCCACAGGTCACCACACTGGTCTGGCCGTGGTCGGGAAGCCGACATCCCCTCTACGCCCCCGAGTCCACGTCCCACAGCAGGAAGAACAGAGAAGTGGGTGGGTGGGACAGGACCCGGGCGGCGGCGAGGGGATCGGGCGCCGCTGATGCTCCTCGCGCGCGACGGCGGGGCCGCGCGCGACGCCGGACGGACAAGCCGCCCGGCAGCCTTGGCTGACAGCACGGGACGCCGGGTCGTCGCGGCGGCCCTGAGTCATTCCCGACTCGCTCTCTTGAAAATCAGCCGCAGTTGATCACGGCGCGGGGGTGGTGGTCTTGTCCTGGAGGTCCACGTCGTAGCCGAGCGCGGCGAGCTGGGCGACCAGGCGGCGGGTCTGCCGGGTCCGGCCGAGCCGTTCGGTGAAGTGGTCGGGGCCGAGGTCCTGGTAGGGGATGTCGTGGGTGAGCATGTGCCAGGCCGCGATGAGGATGGCGTGTCCGATGGCGGCCATGGTGCGGTTGCGTCCGCGACGGGCGATCAGGCGGCGGTAGCGGGCGGCCAGATATGTGCCCTTGGACCGGGAGACGGAGAGCGCGGCGACGCCGAGAGCGCCCTTGAGCCAGGTGTCGCCGGGCCGGGTGGTGCCCCGCCGACGCTTGCCCGCGGACTCGTGGTTGCCCGGACACATCCCGGCCCAGGAGGCCAGATGTCCGGCGGTGGGGAAGCGGCTCATGTCGGTGCCGATCTCAGCGAGCATGATCTGGGCGGCGCCCCGGCCCAGCCCGGGAACGGTCATCAGCAGCTCGATCTGGCGGCGGAACGGCTCCATCTGCCGGTCGATCTCCTGGCTCAGCCGGGAGATCGGTGCGCTGGCGTCGTCCAGCGCGGTGAGCATCGTCTGCACCATGAAGGCGTGGTGCTCGTTGAAGTGGCCGGTCAGTGATCGCTTCAGTACGGGGATCTTGCCGCGCATGGAGCCCAGCGCCATCTCGGCGAGGACCTCTGGGTCGCGTTCCCCGGCCACCAGCGCCTCCAGCATGCGGCGCGGGCCGGTGCCGGTGATGTCGGAGACCACGGTGGACAGCTTGATCCCGGCGTCCTCCAGGAACATGTTGAGTCGGTTGATGTCCCGGGTCCGGTCACGGACGGTCTCGGTGCGGTAGCGGGTCAGATCGCGCAGCTGCCGGATCTCACGCGGCGGCACGAACGAGGGCCGCACCAGCCCGTGTTCGTCCAGCCGGCAGATCCACTGGGAGTCCTTCACGTCCGTCTTGCGGCCCGGGACAGCCTTCATGTGCTGGGCGTTCAGCAGCCACGGCGTGATCGCGTCGGTCGCCTCCAGCAGGTGGAACAGCGGCTTCCAGTACGCGCCGGTGGCCTCCATCCCGATCACCGTGATCCCGTTCTCCAGCAGCCAGTCGCGCAGTTGCAGTAGGTCGTCGGTCATTGCGGAGAAGGTCCGCACCTGGCGGTGCGGGCGCCCGCCCTTGCCGGGGACCCGGATGGCCACCTTGCAGTCGGTCTTGCTGATGTCGGCGCCCGCGCACCGTTCGTGCAGTACGTCCATGCCCAGCCCCTCCGTGCGGTCCCCGGCTGCCGTCCACGGGTGACCGCCCTGGCGGGGCACAGGCGACGAAGACGCTCTCTTGCGTGCTCAGGGGCAACAATTCCGGGCGCCTGTAGGAACCCCTGCGGCCGACTACACTGCGGGCTCCCACGCGCCAAGCGATTACGCCGTCAGCCAGGCCGGCCACCCACCCGGGATTTTCCCGACATCGGGGCAGGGAGAACATCCCGGGAGGACTACACTGCGCGCCGTCGTGTCGCGGGGTTTCGGAGCTGGTGGGGAGCGGCTGCGCTTGGTGGGGACTACGGGCGGGAGAAGGAACACCATGCGGCGCGCTGTTGCTCTGACGCTGTGTTCGGGGATGTTGGCTGCCACTGCGGCGTGCGCCGGGTCTTCGCTGGGGCACTCGGCGGCGCCGCAGAGGCCGTCTGCCGGCGCCGCGTCCGTGTCCTCGTCCGGCAGCAGGAGCCCGAGCGGCGGGGTGCCCGCCTCCTGCCGGGATGCCGTGCAGGGCCAGGGCGCGGCCTCACCCGCTGCGGGCAGTGGCACTTCCGCCGACACCGTGCAGGCACAGGCGCTTACACAGGCCGTCGGCGATGAGGAGTTCAACTCCGCGTACTCGGACATTTTCGGCACGGTGATCGACGGCTACACCCCGGGCCGGGTGGCGCTGTGTGTCACGGACGTGTCGCGCGGGAGGCTGCTCGCGCAGGCGGCCAAGCGTGCCCACCCTGCCGTCGATCTCAACCGGCTCGACATTTTCCCTTGCCGCTATTCCGAGGGGACACTGCAGGCGGCCGTCCGCGGGCTCATGGCGCACAACGGCCCGCCGACGATTGCGGGGTTCCCCGTCTACCAGATCGGTCCGGCCACGGACCATTCCGGCATTGAACTGCGGACCAGCCAGGCAGACAGCGCCTCAGCGGCCTTGCGCCGCTACCTCACCTCGCGGCTGGGCGGCATCGCCTTCACCGTCGTCAAGGGTGAGCAGGCGGTCGGATGAGGCGGCCGTTCCTCCGCGCACTGTGCGGCTGACACGGCGGCGGTGGACCTCGACGTGGTCGGCCGGCTTCAGCTTGTGCTTTATCCATCAGGCTCGAACGTCGACTCGAACGTGATCACCCAGATGGGTGTTCGCCGGACGTGAGGGCGGCCTTCGTCTGATCCTGTGCTCCGACCAAGGTGCACGTGATCACGACGAAGGCCGTGAGGGTGAGTCTGCTGCCTGATGCTGTCCACGGGGAGGCGTTCGCGGAGGCGTCACGCTTCCGGGGTGACTTCTACGCTTGTCTGACCAGTCGGCGCGACGTGTTGTTCGAACTGACCGACGCGCTGTTGTGTGCGGACGGGCCGGTGACCTCGCCGGTGGAGCTGACGCTGCTGGCCGAGCACCGGCGTGGGCACGGCGCGCTGTACGACGCGCTAAACCGCGGCCGTGTCGACGTAGTACGGCTGCGGCGGACGCTGGCCGCCCTGCCTCAGCCCAAGGCCGCCGACGACCGGCTCGTCCTGGCCGTGGACGTCAGCAACTGGCTGCGGCCGGACGCCGAGTGCAGCCCGGACAGGCTGTTCTGCCACACCTTCGGCCGGGGCCGTGACCAGCACCTGATGATCCCGGGTTGGCCGTACTCGTTCGTCGCCGCGTTGGAGGCGGGCCGCACGTCCTGGTGCCAGCTGCTCGACGCTGTGCGCCTCGGCCCCGAGGACGACGTCGCCGAGGTCACCGCCGTTCAGGTCCGCCGGGTGGTCGAGGACCTCGTTATCGCAGGACGCTGGCGCGAGGGCGATCCGGATGTCCTGGTCGTCTTCGACGCCGGCTACGACGTCCCGCGCCTTGCCTACCTGCTGAGGGACCTGCCGGTGGGGGTTCTGGGCCGGATGCGCTCGGACCGCGTCATGCGACGGCCGACACCCACGCAGCTGGAGTATGCCCAGGCCTATCCCCAGGGAGGGCGCCCTCCGAAGCACGGCAAGGAGTTCCGCTTCGCCAAGCCCGAGACGTGGGGCGAGCCCGACGCGGCAACCGTCCAGGTCACCGACCGCTACGGCACGGCGAAGGCCATGGCCTGGGACCGCCTTCATCCCCGGCTCACCACCCGCTCCGCCTGGATCGACCACTACAGTGAACTTCCCATCATCGAGGGGATGTTGATCCGCCTCCAGGTCGACCACCTGCCCGGCGGAGGCGACCCGCTACCGCTGTGGCTGTGGTCCTCCGCCACCGGCCTGGGCAACGCCGACGTCGATCTGCGCTGGCAGGCGTTCCTGCGACGCTTCGACCTGGAGCACACCTTCAGAATGATCAAGCAGACCCTCGGCTGGACCC
The DNA here is from genome assembly GCF_020181035.1 of Streptomyces sp. CoH27. Lineage (GTDB taxonomy): Bacteria > Actinomycetota > Actinomycetes > Streptomycetales > Streptomycetaceae > Streptomyces > Streptomyces camelliae. Next base: position 21,735 of record NZ_JAIQYY010000040.1, read on the forward strand.
GCCCGAAACTCCGCACACCGGAAGCGGCGGACCGCTGGACGTGGCTGATCATCGTCGCGCACACCCAGCTGCGGCTCGCCCGGCCGCTCGCCGAGGACGTCCGCCGGCCCTGGGAGAAACCGGCCGAGCCGAACAGGCTCCCCCCGTCCCGGGTCCGGCGGGGGTTCAGGAACATCCGCCCGACGTTGCCCTGCCCGGCCCGTGCACCCAAACCCACCCGACCCGGCCCCGGCAGGCCACTCGGCTCCAAGAACCAACGACCCGCCACCCGCTACGACGTCGGAAAAACCGTCCGCCGCCCCGAGAGCATCAGCGAACGCGACCGGATGCGCTGAGAACGAATGCCGACGAGTGGGGCCGCTCAGCTGATCGCGAGTGGCACGGGATCCAGGCCCAGCTTGCTCCGGCATGAGCCGACCGCCCGTGTGAGCCATGCGGTCACAGCGCCGCGATCTGCCGCCATCGCGTGCAGTTCACGTGTCTTCTCCTGGGCTTCGGCCATCCAGGGCGCCAGCGGCTCCTCTCGGAGGACCCGCTCGAAGTGATGGCGGGCCGTGTCCGGGTCCCCGACCAGGGCGGCCGCGATCCCGGCGTCGAAGCTGTCCCAGAGGAACCCCCGACGCACCGGCCTGGATGCGATGTATCGGGCGACATCCGGCGGTGCCGGGAACTTCTCCCTCAGCGCGATCACGTTCGCAGCGGCCTGCTGGCTGAGGTTGAGTGCCAGCCGCGTGAACTGGTCCTCGGTGCGAAACAGTTCGGAGCCGACCCGGACAGCGTCGACGTGGAAGGCCAGGTGGTCTACGTCGTGCCACAGCCACATCGCGCCGACGTGCAGACCGCTGCCAGCGGTCCGCGGCGGGGTGAACTCCACAACCCCGAGCCACCACCCATGATCATCAACCCACAGCCGCGATCGCCCCTGCTGGGTCAGGCCGAGGGGCTTCAGGGACTCCCGCGCCGCCGAGGTGAGGATCTGGAGAACCGGACTGCGATCTGCCATGACGGACATTATCGACCGTCCCGCCGACACCACCGTCGTTGCGGAACGGCACCGTTCCACAGAACCTGACAGACCGGGTCTCGTAACCCACACAAGACCAGAGCGGCCTCCGAGGTTAAAGAACAAGCTCAGAGAAGGGTCAACGCCTCGCCGAAGCCCCGGAGCGTGATGGCGACCAGAGCCCCGCCTTCGGGTGCGGTGTCGATGGCGATCGACCCCTCGTGCGCGACGATGATCGCCTTGGCAATGGCCAGGCCCAAGCCGGTCGAGCCGACGCCGTGGGTCCGGCCCGTGTCGAGGCGGACGAATCGGTCGAAGACCCGCTCCTGCTCCTCTCTGGGGATGCCAGGGCCGTCGTCGCCGACTGTCACGCGTACTGTGTCGCCGTCTTCGCGGGCGGTGACGCGGACCGTCGTCCGCGCGTAGCGCAGCGCGTTGTCGATGACGTTGCGGAACACCCGGGACAGCTCGGCTGCGTCGCCGGTGACGGCGAGTTCTGCGGGGATGTCGAGCTCGATGCGGACCGGTCCGCTCGGCGCGGTGCCCGCCTCGACCTCGGTCAGCAGCTCGGCGAGCGGCACCCGTCGGCGCCGGGCCGCGGCCTTGCCGGCGTCCACCCGCGCCAGCTGGAGCAGTTCGCTGATCAGCTCCTCAAGCCGCGCCGCCTGCCTGACCGCGCGTTCGGCGATCGTCGGCCACGGCGCCTGCTCCGGATGCGCCAGACCGACCTCCAGGCCGGTGCGGATCGCGGTCAGCGGGCTGCGCAGCTCATGGCTGGCGTCGGCGACGAAACGCCGCTGCCGAGTGGCGGCGTCGTCCAGCCGGGCCAGCATCGCGTTCATGGTGTCAGCCAGGCGGCCCACCTCGTCGTCGGTGCCCGGCTCCGGGACGCGCCGGGTCAGGTCTGTCGCCGAGATGTCGGTGATGTCGGTGACGGTGCGCCGGATTTGCTCGACCGGACGCAGTGCCCGGCCGACCACCAGCCAGATCGTGCCGCCGGCCAGCACCAGCAGCGCCGGCAGCCCGATCAGCAGCAGCCGGGCGAAGGTCTCGTTGATCTGACTGCGGGTCGTGGTCGGCGAGGTGGTGACGATCGAGACCGGCCGGCCGCCAACGGTGAGATGCTCGCCGTAGGTGGCGACCTCGCCGGCGACGACACCGTCGGCGGCCTTCTGCCGCACCGGCGTATCGGAACCCGGCGGCAGGCTGTAGACGGCGGGCAGCCCGGTGAGGGTCCGGGTCGCCGCGAGGACACTGCCGTCGTCGGCCAGCACCTGGGCCTCGGCAGAGGCGTCGAGGGACGAGGCCGGCAAGGGGTTGGGAAAGGTGCCGCCGGCGGACGCCGACTGCTCGATCTGCGTGGCATAGGTGTGCAGTTGACTGTCGACGGTACGGCGTGCGGAGTCGACCTGGAGCAGGTACATCACCACGATGCCGAGCGTCACCGCCGCGGTCAGCGCCAGACCGGCCACGATAGTGACGCGGGAGCGGACGGTGCCGAGTCGCAGGCGGCGGGCCAGGCGCGCCGTCACGGCCGCTCCCGGATGACGTAACCCTGGCCCCGGACCGTCTTGACGACCGCCCCGGAAGCCGCCCCCGCGGCGTCGATCTTCCGCCGCAGCCGGTGCATCAGCACCTCGACCACCGCCGGATCCCCGTCGAAGTGCACGTCCCAGCAGTGCTCCAGCAGTTCGGTCTTCGCCACCACCCGGCCGACCGCCCGCAGCAGGTACTCCAGCACCGCGACCTCGCGAGAGCTCAGCTCCAGTGGCACGCCGTCCCGCGTCACCGTCCGCGCCGCCGGATCCAGCGCCAGGCCGGCGGCCGTGAGGACCGTCGGCCTGGCGCCGAGCGCGCGCCGGGTCAGGGAGCGCAGGTGGGCCAGGAGTACCGGATAGGAGAAGGGCTTGGGCAGGTAGTCGTCGGCGCCGCTGTCCAGGCCCTCGGCGTGGTCGAGGTCCTCGTCCAGCGCGGTGAGCATCAGGATCGGCGTCCAGATCCCGCGCTCGCGCAGCGTCCGGCACACCTGGTAGCCGTCCATCCCGGGCAGCATCACGTCGAGCACGATCACGTCGTGGGGACGCTCCGTGGCCTTCCACAGAGCGTCGATCCCGTTGTCCGCGACGTCCACGACGTAGCCTTCCGCCTTCAAGCCCCAGGTCAGGGCTTCTGCGACGTCCGGCTCGTCCTCGACCACCAGTACCCGCATCTACTCAGCATCCCCCACGGTCAGCGCCTCGTGCGCGGGCTGTCGCGGCCCGGGCTCCGTGGCGGCAGGCAGCGGCCCCAGCCGCAGGACGCGGCGTGCCCGGTCCGGCAGCCACCAGTTCAGGTCCCCGAACAGCGAGACCAGGGCCGGCAGCAGCAGCATCCGGACGACGATCGCGTCCAGCACCACGCCGGAGGCCAGGCCGGCGGCGATCTCCCGGACGGTGACGTCGTTGGCCGTGGACAGTGAGGCCAGCGCGAAGAACAGGATGATCGCGGCCGAGGTCACCAGGCGCCCGGTGCGGGACACGCCCTCGATGATGCCTTCGCGCGTGGACGTTGTCCGGTCATATTCCTCCCGGATCCGGGCGAGGATGAAGACCTCGTAGTCCATCGAGACCCCGAACAGGAACCCGAAGATCAGCGCCGGTGCCAGCTGGTCGATGGCGCCGTAGCTGCTGGTCCCCCACAGGGCCTGCATCCCGATGCCGTGCTGGAAGACCAGGACCAGGACGCCGTAGGTCGCGGCGACCGACAGCATGTTCAGCAGCACCGCCTTGGCCGGCAGCACGATGGAGCGCATGCCCCGGGCCAGCAGCAGGAACGTCACCGCCGCGACCACCGCGAACAGCAGCGGGAACGAGCCGTAGGTGGCGTTTGTCTCGTCGATGCTCTGCGCCCCGTCGCCGCCGGCCAACGCGCCGTGCCCGGCCACCGTGCGGATGTCGGCGAGCGCGGTACCGCCGTGGGAGCTGCCGACCTCGGTCTGCGGGATGGCGATGACCAGTGCGGAGCCGTCGGCGGCGCGCCAGGCGGGTCCGGTGGCCTGCGCCGCGCCGTGCAGACTGGACACCGTGCTCAGTGAATCGACCACGGTCGGCGCGTCGGCGGCGTGCGGGACGTAGACCGGGACGGCGGTCAGCGTGCCGGACGGGAACCCGTCGGCCTGCAGGGTGCGCAGGCCGTCAGTGTAGGTGCCGGCCGAGGCCATGGCCTGTGTGCTGGGCTGCGCGATGTTGATCGTGGTCGCGGTCCCGGCCAGCGTGCCGAGCAGGCCCAGGCCAACGACCGCGGACGCCACGCGGTGCCTGATCACGAACTTCGACCAGCCGGTCCAGAACCGGCTCGCCGGGTGGCGGCGCGAGGCGCGCTTCGGCCAGTCCAGCGCCGGCCCGATCTTGGACAGGATGGCCGGCAGCAGGGTCAGCGCGACGAGCACGGCGGTCGAGGGGATGAAGAGACCTGAGATGCCGATGCCGCGCACCATCGAGTTCGGGATGACGATCAGCGCGAACAGGCCGAGCGAGGCCACCACGCCGCTGAACCAGACGCTGTGTCCGGCGCGCTTGACCGCGGCCGCCACCGCCTCCTGGTTCGACTTGCCGAGCGTGCGCTCCTCCCGCCAGCGGGTGACCACCAGAAGGGAGTAGTCGATCGACAGGCCCAGGCCCAGAAGCGCGACGATGTACTGCACCGCCGGGTTGAGCGGCGAGGACGACGGCACCACGTAGGTCAGGCCGTAGATGAGGATCTGCATCGTCAGGACGCTGATGAGCGCCATGATCAGCGGCAGCAGCGCCAGGAAGGAGCCGAACACCCAGGCCAGGACCAGCAGCGCGCCCAGAGCTCCGGTGATCAGCTCGCTGAGAACCGAGGATTTGCCCCCGCCTGTCGTGTTGCCGGCCTCCAGCGCGTGGTAGCTGGTGCCGTTGACGGTCAGGTCCGGCGCCGCCTGCCGGGCTGCGGCGGTCAGCTGGTCGATCTGCGTCGTGCCCACGTCGTCGCTGGCCTTCGGCGGGTAGGCCAGCACGATGGTGCTGGTCCGGTTGGTGCCGACCAGTGCGTTGTCGCCGTCTGCGGCGTAGGAGACCACGCGCAGGTCCGGCGCGGACTGTGCCAGGGTGCTGTCGATCCGCGCGAGATCCTGCTTGACTCGCGGTGAGTCGATGGTCTGACCAGAGGGGGTGTTCAGGATCAGCACGCCAGGATCGGACGCGGCGCCGCCGTAGTGCGCCGCGATGGCGGTGTTGGCGGTGTAGCCGGGTCCGCTGACGTGGGAGCCGGACTGCAGCCGGCCGGACAGGGACGGTGCGACGAGTACGCCGACCACGGTGATCACGAGCCAGGCCAGCCCGACGACGAGTCGGTGCCGGGTCACCCAGTCTGCGAGTCTTTCCATCAGATCCTCCGTCCGGACGGGTCCGGGTAGGTGTCTTCCAGGTCGCTCGAACGGTAGGAAGCGGGAGCTTTCAGATTCCTTTCGCTGGTATCGCTGATTTGTGGCACGCGCAGAATCCGGCCCAGCCCGCGTGGCATCCACCAGTTGGCCCGGCCCGTGATCGCGACGAGAGCCGGGACCAGCAGCGTGCGGATCACCACCGCGTCCGGCAGGATGCCGAACCCGGGGCCGGTGGCGGCCATCTGACCCACCACCAGGTCGTCATCGACGCCGAAACCCGGCTCGTCGTCGCGGTCGGCCGACCAGTCGCCGGCAACCGCAACGACGGCAAGGCGTGGGAGCTGTCCGGCGCGAAAGACGCCGTCGGCAAGACCGCTGTCATCGCGGACGGCAGTTGCCGGGACCGGCCTGGTCATCCCGCACCGCCGCGAGAGAGGCCACACCGAACTCCCGGGCTGGAAGGAGGAGCACAAGGCCTCCTACCGCAGAGTCCGTGCCCGGGTGGAGCACGTCTTCGCCCGGATGAAGGGCTGGAAGATCCTTCGCGGCTGCCGGTTGCCGGCTGAAAGGCGATGGCGTTCACCACGCCATGCTCGGCATCGCCCGCCTGCACAACCTCGTCCTTGCCGGGTGACGCGGAAACCAGGAGGCCACCAGGCACGTTAAAGATCATTTCCGGGACAGCTCTTATAGGCAGGGTGCGGTGACGATGTCGCGTCCGGAGCAGGACGATCCGCGGCTCCGCTCGAAGTGCCGCGGGTCAGGGCTGGTCGCCCGTGAGAGCGATTGCGCGTGTCTCGGGAACTCCCAGCATCAGCAGGCTCGTGATCGTCGCTGCTCGGGCGCCGAGGGTCCCGTTCGACAGGTCGCTGTCCGCGATGGCGAACACGACGCCGTAGGCGACCTGGCTCAGAATGCCCGCCGGCAGGTGCTGTGCGAACACGTCGCCGTCCTGGCCCCGTTTGACGAGGTCGGCGAGGAGTTCGTCGACAGGCCCGAGCAGGCCGTGGATCGCCTCGCCGTACTCGCCGCGGCGCAGCGCCAGCAGCACGCGGTACCGGTGCGCCACCGGCCAGAGGCGGGCGATGAACTCGACCCACGTCGCGTCCGCTTCGGCGCCGGAGGCGTTGAGTTCGGTGAGCACGGCTGTCATCTCGGTGACGGCCCGTTCCGTGAGTGTCCGGACCAGGTCGAGGCGCGAGGGGAAATGGTCGTAGACCGTGCGACGGACGACGCCGGCAGCGGAGGCGATCTCGCCCATTCCGGCGTCGGGCTTCTCTCCCAGCACATCGAGGGCGACGTTGAGGATGCGATCGCGTGTCTCGATCATCGAGCGCATGCGGGCGGACTGGGTGGACACGCCACCAGTATTGCACACGGGTGTACAGTGAGATTCGCTGTACACCCGTGTGCAGCGAAGGAGTGCGCTGTGCTTCGAAGCTCAGGAGAAGAGAAGAAGGCCATGACCGCACCGACGCCGCCCACCCCGGCCCTCGTCCGCCCGTTCACCGTCTCGATCCCGGAATCGGCGATCGACGACGTCAAGCAGCGACTGGCCAGAACCCGGTGGCCGGATCCGGAAACGGTGGGCGACTGGTCGCAAGGGGTTCGCGTGGAGAACGCCAGGTCTCTTGTCGAGTACTGGGAGCGCGGTTACGACTGGCGGCGCTTGGAGTCCGAGCTCAATCGCTTCCCCCAGTTCCTGACCGAGATCGACGGGCTGGACATCCACTTCATCCACGTCAGGTCCGAGAACCCCAACGCGATGCCGCTGCTCCTCACGCATGGATGGCCGGGCTCGATCGTGGAGTTCCTGAAGCTGATCGGCCCGCTGACCGATCCGGTTTCGTTCGGGGCAGACGCCGCCGACTCGTTCGACGTCGTCGTCCCGTCGCTCCCCGGGTTCGGGTTCTCCCAGAAGCCCACGGAGACCGGGTGGACCGTATCGCGCATCGCAAGCGCGTGGGTGGAGCTGATGAAGCGTCTCGGCTACACGAGATGGGCCGCGCAAGGCGGCGACTGGGGTGCCGTCGTCACCACCGCCCTCGGGGCCATGCAACCTGAGGGGCTTGTCGGAATCCATCTGAACACCCAGTACGCCTTTCCCGCACAGATCCCCGACACCCTCACGCCCGAACAGCGCGACGCCGTGGAGACCCTCGCCCTCTACACCGGCGATCTCGGCGGCTCCAACCACCTTCAGGGCACGAAGCCCGAGACCGTCGGATTCGCCCTGGCGGACTCCCCCGCCGGCCAGGCGGCCTGGATCTACGAGAAGTTCCAGTCCAAGACCGACAACCACGGGCTCGCCGAGGACGCCCTCAGCATCGACGACATCCTCGACGCGATCTTCCTCTACTGGTTCACCAACAGCGCAGCGTCGTCCGGCCGCATCTACTGGGAGAACAGATCGCTCACCTTCGCCGGCCCGAAGGTGACGCTTCCGGTCGCGGTGACCGTCTTCCCGAAGGACATCCCCCGCGTGCCACGCAGCTGGATCGAAGACACCTACAGCAATCTGATCCACTACGGCGAGGCCGGCAAGGGCGGGCACTTCGCGGCCCTGGAACAGCCCGGGATCCTGGTCAGCGAAATCCGCACCGGCCTGCGCACCCTTCGTTCCTGACGCCAACGCGCGCGCCCAGCGGGCAATAACGGGTCTTCCAACGTTTTGCCCGTTGGTCTGGATCAGGATTACTGGTCGGCGGGGACGGCCGGAGCCTGAATGCCGGGGCTGTGCGAACAGTCCGGGTTCGGTCTCGTCGAGGAAGCCAAGGCTGGCCGGCAGCGGCTCAACGCACTGTGACGTACTCGGGCCGGTCCAGGTCGGTGACCAGGTCGGAGCCGGCCGGACGCCAGCCGAGTTCCTTGCGTGCCAGCCCGCTCGAGACGTGGTTGTCCCGGGCCGCGAATGCCGCGAGCCAGCCGAAGTGGCCAGCCGCTTGCTCCTTCGTCAGCGACCGCGTCGGCACGTTCAGGCGCTTGGAGATGACTTCCGCGATCGAGCGCATCAGCACGCCGTCCTCCGCCACCGCGTGGTACCTCGATCCGGCCGCCCCGTCCTCCAGCGCCAGCCGGAACAGCCACGCGACGTCCTGTTTGTGCGCGGCGGGCCAGCGGTTGAAACCTGGGTCCACATAGCCGGCCATGTTCCTCTTGCGGGCCGCGGTGATCAGTCGCGGAACCATGGCCTTGTCCCCGTCGCCGTGCACCGTCGGCGGAAATCCGCACGATCGACGCCCGCACCCCCTGTGACACCAGGGCCAGTGTCGCCGTCTCGGAGCCGATGCGGGCCGCGCCGGGCGAGGTCGGATCCGGCGCCTCGCGCTCGGTGACGAGGGAGCCGGATGCGAGCGCCATTGTCGGGAATGCCACGACCAGAGGTCCGCCGGTGGCCGCGAGGACGGACCCGAACGCGTCGATCGCCTTGCGGTCCGCGCCCGCCCCCGCCGCGGCGAACCGGACGGTGATCCCGCGCGGGCTGCCGCCCAGCAGGATCCCCGCCTTGGTGCCGCACGGCATGTGCCCCATGCCGTGCGGGTAAGCCAGGTGGATCACACCGTCCGCCCGGGCCGCGCCCTTCCGCAGGCTGTCGAGGTCCGCCAGGCTGCCCCGGTACACCGCGGCGCCCGCCGCCGCCAGCCTCGCGGCGCCGTCGTCCGTGCGGGCCATGCCGGGCACCTCGTGCCCGTTGTCCGGCAGGTCCTTCACGAGCCGCCAGGCGCGCCCGGGATCAGTCGAGCGCAGCGGTGCGGAGCAGGCGGAGTGCCTCACGGAACATGTTGCCGGCCGCTTCACCGAGTACGGAGAAGTGCTCGTGCAGGACCCGTTCGGCGACCGGACGTCCTCTCGCCAGCTGGCCGCGCCCGCCGGCGGTGAGGACCAGGATGGACGCGCGGGCGTCGGCGGGGTCGGTGCGGCGCTCACACAGCCCCCGGCGGACGACCCGGTCCGCCGCCTGGCTCGCACCGCCGACCGTGATCGCGAGCGCCCGCACGAGATCACTGACCTTGCAGCCGTTCAGTCCGGCGACGACCGTCATCACCGAGAGGTCCCCCAGTGTCAGTCCCGCTTCGGAGCGCAGTGCCGCGTCCACTCGGGCCCATAGCACGGTCTCGAACCGCACGAGATCATCGAAGGCGCGCCAGTCGCGACCGGGATTGCCGGCATGGGGGCCGGTCACTGGCGCTGGGTGTGGCGGTCGATGAACCGGCCGACGGACTCGATCGCCTCACGGGCCTCGTCCAGTACGGCCGCACGGGTCTGGAACACGTGCGGAACACCGGCCGTGACCTCAAGGGCGACGTCGACGTCCGCGTGTGCCGCCTTGCGCGCCAGTTCGAGCGCGTCGTCGAGAAGCACCTCGTACGAGCCCACCTGCACGAGCAGCGGCGGCAGTCCACGCAGATTCGCGAGCAGCGGGCTGGCCAGGGGGTGATGGGGGTCGGTGTCACCGAGGTACTCGGAGATCCGCCGTCGCAGAGCGGATGTCGACAGTGCAGGGTCGAGCTGTGCCCTGCCGCTTCGGGAGGAGGTTTCCAGGGTCAGATCGACGAAGGGGCTCATCACTACAGCGCACGCCGGCAGCGGCAGGCCGCGGTCGCGGAGCGCGACGAGCGTGGCGAGCACGAGGTTGCCCCCGGCCGACTCGCCCGCGATCGCGATGGAGCTCGCCGGTGTTCCGCTGTCGATCAAAGCGGTGTAAGCGGCGACGACGTCGTCGAGCCCCGCGGGGAACGGATGCTCGGGTGCGAGCCGATAGTCGACCGCGATCGACTCCGCGCCCGCCGCCCCGCCCACTGCCGATGCGAGACCGATGGCTCCGACGGCGCTGCCGACGACAAACCCGCCCCCGTGCACGAACAGAACGGTGCGACCTGCCACGGTCGCGCCGGTCGAGATCCGCAGCCCGCACACGGGTCCCCATTCGATCGGTACGGCCACTACGTCCGCAGGGACCGGGCGGGAGGCGAGCAGTGCCTCGAATTCCAGGCGGAGAGGCTCCAGTTCGCCGCCCAGGTCGATCGGAGCGTCCCTGACTGCCTCGACGACCGCTTGGCGTTGTGTCTGAGACATGAAAATACATTAGCACTAATCTATATTTCTGACTCGCGTTCCTGAAGCCGCGACTTCGACCGATCGAGGCCGGCAACCCGCTACAGCGCCGACCGGGATCACCGATGAGACCGGCCGGGACGAACTCTTCACGATCCTGCGGCAGGCACGGCGGCGCACAACCACCGCGGCCCGGGTGTCACGGTCGAGCAGGTGGCCACCGACTTCGGGGTCCACCCGATCACGTTGTCGAAGTGGATGCGCCGCGCCGAGACCGATGAGGGCGCCAGGCCCGCGACGACGTCGGGTGAGTCGGCCGAGCTGCGTGAGGCCCGCAAGCGGATCCGGTTGCTGGAGCAGGAGAACGAGGTCCTCCGCCGGGCCGCGGCCTATCTGTCGCAGGCGAACCTGCCAGCAAAATGATGTACCCGCTCGTCCGTGAGCCGGCCGCCGCCGATGCCCCTTACAGGGTGCCGGTGGCGGTGACGTGCCGGGTGCTCGGGCTGGCTCGTCAGCCCTACTACCGGTGGCTGGCCCGGCCTGCCACCGACGCCGAACTGACCGAGGCACACCGGGCCAACACCCTGTTCGACGCGCACCGCGACGATCCCGAGTTCGGGCTGTCACACACGACACGCCTGGTGCTGGCTCACGCGGTGCACCCCGCACCCGGTGCGCACCAGTAGCCGCACCACCGTCCGTCGCTGCGCATCCACTCGGCGGGCGGAAGCGGCGCGCATCGGGTGGGGTCGATGCGGTGGAGCGGGCCGTTGAGGGCGGCGCGTTTCCCCTTCGCCGGGTGGATGCACGACATCGTCCGGTCAATGTCGCAATCTCCCGCAAGATGCCGTCCACTCCCGGCCGGTGGACTCCACTCGGTGGAGTGGATGCCGGGCATCGCCGGCGCGCACCACGGCATCGGGTGCGGGGCATCGGGTGCACTGTCGACGGTCAAACAATTGGTTCTGGCCGCGATTGCGTGATTGCCCGGCTCATGCCCTCAGGAGGATACGGGTACGGAGGAGGCGGAACGCGGCTCGGCCGTACATGGCCCGCTTGATCGTCTTGATGCGGTTGACGTGGCCCTCGACGATTCCGGAACTCCAGGGCTGGGTCAGGCCGACGGTGACCGCCTGAAGGTCGAGGCACAGTCCCTGCGCGAAGGCGAGGATGGGGGCCGGTGCCTCACGCTCGGCTTCGCGTACCCACTCCAACAGCTGGTGGCCACGGCGGTGTTGGAGCAGGTCGTGGAAGGCGCGGGCGAGGTCGCAGGCCCGTGCGATGTCGGGGCACGCTAGCCGCACGCTCAGGAGCTGGTCTTCCTCTTGAGGCCGCAGAGCGCCGCGGGGCAGCATGATCCACGTGGTGATCTTGCGCGGGCTGGGGATGGCGCCGCGGGCGGGTTCGACAGTGCCGGTCCGAAGTCCTGCCACGTAGCGGCGCACCGGCAGATCGCTGCCCTGGTAGCCGCGCTGTCGGATCTCCCGGAAGAGGTCGGTCGGGCTGGTCACGCCGTCGATGAACCGCTCGGTCAAGTACGCGGTGTACGGCTCCAGGACTCCTTCGGGGCGCCCCATCCGGGCCGAGGCCAGCAGCACGTCGAGGTCGGTGTCGCGGAAGCGGCGGACGGTCTTGCGGTCCAGAGCAGGCGCCGGGCGATCGCGGAGACGGAGTGTCCCTGTGCGAGCAGGCGGTGGATGTCCGCGTACCGGTCGCGGGTACGGATGGCGATCTTGGTGGGCGGCAGAGCCGGCGGAGGCAGCGGATTGATGATCCGCCGCGGCTCTGTATCCCGTTCGGCCTCGGCCTGTTTACGCAGACAGGAGCGGTGTTCGTGGCAGGTCTTCTCGACCGCAGAGGAGAGATTGCTCAGCAAATGCCATCGATCGGCTATCTCCTGGGCGCCTGGTGCTGCCTCGCGCACGGCACTGGAGTAGGCGCTGGCCCGGTCTCGGCAGATGATCTCTGCGCCGGGATGCTCGCGCAGCCAGTCTGCGAAGCTGGCCGAGTCCCGGTCCGGCAGGACATCCACCACGCGGCCGGCTTCCACGTCGACCAGGACGGTGCCATAGCGCCAGCCCTTGCGGAAGGCGAACTCATCGACACCCAGCACTCGCGGGGCCTGCTCAGGCACCGTCGGAGCCGTGAGCAAGCCCAGCAGGTGGGTGCGGCCGGCGGGTAACTGCAGGGTCCGGCATAGACGTTCGCCGGGACGGCCGCCCAGGAACGTCGCGATGGCAAGCATCCATCGCCGCAGCCCGGCGCTGTGACGCCGGTAGCGTTCGGTCAGGTCCGGGACCTGCTCGGCGAACGTCCGCCTTGGGCACGAGGTTCGCTCGCAGAAGAAGCGGCGTACTTTGAGTGAGATCACCAACAACCGTCCTACCAGCGGACGTTCCATCAGTCGGCGCACGTACCGCGAGTGCACGCGGCGTCCCGGACAGCCGCAGTCCGGGCAGGCTGGTGGCCGAGCGCAGGACGATGCCTCGACAGTGACTCCATCCACGGTGACGTGCACCGCGGTGACACGCACATCGATTTCGGGAAACAGCACATCCCCGATCGCCACGGCCCCCATACCTGGGCAATGCCCGCAAGAAACGTTCCCGCAGTCGCATGATGACCTGGGGATTCACGCAATCGCGGCCAGAACCAATTACGTGATCGTCGACAGGTGCACTCAGTGACCGGCCTCCCGGCCGCGGTGCGGTCCGGGCCAGCCCAGCGGCTCGTGCGCCAACGGTCGGGGCACCGTGTCCCGCGGCGAGCCTTGGCACCCGCAGCGCTGGCACCAGTCGTCGGGTTCGACGACCCGGCATGCCAGCACTGCACGATCGGGCTCCAGGCGCTGGCCGGTGATCTGCAGGGTGAGCTTGTCAAGCCGAGCGAACGTGGTCAGGTCAGGGCACGCGAAAGTAGGGTCAGACACGTCGAGGTCTTCCGGATGAGGCGTGTCGGAACCTTCATCTTCGGAAGACCTCGGCCCCTACCGGGCCAGGGCTAGTGGTCGGATGGCAGGGTGCGGGGTAGGCCGAAGCGGGGCAGGTGGCTGTTTTCGAAGCGGGTCACTGCGGCGATGCGGTCTGCCGCGAGGGTGAGGACCAGCAAGCCGGTGGCGCGCCAAGTGACCGTGTGGCGGTCCAGCAGGTAGACACCGAAGGCGGGTTGGCTGTTGGCTCGGGTCACGACCAGGCGGTAACTGGTGATCCGGTGTAAGACGGCGGCCAGTAGACGGGTGACCGCTTCGCGGCCGAGGTATTCGACCGGCAGCGGCGGCATCGTGAGGCGGACGTCGTCGGCGAGTAGCGCGACCACGCCGTCGACGTCGCCGGACTCGAAGGCCCGGGTGAGACCGTCAACGAGCTCCCGCTCACATGGCGAGTCGGGCGGAGATGGTGGTTGCGTGGCGCCGAATCGGGGCGTCTGTGCTCGGATGCCGGCGCGGGCGCGTTTGAGGGCGCTGGTGACGGATTCTTCAGTGGTGTCAAGGAATTCGGCGACGTCGGCGGCACGGTAGCCAAGTACGTCCCGCAGGATGAGCACGGCGCGCTGGCGCGGCGGTAGCAGCTGGACGGCGGTCACGAACGCCAGCGATATCGCCTGTTTCGATTCGTTGCGCGCCTCGGGTCCGGGCGCGGTGTCGGGAACACCGTCGAGCAGCACGTCGGGACAGGGTTCGAGCCAGACCACCTCGCCGTGGGCAGAAGGCTCGGGCAGCTCCAACTCAGCCGCGCTGGTACCGGGGATCGCCATTCGCGGCCTCCTGCTGGCGGCCCGCAACACCTTGAGGCAGCGGTTCGTCGCGACGCGGTAAAGCCAGGTTCGCACCGCCGACCGCGCCTCGAACGCGCTGAGCCCCCGCCAGGCGTCGAACAACGTCTCCTGCAGGGCGTCCTCGGCGTCGTGCATCGAACCGAGGAACCGGTAGCAGTGCACCAGCAGCTCCCGGCGGAACGGTTCGACGAGCTCGCGAAACGCGTCGGCGTCGCCGGCCCGGCACCGGGCGATCAGCTCTGCGGTCACCGCATCGTCCTCTCCTCGGGCCGGTCGAGCGCCGAGGGTTTCGGCTGCGGATCCGGCCGGACAAGCCGTCAACCAGACCGACCCCGCGCCCCGGGGAAACTGGGCGGCGCGCACCGCCCAGTTTTCGCCGCGATCCGGATCTACCTCGGTGACCTCGAACAATAGGAGCACCAATGGGACAGATCGTCGTCTTCGAAAACATCACCCTCGACGGTGTCATGCAGGACCCGATCGGCGAGGAGAGCGTCAGCGCCTTCGACTGGCGCGACAACCTGTCGGCGGCCGCCAACGAAGAATGGATCCAACGCATCGTGCACGACACGCGTGGCGTGCAGGCATTGCTGTTCGGCCGCCGCACCTACGAATTCTTTGCTTCCCGCTACGCCGACGGCACCAACCCCCGTCGCGGAACTCACCAGGAGCATCCCGAAGTACGTCCTGTCCAGCACATTGACCGACCCGTCCTGGACCAGCACCACCGTGCTCAACGGTGACGCCGCCACCGAAGTAGCCAAGCTCAAGGCCAACGTCGACGGAACGATCATGATCTGGGCCAGCTCCCTGCTGGTGCGTGAACTGGTCGAGCACGACCTGATCGACGAGCTTCGCCTGGTCGTCTTTCCGCTGGTCATCGGCCACGGTACCCGCCTCTTCAGCGACACCACCGACGCCAAACACTGGCACCTCGCCGCAACCGACACGGTCGAAGACCTCGTCTATCTGGCCTATCGGCGTTGACCCGAATCTTTCGTCGCGGGGGCGGCGGTCCAGGCTGGCCGAAGCGATCCGGGAAGTCACCGCAGCGAACGGTCTACGGCAAGGCTGCGATGACGCGACCACCACCTCGACAACCTCGACTGGCTGACCGACGCCGCCCACGCCTACACCGACGACTCCGTGTGGGAGCCCCGGTGGCTCCGGACGCCTCGACGCCCTCACCGGCGGCAGCCAACTGCTCTGCAGCTACCCGCTCTTCAGCCCCGGAGCAAGCGCGGCCGAGAACGCCCCCATCGGCCTCGGCAACAGCGTGGTCCTCGTCAACACCTACGGCTACAACTACCACCCCGGCCAGCCCGTGGTCCCGCTGCCCGGCGGCATGACCCGCATCGACGTCCGGCCCGACGAATCCGGCTGCAACCAGGCGTGGAGCAACCCCGTCCCCTCCTCCGCCCTGCCGAAGCTCTCCACCGAGGACGGCAACATCTACACCGTCCAGCGCACCCTCACCGGCACCACCGAGAACTTCGCCCTGAACGTCATCGACTTCGCCACCGGCCGGACCGTCAGCACCCAGCCCCTGGGCACCGGCCAGCAGTGGGACACCACCCAGCTCGCCGGCGTCACCGGCCCCGACGGCACCCTCTACCAGGGCACCACCGCCGGCATCGCCCAGATCCACCCCTCCACCAACTGACCTCGCAACCCAGCTGGGGCTGCCCACCCGGGCAGCGGGCCCGTTCGACCCGGGCCCCGGAGCATCCGCGACCTTCGAGCGCAGTGCGAAGCGCTTCGACCGAAGCGTTTCGCATCATCCGCGGGGAGCCGGAGTTCGGCGACCGGGTGCAGTCCGGCCTGCTCGATCACGTCCACGAGCTGCTCCGGCCGCCACTTGTGCGTGGTCCAACGAACGGGCACTCCTCCGTATGCCTCGGTGCGCACCGCGTCCTCGTCGCCGACGTGTGTGCCGGCGATGAGCGGGTCCCAGTAGTTTTCGCCGAAAAAACACCATCGTTCCCCTCCAGGGGAAACCCGTAGGTCGGCGGCGCCCGGCCCTATCGGGCGGTAGCGCTAGGTAAACCGGTTTGTTCTGGCTCTCCAGAACAAACCAGCCAAGAAAGCGAGTTCGGGCCGTCCCCGCGAACGAGCAGGTCAAGACCCTGCCGCTCACACGGGGTTCTGTTCGATGTTCGACAGCCGTTGTCGAACACCACGTGAACAGCTGTTCTTTCAGGCCGGAGGGACGGCCGACCACGGCCGTTCACTTCCGGCGCGGGTGCTCATCCGACACGCGCTCCCTGATCCGTAGCCAGGAGGTTCCCTTTGAACGTCTCGAAGAAGGCTGTCTTCGCCGCCCTGACGGCGGTGCTCACCATCGCGCTCGGCGGCGCGATGGCTCCCTCTGCCGGCGCGGCCCCCCTGACCGCCAAGATCACGGCCAGTCCGAAGAGCCAACTTGACTGCAACAACACCGCCGCGCGGAACGAGCCGTGGACGGGCGTCACCTACAAAACCTGCGACGACTGCCTCAAGGCCCAGGCCACGTTGGACGGCCTTCCCAACTCTGGCTGGCCATTCCGCTATCACTTCTGCACGTACAACCCGAGCCAGAAGCACTACGACATGCACGTACACAACCCCTTCTGAGCCTGAGATCAGGCCGAGCCGCCGCACTCACCAGGGCCC
>NZ_JAIQYY010000040.1:38706-43112 GCF_020181035.1 Streptomyces sp. CoH27
TGCGTTCCGCTGGACATCGGTGACGCGCAGCATGGCCACCCGGTTGTCGCTGGTGATGTCGCACAGCAGCACGCCGGGGCGGATGGCGGCGGCGTGCAATTCGACACCGTAGTCCTGTTCGAGCGCGCACTGGCTGAACGTGCCCACGTCCCCTGCCGGGAGGACTGCCATGTCCGCGTTGCCCAGCCCTGTCAGCGCGTGGTCGCTGTCGGTGAACTCGACGTCGTGGTGCGGAGAGCCCGGCGACTTCCGTACGTTCCAGTCGGAGGCGAGAGAGTCGAGATCCACCACCGTGCCGGGTGCCATGACCAGCGGACCGTGGCGCCGTTCGGGTTCAGCCGGGGTCGCCGAGGAGGACGCGGAGTGCGCCGCGGCCGGCGGGGACGCGGGTCCGTGGACGACCGGGCGTGCGCCGCCCGCAGGAGCGGGGTTGCTCCGCGCGCCGGGCAGCGCGCCCGCGCCGATACCCGCCACGGCTCCGGCCCCGATGGCGAGAACCGCAGCCCGCCTGCCGCGCCACCACGACGGGGTTCGCGTCCGCGCCGCGGTCCGGGCCTTCTCACCGTCGGAATCGTCCTGGGGCGGCGCCGGCGGGGTCACGGCTGTCGGGGCGGGGCCGGTGCCGCGCTCGCGCTCCAGCTCTGCCAGCTCGGAGTGCGCCTGCTTCCACCGGCGCGACCAGTTAGCCTGCTCCTGGACGTCCGCGCCACAGGCCCGGACGAAGGCCAGCGTGGCCTCCAGGGTGGGCAGCTTGCGGCCTGCGGCGGCCGTGGACAAGGTGCTGTGCGCACACCCCGCCCGGCGAGCCATGGACCGGTAGTCGGGCGACCCGGCCTGCTCGCGCAGCCGCCGTAAGTCCGCGGCGAAGTGCTCCACAGGCCCGGCGGAGGAGTCCAGCTCCCCGTGTGAAGGCTGCATCGCAGGCTCCCACTTCCTTCGCAGTGCCACGTCAACCCTGTCCTACGGCAGAACAGTGAAGCACATGCCCACCAAGCCGGCACCATGTTCGCAGCCTTGGTGTTCGGGCTGGTCAGAGCGGTTTCGGCCACGCTCTGGCGGACCTGCCCGCGACGACGTCGGCACGGTCTCACCCATGTCTAACCCACGGCCGCGAGCTGCCCGGGGTCCCACTGGGCGGCATAGCACTGCTGGATCCTCGGCAGACAGCAGGGCCCCGGGGGAAGGAGAACCATCCGGGGCCCAGTCGTCTGCCGTGGCTAGTGCCTGACGCCGTCGGAGATCTTGACGAATGAGAGCGGACGGCACGGCTACTGCTCGCGCAGGCGTCTGCCCAGTTCCTCAATCATGGCGACGCGGTCGGGGTCCCGCTCGCGCAACTGCCGGCATCGTTCCTCCCGTTCGGCACTGTAGTTCTCCCGCGTGTGCTGTTCGGCGGCCAGGAGCCGCTCGGCGGTGATGCCGAAGAGGGGCGGCGCCCACTCCTGCCAGGCGATCCATCGATCCTGGGCGTGGTCGTAGCGGCTGGAGCTGAGCCGACCGCGGTGGCCGGTCGTCTCCCGCTGCCGGTAGGTTTCCTCGGCCATGCCGAGCGCCTGGGCCATCGCGGCGCGGCTGCGGCCGGTGTACACCCGCAGATGCGCCAGCACCTCGTGTTCGACGGTGCACAGGTCGGCCGGGGCGACGTCGACAGCGGCGGCCAGCTGAACGAGCGTCTCGGGCCGGGGGGTCCGAGAGCCCGCCAGGTAGAGGTTCACCGCCCGCTCACTCACCCCGGCCGCTCGCGCGATCCGTGCCACCGAGGCGCCGGCGGCGTCTCGGGCCGCGCGGAGCTTCGCCGGGTCGAAGCCGTACTCCGTCTCACTCACATGCAGTTCATACCCCCGGTGTCGGGAGGTTCGTTCACCCTGAACGAACCTCCACCAATAGGCGTGTGGAAGTTTGGCTCGGGTCACACTGGTGAAGCGAGCTGCCCGTACCTCAGCAGTGGGCGCCTCTGCGGACGGCCGCTACACGAACGCGCCTGCTGGGGTTGCCCCGAGGGGGACCGTTTCCAGGTGATGCGTCGGCCTGTGCTGGACGCCGTGGCGGTCACGTCGACCAGGTGCACGGCGGAGATGTGCAGGGGGGCGTGGCCGGGGCGGATGCGAGGCAGAATGCCTTGTGCTTGGTCGGAGTCGGCTTCTGCGTGTATTGGTAACTGCGGCTAATACCAGCCGGACTTCGCCATTTGTACTGGTCAATGGGCTGGGAGTGGACTGCGACCCCGAGCTCGGGTGCCCGGCTCAGTCGATACCGACCACGACCTTGCCGAACGCCTGCCCGGAAAGGTAGTAGGCGAAGGCGTCACGGGCCTCGGCAAACGGGAAGACCTGGTCGATCACCGGGCGGATCGCGTTCACGTCGACGGCGCGGACCAGGTCAGCCAGGTCCGCGCGGCTGCCGACGAAAACCCGCCTGATGGCGGTCATGGTGCGGGCGTAGGTGGCGGTATCGATCTGCAGGCAGGGCTCGGTGGCGCCGCCGCCCAGCATCACCACCTCGCCGTACAGCGCCGACGACCGCATCGACTGCTCGATGGTGGCGGGGCCCATGGTGTCGAGGACTAGGTCCGCGCCCTCGCCGCCGGTGAGTTGGCGCACAGCCGCGCTCCACTGCGGCGTGCTCGTGTAGTTGATGACGTGGTCGGCTCCCAGCGTCTTCAGCCGCTCGGCCTTGGCATCGCTGGACGTAGTGCAGATGACCTGGCAGCCGGCTGCCTTGGCGAGCTGGAGGGCGAACAGCGAGACGCCTCCGCTGCCCAGGGTGAGCACCGTGCGGCCCGGCAGCAGCCCCTGTCCGCCAGTGAGCGAGGTCCAGGCAGTCACGGCGGCGCAGGGCAAGGTGGCCGCCTCCGTCCAGTCGAGCGAGTCGGGCACGCGGACCGCCCACTCCTGGTCGAGCACGGCATACTCGGTAAGCATCCCGTCCAAGGTGTTTCCGAGCTGGTCGTACAGGTCCGTGCTGAGCCGGCCGCCCTGCCAGCGCGGCCAGTAGCTGCCCACCACCCGGTCACCGACCCGAAAGCGGGTGACCCGCTCACCCACCGCGACGACCTCACCCGCGCCGTCGCTGAGCGGGATCACGTCCGGGCAGGTGGGCAGCGGGTAGCGGCCGTGCATGATGAGCGCGTCACGCTTGTTGAAGGCGGCAGCGCGGACCCGTATCAAGATCTCCCCCGGGCCGGGCGTGGGGATTCCCCGTTCACGCAGCACGATTCCGTCGAGACTGCCCGGTGTCCGCAGGTGGTACGAGCGCATGGCTGATCCGATCTCCAGTGACGGTTGTCTGATGGATCGTCGGGCGTCGAGAGCCACCGCTCAATTCCCTGCCGGGAATGGCCACACGGCGTGCCGCTGCGTTACAACGCTCTGGTGAGCGAATCGGCCCCCGCAACAGTCGACCCCGCAGACTTTCCCGCCCAGGTGCGGCGGTGGCGCACCCTGCGCGGTCTCAGTCAGCTGGAACTGGCCCACCTGGCGGGGACCACGCAGCGGTACCTGAGCTTCATCGAACGCGGCCGCTCCCAGCCGGGGCGGGACATCGTGCTGCGCCTGGCCGCATCCCTCGGTCTCACACTGCGCGAACGCAACGCACTGCTGCTCGCGGCCGGCTTCGCCGCGCAGTACCCGGAGTCCGCGCTGGACGCACCGCTGCTCCGGCCGGTGTACGAGGCCCTGCGGCGCATCCTGGACGGCCACCTGCCGTACCCCGCTCTGGTGGCCCGTCCGCACGGTGAACTCGTGGCCGCCAACCGGGCGTTCGACGTGCTCACCGAAGGCGCTGCATCGGATCTGCTCGAACCGCCGCTGAACGTCTTCCGGCTGGCCCTGCACCCGGACGGCATGGCCCGCCGAGTCATCAACCTCGCCGAGTGGGGCCGCCACATCATCGAGAACCAGCGCGCCCGGGCCCGCCAGCATCAGGATGCCCGACTGGCCGCACTCGCCGATGAGTTGACCGGCTATCTCCCGCCCGTCCAACCCACCCAGGACCACCTGGGATTCGCCGTTCCGCTCCGACTTCACTGCCCCGAGGGCGAGCTGCGGCTGCTGACCACCCGAACCACGTTCGCCACCGCCGTCGACGTCACGGTGGCGGAGCTGCATCTGGAGGCCTTCCTGCCCCTGGACGAGGAGTCGGCGGCGATCCTGCGGGCGCGGTGAGTCAGGTCGGGCGATCCATCGCGTACACCCGAGCCGCAGCTCCAGCGCACCCAGGTCCAACCTGCACAGTGACCCCAGCATGGAAGTCCACCCCGCCCTACCCGCACCCAGCTCGCGGCACAGTCCCACTTCCGGGCCATTGACCAGCGAAAATGGAGAAGCCCGGCTGGAGTACTAGGGTCCGTCTTCAAAGATCGCTAGATGGTGGATCATGGTTGGGTGGTACGCCGTCACGAACTCACC
>NZ_JAIQYY010000041.1 GCF_020181035.1 Streptomyces sp. CoH27
ATCGACTGGGGATCTCAGTCATGCCGGGCCCGGAGGCCGGGAGCCCCATTGCGGGGCCACGAAGAAGGTAACGGGATCCGAGGCCACCGGCCCGAACACGGCCGGCTCGGCGCGCAGCATCGCGATGTCGGCCAGGCAGTCACCGCCCAGCGTGGTCGCCAGAGCCAGGTCGAGCAGGATCTTGCCCGGATCGTGCACTGCCCTGGGCTTGCGCCACGGCGCGAGAGCAGCGGACAGCGCCGCGTCCAGCCCGGCCCGGCGGGCCGTTTCGACCAACAGCACCCCGCCGGCCTGCCCAACCACCCCGCAGCCGCCGCCCGACATCAGCACACGCGGGTACGACCCGATACGCTTACTCACCTGAGAAGTGCCTCCGGCGAACGCGTGAACAAGGGCCTAGACCAATCCTTATTCTCGCTGGTCAGAGGCATTTTTCGTATAGGTGATCACCTATCGGACAGTTCACCTCTTGGAGCTCGAGGTCAGCAGAGGGGAATGGGTGGGATGACGTTGCCAGGCTCTCAAGAAGCCACCACACGGGCCCGGCCGGTGTGGGTGCTCACCCCGCTGGAGAGCGTCGGGCCGTTGCAGTTCGGCATGAGTATGGATGAGGCAGCGATGGCGCTGCCGAAGACCGCTGAGCTACGTCGGTTCCAAGCCGAGCCCTATTTTCCAGAGGTCGTGGGTATACAGCTGGGGCTCAGCCCGGCGGAACCGACCGTCTACGAGTACTTCGACGGCTCCGGCCGACTGTTCTGCATTGCCATTGATGCCGTTCGCGGGCCGCAGGTGACACTGGACGGGGTGGAGCTGGTCGGTGGCAGCCCGGCTGAGCTGGAGGAATGGCTGTTCGATCTGCCCGACTCGATGGGCGGCGTGTCCTATGGGCCGCGTGGAAACCCCGGGATCAACGACCTGGGTCTGGTCCTGCGAGTGCAGAACGCCGCAAACGGACTGCTGACCCGGCCGGTGCTGGTAGGCCGCGACTACGCCGACCGCTGCACCGACGACTGGGAGGGTGCGATCCCAGAATGCGAATGGGTGGGCCACGTGTGGCCCCACCCGTCGTTCCCACAGGACCCCGTTTGGCCTCCAGCCGGGAATATGCCGACCTGGGCAGGACGTTGGTCGCCGCCGTTCTAACGGCTCGGCCCGCTCGCGCGGCTGTGCAAGTCCGGGCGTCATGCCAGCTACTCACCCGAGAAGTGCCTCCGGCTGGTGCAGGAAGCAGGACCTCGGCAATCCTCATTCTCGCTGGTCAGACACTCTCTTCAGAGAGCTGATCACCTACCGGACAGCACCTCGTGAAAGCGCGAGGCTAGGGCCTTGTGGGAAGGCGACGCCCGTGCCCGTCTCGTTCACACCTACGTTGTTGCCCCGAGAAGTCGGTGAGGTTAGGCACTTGCGTATGTCCACCAGCGATCCACGAAATGTCAGCCCTGAACCGAGATCGAGAAGGGTTGAGGGGTCCCTTCTTCGTACTTCATCCCTTCCTGATACATATCGAGGACGCTATCGGGGCCCTCGACTTCGAGGGCGATATCGACTGTCTTCCCTTCAGGCAATCCTTGCAGGACGAGCGTCGCGGTGTTCACAGCCCCAGAACCTCTTCGACTCCCAAGCGCAAGCCCCGATCCACAGTTACCAACCGCGTTTCGGGTGTAGTACGTCACCCCTTCGGGGACGTCCTTGATGGAAATCGTGACGGTATCGGGGTCGAACTTGCTGGAATCAACTTCCCAGCGTGGATCGTTTGTATTGATGACTTCGAATGTCACTGGAACAATCGACTTTCCAGGAAGAGCCCTCAGTCCGCACGTGTCGTCGCTTTGGGTGGGCTGACCAACCGTTGCGGTTACCTTCCCCCGAGAACGGTAGACGGTTTTATCGCCCCCGAGGTTGGTCCAAGTCCCCTGTATGTCGAAGTTGACTGTCTTGGCCTCTGGTGCTTTGGCGTCACCGACAGCAGAACTCTGCGGGTCGTCAGTTTCCCCTGAAACGGACGACTGGTCGTTCGCCTTGGTCCCGCCATCGCTGCCGGCCCACTGCGTGACTCCGTAGCCACCGAGGACGACAACAAGGAGGGCGAACGCTCCTAAGCCGATGCGGATGTTGCGCTTCTTGCTGTTGTCGATCTTGCCGATGCTGCCAGCAGCGATGCCCCCGCCGTTGGCAGTGATGGCCGTGTTACCGGCAGCGTCGTACGGTCTGGCATTCGGGCCTGCGGTAGCGCCGGGTACGGTCAGCCCTGATCCGGACCCGGCTGCTGAGGGTTTCCAGTGGACCCGAGCGTCACGTTCCCCATCGTCAGAGCGGCTGCCGAACCGCCCTCGGCGCGGATGTCCACGTTCCCGCCGATGGCCTGCCCTTCACTCGACGCCGACACTCCGCCTCCGGAACCGCTACTGACCTGAAGCTCCTTGACCAGCTTCTCCAACGCTTGGGCAAAGGCCCCGTCTCGTTCGGCGGCGTCCTCCAGGGAGTCCGCCAGCCGCCGCCGCGTCCGCTCCGAGGGCTCCGTCTGCCCGGCCTCGGCCTCCTCGCGGGCCCGCTCCAGCGCAGGGTCCTGCCCGAGTTTGCGGCTGACCAGGTCGTGCAGTCGGTCCATTCCGGTGTCCAGGCCGCGGTCGATCTCCGCATCGGCGCGACCTGCCACCCGGCGGCCCTTGGCCATCAGCCAGGCGAACACGTATCCAACCGCGATTTCCACACCCATCACCGCAACCTCCTGAAAACCGCCGTGCCATTGTCGATACGCCCGTTCCGACGGCCTGCACTCCCGCAAGCCCGCCACGGCATGACGAACAACGTCAACTCCCCTTCCGGTACACTGTTCTGCCCCTGTCAGAGACGGTCTCGCGAGCACAATCCGGTTGGACACGGAAGCAGGACGCGGCGCATTGGCCCCCTCGGGCGCCGAGGACTCGGACTGCTCCTGACCTTCAGCCAGACGTTCGACCGATACGGGAAACACCCAGCGCGCGCCCAGGCTCAGACACTCCTGCGTCGCACATCCCGTGAGCCGACCAACAACCGTGCTATCGGCTGCCAAGTCCGAAGTGGTCCTTGACTCCGTCGTCCTTGCATCCATGACCCCGTGGTCTCCGTCTCCTACTCGTGAAGTTTCCCTGCGGACAGCCCGACGGCCGTCATCCGCACATGCCTCTGCCTGCCCTCCCTGGGCCGGTAGAGCAGCCGCATCACGGCAGCGCGCGACAATTCCGACGCACCCCGCCTCGACCTCGGCTGCTCAGCGGAGCGATTGACCTTGAGCATCGGAGACGGCGAGGGTTGTTCGCCACTCTGCGAGAGCAGCCATAATCAACCAATCAATCTGAACTCCGGGGAGGTGGGCAGAGTTGGCAGGCAGGCCGGGGCGTCGGGAACAGCCGCTCGATCCACATGCGGGTCCACTGGAACGCTTCGCGCTGGGGTTGCGCTCACTCCGTGAGGGGGCCGGACTCACCTACTCGGAGATGGCCGATTCGGCTCATTTCTCTCCCAGTACCCTGTCTCAGGCCGCCGCTGGGCAGCGGCTGCCCACCCGAGAGGTACTCCGTGCCTACGTCCGCGCCTGTGGCGGGGATTCACACTCGTGGGACGAGCGCTGGGAGCAGGTGCGGCGTGACCTGCACGAGTCTGAGACGCAAGGGACTGCCGCCCATGTCATCCCGCATGGCTTCGGTGACGTGGAAGGCACCAGTTTCGTGGGCCGCGAATCTGAGCTGGCCGCCGGTGGTGACCTGCTGGAGCGATGCCGGCTGGTCACGCTGGTCGGGATCGGCGGTGTGGGTAAGACGCGGTTGGCCAAGCGAATCGTCCGTGAGGTGGCCGAGCGATTCACGGATGGTACGTACTGTGCGGAGCTGGCCGACCTCGGCAGCGACCAAGCCGTCGTCGAGGCGGTCGCCTCCGCAGTTGGCGTGGTTGCCGGGGCGAGGCAGGACCCCTTGTCCGCGCTTGCCGGGGCGCTGCGGGGACGTAGTGTCCTTCTCCTCCTCGACAACTGTGAGCATGTGCTGGACGGATGCGTGAGCACCGTCCGTGACTTGCTTGCGCTCTTGCCGGAACTGCGCGTCCTCGCCACCAGTCGGCAGCCCCTCGCTATCGGTGCCGAGCATGTGCTGCAGGTGAGACCGTTGGGCCTGCCTACCTTGGTGAATGGGCGCCTGTACGAGACAGGCGCCGTGGACGAGGGGCCCGTGACCTCACCGGCCATGGCCCTCTTCGTGGACCGTGCCGAGGCTGCCGCCCCCGGTTTCCGGGGCACCGAGGTGAACCGGCACACCGTTGCTCGTGTGTGCCAGAGGCTGGACGGCCTGCCCCTCGCCTTGGAGATCGCCGCACGAAGGCTGCGCACCCTGACCGTCGACGAGCTTCTGGAACGGCTCGACCAGCGGTTCCGCCTGCTCGGCCCCGGCGGCGGCGACCGCGCAGCGCACCCTCGCCATCAGGCGTTGCGCGCACTCTTCGACTGGAGCTACGAGTTGTGCACCGAGGCCGAGCGAACGGCCTGGCAGCAGCTGTCGCTGTGTTCCGGCGGTGTGCTGCTTACCGATGCCGAGCAACTCTGCGGACGTGCCGAAGAGGGCGAAGTGCTCGATGCCGCCGTAACCGATGACGCGTTCGAAGCCTTGGCCGGGCTCGTGGACAAGTCACTCCTCACCAGGGTCGAGACAGGCGGTCGCACCCGCCTGCACATGCTCGAAACCGTTCGTGCATACGGGCAGGAACGCCTGGCGGAGAGCGGTCGAGCGCAGCTCGCCCTGCGTCGCCATCGTGCGTGGTATCTCAATCTTGCCGCACAGGCCGGAATCGCTTACGGCTCCTCTGCACAGGCCGAGTGGCTGCGTCGCCTGCGCGCCGAACACCCCAACCTGCGGCAGATCGTCACCGCACCGCCGCCGACCGGTGAGCCCGCGGAGGCCGTGCTACGCGCGTCCCTCGGCTTCTGGCTGCACTGTCTGACATCGGCCAATGTGGGCGAGGGCGCACACTGGATGCGAACGATCCTCGAACGGCACCCGCAGCCCCCCTCCCCCGAGACCACCGCCGCATGGTGCCAAGCCGCATGGGTGGCCGGCTTCTTGCTGCTCCTCCACGGAGACCACAACGGCACCCACGAGGTGATCAACCGCAGCGAACAGGCCCTGGCCAACATACCCGCCGCTTCCGGCACTGCAGACCCCTCGGCTTACCGGGCGACCAGGGCCGAACTCACCGCTGCGTTTCTACAGCTGCGGAGCTTGGCTGCACTGGTCACCGGTGACACGGAGACCGCAGCACGGCACGCGAACTCTTCCCTGGCAACCGGGCATTGGTCCGCTCCGCTGTTGACACAGCAGCAGTGCATTGCCCAACTCGGCTTCGCCGCCGTTCTCCAGGGTGAGCGCACTCGCTCCACCACCCTGCTCGAAAAGGCCCTGGCGATGTCCGAGGCCCAAGGAAACACGTGGCACCAGTGCTACCTGCTATGGGCCCTCGCCGTCGACTACGGTGAAGCCGGGCAGCCGGAGATCGCCCTGCAACTCCTCCACCGTGCGCTCCGGCACACTAGGAAGATCGACGAACACCTGGGAGAAGCAACCCTCAGCGAGACTCTGGCCTGGGTGCTCTCCTTCTATGGCGACGCACGCTCGGCGGCGGTCTTGCTGGGAGCCGTGGACCGCGTGTGGCACCCGTCCGGCACTCCGCGGCTCTTCGGCTTCGCCCTCCTGACCGCCCACCGGGAACGCGGTCTCGAAAATGCCTGTAGGTCACTCGGCGAAATCGAGTACACCCGTGCGTACCAGGAAGGCCAGCGCCTCGGTCTACGCCACGCGCTGGAGAGGGCGATCCGAGACAATGAGCATTTCCACCACGGCGCTGATCCAGGGACGGCACATCGTGATGACTCGAAGAGAACAGAGCCGGGCACACAAGAGTGGGGCGGCGACTATGCCCCCTGAGGGGCGATGGCGCCCGTCGGTCCGACTCCCACCTCACCCGCTCGGCTGACGGGATCTGGAGTGCCGAAAGTGCGGACCGAGGCGGAAGTGGCTGAGGCCTTGGACATGCCGCTGCACACGTGGCGGTGAAAGCAGTGGGCGACGTTCAGAGCGTGCGTGACCCGGGTCGATGCGAGCGAAGGCCGTCTGTTCCTGCACGACGCAGAGCACGCTGACGCCCCTCCCAGCCGTTGCTCGGCGCTGTGACTCCGGGGCCCAGGCGATTGGCGACTTTCCGCGTGTAGTCGGAGAGGGCCCTGCGACGTCTTGGACTCGGTCGGGTGGGCAGGCGATGGCCGTGCTGACGTGCACGAGCTTGTCGCTCGCTTCCCACTCTCGCCAGCGTTGTTCCGCCTTCTTCTGGTCGGCGATCGCGTTGCGGGTGCTGTGCTCGATGCAGGCGACGTCCAGCCGGTCGGCGAGATCGGTGAGGGCCTGGGCGAGCGCCTGGGGGTGCAGCTCCGGGAGTCGTGTTGTGCATTCTGGTGCCGAACTCGATTGCCGAGAGCACCTTCGTGTGTGCTCCGAAGGTGCCTGGCGGTAGCTGGTCTCGACCTTGGCAGCGGCTACATCCTTCCTTGGCACGGACCGCCGAGGCCCGCATCGCGAGTGGCTCGATGGATGGTGGATAGTCAAGCAAAAGGACGCTGGCTCTGCAGATCGAGCACAACCGCTCCGCGCGGGGCCTCGTCGGGATGATCTTCACCCGGAGCGACCGCGCGGGCGAGGGCAAGCTGTCCTCGCGGCTCGGCCTGGTCACCGACGCCGTGGAGGTCGCGGACGACCAGGATCTGTACGCCTACCTCGTGGAGCACCTCTCCCAGGGCCGCCGGGCCGACTATGTGATCGCGGACGAGGCGCAGTTCCTCGCACCCGAGCAGATCGACCAGCTCGCGCGCGTGGTGGACGATCTCGGCCTGGACGTGTACGCCTTCGGGATCACCACGGACTTCCGCTCCAAGCTCTTCCCCGGCTCCCAGCGGCTGGTCGAGCTTGCCGACCGCATCGAGGTGCTCCAGGTGGAGGCGCTGTGCTGGTGCGGCGCCCGCGCCACGCACAACGCCCGCACGGTCGGCGGCGAGATGGTGGTCGAGGGCGCCCAGGTCGTCGTCGGCGACGTCGACCAGTCCACCGGCGAGGTCGGCTACGAGGTGCTGTGCCGCCGCCACCACCGGCGCCGGATGACCGCCGCATCGGCCCGCGCGGCGGCCCTGTCCCCGGACGTCCTGCCGGTCTCGGCCGACTGAAGCCCCAGAGCCGGCTGAAGCCCCGGAGCCGGCTGAAGCCCCAGTGCCGGCTGAATCTCCAGGGCCAACTGAGTCCCAGCGCTCAGCGCGGGTCCTGGAGCACCGAGAACACCGCGCCCTCCGGGTCCGCCACCGTCGCCACGCGCCCGTGCGGGCTGTCGTGCGCCTGCCGGACGACCCGGCCGCCCAGCTCCGTCACCTGGCGCAGCGTCAGCTCGGCGTCGGCGACTTCGAAGTACGTCTGCCAGTGCGGCCCCCGGTCCCGGGGCAGGCCGTGGCCCACGCCGTGCAGCCCGGCGACCGGACGGCCGTCGAGGTGCAGGGTCATGTAGTCGAAGTCGGCGGACACCACCGGCTCCGCCTCGTAGCCGAACACGGTCGTGTAGAACTTGGCGACGCTCTCCGTCTCGAACGTCACCAGCTCGTTCCAGGCCGGCGTCCCGGGCACACCGGTGATCGCGGTGCCGAGGTGCGCCGAGCCCTGCCAGATCCCGAACACCGCACCGGAGGGGTCGGCGGCGATGGCCATCCGCCCGGCCTCGGCGGCGTCCAGCGGGCCGACCGCCACCGTGCCGCCGCACTCCCGTACCGTGTCCGCCGTACTGTCCACGTCGTCCGAGGCGAAGTACGGCGTCCAGGCGATCGGCAGTCGGCGGTCCGGCGGCAGCTGGCCCATACCGGCCACCTCCTGCCCGTCGAGCAGCGCCCGCACATACGGGCCGAGCTGCTGTGGGCCCGGCCGGAACTCCCAGCCGAACAGCTCGCCGTAGAACTCCTCGGTGGCGGTCAGCCCGTGCGCCATCAGACTCACCCAGCAGGGCGTGCCGGGCGCGCGCCGCGCGCGCGGACCGGCCGACTCCCGTGCCTCGGTCATCGATCACTCTCTCCCCGGCCCCCTCACGGTGGCCGTGTCGCTTCCCCTCCCCCGCGGGGGAGGGGTGTCCACGCCGGCGCGGCGGGTACGCCCGTGCCGGTGCCCGCATCCTCCACGCCACGGCGGGCCATACCGCGCCGCCGCTCGGCGACACCTCCGGGAGGATGCCCGTTCTGCCGACTTTCGGCGCTGCCTCGCGGTGGCCGGTGGGTGTCCGTCGGCGGTACAGCACGTGCTCGATCCCCTACGCCTGGTGATCGAGCGTGTCCGGCCGAGCAGAGTAGCCGGACCTGGACGCCGCGGCCACCCCTGGCGTATCCATGGACGCCATGAACGCCATCATCACCGCAACCGATCTCGCACACGAGCTGACCGGCGACCGCCCGCCGGTGCTGCTGGACGTGCGCTGGCAGCTGAGCCTGGCGAAGGCGGCCAGCGCGCCGGCCTTCGACGGGCGGGCCGAGTACGCCGCCGGGCACATCCCCGGCGCGGTCTTCGTCGACCTGGACCGGGAGCTCGCCTCGGAGCCCGGGGAGAGCGGCCGTCATCCGCTGCC
The DNA here is from genome assembly GCF_020181035.1 of Streptomyces sp. CoH27. Classification (GTDB taxonomy): domain Bacteria; phylum Actinomycetota; class Actinomycetes; order Streptomycetales; family Streptomycetaceae; genus Streptomyces; species Streptomyces camelliae. The sequence goes on from NZ_JAIQYY010000041.1 coordinate 8,665, forward strand.
GGACATCGAGGAGTTCGGCGCCGCGATGCGCCGTGCGGGTGTGTCGGCGGGGCGGCCGGTCGTCGTGTACGACGGTGGCCAGGGCTGGGCCGCCGCGCGCGCGTGGTGGCTGCTGCGCTGGACGGGTCACCCGGACGTGCGGGTCCTCGACGGCGGGTTGCCGTCCTGGGAGGGCGAACTGTCCACGCAGTCCCCGGATCCGGCGGAGGGCGACTTCCGGCCGGAGCCGGCCGCCGGCGGGCTGCTGGACGCGGACGCGGCCGCCCTCCTGGCTCGTACGGGCGTGCTGCTGGACGCGCGCGCGGGGGAGCGGTACCGGGGCGAGGTGGAGCCGATCGACCGGGTCGGCGGGCACATCCCGGGCGCGGTGTCGGCGCCGACGACGGAGAACGTGGGCCCCGACGGCCGCTTCCTGCCCGCGGCCGAACTGCGTGACCGGTTCAAGGCCCTGGGTGTCGCAGCGGACGCCGAGGTGGGCGTGTACTGCGGCTCGGGCGTCTCCGCCGCCCACGAGGTCCTCGCGCTGGCCGTGGCGGGCATCCCGGCGGCCCTGTACGTCGGCTCCTGGTCCGAGTGGTCCGCCGACCCGGACCGCCCGGTGGCGGTGGGGGCGGACCCGCAGTAACGGCAGCCGGAAGCGGGGGCACGCACGCGTGCCCCCGCTGTCCATTTCTGGACGGCCGGTTACTCCTGTTTCTTGCGGCGCGTGCCGAACACGATCTCGTCCCAGCTCGGGACGGCGGCGCGGCGGCCGGGACGGACGCCGTCGGCCTCGGCCTGGCGGTCGGTGGCACCGATGAGCCGGTCGCGGTGGCTGCCGACGGAGCGGGGCATGAGGACGTCCGCGTAGGCCGAACCGGCCGAGGCGGCGGGTGCCGGCGGCTCCTCGGCCGCCGGTTCGTCGACGGGCTCTTCCACGGCCTCCGCCGGGCGCTCCGGGACCACCAGGTCGCCGCGGAAGCTCGGCACGGCCTCCAGGAGACTGGTGAGCGAGTCGCGTTCGCTCGTCGTCTCCTCGGGCGGCTCGGACGGCTGTGCGGGCAGGCTCGGTCGCTCGCGCTCACCGCGGTCGAGGGCGCGGTCCATCGAACGCTCGCGCGGCAGCCGGGCGATGCGTGGGACGAACGGGAAGCTCGGCTCGGGCACGGCGAGATCGTCGGACTCGCCGATCAGCGAGCGTGCCTCGGCGTCCACGGCCTGCACGAGCCGCCGGGGCGGATCGTACGTCCAGCTCGCCGAGTGCGGTTCGCCCGCGACCCGGTAGACGAGGAGCACCTCCCAGGTGCCGTCGTCGCGGCGCCAGGAGTCCCACTGCACGGTGTCCTTCTCGGCGCCGCGCAGCAGCAGCCGCTCCTGGACGGCCTCGCCGAGCAGCGGGCCGGAGTTCTCGCCGGGGCGGCGGACCGGGGTCTTGCGGGCGCGCTCGGCCATGAAGGCGCGCTCGGCCAGCACAGGACCCTCGAAGCGGCGGACCCGGTCCACGGGGATGCCGGCGAGTTGCGCGACCTCTTCCGCAGTGGCACCCGCGCGTATCCGCGCCTGGATGTCACGCGGGCGCAGATGGCTCTCGACCTCGATCTCGATCTGGCCGAGGCGGGGCCGGTCACCGCGTACGGCGGCGCGGAGCCGTTCGTCGATCGGAAGGGTGTACTCCGTCGCGTCGGCAGCTTTGAGCACCAGCCGTGTGCCGTCATTCGAGACGGCCACGACACGCAGTTCGGGCATGGGGACCTCCCGGGTGGTGCCTGCCGACGTCACGTGCGTCGCTGCTTCCGCTAGTCGAGTGTGGCCTGCCCGGGTGCAGCCTGCCACAACCTTGCCGAGTTGCCCGGCGTGTCGGGCACGGGCCCTGGGCCGCCGTTATGGCACGGTTACCTGTTCGCAACGCTAAGTGACCAACTCCGTCACCCTGTGCAACTAGCCCCCTCCCGGCGGTCCTGCAAGGCCCCGGACACCCTGGTGGGAGACCGGGCCCAGGGCTCGCAACAGTACTCCATTTGGACCATGTGCGTGGATGGGCGCGCCGCCCAACTTCTGGCAAGGGCCGCGACTTGGGGCCCGGCAAGCGGTTCCGCTGATCATGAACGTGGCGAACTTCACGCAATCCCCAGAAACGGAACTAATGGTTTCTGCTCTGCGTCCCTTCTCGTGTGGTCGGCCGGTCAATGTCGATCAAGTACGGGAAAGGCAGGCAAGTTCCGGGTATGCGTGAGACGCCCGATGCGGGTCGCAAGCGGATCGACCTGAGCGTGCCCCAGGTCGCGGGCAGTGCCCTGGCGGCGGTTGTGGCGGCCAAACTGGCGTCGTACTTCGGGGTGTACGGCACGATCCTCGGCGCGGGAATCGTCAGCGTCGTCGCCACCTGTGGCGGTTCGCTGTTCCAGCACTTCTTCAAGAGGACCGGGGAGCAGTTGCGGGAGGCGACGGTCGTGGCCCGTCCCAGGGAGCAAGTGGCACCGGCTCTGGGGGAGTTCACCGCGGGGACCGTCTACCGCGCGCGCGTGAAGAAGAGCTGGCGGCGGCCGGTCGTCGCGGCCGCACTGGTCTTCGGCGTCACGATGGCCGGCATCACGACGTACGAACTGGCCTCCGGCAGCAGCTTCAGCGGCGGTGCGGGTACGACGGTCAGCGACGCCGTTTCCGGACGGGGCGGGTCCTCCTCGACGTCCGGCACGCCTTCCCGGACCGACGAGGCACCGGCCCCCTCGGACACGCCGTCCCACGAGCACACACCGGGTTCCGGCGGTGCCACGACGCACAGCACGGCGCCGGTGCCCGGCGACTCCCCGAGCGGGCGGCCGAGCGAGTCCCCGGCCACCCCGACCCCGACACCCAGCGGGTCCGCCGCGACGCCTACGCCCCCAGAACCCTCCGCACGTAGTCGTTCTGGAACAGCCGATCCGGGTCAAGCCGGTCTCTCAGCGCAGTGAACTCGCCGAAACGCGGGTACACGCGCGCGAAGTACTCGGCGTCCCGGGTGTGCACCTTGCCCCAGTGCGGCCGGCCCTCGTGAGCAGTGAAGATGCGCTCGGCGGCGGTGAAGTACGCCTGGTAGGGCGTGCCCCGGAACATGTGGACGGCGATGTAGGCGCTGTCCCGGCCGGAGGCGGTGGACAGGGCGATGTCGTCGGCCGGGGCCGTGCGCACCTCGACGGGGAAGCTGACGCGCAGGCCCGAGCGGTCGACCATGGACTTCAGCTCGCGCAAGGTCTCCCCCAGGGCCGCGCGTGGCACGGCGTACTCCATCTCCACGAAGCGCACCCGGCGCGGTGAGGTGAAGACTTTGTAGGGGATGTCGGTGTACGTCCGCGCGGACAGGGCCTTGCTGGAGATCCGCGCGATGGTGGGAACGGTGGCGGGGACGGCGCGGCCGACCCACTGCGCCACCTGGAACACGCCGTTGGAGAGGAACTCGTCCTCGAACCAGCCGGCCAGCTGTCCCACCGGCTGCTCCGGGCCCGCGCTGCGATTGTTGCGCTTGGTGTTGGTGTTGCCGGTGTGCGGGAACCAGTAGAACTCGAAGTGCTCGTTCTCGGCCCACAGTTGATCGAACTCGGCGAGGACCCGCTCGAACGGCATCGGCTCCTCGCGCGCGGTGAGCAGGAAGAGGGGCTCCACGGCGAACGTGATCGCGGTGATGATGCCGAGGGCGCCGAGGCCTATTCGGGCGGCGGCGAAGACATCGGGGTTCTTCTTCTCGGAGCAGGCGAGCACCGAGCCGTCGGCCGTGACGAGTTCGAGCCCCTTGATCTGGGCGGCGATCGAGGCGGACTCGCGGCCCGTGCCGTGCGTGCCGGTGCTGGTGGCCCCGGAGACGGTCTGCTCCATGATGTCGCCCATGTTGGTGAGCGACAGGCCCTCGCGCGCGAGAGCGGCATTGAGCCTCTTGAGCGGGGTGCCCGCCTCGACCGTGACGGTCATGGCTTCCCGGTCGATGTTGCGGATACCGGTCAACAGTTGAGGGCGGATCAACACACCGTCGGTGGCCGCGATCGACGTGAAGGAGTGGCCCGTACCGACCGCCTTGACCTTCAGGCCGTCCTCCCGGGCCCGGCGTACCGCCTCGGCCAGCTCCTCCACCGAGGCCGGCTCGACCTGCCGGGCGGGCCGGGCGGTGACGTTCCCGCCCCAGTTACGCCAGGTGCCGTTCTTCCCGCTCGCTGTGCTGCTCAACGGTGCCTCCCCGACCCGCGGCCGGCCTGCGCAGCCGGCGGTACCCGAGGAAACCGACCGCGACCGCGACGGCCCCGGACACTGCCGGAACCCCGTACCCGGCCCGCGCCCCGGCTGCGTCGATCACCGAGCCGGCCACGGACGAGCCGAGCGCGACACCGACCGCGAGGCCGGTGCTCACCCAGGTCATGCCCTCGGTGAGTTTCGCGCGAGGTACGTGCTCTTCGATGAGGGACATCGTGGTGATCATCGTCGGCGCGACGGCCATCCCTGCAACGAACAGCGCCACGGCCAGAAGCGGCAAGTTTCCGACCAGTAGGAGGGGGATCATACTCACGGCCATCGCCGCCACGCCCAGCAGCCAGCGGCGTTCCGGTGCCCCGGCGAACCGCAGCAGCCCGAAGACCACCCCGGCCGCACAGGAACCGGCCGCGTACACCGCCAGTACGACGCTGGCCGCGCCCTTGTGGCCGCGCTCGTCGGCGAAGGCGACGGTGACCACGTCCACAGCGCCGAAGATCGCGCCGGTCGCCACGAAGGTGGCCACCAGCACCTGGAGCCCCGGCGAGCGCAGGGCCGTGCCACCGCCGTGGTGCTCGCGCGGATGCGGCTCCGGCTCGGTGGCGCGCTGGGCCGTGAGCCAGAAGACGCCGGCCGCCAGGAAGCCGGCTGCCAGCAGCGGAGCGGCCTCCGGGAACCAGGCCGTGGACAGCCCGATGGAGATGATCGGGCCGAAGATGAAGCACATCTCGTCCACGACCGACTCGAACGAGTACGCCGTGTGCAGCTTCGGGGTGCCCCGGTACAGGACCGCCCAGCGGGCCCGGATCATCGCGCCGAGGCTCGGCACGGAGCCGATCCCGGCGGCGCACACGAACAGCACCCAGTCCGGCCATCTCAGGTGTGCGGCGAGCAGCAGCCCGGCCGCCGCCGTGAGCGCGACCAGGGTCGCCGGGCGCAGCACCCGGCGCTGCCCGTGCCGGTCGACCAGCCGGGAGATCTGCGGGCCGATCGCCGCGGCGGACAGCGCGATGGTGGCCGAGAGCGCGCCGGCGAGGCCGTACCGGCCGGTCAGCTGGGAGATCATCGTGACCACGCCGATGCCCATCATCGACAGCGGCATCCGGCCGAGGAATCCAGCGGCGGAGAACGCCTTCGTGCCGGGCTCGGCGAACAGGGCTCTGTAGGGGCTGGGCACGTGGTCTCCGGCGGCTCGGTAAGGCGCGAATGCGGCCGATACAGATTACGAGTTAGGGAACCCTAAGCGCACCTCGATTACCGAGCGGGAGGGGCTGCGGGACAGGCGGCGGAGTAAAACGTCATAAACCCCCTGGAACCCGACTCGTCACCCGGCTGTTTCCCGGCCGTCAGCGGCGGGTGGGAGGATCGGGTCATGCCAGACGCGCTCGATGCCACCCCGTACGACGCCCTGCTCCTGCTCTCCTTCGGCGGCCCCGAAGGCCCGGACGACGTGGTCCCGTTCCTGGAGAACGTCACGCGCGGGCGGGGCATCCCGAAGGAACGCCTGAAGGAAGTCGGGCAGCACTACTTCCTGTTCGGCGGGGTCAGCCCCATCAACGACCAGAACCGCGCCCTGCTGGACGCCCTGCGCAAGGACTTCGCCGAGCACGGCCTGGACCTGCCGGTCTACTGGGGCAACCGCAACTGGGCGCCGTATCTGACGGACACCCTGCGCGAGATGGTCGCCGACGGCCGCCGCCGCATCCTCGTGCTCGCCACCAGCGCCTACGCCTCCTACTCGGGCTGCCGGCAGTACCGCGAGAACCTCGCCGACGCGCTGGCCGCCCTCCAGGCCGAGGGCCTTGAGCTGCCGAAGATCGACAAGCTGCGGCACTACTTCAACCACCCCGGCTTCGTCGAGCCCATGATCGACGGCGTGCTGCGCTCCCTCGCCGACCTCCCCGAGGACGTCCGCGCGGGCGCCCACATCGCCTTCACCACGCACTCCATCCCGACCTCCGCCGCCGACACCTCCGGTCCCGTCGAGGCCCACGGCGAGGGGGGCGCGTACGTCGAGCAGCACCTGGACGTGGCCCAGCTGATCGCCGACGCCGTCCGCGAACGCACCGGCGTGGACCACCCCTGGCGGCTCGTCTATCAGTCGCGTTCCGGCGCCCCGCACATCCCGTGGCTGGAGCCGGACATCTGCGACCACCTGGAGGAGCAGCACGAGGCGGGCGTCCCGGCCGTCGTCATGGCGCCCATCGGCTTCGTCTCCGACCACATGGAGGTCCTCTACGACCTCGACACCGAGGCCAAGGCCAAGGCCGAGGAGCTGGGCCTGCCGGTGCGCCGCTCGGCCACGGTCGGCGCCGACCCGCGCTTCGCCGCCGCCGTCCGTGAGCTGATCACCGAGCGTGCCGCCGTGGAGCGCGGCCAGGAGATCACCGCCTGCGCCCTGGGCGCGCTGGGCGCGAGCCACAACCTCTGCCCGGTCGGCTGCTGCCCCGCCCGCGCACCCCACCCGGCCGCCGCCGGTGCCGACAGCCCCTACGCGTGAGGAGCCCCGTGACCGACCCCCTGCACCGGGACCTGCTGGAACTGGCCCTGGAGGCCGCCCGCCGCGCCGGAGAGCTGCTGCGGGACGGCCGCCCGGCCGACCTGGCCGTGGCGAAGACCAAGTCGAGCCCGATCGACGTCGTCACGGAGATGGACATCGCGGCGGAGAAGCTGATCACCGACCTGATCTCCGGCCTGCGGCCCGACGACGGCTTCCTCGGTGAGGAGGGTGCCTCCGCCGAGGGTACGAGCGGCGTCCGCTGGGTCATCGACCCGCTCGACGGCACCGTCAACTACCTGTACGGACTGCCGACCTGGGCGGTCTCCATCGCCGCACAGCAGGACGGCGAGACCGTCGCCGGGGTCGTGGCGGCGCCGATGCGCGGTGAGACGTACCACGCCGTGCGCGGTGGCGGCGCGTGGGCGACGGGTGCATGGGAGGGCGAGCGGGCGCTCGCCTGCCGCCCCGCGCCCCCGCTGGACCAGGCGCTGGTCTCCACCGGCTTCAACTACGTCGCCGAGGTCCGCACCCACCAGGCCGAGGTGGCCGCCCGGCTGATCCCGCTGCTGCGCGACATCCGGCGCGGCGGCTCGGCGGCGATCGACCTGTGCGACGTGGCCTGCGGCCGACTGGACGGGTACTACGAGCGCGGGCTCAACGCGTGGGACTTCGCCGCGGGGGACCTCATCGCCCGGGAGGCGGGCGCGCTGGTGGGCGGGCGGCCCGGGGACGGCCCGTCGCGGGAGCTGACCATCGCCGGGTCACCGGGGGTCTTCGAGCCGCTCCAGGGGCTGCTGGAGGACTTCGGGGCGTGGCATGACTGAGCCGGCCTGAGGCCTCGGATGCGCAGGTAGGACAGACGGGACCCCCGGCGCTGGATTCGCCGGGGGTCCCGTCCTTGCGCTCAGGGTCGATCAGACGCGTGACGCGCCGACCTCCACACCGTGTTCGGCGGCGAGGCGTCGCAGGTCGTCGAGCTCTGCCTGCTCCACCTCGACGAGGAAGTCGTCGCCCTCGTCACGAGCCCGCGACAGGTCGGACTCGGTCGCCTTTATGCGCTGCAGAAGTCCTGCGGTGAAAGCGTCCATGCTGCGCCCCCTCGTCCTGGGTCGTGGGTCGGTGGCACGGGGGTGTGCCGTCGGGAAAGGGGCGATCACGGCTCTCGCGGGTGCCCAGCGCTGCCCTGCCGGGCGGCGACGGTGCCGGACACCCACGCCCACTCTGCGAGAAGCGGCGGCCGGGTACCGCATGGTGCTGCGGCACATGCAGAGCGTGATCGCGGGGTGTACCAGCCGTCCTCCCCCCGCTCCCTCACCCGGAAACCTCAACCGGAGGAGAAAATCTCGTATTCCCGCCCCGGAACGCCGGTCCCTGCGGTCCGCAACCCGCCTTACAGCCGACTTACGGCCGAAAAGGGCAGGATGGAGGTCACACCCCACGAACACTCCTGCCCGCACGCGCCCACGGCGCGCTACGCGGGTGGACATGAGGAAGGACAAGCGACGTGCGCGTACTCGTCGTCGAGGACGAGCAGCTGCTCGCCGATGCGGTGGCCACCGGACTGCGCCGGGAGGCCATGGCCGTCGACGTCGTGTACGACGGTGCGGCCGCCCTGGAGCGCATCGGCGTCAACGACTACGACGTGGTCGTCCTCGACCGCGACCTCCCGCTGGTGCACGGCGACGACGTCTGCCGCAAGATCGTCGAGCTGGGCATGCCCACGCGCGTGCTCATGCTCACCGCGTCCGGCGACGTCAGCGACCGGGTCGAGGGCCTGGAGATCGGCGCCGACGACTATCTGCCCAAGCCCTTCGCGTTCAGCGAGCTGATCGCGCGCGTGCGCGCCCTCGGCCGCCGTACGAGCGTGCCGCTGCCGCCCGTTCTGGAGCGCGCCGGTATCAAGCTCGACCCCAACCGCCGCGAGGTCTTCCGGGACGGCAAGGAGGTTCAGCTCGCGCCCAAGGAGTTCGCGGTCCTGGAGGTTCTGATGCGCAGCGAGGGCGCGGTCGTCTCGGCCGAGCAACTGCTGGAGAAGGCGTGGGACGAGAACACCGACCCGTTCACCAACGTGGTGCGCGTGACGGTGATGACGCTGCGCCGCAAGCTGGGCGAGCCGCCGGTCATCGTCACCGTGCCCGGCTCCGGCTACCGGATCTGATCCCCGTGGCCGCGACACCCGCGCCGCCTCAGGCGCCACCGAAGCCCACCTGGGACCCCAGGAGACCGCAGCCCCCGTTCCCCTGGCTGCGCCCCACCATCCGCATACGGCTCACGCTGCTGTACGGCGGCATGTTCCTGATCGCCGGCATCCTGCTGCTGTCGATCATCTACCTGCTGGCCGCGCAGGCGATCAGCACAGGCAACCAGCCGCTGTTCAAGATCGTCAGCTTCGACAAGCTCCAGGTCTCCAGCGGCAAGTGCCCCGCGATCAACACGACCAGCCTGCCGCTGTCGGACTTCAACGACGCGATCGCCCACTGCGTGGACCAGCAGCGCCAGGCGGCCTTGGACGACCTGCTCAGCCGCTCGCTGCTGGCCCTGCTGGGCCTCGCCGTGATCGCCTTCGCGTTCGGCTACGCGATGGCCGGCCGCGTGCTGTCCCCGCTCGGCCGCATCACCCGCACCGCCCGTCAGGTGGCCGGTTCGGACCTGTCCCGCCGGATCGAGCTGGACGGCCCGGACGACGAGCTGAAGGAGCTGGCCGACACCTTCGACGACATGCTGGAGAGGCTGCAACGGGCCTTCACCGCCCAGCAGCGCTTCGTGGGCAACGCCTCCCACGAGCTGCGCACCCCGCTCGCGATCAACCGCACGCTCCTCGAAGTGCATCTGTCGGACCCGAACGCGCCGGTGGAGCTGCAACAGCTCGGCAAGACCCTGCTCGCCACCAACGAGCGCAGCGAACAGCTGGTCGAGGGCCTGCTGCTGCTCGCCCGCAGCGACAACCAGATCGTCGAGCGCAAGCCGGTCGACCTGGCCGAGGTGGCCACCCAGGCCATCGACCAGGTGCACGCGGAGGCCGAGGCCAAGGGCGTGAAGATCCGCGGCGAGCGCAAGCCGGCCGTGGTGCAGGGCAACGGCGTACTGCTGGAGCGGATCGCGCTGAACCTGGTGCAGAACGCGGTGCGATACAACGTGCCCGAGGACGGGTGGGTCGAGGTGGCCACCGAGGTCCAGCACGGCCAGGCGGTGCTGACCGTCACGAACACCGGGCCGGTGGTGCCGGCGTACGAGATCGACAACCTCTTCGAGCCCTTCCGGCGGCTGCGAACGGAGCGCACGGGCAGCGACAAGGGCGTCGGCCTCGGCCTGTCCATCGTCCGGTCCGTGGCCCGCGCGCACGGTGGCCACATCGCGGCCCAGCCCCGCGAGGGCGGTGGCCTGGTGATGCGCGTCACGCTGCCGCTGTGACAGAGGACCGACACACGCGGAGGATGTTCGCTTTACGCGGAATTTTCAGGACCTCTCACGAGGTTCTTGCTGTGTGATCAATCACATGGGCGGATTTTCAGCCATGTACTCTCTGTGATCATGACACAAGGTGGAAAGCCGGGAAAGTCCTGGTTTTCGGGGGTCTTGATCACGGGAAGTACACGGTGAGGCGCCTTTGAGGTGCGACATTCGAACCGTGTACGGTCCTCACCGCCATCCAAGCCGATCACTCTTGAGGGGTCGGGTTGGGTGTCGATTGAGTAACAGACCTTGATGTGAGGCAAAATCTCCGCCTCAGGTCGGGCACAAGTCCGGCCTCTCACGCGTTACGTGCGCTGGAGACACCGCAGACACCCAGAGGGGGAGAGCGATATGGCAACCGATTACGACACTCCACGCAAGACCGACGACGACGTCGACTCGGACAGCCTGGAAGAGCTGAAGGCCAGGCGGAACGACAAGTCCACCTCGTCGGTCGACGTCGACGAGTTCGAGGCCGCCGAGGGCCTTGAGCTGCCCGGCGCCGACCTCTCGAACGAGGAGCTGGCCGTCCGGGTGCTGCCGAAGCAGCAGGACGAGTTCACCTGCATGAGCTGCTTCCTGGTGCACCACCGCAGCCAGCTGGCCCGCGAGAAGAACGGTCAGCCGATCTGCCGCGACTGCGACTGAGGACGGGTCGGCCATGACTGGCTCGACCCCTCCTCGGAAGCGCCGCTTCCGGGAGCGGAAAGCGGACCCAGGGCCGTCCGGCGGCCCGCACGGCACGCGTGAACAGGAGCGGGGCTCGTCCGGCAGGGGAGCCTCGCTCGCACCGATGGATGACCGGGAGGACATCCCGGCACCGGACGTGCAGTCCGCGCCCGTCGCCCGGACGGGCATGCCCGCTGCCCACGCGGAGCCGGGAGCCCGGGGGAGAGTCGTGGTGATGCGCGACAAGGCCGGGGACATGGCTCGGGAAGGGGCCCGTAAGGGCGCCAGCCGCGCCCGCGAGGGGCTGGCGTACCTCGCGGACCGGATCGTCGAGATCGCCCCGCGTGTCCCCGTACGCGACCTCGCGGCCCTGCGCCGGCAGTTCCCGGGCCTCGGCCCCGAGGAACTCGCCGACAAGCTCGTGGCGGGCGCAGCGGCCGGCACCTCGACGGTCGGGGCCGGGATCGGAGCGGCGGCGATGCTGCCCGTGCCGCCCGCCATGCCGACCGAGCTGGCCGCGGAGATCACCGGGGTCGCCGCGATCGAACTCAAGCTCGTCGCCGAACTCCACGAGGTCTACGGCGTCCGCCCGCCGGGAAACCTCGGCACCCGCAGCACCGCGTATCTGTCCTCCTGGGCGGGGGAGCGCGGGATCGACGTGATGAAGCCGTCGACGTACGACGCCGCCCTCGGCGTCCGCATGAAGCGCGAACTGCGCCAGCGGATCATGAAGCGCATGGTCCGGGACCTGCCCAACCTCATGCCGTTCATGGTGGGTGCGGCGGTCGGCGCGGTCATGAACCGCCGGGACACCAGAAGGCTCGCCGCCCGCATCCGCACCGACCTGCGCAAGATCCAGGTGCCCTGGGAGGAGCTGCCCGAGCAGCCGCCCCTGGAGCAGCCGGCGGAGCCCCTGGAGCTGCGCGACCTCCCCGACGAGCTCCGGGGAAGCAAGCCCTAGGCGTGCGCGGTGCGCGCCGCCTCGATCGCCGCCGCCAGCCGCTCCGGCTCACGCGTCGACAGGTACAGGTACGGCGTCGGGTCCTCGGGGTCGGTGACCTCCACCCGCAGCGCCGTGGGGATGTAGGCGCGCAGCAGCAGGAACGCGCGCGTGTCGGCCTTGTACGTACGCCAGGCGCGGGCCTCCTCCGGGTCCAGCACCTCCGACTCGCCGAGCGCCGCCACCGGGATCTTCGCCTCGCCCGCGATCAGTGCGTCGCCCACGACCCGGATGCGCGGCGAGCCGTACGCGCTCGCCACCACCGCCGCGGCCGCCGTACCGCCGACCAGACCGCCGAGCAGCGGCAGCGTGCCGAACGGAAGCAGGATCAGGGCGAAGGAAACGCCTACGAGGAAGCTGACGAACCACCACGAGCGGGGGGCGGTGAGGCGTTCTTCGTACGGGGTGGCGGAGAGCTGCATGAAGCCAAGCTTGGCACGGGATCCGTATTGCGCCGACGCGCGGGTAAGGTCTGCGCCTGTGAGTGGTAGTTCCGCAACCCTTCAGCCTCCCGCCGACGCGGTGAAACCGGTACGGCACCCCGACGCGCCCGCACCCGGGGAGCTCCTCGGTGCCCACTACGAACACTGTTTCGGCTGTGGCCCCGGGCAGCCGCACGGACTGCACCTGGAGGCGCGGGCCGGCGAGGACGTCTCGCTGACCGCCGAGTTCACCGTCCAGCCCGCCCACCAGGGCGCGCCGGGCCTCGCGCACGGCGGAGTGCTGGCCACGGCCCTGGACGAGACCCTCGGCTCGCTGAACTGGCTGCTGCGGACCATCGCCGTGACGGGACGCCTGGAGACCGACTTCGTGCGGCCCGTTCCGGTCGGCACCGTGCTCCACCTTCAGGCCGAGGTCACCGCCGTCGCCGGGCGGAAGATCTACTCCACGGCCACCGGACGCATCGGCGGCCCCGACGGGCCCGTCGCCGTCCGCGCCGACGCCCTCTTCATCGAGGTGAAGGTCGACCACTTCACCGACCACGGCCGCCGGGAGGAGATCCAGGCCGTCATGAGCGACCCGGACCAGATCCGGCGCACCCGCGCCTTCGAGGTGAACCCGTGAGCCGTAGCCCCCTCGACGTACTGATCCGCCGCGTCGACCCCGACGTACCGCTTCCGGCGTACGAGCACCCCGGGGACGCCGGAGCCGATCTGCGCACCACCGAGGCGTGCGAGCTGGCGCCCGGCGAGCGGGCCGTGCTGCCCACCGGGGTGTCGATCGCCCTCCCGGAGGGGTACGCGGCCTTCGTGCACCCACGTTCCGGTCTGGCCGCCCGCTGCGGTGTCGCCCTCGTGAATGCCCCGGGGACGGTTGATGCCGGGTACCGTGGGGAGATCAAGGTGATCGTGGTGAACCTCGACCCGCGCGAGTCCGTGCGGTTCGAGCGCTTCGACCGGATTGCCCAACTGGTCGTCCAGCAGGTCGAGAGGGTCCGCTTCCTTCCGGTGGCGGAGCTTCCCGGCTCGGCGCGGGCCGAAGGGGGCTTCGGGTCCACCGGTGGCCATGCCGCGGTGGGCGGCGAGAGCGGCACAAGCGGTCAGGCCGCCGTAGGCGGTCCGACGGGTGGGAATCGATACGCTTCGGTCGTATCCGACCGGGAAGGACAGTGACGTGTTCGGACGTCGCAAGAAGAAGGGTGCCGCCGAGGACGCGGCCGGCGAGGCCGAGCAGGTCGTCGACAGCGTCGACACCGAGGCGGACGAGGAAGAAGAGGCCGAGCGCGAGCGCGTCCGGCTGGAGCCCGGGCCCCGCCCCGACGGGCCCTGGGACAGCACCGAGGTGCGCGAGCCGGCCGAGGGCCGGGTGGACCTCGGCGGTCTGTTCGTCCCCGGCGTGGACGGCATGGAGCTGCGGGTCGAGGTCGCCGGTGACGCGATCGTCGCCGCCACGGTCGTGCTGCGCGACAGCGCCATCCAGCTCCAGGCCTTCGCCGCGCCCAAGCGCGAGGGCATCTGGGGCGAGGTCCGCGAGGAGATCGGGGCCGGCATCACCCAGCAGGGTGGCATCGTCGACGAGGTCGAGGGCCCGCTCGGCTGGGAGCTGCGCGCCCAGGTGCCGGTGCAGCTGCCCGACGGCACCGGCGGCTTCCAGGTCGTGCGGTTCGTCGGCGTGGACGGCCCGCGCTGGTTCCTGCGCGGTGTGATCTCCGGCCAGGGCGCGGTGCAGCCGCAGGCTGCCGGGCTGCTGGAGCAGATCTTCCGCGACACGGTCGTGGTCCGCGGCGAGGGGCCGATGGCGCCCCGCGACCCGATCGTCCTCAAGCTGCCCAACGACGCGCAGATGGTCCCCGAGGGCGTGCAGCAGGAGGAGTCCCGCTTCTCGGGTGGCATGGGGCAGCTGGAGCGAGGGCCCGAGATCACCGAGGTGCGGTAGGCGGCGTGGCCGACGAAGGGCCGTACCCCGGGGTGCGGCCCTTTCCCGCGTGTTTTCGCACGCGTGGACGGCGAGACGCTCATCAGAGTTACGTCAAAGTTGCCCGCTGCCGACCTTCCTGTCCTGTTTGCCGTGATTGTTGGCCGTAAGGTCGACGCTGCGTATGCGGCAGTCACCGGAAGACAATGGAGCCATGGCACGCGGCAAGCTTCGGATCTACCTCGGCGCGGCACCGGGTGTCGGCAAGACCTACGCCCTGCTGTCCGAGGCACACCGCCGTGCGGAGCGTGGCACCGACTGTGTCGTGGCCTTCGTGGAGCACCACGACCGGCCGCGCACCGAGGTGATGCTGCACGGCCTGGAGGAGATCCCGCGCAAGCGCCTGCGGTACCGCGACGCCTTCTTCGACGAGATGGACGTCGACGCCGTGCTGCGCCGGGCGCCCGCCGTCGCCCTGGTGGACGAACTCGCCCACACCAATGTCCCGGGCTCGCGCAACGCCAAACGCTGGCAGGACGTCGAGGAGTTGCTGGCGGCCGGGATCGACGTGATCTCGACTGTCAACATCCAGCACCTGGAGTCACTCGGCGACGTCGTGGAGTCGATCACGGGGGTCCGCCAGCGCGAGACCGTCCCGGACGAGGTGGTACGGCGGGCCGACCAGATCGAGCTGGTCGACATGTCGCCGGAGGCGCTGCGGCGCCGGATGGCGCACGGGAACATCTACCAGCCGGACAAGGTCGACGCGGCCCTGTCCAACTACTTCCGCCCCGGGAACCTGACCGCGCTGCGGGAGCTGGCGCTGCTGTGGGTGGCGGACCGGGTCGACGAGTACCTGACCGCCTACCGCAGCGAGCACCGGGTCTCCAAGATCTGGGGCTCCCGGGAGCGGATCGTGGTCGGCCTGACCGGCGGCCCCGAGGGGCGCACGCTGATCCGGCGGGCGGCCCGGCTCGCCGAGAAAGGCGCCGGCGGCGAGGTGCTCGCTGTGTACATAGCCCGCAGCGACGGGCTGACCTCGGCCTCCCCGAAGGAGCTGGCCGTCCAGCGCACCCTCGTGGAGGACCTGGGCGGCACCTTCCACCATGTGGTCGGCGACGACATACCGGCCGCTCTGCTGGACTTCGCGCGCGGTGTGAACGCCACCCAGATCGTCCTCGGCTCCTCGCGCCGCAAGGCCTGGCAGTACGTCTTCGGACCCGGCGTCGGCGCCACGGTCGCCCGGGACTCCGGCCCCGACCTCGACGTCCACATCGTCACCCACGAGGAGGTCGCCAAGGGCCGGGGACTGCCCGTGGCCCGGGGCGCCCGGCTCGGGCGGGCCCGGATCATCTGGGGCTGGGCGGTGGGCCTGGTGGGCCCCGCCGTGCTCGCGGTGCTGCTGAACACCGTCGACCTCGGCCTCGCCAACGACATGCTGCTGTTCCTGAGCGTCACCGTCGCGGCGGCACTGCTCGGCGGCCTGCTGCCCGCCCTCGCCTCGGCGGCCTTCGGCTCGCTGCTGCTGAACTACTTCTACACCCCGCCCCTGCACCGGTTGACCATCGCCGACCCCAAGAACATCGTCGCCATCGCGATCTTCTTCGGCGTCGGCATGTCGGTCGCCTCGGTGGTGGACCTCGCCGCCCGGCGTACCCACCAGGCCGCCCGGCTGCGCGCCGAGTCGGAGATACTCTCCTTCCTCGCCGGGAACGTACTGCGCGGCGAGACCAGCCTGGAGGAGCTGCTGGAGCGGGTCCGGGAGACCTTCGCGATGGAGTCGGCCGCGCTGCTGGAGCGGGCGGGCGACGTCGAGCCGTGGACCTGCGCCGGCCGCGCCGGATTCGGGCGCCCGCTGGAGCGGCCCGAGGACGCCGACGTCGACATGCCCGTCGGCGACCACATGGCGCTCGCGCTCACCGGCCGCGTGCTGCCCGCCGAGGACCGCCGGGTCCTCGCCGCCTTCGCCGCGCAGGCCGCGGTCGCCCTGGACCGCCGGCGCCTGCAGGAGGAGGCCGACCAGGCCCGCGCGCTCGCCGAGGGCAACCGCATCCGCACCGCCCTGCTCGCCGCCGTCAGCCACGATCTGCGCACCCCGCTGGCCGGCATCAAGGCCGCCGTCTCCTCGCTGCGCTCCGACGACGTGGCCTGGTCCGAGGAGGACCGGGCGGAGCTGCTGGAGGGCATCGAGGAGGGCGCCGACCGCCTCGACCACCTCGTGGGCAACCTGCTGGACATGTCCCGCCTCCAGACCGGCACGGTCACCCCGCTGATCCGCGAGATCGACGTGGACGAGGTGGCCCCGATGGCGCTGGTCGGTGTGCCCGAGGACAGCGTCGAGCTGGAGGTCCCCGAGACGCTGCCCATGGTCGCGGTCGACCCCGGGCTGCTGGAGCGGTGCATGGCGAACCTGGTGGAGAACGCCGTCAAGTACAGCCCGCGCGGACGGCGCGTGCTGGTCACCGCCAGCGGCATAGCCGACCGGGTCGAGGTGCGCGTGGTGGACCGCGGGCCGGGCGTGCCGGACGAGGCGAAGGACCGGATATTCGAGCCGTTCCAGCGGTACGGTGACGCCCCGCGCGGCGCCGGGGTCGGGCTCGGTCTCGCCGTCGCCCGCGGCTTCGCGGAGGCCATGGGCGGCACCCTCAACGCCGAGGACACGCCCGGCGGCGGACTGACCATGGTGCTCAGCCTCCGCGCGGCAGGATCACGTCCCGAGGCCCTCGACACGGGCCGGGACCTCGTAGAACCAGAAAGGCAGACGACTCTATGACCCGGGTGCTCGTGGTCGACGACGAGCCGCAGATCGTGCGCGCCCTCGTGATCAACCTCAAGGCACGCAAGTACGAGGTGGACGCGGCCCCCGACGGCCGTACCGCCCTCGAACTCGCCGCGTCCCGCCACCCCGATGCCGTCGTGCTCGACCTGGGCCTGCCCGACATGGACGGTGTCGAGGTGATCAGGGGCCTGCGCGGCTGGACCCGCGTGCCCATCCTGGTGCTGTCCGCCCGCCACTCCTCCGACGAGAAGGTCGAGGCGCTGGACGCGGGCGCCGACGACTACGTCACCAAGCCCTTCGGCATGGACGAGCTGCTGGCCCGGCTGCGCGCCGCTGTACGCCGGGCCGAGCCGGTCGGACCCGGCGAGGACGACCTGACCACCGTGGAGACCGAGGGCTTCACCGTCGATCTGGCTGCCAAGAAGGTCAACCGCGCGGGCAAGGACGTCCGGCTCACCCCGACCGAGTGGCACCTGCTGGAGGTCCTGGTCCGCAACACCGGCCGCCTGGTCGGCCAGAAGCAGCTGCTCCAGGAGGTGTGGGGGCCGTCGTACGGCACCGAGACCAACTATCTGCGCGTGTACATGGCCCAGCTGCGCCGCAAACTGGAGACGGATCCCTCGCACCCGAAGCACTTCATCACGGAGCCGGGGATGGGGTATCGGTTCGAGAAGTGAGCGGTCCTGCGGTTTCGAGGTGTGATCGGGGCTACGGCGGTGTCGGTGTGCCCCGGTACGCTTCAGGTATGAGTGCTGTTCCCCGTTCCGAGAAGCCGGCCGGCCGGTTCCGGCGCATGCTCGACCGGCTTTCCTCGTCGCAGGAGGACCTGGAGTCCGCGGAGCTGCGGGAAGACGCCGAGACCACGGGCTGCACCAGGATCGGCGACTGCCAGGACCGGCAGATCGTCACCGTAACTGGTACCTTGCGCACGGTCACCCTGCGTCCGCGCGCCGGAGTCCCGGCCCTGGAGGCCGAGCTGTTCGACGGCTCCGCGGCACTGGACGTGGTGTGGCTCGGCAGGCGTTCCATCGTGGGCATAGAACCGGGACGCAAGCTGATCGCATCGGGCCGGATCTCCATGAGCCGAGGCCGCCGGGTGCTGTTCAACCCCAAGTACGAACTGCGACCCCTCGGACGGGAGTAGCCGGTGACGTCCCTCGACAAGCCGACCGAAGACGCCGGTCAGGCGCAGACCGACGACGCCCGGGCGGTGACCGAGGCCGCCCTGTTCGAGGCGTTCGGCGGGGTCCGCGGCATGGTCGAGACGGTCGTGCCGGGCCTGCTCTTCGTCGCGATCTTCACGATCGACAAGAACCTGCACGTGTCGGCGATCGCCGCGCTGATCGTCTCCCTGGTTCTGGTCGTGGTCCGCCTCGCCATGAAGGACACCGTCAAGCACGCCTTCAGCGGCGTCTTCGGCGTGGCCTTCGGCGTCGTCTTCGCGATGTTCACCGGCAACGCCAAGGACTTCTACCTCCCCGGCATGCTCTACACGCTGGGCCTCGCGGTGGCGTACATCGTCACGACCCTCGCCGGTGTGCCCCTGATCGGACTGATCCTGGGCCCGGTCTTCAAGGAGAACCTCTCCTGGCGCACCCGCAACCTCGACCGCAAGAAGGCCTACGCGAAGGCGAGTTGGGCCTGGGGCCTGATCCTGCTGGCGAAGTGCGCGATCCTCTTCCCGCTGTACTGGTGGTCCGACACCACCAAGCTCGGCTGGGTCCTGGTCGCCCTGAAGATCCCGCCGTTCCTGCTGGCGGTCTGGCTCACCTGGGTCTTCCTGGCGAAGGCGCCCGCACCGATCGACGTCTTCGCGGAGATGGAGGCGGAGGAGAAGGCGGCCGAGGAGAGGAAGGCGGCGGCCACGGAGGCGGCCGGCCGGCATCGCCGGGACGCATAGCGAGCCGTCTACGACGCATAGCGAGCCGTCGTACGACGCGAAAAGGGCGCCCTTGGCAGCAAGGGCGCCCTTCGTCGTGCGCGTCAGCTTTCTTCGCGCCGCACCGACAGCAGCTCCTCCAGCTGCTCCTCCCGGGCCTGCGCGGCCACGAACAGCAGCTCGTCGCCCGGCTCCAGGGAGTCCTCCCTGGAGGGGGTGAGGACGCGGGTGCCGCGGATGATCGTGACCAGCGAGGTGTCCTCCGGCCACTGGACGTCGCCGACCTGGGTGCCGGCCAGGGCCGACTCCTCGGGCAGGGTCAGCTCCACGAGGTTGGCGTCGCCGTGGCTGAAGCGGAGCAGCCGGACCAGGTCGCCGACGCTCACCGCCTCCTCCACCAGGGCGGACATCAGGCGCGGGGTGGAGACCGCCACGTCCACGCCCCAGGCCTCGTTGAACAGCCACTCGTTCTTCGGGTTGTTGACGCGGGCGACGACGCGCGGGACGCCGTACTCCGTCTTGGCGAGCAGCGAGACGACCAGGTTGACCTTGTCGTCGCCGGTCGCGGCGATGACGACGTTGCAGCGCTGCAGCGCCGCCTCGTCCAGGGACGTGATCTCACAGGCGTCGGCCAGCAGCCACTCCGCCTGCGGCACCCGCTCCACCGAGATGGCGGTCGGGGCCTTGTCGACGAGCAGGACCTCGTGGCCGTTCTCCAGCAGCTCGGCCGCGATCGAGCGGCCGACGGCGCCGGCTCCGGCAATGGCGACCCTCATCAGTGACCGCCCTCCTCTTCCGGGCCCTGGGCGAACGACGCCTCGACCTTGTCCACGTCGTCCGTCCGCATCATCACGTGCACAAGGTCGCCCTCCTGCAGCACCGTCTGCGAGGTCGGCAGGATCGCCTCGCCCAGCCGGGTCAGGAACGCCACGCGGACGCCCGTCTCCTCCTGCAGCTTGCTGATCTTGTGGCCGACCCACTTCGGGGAGGCGTGCACCTCGGCGAGCTGCACCCCGCCGGTGGGGTCGCGCCAGAGCGGCTCGGCGCCCGACGGCAGCAGCCGGCGCAGCATCTGGTCGGCGGTCCAGCGGACCGTCGCCACGGTGGGGATGCCCAGGCGCTGGTAGACCTCGGCGCGGCGGGGGTCGTAGATCCGGGCCGCCACGTTCTCCACGCCGAACATCTCGCGGGCCACGCGCGCGGAGATGATGTTGGAGTTGTCACCGCTGGAGACGGCGGCGAAGGCACCGGCCTCCTCGATGCCCGCCTCGCGCAGGGTGTCCTGGTCGAAGCCGACACCGGTGACCCGGCGGCCCCCGAAACCGGGGCCGAGCCGACGGAAGGCGGTGGGATCCTGGTCGATCACGGCGACTGTATGGCCCTGTTGCTCCAGGGTCTGGGCGAGAGCGGAACCCACTCTTCCGCAGCCCATGATGACGATGTGCACGACCGTCCTTCCGGTGTCCAAAAGTTACTGCTCAGCATCAGGGTCTCAGACCGACGCCCAAAGCTACACAGCGGCGCCACGGGGTGGGCACCCCCGTGCGGGGGTTCGCCATGATCACCGTCCGCGATCATGCGCGCGAGCAGGGTCAGCGAGCATGTGGATGCGCGGGGAGTGATGATCAGGGCGGTGCTCAGGGCGATGGTCCGAGCGATGGCCAGGGCGGTGCTCAGGTGCGACGGTCGGGCGTACGCGCTTGTCGATGATCCCGCGTGCGGGTCGCGGATCACTCGCGTGCGGATCGGTGACCGCTCGCGGCCGGGGCGCGTGGATGCGCGTACCGGGCGCGCGGTCAGGTGTGTACAGGTTGCCGTTCCACCTCAGCGATCGCCGGGTGCGGGCGCCGGCGAGTGATGCTGCGCACGCTGCACAGGGTGAGGATTCCGACGCCGAGGAGGGCGAACGTCGCCCCGATCAGCTCCGCGGTCGCGGGCATGCAACCTCCGAGGTGTGATGACAGGCGGGGTCTGCCATCTAGGCACGGGGAGCGCGCGGACCACGGAATCCGCAGTCGTTCGCGCCTGTGATTTCACTCATGAGGCAGATCCGTGACACCGGGTGGGCGGCTGCCTGTTCGAAGGCCTACGATCCTCTGTCGTGTCCAAACTGACCGACGTGCCCAAACGGATCCTGATCGGGCGCGCACTGCGCAGTGACCGGCTGGGCGAAACCCTGCTGCCGAAGCGCATCGCACTCCCCGTCTTCGCCTCCGACCCGCTCTCCTCCGTCGCCTACGCGCCGGGCGAGGTCCTGCTGGTCCTGTCCATCGCGGGCGTGTCGGCGTACCACTTCAGCCCCTGGATCGCCGTCGCGGTCGTCGTGCTGATGTTCACGGTGGTCGCCTCGTACCGGCAGAACGTCCACGCGTATCCGAGCGGCGGCGGCGACTACGAGGTCGCCACCACCAACCTGGGTGCCAAGGCCGGCCTCACGGTCGCCAGCGCCCTGCTCGTCGACTACGTCCTCACCGTCGCCGTCTCCATCGCCTCCGGCATCGAGAATCTCGGCTCCGCGATCCCCTTCGTGGTCCAGCACAAGGTGCTGTGCGCGATCGCCGTGATCGTGCTGCTGACGCTGATGAACCTGCGCGGCGTGAAGGAGTCGGGCAAGCTCTTCGCGATCCCGACGTACGTCTTCGTCGGCGGCGTCTTCATCATGATCGCGTGGGGCGCCTTCCGCGGTCTGGCCCTCGGCGACACCATGCACGCCCCCACGGCCGACTATCACATCAAGGCCGAGCACCAGGGCCTGGCCGGCTTCGCGCTCGTCTTCCTGCTGCTGCGCGCCTTCTCCTCCGGCTGTGCCGCGCTCACCGGTGTCGAGGCCATCTCCAACGGCGTCCCGGCCTTCCGCAAACCGAAGTCGAAGAACGCGGCGACGACGCTCGCGATGATGGGCCTGCTGGCCGTCACCATGTTCTGCGGCATCATCGCCCTTGCCATGACGACCAAGGTCCACATGGCCGAGAACCCGGCCACCGACCTGATCCACAACGGCGTCCCGCTCGGCTCCGGTTACGTCCAGAACCCGGTGATCTCCCAGGTCGCCGAGGCGGTCTTCGGCAAGGGCAGCTTCCTGTTCGTCGTCCTGGCGGCGGCCACGGCCCTGGTCCTCTTCCTCGCGGCGAACACGGCGTACAACGGCTTCCCGCTGCTCGGTTCGATCCTCGCCCAGGACCGCTACCTCCCGCGCCAGCTGCACACCCGCGGCGACCGTCTCGCCTTCTCCAACGGCATCGTGCTGCTCGCGGGCGCGGCGGCCATGCTCACGATCATCTACGGCGCGGACTCCACGCGGCTGATCCAGCTGTACATCGTCGGTGTGTTCGTGTCCTTCACGCTCAGCCAGACCGGCATGGTCCGGCACTGGAACCGCCACCTCGCGGTCGAGAAGGACCAGGCCAAGCGCCGGCACATGATCCGCTCCCGCGCGATCAACGCGTTCGGCGCCTTCTTCACCGGCCTGGTGCTCGTCGTCGTCCTGGTCACCAAGTTCACGCACGGCGCCTGGGTCGCCCTGCTGGGCATGTGCATCTTCTACGCGACGATGACCGCGATCCGGAAGCACTACGACGGCGTGGCCGAGGAGCTCGCGGCTCCCGAGGACCCGGCGGACGACGACATGACCCGGCCGTCGCGGGTGCACTCGGTGGTGCTGATCTCGAAGATCCACCGCCCGACGCTGCGCGCCCTGGCGTACGCCAAACTGATGCGCTCGGACGGACTGGAGGCGCTCACGGTCAACGTCGACGCGGCCGAGACCAAGGCGCTGCGCGAGGAGTGGGAGCGGCGCGGCATCGACGTACCGCTGAAGGTGCTCGACTCGCCGTACCGCGAGGTCACCCGCCCGGTCATCGAGTACGTGAAGAGCCTGCGCGCGCAATCGCCCAGGGACGCGGTGTCGGTGATCATCCCCGAGTACGTCGTCGGCCACTGGTACGAGCATCTGCTGCACAACCAAAGCGCCCTGCGCCTGAAGGGCCGCCTGCTCTTCACCCCCGGCGTGATGGTCACCTCCGTGCCCTACCAACTGGCCTCCTCCGAGGCGGCCAAGCTGCGGGCCCGCAAGCGGCAGGAGTGGAACGCGCCCGGCGCGGTGCGGCGGGGGCCGACGGCGGAGCGGGCCAAGGAGCCGTCGCCGGCGAAGGACTGAGCGCGAGGACCGGGAGCTCGGCTCCTGGGCCTGGGTTCGGGGCTTGGGGCCTGGGCCTGGGGCCTGAGCTCGGCGACTGAGCCGGGGTTCGGCCTGTGGTGAACGGCCGGGTGGCAGCCACGTAGACTGGTGGGCTGTTGTCCGGCCGTTTCCCGTTCCCGATCTGGAGTCACCCCGCCATGCAGGCAGAACCGAAGAAGTCGCTGGTCGGGGAGGAGTACGAGGTCGAGATCGGCCCCGTCGCCCACGGCGGCCACTGCATCGCCCGTACGGCCGAGGGCCAGGTGCTGTTCGTCCGGCACGCGCTGCCCGGCGAGCGGGTGGTGGCGAGGGTGACCGAGGGCGAGGAGGGAGCCCGCTTCCTCCGCGCGGACGCCGTGCGGATCATGGAGCCCTCCAAGGACCGCGTCGAGGCCCCCTGCCCCTTCGCCGGCCCCGGCCGCTGCGGCGGCTGCGACTGGCAGCACGCCAAGCCCGGTGCCCAGCGTCGGCTGAAGGGCGAGGTGATCGCCGAACAGCTGGAGCGGCTCGCGGGCCTCACGCCCGAGGAGGCCGGCTGGGACGGCACGGTGATGCCGGCGGAGGGCGACAAGCTGCCGGCGGGGCAGGTCCCGCAGTGGCGCACGCGCGTGCAGTACGCGGTGGACGCCGCGACCGGCAAGGCGGGCCTGCGCAGGCACCGGTCGCACGAGGTCGAGGAGATCGACCACTGCATGATCGCGGCGGCCGGGGTGTCCGAGCTCGGCATCGAGCGGCGGGACTGGACCGGCATGGAGTCGGTGGAGGCGATCGCGGCGACGGGTTCCCAGGACCGCCAGGTGATCCTGACCCCGCGCCCCGGCGCCCGCCTCCCCCTGGTCGAACTGGACAAGCCGGTCTCGGTTCTCCGGGTGGACGAGAAGTCGGGCGGCGTGCACCGCGTCCACGGCCGCCCCTTCGTCCGCGAGCGCGCTGACGGCCGTACCTACCGCGTCGGAAACGGCGGCTTCTGGCAGGTCCACCCGAAGGCGGCCGACACGCTGGTGACAGCCGTGATGCAGGGCCTGCTGCCCCGCAAGGGCGAGATGGCTCTCGACCTCTACTGCGGAGTGGGCTTGTTCGCGGGCGCGTTGGCCGACCGACTCGGCGAGAAGGGCGCGGTCCTCGGTATCGAGTCCGGCAAACGAGCGGTCGAGGACGCCCGCCACAACCTCGCCGACTTCCCCCGCGTCCGCATCGAACAGGGCAAGGTCGAGTCGGTCCTCCCGCGCACGGGCATCACCGAGGTCGACCTGATCGTCCTCGACCCGCCCCGCGCCGGCGCGGGCCGCACCACGGTCGCCCACCTCGCATCCCTGGGCGCCCGCAGGATCGCCTACGTCGCCTGCGATCCCGCCGCGCTGGCCCGGGACGTGGCGTACTTCCGGGACGGCGGATACCGGGTGCGGACGCTTCGGGCGTTCGATCTGTTTCCGATGACGCATCATGTGGAGTGCGTGGCGATTCTTGAGCCCGCAGCAAAGGGCGTCTGACCTGCTGTTCTTCTGGTTTCCCAGGGTGCGCGCGGGTCGTGCCGACATGTTTCCGTAGGTCCACCGCGTGGAGCATGATGCAGGTTCCTGCCACGTGTCTCACCTGCGGTTTCGCAGCGAGCATTCCGATCGCGAGGTCGCCGCCAGCACGGCGGCGACCCGGGACCGTCAACGATGTCCTTGCGGAGGGGCGGGAGAAGCCGCACCGTGGGCTGTCACGGCTTCACCCCTTCGTTTGTGGCAGGCCCCTCAGGTACGGGTCCAGAGTTGGTTGTTGCCGTTCGAGCAGGAGTAGAGCTGGATCAGGGTGCCGTTGGCGGTGCCGCCTGAGACGGCGTCGAGGCAGAGGCCGGACTGGACGCCGACGATGGATCCGTCGGAGTTGAGGCGCCATTTCTGGTTGTCGCCGCCCCAGCAGCTGTAGATCTGGACTTTGGAACCGTTGCCTGTGCCGGCGGCGTCAAGGCATTTGTTGCCGTAGACCTTGAGCTCGCCGGCGTCGGTGTACGTCCACTGCTGGTTGGTGCCGCTGTGGCAGTCCCACAGCTGGAGCTGCGTGCCGTCGGTGGTGCCGGCTCCGGGCACGTCCAGGCAACGGCCCGAACCGACGCCCTTGATCTGTCCGCCATCCGCGGGGGGTGTCGTGGAGCCGCCGTTGAGTGCGTTGAGGACGGCGGTGTAGGCAGGCTTCTTGCTGCCGTCGCCGTTGAACAGCAGCGGCGTGTCCCCCGATCGCCAGGAGTCGGTGTCGCGCACACCCCAGACGGTGATGCCGAGGCAGCGCGAGACGGCCAGGCAGTCGTTGGTCACGTTGGCGTAGGTCGAGGCCGAGGCGCCCTGTATGTCGAGTTCGGTGATGGCCACGTCGACGCCGAGGGCGGCGAAATTCTGCAGGGTGGTGCGGAAGTTGCTGTCGTAGGGGCTGCCGCTGTTGAAGTGCGACTGGAACCCGACGCAGTCGATCGGCACGCCGCGCTGCTTGAAGTCCCGGACCATGGCGTACACGGCCTGCGTCTTGGCCCAGGTCCAGTTCTCGATGTTGTAGTCGTTGTAGCAGAGCTTGGCCGCCGGGTCGGCGGCGCGCGCGGTGCGGAAGGCGACCTCGATCCAGTCGTTGCCCGTGCGTTGCAGGTTGGAGTCCCGCCGAGCTCCCGAATTGCCGTCGGCGAAGGCCTCGTTCACGACGTCCCACTGGGCGATCTCGCCCTTGTAGTGGCCCATGACGCCGTTGATGTGGTCGATCATCGCTTGGCGCAGTGAGCTGCCGCTGAGGCTCTGCATCCAGCCGGGCTGCTGGGCGTACCAGGCCAGTGTGTGGCCACGCACCCGCTTGCCGTTCTGCACCGCCCAGTTGTAGACGCGGTCGCCGGCGCTGAAGTTGAACTGGCCCCGCTGTGGTTCGGTGGCGTCGATCTTCATCTCGTTCTCGGCCGTCACCATGTTGAACTCACGGCTTGCGATCGTCGTGTACGCCGAGTCGCCCAGCCTGCCGGAGGCGATGGCGGTGCCGAAGTAGCGGCCGCTCTGTGCCGCCGCGGCGCCAAGCGTGTTCTCGGCGGCGTGTGCGGTCGGCGGTGCGGCCAGTGCGGTGACCGCACCGAGGACGCCGACGACCAGCGCCAGCAGCAGGCTGCGGATCTTCCGGCGGGTAACGGATCTGGGAAGGGCATACGAGCCCATGACGGTGCCTCCGAGGTAGAAGTCGCTGATCGACTGAAGCGCAGGGGATTGCGGCGTCCGGCCCCGTCCGGCAGACGGAGGGGGCAGGTCGGAGCCCGGGCAGGACGGAATCACCGGACACCGCAGTCATGGGGACCGGGATGACGCCAACGGCACGGGCGCCGCACCCGGTCGGCCGTCGGGCGACGTACGGCGGGCGGCGGGCGTGTTCCACGTCTCGACACAGGCATGGGGTACTCCAGCGCGGCTCAGCCGGGGGATCGTCACACGGCGTCGCATGCCTCTCCAACTGCGGGAAGAGCCAGGATGCGCTGGTGCGAACCTCACCGGAACGGAACGGGGTTGCGCAGGTGATGTGGTGCGCGGGTCTGCCGTGCAGCTGGTCGCTGATCTGCCGTGCAGCATGGATTGCCCAGGCCGATACAGCCCGGAATCGCGAACCAGGCCCGGTTTCTCAGACAGGGATGATTGAGGCGTGACCGTGGATCGTCAATACTCTCGGGCGAAGAAATTTCCGATTGTCGGACGAAACTTTCGGTAAGTAGGCGGGCGGCGGCCCCCGGTGCTGGCGTCGGCGGCGTGCGGATTTCGTTGTCAGGGACGTTGGGGCAGGGTCGATCGAGTGTCTGCACCGTCCGCACATCGCTCCCTTCTGGGGTCAAGTCGCTTACGAGCCAGCCATTTGACGGTGTGGCGTGCGCTGGTCGGCGCGTGATGGAGCGAATGTTTCGACGTTTGATGCGATACATGCGAGAGGTATTGACGGTGTTCACCGGTTCTCTATCATCGGGTTGCTCGATGGTTCGACCTTTGTTCGACATGACGAACACTTCGGGCCGCTCCATCGCACCGTAGGACCATGCCGGGCAGCACCGGCTGAAGTCGGAATCGCAAGGGCCATGCCGCATGTGTATGTAACGCATGCATATGTCATGGACTCATCAACCGCCAGGGTCTAGGGAGTATCCATGCGCAGAGGAAGTTCCAGCCGCAGGCATCCGTCAGTGGTGCTCGCCGCCGTGGTTGCGGCCCTGGCCGCGTTGGCGGCGATGCTCGTCGCCGCCCCGGCTCAGGCGGCTTCCAGCGGCGCCTTGCGCGGTGTTGGTTCGGGCCGGTGCCTCGATGTTACGGGCTCCGGTACGGCCAACGGCACAGCGGCCCAGATCTGGACGTGCAACGGGGGCAGCAACCAGAAGTGGACCGGCCTGTCCGGGACGACCCCGCCGGGGGACGGCACGTGTTCTCTGCCGTCGACGTACCGGTGGACGTCGACGGGTGCGCTGGCGCAGCCGGCGAACGGGTGGGTCTCGCTGAAGGACTTCACCAACGTGACGTACAACGGCAAGCACCTGGTCTACGCGTCGAACGTGTCGGGGTCGTCGTACGGCTCGATGATGTTCAGGCCCTTCACGAACTGGTCGGACATGGCGTCGGCCGGCCAGACCGGGATGAGCCAGTCCGCGGTGGCTCCCACGCTGTTCTACTTCGCACCCAAGAAGATCTGGGTGCTGGCGTACCAGTGGGGTGCGTGGCCCTTCATCTACCGCACTTCCAGCGACCCCACCAACCCCAACGGCTGGTCCGCGCCGCAGCCGCTGTTCACCGGCAGCATCCCGGGCGCCGCCCCGATCGACCAGACCCTGATCGCCGACGGCCAGAACATGTACCTGTTCTTCGCCGGTGACAACGGCAAGATCTACCGGGCGAGCATGCCGATCGGGAACTTCCCGGGCAACTTCGGCTCGTCGTACACCACGGTCATGAGCGACACGGTGAAGAACCTGTTCGAGGCGCCGCAGGTCTACAAGGTCCAGGGCCAGAACCAGTACCTCATGATCGTCGAGGCCCGGGGTGCGAACGAGCAGCGCTACTTCCGCTCGTTCACCGCCACCAGCCTGAACGGTTCCTGGACCCCGCAGGCCGCCAGCGAGAGCAACCCCTTCGCGGGCAAGGCCAACAGCGGTGCCACCTGGACCAACGACATCAGCCACGGTGACCTGGTCCGCAACAACCCCGACCAGACCATGACCATCGACCCCTGCAACCTGCAGTTCCTCTACCAGGGCAAGTCCCCCTCCGCGAGCGGCCCCTACGACCAGCTGCCCTGGCGGCCGGCTGTCCTCACCCTGCAGCGCTGAACTGGCCTGTGTACCTCGCCGACGGCCGGCCTCACCCAGATCGGGCCGGCCGTCGCCTTTGCCACCATGAAGCAGCGCCGGGGAAGCCGATGAACCCTGACGAGCGCCGAGCCGGACACGGTGCTCTGCTGGAGGCTCTATGCGTTGACTCCAGCCGCCGGTCCGGGCTGGTGTTGAGCATGTCACCCGCCGCCGTGCTCCGTCTCCACCCATGAGCTGTCGAGGAACGGGCTGGGCCTGCCGTGCCAGAAGACGCCACGCTGTCGCGTGCCCGGGTCGCGGCCACTGCCGCCGCACCCTCGGTGGCCTTGGCCGGTCTGATCCTGACGGTCGTGTTCAAGGGCGATCACGAGGCCCTGGACGCGACCCGGGGCATGCTGGCCCGAGCGCTCGCCTTCACCGTCTACTGCCTGGTCGACGTGCCGGCCCTGGGACGACTCGGAGCCGAGCGCGGCTCAGTGGTGGCTCTTGTCGTATGGGGCGTGGTAGCGGCGGCCGTTGCGTTCGCGGTGGCATCATGAGCGGTTCGGCAGGGCACGGAGGCGGTCGAGAGCGGCCGCAGAACGCCGACCGGGTACGCATGGAACTGCGCAGGGCCCGGGAGATGCCGCGCGAGGACCTGCTCATCCGGTTCTTCTTCGGCGCGGGTGTGTCCTTGCTGGCTGCTGTCGTGTCGAAGCTGGTCGGCCTGTTCGTCGGCGGGATCTTCCTCGCCTTTCCGGCCATCCTGCTGGCCAGCCTGACCCTCGTGGCCAAGGAGGAGGGTCTGCGCAGCGCCCGCCACGACGCCCGCGGCGCCGCCCTGGGAACCATCGGCCTTCTGGCGTTCGCACTGACCACCGCTCTCCTCCTGCGCCACCACTCGGCATGGCTCGCCCTGGCGGTGGCGACGGCAGCCTGGACCGTGGTGTCGCACGGTGGGTATGCCGTCGTCCGCGCGGCAGGAGCGGGAAGCGACGAAACCGGACCCGAAGAACCTGGTGCGTAGTGCGCCTCAGGCCCGCTCCGCCGGGCGATCAGCGGGTGGAGCGCGGCTACACCTCGATGTGTGAGCCCATGATGACGGTGCGGTCGCGGGGAAGGCCGAAATACTCGGCGGCGTCGGCCGTGATGTAGGAGGTGGCGATGAACAGCCGCTTGCGCCAGGGAGCCATCGTGGGTGCCTTTCCCCGTCGCAGGTCGATCTTCGACAGGAAGTAGGACGCGTGATCGAGGTCCAACGGCCCTTCGGTCTGGGCGGGGGTGAGCATGGCCAGGGTGCCGGGCACGTCCGGTGTCTCCATGTAGCCGAACCGAGCGGTGACGTGGATGATCCCGTCGTCGGTGTAGCCGAGGTCGTCGACGGTGATCCGCTGGTCGGCCGGGACACGGGGCATGGGCTCTGTCTCAAGCGAGAGGATCACGACCTGGTCGTGGCGCACGTGGTTGTGCTCGACGTTGGCCCGCATGGCCAATGGAGCAGTCTGCTTGCCCCGGTTGAGGAACACGGCCGTGCCCGGGATCCGGAGCGTCGACACCCTTTCCGAGCGCAGATCGTCGACGAACTCGGGCAGCGGGCCTTCCAGCCGTGCTCGTTCGGCGGTGACGATCTCCCGGCCGCGCTGCCAGGTCGTCATGACGGTGAACGCGGTGATGCCGATCAGCAGCGGCAGCCACGCACCGTGGACGAGCTTGGTCATGTTGGCCGCCACGAACAGCAGGTCCACGAAGAGCAACACGGTGGCGCCGATGGCGACCAGCCACCTGGGCGTGCCCCATTTCGCCCGGGCGACGTAGAAGAACAGCAGGGTGGTGATGGTGATGGTGCCGGTGACCGCCATGCCGAACGCGAAGGCCAGCGCCGCGGAGCTGCGGAAGGCGAAGACCAGGGTGAGGACCGAGACCATCAGCAGCCAGTTGATCCAGGGCACGTAGATCTGGCCGATGGTGGATTCGGAGGTGTGCGCGATCCGCAGCCTCGGCAGGTAACCCAGTTGGGCTGCCTGGGAGGTCACCGAGTACGCGCCGGTGATCACGGCCTGCGAGGCGATCACGGTGGCCGCCGTGGCCAGCACGACCATCGGCAGCCGTCCCCAGCCGGGCGTGAGCAGGAAGAACGGGCTGCTGATGTTGTGCGGACCGGCGAGGATCAGCGCGCCCTGCCCGAAATAGCTCAGGATGCAGGCGGGGAAGACGAGGAACATCCAGGCCCGGGTGATCGCCCGGCGGCCGAAGTGCCCCATGTCGGCATACAGCGCCTCGGCGCCGGTGACCGCCAGTACGACCGCGGCCAGGGCGAAGAAGGCGGTGCCGAAATGGCCGAAGAGAAAGCCCAGGGCGTACGTCGGTGACAGTGCCCTGAGGATGGCCGGGTGGTCGGCGATGCCGGCGATGCCGCAGGCGCCGATGGCGACGAACCAGGCGATCATGACGGGGCCGAACACCCGGCCCACCGCCGCTGTTCCCCTGCGCTGGACGAGGAACAGCAGCACGATGATGACCGCGGTGATGGGCACGACCGCGCTCTCCAGCGACGGCTGGACGACCTTGAGTCCCTCGACTGCGGACAGTACCGAGATCGCCGGGGTGATCATGCTGTCGCCGAAGAACAGCGACGCGCCGAAGATGCCCAGCGCGGCCAGCACGGCGGCGGTCCGGCCGGCCGGCCGCGAGGTCCATCGCCGTACCAGGGTGATCAGTGCCATGATGCCGCCCTCGCCGTCGTTGTCGGCACGCATCGCCAGCAGCACATAGGTGACCAGCACGATGATCACCACCGACCAGAACACCAGCGACACCACGCCGTACACGTTCTGCGTGGTGACCGGGACGGGGTGCGGGTCGCCCGGGTTGAACACGGTCTGGAGGGTGTAGATCGGGCTTGTCCCGATGTCACCGAAGACCACCCCCAGGGCGCCGATCACCAGCGCGAGACGTGCCGTGTCGTGAGCGCTCGCGCGACGAGCCTCCGGGGCCCGAGAGGGGAACCCGTCGTCCGGTGCGGCACCCTGCCGGTGATCGGCCATCTGGACCTCCTCCTCGCGGGCCGCTGTGGGGAAGGCCCGGCGCGTCGGACGATACCGATCATCAGCGCGAATACCGGTAGGTGGGGCCGGGTCGCTTCGACTCAAGGTTGTCTGCGTGCTGTGGATCTCCACGGCGCCTCGTCGTCTCGGGTCCGGCCGACGCCCCTGCCTCGTCCCGATCCGCCTGATGCTCCTGGGCTCGACCGGTGCCGTGCCCCTTCGTTCCGGTGGTCGGAGGTCAGGAAAGCCCCGACGCGCGGAGCACCGCCTGCACCGCCTGCACCGTCTCCCCGTCGGCGGTCCGCTCCGTCGCATGACGCCGACGCTGAGCGGCCGTGCGGGGTGCGACGACCGCTGCTTACGGGCTCCCAGCGCCGAACGGGTGAATCCTGACGGATTCCTGACGCGGGCGGCGGACTGGCCTGGTTCTCAGCCGGTGTGTACGCGAGGGCGTCGGGCGCGGTTCGGTTCCGCCTCGCGCAGGACCTCGCGGGTGACCGGGGCGACCTCGCCCTGGCCGAAGAGGAAGAAGCGCAGGAAGTTGGCGAAGGGGCCGCCCTCGGTCCATTCGAAGTAGATGTGCGGGGTGCAGCCTGTCATGTCGCGGGCGTGCAGGAGGAGGGCCGCCAGGGCGTTGGAGATGGAGGCGGACTCCAGGGTCAGCACCCGGTAGCGGTCGTGCAGCACCTCGCCGCGCACGGTGAGGCCGGCCTCGAACTCGGAGGGGTCGGTGACGGTGACCTCGACGAAGACGAAGTCATCCTGCTCGGGCATGTCGTTGTCGGCGCGGATCTGCTCGATCTTGTCCCGGTACTGGGCCTTGTCGCGGTGGCCGGGCTCGTTGGCGATGAACCGCATCTTGCGGCTGGCCATGTCCCGGATGAATCGTTCCGCCAGCGGATCGAACTCCACGCTGGTCACGCGCAGTTCGAAGGCGCGAGCCAGCCGGGACAGCAGCGAGACGAGGATGATGCCGGCGATGAAGCAGGCACCGATCTTCACACCGTCCGGGCGTTCGATGACGTTCACGACGGTCGTGTAGAGGAATACCGCGGAGATCACGCCGAAGCCGATGACCCACTTGCGCTGCCCGGCCTTGCGCGCGGCGATGGTCACCGCGATCGCCGCGGAGCTGATGAGCACCAGCACGCCGGTGGCGTAGGCGCCGCCCTGCGCGTCGACGTTGGCGTCGAAGAGCCAGGTGACCAGGAAGGCGACGAGCGTGAAGACGATGACCATCGGGCGCACCGCGCGGGCCCAGTGCGGGGCCATGCCGTAGCGGGGCAGATAACGCGGCATCAGGTTCAGCAGACCGGCCATGGCGGAGGCGCCGGCGAACCACAGGATGGCGATGGTCGAGATGTCGTAG
>NZ_JAIQYY010000042.1:0-18891 GCF_020181035.1 Streptomyces sp. CoH27
GCGCAGCTGCCTCACCGGGAGCCTCCTGACCAGGCGGGCGAACACCGGGAAGTTCGCGAGGACACGCGTCGGGCTCGGTCATGGTCAACTCCGGGGCGATTCGTACGGCAGACAATGGGGCAACTGGGGCCCGCTCCTGAAGGACACGAGCCTCCAGCCCGCGGTAGTCGGCGGCGTCATGGTCGACCTTCCTGGCACAGTGGGCACCCCGTGATCATGCTCCGTCACCCTGGCCGTCGCCACACCGGGGCCGCTCCCTGATGTCAGTGGCGGCTGTCCTCCGGGACAGCCGAGGATCCCAACTCTTCGCACAGCAGCCGCATCGCACGGTCCGCGGTGGTGGCGGTCGCCCTCCGGGGCGATCAAGGATTCCAACGCCAACGACAACAGTCGACCAGGCGCGGAACTGCTGCGGTATCTCCCGCCACTGGCCGCCAGTCCTGAACCGCCAGATAACGCCTTCGAACTGCTGCCGCAACCGCTCGGGGTACGGGCCGGGAGTGTCTGATCAACGGCCCTGTCTCACATTCGGCGGTGACGGAGCGTCGTGATAGGTCGTTGACATTCGTGTGATGGATGTCAACGAGCTTGTGCAGGCGGTCTTTTCGGGCCTGTCCCCGCTGGTCATCGAGAATGTGGCCGACGAAGGTCAGCGGATCTTGGTGCGGGCACGGACTTCGCTGGACACCGCGGTCTGCCCGGTGTGCGGGGCCTCGCCGGAACGCGTGCACCGCTATCACTGGCGGACCGTCGCGGACGTGCCGGTCGATGAACGACGGGTGGTGGTCCGTGTGCGGGTGCGGCGTCTGGTGTGTCCCACCCGCGGCTGCCTGCACACCTTCCGCAAACAGGTGCCCGGAGTGCTGGACCGATACCAGCGGCGTACGACCCGCCTGACCAGGCAAGTCATGGCCTTAGTCAAGGAGTTGGCGGGCCGGGCCGGGGCGCGTTTGCCGGCGATACTCGCGGTGAGGTGAGCCTGTCGCGTCACACGGCCCTACGCGCCCTGCTGAGGATGCCGTTGCCCACCGGGCGGGTGCCCCGTGTGATCGGCGTCGTCGACTTCGCGCTGCGCCGGCGCCACCGCTGCGCCACCGTGATCATCGATGCCCAGACCCATGAACGGATCGACGTGCTGCCCGACCGCGCGGCCGACACCCTGGAAGCATGGCTGCACGGACATCCGGGCATCGAGGTCGTGTGCCGTGACGGCTCGGCGACCTATGCCGAGGCTATCCGCCGTGCCCTGCCTGACGCGGTGCGAGTCGGTGATCGCTGGCATTTATGGAAGAACCTGTGCGAAGCCGCCCTGAGCGAGGTGAAGGCACACAGTGCCTGCTGGGCCACCGTACTGGACACGCCGATCTACGACGGGCCCCGCGCCAAGACCACCCACGAACGCTGGCACCAGGTCCACGGCCTACTCGACCAGGGCGGGGGCCTGCTCGAATGCGCCCGCCTCGGGCACCGCAGCCCGATCGCTTACGAGACAGCGTCCGGAACAACATCAACGACGCTGACACCAGCCGCATAACCGGTGTCCAAGATTCGGGGTCAAGGCCCGACCTGCCCTCGCCAGGCAACCCGCCTCCGGTCAGCCGGCCTCCGGTCAGCCGGCCTCCGGTCAGCCGGCCTTCAACAGCAGGTCGGTGAGTGCGCCCGGCTCGGTGACCATGCAGTCATGACCGCTTTGCAGCTCCCACACCTGCGACGCAGCGCCGCCCGGCTGCACCCCCGGAACCGGGCGGCGCGTGACGTCCCCCGGTGAGCTGCCGACGCAGTGGATGTGCGTCCGGGAAATCGCATCCAGGGCCGGGGTGTCCATCCGGACCGGCTGCAGGAAGCAGCGCACCGACTCGTCCGACAGCATGGTGCGCAGCCACGCCGTGTCCGCCGGGTCGGTCACCCCGAACAGGCCCATGGGTGCGGGCAGTTCGGGCACGGGCGGGATGCGCCAGGGGGCGTCGGAGGCGGCGGCCGCGTCGATCAGTCGCTGGGTCGTCTCCGGGATGACGTCCAGCGCGCTCTCACCGTGAGCCGGGACCATCGCGTCGACGTAGACGAGATGCGCGATCCGGTCCGGGACCTCGCCGGCCACGCCGGATATGACCATCCCGGCGTAACTGTGCCCGACCAGCACCACGTCGGTGAGATCCCACTCGCTGAGGAGAGCGACGACGTCGCTGACGTGGGTGTCCAGGTCGACGTCGGGGGTGAGCAGGTGTTCCTTCTCTCCGTGGCCGGTCAGCGAAGGGGCGAACACCTGATGCCCGGCCCGGGTCAGCAAGGGAACCACTCGGTCCCAGACGCGCCCGCTGTGCCAGGCACCATGGACAAGAACATAGGTTTTCATGCGCGACGTACCCATGTGGAAAGACGCTACTAAGCCGACAGGTACCTCCTGGTAACCTTCGGCCATGCACGAGTCAGCCGGAAGCGTCTTCCTCGCCGACTGCCCCGCCCGGCTCGCCATCGACATCATCACCAGCAAATGGGCCGTCGTCGTCCTGTTCGCCCTCAGCAGCGGGCCCCGTCGGCACGGTGAACTCATCGACCTCGTCGGGGGCATCTCCCGGAAGGTACTCACCCAGACACTGCGCAGACTTCAGAGCTACGGCCTGATCGAACGCCGCGCCTATGCCGAGGCACCCCCACGGGTCGAATACAGCCTCACCGACCTCGGCCAGACCCTCACCGAACCCATCGCCGCCCTGACCGACTGGGCGAAGACGCACGGCGCCGCCGTCGCCGACTTCCAGGAAGCGGCGCAGCAGGACAGCACCTCCGACACCTGACCCGTGACCGCCACCGGGCAGGCGATCGAGAAGGGACGCAGCCACCGCCCATGTCATCCGGCTGATGATGCTCAGTGCAGAGGTTGCCTGCCGCACGGTCTGGCATGGTCCGTAACAGTCCCGGCCGGTCATGCTGTTCGCTGCGTGGACATCGATTGACGCTCCGGTCCGTGCGCGGCTACGTTCTGCTGCATGCAGCGGTGGAAGATCCTCACGACTCGCGGTCACATCGACCACATGCGGGTGTGTTCTGCTGCGTGTCGCCCCTGTTGAGAGCCGTTCCGCCTCCAGTGGCCTCCCTCCGTGCCTGACAGCCTCGCAGGCTGTGCGCGGTAGCACCTCCCTGTAGTTGCCATCTCTCACTGCGCATGCCCGGTCGGGTGTGCGCCTTCTTCGCACGCCCGACCGAGCCAACCGGTTCGGCTACGGGCTGTCAGAAACGGATACCTGATGCGTCACCACTCCATACCCGCGCGGGTCCTGATCGCTGCGGCCACCACTGTCGTCACCGGCCTGCTGCCGCTGGCCGGCACCGCATCCGCAACCCCGGACAGCAAGCCGCTGCCGCCACTGACGGTCCTTGCCGACAGAGGCACAGCGAGCCACGGGGACATCTTCGTCTCGCCGAACTCGGCGAACAGCGCCTACTCCAACGGAGTGGAGATCCTGAGCGGCGACGGTAAGCGTGTCGTGTGGTCGCACAAGACGCCGGCCGGACAGCAGGCGGCGGACTTCCGTGCCCAGACCTATCGGGGCAAGCCGGTTCTGACCTGGTGGCAGGGCACCGGGCTCGGCTCCCTGGCGAGCGGGGTGAACTACATCTACGACAACCGGTATCAGAAGGTCGCCGAGGTCCGTGCCGGGAACGGGTACACCGCCGACGGGCACGAATTCCTGATCACCAGTCGTGGTACGGCACTCATCCTGGCGTACAAGCAGGAGACCGCCGATCTGACGGGCATAGGCGGCTCCGCGCACCAGGCGGTCATCGACGGGGTGGTGCAGGAGATAGACATCCGCACGGGCCGGGTCCTGTTCCAGTGGAAGGCGGCCGATCACGTGCCGTACGCGCAGAGCGAGCAGCCGCTGCCGTCGTCGCCGAACAAGCCGTGGGACTGGTTCCACATCAACGCGGTGAAGCCCGACACCGATGGTGACCTGCTCATCGATGCCCGGAACACGTGGACCACGTACAAGATCGACCGGCACGCCGGCACCGTGCTGTGGCAGCTCGGCGGCAAGGCCGGCACGTTCAAGGAGCAGGCCGCGCCCGGCCAGTACCTGAACACGGCCGGGACGATCTTCTCGTGGCAGCACGATCCCGAACCGCTCGGCAACGGCCTGTACAGCTGGTTCGGCAACGAGTCCGCGGGGGCCGCGAACACCGGGGCCGGGGCGGTGGAGGAGCTTCCGTTCAGCCGTGTCGTCACCGTCCGCGTGGATGAGAAGGCGCGTACGGCGACGCTGGTGAAGTCTGTGAACCAGCCGGACTACCTCAGCGCGTCCTCGCAGGGCAACGCGCAGCCGCTCCGCCGGGGAGGGGCGTTCGTCGGATGGGGATCGCTTCCGTACATCTCCGAGTTCAACGCCTCGGGGAAGGCCGTGTTCAAGGCCCGGTTCCCCGCGGGCGTGAACAGCTATCGCGCGTACCGCTTCCCCTGGAAGTAGGCCGGTTTCGAGAGGGCGCAGCAGTGGGCTGTCGATCGTCTGCGACCATCCGGCATTCGCGCACGGCGGCGTGGTCGAGGCCGCCACGCACGCCCTGATCGGTGAGGCCCGGAGATCGTGGTCGCGCTGACCCGCCCCCGCATGGGCCGTACAGCCGGCCCGCGAATGCGGTCTCGTCGACATGCTCGCCCGGCAGGGCACGACGGTGCACGCCACGATGCACATCAACCAGCACTCCGCCGCATCCAACCAGTGGGCGCTCACCGACCGGTTGCCGATGGCATCGTGCGCCGGCTGAGTGTTGCGCGACGATGGTGTGCAGGAAGGCGACGGGCGTGCTGATTGTCGACGCATATCGGGCGAAATGACCCCGGCGGCCTGACGGCTTCCGGGGTCATCGTCACCATGGAGTCGGCTTCGCTCCCATGGTGTCGCCGGCCGCTGACCGGCTCGACAGGATGCGCCCGGCTCACCGGTTCCTTGTCGCGGGCAGGTCTGCGGTGCATGCTGTCCGGCTCGTGCTCGGCAGGAGCCGGCAGCGGTTCCGGTCTCCTTCGGTGCGCCGGGCGACGTCGGCGTCGTCGTGTCTCCTGAGGCGAGGATCTGTCCGCGCGGATGGGCAGGCATCGTGCTCCTGGGCGGGGCAGCGATCGTGACGGCTCCGACCGGGGCAGCCGCTGACCGTATCCGCAGGGCCGTTGCCGAGGTGCCCGCCGGCAAGCTGTCAGACCTTGAGACGATCAGGAGCGTTTTGACCCTCGGCGATGTTCTCGGGCCTGCCACGCTCGCCTAGTGTCTCGTGATTCTGTTTGTGGAACCTGAGGCGTCCGCGATCGTTGAGTCTGTGTAGGCTCGCATTTCGCATGTCCCTTTCTCATTGACGATGGCCTTTGTCCAGCCCAAGGGACAGAGCGATGAGACGCACTCTGTTTTGATCGTTTACGTGTCGGGCTGCTGATCCTGCTCTGCGCCGCTGCCACGCTCTGGCTCCCCGCTGGGGATGGTCTGCCGTGGGGGCCGGAAACGTTGATGAGGCTTTGGCTCTCATCAACGTCTGCCGCGGATCGGATGGAGCGTCTATGAGGCGTCGCGAGTGAAGCGCCAGGCTCCGCAGATGAGGGCGAGTGCGAGGTAGAGGGCGAGGTCGAAGAGGGCGAAGGAGAGGGAAGGGGTGCGTTCTGGGTGGAGGGGGTGTGGGTGGAGTTGGCCGAGGGCGTCCGCGGCGTTGCTCAGCATGAGTTTGCTGGGCAGGTAGGACCAGCCTTCGACGGCTTTGGCTGCGCCGTAGCCGAGATAGACCAGGGCGAAGAGTGCGGCGATGGCTCCGGCGGTGTGCCGGATGACGGCCCCGAGGCTGTAGCCCACGACGGTGACGACGAACAGGTAGAGCCCGGCACAGGACACGGCGCGCAGCACGCCCGGCGTGCCCAGGCCGACGTCGAGGTGCCGCCTGGCCAGGACGGCCTGTCCGATGAAGTAGCCGGTGAACGCGGTCAGTTCGCCCAGCAGCAGGGCGAATCCGCCGATGACGAGGGTCTTGGCGGTGTAGGCGAGCGCGCGCCGGGGTGTCGCGGTCAGCGTCGTGCGGATCAGTCCGGTGGTGTACTCGCTGCTGACGCCCAGCACGCCGAGGACGCCGAAGGCGAGGACGGCGAAGGCGAAGCCGGAGAGCGAGTCGCCCACCGGGTCGAACTGGGCCCGGTCGGCCCTCGTCATATGCGGCCACGCGCTGGCGGTGTGCGCCACGTCCATGACGCTCAGCGCCAGGCCGAACGCCACGGCGATGAGGGCGGTGATCCAGGTCGAGCGGAGGGAACGCAGCTTGATGACCTCGGCGGCCATGGCGCCTGTCAGTGCGGTGGGCATCAGTGGCCCGTCCCTTCGGTGCGGTATTCCACGGCGGATTCGGTGAGGTTGAGGTAGGCGTCCTCCAGCGAGGCGCCGGCCGGGACGAAGTCGGTGATCGGGACGTCGGCGAGCAGACGTCCTCGTCCGATGACGAGAAGGTGGTCGACGGTGAGGGCCATCTCGCTCATCAGGTGGCTGGAGACCAGGACGGTGCGTCCTTCGGCGGCCAGCGACCGCATGAGGGCCCGGATCCACCTGATGCCTTCCGGGTCCAGGCCGTTGGCGGGCTCGTCGAAGATGAGCACCGGCGGGTCGCCGAGCAGGGCGGCGGCGATGCCCAGGCGCTGCTTCATGCCGAGCGAGTAGGTGCCGATCCTGCGGCGGGCGACGTCGGTGAGGCCGGTGAGGGCGAGTACCTCCTCGATCCGGCCGCGCCGGATGTGGTTGGTGGCGGCGAGCGCGGCCAGATACGCGTGCGCCGTACGGCCCCGGTGGACGGCCCCGGCGTCCAGGAGGGCACCTACCCGGCGCAGCGGCTGTTCGGCCTGGCGGTAGGGCACGCCATCGACCAGGGAGCGGCCGGCGTCCGGGGTGTCCAGGCCGAGGACGGCCCGGATGGTGGTCGACTTCCCCGCGCCGTTGGGGCCGAGGAAGCCGGTCACGCGGGCGGGCAGGACCTCGAAGCTGAGGTCGTCGACGGCGGCCTTGCGGCCGAAGCGTTTGGTGAGGTGTTCGCATCGAATCACGTGCATTACGGTGCCGGGGCGGGGGGAGGCGATTCGTCTGCCTGCGGGCAGGTCCTTTCGGGGCCGGGTCTGACCGTGCGGCATAGGTCCCGCGGCCGATGTGGGCGGGGCCGGGAGGCGCATATGCTCCGGTCGTGGAACGGAAGTCGCGTGCGGCCCCACAGTTGCTCCGGCCCTACTGGCCGGAGGGCCTTGCAGTCCTGTCGCTGGCGGTGTGCGGACTGGCGCCGTGGCATCCGCAGGCGATCTTCTGGGGCGGAGTGCCGCTCGCCT
This sequence comes from Streptomyces sp. CoH27, assembly GCF_020181035.1. Classification (GTDB taxonomy): domain Bacteria; phylum Actinomycetota; class Actinomycetes; order Streptomycetales; family Streptomycetaceae; genus Streptomyces; species Streptomyces camelliae. Next base: position 7,331 of record NZ_JAIQYY010000042.1, read on the forward strand.
TCGCGCTCTTCTGCGTCACCTCCCTGCGCCCGGCCCGCACTGCCGGAGTCGCCCTGGCCGCCGCCCTGGCGATGGCGGTCTCCACCGGCCTGCCCAGGTTCGAACACACCGGGGCCGTGGTGCCGTTCGCGCTGCTCTTCGGCGGGCGGTGGGCTTCGCGGTCGGCCAACGGCGCCGGTATCTGCACACGCTGCTGCGTCAGGAACAGGACCGCGCCGATCGCGAGGCAGCGGCGGAACGGCTGCGCATCGCCCGCGAACTGCACGACGGCATCGCCCACTCGATGAGCGTGATCTCCATCCAGGCGGGCTACGGCCGCCTAGGGCCTGTTGTGAAAGTGGATCGTCTGTCAGACCTGCCTGGGATGCTCCGAGCATGGAGATGACAGTGCAGCTGACGATTGACTGCTCCGATCCGCAGAGAATGGTGACGTTCTGGGCCGAGGCCCTGGGCTACGTGCCTGAGCCTCCGCCAGGCGGGCACGCCACGTGGCGTGCTTACTGGGCGGCGGCGGGGGTGCCCGAGGCAGAGTTGCCGGCTGGTGCCGGGGATATTCCGGAGTCGATCATCGATCCCGCAGGACGTGGACCGAGGGTGTGGTTCCAGCAGGTTCCAGAACCGAAGGCCGCCAAGAACCGGTGGCACTTCGACCTGAAGGTCGGTGGGGGCCGTGACGTCCCGCTGGACGTCCGTGCACAGCGGGTCAGGGCTGTGGTGGAACGGCTGGTCGAAGCTGGTGCCACCGTGCTGCGGATTAAGGATGAGCCGGACATGGGGCTCTACGCGGCCGCCATGCAGGACCCCGAGGGAAACGAATTCGACGTCGTCTGAGTGCGGTTGTGACGGTGCTGGTCACAGCCACTCGTTGATGGCTGCGACCAGCACCGTCGCTTCGTAGCGGACGGCAAGTTTGTCGTACCGAGTGGCGACGGCCCGGTGGCGCTTGAGCCGGTTGATCCCGCACTCGACCGCGTGCCGCTGCTTGTAGTCGTCCTTGTCGAACTTCGGTGGCCGCCCGCCACGCGATCCACGCTTGAGACGGTTGCGGACCCGGTCCGCCGGAACCGGGATGGTGGTCTTGATCCCGCGTCTTCGCAGGTAGGAACGATTGCCACGGGAGTCGTACGCCTTGTCGGCCCGCACCCGGTCCGGACGCTTGCGCGGCCTGCCGATCCCCAGCCTCGGAACCCGGATGGCTTCCAAGACCGCTTCGAACTGCGGCGAGTCGCCCCGATGCCCAGCTGTGATCACGACGGACAAGGGCTTCTGCCCCTGCTCGACCGCGAGATGGATTTTGCTGGTCAGTCCGCCGCGGGAGCGTCCAAGGCCGTGGTCGGCCGGCTCGACGAAGATCCCCCCGGGCGGCTCCTTCTGGAGGCCCCCCTTTTCGCCGCCCCGGCAGCATGCTGGTGGGCCCGGCAGACGGTGGAGTCGACGTTCACATCCCAGGTGATCAGGCCTTTCGCGTCCGCCTCGGCCTGGGGCTGGGTGAGGATACGGGCCCAGGTCCCGTCCCGCTGCCAGCGCCGGAACAGGTCATAGACCCGGTCCCACGGCCCATAACGTTCGGGCACGTCCCGCCACGGAGCACCGGTCCGGGTCCGCCACCGTATGCCGTCTATCAACTGCCGCCGCGTCCACACCTGCGGCCGACCCGGCTTGATGCCCCGCGGCAGCAACGGCTCCAGCCGAGCCCACTGGCCGTTCGTCAGATCCCCACGTCCCACAGGACGTGATCATCAACGAAGAAGATCCATTTTCACAACAGACCCTAGTGCTCGACGACCGTCCCCAGGACGCGCGCAACGCGCTGGAGGCGATCGAGACCACCGGCCAGGAGACCCTCGTCGAACTGCGCCGCATGCTCGGTGTGCTGCATGATGACGGGGATGACGGGGACGGCACCGACAACCCGGCCCTGGCCCCCGCCCCCCGACTCGCCGAACTGGACCGTCTCGCCGAACGGACCCGGCGCCCCGGCCTGCGGATCGACCTCGCCGTCACGGGGCGCGCCAGACCGCTGCCCCCGGGGCTGGAGACAACCGCGTACCGGATCGTCCAGGAGGCGCTGACCAACGTGGTCAAGCACGCCGACGCGAGCAGCGCGCAGGTCACCGTCGGCTACGGTCCCGGCGAGCTCACCCTCACGGTGACCGACGACGGCAGCATCCGGCCGGCCCCGAGTCGCACCGGGCGCGGGCTGACCGGTATGCAGGAGCGCCTCGCCCTCTACGGCGGCACCCTGCTGGCAGGACCGGCCGCGACCGGCGGCTTCCGGGTACGGGCCAGCATCCCCCTGGACGGGCCACAGCCCACCACCGCGGCGCGGGAGCGGCCGTGACCATCCGGGTCCTGGTCGCCGACGACCAGCAGCTGATCCGCATCGGCCTGGCCGGAATCGTGGACACCGCCCCGGACCTCAAGTCGATCGGCAGCGTCGCAACGGGTCGGGACGCCGTCGCAGCAGCCGCCGAACACCGGCCCGACGTCGTCCTGATGGACATTCGGATGCCCGAGATGGACGGCATCGAAGCCACCCGCCGTATCACCACCGCCGGCCACGCCCGTGTCCTGATGCTCACCACCTTCGACCTGTACGAGTACGTCTTCGGCGCACTGCGCGCCGGGGCCAGCGGCTTCCTCCTGAAGGACGCGCCGCCCCTCGACCTGCTGTCCGCCGTCCGCACCGTCGCCCAGGGCGAGGCGCTGCTCGCGCCACGCGTCACCAAACGGCTCATCACGGCATACGTCAACAGGCCGACACAGCCACCGTCCGGTCGGGAACCGCCGCAGCTGCCCGAGGCCGTCACCACCCGTGAACGCGAAGTGCTGCTGCTCGTCGCCGAAGGACTCACCAACGCCGAGATCGCCGAACGGCTGTACATCGGCGCGGGCACGGTGAAGACCCACGTCGCCCGGCTGCTGACCAAGCTCGATGCCCGCGACCGCGTCCAACTCGTCATCCACGCCTACCGCAGCGGCCTCACCGGCTAGTCCGCCCGGCCCCGGAAGGCCAAGTTCGTGAGACACGGTGCCGTGGCCCACACATGAGACAAACCGCAAACATCCAGGTCGCCACAGCTGAACGGGACATTCCAATTGAGGGCCTACAGTCTGGTATGGATCTCTCCTCTGAACAGATAGCTGAGCTGCGGGAGTTGGCGGGTTCGCGGGATGTGGCGGCTGTCGCGGCGCTCGCGCGCGGATCGTGTTGTGGTCGGCCGAGGGCCGGCGGCGAAAGGACATCGCCGAGCTCGCCGGTGTGGCACTGCTGACGGTGGACCGCTACAAGTCCCGCTATGCCGAGCGGGGTGTCGTCGGGCTGGAGGACAAACGCCGTGGCGGGCCGCGCACTCAGGTGCCGCCTCGGGTACGGGCCCGGGTGATCGCCTTGACGAGGATGTCCCCGCCGGCGGATTCCGGGCTCTCGCACTGGTCGACGCGAACGCTCGCCGACCACCTGAAGCGGCGCGAGGACATTTCGGTGTCCTGGCATTACGTTGCCCGCATCTGGCGTGAGGAGAATCTGAAACCGCACCGTTCGGGCACCTTCAAGATCTCGAAAGATCCGGCATTTGCGGAGAAGGTCGTCGATGTCGTCGGCCTGTACCTGGCCCCGCCCGATGGCGCCGTGGTGCTGTCAGTCGATGAGAAGACGCAGGTGCAGGCCCTGGACCGGACCCAGCCGGTGCTGCCGGTGGCCTTCAGGGCCACCGAGAAGCGCACCCACGACTACGTCCGGCACGGCACCACGAACCTGTTCGCCGCACTCAACGTCACGACCGGTGAAGTGCTGGGCGAGTGCAAGCCGAACCGGAACGGCTCAACCTTCCTGGCGTTTTTGAAGAAGGCCGTCAAGCCGCACGCGGGAAAGGAGGTCCATGTCGTCCTGGACACCCTGTCCACGCACACCACCCCGGACGTGAAGGCGTGGCTGGCCAAGAACCCGCACGTCCGCTTCCATTTCACCCCTGTCGGGTCCTCGTGGCTGAACCAGATAGAGATCTGGTTCGGGATCATCACCCGGCAGTCCATCCGCCGGGGCACGTTCTCCAGCGTCAACGTCCTGGTCAAACAGATCCGCGACTACATCGACTCCTGGAACGAGGACGCGAAGCCCTTCACCTGGACCGCCACCGCCGACGAGATCCTCGCCAAGGTCCGACTCCTCCAGACCAACGTGAAGAAACTCGTCAATAACAACTCGAAGTAACGCGATCAGGATCACGAGACACTAGGTCGGGCCCGGCGGCTTCCGTCCGGCGGAGCTTGACGGGCGGTGTGTGGAGGAATGGTCTGACGGATATGGGGGCCTGTACGGCCTGGTTGAGGCTGCGGGAGCGAATGACGCCGACGAGGCCGGCCTTGACGAGATCAGCTCTCCCGCGTTCGGCGTCCCAGTCGACGGTCAGGTTGTCGCCGCCGCTGGATACGGTCACCGGCCGTGGCTGTGGCCGGGCCGGACGGCTCACATGATGGTCCTGACCGCGCCCGCCTGGCGCGGGAAAGGCCTCGCCCGTGTGACCGCGTCCGCCGCGTGAGGCATGCAGTCGAAGAGGGCCTGCCGGCTGAGTGGCGGGCCCGGACCCCGGCGTCGAGGAAGACGGCGGCGGCACTCGGCTTCACCGGACTCGGTTCCCCGCTCGGCATCGGGCTCCTCTGGTCAAGGGGACGGCCCGGCTCACGGCCCTGGTGGCGATCAGTTCGACGGCGTCATCGGAGAACAAGGTGTCCTGGCGGCCGGCGACGGTGAGGTGGTGCTTGATGCAGTTCGCGGTCTCCTCCCTGTTCATGGCCGGCCTCTGGTAGCTGACGCGATCCGCTGGTCGAGGGCGGGCAGGACGCGTGCTGCCGTTTTTGCTGGTGGTGCCCTCCGTGTGCGCTCACCGGCTCACGCACTCCCTCCGCGTCGCTGCCGCGGCAAGACGGCTCTCGGCGTTGGCCGTGACCGTGCTCGCCTGCCTGGTCGCGCTGGAACTGGTCTGAGAAGCGCCGACGGGTCCGGTCGGTGCGTGGGAACCACAACACCGGAAACCCGCCGGCCGGCGCTTCTCAGGGCGGTGCGGCCATCGCCCATCTCGACGACGTCGACCTCGTCGTCGCCTCATGCACATCGACGGGCCGATCGCCACGCCGCCGAGCGGGGGCCGAGCCGCCTGCGCCGGGCCGGGCGTACCGATCCTCGGCTCTGCGCCGCGATCGTGGACCACCTCACCTTCGACGCCACCCTCATCGAGACCGGCGCCGAGTTCGACCGCCTGGCCCGCACCGAAGCAATCAAGTCCAACGGGGCGATGATTCGAAACCATGGCGGAAGTAGGAGTGCTGGAAAGAACCGTGTCGCCAACCGCGAACAACGAGTCAGTTCCAGTTGCACTTGGAGTTGGCGAGCGGGTTGAGGACCTTGGTCCACGAGATGTCAGGCCGCCACGATTCGAGGTCCCACGACGGCCCGCCGAGCCATTCGCCGGGCTTCTTGGGGAGCGTAAAGAGGGCATGACAGGCGAACTGCTTGTACAGCGAGCTGCGCTCGGTGGTGGTCATCGCCCACGGCGTGGGCACCCGGCTCATCATCTGGTTCCAGCCCAGCTGGAAGTCTGCCTTGGAGGCGGCACGTCCCTCCAGCGTGGGCCACGCACGGATGACGAACCTGGTGTTCCAATCGCTGATCGGGATCTCGACCCGGGTTTCGTTGATCAAGTCGGTTGCCTGATCACTTGAACTGTCCCCCACCACCCCGTAGTAGCCCGCGCACGCACTTTCGCATCCCTCGATGCCGTTGCCGTCCGGGTTGGAGAAGATCGTCAGGTTCTTCTTCGCGAACGTCTGGTAGTACTCCTTGTTGTCCTTGTCCCAGTACACGTCGGACGTCGGGTACCCGAAGTCACCGGACTCCCAGCTGTACGCCGACCACACCCAGCCGATCCTGCCCGAGACGGCGTGGGCACCGTCGGACAAGGTGGGGTGCCAGTAGATGGTGCCGCCCTGGAACTGCTGGCGCTTGCCCACCCCGTCGGAGTTCGTCAGTTCGTCGCCGGTGGGGAAGCCGAGAGAGCCGGCCTCCCAGCCCTGGGCGCCCCACTTGTCGCCGATGACGCCCCACACGGGGTGGGCGCCCGAATCGGGGCTCCAGTAAATCGATCCGCCGACGAAGGTGTTGTAGCGGCCCACCCCGTTCGGGGTGGTCAGCTCGTCGGTCTTCGGGCAGCCGAGAGGCGACTCCTCCCCGCCCATCTCCTGGTACTTCGCCAAGATCGCACCCTGGACGTGGTGCCCGCAGAACACTCCGTCGTCGGCGGCGGCCCGCGGAACCTGGACTGCCAGGGCAAGAAGCGCGGAAGCGAACGCGGCACCCGCCGTCTTGCGCACCATGTCCCGCCGGCGCACGCGCTGCTGCGGTTGCTCTGACTGAGGACTTGTGTATTGAGTCACAGCGGACACGCTAATTACATCGTCAACAGGACAAGTGGTGTGACCCGGCCATGCCGTCGGCCCTGCGCCGGCCCCTCGTGTGAGCGCTCACGGTATCCCCGACGTTCCACACGTCCCACACGATTCCGGCTGGTGACCCGTTTCTTACCGGCACCCGCAGAGTCCCGCGAGTTCAACGCAAGCTGAAGGGTTCTCGGTGGGAACTGAAGGGTCCGTCGTTGTGCTTCACAGAGTTGGTGCCGTGGGTTCGATTCCAACTCGCGACCATGCCGTTCCCGGTTCCCTGGACGGGCAGGACGCCGAGCGAGCTACCCAAGAGGACGGCGGTAGCGCAACTTGTTGAGAGAGGCGCCGCCGGTGGTGTCCTCCACGGCTGCGCCGTCTGCGCGCCAGCCAGCTGCTTCGTAGAAGCGCCGGGCGCGTTCATTGTCTTCCAGGACCCACAAGGTGGCCTGCGTGTATTCGGCCTGTCCGAGCGTCGTCAACGTGGCCAGCATCAACTGCTTCCCGATGCCAGTGCCCCAGACCTCAGGTAGTGCATAGAGCGTGCCGATCTCCGCGATGGCAGGGGTCTCCTGACACGGGCCGAAACCCGTGCATCCGACGATTCCCGCCTCCGTTTCGGCTACCAGTACCCCCGATGACGGCCAGCGTGTCTCCGCGATACGTGTCTTCCACTCGGACTCTTCAAGGACGGGGTCCATGGCGTCGAGGTAGTACTGCGGAACAAGACCGGCGAAGGCCACCCGCCAGGAGCGTACGTAGACACCAGCAACCGCCGAAGCGTCATCAGGCCATGCCTGTCGAATCCGCATGGCCGTCATTATTCAAGGCCCCTCAAGCCGGGCCAAGTTCTTTGCCCGTGGGCGACGTCGAGAGCTCAGCGGCCTGTGCCAGCAGTGCCCGTGCGGAGTCCGCATAGCGCATCGCGGTCTTCTCGGCCAGGCCGAAGACCTCGGCGAGGTGGAGCGGGTCGGGGCCGTGGACCAGGGCTTCTTCCAGCTGGCGGTCCACACGGAGCCGTTCCGGCGTAGCGGTCTGGCCGCGGAGCGCCGCCGAGACTGACACACCGCTGATGGGTCCGGTCTCCAGCGCAGTCTGCTTGTTGATCAGTAGGTGCGGGCCGGCGGTGTCGGGCCGGCGCTGTCGTCGGTAGTCCAGCCAGGCAAGGGCAAGCTGGAGCGTCAGCTTGCCCAGGGGCCGGACGCGGCCGTCGATGATCAGTCGGCGGTTGCCGATGTCGAGGTCGTCGAGCTGGAGACGGCGGATCGCATCGGGGCGGGCGGCGTGGACGGCCGCGAGGGCGAGAATCAGCCGATCCGCCGGCCGGGCCACCACGGTGACCGCGGACTGGACGTGCCCGGGGTCCAGGGGCTGGATGACGCCGTTCTCCTGCCGGCCGACCCTGATGCGGCTGGTCGGGTTCTTGAAGATCGTGCCGTTCTTCTTCGCCCGGGCGAACAGCGACTGCAAGGCGACCAGCGTGTGCTGGCGCTGCGAGCCGTGGACGGTGCTCAGGCGGCCGAGGACGTCGTCGCGGGTGACCTCGCGCAGGTGGTCGTAGCGGTTGGACCACTTCGGCAGCACAGGCCGGATCCGGTTGAGGTAGCCCCAGACCGTGTGCACGTCCCGGGGCTTGGACCGTGGCCCGCCGTCGTGCAGGAGCCGGGCCCAGTCTTCGACGTCGCGGCGGATGCCGGCCGTGAGGCCGTCGAGCTTGCGCTCCAGCCACTGGTCGAACGACGAGGGCCGGTCGTCGCGCAAGACGCCGATGTGGTCGAGCACTTCCGCAGTGCGTTCGATGCTCAGGCCTCGCGATTTGGCGCCAGCCGGAAGCCGGCGGTGGCACCCGAAGGGGAAAGAACCCCCTGGCCGCGGGGCCAGCGACTCAGCGGGACTCAGGATAACTCACGGGATATCACACACAATTGGATGACACACGCTTCGAGGTTCGATGTCACAGGACAACTGAACGCCTCAGTCGGCCCCGCTGTGGCGCGTGTTGGCGTTAACGGTCTGAGCTGGTTCAGGCACGTATTCCGTGAACTGGATCAGCCCGCCTCGACGGTTGTCACGTTCTATGATCGTCGGCCTGCGACGATCAGTCGGAACCGTATCCGCGCTCCTCACCGCGTGACCCGGACCGGGGCCCGCCAGGGTCAGTGACTGCCCGTCAGCTCAGCGCGGAAGGCGATCCATAACCACGATTCAGCCGCCGCCGACACTCCTGTCCGGTCCACCTTCCTTCACGCGGGCTGACGCGGCCGCCCCGGGATATTCACCAGGTACTGAGGTTGAACTCGTGATGTCGTAGGGACTGATGGCTGGTCGTCCGTGCGGTATCACCGGAGCATGCGGTATCCACAAGGAGGCGGGCTGACTGCCGAACGGCAGCAGTTTCGCGAGGAGTTACGGCTCAAGGCGACCGAGCGGTTCGCCCAGGGCGAGACGAGCACGGTCATCGCCAGGGCCCTGCGCATCAACGTCCGCTCGGTACAACGGTGGCGGCAGAAGTGGGAGGAGGGCGGTCCGCGGGCCCTGCGGTCGCAGGGGCCGGCATCGCTGCCGAGGCTGAGCCAGGAACAGTTCGCGCAACTGGAGGCGGAGCTGGCCAAGGGGTCGGCTGCGACGGCTGGGAGGACCAGCGTTGGACACTGGCGCGGATCAAGACGGTGATCGGTCGACGCTTCCACGTGGCCTACACGATCCAGGGCGTGCGGAAACTGCTGGCGCGTAACGGCTGGTCATGGCAGGTCCCGGTCCGACGGGCCATGGAGCGGGACGACGCGGCGGTGGCCGGGTGGGTCAAGGAGGTGTGGCCCTGTGCGGAAGACTTGCGGCGGCCCGTGGAGCCTGGCTCGTCTTCGAGGACGAAGCCGGATTCTCCATGACGCCGCCGCACGCGAAGACCTGGTCACAGCGCGGCCGGACCCCGGTGGTGCGGGTCCGCGGCCGCTCCCGCAGACGGATCTCCATCGCCGCGCTGACCTGCTACAAACCCGGTCACCGCTCCAGGCTCATCTACTGGCCCCGCCATGACGACGGCCGTCGCGATGGGCGCAAAAGCTTCTCCTGGCGCGACTACCGGGACCTGTTGATCGCAGCACACCAGCAGCGCGGCGGCCCGATCGTTCTCGTCTGGGACAACCTCAACGTCCACAAGGCCGCCGACCTGCAAAAGTTCGCCGAGGCCCGGGACTGGCTGACCATCTGCTATCTGCCGCCCTACGCACCCGACCTCAACCCCGTCGAGGGAATCTGGTCCCTCCTGCGACGCGGCTGGCTCTCCAACGTCGCCTTCAACACCCCCGAACACCTCGTCCAGCACATCCGGCGCGGCCTACGGCACATCCAGTACCGCAGAGAACTCATAGACGGCTGCCTCGCCGAGACCGGCCCGACGATCAGACTCACCTGAGCAACCCGGCCACATCACGCGTTCAACCTCAGTAATGCAGGGCGGCCGCGAGTGCCTCGGCCAGGGTCATGGGCGGGCGGCCGATCAGGCGACGCAAGTCGCCAGAGTTGGTGTACATCTCGCCGTGGCTCATGCCGCGGTCAGCGTCAGCGAGGACCTCCGCCAGCTCGGCGGGTAGGCCCGCGGCGGCCAGTGCCTGGGCGAAGTCGGTTACCGGGAGGTCAGCGTAGGTAACCTGCTTTCCGGCCGCAGCGGAGATCGCGGTGGCGAGCTCAGTGAGGGTGAAGGATTCGTCGCCGCCGAGCTCGTACACGGTGCCGGTGTGGCCTTCGGCGGTGAGGACGACCGCTGCGGCCTCGGCGTAGTCGGCGCGGGACGCGGCGCTGATCCGCCCCTCGCCTGCGGCGCCGACGACGGCGCCGTTCTGCAGGATCTGCGGCAGTTGGCTGGTGTAGTTCTCCAGGTACCAGCTGTTGCGCAGCAGCACGCTGGGGATTCCGCGGTCCCGCAGATACTCCTCGGTCTCGCCGTGCGTGGCGCCGATGACGGTGGTGGCCGTGTTCGCGTGCGTCGTGCTCGTGTACGCCACCAGCGACACGCCTGCGGACACTGCGGCGTCGATCACGCGGCGGTGGTTGGCGACCCGCTCGCCCACGGGGACCGAGGCCGAGATCAGCAGCAGCCTGTCCGCCCCCGCGAATGCCTCGGCCAGGCCGTCGGTGTCCGCGAAGTCGGCGCGGCGTACCGTGATGCCTCGGTCGGCCAGGTCCTTGATCCTGACGATGTCCCGGCCGGTCGCGATGATGTCCGTGGCCGGGATCCCGCGCCGCAGCAGTGCCTCGACGGTGAGCCTGCCCAACTGGCCGGTGGCTCCGGTGACGACGATAGCCATGATGGTCATTCCTTCCTTCCGCGCGTGCCTCGCACGCCTGCCGCGGTCCGTCCGCGGCGGGATTGAACAAGACTGACCTGGACACTCTCTGCTGGGGAGTAGCCACTTCTTGGTAGGGTACTTACCCGACCGATAGCATTGAGGTGAGCCGTATGGCTGCTGTCGAGAACGTGACCGGGCCCATACCGTCATTCGATCCGTACGAGCGCGGCTGCCCGTCGAGGGACCTGCTCGACCAGATCGGCAGCAAGTGGGCGGTCCTCGTGCTGGGCGAACTCGGCCGGAACGGAACCTCCCGGTTCGGCCAGCTCCGGCAGGCACTGGCGGGCGTGAGCGAGAAGATGCTCACCCAGACGCTGCGCACCCTCGAACGCGACGGGCTGGTCAGCCGGACCGTCTACCCGGAGGTGCCGCCGCACGTGGAGTACGAGCTGACCCCGCTCGGCCAGACGCTGCGGGAACCGTTGAAGGCGCTCACGGAGTGGTCCGTGCTGCACATCGAAGAAGTCATCACCGCCCGCGAAGAGTACGACGACCGCACTGAGCGCGCCAGGTAATCGGCGGCGGCCGGCGGTCTGGTCATAAACGGCTGCCTCGCCGAGACCGGCCCGACAATCAGACTGACCTGAGCAACCTGGCGACATCACGAGTTCAACCTCAGTAGCAGTGAGTCCTGCTGGAACTCCGGATTCCATGTTGCGTGAGCAGTGGTCCGATCGGTTGATCTTTAGCAACCGTGTGGCTCGCCGGGACGGACCGTTGGGCTGAGGTCCGGTGCAAGGAGCCGGAGAGCCTGCCCCGCCTCCCGGGGGGGGGGGG
>NZ_JAIQYY010000042.1:19008-39924 GCF_020181035.1 Streptomyces sp. CoH27
GACGGATGTGTAGGGCATGGTGGCGTGGCCGCCGAGCTTGTCGATCGCGGTTCCGGCGCTGTCCAGGACCTTCGCCATTTTGTCTGCGGGGAGTTGGGTGAGGCCGCCGAAGGTGGGGAGCTGGTCGAGCCACTCTTCTCGGGAGTAGGTGTGCTCCCAGGCGAAGCGCCACTGTTCCGGCTCGCTGAAGGTGCCGGTCTGCCGGATCCCGTCGGCGATTTTCGCAAACAGGGGCTGGTAGGCGTCCATGGCCGATCCTCTCAGCAGGCCGGGGTTGAACGGGGAATCGGGGGCGACCCGTTGGAGGGCTTCGGCGAGGGCGTCGATCAGCTCGGCCGGGAGCTGGGGGACGTGGTGGAAGGGAGCGAGTCGGCCGCCGGGCCGGAGCACCTGGGCCGCCTTGGCCGCGCCGGCGACGGGGTCCACCCAGTGCCAGGCGGTGCCTGCGATGACCGCGTCGAACTGCCGCCCGGCCGGCTGCCAGTCCTCGAACCTGGCGACCTCGACCTCGACACCGCTCCGTCGCGCAAAGGCAGCCATCCGCTCGTCGGGCTCGATACCGAGCACCGTGCAGCCGGCCGCCTGGAACTGCCGGGCCTCGATGCCGGTCCCGGCTCCGACGTCGAGGACGTGCCGACCGGGGCTTGCCGCGACGATCCTGTCCACCAGGGCCTGGGGATACGGCGGTCGGGCGCGGTCGTAGCGTTCGGCGTCCACGCCGAACGACTCGGCCGTCTGCCGATGGCGGTGGGGCTCGGGTCCGGACTTGTCCGGCTGTCCCTGCGATAAAGTGGGCATGCGCCCACACTAATGGGCGCATGCCCACTTGTTAAGGCGGGGCGGCGCGGAAAGGGAGACAATGCCGTCAGGGGTGCACATCCACAACGTGCGCGGCCAGTTGTTCGAAGCCGCCGAGCGCGTCCTGCTCCGGGACGGACCCGACGCGCTGACCAGCCGGGCGGTCACGGAGGAGGCGAACTGTGCAAAGGGCGTGCTGCACCGGCACTTCACCGACTTCGACGCTTTCCTGGCGGAACTCGTCCTCGACCGCGTCCGCGACATCGAGGACCGAACCACGACCCTGCGTGCCGCCGCCGGCACCGGGAGCGTGGTGGACAACCTCGCCGACGCCCTGCAGGACCTGTTCGGGCCCGTCACGGTGGCAATCGTCGCGCTCATCACCTTCCGCGACGGCCTCCGCGCCCGGCTGCGCGAGGCCGGTCTGACCGGCATCCCACTCGCCATGCAAGGCACCGCCATGATCGCCGCATATCTCACCGCCGAGCGGGAGTTGGGCCGCCTGACCGGTGACGCCGACATCGACACACTCGCCCCCACCCTCGTCGGGGCCGGGCACCTGCTGTTCGCCGACCGGACAAGCGCCCCACCGCAGACCGCCGCCGTCCGCAAGATGGTGACCACCGTCATCGCCGGCGCCTTGCGACCACCCCAGTCGTAGGTCTGGGCGCCGGCCAGGTGACGGAGGATTGCACTGCGTCCAAGAGGCCGGATGATCGAGAAGCGCCCGGGACTGCACCGACCGCAGGTGCTGCTAACGCGGGGTTCATCGACGAACAGGGGCTGACCCGCGCCGGTGAGCGTCCCTTCGACGACACGTACGCCACTCGCGGTTGCTGACGGCGAAACAGCATGCTGCCCCGGCGCGGGTCACCCAGTGACCCGCGCCGCAGCAGGCACCGACGGCGCGTGTCGGCGCTGCGGTGCTGGTGCTGTCTCGGCCCTGATGCAGCTGTCCCCTCAGTGGGTTTGCAGGACGGCAGAAAGCCCCACAGCTTGTTGATCAACACTGGATAGGCTGTGTGCATGTCACGTGCACGCGTCACCCTCTTAACTGCCCTTGTCGGGATTGCCGCGCTCACCGCCTGCTCCTCCAGCAGCGACAAGCCGGCTTCCGGCTCCGGCACGCAGAAGAGCGACGAGCCGGTCGCCGCTCCTGCCCTGAAGCCGATCACGAATGAACTCACCCAGGCCCAGATCACGCAGGCCCTGCTCGGCGACGGCGAGACCCTTCCCGGCTGGTCCCTTCACGGCGACAAGTCGGTGACGCAAGGGCAGTACTGCAACGGCACAGAGGAGGCCACCTCCGCGCCGGCGGGCTGGGTCCGCGGCGGCGATTCCTCGTACGAGTACAACGGCTCCACGAACGACATGGCGTACATAGAGATCTGCCTCTTCAAGTCGGCCGACGACGCCCACCGCCAGTACACGACGTGGAAGGGCACCGAGACAAGCAAGCAGCAGAACCCCAAGAAGCCGGTGGGCGACGAAAACACCCTGGTCATCAACCCCGGTCTCAGCGACGACTCCGTCTACGGGTACGTCCGCTCGGGCAAGGTCAACATCCGGGTACGGATCGAAGGCGGCACCGCAGGCGACCCCTCGGGCACACAGACCATGCTCGCCGCGACACTCAAACGCCTTCAGCAACTGCAGGACGGCAAAGCCGCCACCGTGACCGCCCCTGACGAACAGGCGGCGGCCCGGCAGTAACGGATCAGCGACCTGCGTAGCCCTCGGCGTGACGGCAGACGAACGCCCCATCGCAGCAGTGCAGGAAACGGTCGGGGCGGTGGACACGATGGCTACCAGGCGGCCGCCTCACCCCTGTCCGAGGACGCCGTATGGCACGGCTTCGTCGGCGCGGCCGCCGGCTCCGAGGGTCCGCCGCGGGGTCGGGGACATTGCGGGATGATTGCCAAGCTCACCTCGGGCCCTCGGTTCGTCAAGGTCGGGGAGACGGACTGAGGGAAGAGAGGCGAGCAAGTCGGCCTGCGGGGCTCGGATGCCGTGCGCGGCCTCCGGGCCGACGCCAAGGGTGCGGCGAGCGGTCACACCGGCATCGTACGGGCACGAGGTTCTCCCCCTCGCCCTGGCCAGCGCGTCCTCAAGCCACTCGGATCAGCGGTCACCAGCTCGTCGCTGCGCCAGGGCATGGGCAGCCGTTGCCCGAGTAGCCGTAGCGATAGCCGACCCAACGTTCGCAGCGGTTCTCACGTCAGGTCACGAAGCCGGTCGAGGAAGAAGCGCAGGAGAGTTGAGATGACGCTCGTGATGACGGCCTTGCGTACCTCGGTGCGGGACAAGTTGTCGCGGCGTGATGGAGAAGGCACGGTGGTGTGTCCTCACCTTGTCGTCGTCAGGGATAGCCGGCCGGCTTGCTCTTCACCTTCAAGGCGGTGGACTGGCACACGATGAGATGCGATCAGGGCTGATCTGCCGCATGGAATTTGCGCAGTTCAGCAGCGTTCGGAGTGCCGTGATGGGCACGATGGTGCGATGAAGCGCGACGGGACAGGAACCGGGTCGGGCGCTGGTCGGCCCACGGGGGCCAAGCGTCTGATACGTCGACCGACGCTGCCGCCCGGGCCGCTGCGCGCGTTGAAGACCTTGATCTACGAGGCCTACCTCGCCGCTGGCGCGCCTACCTTGGACGAGATGGCCGCGGCCGCGGCCGACGACGATGCGCTGACTGCCAGCCCCTCAAGAGGCACGATCAACCGGCTGATCGGCGACCTCAGCGTGCCGGCGAAGCAGGCGGATGTAGTAGCGCTGCTCACCGTGCTGACGCGGATGAGCGGAGCCGACGGAACGCACGGCGGCCGGCAGGCGGCTGCGCTGTGGACACAGATACAGCTCTTCGAACCCCTGGGCCGTCCCATCAGGGAGCTTGATCCGTACGACCTGGAAGTGCACCACGTCATCACCATGGACGGTGCGACCGGGCTGCCTGCGTACGTGGAACGCGCACACGACGTGGAACTGCAGCGCATCGTTGCCGAATCCGCCGCAGGGCAAAGCCGCCTGGTCATGCTGGTGGGTACATCATCGACCGGGAAGACCCGCGCTTGCTTCGAAGCCGTGCAACACCTGCCGCCCGACTGGCGGTTGTGGCACCCCATCGAACCGGAACGGCCGCAAGCCGCACTCGGGGGCCTCTCCCGAGTTGGCCCGAAGACGGTGGTCTGGCTCAACGAAGCCCACCACTACCTGCTCGACCCACACCACGGAGAACCCATCGCCGCGGGCCTACGTACTGTGCTCAGCGACGTGAGTCGGGCCCCCGTCCTGGTCCTGGGGACAATCTGGCCGGGGCCGGGCTACTTCGAAGACCTGCGCGTCACGCCCCCACAGGGGGCACACGACCCCCACGCCCAGGCGAGAGTGCTGCTGGCCGGCAGGGCCCTACATGTTCCGTCAGCATTCGAACCGTCCGAGGTCGCAGGCATCCAAGGATCCCAGGACCCGCGTCTGGCCGCTGCCGCACGCTCCGCCCAGGACGGCAAGATCACCATCAGCCCACGTAACCCGAGGTGACTGGTCTATTGCGCCCAGCGTCCCAAGGCCGGCGCGGTGCCGATCAGGCACTCGATGTCGGTCGGGAAGCCAACGAGGGCGTAGGCGGTCAGACGCAGGTGGCCCTCAAGGCAGACCAGGTTGTCCTGCCTCTCGCCGACGAGGATGAGCGGCGGAAACCGCTCGCCTCTGATGAGCGCCTGGGCTGCGTCGACGAACGGTTCGTTGGGCACGTCGAACGCCCGCAGCCCTGCCTTGATGCGTGCGGCCGCGTCGGTCGGCCGACGGCTGCCACCCGACAGTTCGAACCAGTAGGAGTAGTCGATGTAGCGAACGCTGGCCGCCTCGCTGGCGGACAGGAGTGCCCTGGTCCACGTGACCTGATTGGGGAAGTTCTCGAACAGGTCGCGGTTCTCGCCGTACCCGCGCGTCGCAGCGAGCAGAGCGCGACGTGCGAAGTTCGCTCCAGCGTCGGAGAGGTCTGGATGCGTCAGCAACTGCTCGGTCTGCTCGGCTACCGCCAGATGGGAACGAAGGCTCTGGCCGAACCTCTGGCTGGACAGCTCGCCGCTCAAGAAGCAGGCGACCATCTCGTCCTCGCTGCTCTTGCCCAGTACCTGCACGACTATCAGCATAGGGTCGACCTCGTTCGCCCGGCACCAGCCGGGCGATTCCGTCATTCCGCGCCACCAGCCCACCTTGATGGGGATGCCCGAAATCACAGGGTCTGCTCGATCCCCCACGGGGTTGAGCGGTAAACGATGAGGTCGGGGCCGCGCCCGGACCGCCTTGGCTCAGCCCAGCGCGTCCATCAGGGAGGTGACATAGGCATCCAGCCGCTCCTCCACGGCTCGTGTCGTCAGCTCGGTCCGTCCTGCCTTACGCCACGGCTGCGCCACCCACTGCACTTCCTCCGAGAACGCCAGTGGCTCCCGCATCTGCCAGTACAGCCGCTCGTCCGCGGCTGCGGCCAGCATCCCGCCGGCCTCCTGGTACGCCTCTGTGAAGCGCAGGCCCCACGCCGGGCCGTGCAGCAGCGCGAGATTGGTGGAGCAGTGCGCAACGTCGAGGTCCGCCGGGCCCCAGGAGGCCGCCGCCCAGTCGACGACGCCGGTGATCCGGGCACCGGCGGCACCGGCCAGGTCCTCGGGCGGCAGGTCAAACAGCACGTTGCCGGGCTGGAAGTCCCGGTGCAGGAACCGCCCTTCGTAGCGCGGCGCGGGCTTGCGGATCACGTCGATCGCGGCGGCCCAGACCGCACCGTCGGCGCCCTCGGGAGTCACGACCGTGTCGGCGGTCGTCAGCGCCACGTACTCCCGGGGCCGGACGGCCGGCCGCACCGCGTGGACCGCCACAAGTTGACGGGCCAGCAGGGGCAGGCGCGTCTCCAGCCCCTCGTCGTCGAGGACCGTCCGGCCCGGCAGGTGGGTCATCAGGAGCGAGGGGTACTCGCAGTGCGCGGCGGTCGAATCGACGGCGACGAGTCCCGGAGCCGGCACGCCGGTGCCGGTGAGCGCGGTCAGGGCGTCGGCCTCCCTGCGCAGGAGGTCCTCGGCCGGCCCCTGCCGGGTCGGGCCGACAAAGGAGCGCAGCACCAGGTGCCGGGTGCCTCCGTCCCGCGTGCCAATCGTCAGCCTCCGCATGTCGGCGGTGGCGCCGCCGTGCAGCGCCTCGGCTCCGACGATCCGCTCGCCGGCCTTCAGGTGCCGGCGCACCCAGGCCAGTGTCAACGGTCGGACAGTCGCCGCCTCATCATGATTGGTCACCGTGCCACCTCATCATCCGGACGGCGGCACGCGCGAGCCCTTATGGGCCTGTCCGCGAGTCGCGTGCAGGTGGTGGGTGGGGAAGTTGGGCGAGCAGGTCTGTCCGCATCCATAGCGAGGGGTGGGGGCCCTATCAACCTGACCCGAGCCCGCGGTCGAATCGGGTAAAGCGGTTCAGAACGTCCTTTAAGGCACGCCTCCTGGCGCTGCCCCAGTCGGCGTACGGGGAGTCCCTGCACACCGGCTCGCCGCCGAAGCGCCGCTCGGGCTGAACCGGGCGGTCGCCCGCCACGGATGTCCTTGGTCAGTGAAGATAGTCGAAGGCGACGCTCTGACCTCGGCCGACTGAGTTCACTGTCACAACGAGAGATGTTCCGCCAGTAGATCGTTAGGGGCGGATGGCGATGGTGCTGACGGTGCCGTTTCCCCAGACGGTGGTGTTCATCATCGTGCGCCCGTCCAGTGACACCGCGGTGAATTCCGGCACGAAGCGCGTGGTGAACAGCGTCGCCATCCCGCTCCGTAGCTGGGCCACCTCGCTCGTCACGAAGTCCCAGCCGTCGAGGAGACGGACGCGCACCCAGGCCCAGTCGTCCTCTTGGGGCCCTTCGTCCTCCGAGTGCGTGTTGTAGTCGACGCCGAGGAGGAACTCGCGGTCTTCGTCGAAGAGCCCGTATTCCGTTGCCATCCGATACCAACTCGCATTGATCTTGTCGGCCATGTCCGGGGCGTCGACGTCGGCGATCTCGTCTGGGTGGGAATCGAATCGCCCGTGCTCGGGACGGGCACTCGCGGGTGAGTAACCCTGAGGCAGCGGCGGCAGCAGGACGTCGTCCCGACGCCGTTGCACGAAGTGAAGTCCGGCGGGTGCGATCAGGGCGGCCATCTCAGTGTCAGTCAGCGTCACGGATGCACGATAGTCGCAGGCAGAACGCCTGGCGTGTCGTTTTCGGAGGTCCTGGGAGGGCCGTCCGCGAGTCCCGCTGGCGGTGGCGGCGGAGCGGGTTGCTCATCGTTCACTTTCGTGTGTCTCGCCTGGTGACAGGTGTCGCAGTGGGGCCGGAGGTCGTGGTGGCGGAGTGCTCGGGTGAAGGTGGAGTAGGCACCCTGGTAGCCGAGTTCGACCAGTTCCTCGAAGAGGGTGGAAGCCGGCAGGTGGGGGTTGTCGGTGAAGCGCCGTCGGCAGTAGTCGGTGAAGCTCGCCCTTGACCTTCACCGAGCGCAGGTTGTGCGACAGCCTCCCGGTTCGCCAACTGGTGCACTGAAACCGTCCCGCCCCGGGCCCGGCCGAACCGCAAGGCTCGAAGAACCATCGCCTGGCCAACCGTCACGACGTGGGCAGAGTCCTCGTGACCGGCGAGGCATACAGCCGACCCGCCCACCACAACGTCGGCACGAAACCCCGCCGCACTGGATACATGTCAAGCTGAGGGACGCGACCACCAGCTCGGCGCCGTGTCGCTCGCCCATCGCGTAGCCGAGCAGACGGCGGGAGAACAGATCGATGACCCTCGCGAGGTAGAACTTGCCCTCGCTTGTATCGATCTCCGTCATATCGCCTGCCCAGACGAGGTCCGGTTCTTCGGCGGTGAAGTCCCAGCGCACGAAGTCCGGGCGGCAGCCCGCTTGCCGGGCCGGGTCAGGCCCCGGCGCCTGCGGATCTTCCGTCCCGCCAGGCCGAGTTCGGTCATGAGCTTGGCGACGGTGTTCACCGACACCCTCCAGCCCTGGCGCACCAGCATGATCCAGACCTTCGGCAAGCCGTAAGTGCCGCCCGAGGCATCGAAGATGTGCGGGATCGCATCGGCCAGCTTCCCGCGCCGCACCTCACGAGCGGTGACAGGCTTGCCCTTCCACTTGCAGATCCACGACTCGCTCACGCCCAGCACGCGGCACGTCACGGTGTACGGAATGTTCTGCTCGGCCTTGCAGTCGCTGATCACCCCTGCCAGCCGGACCGGGTCCGCGGCAGCTACTTCACCCACAAGGCCATGCAGCGTTTGAAGACATCACGTTCCATCTCCAGCTCGCGGATGCGCTTGTTCTTCTCGCTCATCTCCCGCCGCAGCCGCTCCAGCTCAGCCCGCTCGGTATCGCGAAGCCGGCCGCCCGGGGCGACCGGAGCGGGCCGGTCGGAGGACGCCGACCCGTGGCGCCGCCACCGCGACACCCAGCTGTGCAGCGTCCCCGGATGCACACCGAGGTCTTCGGCGACCTCCGGAATCGGCTTCCCCGTCTCGATCACGATGCGTACAGCACCCTCACGGAACTCGGCATCGTACTTCTGTTGCTTGGACCCCATGAACCTCTGCTTCCCCTGGTTTCACGGACTCGTCGTCGACCTGTTGCGCTGGCTGCGCCCCGAGGCCGGCCTCACGGTGCGCGCCGCCTCGCTCCGCCCCCTCCCGACGGGCGGACCGGGGGATGCCGGGGGCACGGCGCTCCTGGAGTGGGGCTCGACCCCCGTGGCCCTGCATACGGGGTGGTCGTCACGCCCCGGCGGCATCCGCCTGCGTCTTGAGGGGACGCGGGGAACGCTCCAGGTGCACGGCGGTGATCTGACGCCGGCGCGGGAGCACGGAGTACTGACGGAGACTCATCGGCCACCGGCTGCAGGTGATGCGGCGACCGCCCTGCTGGCCGACTGGACCCAAGAGGACCAGGAAGGCGCAGGGGCGGCCGACGCCGTGGCGTGCACAC
Source organism: Streptomyces sp. CoH27 (assembly GCF_020181035.1). GTDB lineage: Bacteria > Actinomycetota > Actinomycetes > Streptomycetales > Streptomycetaceae > Streptomyces > Streptomyces camelliae. Next base: position 27,789 of record NZ_JAIQYY010000042.1, read on the forward strand.
GCGTGCTGGAAGCGGTCGCCGAGGCTGCCTTATGACGATGGTTCAGGAAATCGTCCCCGACGCGTGCTTGGTCCGCCACGTGGTCTTCTTGGCCTGGTTCCCGCAGGTGTCCATGGAGCACCAGCGCCGGTTGCCCGGGCGGGACGTGTCGAGGAACCAGGCGGCGCAGGTCGGCCCGGCGCAGGCGCGGACCCGCTCCAGGACGGGGGACGTCGCCAGGGTCAGCGCATCGCGGGCGATGTCGGCGAGAACCGCGCCGACCGGGTCGGCCGCGGTGTAGGTCAGCGTGCCGTGCTCGTCGAGCACTGGCACCGGCGGCGCCGCGCCGGCCGCCTGGTTCAGCCGCGCACGGTCGTCCGCAGGGCATCCGGCGGGGCCGCTGTCGCCGCGGGCCGCCGTCAGGAGCGCATGCACGGCCTCCCGCACCTCCCGCGCCTGGTGCAGCACGGCCTGAGACGGGACCGGGACGACGGTGTCGTCGGGGTACGGCCCCAGTTGGACGACCCAGGCGGACAGGGCCTCGGGGGTGTCCAGCTCCTCGGTGACACCGTCCAAGCCGCGCAGCCGCAGGGTGCGCATGAAGTCCAGGCAGAGACGTCCGGATCCACTGCGGAAGCGGGAAACCGGCGGTGCGGGAGAGACAGCCATGCGAAACAGCCTACTGCGGAACCGGTTTTACTGGTACGTTGAGGGAACCGGTTAAACCGGTTCCTGGTGGCGAGTCGTCACCTCCCGTTCTCGTACCTTCCTTCCTCTCCTGCTCGTCGAGGTGTGTCGTGGCTCCAGGCGTTTCCTCCACAGCGTCGCCGGCGTTGAGCCGGCCCCTGATCCTGCTCCTCTCCGTCGCCTGCGGCATCGCGGTGGCCAACATCTACTTCCCCCAGGCGATCAGCCCGCTGATCGCCGACGACCTGCACGTGCGCCCCGCCTCCGCGGCCGTGGTCGTCACCTGCGCCCAGCTCGGCTACGCCGCGGGCATCTTCCTGCTGGTCCCCCTCGGAGACCGGCTCCGCCACCGCGGACTGATCACCACCCTTCTGCTGGTGACCTGCGCGGGGCTCGTGCTCGCCGGGACAGCCACCTCCCTGCCCGTCCTCGCCGTCGCCAGCGCCCTGGTCGGCCTGACCACGGTCGTGCCGCAGATCCTCATCCCCATGGCGGCCGGCCTGACCGACCCGGAGCGCCGCGGCGCAGTCACCGGAACCCTGCTCTCCGGCCTGATCGGCGGGCTCCTGTTGGCCCGCACCTTCTCGGGCGCCCTCGGCGAATGGCTGGGCTGGCGCGCCCCCTACCTCGTCGCCGCAGTCATGGTGCTGATCCTCACCCTCGCGCTGGCCGCCGCCCTCCCGCACACGACGCCCAGCACCGACCAGCGCTACCCGGCGCTCCTGGCGGCCTCCCTGCACCTGCTGCGCACCGAACCGCTGCTGCGCCGCTCGTGCCAGTACCAGATCCTGGTGTTCGCCGCGTTCAGCGCCGCCTGGACCGCGCTCGCCCTGTTCATCACCGGCCCGCACTACGACCTGGGCACCCCGGCCGTGGGCGTGCTCGCCCTGGTCGGTGCGGCCAGCATGTTCGCCACGCCCATTGCCGGCCGGTGCACCGACCGGCGCGGCCCCGACGCCGTGAACCTGGTGTGCATGCTGGGCGCCATCGCGGCGGGGGCGCTGCTGCTCACCGGTCGCCTGGGCGGCGCCGTCGGGCTGGTGGGCCTGGGCGCGGGGATGCTGCTGCTCGACGTGGCCATGCAGTCCGGTCAGGTCGCCAACCAGGCCCGCATCTTCGCTCTGCGACCGGAGGCCCGAGCCCGGCTCAACACCGCATACATGACTTGCGCCTTCCTGGGCGGCAGCGCCGGTTCGTGGCTCGGTGTCCGCGCCTACTCCGCCTTCGGCTGGAACGGCGTGTGCGGCCTGGTCGCACTGCTGGCCGGTCTGGCCCTGCTCCGTCACGTCCTGCGAAGCCGGGAGACCACGGCCGCCGCAGACGCACGAGTACCGGCGTCCGCCGGGAAGCTTCACTAGGCAGCCGGCCCCGTCCTGCCGGCGCCGCGAGGGCCGGCCTGCCCACGTGCCCTCTGCGTGACGCGAGCCAGGCCGCCCCGCTGAAAGCGGCAGTCCTGAACCCGACCACCAAACGCTGCACCTCCCTACGCATCGGACGCCAGCCCCGGATCCCACAGGGCCGCAGGGGTCTCTTCGCAATCGGTGAGTACAGCGGGACCAGTCCGCGGTGGAACCGGTCCCGGCAGTACAGGGCCCGGTGCCAGCGGGTCTGTGAGGCCCCTTGCGTTTCGGGGCAGATGCTGCCAGCCCATCGTGCATAGGTGCACGGCCGCGCTGTTCGGGCTACGGGCTGCTTCGGCCGGAAGCACAGGTTTGCATCCCACCCGGTAGTTCCGGGGAACTCAGTCGAACGGCAGTAGTTCGGCCTTCGCCGTCCGCGTCTTCTGCGGGCGTCGGAGCTGCGGCCTGAGCATCAGCAGGTCCATGAACCGCTTCGGCGCGGTAGCCGCCGCACTTCGCGGTGAGGAACTCGCCGACGAGCAGGGTTCGTGCGCTCACCGTGGTGATGCCGACGAGGACGTTCTGCTGGGTGATCTCGTCGGCCAGGGCCTCAAGATCCCGCTCGTAGCCTGCGTAGATGCGGCGGAACGCTTCCTCGACGGTTTCGATTGCCTGGCTCGTGGCCCAGCGGACGATGCGCTGGTGTTCGTGCAATTCCTCATCGTCTGCCCCGGCGGGCGGGGGGCAGGCGCCAACGGCGATGCCGTGGTAGCGGGATCGCTTCGTTGCGGCCTGGAACTCCGGATTTTCGGCGAGTTCGGCTGCGATCCGCTCGACCTCGGCGTCGGCCCGCAGGCGGGCGTCCTGAGCGCGTTCGCCGGCGGATAGGCAGTACTGCTGGGTGAAGGCGTCCAGGCGTCCTGGAGATCGGTGTGCCAGGTGGCCGTCTCACCCCAGTAGTGGGGCAGGCCGCCGGCCACGAAGCACATCAACACTGCGGTGATCTCCCCGGCGCGAGCGTGCGCGGTTCGGTGCAGCCGCTTCAGCTCGCAATGAGCCTCGGCGCTCAGCTGGTCCTCGACACTGGCTCCGTCCTCGACGAGACCGTCGTCGTCCTCAATGACGGCGAACCCTTCCGCGACGGACACTTCGCCGTCGAAGTACAGCACCCGCGCGCCGCACGTGTCGGCGAGGTCGATGAACCCTTCGGCGTTGACCATGCCCCGTCAGCAGCACGTGCCGGCCCGTTCCCTCCGGGACGGCAGCCAGGGGCTGCAACCCCTTCGCCGCCGCTCATGCGGGGACCTGATCGACCAGTTTCTGCAGATCAACACCGGTGGTGCGCTGAACCGGAACCGCCACGGGATTCTCCCTCCGAACCACTCGCCACTATTCGTGACACAGCAATGACAGAGAGTAGGAAGTGGGTCTGACAACAAGAGCTTTCTGGGTACCTAAAATTGAGTGAGCCTGGCGTATTGCGAGTACCCAAAATCTCGGGAGGCGTTCATGAGCAGTGCCAGCCCCGGCCGCCCGGTCATCGGCCCGAAGGTCCCGATCAACTTCCCCGAAAGCCTCCTCCGCAACATCGAGCAGGCCGCCGGCACCGCCGGCCTGAGCCGTGCGGCCTGGGTCCGCCGCACTGTCTCACGTGCGCTGCCCGAGAGCTTCGAAGGCCCCGTCGGGCCGGACCAGATGCTGCGCTTCCTCCGCGGCTCCGAGACGGACAAAGGCATCGACACCACCGACCCCGAGCCCGCCGGTGTGTACGTGGACAACGACACCGCACGGCTCCTGCTGCGCGCCGTCGACGACGGGACGCTCACCGCCTCCCCCGTCATCACGGAGTCCCTGGCCGTCGAGTCCACCAGGGCGCGGCGGTCCATCAGTTTCATCACCCGCACGTTCCGCACCAGCCGGGATCCGGTCACGATCTACCAGGTCACCTTCACCACCGTCTCCCACCCCCAGCCGGGCGAGAGTGAAGGCGGCCAGCACTGCGCTCGCCGGCTCTACCTCGACCAGGACGCGGCCCGCGCCTTCTACGACGAAGCACGCGAGCTCCACCTGAAGGTGTCCTGACGCCCGCGCTACCTCCACCCGCACCACGCCACAGACAGCAGACCCCCGCAAAGGAGCGGCAGCGTGCCGAAGTCCCTCCGTCCCCATCAGCGCGAGGCCGTCGACGCGGTGCTGCGCGCGCTCGATCTGCCGGTGCGGTCGACTGTGCCCGAGCGGGGGCTGCGGACGCAGGTGGTCATGGCGACCGGCTCGGGCAAGACCCTGGTTGCCGTGCGCAGCGCGGAGGAGCTGGGGGCGGGCCGGGTGCTGGTGCTGGTGCCCTCTCTGGACCTGCTCACGCAGACCCAGGCCGAGTGGCATGAGGGAGGTCGCAAGGGGCTGATGATCGGGGTGTCGTCGCTGCGCGGGGATCAGGCGGTCTTCCCGAACACCACTGCGGTTGAGGAGCTGGTCGACTGGGTGCGGCCGTTCGACAAGGTGACGGTGTTCGCCACGTACGCCTCGCTCGGACTCGGCACGCTGGAGCGGGCGCACGCGGCCGGCCTTCCGGGCTGGGACCTCATCGTCGTGGACGAGGCGCACCGGACCTCGGGGCGGATCGGCAAGCCGTGGGCGGCCGTCCACGACAACACCCGGATCCTTGCTCTGCGGCGGCTGTACATGACGGCCACGCCGCGGCTGTGGCAGCTGGACGACGACGCCGAGCCGGGCGTGCCGGGTGAGCTGGTGGCGTCGATGGAGGATGATCCGGAAGGGCCGTTCGGCAGCAGGTGCTACACCCTGACGCTGTCCGAGGCGATCAGCTCAGGGGTTTGCGCGCCGTACCAGGTCGTGTGCGTGGATATCACCGACACCCAGCTTCAGGCCGCGCAGCTCCTGGGCGAGGACAGCCGCTCCGACCGGGTGCGCGGGGCGCGGATCGCGGCTCTGCAGACCGCGCTGGTGAAGGCGTCGGCCAAGGAGGACTTCCGCCGGACGCTCGTCTTCCACCACCTGGTCAAGGAAGCCGAGGCCTTCGCGGCCGGCCTTCCCGACGTCGCCGCCCGCCTGCACGCGGACGATCCGGAGTCGTACCCGGGCGCGGTCTGGGCGGACTGGCTGTGCGGCGATCACCCGCCGGCCCACCGCCGCCGCGTGCTGGACGAGTTCGCCGGCGGCGGCGCGAGCGCGGCCAGGCGCTTCCTGGGATCGGCGAAGGTCCTGGGCGAAGGCGTCGACACCAAGAACTGCGACAGCGTGTACTTCGCCGACGTCCGCGGCTCCATGCCCGACCTCGTCCAGGCCGTCGGCCGTGCCCTGCGCATCCAGCCAGGTGAGGGCAAGGTCGCCTCACTCGTGGTGCCGATCCTGCTCGGACCCGGCGAGACCGCGGACAACATGCTCACGAGCAAGGCGTACGGCGGCCTGGCCAAGCTCCTGGAGGCCCTGCGGGCGCACGATGCCCGCATCGTGGAAGCACTGGCCGTACCGCAGGCGCCCAGCCGCTCCAAAGGCGTCCAGAGCCGCACAGCAGGCCAGGACGCAGAGAGCACCGAGGATGAAGGCGGCCTCATCTCAGTGCCCGCGCGGGCGCTGCTGAAGTTCAGCACCCCACGCGACCCGGCCACCCTCGCCGCGTTCATCAACCTGAGGGTGCTCAACCCCGAGAAGGAACACTGGCGGCGCGGCATGGAGGCCGCCGTCATCTACGCCCGTGAATACGGCGACCTGAAGGTGCCGTTCACCTACCGCGTCCCCGACGGCCAGGCGCAGGAAGCCGAAAGCCCGAGCGAGGGCCAGGGCGAGGAGGAGGTGCGGGAGGTGTGGCCGGCCTCGCTCGCCGACTTTCCGCTCGGACAGTGGATCGCCGACGCCCGTCGGCTCTACGCCCGCGGCCGCCTCGACGCCGGACGCATCGAGCAGCTGGAGAAGCTGGGCATGGTCTGGTCGCACCGCGACGTCGCATGGGAAGAAGGCCTCACCGCTGCACGCGGGTGGGCCAAGGAGAGCGGGCACCTCATGGCGCCGCTCGACGCTGTCCACCGGGGCCACAAGGTCGGCATCTGGCTGAAGAACCAACGAGCCGACGCCCGCGCCGGAACGTTGTCGGCCAAGCGACGCGAGCAACTGGAGGACATCGACCCGGCGTGGTGCCCCACCTGGCCGGTGGAGTGGCAGCGTATCTTCCACCTCGTCCGCCGACACCTGGAGGCCGGCGGCACGCTCCCGACTGCGCCGGGCAAGGTCGTGCGCCAAGGCGAAGATCTCGGGCGATGGGTACACCAGCAGCAGCTCGGCTTCGACAAACTCACCGCCGTGCAGCAGTGGATGTGCGAGAACGTTCTCGGCATCGAGCCCGCCGCCGAGGAGGAGAAGCCGAAGCCGCGCCGTGCGCAATCCGACCGATGGGCGATGAACTACACCGCCGCCCGCCAGTACTACGAACGCGAAGGACACCTCCGGGTACCCAGAAGGCACGTCGAACGGATCGTTATCAGTAATGGCGGCGGGGACCGGGAGGAACGGGACCTGAAGCTGGGGTCGTGGATCGGGAACCAACGCTCACGGGCCGCCGGCCTGTCACCAGAACGGGTGGAGCAGCTGACGGCGATCGGCATGCGCTGGACATAGACGACGCCGGGCCCGGCTCCCTAACTTGATCTTTAACCTTTGCGGCACGGTTTCGGGGCGGTTGGCTTCTTCGTTTGTCGTTTCGTCGGCTGTGTCTTGTGGGGTGTGTGCACGTCGTGGCGTTTGGTTGGCCGGGTGTTCTTTCGGCCTAGCGGTCGTCCGGGGCCGGGGCGGGAGGGTTTCGGGGCTTGGGCCGGGCAGGCGGTGTTCGGGCGGATGTGCCGGAAGTCGCGGCGGACGCGGGCGGGGGTGAGTCTGTCCGGTGGGCTTGGTTTCTCCCATGGGTGACGCAGGTCTGCTGCGAGTGGGCGGGCGAGACGGAATTGGGTGTAGGCCGCGAGGATCAGCCAGGTCCACCGGATGGCGGCCTCAGGCGTGCGGATCTTCGGGGTGGTCCAGCCGAGGGTCAGTTTGAACAGGCGGAAGGTGTGCTCGATGTCGAAGCGTCGCAGCTAGGCCTGACAGAGACGGTCGGCGTCCGCCGCGGTGGCGTCGGTGCCCGACCACCACAGCCAGACCGGCTTCGGTGTTGCTCCGCTGGGCAGGTGGTCGATGTCCAGGCGGATGACCGTTCCCTCGACGACCGGGAGGGTGCCGTCGGCGACTGCCCATGAAGAGCGGTGGGTGAGCCTGGGGTGCAGCCGGTCCCAGGAGCGGGCTCTGGCGGTGCCGTAAAGACGTGTGTCGGTGACAGTCTCGGTATGCGGGGTGCCCCAGGTGTCGGGCTGGCCGAAGACGAACTCGCTGCCGTGCCGGGGCGGCCGGCCCTGGGTGGGAGGCTGCCGGGGCGGGACGGCCCGCCGCAAGACGCGGTCCGAGCGCATCCGGGCCAGCACCTGCACCGGCAGGTCCCTGAGCAGGAACGCGAGACGGGGTGCGTCGTATCCGGCGTTGGCGACGATGAGGATGTCCGGGTCGCCCGTCTGCCACTGCCCTGCTGTGATCAGCCGTTGGAGTAGATCGCGCAGTTGGCGGGCCGTGACGGTGGCGGTGTCGTCACCTGGTGCAAGACGGAGTGCGTCCAGTGGTGCGGTCCACGAGCTGCGGCCGGGTTCCAGTGCGCAGACGATCGAGTACGGCCAGCCCTGGACCGGGATGTGCTGGTCTTTGCCCCGGCCGTAGGTGTGACACAGGATCCGCTGTGGTCAGGTGTGTGCGTCGGGCCGCAGCCAGCAGGTGATGTCGACGGCCAGGACCAGCCGGCCGTCGTCGGCCCGTGGCAGTGGCGTCTCGGCCAGTACCCGACGTAGCTGGTCCGTATCCACTCGGCCGCGGGCCACAGCCTGGTAGAGCCCGCCATGACCGCGTCGGTGTTCGCCGACCAGCGACAGCCCGGCCAGGGACCTCACCGGCCCGTCGCCGCACAGAATGGCGTCGGCCAGCTCGGACAACGCGTCCGAACAAGCGGTGAGACAGGAGTAGAACTCGCCCCGGAAGCATGACAGTTCCGCCAATGGCGCTTGCCGGGCGTCGCGATGCAGCAGACTCATCCTCACGGCCTTCGTGCTGGACGTGTGTGTTCCTTGGTCGGAGCACATGTTCAGACGAAGGCCGCTTGCGTGTACGGCGGATACCGGGCCGAGTGATCAAGTTCGACGCACCATTCGACGTCGGACGTTAAAGATCAAGTTAGGGCGTGTTTCGGAAGTGAGCTTCTGAGGTGCAGGCCCTCGTTCGTTGGTGCCGATGATGATGAAGGTTGGCAGCTCAGCGAACGAAAAGTCGGTTGCGTATTGGCGATGGTCGTGGATCCAATGACCGACATGATCACCCGGGCGCGCGCCGCCGCGGCGAGACGTGAGGAACGCAAATCACCGGCCCCGGCTGGCGCGCGATCCGGGCGAACTGCGACCGCATCGTCCCAAGGGAGACGCCAGCCGATGAACATGCCGCCCTCGCCATCCGGAGCCGAGCACATAGGCGGGTCGTCCGTCCGCCTGGGCGCTCTCGTGCCGCTGACGCGGCCCGGCTGGGTTGAGGCGGGCCGACACCTGCTCGCAGGACTCGACCTGGCCCTTTGCGAGGTCAACGACGCCGGCGGGATTGACGGCAGACCACTGGAGCTGGTGGTCCGGGATACCGCGGCCGATCCGGACCGGGCAGCGGCGGCCGTGGACGAACTGGCCGACCTGGGTGTGGCCGCCGTGGCGGGCGAGTACCACAGCGTGGTCGCCCGCGCCGCCGCTGCCCGGGCCGACGCCCTCGGCGTGCCGTTCCTCTGCTCCTCCGCGGTGCTCGACGCGCTCACCGAGGAGCCGACGGAGTGGGTCGCGCGCCTAGCCCCGGCCCAGTCCCACGGCTGGCGGATCTACGCGGACTTCCTCCTCGATGCGGGCCGGCGCCGGATCGCCGTGGTGACCCAGCCGAGCGTCTACTGGGCGTCCGGGACCCGCGTCCTGCGGGACCACCTCGCCCCCCGCGGCGGCACCGTCGTCGAACTCGACGCGAACGAGCTCACCCCCGAGGCCCTGTGCGACGCGCTCGTCGACCACGGCGCGACGGCGCTCCTCCTGCTGGTCGGCCATCCGGAGCCAGCGGTGCCGATCGTCAGGGCCGTCCGGGGCGACCGGCGGCTCGCGGAGATCCTGATCGGCGCTCCGGCCGGACAACCGGAGTTCGCCGAATGGGCGGGGGCGCTGGGCGAGGGCGGCTCTGGGATCCCGTTCCTGCGCTACCTGCCCGAGCGCCTCGGTCTGCTCGGCGAACGCGTCGGGAAGGAGCTTCGCGAGCGGCTGGGCGAAGCGCCCTCCTTCGTCGCCTTCGAGGGCTGGGACACTGTCACCGTCCTCGCCTCGATGCTGCGTTCCCATGGTACGGACCGGGCGGTCATCGCTGAGTCGTGGCCGCGCGTGGCGGTCGAGGGCACCCGCGGGCCGATCCGGTTCTCCCGCACGCCGGGCATCAGCGTGTGGCAATGGGCTTGGACACCAATCCAAGTCGTTGATCGGGACCCGGCGGAACCCGATCGCTTTCGTATCCTCCACGTCGGCTGAGAAAGCGCGGAAGACCGACTGCCCAGATCTGTCGAACTTGAGGCTGTCTACGCGCCCATGCGGGTTCTCAGCTTCGCGGCGGGAGCCACGACCACATTCTCGGACTATCGCGAGGCAATCGGCGTCATGGCGTGTTCCAACCGTGCTGGTCACAGCCACTCGTTGATGGCCGCGACCAGCACGGTCGCCTTGTAGCGGACGGCGAGTTTGATGCCCCTATGGATGTCAAGCAGCAGCTGGTGGCGGTGGTGCCACCGTGCTTCTGGGGACGATCAGCCCCGGGACTCAGGTGCCGGCCACGAGCGAACCAACGGCCGAGTAGGCATGCCTCACGCCGTCAGCGGTTCCAGGCCGTCAGTCAGGTGGCGTCGGCGGAGGCGGGTGAAGGCGGTGGGGCTGGGGCGGTGCGGAAGAAACTCCTTGATCCGCTGCGCGCATTCACGTGGGCTTGCCGCGCTGGTGTCGCACTCCAGGTCGTAGTCACCGTGGCCGTGGACCAGGTCGTACTGGTGCGCCGCGAGGCCCGGCGGGCGGTCGCCCCGGGCCAGCTCGCGGCGGGCCAGCTCGTCCAACGGGCAGTGGACACCGACGAACAACACGTCCTCGGGCCGCAGCAGTGTCAGGCAGTCGAGCAGCCGCCACGGCTCGCTCAGCACATGGTCGACCACGATGTCGTTGCCCGCCTCCGCCATGGCCGCGATCGAGCGGTGGAAGCCCATCCTGGTCCGCCGCAGCGCGGCATCGAGTTCCTCCGCCCCGAGCTCCCGCTTACTGCGCATCGCGTTGAAGCCGTCGACCGCCATGTGGAAGAAGACACCATCGTCCAGGATGCCCAGAAGCTCCCTGGCGATGCTCGACTTCCCCGAGCTGGAGGTGCCGTTGAGGAAAATGATCCGACCAGATGCCATATCGGCATGATCACACGTTGCCGACGCCGCGCTCAGGAGATCTCCAGCGGATCTCGGCGACCAGCGGGATTCGCAAGAGACCCCGATCCAAACATGGAGTGTGATCGAGTCGGTGGGACCTGATGCGGAGACGGCTGCGGCCACCGGCGATCATCGTGAGGTGTGTGGACTGACGATGAAGCGGTGGCCGCAGGTCACAGCGTAGTGCCTGCCCGCTGGCGGGCGATGTTCGAGGGCCTGATGGAGCGGATCGCGGGACAATTCTGCCGGGTCGAACCCCGGCTCCGAGCCCGGCAGTTGGTGCTCGGGTTGCTGGCGGACCTGCCGCGCAAGAACTGCTGGACGATCGCCGAGCACACCGGGGACGCCACCCCCGACGGCCTGCAGCACCTGCTCGGCCGCGCCAAATGGGACGCCGGCCTCGTCCGGGACGACCTGCGCGCGTTCGTACTGGAGCACCTGGCCGACGACCAGGCCGTGCTGGTGATGGACGAGACCCGCGAACTGAAGAAGGGCACCCGCACCGTCGGCGTCCAGCGCCAGTACACCGGCACCGCCGGGCGGATCGAGAACGCCCAGGTCGCCGTCTACCTCACCTATACCTCCCGCCACGGACACGCCGCCATCGATCGCGCGCTCTACCTGCCCAAGTCCTGGACGAGCGACCCGGACCGATGCGACCAGGCCGCCGTCCCCAACGACGTCGGCTTCGCCACCAAGCCGCAGCTCGCCCGACAGATGATCGAGCGCACTCTGGACGCGGGAGTTGCGGCCGAATGGGCGGCCGACGACGAGGTCTACGGCTACAACCCGCACCTGCGCGCCGCCCTGGAGCGGCGGCAGCTCGGCTACGTGCCCGCGGTCTCCAGCACCCACCGCGTCCCCACCCCGGCCGGAGGCCAGCGCGCCGACCACCTGGCCAAGAAGATCCCCAAGCCGGCCTGGCAGAAGCTGTCCGCCGGACGCGGTGCGAAGGGCCGCCGCTCGTACGACTGGGCCCAGATCGCCATCACCGCCCCCGGCCTGGCCGGCCATCAGCACCTGTTGATCCGCCGCAACCGCCGCACCGGCGAACTCGCCTACTACCGCTGCTATGCGCCCCGCCCGGTGCCGCTGTCCACCCTCGTCAAGGTCGCCGGAAGCCGCTGGACGGTCGAGGAGACGTTCCAGAGCTCGAAAACCCTGACCGGACTGGACGAGCACCAGGTCCGCCGCTGGGACTCCTGGCACCGCTGGGTCACCCTGGCCCTGCTTGCCCACGCCTTCCTCGCCATCACCGCAGCCCTCGAACGCCGCGACCAGGCCCTGGCCGACGACGGCACCAGCCCGAACGGGCTGATCCCGCTCACCTGCAACGAGATCCAGCGCCTGTTCACCGCCCTGATCGCACGGCCGACCCGCGACCTCGCCCATCGACTGCGCTGGTCCACCTGGCGCCGACGCCACCAAGCCCGCGCCCAACGCAGCCACTACCGACGCCAGGCCGCCGTTCAATCATGAAGTTCACATCTACGGCCGGAGTACTAGGGTCCGTCTTCAAAGATCATCTCGTGATGGATCATGGTGGGTGTGATACGCCGCCATGAACTCACCGACC
>NZ_JAIQYY010000043.1 GCF_020181035.1 Streptomyces sp. CoH27
CGTTCTGGAGGCGGCGCGGCGGTTGATGGAGGAGGACACCCCGGCTCCCGGCGCGACCGGTCTGATCGCGGGGTTCGGACCCGGCATCACCGCCGAGATGGCCCTCGGCACCTGGGCCGCCGACGCCCCCCGGGTCCTCGCCGCCTGAAGCCCGCGCCCGGACGAAGGAAACCAAGCGTATGACTGACCTCATTCTCCCGGCCGGCGCCGGGCGGAAACTGATCACCCCGGCGCAAGAGGTGACATTCAAGGCCACCAAGGAGATGGGCTCCTCCGTGTCCATCTTCGAGGTGGTCGTGCCGCCCGGATTCGACGTCGGGGCACATGTGCACAGTGAGGCCCAGGAGTTCTTCTACGTCCTGGACGGCGAGCTCGACCTGCTGTGCTTCGAGCCCACCGAGCGCACGGACAGCGCCTGGCACACATGGGTGTCCGCCAAGGGCGACCACGTCGTCCGCGCCGGCGAGGGAAGCTGCATGTTCGTGCCGACCGGCGTCCCGCACGCGTTCCGCAACGCCACGGACAAGCCCGCGAGGATGCTCTTCCAGTGCTTCCCCTCGCCCATCCACGAGGACTACTTCGAGGAGATCGCGGAGATCTGGTCGCGCGGCACCGGGGTCGACCCGGCCGCCGTCGAGGAGATGCGCAAGCGCTACGACGTCGGCCAGCTCACCCCGCTGGTCTACGAACCCCCGGCCCCCCGCATCCCCGGCCAGGACACACACGCGAACAAGAGTGGGAGGTGACCACGATGGAACCGATATCCCTGGTCCACGCGAGTCTCGGCGAGCGTGAACTGGCCGCTGTCGCCGAGGTGTTCGCCTCCGGCTGGCCCGCCGGTCAGGGCCCTCGGGGCAAGGCGCTGGAGGCCCGCCTCGCGGAGAAGTACGGCGTCGCCGACGCCGTCGCGGTCAGCAACTGCGGCGCCGCGCTCCACCTGGCCATGCTCGCCTTCGGCGTCAAGCCGGGCGACGAGGTGATCGTCGCCGACTACGGCTTCCCGGCGCCGGCACAGGCCGCACTCTACGTCGGCGCCACCCCGGTCTTCGCCGACGTACGCCCCGACACCTACACCGTCGACCCGCAGGCGGTGGCCGACCTGGTCACACCGCGCACCGTCGGCATCGTCGCCGTGGACACGGTCGGCATGCCCGCCGACTACACGGAACTGCAGGCGATCGCCGACCGCCACGGCCTGTTCCTCATCGAGGACGCCGCCTGCGCGGTCGGCGCGACCTACCAGGGCCGCCAGGCCGGCTCGCTCGCCGAGGTCGGCTGCCTGTCCTTCCACGGGCGCAAGGGCGCCTCCAGCGGCGAGGGCGGTGCGCTGCTCGCCCGTGACCCCGCGATCGGCAAGGACGCGCGACTGCGCTCCTCCTTCGGCATCGGCAGCATCTTCGACATGGGCAACGTGGTCGGCCTGCCCATCCCGACGTTCACCGAGATCGGCTACAACTTCAAGCTGTCCGACATCGCCGCGGCGATCCTCCAGGTGCAGCTGGGCCGGATCGACGAACTGCTCGCCCGCAGGGACGCCGTGGCCCGGCAGTACGCCGAACTACTCTCCGACGAAGAACTCCTGACGGTGCCCCAGGTCCCTGCGGACCGGACCCACGCCTGGCAGACCTACATGGTCACGCTGGACGCGAGCGTGGACCGCGCCGCGGTCGCCTCCGACCTGCGCGGCCAGGGCATCGGCTGCGGCCACGGCACGTTCGCGGCCCACATCCAGCCGGTGTTCCAGGCGCAGCAGAAGTGCCCGGTGTCCGCGGATCTCGCCGCGCGCCAGCTCGCCATACCCATGCACGCGGAACTCAAGCCGAACCAGGTCGAACGGGTCGTCGACGCCCTCCGCAGCGCGGTGCGCACCCACTCGTCCGTCACCCGGGTCCTCGGAGGGGCAGCATGACGAACAACCGTCCATCACCCGTCGGCATCATGCGGCTGATCAACGGCTACTGGGCCACCGGAATCCTCGCCGCGGCCGCCACCCACAAGGTCTTCACCCACCTGGAGAACGGCGCGCACACGGCCACCGAGCTGGCCGAGCGCGCCGGTATCGCCGAGCGCGGCGCCCAGACCCTCCTCGACGGCCTCGTCAGCGTGGGCCTGGTCGAGCTGCACGAGGGCCGCTACCGCAACACCCCCGAGGCGGCCACCTACCTGGTCGAGGACACCCCCGTCTCGCTCGCCCCGTTCGCCAGGCTCAAGCTGACGCACACGGGCGCCCTCACCGACCTGGCCGAGGTGGTCCGCGTCGGCGGCCCGGTGAAGGACGTGGTGGTCGAGGTCGCCAACAACCCGCACTGGGAGGGCATCGTCACGGCCATCGCCGCACAGTCGGTGCCCGCCGCGACGATCGCCGCCGAGGTGCTCGGGCTGGCCGACGCCGGTGAGATCTCGATCCTCGACGTGGGCGGCGGCTCGGGCATCTACTCGGGCATCTGGCTGGAGGCCAACCCGGCGGCCCGCGCGACCCAGCTCGACTGGGAGCCGATCAACGAGATCGCCCGCCGGCTGCTGGCCGAGCGCGGCGTCGGGGACCGGTTCACCACCCTCGCCGGCGACTTCCACACCACCGACTTCGGCACCGCGCAGTACGACATCGCGGTGTACTCCCACATCGCCCACCAGGAGGGCCCGGAGAGCAACGTGGAGGTCTTCACCAGGCTCCGGCAGGCCCTCAAGCCCGGCGGCACCCTGGTCGTCAACGACTACGTCGTCGACGACGACCGCGGCGGTCCGCAGTTCCCGCTGCTCTTCGCCTCGGAGATGCTGCTCAAGACCCGGCAGGGCAGCACCTGGCGGCGCAGCGACTACCGCGAGTGGCTCGTCAAGGCCGGCTTCGAGGACGTCTCCTTCCACACCGCGGAGCCCGGCACGCTCGTCGTCGCCAAGTAGCCACCGGACAGGCACCGGACGGAAAGTCAGCGAAGGAGCCGCTCATGGCACCTGTGAACGTGTCCGTCATCTACTACAGCGCCACCGGGAACCTGCACGCCCTGGCACGGGCCGCGGTCGAGGGCGCGGAGAAGGCCGGCGCGACCGTGCGCCTGCGCAAGGTCCGTGAACTGGCCCCGCCGGAGGCCATCGAATCCGTCCCGGCCTGGGCCCGGCACATCCAGGACACCGCCGACGTGGAGGTGGCCGGTCTCGACGACCTGAGCTGGGCGGACGCCGTACTGTTCGGCACTCCGACCCGCTTCGGGAACGTTGCCAGCCAGCTGAAGGCGTTCATCGACACCGCGGGCCCGCTGTGGCAGCAGGGCCGGCTGGCCGACAAGGTCGTCTCGGCCTTCACCGCCACCGGCACCGCCCACGGCGGCCAGGAGTCCACCATCCTGGCGCTCAGCAACACCTTCTACCACTGGGGCGGCATCATCGTGCCGCCGGGCTACACCGACCCGGTCCAGTTCCGGACGGGCAATCCGTACGGCACCTCGTACGTCTCCGGTGCGGGCGGCAGCAACGGCCTCCCCGGCGAGGAGGTGCTGCAGGCGGCCCGTCACCAGGCCCGCCGGGTCACGGAGACGGCGGCGGCGCTCAAGGCCGGCCGCGCGGCCTGACGGCCACGGTCCCGGCAGCCTGCGACGCCGCGCCGTCCTGGTATCCCGCACCGAGCCGGCGATCAGCCCGAACATCCATCGCTCATCACAAAGGAGACAGCCCGATGAAGGGCTCCACCGCCTACTCGTCGATACAGAAGCGCGGCCTGCACATCGGTCTCCTGCCGGAGATGGCCGCGGCCGTGAACCCCTCGACACCGATCGTCCTCGACCACGATCTGGACGTCCTGCCCGACGCCGGACGGCGTCTGACGGTCGCCCAGTACGCCGAGCACGTCGCCGACCTGGCCGCCCGGCTGTGGGCGGCCGGCGTCCGCCCCGACGACCACGTCGCGATCTACAAGACGCCGGGTGCCGACCACTGGATGCTCGCCGCCGCGGTCTCCCGCATCGGCGGCGTCGTCGTCAACCTCTCCCCGGCCCTGGACCCCGCGACCGTCGCCGTCCTGCTGGAGCGGGTCGGCCGGCCCACCCTGCTCACCGACGGCACCAAGTTCGACCTGCTCGCCGACCTGCCGCTGACCGACCTCACCACGCGGGTCATCACCTCGGCCTTCGACCGGCCCGGGGCGATCTCGCTCGCGGACCTCGCGGGCGCCCCGCGGGTCAAGCCGGTGGTCCGGCCGATCGACGAGGCCGCCGTCATCACCCACACCTCCGGCACCACCGGAATCCCCAAACTCGTGGTGCACACCCCCCGCACCCAGGGCATCCGCCTCGTACCGCAGTGGCGGCTGCTGTCCCTGCTGCGCAAGAAGGAGACCGTCGCCATCCACGTGCCGTTCGTGCACTCGCGGATGGTCGCGGCGATGTCGCTGGCGCTGCTGAAGGAGTACCCGGTCCTGCTGATGCGGGAGACGGACCCCGCCGTCGTCGCCGAGCACCTCCTCACGCACCGGCCGGCCCTCATCGAGGCGCTGCCCAACTCGCTGATGGACTGGGAGGGGCTGACCGAGGACCCGCGGGCGCCGTTCGGGTCGGTGAAGGTGTTCAGCAGCACCTTCGACGCGATCCACCCCGGGACGATGAGCAAGCTGCTCAAGGCGTCCGACCGGCGCGGGGCCCTGTTCTTCCAGATCTACGGCCAGAGCGAGGTCGGCCCCGCCGTCGGCCGCGCCTACTTCCGCCGCTCCGCCCACAAGGCGAACGGGCGCTGCGTGGGCTGGCAGATGCCCCTGGGCGCGGCGAAGGTGCGCGTCGTCAGCCGCGACGGCGAGCGCCCGACCGAGCAGAACCCCGGCCGCATCGAGGTCGCCTGGCCCGGCCTCGCCAAGACGTACCACGGCGAGCAGGAACGCTACGACGACAACCGCAAGGGCGAGTGGTGGGGGACCGGTGACATCGGCTACTTCACCCGGTTCGGCTGCCTGCACATGCTCGACCGCGAGGTCGACATGATCCCCGGGGTGAAGAGCTCCCTGGAGATCGAGGACGTCGTCCTCGGCAAGCTGCACGAGCTGAGCGAGCTGGTCGTCGTCCAGGGCCCCGACTCCGAGGCGATCCCGGTGATCTGCACCCACGACGACAAACCCCTGGACCCGGCCCGCTGGCGCGAGGCCGTCTCCGCCTTCCCGCAACTGTCCGACCCGATCCAGATCCCCGAGGCCGAACTGCCGCGCACCGCCACCCTGAAGGTGCAGCGCCTCGCACTCGCCGAACGGCTCAAGGCCCAGCTGGACCGATAGCGACCGCTGCCCACCCCCTGACGTCCTGGAGTGTCATGTCCCGCCGCCTGTTCACCTCGGAGTCCGTGACCGAGGGACATCCCGACAAGATCGCCGACCAGATAAGCGATGCCGTTCTCGACGCGCTGCTGCGCCAGGACCCGGCCTCGCGCGTCGCGGTCGAAACCCTCATCACCACCGGCCAGGTGCACATCGCGGGCGAGGTGACCACCTCCGCGTACGCCGACATCGCCTCGCTGGTCCGGGAGAAGATCCTCGACATCGGCTACGACTCCTCGGCCAAGGGCTTCGACGGCGCCTCCTGCGGTGTCTCGGTGTCCATCGGCGCGCAGTCCCCGGACATCGCGCAGGGCGTCGACACGGCGTACGAGTCCCGGGTGCAGGGTGCCGCCGGTGGAGACGCGGACGAGCTGGACCGGCAGGGCGCCGGTGACCAGGGCCTGATGTTCGGGTACGCGACCGACGAGACCCCCGCCCTGATGCCGCTGCCGATCGAGCTGGCCCACCGCCTCTCGCGCCGGCTCACCCACGTCCGCAAGGACGGCACCGTCCCCTACCTGCGCCCCGACGGCAAGACCCAGGTCACCGTCGAGTACCTGGGCAACACCCCGGTCCGCCTGGACACGGTCGTGGTCTCCTCCCAGCACGCGAGCGACATCGACCTCGACGCGCTGCTCACCCCCGACATCCGCCGGCACGTGGTCGAGCCCGTCCTCGCACAGCTCGCCGACGAGGGCATCAAGCTGGAGACCGAGGGCTACCGCCTGCTGGTCAACCCGACCGGCCGCTTCGAGATCGGCGGCCCGATGGGCGACGCCGGCCTGACCGGCCGCAAGATCATCATCGACACCTACGGCGGCATGGCCCGCCACGGCGGCGGCGCCTTCTCGGGCAAGGACCCGTCCAAGGTGGACCGTTCGGCCGCGTACGCGATGCGCTGGGTCGCCAAGAACGTCGTGGCGGCCGGGCTGGCCTCCCGCTGCGAGGTCCAGGTCGCCTACGCGATCGGCAAGGCCGAGCCCGTCGGTCTCTTCGTGGAGACCTTCGGNCGCCCGGCCGCGATCATCCGCGACCTCGACCTGCTCCGCCCGATCTACTCCCAGACGGCGGCCTACGGCCACTTCGGCCGCGAGCTGCCCGACTTCACCTGGGAGCGCACCGACCGCGCCGAGGCCCTGCGCCGGGCGGCCGGCACGAGCTGACGGCACCGCCCGGATCGTCCCACCCCGAGGTTCCACCGTGCTGGAGACGGTCGGCACCCAGGAGTACCAAGCGCTCCGCGGGAAGTGCCGCGAGGGGACGTCGATCGTCTGCGGGCCCGTCGTGGCTGGTCGCGCAGTTCCCCGCGCCCCTTGGGGGCGCTGCCGAACCGCAGCCGGCTTCGCCAGGACCGCTCAGCTCCGGACCAGCCGGACCACCACCGACACCGAAAGAGGTCAGTTGCAATGACACCGGAAGCGACACTGCGGCGGTTTCGCGACTACATGGTCGGACCCTCCCGGTTCATGACCCTGCTCTCCTGCTTCGAGCTGGGCATCATCGACGCGCTGCGGGACCGGCCCGGTCTGACGGCGGCCGAGCTGGGCGAGGTGGCCGGCGCCAAGCCGGACGCCGTGGAACAGCTTCTGCTGCTGCTGGTCAAGGAGGGCTTCGTCGCCCACGACGAGGCCTCCGGCGCCTACACCCTGGACGGGCTCGCGGGCGTCTCCGACAAACTGCTCGAACAGGCCCTCGCCGACCTGAACATGATCAAGGCCGTCACGCTGCGCCAGCTGTTCTACCTCACCGAGAGCGTGCGTACCGGCACGGTCGCCGGCCTCAAGGAGCTGTACGGGTACGACGGCGACCTGTACGGGGCGCTGGGGGAGCTGCCGGAACTGCGCGAGCCCTGGGCCAAGTTGATGAACACCGTCACCGCCCACGTCGACCCCTGGTTCTTCGAGAACGTCGACATCCCGGCCGGGTCCAAGGTGCTCGACCTCGCCGGCAACACCGGCCTCGGTGCCATCAACACGCTCAAGCTGAAGGGCTCGCCCGGCCTTCGGGTGACCAACTTCGACCTGCCGGAGAAGGAGAAGGAGAGCCTGGAGAACTTCCGCGCCCACGGCGTCGAGGACCAGTGCTCGTTCATCGGCGGTGACGTCTTCGAGAAAGTTCCCGCAGGTTTCGACGTCGTTCTGATCAAGCACTTCCTGCCCATGTTCGACAAGAGCGACGTGCTCCGGATCCTCAAGAGCGTCCACCAGTCGCTGGACGCCGGCGCGCAGGTCCACGTATTGGTCCCGGTGTTCCCCGAGAACCTGAAGGACACCGAGAACTACACCGTCGACTTCTACCCCAGCTTCTTCGTCGGCTGCACCATGGGGCAGGGCGGTCCGCAGAAGCTGTCCACCTGGCAGAGCTGGCTTGAGGAGTCCGGCTTCCAGGTGACCAAGGCGATCACCGACGACCCGGCCAACCTGCCGCCGCACGCCCTCACCGTGGAGGCCGTTCTGTCCGCGACGAAGCTCGCCTGACGGACGGTTCAACGGCCCGGGGAGGATCGATGCCGGCGAGTACGGCGGACGCCGTGTCGGGGTCGAGTCCGGGTAGCCGGAGAGCATTGCCGATCTCCGGCTACCCGACCGCACGGGCCTCCTGGGGACTGCCGACGCGGAGATCCGTCGCGTCGATCCAGGAGATCGTCACCACCCGGTCCGGCGCCACGTCCACCGACTCCGCAGCCAGCAGTGCCCAGTCGCGGCAGGAGGCGACGGTCTCGGGCCAGGGGCGGTCGCGGTCGACGTCCCAGTCGATGCCCGGCCCGCCGACGCCGCGGCGTCCGCCGTCGTGCGTGAGCTCCCAGATCCGGAAGTAGAGCACCGCCTGCCCGTGGTCGGCGAGGTCCCGGATCACCTCGGGCAGGTGTTCCACCGGCCAGAGACCGTCCAGTGCGCCGCCCGAGCCGCGCAGCGCGGCAGACCGCGGCGGCAGGACGGGCTCGCGGGCACCCAGTTCGGTGAGCGCCCAGCGCAGCCCCTCGCCCTCGCTGTCGTCGGGTGCCTCCCCGCGCCGCAGGAACGCGTCGTACGCCTGCCGCAGGCATGGCACGGCGCGCCGGACACCCAGTTCGGCCAGGGCCTCGGCGGCCCACTGCCGGACGGTCGCGCTCTCGCTGCCCAGCATGCCGATCAGGATGCCGGCGGGGCGCGGGTCGGCCAGCGCGGTGAACACCTCGATGGCGCACAGCTGCCCGAACGGGTTCAGCGCAGGGGCCGCCGCGATCAGCGGCTCCAGCACGCTCGGGCCCAGGGCGATCAGCGCGTGCTGCGCTTCCTCGGCCACCTCGGTCGACTCCGCGTCCAGTTCGGCCACCCTGCGGGTGATCTCGTCCTCCATGCGCGCCAGTCTGACCCGCGCGGCACACCCGGCGCCGCCCGATTTCCGCCCGGCCCGCGGAGACGGAAGAATCAGCCGAGCACATGGCACACGCTCGAAGGACGTCAATTGACCTCGGACATAAGCACGTTCACCACCCCCTCCGCGGAACGCCCGCCCTCACCCGTCCCCCTCGACTGGGCGGCCGTCGAGGACTGGCTCGGACTGCGGCTGCCGGCCGACTACAAGCGGCTCGCCGACCGGTACGGGCCGCTGGACTTCGGTGAGTACGTGTGGATCCACGTGCCGTGCGTCCAGTGGGACCGCTTCGACTACGGCGAGTGGCTGCGCGCGACGCACCGGGAGGCGCGGATCGCGGCGCGGGAGCTGCCCGAGGCCGAGCGGCCCGTGCTCCACCCCGATCCCGGCGGCCTGCTGGCCTGGGGCTGCACGCGGGGCAGCGACGTACTGTTCTGGGACACCTCGGCCTCCGACGACCCCGACGAGTGGACCGTGGTGGTGCGGCACTCGGGGGCGGTGCCGGGCAGTGGCCTGCTGCGCCGGCACCGGTACGGCCTCACGCTCACCGGCTATCTGCGGCACACCGTCCGCGACACCTGGGAGCTCCCTTCTCCTCCCGGCCCGCTGCTGGGCCCGTTGCCGGGCACCGTCGCGCGGACCGCCTTCCTCCCCGACGCCGAGCCGTGGACCCCGCCCGCGCCGGTCCCGCCTCGGCTCACCGAGGCCGAGCGCCGGCTCGCGCTGGAGACCGGCACCGGGCTGGACGCCCTGCGGCTGCTGTCGCCGCCACCCGCGCGACCGTACCTCGGAGACGGCTCCTGGGAGGGGCTGTTCGCCGAGCTGGGCACACGGCTGCCCGGGGAGTACGTGCGGCTGATGGACGGGTACGGCGCCGGCATCTGGAGCGGGTGGCTGCGTTTCCACACCCCGCTCCGGACCGGCGAGCGGCGTTTCCTCACGCACGTCGAGGACACCGTGGACGCCTACCGGCAGCTCAAGGACGGCCACGAGCAGTGGTACCCGCTGGCCATCTGGCCCGAGCCCGGCGGCTTCCTCCCCTTCGCCAACTCCATCGACGGCGACTACCTCGGCTGGCTCACCGAGGGCGGGGATCCCGACACCTGGCCGCTGATCGTCTGGCCCCGCCACGCGGACCAGGGCCCGCCGCTGGAGGGCGGCCTGATCGACACCCTCCTCGACTGGCAGCGCGGCACGCTGGTCACGCCTGGGTTCGCCGCCCTGGACGAGGACGACGACCCCGTCGAGTTCGCGGACTTCCGGTCCTGGGACGACCGCGCCTACTGGTGAGCTGCCGGTCGGCGATCAACCGGTTGCCCGTCCGGCCGATGCGCCGGGTGTGGCGCTCGCGGCGGCGTTGTACGACGTATCGGTCGAGGCGATGCCCGTGCCGCCGCATTCGGAGTGACCCCCACCAGCCACTGATACCTCAAGAACAGGAGGAGTAATCGCCCCAGGTGGCGCCATTGGCGTAGGCGTGCCAGGAGCCGCCGGCCTCGGAGCAGCCGGTGGGACTGGTGACGACCGCCTGCCAGGTGTCGGGGTTCGCTGAGTGGATGGGCACCCACGCGGTGTACACGTCCTGCGTCGGGCCATCGACCGTGTCGCCGGTGGCGCACGCCTGCGGCACGTAGTTCAGCGTCTGCACGCACGGGTGCGCCGAATAGCGGTTTCCCTGGTAGCTTCCGAAGCCCCTGTGGATGCTCCAGAAGTTGTAGGAGTACTGGAAGTGGGCTCGGACATTGCCGCAGCTGTCGTACTGCTGCTCCACCTGGCCGCCGTACATGGTGTCGATGTTGATGCTGCCGGGGTTGCCGATGTCGATGATGGTGCAACTGGCCGGGGTGGCCTGCGCGGTGGCGGCCCGCGCGGTGCTGCCGACGCCGATGGCGGCGCTGCCGGTGAGGGCCAGGGTCGCGGCGGCCGTGGCGATGGCGCGTCGGCTTGTGCGGAATGTGAGCATGGGTGACTTCCCCCCTGTGAGTGGCGCCGCTGGTGGGGCGCCGTTAGATGTTCTCTCTGGCGCGTCGTGCGTCGCCGCTTGGGCCGGCTGCGCGAAGCGGCCGCCGACCAGGCTGCTTTTGGGTGGCCGAGTGGAGTCTCGTTTCCCACACGAGTTCACACACCTGGGTGGCGCTGTTGGTCAACTTTGAGTCTAGGGGCGACAACGTCTCTTGTGGAGTGTCGAGTTGCACGGTGAAGAGGGGGTTCCGGTGCCGCAGTGCACAGCGGCCGAGATGAGCGCAGGTTGTGTGCCCGCGTCTCAGACATCACAGCCGTACCGGCAGGCTGGCGCCTCACGGTGCCTGGGGCAGGTGGAACTCGTCGCCGTCTTCCCGCTGTGCGAGGGGGCTGGGTCACCACGGCGGAGCTGCCCGAGGATGTGGCTGCGCGCATGGCCCTCGACCTTGAGCTGGTTCACGTGCGTCAACGCGTTCACCCGCAGCTTCTCCGCCACCACGTCACGAGCAGGTCCGCGACTACGGGCTGCCGGCCACCGAGGGCAAGCGGGACGACCCGCGTTGGCCCGGCTTCGCCCGCCGCCACGGCTTCGACACTCATCGGCACCAACCGCTCAATCAGACCGGTCATGTACCGCTCAATGAGCGATCACGCCAAAGGAAACGACGCCTTAGGACAGAATCTGACCTCAATGCCTCGTAGCGTGGTCCTCGACCGATGGAACAGGAACACCGGAAGGCGGAGACCATGACCTTCAACGAGACGACCACCCGCGACCTGGCCGGGGCCCCGGCCGTCACCGGTGAGCGTGCCGACTTGCTGGAGATGCTGGCCAAGCACCGGCACTTCCTGCGCTTCACCACCCGTGACCTCACCGACGAGCAGGCCGGGCTGCGGACCACCGCCAGCGAGCTCTGCCTGGGCGGCCTGATCAAGCACGTCGCCGCGGTCGAGCGGAACTGGGTGGACTTCATCCTGAACGGCCCAGCGGCGGTGGGGGACTTCACGGCCATGACCGAGGCCGACTGGGCCCGGCGGGCCGACCAGTTCCGGCTGCTGCCCGGCGAGACGCTGACCGGTGTACTGGCCGACTACGCCGAGGTGGCACGCCGGACCGACGACCTGGTCGCCACTCTGCCTGACCTGGAGGCCACGCAGCCGCTGCCGAAAGCCCCGTGGTTCGAGCCCGGCGCGCAGTGGTCGGCCCGTCGGGTGCTGATGCACATCGTCACCGAGACCGCACAGCACGCCGGCCACGCCGACATCATCCGCGAGTCTTTGGACGGCGCCAAAAGCATGGGCTGAGTGCATCGTGTGCCGGATCTGCCGTCGCTGCGTGTACGTGCCCGTTCCGGCACCTGCATCGGTAACCGTCTAGGGCAGTTCAGGCAGCGCCCCGGGCCAGGATCCGCCCCCCATCCAGCCTCACCACCTGGTCCGCCGCCGTCAGCCCCTCCCGTTCATGGGCCACCAGAAGGGTCGTCCGGCCCCGCGTGGCATCGAGGATGTCCGCCAGTACGGCGGACGCCGTGTCGGGGTCGAGTCCCTCGGTGGGCTCGTCCAGGACCAGGACGGGCGGGTCGGCGAGCAGGGCGCGGGCCAGCAGGAGCCGGCTGCGCTGGCCGCCCGAGACCTCGGTGCCGTCCTGGCCGATGAACGTGTCGAAGCCCTTGGGCAGCGACTCGATCCAGTCCAGGATCCGCGCCCGGCGTGCCGCGTCGCGCAGCTCGGCGTCGGTGGCCCCGGGCCGGGCCAGCAGGAGGTTGGCGCGGATCGTGGCGTGGAAGACGTGGGCGTCCTGCGTCATGCCGGTGATCACGCGCCGTACGTCGGAACCGGCGCAGTCGCGCAGTTCGTGTCCGGCGAGGCGGATGCTTCCGGACTCGTAGTCGACGAACCGCATGAGCGCCGCGATCAGCGTCGACTTCCCCGAGCCGCTGGCGCCGAGCAGCACCGTGCACCGGCCGGCCGACAGGTGCAGGCTCACGCCGTCCAGTGCCGGGGGAGCGTCTGTACTGTGACGCACCGTCAGGTTCGTGATCCGCACGCCGATCGGGCCGTCCGCGGTGAGTGCGGCGGGCGCGGCCGGCTCGGTGACCGGGGGCGGGGTGTCGAAGAGGTCGGCCAGCCGGGCTGCGCGGGCGCGTACTTCGGCGAGGCGGAACGCGGCCGCCGGGAGCGCTTCCAGGGCCTCGAAGGACACCAGAGCGAGGACTGCCAGCACCGTCAGGTGGACGGAGGGCAGCCTCCCGTCGGCGTGGGCGTGCAGCGCGGTCCAGGTGACGGCGACCAGGGCCGTGCCCTGGAGCAGCAGGAGCACGGCGGAGGCCAGCGAGGTGGTCAGGGCGCGGTGCCGTTCCAGGCGGGCGATGCGGGAGGCGGCCCGGCGGGCGCGCTCGGCGGCCCGGTCCCGGGCGCCGTACGCGGCGAGGTCCGCCGCCCCCTGGGTCAAGTCCACGACATGCGCGGCGAGTTCGGCCCGTACCGCCGCCTGTTCCCGGCCCGCCCGGTGGGCCACGGCGAGCACCGCCGCCGGGACGAGCAGGGCGGCCGCGGCGAGCAGCAGCCCGAGCAGCAGGCCCGCCTGGGGCAGCAGCAGCGCGGCCGTCGTGGTGGCGGCGACACACACCGCGCCGGCGGCCACGGCCGGCAGCAGGACCCGCAGCAGCAGGTCCTGGGCGGCATCCACGTCGTCGACGAGGCGGGTCAGCAGGTCGCCGCTGCGGAAGGCGGGCGTGCCCGCGGGCGCGAGGGGCACCAGCGCCTCGTACACCCGGGTGCGGAAGCCCGCGACGGCCCGCAGGACACCGTCGTGGCCGAGCAGCCGGTCGACGTAGCGCAGGGCTCCGCGGCCCAGTGCCAGGGCGCGTACGGCGACGATCGCGAGGCTCACCGAGGCGATCAGCGGCTGCTGTGCGGCCCGCGTGATCAGCCAGGACGCGGTGGCCATGAGCGCGGCGGCGGCCAGTTCGCTGCCGGCCGCGGCGAGCGCGGCCGGCAGCAGCCTGCGCCAGTACGGCACGAGGTGGCGTGCGAGGCGCAGGGTGGAGCGGGACCCGCCCGAGGGCCGGACGGGGGTTACAGCCGTCGGGCGGGGGTCTGTGCGGCTCGCGGCCGCCGTGTGCAGGGTGGTCATGCGGTCACCGGCCCTTCCGCGGGCACCAGTTGGGGAGTCTGGAGGTGACCGGCGCGCACTGTGACGATCCGGTCGGCGTACGGCAGCAGGCTCGTGCGGTGGGCCACCACGATCGCGGTGCGGCCCTGCAAGAGGCGCACCGTGGCACGGGTGACGGCGGCCTCGCTGTCGGGGTCGAGGTGCGCGGTCGGCTCGTCGAGGAGCAGCACGGGAGCGTCCTTGAGGAAGGCGCGGGCGAGCGCGATGCGCTGGCGCTGACCGGCGGACAGGCCCGCGCCGTGCTCGCCGAGCGGGGTGTCGTAGCCCTGCGGCAGTGCCTCGATGAAGTGGTCGGCGTACGCGTCCCGGGCCGCCTGCCGTACCTCGGCGTCGCTCGCGTCGGGGCGCCCGAGCCGGATGTTGTCCGCGACGGACGCCGCGAACAGGTGCGGCCGCTGCGGCACCCACGCCAGCCCCGCACGCCAGTCGTCGGGGTCGAGGCGGGCCAGATCGGTGCCGCCGACTGTGATCCGGCCCGCCGAGGGCGTCACGAAACCGAGCAGCAGGGCGAGCAGCGTGGACTTGCCCGCGCCGCTGGGGCCGACCAGGGCGATGTGCTCACCGGGGCCGACGTGCAGGGACACATGGTCCAGGGCGGGGGTGGTACGGCCCGGGTAGTGGACGGTGACGCCCTCCATGTGCAGGGGGGCCGTGCGGGCGTCGGGTGTCGGAAAACGGTCGGCCTGGTGCTCGGCACCCGCCACGTCCTCGTCGAGGACCGCGAAGACCTGCTCGGCCACCGTGATGCCCTCGGCACTCTCGTGGAACGCGGCGCCCATCGCCCGCAGCGGCACATAGGCCTCGGGGGCGAGGAACAGCACGATCAGGGCCGTACGCAGGTCCATCGTGCCGTCCAGCAGCCGCAGTCCGACCGGTACGGCGACCAGAGCCACGGACAGGGTGGCGACCGTCTCCAGGACGAAGGACGACAGGAACGCCACCCGCAGGGTGCGCATCGTGGCCCTGCGGTGGGCGTCGGCCATCTCGCCGACCCGCCGGGCCTGGTACTGCTCACGGCCGAACGCGCGCAGCGTCGGCAGCCCGGCCACGACGTCCAGGAAGTGACCGCCGAGCCGGGCCAGCAGCCGCCACTGCCGGGCCGTGCGCCGGGAGGTGTGCAGGCCGACGAGCGCGCCGAAGACCGGGATCAGCGGCAGCGTGACGACGATGATCAGCGCCGAGGACCAGTCGGTCGCGAACAGCCAGGCGAGGACCGTGACGGGTACCACGGCGGCCGCCGCGGTCGTGGGCAGCGAGCTGGTGACGTAGGGGTCCAGGGCGTCGAGGCCGCGCAGCAGCAAGGTGGCCGTCTCGCCGTGGCGGCGGGACGCCAGTGTGAGCGGCGCGGTGCGGCTGAGCCGGTCCGTGAGCCGCTCGCGCAGCGTGTGCTTGGCGTCGGCGGCGGCGCGGTGCGCGAGCACACCGCGCGCCCAGGCGAGAGCCGCCCGCCCGGCCACGACGGCGCCCAGCGCGGCCAGTGCCGCGAAGGTGACGTCGTGGCCGGCGAAGCCGTCCGCGAGGACCGTCGCGAGCAGGGTCGCCTGCGCGACGACGAGCCCCGCGGCGAGGAACGCCGTGGCCGTGGAGCTCGCCAAGTGGCGCCGCAGCACGGGCAGTTCCCGCACCAGGCGGCGTTCGACCGGTTTCATGCGCGCTCCCTCCCCGTACGGCCGCGGCTCACCAGCGGTTGCTCAGAAGTAGCTGAGATGACGGCGCCCCGTGCGTCCCCGGAAGGCCCACCAGCTCCACGCCTGGTAGGCGAGGATCGTGGGCACGATGAAGACACCGAAGACACTGAGGATCTTCAGCGTCTCGTGGTCGGTGACGGCGTCGTCGATGTGCAGGCCGTGGCCCGCCTTGGTGATCAGCAGGTACGGGTACTGCCCCGCCCCCAGCAGGAGTACCGGCAGCGCGGTGGCCAGACAGGTGGACACGAACGCGCGGACGTGGTTCCCGGTGGACAGGGACCACCAGGCGGCGCCGTACGCCGCGAAGACGGCGGCGGCGAGGATCACGGAGGTGGTCCTGTTCGTCATGTGGGCGCCCTCGCCGAAGAGGGTGAGCAGCAGGGCGATCAGCCCCGCCGCCGCGCTCACGGCGATCAGCCTGCCGCCCAACTGCCGTGCTTTGTCCACCAGTTCGGGCTCCGTGGCGCGTACGGCGACGAAGGCGGCGCCGTGGGCGGCGAACAGCAGCAGGACGGTCGTGCCGCAGGCCAGTACGAACGGGTGGAACACCTCGCCGAACCCGACGTGGAAGGTGCCGTCGGCGCGCCGGGGCACACCGTGCAGGAGCAGGCCCACCACCAGTCCCCAGCACACGGCGGGCAGCGCGCCGCCGACGACGACCAGCGCGTCCCAGACGCGCCGGGCGCCCGCACCGCGGGAGCGGCGGCGCAGCTGGACGGCGGCGTTGCCGAGGACCAGCCCGGCGAGGATGGCCACGAGCAGCGGGTACAGCCCGGACAGCAGGTTGCCCTCCAGGTGCGGGAAGGCGCCGAACATCACACCCGCGAAGGCGACCAGCCACACCTCGTTGCCGAGGAAGAACGGGGCGATGGCGTCCAGCGCGGGGTTCTGGCCGCTCCGCTCGGCCTGCTGATCCTCCCGGGGACCGCCGAGGAAGGGATGGAGCATCTGTACGCCGTAGTCGTATCCGCCGAGCACGAAGTACCCGGCGAGCATCAGGCCGAGCACGCCCAGCCAGGCGGTCTCCAGACTCATGTCGCTCAACTCTTTCGGTTCGAGGGCCGGTTC
This sequence comes from Streptomyces sp. CoH27, assembly GCF_020181035.1. Taxonomy (GTDB): domain Bacteria; phylum Actinomycetota; class Actinomycetes; order Streptomycetales; family Streptomycetaceae; genus Streptomyces; species Streptomyces camelliae. The sequence continues at coordinate 16,541 of NZ_JAIQYY010000043.1, forward strand.
AGAACGCCGGGGCGGGCTGCTTGTCGTCGATGCCGCCCACGGGGCCCTCGGGCAGCTCTTCGGACAGCGGTTCGGTGGCGCCTATCTGGGCCGAGTCGGGGCCGCGTACGGCGAAGCGGGTGATCAGGGTCCAGTTGGTGACCGCCAGCGCGACGAAGATCGCGATGAAGACGGTGCAGGAGGCGATCAGGGAGGTCCTGCTGACGTGGGAGACGGCGTCCTCGACCTTCAACTGGCCGTAGACCAGCCAGGGCTGACGCCCGACCTCGCGCACGACCCAGCCGCCGACCGAGGCGATGAAGGTCAACGGGATCATCGCGACCATCGTGTAGGCGAGCCAGCGCCGGCGCCCCAGCCAGCGCACCAGCCGGTCCTTCAGCAGCAGGAACACGGCGATGAACGTGATGGTCGAGATGGTGTTGCCGATGATCTGCATCGAGTCCATGCCGATGTGCACCCAGCTCTCGTGCGGCACATAGTTGCCCGGCCCGTGCTGCTCGACGAGCCGGCGCTGCGCCTCGGCGACGCCGGAGTCCTTCAGGACGGCGTACTTCATGGGCTGCGTCCGCTTGATCACCGGCAGCTGCAGCTGGCCGACGACGACCACGAAGAAGGAGGCGAGCATGGCCACCCAGGTGCCCAGCCGCAGCGAGCTGCGGAACAGCTCGGTCTCCTTGGTGCCGCGGGCGAAGTGCCAGGCGCTGACGCCGAGCATGAACACACCGCCGGTGGTGAGCGCGGCGAGCACGATGTGTTCGAGGGCGACCAGGGCGTTGGCGTTGGTGAGCAGCGCCCCGAAGTCGGTCAGGTAGGCGGCGTTGCCGCGGACCTCGTAGCCGACGGGGTGCTGCAGGAAGCCGTTGGCGACGAGGATGAAGTACCCGGAGGCGTACGCGGTCAGGGCGACCAGCCAGATGAGCGTGACGTGCACGCCCCGGCGCAGCTGGCCCCACCCGAATATCCACATGCCGAGGAAGGTGGACTCGGCGAAGAAGGCGATGAGGGTTTCCAGGGCGAGCGGGGCGCCGAAGACGTTGCCCGCGAACTTGCTCAGGCCGCTCCAGCTGAGCCCGAACTGGAACTCCATGACGAGGCCGGTGACGATGCCGACCGCGTAGTTGATGACGTACAGCTGGCCCCAGAAGCGGGTCATGCGCTCGCGCACGGCCCGCTTGGCGGGGTCCTTGGTATAGGCGGCCCGGGTGTGCATGAAGGCCACGAGCGGGACGAGACCCATGGTGAGGATCACGAACAGCCAGTGGATTCCGGTGGTGGCCGCGAACTGGAGCCGGGCCAGATCCGCAGCGCTCATGGCGGGACCTTCCTTGCCGGAGGGTGACGGGAACAGGACGGATGTGTGCGCGGGGCCCTCGCGTCGCGTGTACAGGCACCGGGCACCGTTGCCCGTCACCTGCGCGGTGACCTCGGTTGAGACCGTAGGAACAATGCTTATGCATTTCCAAGACCGGTTCAGCCATGGGACGATGCCTCGACAGGCATAAGTGAAGGTGGACCGTGGATCTGCTGCAATTGCGCTATTTCCAGGCTGTAGCACGTCTTGAGCACATCAGCCGCGCCGCGGAGGAACTGCGCATCGCGCAGCCCTCGCTCAGCCGCACCATCGCACGCCTGGAGCGCGAGATCGGCTCCCCGCTGTTCGAGCGGCACGGCCGCGGGATCAGGCTCAACGAGTACGGGACGATGTTCCTGCGCCATGTCGACAGCGCCCTCAGCGAGCTCGACGACGGCATCAGGGCCGTCCGCGAGGCCGGTGACCTGGGGCTCGGCCGGGTCAGCATCGCCTGCGAGACCCTGCTGACCATCACCACGGTCCTCGGCAGCTTCCGCGCCACCCAGCCCCGCGCCGACGTACGGCTCTTCCAGTCCGACGCGGCGGAGATGGAACGCCGGCTGCGCGTCGGCGAGGTCGACTTCTGCGTCGCCTCCCAGCCGCTGACCGGCCCGAACCTGGAGTCGATCGAGCTGATCCGGGAGGAGGTGCTGCTCGCCGTGCCGCGCGGCCACTGGCTGGACGGCCGGGAGAGCGTGACGATCCGCGAGATCGCCGACGAGCCCTTCGTCACCACCCGCAAGACCCACTGGCAACGCGCCCTGCTGGACCGGCTGTTCGCCTCCGAGGGGCTCAGCCCGGTGGTGTCCTGCGAGGGCGACGAGGCGGGCGCGAGCCAGGTGCTGATCAGCGCCGGACTCGGCATCGGCCTGATCCCGGCGATGTCCCGGCAGGCCGGCACCGACACCCGGGTGCCGGTGGCCTGGGTGCACGTGGCCGCCCCCGCCTGCCACCGGGTGCTCACCCTGGTCTGGCGGCGCGACGCCTACCTGTCCGAAGCCGCCCTGAAATTCCGGGAGTTCATCACTTCCCGGCCGTTCATGACCCACCGTCTGCCCGACCCGCGCCGCCACACGCCCGAGCGGTCCTCAAGCCGAGCTCCACATGGACGCTGAAAAAATCCTCTGGTACGGTCCGTACCGGTTGGCGAGGTGTCGCGTCCCCACCGACTCTTGAGCAGTGCTCCACCCTTCTTCGACGGCCGCCCGGCCGGTGTCCGCGTCACCCTGCGTGCCGCGTGCCGGCCGAGCGCTGGGAGTCCGGCCATGCCCAAGATCACGTATGTCTCCTGCGACGGTGACGAACGGACCGTCGACGTCCCGGTCGGCACCAGCGTCATGCGCGGCGCCGTCTTCAACTACGTCGACGGCATCGTCGCCCAGTGCGGCGGCAACATGCAGTGCGCGACCTGCCACGTCTACGTCGACGGGGCCGCCCTCGACAAGCTGGAACCCCGAGAGCCGGGCGAGGACGGCATGCTCGACTTCACCGCCAGCCCGCGCCGGCCCAACAGCCGGCTCAGCTGCCAGCTGAAGGTGACCGACGCGGTGGACGGACTGATCGTCCACATCCCCGAACGTCAGAACTGACGTGTACGGCGGCCCGACGGCTCACCGACGGCGGTGGCCCTGACGCCGGAGGGTGCTGCTGCTCGTGGTGGACTTGGAGACACGGAAGTTGCCCATCATGCCCATCGCCGCGTGGTCGAACACGTGGCAGTGGTACACATACGTGCCCTCGTAGCCCGTGAAGGTCGCCTGCAGCTTCACCGTGTCCCCGGGCATCAGGGCAACGGTGTCCTTGAGCCCGTACTCCGGCCCGGACGTCACGGGCCGGCCGTTGCGCTCCAGCACGCGGAACTGCACCAGATGGATGTGGAAGTTGTGCGGGGTGTAGGCATCGCCGTTGTGCACGGTCCAGATCTCCGTGGCACCGTACTCGATCTCGGTGTCGATCCGGTCCATGTCGTACGTCTTGCCGTTGATGTACATGTCCCCGGTCGCGCCGGTCTCGTCGATGCTCAGCACGAAGCTGCGGTTGACCGTGGCGCTGCCCAGCGCGGGCAGCGTACGCAGGGCCGAGGGCACCACACTGGTGTCGGTGGCCGGACCGGTCACCCGGAACTGCAGGATCCTGCCGACCTGGTCGACGGGGTTGCCGGGAAATATTGGTCCGGTGTTGGTGAGGATCAGCTTGGTGCCGGCGGTGTAGCGGGAGAAGTCGATGACGACGTCGGCGCGCTCACCGGGCGACAGGGACACCGACGTCACGTCGAGCGGCTTCTCCAGCAGCCCGCCGTCGGTCCCGATCTGCTGGAAGGACGAACCGTCGGACAACTGCAGCGTGTAGAACCGCATATTGGACGTGTTGAACAGCCGGAAACGGTACTTGCGCGCCTCGACCTCGAAGTACGGCCATGCCTTGCCGTTGGCCAGCTGTACGTTGCGGCTCTTGAAGTCGACCATCTCGTACACAAGTTGGCCGCTGTCGTCGAAGCGCGCGTCCCGCAGCGAGATCGGCACGTCGTAGCGGCCCGAGGGCAGATTCAGGCGCTGCTCCACGTCATCGGTGAGCAGGTACGTGGCGGTCAGCCCGCGGTAGACGGTCTCCGACTCCTGGTGGTGGGCGTGGTCGTGGAACCACAGGTTCGCGTGCGGCTGCTCGTTGGGGTACGTGTAGATCTTCGAGCCGCCCTGCGGCGCGATGAGGTCTCCCGGGGAGCCGTCGCTGCTCTGCGGGACGTGGGCGCCGTGCAGGTGGATCGAGGTGGGCACGCTCAGCCGGTTGGTCTGCCGGACCACGACGCGCCGGCCGGAGACCGCCTTGATGACGGGCCCCGGGAAGCTCCCGTTGAACGTGTAGACCCGGGTGGTCCGCCCGGGCAGGATCTCCGCGTCCGCTTCCTCGACGCTGATGTCGTAGTAGCTGGTCGTGCCCAGGTCGCACACCGGCTGCAACACCTCGGGCACCGGCATCGCCTGCTCGAACTGCGGGATGGTGGTCGGGTCCAGGTCGGTGGCATGTGCGGACCCGGCCACGGCGGGCACCAGCAGACCCGCACCACCGAGGGCGCCGGTCAGCGCCGCCCCCGCCTTCAGGACGGTTCTGCGCTGCATCATGTCCCCTCCCCGTGGGGTGTCGCGTGTGATGGAAGTTGAAAGACCTGGCAGAGCATTGCACTACTGCGCTCAGGGAACTCTGGAGTGCTGCTGGAGGAGGCGGGTGCGGCGCCAGCCGTGCGGCCGAGGTGTGTCACGCGGCCGCGCGGGCCACGACCGCCTCGACCACGGACGCGTGCGGCGAGGGCTCATGGAAGCCCACGACCTCGAAACCCGCCGCCGTGAGCAGCGCCTCGTACTCCGCGCGCGTGCGGCCCCTGCCGTTCAGGACCGTCATCATCAGCATGTCGACCGTCTTGCCGGGGTGGGGCTCGTTGCCCGCCGGGATCATCGCGTTGACGACCAGGAGCCGCCCGTGCGCGGGCATGGCCCTGGCGCACGAGCGCAGGATGCGCAGGCATTCCTCGTCCGGCCAGCTGGCCAGCACCTGCTTGAGGAGGTACACGTCGGCGCCGGACGGCACGGAGACGAAGAAGTCCCCGGACTGGGCCTTCCAGCGGCCGGTCAGCTCCGGGGTGTCGAGGACGTGCCCCGCCACCACGTTCTCCCGGTCGAACAGGACCCCCGTCAGATGCGGGTTGCGCCGCAGCACCGAGCGCAGCAGGCCGCCGCGCCCGCCGCCCACGTCGACGACACTGCCGGCCCGCGAGAAGTCGCAGGCCTCGGCCACGTCGTCGCTCAGCGCGTCGGAGAACGCCGCCATGCTGGAGTTGAAGGCCCTGCCGAAGTCCCGGTCGGCGGCTACGTGGTCGTAGAACGAAACGCCGTACAGCGTCTCGAAGGCGGTGGTGCCGGTGCGCACCGCGTCGTGCAGCCGGCCCGCCGACTCCCAGAAGGGCGCCTCACCGCGCACCAGGAGGTAGTCGCGCAGCGATCGCTCCGCGTCCGTGCGCAGCGGCTCTGCGAGCGGGGTGAGGTGGAAACGGCCCGCCTCGTCCTCGCGGAAGACCCCCTTGGTGGCGAGGAACCGCAGCAGCCGGTACAGGTGTGGCGCGTGGGCGCCCACGGCCGGGGCGAGTTCCTCGGCCGTGCGTGGCCCGTCCACCAGATGGTCGGCGAGGCCGAACCGCGCGGCACTGTGCAGCGCCGCCGAGTACACGTATCCCAGGGCGAGTTCGACCAGTTCACCCGCCTCTGTGGCGCCGGACGATGCCCGGACGTCCGCGGTTTCGGGGTGAGCGCCTGCCATCGACAATGCCTCTCTCTCATCCGATGTCATCGACCTGGTGTGTGCGTCCCGGCCTCTGTCCGGCCGGTCGCACTCCGCTTGAGGAAGACCGGAGTACGGCCCCCCGGCAAGCACTTCTCGACGGGCCTGCGAGCCGCGCGGACGATGATGGAACTCGTACGGCCCGAACGTGCCGCTCGGCGACGTTTCCTACCGACACCTGGGGGTTTGATGTCCGCAAAAGCCGACATAGGACGTTTGTATTCGGCGGTGTCGGAGGCGGCCGGGCTGCTGGACATACCCTGCTCGCACGACAGGATGTGGCCCGCCCTGACCGCGTTCCAGGACGTCATCGCCTCCCCCCTCGTCTTCAACATGGTGACCAGTGGGGGCCACATCGGCGAGATGTCCTTCGACTTCATGATGTCTCCGAGCGCCGGGGACCCCTACGCGCACGCCCTGGCGCACGGTCTGGTCGAGGAGACGGACCATCCCGTCCGCGGCCTCTTCCCGGACATCCAGGCGCGCTTGCCCGTGCAGAGCTTCGGCGTCGACTACGGAATCACCCGCGGCTTCAACAAGGCCTACGCCTTCTTCCCGCTGAGCGATCTGCAGGCACTGGCCCGGCTCGCCGAAATCCCGTCCATGCCCCGCGCCCTGTCCGACCACGCGGGCACGTTCGCCGCGTACGGCCTGGACGGCAAGGTGTCGGCCATCGCGATCGACTACCGGCGCAGGACGTGGAACGTGTACTTCAACGGCCTCTCCGGCGAACACGTCGGGCGCACGACCGTCCTGCCGATGCTCCGCGCATTCGGCCTGCCGGAGCCGAGCGAGCTGATGCTGGACTTCATCGAGACCTCGTCGGCGCTGTACCCCACCTTCCGCTGGGACGGCACGAAGATCGAGCGGATCAGCTTCTCCACGCGGACCACGGACCCGGCGGCACTTCCCGCCCGCGTCGAGCCGCAACTGGAGAAGTTCGCCAGGAGCGCGCCGTACACGTACGAGGGTGACCGTGTCCTCGTCTACGCCGGCGCCCTGTCGCCCGGCGAGGAGTACTACAAGCTCGCGGCCTACTACCAGATGGCCGCCCAAGCGCACGACCGGGTCCGCGCCGCGAGCTGAGGCGGACCGAGGGCCGTTCGTCCACCGAGGGCCGTTCGTCCACCGAGGTCGCCGACGCGGTCGTCCCCACCGACGACCCGGTTCACCCATCAGAGCCGCCCGCCGCCGCCCGGCGACGCCAGGGCCAGCAGCAGGTCTTTGACCTCGGTCGCCGCACAGCGTTCGCGGGCGCCGCGGGGGTCGGAGCACAGCAGGACCGGGCCGTCCTGCGGGTCGGCGGGCAGTCGGCCGTGGGTGCCGCGTACGGCGGCGGCGCCCGCGTCCAGGCCGATCGCGCTCATCAGGTACCGCATGCCCAGCTTCTTGCGCGCCAGCGCCATCGCGGTCCGGGCCTTTGCGGCGAGGGGTGCCGCGGGGTCGAAGAACAGCTCGGCGGGGTCGTAGCCGGGCTTGCGGTGGATCTCCACCAGCCGGGCGAAGTCCGGGGCGCGGTCGTCGTCGAGCCAGTAGTAGTAGGTGAACCAGGCGTCCGGCTCGGCGACGAGAACGAGGTCCCCGGCCCGCGGATGGTCCAGGCCCTGCGCCGCCTTCTCCTCCTCTCCCAGCACCTCGGCGACGCCGGGCAGGCCGGCGCAGAGCTTGCGCACCAGGGGCAGGTCCTCGGGATCGGCGACGTAGACGTGCGCGATCTGGTGGTCGGCGACGGCGAACGCGCGCGACGTCCACGGGTCCAGGTACTCCATGCCGGCCTGGGTGTGCACGCGCAGCAGGTTCTCGCGGCGCAGTGCCCGGTTGACGTCGACCGGACGACTGGCCGGGGTGATGCCGTACTCCGACAGCGCCACCACGGTCGCGCCGCGCCTGCGGGCCGCGTCGAGCAGCGGCCCGAGCACCGCGTCCAGCTTCGCCGCGGCGGACGCGGCCTTGCGCCCGTACGGGCCGAACCGCTGCAGGTCGTAGTCGAGGTGCGGTACGTACACCAGCGTCAGGTCCGGATCGTGACGCGCCATGATCTGCTGCGCGGCGCGGCAGATCCACTCGGACGAGGCCAGGCCCGCGCCCGGACCCCAGTAGCTGAACAGCGGGAACGCACCCAGCGAGGCGGTGAGTTCGTCGTGCAGTTCCGGGGGATCGGTGTAGCAGTCGGGGTCCTTGCGGCCGTCGGCGTGATAGACCGGGCGCGGAGTCACCGTCCAGTCGGTGTCCGCCCCCATCGCGTACCACCAGCAGATGTTGGCGACCGTGTACCCGGGATGGCGCCGGCGCGCCGCGTCCCACAGCTTGTCCCCGCCCACGAGCGCGTTGTGCTGGCGCCACAGTAGGACTTCGCCGAGGTCGCGGAAGTACCAGCCGTTGCCGACGATGCCGTGCTCGCTCGGCGGTGCGCCGGTGAGCAGCGTGGCCTGCACGGAGCAGGTGACCGCGGGCAGGACCGGGGCGAGCTGGGCCTGCCAGCCCGTGCGGGCGATCGCGGCCAGCCGCGGCATGTGCCTGAGCAGACGCGGAGTGAGCCCGACGACGTCGAGCACGACGAGGGGGGTGGGCCGGGGGGTCACTGGATCATCTCCCTCACGGGTTGTTCACGCAGGCCCAGGGCGAGCAGTTCGTCCCGGGCGAAGGCCACCTCGGCGGCGATGCCCTCGGCCAACCGGTCGGGGCCGGTGGGACGTTGGTCCGGCGGCAGCACGTTCCAGGTGTACGTCTCCACCTCCAGGTGGTCGCATACGGCCGTGTCGCCGCCGACGAGCCCGGCCAGCGCACCGCGCAGCACGTCGAGGGTGGCGTGCAGCGGCGGCTGCGGGGCGGCGTGCAGCGGCACGTGGTAGTGCACCCGCCACGGCCCCGGAAAGCCGGCGTCGAGCGCCTCGGGAAGGTCGTCGGCGGCCTGCCCGGCGGCGGAGCGCGTCTGGTGCAGAAACCGGGGTTCGGCGTACCCGCGCAGCGCGGCGCCCGTCGCGGCCTGCTCCGGATGGTCGGCGCCGAGGGCGGCGGACACCTGCACCTTCACCACCGGCAGGCCCGCCCCGGCCAGCCGGGCCAGCGCGGCGCCCGGGTCCTCCCACCCGCACGCCAGGTGGGCCAGGTCCAGGCACACGCCGAGGTAACGGGTGTCGATGCCGGACAGCCCGGCAACCACCTGCTCGGTGGTCTCCATGACGCAGCCGGGTTCCGGCTCGAACCCGACGCGGATCAGCCGCCCGGTGCGCGCGTGCACGGCCGCCAGCCGGTCCGCCAGTTCGGCGAGTCGCCGCCCGGCCGCCGCCCGGTGCCGCGCCGTCCAGGGCGTGCGCCAGGCCAGCGGCAGCGTGGACACCGAGCCGCGGGCGGCGTCGTCGGGAAGCAGCCCGGCCAGCACCCGGGCCAGGTCGACCGTGTAGTCCATGCGTTCGCCGGTCAGCCAGTCCGGCTGGTACACGGCGTGCTTGACCACCGGGGCGTGGAAGGCGCCGTAGGGGAAGCCGTTGAGGGTGACGACCTCCAGCCCGCGCGCGTCGAGGTCCCGGCGCAGCCCGGCCAGCGCGGCGGGGTCGGCGGCGAGCTGCGCGGCGACAGGCGCGGCCAGCCACAGCCCGACCCCGAGCCGGTCGGCGCCCAGCACCCGGCGTGCGCTCACCGCGTACGTGTCGAGCTGCCCGACGATCTCGGGCAGGTCCTCGCCGGCGTGGACGTTGGTGCAGTAACCGAGGTGAATCGTCTGCCCGTCCCGATGCCGCAGCCGCATCAGCTGCCCCCGCGGGCGATGGAGTTGCCGGCGAACACCGGGGCCGGCGCGTTCGCCCCGGACGCCGCCCCGGCCTCCGTCCCGGCGATCTCCAGCCGTCCGGACTGGCCGTAGAACTCCACAGGGTTGCGCCACAGCACCCGGTCCACGTCGTCGTCGGTGAAGCCGGCGGCCAGCATGGCCTGCCCGGTGCTCCGGGTGAGCAGCGGGTCGCTGCGGCCCCAGTCGGCGGCGGAGTTCACCAGCATCCGGTCCGGCCCGTACTCGCGCAGCACCGCCGCCATGCGGTCCGGCGACATCTTGGTGTCCGGGTAGATGGAGAACCCCATCCAGCAGCCGCTGTCGGCGACCAGGCCCACGGTCACCTCGTTGAGATGGTCGACGACGACCCGTCCGGGCTCGATGCCGGACTCCTTGATCACGTCCAGCGTGCGCCGGGTGCCGCGCTGCTTGTCGCGGTGCGGGGTGTGCACCAGCACCGGCAGACCGTGCTCGACAGCCAGTTGGAGCTGGGCCGCGAACACCTCGTCCTCCTCCGGCGTCATCGAGTCGTAGCCGACCTCGCCCACCGCCACCACCCCGTCCATCGCCAGGTAGCGCGGCAGCACACCGAGCACCTCGCGGCAGCGCGGGTCGTTGGCCTCCTTGGGGTTCAGCGCGATGGCGCAGTGGTGGCGGATGCCGAACTGGCTCGCGCGGAACGGCTCCCAGCCGGTCAGCGCGTCGAAGTAGTCGGTGAACGACCCGGCGTTGGTGCGCGGCTGGCCGAGCCAGAAGGCCGGCTCGACCAGTGCGCGCACCCCGGCCGCCGCCATGCGCTCGTAGTCGTCGGTGGTCCGAGAGGTCATGTGGATGTGTGGGTCGAAGATGCGCATCAGACTGCCTCCTCCTCGCGCTCGCCGGGCCGTGCCGGTGCCCGCTCGCCGGACCGTGCCGGCATCGGGTCGCCGATCAGCGCCAGCAGGGCGATCGCGTCGTCGGGCATGGTCCGTCCGGCGGCACGCCGTTCGTCGTCCAGGTCGGCCAGCATCCGGGCCAGTTCGCCGTCGGCGCGCCGGTCCAGATCGGCCACCGCGGTCAGTGATATGTCCATGAACACGCACTTGAGCACGGCCTGCCGCCACATCCCGTCGTCGAGATGGCGGGCATACGGTCCTACGGCGGCCGCGACCAGCCGCGGGTCGTTGGTGCGGATCGCGTCGTGGAGCAGGTCCACCGCGCCGGACCCGATGTCCAGGCCGGGCAGGGCGCGGAGCACCGCGCGCTTCTCGGCCGCGCCGCCGTACCGGTACAGCGTGCCGACCTGCTCGGCCAGCGCCGCGCCACGCAGCGGCAGCGCGGTCAGCAGCAGGACACGGGCCGCGTCGTCGACGCTCCAGCCCGCCGGTCCGGGGCCGGTGCCAGGGAGCGGGCCCCGGCCGCACCGCCTGCCCACGGCGGGGAACAGCGCGGCGATCGCGGCCGGGTCCTGTGTCACCCGCCGCTCGGCCTCGTCCAGCCACGCCGGGTCCGCGACCCGGTCCTTCAGGTCTTCGCGTACGTCTGCCAGTACGTCTGTGAGATGTCCGCCGGTCACTGCGGGACCTCCTCCGCTTCACGGGTTGAGCCCAGAGCCTCGGCCGCGGCGCGGGCGGCGGTGAGGAACGCCAGCGAGTCGCGTGCGACCGTGGGCGCGGCATGGGAGTGGCGGGGCAGCTCCACGGCCGTCAGCCCGCCGTACCCGGCTTCGGCGAGGGCGCGCAGCGCGGGCGGGAATTCGATCTCGCCGGTCCCGAACTCCAGGTGCTCGTGCACACCTCGCCGCATGTCGTCGATCTGCACGTTGACGATGTGCGGACCGGCCACGGCCACGCAGTCCGCCACCGGCCGCGGCTCGACGCACCGCAGGTGCCCGATGTCGAGGGTGAGGCCGAAGCAGCCCGGCGCGCCGAGCCTGCCGCGCAGCGTGAACCACTCGTCGATCGTCTCCACCAGCATGCCGGGCTCCGGTTCAAAACCCAGCCGCACACCCGCGGCGTCCGCCGCGGCCACCACCTCGGCGCAGCCCCGCACCAGGCGGTCCCAGGCCCGCTCCCGCGGCACCGCGGCGGGCCGGACACCGGCCCAGAACGAGACGGCCTCCGCCCCCAGGTCCGCTGCGATGCGTACGGCCCGCCGCAGGAAGTCCAGCCGGAGCGCGGGTTCGTCGTCGAGCAGGGTCGGGGCGTGCTTGTGCCACGGGTCGAGCAGGTACCGGGCACCGGTTTCGACGACGACGCCGAGCCCGAGCCGGTCCAGCCGCGCCGCCAGGGCCTCGGTGCGGCGGGGCAGGTCCTCGGCGAACGGGTCGAGGTGGTGGTGGTCGAGGGTGAGCGCGACGCCTTCGTAGCCGAGATCGGCGATGACGGCGAGCGCGTCCTCCAGCCGGTGGTTGGCGAACCCGTTGGTGCCGTACCCGAACCGCACGGTGGTCCCGGCGGCGCTCATGTCGGCGACATCCTGCCGGCCAGGGCCCGGCCGAGCGGTGCGCAGGCGGCCACCGCAGCGGCGGCGCCGGGACGCGCCGACCGCGCGACGAGCGCGCCCTGCAGCGCGGGCAGGCCGGTGATCCCGGCCGCGACCGCCGCCCGTACGCTGCCGGCGTCCGGCGTGGCCAGCGCCTTGACCTGGGCGTCCCCGTACCCGGCCGCGTACCAGGCGGCCAGCGACCGCACCAGCCCGGGCCGCGGCGCCCGCCCCGAGGCCGCGAGGGCGACCCCGGCCGTCCCGACCAGCGTCGCACCCGGCAGCAGCCGGCCGGCGCCGGTCACCTCCCGGCGCGACAGGGCGGTGACCGTGTACGTGTGCGCGGCGACGGTGAGCGCCGGCGCGAGCGCGCGCCGCCAGCCGCCCCGGCGCGCGCTGGCGCCGAGGAGCACGTCGAGTCCGCGGCAGGCGGCCATGGCGGCGGGGCCGGCCGCGGTGCCCTTCAGCTTCAGGTCGTACGCCCACACCACGCCGGTCAGCGGCACCGCCACCGCGAGCGCCCGGCGGCCGCCGGCCAGGCCGGCCAGGGCGAGCCCGGCCGCGCTGAGCCCGGCCGCGACGCCCAGGGCGGCGCGCGGCGCCACCCGGCCGGACGGGATCGGCCGGCCGGGACGCTCCCCGGCGTCCAGGTCCCGGTCCGCCCAGTCGTTGGCCGCCATCCCCGCCCAGTACAGGCAGACCGCGGCCGCGGACAGTCCGGCCGTACGCGGCCCGAGGGCGCCCGCGGCGGCGGCGCCGGCTATGGCGTCCCCGGGTACCGACAGCGCGGCGGGCGCGCGGACCAGCTCCATGAGGTCCCGTGGCGTGGTCATCGGCCGCCGCCGGTCACGGCCGCGAGCCCGGCCAGGTACGTGCGCAGCGCCTCCCACTGGGCGTGCAGCGCGTGGTCGACGTCGCCCAGCGGGTCCTTGAAGAAGTACGCGAGCGGCGCCAGCGGGCCGGTGTCCCCGGCCGCGTGCGCGGCCAGGGTGATCCGGGCCAGGTCGAGGACGAGCGGGGCCGCGAGGGCCGAGTCGCAGCCCTGCCAGGTGAACTGCATGCACATGCCCGTGCCGAGGAAGCCGTCGAACGTGATCAGGTCCCACGCCGTCTTGAAGTCGCCGATGTCGGCCACGTAGTCGATGCGGGTGTCGCCGTCGGGCGCGTAGCCGAGGGTTTCGTGCAGCACCCGCTGCTTGCTGGCCGTCTTCGCGGCGTTGGCCCGCGGGTCCGTCAGGCTGGCGCCGTCCCCGCCGCCGAGCAGGTTGATGCCCGACCAGGAGCGGACCGCGAGGTTGCGCATCGCGAACATGGGCGCGAGCACCGACTTCAGCAGCGTCTCGCCGGTCTTGCCGTCGTGGCCGGCGTAGGGCAGGCCACGCTCGGCCGCGAGGTCGGCCAGGGCCGGCAGCCGGGCCCCGGTGGAGGGGGTGAAGTCCACGTACGAGCAGCCCGCGTCGAACGCCGCGTAGGCGTACAGCGAGCTGGGCGGCAGCACCGTGCCCGGCGCGGCCATCGCGGCGGCCAGCGTGCCGAGGTCGGCGTGCGCGGGGTGCCGTGGGGGAGCGGGTTCGGTGGAGGACACGTTGACCACCACGACCCGGTCGAGGCGGTGCCGTGCGGTGAACTCCTTGATGTCGGCCGCGATCAGCGCGGCGGCCTCGGCCTGGGTGGCGCCGGCCGGGGCGTGCCGCAGGTTCGCCTCCACCTCGTCGAGGTCCCGCTCCAGCGCCTGCACCAGCCGGGCCGGCACGATGCCGGCGGCGGCCAGCTGCTCGGCCTTCTTGGTCAGCGGGTCCTGGGTGACGTCGTGACCGCCGAAGACCAGGTCGCCGTAGCCGGGCAGGGCCGACACGTCCAGCGCGGGATGGGCGGTCACGCAGCCCACCGGGTCGGCCAGCCCGGCGCGCAGCGCGAGCGCTCCGACCACGCTGGTGGTGGCGACGGATCCTCGGGCGCCGATCAGCCAGATGCCAGCACGCACGAATGTCCTCCGATCACGAGCACAGGGATGGGTCCTGCGGATGTCCGGTGCCGCCGCGGGCCGGGCCGGGTACGCCGACCGTGGCCCGCGGCGGGGCGACCGGAGGGGATCAGCCGATCCTGACGATCTCGCCGCTGCCGGTGGCCGGGATCGAGGATGAGGAGGTGCAGGCCGGCGCGTCCGTGCAGGCCGGCCACATCATCGTCTTGCTGGCCACGTAGATGGAGCCATCGGGGCCCGCCAGGAAGCCGGTGGGCGCGAACAGCTTTCCGTCCGCGAGGACGGTGCGGGAGTTGTCGTGGTGGTTGATCTGGATGACGTTGCCGACGGGGTCACCGGTCGGCAGGAAGCCGGTGGTGTCGAACTGGGTCACGTAGAAGTCACCGTTGGCGCCGAAGCCGCAGCCGCTGATGGCGCTGAAGCCGCTCTGCCAGACCTTCAGGCTGCCCGTGCGCGGCGAGTACCGGTACACGTTGGCCGCGGTGGCCGAGTTGCCGTGCCCGGTGATCTGGCCGATGTACACCGAGCGGTCCGGGCCCACGGCGAGGCAGGTGGGCACGGCGTCGGTACCGGCCGGGGTGTTGGGGACGAAGGCGAGCACGCGGACATGTCCGTGCCGGTCGACCGAGTCCAGTGTGTTCGACGCCGCGTCCACCAGGTAGAAGCCGCCGCCCGGCTTGTTGGTCAGCGCGTAGGGGTTGGAGGCGGGGAAGTCCTCGGGCACGAGGTACTTGTGGTCCGTCGTCCACTGCCAGTCGGCCGAACCGGGGTTCGCGATGACCTTGCGCCGCCCGCCGGTGATGTCCATCAGCGACCCGTACTGCTTGCCCAGCTCCGCGGTCAGGTCCGCCGGCAGACCGGACGGGACCTGCTCGGGCGAGCCCGCCGAAAGGGTGTAGACGTGGCCGTTGGGCCCGACGGCCAGGCCGTTGGGGCCGATCGTCTCTTCCTGGTTGAAGTTCGTCGCCAGTCCCTCGGCGATCCGCACCGGCTTGCCGGAGGAGATGTCCGCGACCGACCCGGTGAGGCCGTAGCACTTGGTGGCGAAGCCGGTGCCCTGGCACGCCGGGGGGGTTGCCCCGGCCTCGGAGACCAGGAGGTGGCCGTGACGTCCCCACGCCAGGCTCCGGGGCGAGTTCAGGCCGCCGGCCACGACGGTGACCGGCGCGTCGCTGGTGAGATGGCCGGTCGGACGGTGGGACTGGGTGGCGGCCTCGGCCGTCACCCCCGATGGTCCGGCTCCCAGACTGACGAGCGCTGCCGCCGCTGCCACACCGGCGGCCAGCGTCCGGCTTGTTGTGAGACGCCACATCTTGGCCTCATTCCCTCCGGTTCGAGTGAATCCACGACTAGGTGACTGGTATTCACGCCAGGACGCACCGCGGCCGACTCGCATCTGTTGCGGTATGACCCGCCCCCTGCTTCTGGTTCTGGCGCCTCAGCATTGATCACACGGCTTGTCCGTGACTGTCGATCAAGTTGGTGCCGACTTGGCGGCGCGGTGCGCCGGTGCGGGTGGCTGCCGGAATCACCTGTGTGCGAAGGGAGTTCGCCGGAGCGTCAGCGGGAGGCCGGCGCCGCGCGCGTGGCTTCGCCGGCGGGCCGCGCGGCCCCGGCCATGGGCTTACGGCTGCTCACCGCGAGGAGGGCGACCATGGCTGCGGCGGCCAGCAGGACGCAGCCGCAGACCCAGATGGCGTGGTGCAGTCCCGTGACGAAGAGGTGGCCGGTGTGCGGGGCGAGGCGGCCGCCGCCCTTGTGGCTGTGGGGAAGCTTCGCGTAGACGAGGACGCCGAGGATGGCGACGCCGAGCACCTGGCCGAGCTGGCGCAGTGCGTTGTGGACGGCGGAGGCCATCCCGGCACGGGAGGCCTCGACGGAGGCGATCGCGGTCGTGGTCATCGGTGTCAGGCTCAGTCCGACACCGCCGCCGACCAGGGCGAAGTCCCACCAGATGGCGCCGATCCCGGTGTTCGGACCCAGGCGCAGCAGTCCCAGGGTGGCCACCCCGCTGACCGCCAGCCCGGCGAACATCGGCCAGAACGGGCCGATCCTGGCCACCATGCGACCGGAGAGCGGCGCGGCGAGGGCGAAAGCCACACCGATGGCCGAGACGTCGAGTCCGGCCTCGATGGGCGAGTGGCCCTGGACGTTCTGGAAGTAGGCGCTGAAGTACACGATCGCGCCGACGAAGGCGAAGAAGACGATCATGGCGGCGACGTTGGCCACGGTGAACGCGGAGTGCCGGAAGAGCTTGATGTCGACCAGCGGTTCGGGCCTGCGCAGTTCCCAGCCGACGAAGAGGCCGAGGGCGACGAGGCCTGCGGCGAAGGCGGCGAGGATACGTGGGGAGGCCCAGCCCCACTCGGGGCCCTCGATGATCCCGAAGGCGACGGCCGCCATGGACAGGGTGCTGAGGACCGCCCCGGCCCAGTCGAAGCGGCTGGTCGCCGGATTGCGTTCCACCCGCGGGATGAGGCGGGCCCCCAGGACCACCAGCAGGGCGCTGAAGGGCACGTTGACCAGGAACACCCAGCGCCAGCCCAGGCCGTTGACGATGACCCCGCCGAGCGCCGGGCCGACCGCCAGCGCGAGGCCGGAGCTGGTCGACCACAGACCGATGGCGGTGGCGCGCTTGCCCGGTTCCTCGAAGATGGCGCGGATGATGGTGAGGCTGCCCGGCACCAGCAAGGCCGGCCCCAGTCCCTGGATGACCCGGCCCACCAGGAGGACCCCGGTGTTCGGCGCCACGCCGGTCACCAGAGCGCCCAGGCCGAAGGTCGCCACGCCGATCAGGAACAGACCCTTGCGGCCGCGCCGGTCGCCGATGACACCGCCGGCCACCAGCAGGCTCGCGTAGACGAGGACGTAGGCGTCCACGATCCACGCCGACTGCGTTGCGCCGGCGTGCAGTTCGCGGCCGATGGTGGGCAGGGCCACGCTGACGACGGTGGTCGACACCACCGCCGCGAACAGACCCCCGGCGAGCACCGCCACGGCGAGCCAGGCTCCGCGTGAGGCCGGCTCGGTGTTCTTTGTGTCCATGTCGATCCCAGTTCCGTGCGTAGCCGAGACGAGGTGTGTGGGCTCTTCCACCGTGCCCGTGGGATCTTCAGAAGTCCAAGAGCTTGTTTTTCTGTCTGCCAGAAGATCTGCTTCTGCGTCAGGGGGTGTGGCCGCTCACCACTCTCCGTCGGCCAGGGAGCGCTTCAGCCCGGCCATTCCCCGGAAGATGTGTACCTTGACCGTCCCGTGGGAGATGTCCATGGCTTCCGCTATCTCCGTGTCCTGGAGTCCCATCCAGTAGCGCAGCACGATGGCCTCGCGCTGCCGGCGGGGCAGCTCGCCGAGGGCGTGGACCACGGCCTGGTGGCCGTGCCGGGCGAGCACCGACTGCTCCGCGGAGCGGCAGAACTCGGGGACGTCGGTCAGGGCGGGGAAGCGCCGCCGGACCACCTGCTTGCGGCGGATGTGCATGCGCGCCAGATTGCTCACGGTGGACCGCAGGTATCCGACGGCGGCCCCGTCGGTGCGCAGAGCGGTCCAGCGGCGGTGCAGTTCGCAGAATGCCTCAGCCACCAGGTCCTCGGACTCCTCTTCGGCTCCCAGTAATCGGGCGAGCCTCAAGAGGTGGGCGTAATGGCTGGAGAAGAGCGAGGCGACGGTCGGGGATTCCGGGGCTGAACTGCGATCTGTGGGGTGTTCTGTGGGGTGTTCCAGGACGCCGCAGGCAGTTTTCCGTTCCATGCTGTCCGTTCTCCCGCTTGTTCTACCGACACTTCGCGGGAGGGCCGGGGGGACCGCTCCCGGACGTGGTGCGGTGTCGACCGGCCCGGACCGGGAGAGCGTCACACGGCGATCGAACGCGAGTCAATCGACGACGGAGAGCCACATCTTCTTCCTGCCAGAACGGTCCGTTATGCGGCGACGTGTGGTGTGACTCACACGCTGCGCTGTCAACCGATTACGCACGATGAGCAACTATCGAGCGGCGAGTTCATGCATCCCTGCCACGCAGCGGTCCCGTCCATCCGCACAGGAGAGAGCCGATGGGAAACGTCGTTACGCCGAGTCAGGAAGCCGCGGCCGGTCGGCGCACGTCGGCCGAGCCCACCGAGCAGGCGGGCGGGCCCGGACTCCCCGCCCGCCGGGGATACGGCCGCGAGGCGGAGAGCCCCCGGACCGGCTGCCCCCGCGTGCTCGGCCCGCGGCCGGGCCCGGGCACCGGGCCGGCCGAGGCGAGCCGCGGGCAGGGGGTGCTCGGCCGGTGAGGGTGGACATCGCCTGGTGGGAGCTGGACGGCTCGTCCCAGACCATCGAGAGCCTGCGCGAGCATCTGCGGGAGGGCGCGGTCCGGCCCTGGGCCTCGGTCCCCGGGCTGCGTGTGAAGTTCTGGATCGCCGACCAGGAGCACAACCGCTGGGGCGCGGTGATGGTGTGGGAAGGCGATCGGCCGCCCGCGGGGTCGCTGCCGCCCAACCTGGCGGCTGATCTGATCGGCTGCCCGCCCACCCACCGTTCGCGGTTCGAGGTCGAGGCCACCGTCGAGGGGGTCCACTCGATGATCACCCTGGACGGACTGGGACCTGCCCTGGCCGCCGACAGCCGCCCCTGACGACGACCGGCCGCGGCCGCGCCGCCGCGGTCGCGGCCGGCCCGCGCGCTCGCCGCACCGGAACACGCGCCTGACGCCGCGAGGCCCGCCCTTCGCGCGGACGACGGGAGTGTGACGACAGGACCCGGGGGCCGGCCGTGACCGGCTGGGCCTGCGGCCGGCGCCGCTGCCCGCCCCCGCCCGGCTCGGCTACGACCGGGCAGGCCGGGGCGGGACGGTTCGCCGGCTTCGGCCTGACGCTGCCTCAGCTTTCCTGGCCGGGGTGTGAGGAGTTCGGGCGGGACCGGGACAGGTCCGGCAGAGCGGCGCGGGCGTGGCGGATGAGCGCCCGGGCCGCCGGGCCGGCCGGCCCGGCCGCCCGCCAGGCGAGCAGGATGCGCGCCCGTGGTGCGCGGACGATGGTGACGGTGCTGACCTCCGGTGCGTGCGCCCGGGCCAACGACTCCGAGACCAGGGCGACACCCAACCCGCGCGCCGCGAACCGTGTCACCATGTGCGGATCGCCCGCCTCCAAGGCGATGCGCGGCTGGAAACCGGCCGCCGCGCACGCCTCGTCGGCGCAGGCCCGCAGTCCGGTGCCGGTCGGCAGGCTGATCAGCGGGCGGTCGCGCAGCGCGCCGGCGGTGATGCGCTCCCGCCGGGCCAGGGGATCCGACGGATGCACCGCGGCCACGAGTGCTTCGTCCGCGACGACCTGAGTCGCCACGCCCGGCGGCAGCACCCCCGCTCCGAGCAGGGCCAGGTCCAGGCGGCCGGCGTGCAGTTCCAGGGCCAGATGCTCGGCGGTGCCCTCGGCGAGCGAGATGTCCACGTCCGGGTGCCGGCGATGGAAACCCGCCAGCACTTCGGGCAGATCGATGGACGCCATGGAGGGCAGTGCCCCGATCCGCACCTGACCGCGGACCAGTCCGGTGAGCTCGTCGATGGAGGCGCGTGCGCCCTCCACCGCCGCCAGCGCGGCCCGGGCGTAGGGGAGGATCGCCTCCCCGGCCGCGGTCGGGCGGACGCCGCGGCCGGAGCGGTCCAGCAAGGTTTCGCCCAACTCCCGCTCCAGCTGCCGTACTTGGGCGCTCACACCAGGCTGGGCCACATGCAGCTTGGTCGCCGCGTGCGTGAAGCTGGCTTCCTCGACCACCGTGACGAGATACTTCAGCTGCCTGAGCTCCATAAGCAGAAATGCTAACAGTGAGACATGTCAGCTCTTGGGCTTCTGGCGGTCCGGTAGGTCTACTGAACTTCGAGAACCACGACGCTCCATTGGAATCCGAGGCCCTCGGCAATCATGAGAATGACATCACCGCTGCTGCACCGGTCGGTGTCCACGAGATGTGCGAGGGCACCGAACTGGTCGGCAGCGCCTGTGTGTCCGGTCACCTCGGAGTAGTCCCACGTGGAGCGAGAAACGGGTATGCCCAGGGGGTCGAGGTAATTCCGGTACAGGAACGGCTCCCCGATGGCCGGGACGATGACGTGGGCCACGTCGGCCAGGCTGACACGGGCCTGGGAAAGGGCGGCGTCGATCGTGGACGTCAGACCGGACCGGAGGCGGCCGAGAACCGCGTCCGTGCCCATCCGGTTCTTGAGGAATGCGTGAGCGCGCGCGGTGATGTCGACCGGGGTCCGGGTCGAGGGAACGGGAGCGTGCAGGCCGCTCAGGGTGGGATCGGTGAGGGTCGCGGCGGAGAGGAGACGGGCGTACCCGGCCTCGCGGCTGAGTACGACGGCGGCGGCGCCGTCGGCGAATATGTAGCCCGGTTCGCAGTTGAAGCGATCGATGTGGGGCTGGCGCCACACATCACCGGCGACGACGAGGGCGGCGCGGTCCTGGGAGGCGAGCAGGCGATGCGCGGCGAGGGTGAGGGTGTTGAGCCCGGCCGCGCACCCGCCCGACATCTCGGCGGCGAAGGCACACGGAGAGCGGACGGCCTCGGCGACTGCCGTGGCCACGTTGTACAGCGGCGGGCGGGTGAAGGGAAATACGCTCACGAAGAACACGGCGCCGATATCCGTGCCGGACATGTCTGCGCGCGTGGTGGCCGCCAGGGCGGCGGCGGACGCGAGGTCGAGGAGGGTGTCCGACTCCTTCGCGACGGTGACGGCGCTGTATCCGGTGATCTTGGCGTCTTCTTCCGAGATCAGCCCGTCGCGAACGGCTTGTTCGAGGGGCAGAGCAGGTGGGATCCGGGCTGCCGCCGAGGCGATGTGGAGTCCGGGCCCCGACGTGAAGTCGATAGCGCTGGGGGCCAAGGCCGGGAAGGTGGGCGTTGCCGGAACCGGGGTATTCATGGTGCCCCCTCGCTGGTGGTGTGTGACGGGTCGTTCGCTCATGAGTACGACAGGAAAACCTGCCGGAATGTCAGGCGAGGTGCCGTACGGATCAGACCGTCGTCCAGGGCCGCAGCTTCTCGGGGTTGAGCACCGCCCAGATGTGCTTGATCCGGTCGTCGACGACATCGAAGGCCAGCACCGCCACCGTGAGGCCGTCCTGCAGGCTCACCAGCCCGGGCTGGCCGTTGACCGTACGCTCCAGGATCGTCAAAGGTGCCCGCTCGGCGAGATCGACGCAGGCGCGCGCGATCAGCTCGCCGCCCTCGACCGGCCGGGACACCGCGGAGACCACGCCGCCGCCGTCGGCGATCACTGTGGCGTTGGGATCGAGCAGGCCGATGAGGCCGCCGATGTCCTTGGCCTCCCACACCTGCTTGAACCCCCTGACGATGTCGGCCTGCCGGACCGTCGAGGTCGCGGAGGCCCGCGAGGAGCTGACGCGGCGGCGGGCGGAGGAGGCCAACTGGCGGCAGGCCGCCGGCGTCCGGCCGACGATCTCGGCCACCTCGGCGAAGGAGTAGCGGAAGACGTCGTGCAGGACGAAGGCCACCCGCTCGGCCGGGGTCATCGACTCCAGCACGACGAGGAAGGCCATGCTGACCGACTCGTCGAGGGTGACCCGGTCGGCCGGGTCCATGTGCGTGCCGCCCGACCGCGCCGTGGACCACTCCGTGCGTTCCGGAAGCGGCTCCGGGATCCATTCGCCCACATACGTCTCGCGCCGGACCCGGGCCGAGCCGAGCAGGTTGAGGCAGACACGGCTGGTCACCGTCGTCAGCCAGGCGCCCGGGGATTCGATGGCGTCCTGATCCTCGCGCGGCATCGCGTACCACCGGGCGTAGGTCTCCTGGACGGCGTCCTCGGCATCGGCCAGCGAGCCGAGAAGCCGGTAGGCGAGATTGATTAACTGACGCCGCTCGCTCATGATCACGCTCAGGCTTGGATCGGACCGGTCGTGCTCCGGCTCCGATTCGGTGGTCATCGCCTCACCCATCCCTCCGTCGCATCTGCCCTCACCACTTCGGCACAGCAACACATGTGGACATGAGACCGGCGCCTCGCCTCACATTCCGGGGAGCTGCTTTGTCGTACTGGTGAAACAAGCACATGATGCCCGACCTGAGCACCGTGTCGCGCCGCGTCGAGGGAGCGCTTGAGCGGAAGTCGAGCGGGCCGACAAGGTCCACGGGAGCCGAGCACCATCGACCGCGCGCACATCCTGAACGCGGAGTCCTGCCCGGGGACGCGGCACCGCCCTGCTGCTCCGCGACACCGGCGCAGGAACTCTCGAACCATCACAACGGGAGGCGATGGAGAGTGGCAGTGGAGTACAGCCCCTACGACGAGCAGCTCAACGTTGACCCTTACCCGCTGTACGCGCGGCTCCGGGAGACGGCGCCCGTCCATCACAACGAGGACCTGGACATCTGGGCGCTGTCCCGGCACGCGGATGTGGACGCCGCGTTGCGTGACTCGGCGGGGTTCTCCAGCGCCAATGGTCCTCTGCTGGATTCCGCCATCTGGGGAACCGACGCGCACAAGGTGATGTCGTTCAACGCCATGGACCCGCCCGAGCACACCCGGACGCGGGCCCTGGTGTCGGCGGTGTTCAGCCCCCGGCGCATGGCCGGACTGGAGCCGCGGATCCGCGACATCGTGCGCACCCACCTCGAACCGGCAATGGAGCGCGAATCGTTCGACTTCGTCACCGATGTGGCGGCCACGGTCCCGATGGACGTGATCTCGGAACTGATCGGGGTCCCGGCCGACGACCGGGCGGAGGCGCGCCGCCTGATCAACCTCGCGTTCCACCGCCCACCGGGCGCCCGCGACCTCACGCCCGAGAACGCCCAGGCGATGGGCGCGCTGGCGGAACACTACGTGCGCTGGGTCGACGAGCGGCGCCGCACGCCGGGCACAGACCTGCTGACCACGCTGGCGCAGGCGTCGGTCGACGGCTCCCCCCTGACCGACCAGCAGATCATCGCCCTGCTGGGTCTGCTGGTCACGGCCGGCTATGAAACGAGCCTGCGGCTGCTGGGCAACGCCTGGTACTGGGCGTGGCGGCATCCGGAGCAGCGCGCCCGCGCCTTCGACGGGCAGATCACGAACTGGGTCGAGGAGACCCTGCGGTACGACACTCCCATCCAGTACCTGGTCCGCACGCTCACCGAGGACCGGACCCTGCACGGCGTCCGGCTGCCGAAGGGCGCGCGCGTCCTGCTGCTGATCGGCGCCGCCAACCGCGACCCCGAGGTGTTCGCGGACGCAGAACGCTTCGACCTCGGCCGCGACACCCACCGCGCGATCAGTTTCGGGGGTGGCCCGCACTTCTGCCTCGGTGCTCCGCTGGCCCGGCTGGAGGCTCGGATCGTCCTGGACGAACTCGCGGCCCGGATCAGCGCGTACGAGATCGACCCGGACCGGATCGTCCGCGTCTACACCACCAACATCCGTGGGTTCTCCTCGCTGCCCACCACGATCAAGCTCCGCTGACCGGTTAGGTGACCGCACATGAAATTCGGCGTATCGACGTTCGTGACCGACAAGGGGATCGCGCCCGACGAGCTCGGGGCGGCGCTGGAGGAACGCGGGTTCGACTCGCTGTTCGTGACCGAGCACAGCCATATCCCGGTCAGCCGGGACACGCCGTTCCCTGGCGGAGGCGAGCTGCCCGAAGTCTATTACCGCACGTTCGACCCGGTCGTGGTGCTCACCGCCGCCGCCGTCGCCACCCAGCGGCTGCGGCTGGGCACCGGCATCGCGCTGATCCCCCAGCGCGACCCGATCGTCTTCGCCAAGGAGATGGCCTCCCTGGACCAGGTGTCCGGCGGCCGCGCCGTCCTCGGTATCGGCGCCGGCTGGAACCGGGAGGAGATGCGCGACCACGGCACCGACCCGCGCACCCGGATGGAGCTGATGCGCGAGCGCGTCCTGGCGATGAAGGAGCTGTGGACCCGCGAACAGGCCGAGTTCCACGGCAAGTACGTGGACTTCCCCCCGGCGTACTCCTGGCCGAAGCCGCTCCACCCGATACCCGTGCTGGTCGGCGGCTGGGGGCCGGGAACGTTCGACCGGGTGCTGGAGTACGGCGACGGCTGGTTCCCGTACGCCGCGAACCCCGAGGTGCTCGCCGCCGGCATCGCCGAGCTGCGGGAGCGTGCCGGGCGGCGGGTGCCGGTGGTGGTGCACGCGGCCGCGCCCGAGCGCCAGGCCGTCGTGGCCCTGACGGAGGCGGGGGTGGACGAGATCACCTTCAACCTGCCGCCCGCGCCGCGCGACGTGACCGAAGTCGCCCTCGGGCTACTGCACTTTGAGTACTGCGGCGCTGAACTGGAATCCCACTCCCTCGCCGATCAGGAGAACGACATCACCGCTGCTGCACCGGTCGTGGTCCATGAGATACGACAGCGCGCTGAACTGGTCGCCGGGACCGATGTGGCTCGTCGTCGCGTAGTAGTCCCACGCGGTGCGGGAAAGGGGCACGTTCAGCATGTCCAGGTACCGCTGCAGGAAGGCCCTCCCGATGGCCGGCAGGAGCACGTAGGCGACATCGTCCAGGTCGACACCGGCCAGGGAAAGGGCGGCGTCGACCGTGGACGTCAAAGCGGCTTCGAGGCGTTCGTGAGCCTCGTCGGGGGTCATGCGGGTCTCGAAGAACGCGCGGGCGCGCGCGCTGATGTCGACGGCCGTGCGCGCTGAGGGGACGTCGGCATGCAGCCCGCTCAGGGTGGGATCGGTGAGGGTCGCTCCGGAGAGGAGACGGGCGTACCCGGCCTCGCGGCTGAGCACGACGGCGGCGGCGCCGTCCGCGAACACGAAGTTGGGGTTGCAGTTGAACCGATCGATGTGGGGCTGCCGCCACAGATCGCCGGCGACGACGAGGGCGGCACGGTCGTCGGTGACCAGCAGGCGGTGCCCGGCCATGACGAGGGCATCCACACCGGCAGCGCAGGACGCGTTCGAGAGCTGGGTGGCGAAGGCGCAAGGAGAGCGGACGGCTTCGGCGATCGCTGCGGGAACGTTGTAAAGGGGCGTGTGCGTGAAGGGGAACACGCTCACGAACAGCACGCTGCGGATATCGGTGGCCGGTACGGTGGAACGCGCGATGGCCGACGAGGCGGCACCGGCCGCGAGGTCGAGGATGGTGGTTGATTCCTTCGCGATGGTGACGCCGCTGTATCCGGCTATGTCGGCGCTCTCCTGCGGGTATTGTCCGTCGCGGACGGCGTCCTCGACGGACAGAGCGGGCGGAAGCTCGGCCGCGGCTGAAGCGATGTAGATCGCGTCCCCCGCCGTGAAGTCGGTAGCGCTGGGGATCAGAGCCGGATAGGAGGACTGTGTCATGGTGAGCCTTCCGTGTTGGCGGTTGCGGCCGTGCTTGCGGGCGGTGAACACCTAGGAGCGCACGAGGACCCGGCGACGGGCAGTCACCCGCCGACGGGTCGTGGCTCCTGACAGGTGTTCAGACGGTGGGGAGCGAGTGCGCGGCCGGGGCCAGCTGTCCGACCCGCGGCGGGTCGGCCTCGTCGTAGTGCGACCACTGCCGGATCTCCCGGCAGTCGGGGCGCAGGAGCATCGCCGCGCCGGGCCGCAGCCCGAGGGCGTCGGCGGTGCCCTCGTCGAGCAGGTGGACGGCGAGCGGAATCGGCCCGGTGGCGAGGGCCCCGGCCTCGGTCCAGGGCTGTCCCTGCGGCCCGGCGAGCAGGGTGAGACCCTCGCCGACCAGGTCGATGGTGCTCACCGGGTCGGTCGGCGCCGGGGCGCCGTCCGGGGCCGGAAGCCAGTGGTGCGCCAGCCGCCCGTTGAGGTCCCACGGCAGGGTTTCGGCGCTGGTGGCGGGCTCGGTGGGCGGTGCGGCGGAGAAGTCCACGTTGTGCTTGCCGACCGGGCGGCGCTCGGTCTCGTACGAGTCGAGCAGGTCGGCCGGTGCCCATCCCCGCAACACCCAGGCGAGCTTCCAGCCGAGGTCGAAGGCGTCCTGGATCGCGGTGTTCATGCCGGTGCCGCCCCGTGGCGTCATCCGGTGCGCCGCGTCGCCGACCAGGAAGCCGCTGCCCTCCCGATACCGCTCCGCGAGCATGGCGGCGAGCGCGAAGCTGCTGAACCGCTCGATCCGCGGCGAGAGCGTGTCGACGCCCGCGGCGCGGGCCAGCAGCTTTGCCAGCTCGGCTGCTTCGAGGTCGGCCAGCCCGGCCTGGTCCGGCGTGCGGCCCCGCGCGAAGGCCCACCGGTCCCCGTGGCCCCGGCGGCTGAGGAAGCCGGCGGCGTCCGGCCGGGTGATCATGTAGACGGCGGGTTTCCGGTCCCCGACATCGGGATTGATCGATGCCCGGAACTGGACCGCCTCGTAGGCGCCCAGGTGATCCAGGCCTTCCATGGCAATGCCGAGCTGCTCGCGCACCGTGCTGTACGGGCCGTCCGCGCCGATCACGTAACGCGCTTCGAGCGGGTGGGTGCTCCCGGTCCGCGGGTCCAGCAGGGTGGCCTGGACGCCGTCGTCATCCTGGCGGAGCCCGGTCAGCTCGCATCCCATCCGCACCGCTGCGGTCGGCATCGTGCGCAGATGGGCGAGCAGGACCGACTCCGTGTCGTCCTGCGGCGCCCAGGCCGGCCGGGTCGGGCTGACCAGAGCCGCCTCGGCCTGTGTCGGGATGGCCATCGGGATCTCGCTGCCCGTGCCGGCGGCCAGCGACTCCGTGACGTACGTGTACGCATCGACGTCGCCCGCCCTGGCGCGTACAGCTGCCTCCAGACCCCATCGGCGCATCAGTTCCATGGTCCGGGTACTGATCAGCATGGCGCGCGACAGGGCCGACGGCTCGGCCCGCTTCTCGACGAGCAGGACATCGATCCCGTAGCCGGCCAGGGTGATGCCGGCCACCATGCCGGCCGGACCGGCGCCCACGATCAGCACCTGGACCTGGTCCGGCAGCGATTGCCCTGATTGCCCCGATTGTCGTGATGCTGTCATGGTGTCTGACGCTAGGCACCGCCCGAGTACGCCGTCAAGGCAAGGGCAGCGGCTGTCAAGTGGGCGTCGAGCGGCGCTCGTTGGAGAGGCGTCTCCACGGCCTCGACCAACACCGCGGACAGGTTGTGGAGGGCTTCGCCTCACATTCCGGCGGGCTGTCCTGTCGTACTGATGAGACGAACGCATCGTCCAGCGAGCTGACACACTCAACCAGTCAGGAGACACCATGAACACCCCGGCTCTGCAGACGCAGTTCACCGAACCGGCGCCCGCCGAGCGCCTGGAGCAGGTGGCCGCCGCGCTGAGGGAGAAGAACTTCGACGTCGAGATCCTCGATGACGCCGCCGCCGCGCGGGCCCGCATCAAGGACCTGATCCCCGAGGGCGCCACCGTGTTCACCGGGGCCAGCGAGACCCTCCGCCTGTCCGGCATCGACGAGGACATCAACGGCAGCGGACGCTACGACTCCGTCAAGGCACGCAGCACCACCATGGACCGTGCCACCCAGATCAAGGAGATCTGGCAGCTGCTCGCCTGCCCCGACGTCATCGTGGGCAGCGCCGCCGCGGTCACGGAGACCGGCTCCGTGGTGTTCGCCTCGGCCAGTGGCAGCCAGCTGGCCGGTTACTCGGGCGCCGCGCAGCGCGTGATCTGGGTCGTCGGAGCGCAGAAGATCGTGCCCGACCTGAGCACCGCGCTGCGTCGCATCGAAGAACACTGCGTCCCGCTGGAGGACGAGCGCTGCAAGCAGGCTTACGGAGTGCCCAGCTCCCTCAACCGCCTGCTCGTCCTCAACGCCGAGCCCGCCCCCGGGCGCGTCACCCTCCTGCTGCTCCGCGAAGCCATCGGATTCTGACACCACCGGCAGTCACGCACGCGCCTCGGGCCCGATCAGCGTGAGCACAGCGGCAGCCGCCCCGTACCGGCAACCCGGTGCCGGGCTGTCGTGCGGTGTGATCGGGTGCCGGGGCGCGGTCAGGTGAAGGGCGGGTTCGGGTGCCGGGTCCGCGCGCGTGCGACAGCCGGACCCGGCCATGCGTACGACACCACGGCGAGGGACCGGTCGTACGTATGTTCCGGCTGGTCCGTCGCATGAACACCAGGAGGGGACGACCATGTCTGGTCTGCAGGACAAGGTAGTGATCGTGACGGGCGGCTCCGGCGGGCTGGGCGCGGCGACGGCGGCCTGCATGGCCCGGGGTGGGGCCAGGGTGGTGGTCACCGGCCGGGACAGCAAGGAAGGCGAGAAGGCCGCCGCCGACATCGGGGGTGTGTTCCTCCGCCACGACGTGACCAGCGAGGACGACTGGCGTGCCGTGGTGGAAGCGACGGTCGACCGCTACGGCCGGCTGGACGGCCTGGTCAACAACGCCGGCACGGACTCCTGGTCACTGATCGAGAACGAGTCTCTGGAGCAGTTCGAACGAGTCCTGAAGGTCAACCTGACCGGGGTGTTCCTCGGGCTGAAGGCGGTCATCGCGCCGATGAAGGCGGCCGGCGGTGGCTCGATCGTCAACATCGGCTCCGCCACGGCGCTGACAGGACACCCCATGACCTCGGGGTACGGGGCGTCCAAGTGGGGTCTGCGTGGCCTCACCAAGACGGCTGCGGTGGAACTGGGCCGCTACCGGATCCGGGTGAACTCCGTCCACCCCGGCCTGGTCCACACCCCGATGACCGAGGCCCATGGCGCGCGGCTCGGGGAGGGCAACTTCCCGCTGGCCCCACTGGGCCGGGTCGGCGTGCCGGAGGAGATAGGCGAGGCGGTGTCCTTCCTGGTCTCCGATGCGGCCGCGTACATGACGGGCGCGGACATCGCCGTGGACGGTGGCTGGACGGCCGGGGAGGCCGCCCTGATGCAGCATGCCGACGCCCCCGGCACCCCGGCGGACTGAGCGCACAGGGAAAGCCCCCACCATTCCTAGAGACTGAGCGGGAGCGAGTCCTGTTGCCAGGACTCGTGCTCAGCCGGGCGCCCCGAACGGTGTTGGGCGTCCTGGTCCACCGCGTTCGCTCCGCGTCCGGCGCGCACGGATCGTNTGCTCAGCCGGGCGCCCCGAACGGTGTTGGGCGTCCTGGTCCACCGCGTTCGCTCCGCGTCCGGCGCGCACGGATCGTATCCGTGGTCCGGGGATGCGGGGGCGGCCCGCGGCCGGAGGCCGCTGATGAACAGGGCCTCACGCCCCGGGGCCACCGGTGCGGCCTGGACGGTCCGATGCCCTGCACGATCACTCCGGTCGTGCAGGGGCGGTGCCGTCCGTCGCCGGATCGGGTGCCCCAGGGCGCGCCTGCCGATCGCCACCGCGGCCGCGTCGTGGCGAGTGGTCTTCCTGGTTGTGCTGGTGAGGGGCTTCTGCCAGTGCTGGGCGCCCCACCGGCTGGTGTAGGCGGGGTCGACGGCGATCACGGGGATGCCGAGCTCGGCCGCCATGGACACGAGCCGGGCCCGCAGTCTGCTGACCGGCATGCCGGAGATGAGCTTGCGGAAGTGTTTGCGGCTGCCGTTTTTCTCGCGGGTCTTCTCGGCCTGGAAGTCGAGGTCTTCCATCGCGATCGACAGCCCGTGGCGTTTGGCCCAGTGCAGCAGGCGGATGAGTGCGTGGCGGACCTGGGCGTCGCGATGGGCTGCTGTGCCGGTGAGGTCGTAGCCGAAACGGTGGGGTTCGCCTACGGGGTTGCCGTGGGTGTCGAGGCGCCAGGCGGCGAGGTGGTCGGCGTTGGTGTCCACTCCGACCACCCCGTTCGCGCGGGCCGCCGCCAGGGGCACGGTCCGTACCGGCGGGATCGTCCACGATGCGGTCAGGTACCAGCGCCCGCGCGTCGTGTCTTCGTGGATGCGGTAGGCGACCGCCCGGTTCGCGGCGACGCGGTCGGCCCACTGCTCACCCCGGTGCGCGAACGACACCTTCGCCGCCAGCACGTTCCGGCCGCGCGGGGCGTTCGCCAGATGCGCCAAAGGGGCCGGGAGCTTGATGCTCACCTCGCCGTCCGGGGTGACGCGGATGGCCTCGTTGCCGAACCGCTTCCCCGACTCGCCGTCCGCCGCGAGGAAGAGGAACCGGCGCTCGGCCTGCCACCGCGCACGCCACCGCTCCTCGCTGAGATCAGCAGCTTCCAGGTGGTGGCGGGTGTTCAGCAGCCGCTTCCCGCCCCTCACCACGCGCACGACACCGGCCTGCCAGTCCGCCCGCGCCGCCTCCAGCCGGTCGGCCAGCACGTGCAGGCGGCGCGCCTTCGCGTGCCACTCCCGCCTGCTGCGATAGCCGCCCGGCGCTTTCGTCGAGCCCTTCTCACCGACCGGCAGGGACAGCCGGCGCGCGATCGTCGCGATCCCGGCTTCCAGGCTGCGGATGTGCGCGAGCAGACCACGCCGGGCCAACGCCCACTGATCATGGGAGGCCTTTGTGATCGACCCGGCCCACCGGGAGGAGGACTCCCGCGTCAGCAGGCGCTTGCGCTCGGCCCACCGCTCGCTGTCATGGTCCAGCCCGGCCGCGCACCGCGCTTTGAGGTCACGGCCGGCGAGGGTGCCGAGCAGATCACCGACCAGGCGCAGCATCTCCTCGTCCCCGGCGGTCAGGTGCTTGAGCCGGGTGCGGATCGCCACACCGGACGGCCCTAGCGCGACGAACGGCGCCGCAATCTGCCGCAGCCCGCCCACGCATTCACCCCCGTCCCCATGTCGGCCGAAGCCCCGCTCGCCACACCCAACGACCGCCACCGGCAAAGGTCACGCATTCGACGGACAAACGCATGTCCATCTTCAGAGCCCGCGAGTCCCAG
The DNA here is from genome assembly GCF_020181035.1 of Streptomyces sp. CoH27. Classification (GTDB taxonomy): domain Bacteria; phylum Actinomycetota; class Actinomycetes; order Streptomycetales; family Streptomycetaceae; genus Streptomyces; species Streptomyces camelliae. The sequence goes on from NZ_JAIQYY010000043.1 coordinate 47,137, forward strand.
AGCCGAGGCACTCACTCATGCACGCCAGAACGTGCTCATCCGCAGTCAGCGGACAGCAGTTCCTAACCCCCGAGACCGAGGGCGGGGGCTTTCCCGCCGAGCGCCGGGCAGGCCTTGCACCTGCATCTCCCCGCAGGAAGCGGGGCGTCTTTCCTTGGACCACCAACGCATCGCGCTCCGCGCCGTATCGGGCGCCGCACTCAAGATCGACTCCATCCCGCCGGGCCCCGCACACACAAACCGTGCCGGCGTACCGCCGGAACCGGACGTGTGCTCCCGCCCCGCTCGAACTCCCCTGGTGCGCACGGGACGTGCGCTCGTGCCGCCCCTAGGGTGGCCCCCGCACGGCGTGTCACTAGCCGGTTCCGGTTTGTCTCACAGGCGGGAGCCGAGACCACCGACGGGCGCTGTCCGTCGTGTCAGAGGAGGGACTTGCGTGAGCCGGAGCGAAGAGTTCGACGCGGTACGGCCTCTGCTGTTCTCGCTCGCCCACCGCATCCTGGGCAGCACCGGCGACGCCGAGGACGCCATCGAGGAGACCCGGCTGCGCTACGAGAGCGCCCCCGCCGTGCCCGCCCCGGCCACGGCGTTCCTGTCCGCCGAGGTCGTCCGTGTCTCCTGGGAGACCCTGCGCGCGGCCCGGTCACGGCAGGACGAGTACGCCGGTCCCTGGTTCGCCGGGCCGCCGCCGGCCGACCCTTTCCAGGACCCCGACCGGCCGCCCGAGCCGGCCGAGTCGCTGTCGACGGCGGCCGTACTGCTGCTGGAGCGGCTGTCGCCGCTGGAGCGGGCGGTGTTCGTGCTGCGGGAGATCCTCGGCTGCGACATCGCGCGGACCGCGTCGGCCGTGGGCTGCTCGGAGGCCGCCTGCCACCAGCTCGCCGCCTCCGTGACGGCACGCAGCGACGCCGGCGGCGAGGCTCGGCCCTGGCCCGGATACATCGCCGGCGCGGACCAATCGGCCCGGTTGCTCGCGGCGATCGTGCCCGCGCTGCTCCGCGTCGGCGTCACCATGCGGCCGGCCGACGTGGCCGCCGGCCCCGGCGCAGTCTTCCACGATCACCACGGCACCTTCCTGGGCGCCCTGGCACTGGACATCCTCGACGGCCGCATCCAGACCGTCCGCCGCGTGCCCGAGGCGGCGGGGGAGGCGGCATGAGGACCCCACCCCCGCACTCGCGCCGGGTCCCGGTCGGTCCTCGTGATCCGCGTCCTGCCGGCCGACGAGCATCCGGTGCTGCACGGCGGGCTGGGTGCGCTGCTCGCCGCCGAGAAGGACATCGAGGTGGTCGCCGAGGCCGGTGACGGCGGCCGGAGTTGCGGCCGGCCGGGGAACGGCAGCCCGACATCGCGCTCACCGACGTGCCGCTGCCCGTCCTCGACGGCGTCGAGCTGCCCCGGCGTGTCACTGCCGGCCCGGTCCTGTCGGGGGTGCGGGTCGTCATCCTGACCGGCGACCGCAGCGACGGCCACGTCGTGGACGCGCTGCGGGGCGGCGCCGCCGGAATCCTCGTCAAGGACATCGCGGTCAAGGACATCGCGCCCGCCGATCTGGTGCACGCCGCTGTGAGTCGTCGCGCGCGGGGACGCCCTGCTCGCACCGTCGGTCATCCGCAAGGTGATCAGCCGGCTCGTCGCCCGGCCGCTGCCGTTGCCGCTGCCGCTGCCCGCGCGGTCCGGGCTCCTCGCGGAGCCGACCGACCTGACCGACCGTGAGCGCGAGGCCGTCGTCCTGGTCGCGCGGGGGCTGTCCACCGACCAGATCGCCGACCGCATGGTGATCAGCCCGCTGACCGCGAAGTCCCACATCGACCGGGCCCGCACCAAACTGCGCGCCCGCGGCCGCGTCCACCTCGTGGGCCTCGCCTACGAGTCCGGCCTGGTCGGTCCCGCTCCTGGGGCCGGGACGGCCGCCGCGCACGCCCAGTAGCATGGTGCGCAACGGCCGTGAGCAGCCGTTTTCGGTTCTGCGCAGGAAGGTCGAGGAAGGTCCAGGTGTCCTACCGTTTTGCCACCGAGCGGACGGACGACTCGGACCTCGCGTCCGGGGTCGTACTGCACTCGGCACCCGGCTACCCCGCCTACCCGGCCCGCCTGGCGGTCGAGATCTTCCGCCGGGCCCTGGCGCACACCGGCACCGGCCGGCCCGTCACCCTGTGGGACCCCTGCTGCGGCAGCGGCCATCTCGCGACCGTCCTCGGCTGGCTGGAGCGCCCCGCCATTGGGCAGATCGTCTGCAGCGACGTCGACACCGAGGCGATCACCCTGGCCCGCAAGAACCTGGCCCTGCTGACCGAGGACGGCCTCGCCGCACGTGAGCGCCAACGCCTCGAACAGAGCGAGCGGTTCGGCAAACCCGCCTACCAGGAGGCCGCGGCCGCCGCCCGCCGCCGCGCCGTCCGGCTCGCGGCCGACGGCGGCAGCCTGCCCTGGCGCGCCGGACAGGCCGACGCCTTCGACCCCACCGCCCTGCGCACGCTGCTCTCGGACATCGCCCCCGACCTGGTGATCACCGACGTCCCCTACGGCGAACGCACCCACTGGGGCGGCGGCGCACCCGAGCTGCCCATCCCGGCCCTGCTGCGCGCGCTCGCCGCCGTACTGCCCCCGCACGCCGTCGTGGCCGTCAGCAACCGCGGCCGGAAGATCCCGGTGGCCCCGCTGCGGCCCCTGGAACGCCTGAAGATCGGCACCCGCTCGGTGGTGCTGCTCCGCGCCGGCGACATCGGCCACGAGCAGCAGCCGTAAGCCATGTCCCGTGTAGCCTTCGGGGCACACCGGAAAGACCACGACCCCTGGGGAGACAGGTGCCTGCGGGCCGACGAATCACCTCGCGCAACGCCCAGTTCCAGCAGTGGCAGGCGCTGCTCACCAACCGCAAGAAGCGCCAGCGCGCGGGGGAGTTCCTGGTACAGGGAGTACGTCCCATCTCGCTCGCCGTCGAACACGGCTGGCCCGTACACACACTGATCCACGACGAGCGGCGGGGGCTCTCGCGCTGGGCCGGGGAACTCCTCGACACCGTCCCCGCCGAGCGCATCGCCATGGCCCCGGACCTGCTCGCCGACCTGGGCGAGAAGAACGAGGCCGCCCCCGAGCTCGTCGCCGTCGTGGGCATGCCCGCCGACGACCTCCAGCGCATCCCGGTCGGGGACGACTTCCTCGGCGTCCTCTTCGACCGGCCGACCAGCCCCGGCAACATCGGCAGCATCATCCGCTCGGCGGACGCCTTCGGCGCCCACGGCCTGATCGTCTCCGGGCACGCCGCCGACGTCTACGACCCCAAGTCGGTCCGCGCCAGCACCGGTTCGCTCTTCGCCCTGCCCGCGGTCCGCGTCCCCTCACCCCGCGAGGTCGCCGACTGGCTCCAGGCCCAGCGCGCCCAGGGCAAGCCGGTCCTCATGGTCGGCACCGACGAACACGGCGACTGCGACGTCTTCGACTTCGACCTCACCCAGCCGGTCCTGCTGCTCATCGGCAACGAGACCAGCGGCCTGAGCGGCGCCTGGCGCGAGCTGTGCGACCACACGGTGAGCATCCCCATCGCGGGAGCGGCCAGCTCCCTGAACGCGGCCAACGCCGCCACCACCGTCCTGTACGAGGCCTCCCGCCAGCGCATCGCGGCAAAGGCCCACCCATGAGGGTCGGGCCTGTCAAGCGCAGATGTGACCTCGGCCTTCGGCTTTTGTTCCTCGCCGAGGCGTTTTCCTTTGCGGGTCTTCCNCGGGCCTGTCAAGCGCAGATGTGACCTCGGCCTTCGGCTTTTGTTCCTCGCCGAGGCGTTTTCCTTTGCGGGTCTTCCTCGTGGTTGTCTGGCAGGGTTGACGTGCAGAGCCCTGAATCCGGGAGTGAGGAAGCGTCACCGATGTTCAAGGGCTTGGTCGTTGACGTCCCCGATGCGCTGATGGCCTGGCGGAGTGGGCTCACATCCACCCATTCGGCGTCTGGCCGGGCGGGCCGGCGCCATGACCGTGGTTCGGGGATCCGGGCTGCTCAGTCAGGTCATCGAGCACGGGCGACAGCCCGTCTCATGGGCTTTTGCGAGCTCACCCGGAGTCTGCGACCGCCCGTGGCGGTTGTCGTCGGCTGCTGTCATCGGGACCCCTGCCGGTCGTGTTGGGCCTGGACGGCGCGCAGCAGATGGTAGGCGCGGGCCAGCAGGCGGCGGGCGATCGCGGTGGTGGCGATCTTCTTGCCCCGGCGTCGGGCGAGGCGCTCGTAGGAGGCGGCGAACTCCGGAGACCGCTTCGCGGTCTGGGCGGCTTCACACAAGATCCACCGTAGCCAGTCCGAACCCTGTTTGGAGATGTGTCCGTGCCGGACGGTGAGATCCGAGCTGCGGACGGTCGGGGTGAGTCCCGCCCACGCGGTGAGCTTGCGGGCGGAGGGGAAGCGGCTGATGTCACCGATCTCGGCCACGATGATCAGGGCGGTGAGCGTGCCCACCCCCGGCAGCCGGGTGAGGGTTTTGACCCGCGGATCGCCACGGGCGTGCGCGACCAGCTGCTGGTCGAGGGCGTCGATCGGCTCTTTGAGAGCGTCCATCAGGACCAGAAGATCGTCGATGACGCGGCGCGAGGCGTCCGGCAGGTTCAAGCCGTCGAGCCAGAGGCGTCCCGGGGCCGTGAAGTAGCTGCCGGCGCGGTCGCAGCCGTAGTCCGCCAGGACGGCATGGACACGGTTGCGCAGCAGCGTGCGCAGACGCACCAGCTGGCAGCGGTGGCGCAGCAGAGCCCGTTGCTGGCGCACCTCGAGCGGGGCGATCCACGCCTCGGGCAGCAGATCCGCACGTAGCAGCTGGGCGAGGGTCGCCGCGTCGACCTTGTCGTTCTTCAGCCGTGCGGAAGCGATGGCCTTGCACCGCAGCGGGTGCACCAGGTGCGGCTCGAAGCCGTAGTCCTCCAGCAGTTCCACCAGCCAGCCCCAGCCGTAGGCGGCCTCGAAGGCCACCGGGGCTCCGATCGGAAGATCCCCGATCACCGAGAGCACCGTCTTGACCCCGTTGGGCACGTTCCGACTCACCTGCACCGCACCGCCGTGATCAACGACCGCGATCTGCGAGCGCTTGCGGTGCACGTCGATGCCGACGTAGACCGACATTGAGGGCCTCCTTCCCGAGCACGTACGGGACCCGGAACCAGAATCCACCGGGCTGTGCAGGGAAGGGGGCCCGGCCCTCATAGAGTCAGGTCNGAGCACGTACGGGACCCGGAACCAGAATCCACCGGGCTGTGCAGGGAAGGGGGCCCGGCCCTCATAGAGTCAGGTCAGTGGGGATGAGAGGCTGCACGCTACCGTTGGTGGAACCGGCGTGGAGTCACGGACCCGGTGACGCTCCTGTCCCTGGAGCCCGCTCTGTACTTGCCCACCGGCAGGGGGCCGCTGCAGGCCGTGGTGGCGAGCGCCATGGCCAGCAGGGCGAGACAGAGGCCTGGCGTGAGGATGTGCGCGCTGTAACCGGCCCGCAGGACCACGATCTCCGTCAGCCCGCGCGTGTTCATCAGAGCCGCCGGCCGCACCGCCCTGGGCCGGGACTGCGCCGTCGGCCTGGCGCCGAGGCAGGTGCCCACGAGCTTCGAAACGGTCGCGAGCAGGAGGGCGCGACCGGCTGCCGTCCTCCCGGACGGTGCGTGCGTGTGCGCCGGTGTGCCTGGGGCGAAGAAGCATGGGCGAGAGCGACGAGCGGCTGCACGCGGCGGCTGCCTGGCGTGAGGCGCCGCTCTTCAGTGACGAGGAACGGGCCGCCCTGGCCCTCACCGAGGCTGCCCCGCGGATCGCCGACCGTTCCGGCAAGGCCGTTCCGGACGAGGTGTGGGACGCGGCCGCGGACCACTTCAGCGAGGAGCAGCTGTCCGCGATCACCTGATGATCGGCCTCACCGACTTCTTCCACCGCATCAACACCACCATCGAGGAACCCGCCGGTGCCGGCTGGTGGCCGCGGCCTGGGCTCCCACTCGGCGATGGGGACGGCAGAGCGGCCGGAGACGGTCCGGCAGGGCCCCGCCCGCACCCGGCCGTCGATGTCGAGCGGGCATTGAAGAGCGCACGAACAGCGCACGACGCCCGCCTCGGACCATGGGGGTGACCCTTGCAGGGGCCGACACCGCCGCCGCCCGACCTTCCCCCGATCGGGCGGCGGCCTGTTTTCCGCCCCGCCATGACAGCCTTCGGAGCACACCATGTCGGACAGTCGGTCGGATCAGGTTCTGGTGGTCGGAGCGGGCCCGGTGGGTCTGGTCACCGCTCACGAACTCGCCAGACGGGGCATCGCGGTGCGGATCGTGGACGCCGCGGAAGGACCCGCCACGACCAGCCGGGCCATCGCCACCCACGCCCGCACCCTGGAGATCTACGACCAGATGGGGATCGTGGACCACATGCTGGCCCAGGGCCGACGGCTGCAGGCCTTCACGATGCACCGCAACGGCAGGCAGCTGGTGCGGATGGGCGCCGACTACAGCCGGCTCCCCACACGGTTCCCGTTCACACTGATGATCCCGCAGGCCACCACCGAGGCGGTGCTGCGCGACGCCCTGGCGCGGTGGGGGGTGAAGGTCGAGTGGGGGGTGCGGCTGGAGGAGTTCGACCACTCCGAGGACGGTGTACGAGCGGTTCTGCGGCACCACGCCGATGACGCCGGACCGGCCGAGACCGTGCACACCGACTGGCTGGTGGGCTGCGACGGCGGGCACAGCCTGGTCCGCAAGCGGCTCGGCATCCCGCTGGTCGGTGACTCAAGCGAGACCTGGCTGATCGCCGACGCCGAGGTGGACACCGACGCCCGGCAGGACAGCATTCACTGGATCAGTGTCGGCGGGGGGACGGTCATGCTCGTACCGTTCCCGGAGTCCGGGCGGTGGCGGCTACTGGACACCGCGGACGCCGGTTACACCGGTGATCCGGCCGAGGTGGCCCAGCGGTTCACCGCCAAACTGTCGGCGGGGCTCGGTACACCGGTGCGCGTCAGCACGCCCGACTGGGTCTCGGTCTTCGCGATCCAGCAGCGCATGGTGCCGTCCATGCGCAGCGGCCGGGTCCTGGTGGCGGGCGACGCCGCCCATGTGCACAGCCCCGCGTCCGGGCAGGGCATGAACACCGGGGTGCAGGACGCGTTCAACCTCTCCTGGAAGCTGGCGATGGTGGCACGCGGGCAGGCCGATGCGCGCCTGCTCGACTCGTACCCGGCGGAGCGCGTGCCGGTGGGTGAGAAGCTGCTCGGGTCGACGGCGCGCGCCACCGCGCTGGTGGCGCTCAAGGGCCGGCTGCAGGATCTGCTGCTGCCCGTGGTGATGGGCGTCGTCCGCAACGTGCCGCCGCTGAAGGGCAGGATCGAGCGGAAGATCATGGCGGCGATGTCGGCGCTGGACCTGCGCTATCCCGACTCACCGCTGACGGCCCGGGGACCGGCCGCGGCACAGGAGGTGCCGCAGCCGGGGCAGCGGGTCGCCCTGGTGACCGGCGAGCGTGCCCGGACACCGGGCTGGTCGGCATTCCTCGACGAACTGCGCGGCCCCCGGTGGACCCTGCTCGTCTCGGGCTCGGCGAAGGAGGCGGCGGACGTGGCGGGCGCTCATTCCGCCTGGCTGTCGGTCCGTTCCGCGGCGGACGGCGACACGGGCGCGGGCGCGCTGGCCGATCCCGGGCGGGCGCTGCGCGATGGCCTGGGACTGGCGGCCGGCGGCTGGCTGCTCATCCGTCCCGACGGCTATCTGGCCGCGCGTGGCGGGCGTCTGTCGGCGGCGGAGTTCTCCCGGACGGCCGCGTCGATGGGGGTGTCCGACGGCCGCGCCGGGGGTGGCGTCACTCCCCGCTGAGCAGATGATTCCCGGCCTCTTCCTCGATCAGGGCGACGGCCCTGGTCCAGCCCGCCCCCGCGCCGGACAGCTTCACAGGCAGGCAGGACAGCCGGAAGCCGAACGGTGCGGGGAGGGCGTCGAGGTTGTGCAGCCGCTCGATCTGGCAGTACTCACGGCGGCGGCCGGCGAAGTGGGCGGGCCACAGCACACTCCGGTCGCCGCTCTCCTGGTACCGCCGGATCATGTCCCCGAAGGGGGCGTCGAGGCTGAAGGCGTCGGTACCGATCACCTTCACGCCCAGGTCGAGGAGGTGGTCGACGGCCTCCCCGGTCAGTCCGGTGAAATCGGTGAAGTAGCGCTGGGTGCCCGCGTAGCGCCAGGCTCCGGTGTGCAGGACGACGATGTCCAGCGGCCGCGGCTCGTAGCCGACCTCCGCGATCTTCTTGCGCAGTACGTCGACGCCCGCGGCACCGGTCGGCTGGTCCTGGAGGTCGAGGACGACGGCGGGCCGCAGGAACCAGTCCAGGGGCAGTTGGTCGACGGTGCGCGGCTCCCCGTACTCGGTCACCGCGGCGGAGCCGTAGTGGGCCGGAGCGTCGATGTGCGTACCGGTGTGGCTGGTGAGCGTGAAGGTGTCCAGGGACAGCAGTTCGCCCCCCGGCAGGTCGGCGGGGTCGAAGTCGATCCCGAAGTGCTCCTTCATCTCGGACGCCATGTGCCGTGCGCCCTCCGCGGGACTGAGCACGCGGTGGACCACCGGGTCGGGCTCCCAGGCCGCCGCGTCTACCGGGCTGGACAGATCGATGATGCGCATGGGGCTCATGCCCTCGCCTTCGGACTCTGGGGTGTGGTGAACAGATCGGTGCGCACCTGGACCGGCGTGCGGCCGTGCGCGATGCGCTGCGTCAGGACGGTGCCCAGCGGGCTGCGGGTGACCAGCCCCGCGAGCACCGGCCGGACGGTGTCGGTGACCGGGTTCGGCCGGGCGAGCATGACCTTGGACTGGGTGACCTGGAAGCGGAAGACGGCGTCGATGTCGCGCGCCCGCAGCTCGGTGAACCGGTCGAGGGTGCGCACGTCGCCGTCCCCGAGCGCGTCCAGCAGCAGGGGGTGCAGGACGGCCGCGTCCTGGAGGGCGAGGTTGATGCCCTGGGCGCCGAGCGGGCTGTGGGTGTGCGCGGCGTCTCCGATGAGGACGAGCCCGTCACGGACCCAGTCGGCCGCGCGGCCCGCGAACACGTCGAGGAGTGTCAGCTGGGACAGCCTGGTGAGCTGCTCGTCCATCAGGTCGCCGAACTCGGGCAGGGCGGCGGTCAGCTCCTTCTTGACGGCGGGGAGTCCGCGCGCTGCCAGCTGGTTCCAGCTGCCGTGCGGCACGGTCCAGCCGATCTGCAGCCGGTCCGGGTGCGAGGTGTAGACGAGCACGGCCTGTCCGGCGGACCGGTGCACCCTGACCCGGTCGACGGTCCTGCCGGGTGCGTCCACCTTGAACCAGACGACGTCCTGGTCGAACACGTCCATGCGGCCGGCGTCGATGCCCGCGAGCCGCCGGGTCCGGGAGTACCTGCCGTCCGCGCCCACCACGAACCGGGCCCGCACGGTGGTGGTGTCCCCGGTCCGGGAGCCGTGGGCGACGGCTCCGACGTACCGTCCGTTCTCCCGCAGCAGGCCGGTCACCCGGTGGCCGCCCAGATAGGTGAAGGTCGGGTGCTGCCGGCAGGCCGTCAGCAGTTCCTCCAGGAGGTGTTCCTGGCCGACCGCCAGCAGATGGGCGTGCGGGCCGGGCAGCCGCCGGTAGTCGATGTCGAGCAGGGTCCTCTTGCCGTCGATCAGCTGGAAGCCCCGGTGGACGTGGGAGCCTCGGTCCCGGGCGCCGGCCAGCACGCCGAGCTGATCGAGTACGGCCATGCCGCCCGGCTGCAGGATCTCGCCGCGGAACTCGCGTTTGAACCCGCTGGCGCGTTCGATGAGCATGACCCGCACGCCGGAGCACAACAGCATGAGGGACAGCGCGAGTCCGGCCGGTCCGGCGCCGACGACACAGACGTCGGCTGTGTGGTGTTCGGTCATCGCTGTCTCCAGATCTCGGCGTGGACCGGTCAGTCCAGGGCGCTGACGACGACGGCGGAGTTGAACCCCCCGCGCCCGCGCGCCAGGACGAGGATGTGGCGCAGGCCGGCCCGCAGCGGTGTGTTGGTGACCAGGTCCAGCGTGTGATGGGGCGCCGCGGTGGTGTGCACGGTGGGCGGCAGCACCTGGTGGCGCAGGGCGTGCAGGGCGGCGGCCAGGTCGAGGGAGGCGCCGCCGGCGCCGAGCCGTCCGGTCATGGTCTTGGGAGCGGTCACGGGCACGCAGTACGGGCCGAACAGCCGGCGGATCGCGTCGGCCTCCTCGCGGTCGGCTTCCGGGTCGCCGGCCGCGTCGGCGAAGACGGCGTCCACGTCGTCCGGCGCGATGCCCGCATCGGCCAGGGCGCCTTCGGCGGCCCGGCCCAGGCCGCTGACGGCGCCGGTGCCGGGAGCGGGGTCGAACGTGGTCGCGTAGCCGGACACGGTGCCGTAGCCGACCGCGCCCCGGGCCCGTGCGGCCTCGGCGTCCTCCAGTACCAGCAGCGCTCCGCCCTCACCCGCGACATGGCCGTGTGCGTCGGCGGAGAACGGGAGGTAGGCCGCGTGCGGCCGGTCGTCGTCGCTGAGGCCGCCGCCGGCCAGCCGCGCCGTCCAGCCCCACGGGCACAGCGCGGAGTCGACACCGCCGGTGAGCATCAGGGGCGTGCCCCGGCGGACCCGGCGCCGGGCCGCGGCCACCGCGTCGAGGCCTCCGGCCTGATCGGTGACGACGACGCTGCCGGGGCCGCGCAGCTGGTGGCGGATGGAGATCTGCCCGGTGTTCACCGCGTAGAACCAGGCGAACGACTGGTACACACTGACGTATTCGCCGCCCTGGCTCCACAGGGCCTGCAGTTCGCGCTGCCCGAACTCGAATCCGCCGGCGGAGCTGGCGGTGACCACTCCGGCGCCGTACTCGGGCAGTTCCTCGGGGTCCACTCCCGCGTCCGCGAGCGCTGCCGCGGCGGCGAAGAGTGACAGGCGTGTCATCCGGTCGGTCTGCGGCAGCAGCCTTCCGGGGAGGTGGGCGGCGGCGTCGAAGCCGGGCACCTCCCCGGCCAGGCGGGCCGGGTAGGAGGAGGCGTCGAAGAGGGTGACGGGGCGGATGCCGCTCTCACCGCGCAGCGTCGCCTCCCACCACGCCCGGGTGCCCAGGCCGTTGGGGGCGGCCACACCGATACCGGTGACCACGGCGGTCGTCGTGGCGGCGGGAGCCGTGACGGTGGTCATCGGTTGTCCTTTCCGGGAGCGGTGAGCACCATCGCGCTCTGGAATCCGCCGAACCCGCTGCCGACGGTGAGCACGGTGTCCACCTTCTGCCGGCGTGCGACGAGCGGCGTGTAGTCGAGGTCGCACTCGGGGTCGGGCTCGTGGAGGTTGGCGGTGGGGGGAACGATGTCGTGCTCGATGGCCAGGGCGCAGGCCGCGATCTCCAGCGAGCCGATCGCGCCCAGTGAGTGACCGATCATGGACTTGATGGAGCTGACCGGGACGTCGTAGGCGTGGCTGCCGAGACTGCGCTTGAAGGCCGCCGTCTCGTGCCGGTCGTTCTGCTGGGTGCCCGAACCGTGTGCGTTGACGTAGTCCACGGCTGTGGGGTCGGTACGTGCCTCGCCGAGGGCCTGCCGGATGGCTTCGGCCATCTCCTTGCCGTCGGGCCGCAGTCCGGTCATGTGGAAGGCGTTGCAGCGGGTGGCGAAGCCGGAGATCTCCGCGTAGGCGTGGGCTCCGCGGCGCAGGGCATGGCCGAGCTCCTCCAGGACGAACACGGCCGAACCCTCGCCCAGGACGAAGCCGTTGCGGGTGCGGTCGAAGGGGCGGGAGGCGGTCTGTGGTTCGTCGTTGCGCGGGGAGGTGGCCCGGATGGCGTCGAAGCAGGCCACCGTGATCGGGGAGATCGGAGCGTCGGTGGCTCCGGCGATCATGACGTCGGCCGCTCCTTCACGGATCAGCTCGGTGGCCTGGCCCACCGCGTCCAGACCGGAGGTGCAGCCGGTGGAGACCATGGCCACGGGGCCCTGCGCCCCGGCCTGCCACGCCACTTCGGCGGCCATGGAACTGGGCACGAAGTAGTCGTAGAGCCAGGGGACCGCCCGGGTGTGGTCGACCTCCCAGCGTCGCCCGGCTTCACTGACCTGCGCGTACTCGCGGTCGAGACCGGTGGTGCAGCCGACCGCGCTGCCCAGGGTCACGCCGATGCGCGCAGGGTCGTACTCCCCGGCGATCCCGCTGTCGCGGACCGCCTCGTCGGCGCTGACCAGTGCGAACTGGACGGCACGGTCGAGGCGTTGCACACGGTCGGGCGAGAGGCCGTGGGACTCCGGGTCGAAGTCGCACTCGGCGGCTATCCGGGAGCGGAACGCCGACGCGTCGAACAGGGAGATGGGGCGGGTGGCGGTGCGGCCCGCGGTGAGCAGCGACCAGAACTCCTTGAGCCCGTTGCCGCCGGGAGCGATCACGCCGATTCCGGTGATGACGACCCGTCTGTTCACGATGCGGTCTCCAAACCGATTCTCCTGCCTTCAGGTGGTGCCGATGCCGTGTCCGGGCCGGTCCCCGAGGGCTCCAGCACATGTGCCAGGAACTCGGTCAGCGTCCGGTCCCGTACGAAGTAGTGGTCGCCGGGGAGGGTGTGCCGGGTGAAAGCGCCCGTGGTCCACCGCGCCCAGCCGGCCATCGTCCGGGCGTCGGCCAGGGGGTCGGTGTCGCCGCTGACGGCCAGCACCGGCACGTCCACGGGCCGGGCGGCCGCCCGCAGCACCCGGGCGAGTGCCAGATCGTCCCGGAGCACCGGGAGGACATAGCGGCGCAGCGCGCTGCGGGGAAGCGTCCGCGCGCTGGAGTGGCCGACCAGTTCCAGCAGCGCCTCCTCAGGGGGCACGTCGCTGTCGAGGATCGGCACGACGGCGTCGGGGGGCTGCGAGGCGCCGATCACCGTCAGCCGGGGCGGCGCGGCCGCGAACCGTCGCCAGTGTGCCGCGACATGATGTGCGATCAGGCCGCCCATACTGTGCCCGTACAGCGCGTACGGGCGGTCCGCCGGATGGTCGACGACGGTGCGCAGTTCCCGGTGCAGTGCGTTCAGGTCGGTGATCCTGGGCTCGCTGAAGCGGGCGTCACGACCGGGCAGCAGCACCGGGACGACCTCGACACGAGGACCCAGCAGATCCTGCCAGGGTCCGAACGCCAGGCTCCCCGCGCCCGCGTGGTGAAAGCAGTACAGCCGCAGTCGCCCGTCGTCGCCCAGCACTTGACGCCCCTCCCCGGCCGGGCCCTGGTGGTGCCCGCCGGACCCACACTGCCCCGGGCCGTTCAAGCTCGGTTCGAGAGATCCGAGGGCCCGAAGGTGCAGCGCATGTGCGGGGCGATTCCGCGTGCGGCGAAGGATCTCGCCCTCTACGCTGGCCTGAAGTGGTCCGGCGGGGGAGCCGGGCGGTCACCGGGGGGATGATCGTGGTGCAGAGCCGTGAGGTTCGCAGGCGCAGGTCAGCGCGTCGTGTTCGGGGCCGTGTGCAGCTTCTCCCACCAGTCCGGATGGGTGCGGTACCACTCGACGGTTTCGGCCAGCCCCTGCTCGAACGGCACCTGCGGCCGGTAGCCGAGTTCCCTGCGGATCTTGCCGTCGTCGAGCGCGTACCGGCGGTCGTGTCCCTTGCGGTCCTCGACGTGGCGGACGCTGCTCCAGTCCGCTCCGCACAGCCGCAGCAGCCGGTCTGTCATCTCCCGGTTGGTGAGGGCTGTTCCCGCGCCGATGTTGTAGATCTCGCCGGACCGTCCCTTGGTGAGGACGGCGTGGATGCCGCGGCAGTGGTCGTCGACGTGCACCCATTCGCGGACGTTGCGCCCGTCGCCGTACAGGGGGACGGTCTGTCCGGTCAGCAGCCGGGTGACGAACAGCGGGATGAGCTTCTCGATGTGCTGGTACGGGCCGTAGTTGTTGCTGCACCGGGTGATCCGGACGTCCATGCCGTGGGTGGCGGCGTAGGCCAGGGCGATCAGATCGCCTCCGGCCTTGGCGGCCGCATAAGGGGAGTTGGGCCGTAGCGGCCACTCCTCGGTCCAGGCGCCGTCGTCGATCGAGCCGTACACCTCGTCCGTCGACACCTGCACGAACTGCGGGACCCCGGCGAGCAGGCAGGCGTCGAGCAGGCACTGGGTGCCGCCGACGTTGGTACGGATGAATTCGGCGGCACCGTGGAGCGAGCGGTCGACATGGGACTCGGCCGCGAAGTTGACCACGGCGTCCTGGCCCATGACGAGATCCCTCATCAGTTCCGCGTCGCAGATGTCCCCTTCGACAAAACGTAGACGGGGATGACCGACGGGGATGTTTGCCAGATTCCCTGCATAGGTAAGTTTGTCCACCACCGTGACATGCGCGTCCGCATAGCCCTCGAATCCTCCCTCCAGCATCGTACGGACGTAGTGTGAGCCGATGAAGCCGGCACCGCCGGTAATAAGGAGCTGCACGCCGCTTCCTTTCCAAGGATAATTGTGCAACGTCCTTCCTTTTTCTTGTCCCAGGAAGGTCGAGGAATGGGCCGGAGCGACCGCTGTGCGNCACGCCGCTCGGCGTCGCTTACGCAGTGGTGCCCAGCGTCAGGGCTTCGCGCTGAAGGCTCTGGAGTTCCGGGGAGGGGGAAAGACCCAGCTCCCGGTCGAGAATCCGACGCAGGGACTCGTATGCCTGGAGGGACTCGCCGCGACGGCCGGACCTGCTCAGCGACAGGATCAGTTTGCCGTGAAACCATTCGTTGAGAGGGTAGAGCGCGACGAGTGACCGCAGCTCGGCGATGAGCGCGCGGTGCCGGCCGAGTTGCAGATCGGCCTCGATGCGCAGCTGGGTGGCGTGGATCCGCTCTTCTTCCAGGTGCGCGATGGTGCCTTCGAGGAGCCGGCCCGCCGGCACGTTGGCCAGCGCGGGACCGCGCCACAACTGCAGCGCCTGCCGGAGCACATGACCGGCCTCGGCGGGCTTCCCGTCGGCGAGGAGTACCCGGCCGCGGGTGGTCAGCCGCTCGAATTCGTGCAGGTCGAGCTGGCCGTGGGCGACGGTGAGCATATAGCCGGGCGGCCGGGTGACGAAGAGCTCCTCGGCCTCCGGGCCGGCTTCACGGGCGAAGAGCTTGCGCAGGTGGTAGATGTACGTCTGCGCCGTGGTGACCGCGCTGCGCGGCGGGCGCTCACCCCACAGTTCCTCGATGAAGGACGTCGTGTCCACCACGCGGTTGGCGCGCAGGATCAGCAGAGCGAGGACTCCCCGCACCTTCGGAGCGGTCGGTGTACAGCTGACATCGTCCTGCAGGACTTCCAGTGGACCCAGTACTCTGAACTTCAGGTTGCGTGGATGGATTTCCTGTACGACGGAACCCTTCAGCGGCATGACGCCATTCCCCCATTCATGACGCAGGTCACCGCTTCTGGCCAAGCGGTTGCTGCATGACATCACAAAGCAAAACCCGGATGCCGTCAGGCTCACAGAGCTCTCGAACGCTGCGGATTGCGGCGCGGCGTTCAGTGACATCCGGATTGGTTGAACAGAAACCGTTTCCGCCGCCTACATTAGCTGCGCACAAATGTAATGGCAAGGATGGGCAGGGGGGTGAGGCTAACCTCAGGACACGCCCAAATCTGCCGGTTCAGCACGGAGGAATTTCCGCTTTGACCCGATTGCCGGACACGATCGAGAGCCGACAGATTACCTACAGTCAACCCTTCGGTGCGTCGGCGCCGGGCTCGAATGGGCCGCTAAGACCCGTATAAGGAGCCTCGAATTCTCTTAGGGATATTAAGACTCCCTTTTTACCCGGGCCGGTTTGTGTGCGACGCCGGAGAGTGCTAGTGAACCGGCTCCGGCCCCCCGTCGAGAGGTCGCCCCCATGCCCCATACCGCGCCGCCCGCCTCGGCCGCCGCCCGCGCCTCGGCCGCGCTCGCCCGGCATCCAGGAGTCGCCGAGGTCTCGGTCCCGCCGCACCAGCCCGACACCGCCCAGGTGGTGCCCGTCCTCGACCGGGACCGGGCCCGCCAGGAACTGCGTCTGCTGTGGACCGCCGTCGCCGACAGCACCGCGGCCCAGGCACCCGCGTCCGGCACGGACTTCGACATCAGCGGATGGACCAGCAGCTACACCGGGCGGCCGCTCCCGGAGGAGGACATGCGGGAGTGGGTGGCGCGCACCGTCGCCCTGCTGCGCGAGACGAACCCCGCCACCGTGCTGGAACTCGGTTGCGGCACCGGTCTGTTGCTGCTCCGGCTCGCTCCGGACACCCGGCGCTACACGGCGTTCGACCTCTCCCGCCCCATCCTCGACGGGCTCGCGACCGCCGTCGGGCGGGCCGGGCTGCGCCAGGTCGAGCTCCACCAGGGCGAGGCGACCGAGGCCGAGCGCTTCGCCGGCGCCGGGTTCGACCTGGTGGTGTGCAACTCGGTCGTCCACTACTTCCCCGACACCGCCTATCTGCGCCGTACCCTCGATGCCGCCCTGCGGGCGACCGGCCGACGCGGCAGGGCGGTGTTCGGGGACGTACGGGACCGGTCCCTGGCCGAGGCTTTCCACGCATCCGTGGTGCTGGCCCAGGCGGACGACGCGATGTCCGGCAGCGACCTGCGGCGTGCCTGGCAGTTGCGGCTGCGGGAGGACCCCCAGATGTCGATCGCCCCTCAGTGGTTCACCGCGTCCGCCGCCGACACCCCCGAGTGGCACGCCGAGATACGGCCGCGGCGCGGGGCCGCCCGCAACGAGATGAACGGATTCCGCTTCGATGCCGTGCTGCACCACCAGCCGCCGCTGGCCGACATCGGCGACTGGCGCGACTGGTCCGGCGAGCCGCTGACGCTGCCCGCCCTGGACCGGCTGCTGGCAGACCGCCGGTACGCCCTCGGCCTGCGAGGGATCCCCAACGCCCGGACGGCGGGCGCCGCCGCGCTCGCCGCCGCGCTCGCCGGCACCGATGTGCCGCCGGTCGCGGAGCTGCGCCGGCTCGCCGGGGCGGCGGGCGTGGGCGTCGACCCGGAGGAACTCTTCGCGCTGGCCGCCCGGCGCGGCATGCGCTGCCACCTCAGCCGGGCCGCCGGCGCCGCCGACGGCTCCTACGACGCGGCCTTCCTGCCCGACGGCCGCGACGGTGACCGCCGCCCCCTGCCCCGTTTCCCCGCGGCGCCCGCACCGGCGCCGGGGGCATGGGTGGCCGAACCGGTGGTGCAGCGCGCGCTGGGCATCGCGCGCAAGCAGCTCGTACCGCAGCTGCGCAGACTCGCCGAGACCGAGCTGGCACCCCACGAGCGCCCGAGCCGGTACGAGGTCCTGCCCGAACTGCCCTGAGCGACGGGCTCCCTGCCCGCAGACGGAAGCGGGGCAGTGGCACACCGCCACTGCCCCACCCGTAGGCGCCGGGCGGCCAGGATCCGCCGGACAGGCCCTACCCCAGGGCCGCCTTCTCCAGTGCCCCGATGTCGGTCTTGCCGTTGTCCGTCACCGGCAGGCGGTCCACCACCGCCCACAGTGCGGGGATCGCGTGCGCCGGAAGCACCTCCCCCATGAACTGCCGGAGTTCCTCGACGAGTCCGGCGGCCGGTTCGGCGACGACGGCCGCGAGCATGCGCCGGCTCTCGGGCCCGTCCCCGACGGTGACCACAACCGAGTCCCGGACCGCCGGGTGCCCGGCGAGCCTGCCCCGTACCTCGTCGAGCTCGATCCGGTAGCCGCGGATCTTGACCTGGTGGTCCCGGCGGCCGAGGAAGCGCAAGCGGCCCGCTCCGTCCCAGCGCACCATGTCGCCGGTGCGGTAGCCGCGCCGGCCGTCCTCGGGCGAGACGGGACCGAACGCGACGCGGGTGCGCTCCTCGTCGCCGAGGTAGTCCAGTGCCACTCCGGCGCCCAGGACGCACAGTTCGCCGATGCCTCCCGGCGGTACCAGCCCGCCCCGGTCGTCCAGAACCAGCACACCGGTGCCCGCGACCGGACGGCCGATCGGCACCGGGGCGACGGCGGCGCACACGTCGTCGAGGTGGTGCACCGTCGTCAGCGTGGTGTTCTCCGTCGGCCCGTAGCCATTGCTGACCCTCAGCCCGGGAAATCGCTCCAGCAGCATCCGGATCTGCTCCGGCGGTACGACGTCGCCGCCCGCCATGACCTGCCGTACGCCGGCGAACGCGTCCGGGCGGTGCTCGACGACGAGCCGGAACAGCCCCGCTGTCAGCAGGGCCACCGTGACCCGCCGTTCGGTGAGGAAGTCCGCGAGCCCGGCAGCGGAGACCGGCCGCTCCGGATGGACCACGACCGTGGCACCGGTGGCGAGCGGCACGAACAGCTCGACCGTGGAGACGTCGAACGACAGCGGGGCGAGCCGCAGGTAGCGCTCTCCCGGCCCGGTGTACAGCGCCTCCCGGTCCGCCAGCAGCCTCGCCACCCCGCGCTGCGGGACGCGCACGGCCTTCGGCTGCCCGGTCGATCCCGAGGTGAAAGTGAGGTAGGCGACCCGCTCCGGGTCGGCCGGAGCGGCGGGCGGGGGCGCGACGTCCGGGTGCGGCCTCGTCGGATCCACCAGGGCGACGCGCGCACAGCCCTCCGGGGCGAGCCCCGTGAGCAGGTCCGCATGCTCCCCTGAACCGAGTACCGCGCGTGGCGCCAGCGCGGCCAGCATCTCCCGCAGGGTGCCGGACGGATAGGCGGTGCCCAGCGCGGTGTAGGCGGCGCCGAGCCGCAGCACCGCGAGGACGGCCACGGCCTCGGCGGCGGACCGCGGCACCGCGACCACCACGTGGTCCCCCACCGTCACGCCCGCCTCGGCGAGGCGGACCGACTGGGCGACCGCCGCGTCGTACAACTGGCCGTAGGTGAGCGAGATGCCGGAGGCGGGGTCGTCCACGGCGGTCAGGCCGGCGTGTTCGCCCGCACAGCGTTCGAACGTCTGCCAGATCCCCTCCGCCGGAGCCGCCGGGGAACCCTCGCCCAGCTCCCGGATCCGCGCGCGCTGGCGCTCGGTCAGCCCCCGTACGCGGGCGAGCGGGTGCCCGGCGGCCGACGCGAGCTCGACCAGGGCGGCCCGGAAGGAGTCGGCGAGTTCGGTGGCCTCGGCGAGGGTGAGCACGGACGTCGCGTACTCCAGGGCCACCCTGGGGTCGCTGCCCCACCGCTGCACATACAGCGAGACGTCGGCGGCGGTGCCCGAGCAGTGCCCCTCGTGGATCGCGATGTCGAGTTCGGCCGCGCGCAGGTGCAGCGGCACCAGGTCGTCGTGCGCCGAGAAAACTGCCTGGACCAGGGGGATCCGGCGGTCGTCGGGCATGCCGCCGAGACCGGCCACGAGATCCTCGAAGGGAACGTCGCCGGCCGCGAGCGACTCGGTCAGGGCGCGGGAGACCGACCGCAGGTAGTCGTCGACCGGAGCGTCGTCCACCAGCTCGCACCGCACCGGCAGCAGCACGCTGCACGGCCCGAGCAGGCGCATGATCTCGGAGCTGGCGCGCGCGGCCGACGAGATGCCCACCAGCAGGTCCCGGGTGCCCGCGCGGCGCCCCAGCGCCAGCGCCCAGGCAGCGAGGAGCACGACCGTGCGGCTCAGACCGGTCCGTGCGCACAGGTCCTCGCACGCCTGGCGGGCCGCGTCGCCGAGCCCGAAGTAGAGCCGCTTGCCCACGAAGTCGAACGAGGCCGGCCGGACCAGGTCGCTCGGGAGCTCCAGCACCTTGGGCGCGTCGGCGAGCTGGGCCGTGCGCCGGGCAAGGAGTTCGGCGGTGTGGCCCGAGGCGGCCAGCTGCTCGGCCCGGTCGACGACGAGGTCGGGCGAGGGCGCCGGTGTGCCGTCGGTGTCCCGGCCCTCGCGCAGCGCCTGGTAGTGCTCGGCGAACTCGCTCCAGAAGACCCCGACCCCCCAGCCGTCGGCGGTCACGGCGTGGTGCAGGAACGTCAGCAGGTGGTGCTCGGGGCCGAGTTCCGTCAGTACGAAGGCGACCGGAGGCCGCCTGGTGGGCTCCAGGAACTGCCCGCTCACCGAGGTGAGGTGGGAATGCACCACATCCACCGCGTCGTCGCCCTCGGCCACCGACAGCGACATGCGGGTCACCGGCGCCTGCCAGTGCTCCAGGACCCGCCGCCAGTACCGGCCGTACTCGGCCACGTACACGGTCCGCAGCTCCTCGTGGCGGGCCACCAGCCAGTCGAGGGTCGACCGCAGCGCCGCGCCGTCCAGCGGACCGGTGAGCTCGGCGGTGACCATCATGTGCAGGGCGGACCCGCCGACGAACTGCTGGGTGAGCAGCATGCTCTCCTGCCCCGGCAGCGTCGGGCGCAGTCCCTGGCGCGGCGCGGCCGCCTCCGCCACGGCCGGGTGCCGCACCTCTGCGGGGGCCGCCGCCAGTGCGGCGGCCAGTACCTCGCCCAGCGGGTCGAGGCCGAGCAGCCGGGCCAGATCGATGCTCACGCCGAGGAGTTCCTCCGCCTGGGCGACGAGGGCGACGGCCCCCAGGGAGTCACCTCCCAGCGCGATGAACGAGCTGCCGGCCGCCTCCGCGCGCCAGGCCGGGCCCGGCTCCGCGCCGAGTGTCTCGCAGACGAGCCGTTCCAGCCGATCGGCGCGGGACACCGCGCCCCTGGGTGTTGCCGCTTGCGTCATTCTTCGTCAGCCTTTCCGTCCGCCGCGTGCAGCGCGGAGCCTTCTGTCCTCATGGCCGGCGGTGCCCTGCACTCCGGATCACGCCAGGTCGTCGCGGGTCACCCGGCGGTCCCGGACCAGCAGGGAGCCGTCCTCGCCGCGCACCAGCGTGTCCTCGCACACCGTGCTGCGGTGCAGGGCCGGCACACCGCCCAGCGGAACCTGGATGACCAGGGCGTACGACCGGGCGCGCACCGTGCCGTCGTCGGCCCGGTCGACGGTGACCATGCCGAGCCAGTGCCGGTGCACCAGGCCCTCGGCGGCCAGCCTGTCCTGGGCGGCCCGGGCGGCGGTCTCGATCGCGGTCCGGCCCTCGGCCGGGGCGGGCAGGCCGTTGGCGGCGAACACGCCGTCCTCGGTGAAGGTGCCGGCCCACTCGGCGCAGGACCGCGCGTCCAGCAGCTGCATCTGGCGGGCGTAGAAGTGCTGCACCTCGGTGTAGAGGTCGGCGTCGGCACCCCGGGCAGGGGCGGCCGGGGTGGTCGGCTCACTGGACACGGCAGACACGGCAGGTCCTTTCCTTCGAGGTGGCCCACCGCGTGCGGGGCCACCTGGCTCTCGACGGCCGTATCGTGGTGAGGGACGTTGGAGCGCGCTTCGAGGTGCCTTCGACGGTCCGGGGCGGACCCGCCGCCGCCGCCCGGCTCGGTCCCGCGTCGAAGCCCGCTCGAACAGCCGTTGCCAGGCTCGGGCCATGACGAACGAACAGCGCCGTGTCGCCCTGGTCACCGGGGCGACGAGCGGCATCGGGCTTGCCGTTGCCGAGGCACTCGCGGGCTCCGGCGCGCGGGTGTTCATCTGCGCACGGGACGCCGGGGCGGTGGCCGCCACGGTCAAGGATCTCGCCGGCCGGGGTCTGGACGTGGCCGGAGCCGCCTGCGACGTACGGTCGCGCGAGGAGGTGGCGGGGCTGGTGCGCGCGGTCGTGGACCGGTTCGGCACCATCGACATCCTGGTCAACAACGCCGGCCGCAACGGCGGCGGAGTCACCGCGGACCTGCCCGACGAGGTCTGGTACGACGTCATCGACACCAACCTCAACAGTGTCTTCCTCGTCACCCGCGAGGTGCTGACCACCGGCGGGCTGCGGGACAAGTCCTGGGGCCGGGTCATCAGCATCGCGTCCACCGGCGGCAAGCAGGGCGTGGTCCTCGGTGCCCCCTACTCGGCCTCCAAGCACGGAGTCATCGGCTTCACCAAGGCGCTCGGCAACGAGCTGGCGCCCACCGGCATCACCGTCAACGCGGTGTGCCCCGGCTACGTCGAGACGCCGATGGCCCAGCGCGTCCGGTCGGGCTACGCCGACCACTGGGGCGTCTCCGAGGACGAGGTGCTGAGCCGCTTCGAGGCCAAGATCCCGCTGGGCCGGTACAGCACGCCCGAGGAGGTCGCCGCTCTGGTCGGCTACCTGGCCACCGACGCCGCCGCCTCGATCACCTCGCAGGCCCTCAACGTCTGCGGCGGTCTCGGCAATTACTGAGCGCACCGGCGGCCGGTCCGGCCGGACGCGACCCATCAGCCGACGCAACAAGGAAGACGAGGAAGAGAGCGCGGTGTCACAGCCCAAGACGCACTTCGCGGAGCATTCGGTCGCGGTCGCCGCACCGGCCGACATCACCTACGCACTGATCGCGGACGTCACCGGCTGGCCCCGGCTGTTCGCGCCCACCGTCCACGCGGAACAGGTGAGCGGCGACGACGAGCAGGAGGTCATCCGGCTCTGGGCGCTGGCCAACGGCGAGGTGCGGACGTGGACCTCACGCCGCCGGCTCGACGCCGCCGCCCGTGTCGTCACGTTCCGCCAGGAGGTCTCGCAGCCGCCCGTCGCCGCCATGGGAGGGGAGTGGCGCGTCACCGCCCTGACCGACGACAGCTGCACCGTCGACCTGCTCCACGACTACGCCGCCGTCGACGACGACCCCGAGGGCCTGGACTGGATCGAGCGAGCCGTCGACCGCAACAGCAGGGCCGAGCTGGCCGCACTGAAGACCACGGCCGAGAGCCACGCGCAGACCGCCGAGCTGGTGATGACGTTCGAGGACAGCGTGGACATCGCCGGTCCGGCCACCGAGGTCTACGCGTTCATCGAGCGCAGCGACCTGTGGCCCGAGCGGCTCCCGCACGTCTCGCGGCTGGAGCTCACCGAACGTGTTCCCGGACTCCAGCTGATGACCATGGACACCCGCTCCCCGGACGGCACCGTGCACACCACGGAGTCCGCCAGGGTCTGCTTCCAGGACACCCGCATCGTCTACAAGCAGACCCGCGTACCCGCCATCATGACGGCCCACACCGGCGAGTGGACCTTCCGTCCCACCGCCGACGGCGTGCGGGCCACGTCCCGGCACACGGTGGTGATCAACCCGCACACGGTACGGGACGTCCTGGGCGCCGACGCGACGGTCTCCGACGCCCGCAAGGCCGTGCGCGCCGCGCTCGGCACGAACAGCCTGGCCACCCTGCGCCTCGCCAAGGCCCATGCGGAGAACGGGCATGAGTGACGCACTCATGGCGGCGGACACCCTGGACGGTCTGGTCTCCCGGGCCGCCCGCCGGTACGGGGACCGGGTGGCCGTCCGCACGGCCTCCCCGGACTCCGCCGCGCTGACCTTCAGCGAGCTGGACGCGGCGGCCGACCGGTGTGCCGCCGCCGTCCAGAAGCTGATCGGGACGGGCGGCGAGAGCGTGGCACTGGCGTCCCCGCTGGACCCGGCCTTCGCCGTGGCCTTCCACGGGATCGTACGCAGCGGCAACGTCGTCGTCCCGGTCAACCCGCTGCTCCGGGCCGACGAACTGCGCCATCTGCTGGGCGCCGGCCGGGTCCGGCTGGCGATCGTCACCCCGCCGGTCCTCGCGGAGCTGAGGCCGCTGCGCGCGGAGCTGCCGCACCTGAGCGAGGTACTCCTGCTCGGCGAGGAGTGGCCCGAGGACCGTCCGGCCGCCGTCGGACATCCCGGCGGCACCGCGTGCCTCCACTTCACCAGCGGAACGACCGGACCGCCCAAGGCGGCGGTGCTCACCCACGCCAACCTGCTCGTGAACGCGGCACAGGTCGCCCGCGCGCACCGGCTGGACGACACCTCGGTCACCCTCAACCACCTGCCCAAGTACCACCTGATGCATCTGAACTCCGCCCTGTACGCGGGCGCGTCCCAGGTGCTCTGCCCCGCCCCCGACCCGGTCGAGGCGGTGCACTCGGCGAACCGCCACCGGGCGACGCACTACTACAGCATCCCGATGCGCCTGTCCCGGCTGGCGGCCGACGACCGGCTGCCGCAGCTCGGCTTCGACACCGTGCGGATGGTCGCCTCCGGCGGTTCCGCGCTGCCCGCCGAGACCGCGGGCGCGCTGCACGGCCACTTCCGCGTCCCCGTCATCCAGGGGTACGGGCTGGCGGAGACGTCTCCGCTGACCCACAGCGACGGTCCCGACAGGCCGCGGCCCGGTTCGGTCGGGCCTGTGGTGGACGGTACCGAGTGCCGGATCGTCGGGCTCGGCACCGGGCAGGAGCTGGCGGCGGGCGAGCGCGGCGAGGTCCAGGTGCGCGGCCCCCAGGTCATGCGCGGCTATCTGGAGGGCACGTCGCCGCTGGATGCCGAGGGCTGGCTGGCCACGGGCGACATCGGCCTGCTCGACGAGGACGGTTATCTCTTCCTGGTCGACCGGATCAAGGACGTCTTCAAGTGCGACAACTACCTGGTCTCCCCGACCGAGGTGGAGAAGGCCCTGCGGGCCCATCCGGCCGTCGCGGACTGCGCGGTGGCCGATCTGCCCCACGCTCTCAGCGGCGCGGTCGCCGGCGCCCTGCTCGTCCTCGCCGACCCCGCCGCGACCGTCCCCGGTGTGGTGGCCGAGGTGAACGCGAAGCTCCCTTACTACCAGCACGTCCGGTACGCCGAGCCGGCGGACGCGATCCCGCGGTCCGCGAACGGAAAGATCGAGCGCAGGCAGCTGCGCGAGGAACTCATGAAGCGGCGGACCGCCGTCCCGCCCCGTCCCGGAGGTAACGAAGTGTCAGATTCCGTCGAGCCCGTCGTCGCCGTCACGAAGTTCACCGTCAAGGCGGACACCGCCGAGTTCGAGCAGGCGTTCAAGGAACATGCGGAGTTCATGCGCAGCCGCCCGGGCTTCCAGCGCGCCCAGCTGATCCGCTCGGCCCGCACCCCCGAGGTGTACGTCAACGTGGGGTACTGGGACGACAGCGCCTCCTACCTCGCGGTGCTCCAGTCCGACGAATTCCGCGGCCACCTGGGTCTGTTCGCCCGTCTCGCCGACGTCGAGCCGTTCCAGGGTCC
Organism: Streptomyces sp. CoH27; assembly: GCF_020181035.1. GTDB lineage: Bacteria > Actinomycetota > Actinomycetes > Streptomycetales > Streptomycetaceae > Streptomyces > Streptomyces camelliae. The sequence continues at coordinate 71,991 of NZ_JAIQYY010000043.1, forward strand.
GGTGGTGTCCGTCCTGGAGCCGGGCGCGGCATGAGCGAGCCGACGACCGGCAGCACGCTGGGCCTGGAAGGCCGCATCGCGCTGGTGACCGGTGGTACGCGGGGCCTCGGCCTGGCCATCGCGCGCAAACTGTGCGCCTGTGGCTGCGACGTGATCCTGGGCTACGGCAGCAGCGACGAGGACGCCGCGCACGCGCTGCGCTCCCTGGACGGCCTGAAGGGCAGCGCGTCCGCGATCCGCGCGGACCTGCGCGCGCCGGACTCCGTGCCCGAGCTGCTTCAGACGGTACGGCAACGGCACGGCCGGCTGGACGTGTTCGTGCACAACGCGGCGACCTGGACACCGATGCCGGCGACCGGCGCCGACCACGCCGCTCTGCACCAGGACATCGCCACGGCGGTCGACCCGCTGCTGCACGCCGCGGCCCGGCTGCCCGGTCTGATGCCGCCCGGCGGCCGTGTCGTGGCCGTCTCCAGCACCGGTGCGCACCAGGTCGTGCCCGGATATGTGAGCCTCGGTCTCGCCAAGGCGGCCCTGGAGTCGCTGGTGGGATACCTGGCCGTGGAGCTGAGCGGACACGGCATCGTCGTCAACGCCGTCTCCACCGCCAAACTGGACAAGGACCCGGGCGCTGCGAAGGGGCCGGTCGAGGCCGCCCTGGCCGCCCGCACCCCGGCCGGCCGGCTGACGATGCCGTCGGACGTCGCCGACGTGGTCGCACTGCTGTGCACCGACGAGGCGGCGTGGCTGCGCGGTCAGGTCGTGGTCGCGGACGGAGGACTCGGCCTGCGCCCCTGACGCCGTCGCACGGGCCGCAGCCATGAGTGCCGGGCCGGTCAGCCCTCGGTGCGCATCCGCTCGTACCAGGCCAGGCACTCCTCGTAGGTGGGCAGCAGTCCCGCCTGTGCGGCTGCCGCGACGGTCGGTGCCTGGGCGTCCTTCTGGGACATGATCGGATCGCACTTCGTTCCCCACGGCAGGGCGAGTTCCGGGTCCAGCGGATCGATGTCGAGCGGGGTGCCTGGCACATAGGGCGTGGAGCAGAGGTAGCCCACGCAGGCGTCGTCGGTCAGTGCCACGAAGCCGTGCCCCACTCCCTCCGGGACGAAGACGGAGGCACCTTCCTCCGCACGCAGCACGTTGACGTCATGGACTCCGAAGGTGGGTGATCCCAGCCGGATGTCCACGACGATGTCCCGTACCACGCCCCGGTGGCAGGTGACGATCTTCGCCTGTCCGGGGGGCAGCAGGACGCTGTGTATCCCCCGCAGCACCCCGCGGCGGGAGACCGAGTAGTTGACCTGTCGCGGTGTGAAGGGGCGGCCGACCGCCTCGGCCACGTCCGGCTCCTTGAACGCCTCGTAGAAGCTGCCCCGAGTGTCGCGCAGGAGGCGGGGACGCAGCAGATAGCACCCAGGCACTGTCAACGGGTGGAACTCCATGGCCGGGAGGCTACGGAGGTCCCCTTGAGGATCGAACAAGGCTGGTGCGTGCGGCCCCCGTTCCTTGAGGACGGCTCGAAGCCGTCCCGGCAGGATCCTTCGCGACGAGTGCGCGGAAAGGCGGTGCCATGACGGACGACGACGGTGCGGGGCGGCGGGTGCGACTGGGCGTGCTGGGCTGCGCGGACATCGCGTGGCGGCGCACCCTGCCCGCCGCGGTCGCGGATCCCCAGCTGGACCTGGTCGCGGTGGCCAGCAGGGACGCGGAGAAGGCGAAGCGTTTCGCCGACCGGTTCGGCTGCGCGGCCGTCGACGGCTACGCGGCGCTGCTCCAGCGGGACGACATCGATGCGGTGTACATACCACTGCCGGCCGGACTGCACGCGCGGTGGATCGAGGCGGCCCTGCGCGCCGGCAAGCACGTCCTGGCCGAGAAGCCCCTCACCACGGACGCCGCCACCACCACCCGCCTGGTGGACCTGGCGCGCTCGCACGGACTGCTGCTCATGGAGAACTTCATGTTCACCTACCACGCGCAGCACGCCGAGGTGCGCCGCCTGGTCGCCGAGGGCGCCATCGGTGAACTGCGCGCGTTCTCGGCCGCGTTCACCATTCCCGAGCTGCCCGACGAGGACATCCGCCACCAGCCGTCGCTCGGCGGCGGCGCGCTGCTCGACGTCGCCGGATATCCGGTGCGGGCCGCCGAACTGTTCCTCGGCGACGGCCTGGAGGTCGTCGGATCCGTGCTGCGCCGCTGTACCCGCCGGGGCGTCGACATGGGCGGGGCCGCGCTGCTGCGCACGCCGGCCGGGGTGACCGCCCAGCTCACGTTCGGCATGGCGAACGCCTACCGTTCGTCGTACGAACTCTGGGGGAGCACCGGGCGCATCGCCGTCGACCGCGCCTTCACCCCGCCCCCGGAGCACCGCCCGGTGATCCGGATCGAACGGCAGGAGGGCACACAGGACATCACCCTGGCCGCCGACAACCAGTTCGCCAACGTCGTACGGGCCTTCGCCCGCGGCGTGCTCGACGGCGGCGCGCTGCCCGCCGGCACCGGGCACGGAACGGACGCGGTCCTGCGTCACGCCCGACTGGTCGACGACATCCGCCGGCTCGCCTCCTGACCCGCTTCGTTCCACCGGACGCGGGCTTCACCACCACCCCCCCCGAAGGACTTTCCATGCGCATTCTGTTCACCGCCTACGCCGCCCGGCCGCACTTCTATCCCATGGTGCCGCTCGCCTGGGCCTGCCTGAACGCCGGGCACGAGGTGCGGTTCGCCAGTACCCCGTCGCTGATGGACACCGTCCATGCGTCGGGCCTGCCCGGTGTATCGGTCGGGGCGGACATCGACGCGGAATCCTGGTACCGGCGCGGCACGTTCGTCCCCAAGCCGGCCGACAAGGACGAACCGGAGACCGCTGTCTGGATGCGCGTCACGGACCAGCTGGCCGAGAAGCAGTTCAGCGTCTGCGAGCACATGGTGGACGGGCTGGTGGACTACTGCCGCGAGTGGCGGCCGGACCTGATCGTGCACGACCCGGTGACCTTCGCCGGGCCGGTCGCCGGGCAGGCCCTCGGCATACCGACCGTGAGCCATCTGTACGGGCTGGCCCGGCTGCTGCGGCTGGACATCAAGGACTGGGTGGGCACGGAGCACCGGGCCGGATACCTGGACCTGTTCTCCCGCTGGGGCGTCGAGCCCCTGCTGGACCCCGAGGCGTGGATCGACCCGTGCCCGCCGGGGCTGCGCTGGCCCGGGCAGCACGAGATCAACCGCGTCCAGATGCGCTACATCCCCTACAACGGCCCCGGCATCGAGCCGTCCTGGCTGCTGGAGCGGCCGGCCCGCCCACGGGTCCTCGTCACCTGGGGGACCTCGCAGCAGAAGAAGCTGGGCGTGGGCATCATCGAGCTCTTCGGGCGGATCGCCCGCAGCGCGGCCTCGCTCGACGCCGAAGTCGTCCTCACCGTCGGTGCGATGGACCCCGAGCACCGCAGCCACCTCGGTGACCTCCCGGACAATGTGCGCGCCGTCGACTGGCTCCCGCTCAGCGCCCTCGTACAGACCTGCCAGGCCATCGTGCACACCGGCGGCACGGGCGTGATGATGACGTCCGCGGCCTACGGCGTCCCCCAGCTGGGCATCACCAAGATTCCCGAGGGCCGGTTCAACGTGGAGCGGCTGGTGGCCGTGGGGGCGGGCCGCCATCTGCCCCAGGACGAGGTCGACGCGGCTTCGGTGCGCGAGCACGTCTCCGCGCTGCTGGAGGACGCCGCCTACCGGGACGGCGCGGGCGCGCTGCGCCAGGAGATCGAGGAGCAGCCGCAGCCCGCTTCGGTCGTCCCCGCGCTGGAGGAGATCGTCGCCAAGGCGGAGGCCGCGCAGTGACCGCCGCAGGTACGGCGGGGCCGGTGCTGCGCCGGCCCGAGCACCGGCTCGACCGGCGCGCCGTCGGCTACTGGACCACGCGCGCGGCCTGCGGCTGGCTGCTGCTGGCCGCGGCGCAGACCGTCTGGCTGCTGTGGGCGTCCGACGGGCGGCGCGGACTGCATCTGGCGGCGCTGGCGGTCACCGCCGTGGCCGGCGCCGCGCACACCCTCGTCATGCCGTCGTGGCGCTACCGGGTACACCGCTGGGAGGCCGCTCCCGAGGCGCTCTACACCCAGACCGGCTGGCTGGTGGAGGAGCGCCGCATCGCGCCGGTGTCGCGCATCCAGACCGTCGACACCGCGCGCGGGCCGCTGGAGCAGCTCTTCGGCCTGACGAACGTCACCGTCACCACGGCCTCGGCGGCAGGGCCCGTGGTCATTCAGGGACTCGGCCACACCACCGCCATGGAACTGGCGGCCGCGCTCACCCGGCGCGCCCAGAGCACGAAGGGGGATGCCACATGACGGATGCTCCCGTGCCTGCCGATCCGACCCCCTGGCGGCGGCTCCATCCGAGGATGCTCGCGGTGCACCCCCTGCACGAGCTGGTGCGGGCCCTGCCCGTTCTGGTCGCGACGCTGGTCGTCGGCGTCAGCACCGGCAACGGAGGGCAGTGGTCCTTGCTGGCCTCGGCCGGCGCGGTGCTGCTCGGCCCGGTGCGCTGGTACACAACGGAGTTCCGGGTCACCGAGGAACAGGTGCAGCTGCGCCGTGGGCTGCTGCGCCGTCAGGTCACCTCGGTGCCACGTGAACGGGTGCGCAGCGTCGACGTCACCGCGCACTTGCTGCACCGGATGCTGGGACTGGCCCGGGTCGACCTCGGCACCGGCACCGGCGACCGCGGTACCGAGGGGCGCCTGCGGCTGGACGCGCTGAGCGCGGCGGACGCCGACCGGCTGCGGGCCGAGCTGTTCCGTACGGACATGGCGCGGCCCCTGAGCACCGAACTGAGCTCCTTCCGGCCCGCCTGGCTGCGGTACGCCCCCCTGAACGTGGGCGGCCCCGTCCTGCTCGCGCTGCTCGCCGCCCTGCTGCACGAGATGAGTCTGGACCCCTGGGACTCGGCGCCCGCACACGCCCTCGCGGACCAGCTGCGCGGCAGTCACCCCTGGAACGGTGTGCTGGCGGCGGCACTGGCCGCCGTCGTGTGCACCACTGCCGCGTCGACGCTCTTCTACGCCGTGATGTTCGGCAACTTCCGGCTGTCGCGGCTGCCCGACGGGACCTTGCAGACCTCGCACGGGCTGCTGACCACGCGCACCGTCACGATCGAGGAGCGCCGGGTGCGGGGCATCGAGATCGGCGAGACGCTTCCCGTACGTGCCCTGGGCGGTGCCCGCTGCGTCGCGATCACCACCGGGCTGCGGCCGGGCCGCGGCGGCGGCGCGCTGCTGGTGCCGTCGGCGCAGGTGGCCCATGTGCGGCAGGTCGCGATCGAGGTGCTGCGCGAGTCCGCCCCCGTGGAGTGTGCGCTCTCCCCCCATCCGCGGCGTGCGCTGCGCCGCCGGGTCGTACGTTCGCTGCTGGCGGTCGCGGCGGTCGCAGCGCTCTTCGCGGCGGGGGTGCGGTGGTCGGTGGTGCCGGTGTGGCCGTGGCCCGCAGTGGCCCTGCTGTTCCCGCTCGGCGTCCTGCTGGCCCTCGACGGGTACCGTTCCCTGGGTCATGCGCGGACCGGTCCGTACCTCGTGGGCCGCTCGGGCGTGCTGGTCAGGCGCCGCTGGGCGCTGTCGCACCAGGGCGTGGTCGGGCTGCGGCTGCGTGGCTCGTTCTTCCAGCGGCGCGCCGGGCTCGTCACGCTCATCGCCACCACCGCCGCGGGACGCCGCCGCTACGATCTGCCCGACATGGACGCGGTCGACGCGCTGCACGTGGCCCAGGACCTGATCCCGGGGATGCTCGACCCGTTCCTGGAGCCCGCCGCGGAGGCGGGCCCCAGGGCCGCCGGCCCCTACGCCAGCGAGGCGAGGACCGGTACGAGTTCCGCCGGAGCCGGCTGAGCGGCGATCTCGGCGGCCAGGAGCCGGGCCTGTTCGTGGAACCCGGTACCGGCTCCTGCACCGTTCCCGCCGATCAGGTCGCTCACCGCGGCCCGCAGCGCCAGGGGATCGGTCTGGTCCGCACCCTCCACGACACGTCCCACCCCTCGCCGCACGAGCCCCGCGGCGCAGTCCACGAGGGCCGGGTGCGGCGGGGGGACCAGCAGCTGCGGCACCCCACGGGCACAGGCGGTCATCGCGGTGCCGGTGCCGCCGTGGTGGACCACCAGGTCGCAGGAGGCGAACAGGGCGTCCAGCGGGGCACGTTCGACGATCCGGAACCGGTCGGGCAGCCGCCGCGGCAGCGGCCCCGCCGCCTGCGGGACGGTCAGCACCACGTCCAGGCCGGTCCACGGCAGCAGCGCCTCGGCGACGGCGCCGAGGCGTGTCGCCAGATCACCGCCCTCGACGAAGTCGGCGCCCGACCGGGCCGCCTCGCTGCCGAACAGCCCGAAGGTCACGCACACCCGGGGCCGCGGCGGCGGTGTGCGCGCCCAGGACGGGGTCGGCTGGGCTCCGTTGAACGGGACGAACCGGACCCCCCGTACCGGGGTCGCGGTGTCCAGCCGCAGGCTCGGCGGACAGGGATCGAGGGTCAGTGCCGGTGCGGGCAGGCCACGGCTCGCACCCAGCCGGGCCGCGGGCTCGGCCAGCAGGGCCCGGGCGCGGGCGACCGCGTCCGCGCTCATGGAGTCGGGCCCTCCCCAGCGCTGCACGACCACCGGCACATCGAGGACCGCGCCGACGACCAGGCCCGTGAACTCGATCGGGTCGCACAGCACCAGATCGGGGCGCCACCGCCGGGCCACGGACAGGAATCCGTCGACGACCCGGCCCACGCGCACCTGCCAGGGGTGTCCCCCGGCCGGCCAGACACGCCCCGCGAAGACACTGCGCTGACGGTCCGTCAGCATCCGTGCCACGCCGGACAGCGCGGACTCCGGCTGACCGGCGGCCCCGGCCGGGGCGGCGAAGGGCCCGGGAGCCTCCCCGGGTGCGGGCGGCGGCACGGGCAGCTCGGCCACCTCGGCCACCTCGGCCGCGGGCAGCCCGGCCCGCCGGGCCGCCCGGGCGACCTCGGTGCGCCCCACGACCAGGACCTCGTGCCCGGCCGCACGCGCCGCCCACGCCATGGGGACCATGCACAGCAGATGGCTCGGCGCGAGCGCGGCGACCAGCATTCTCATCGGGCACCGAACCCGGCGACGAGCGCCTCCAGTTCGGGCACCAGAGCGGCGGGGGAGGGCAGTGCGGCCATCTCGTCGGCGACCTTGCGCGCACCGGATTGGTAGGCGGGGTCGTCGATGAGGGCGTGCACCGCGTCCCGGATCGCCTTCGGATCGTCCTGGGCGGCGGGGTCGGTGAGTTCACGGGCCACACCGCGGTCGCGCAGCCGCGCGGCCCACAGCGACTCGTTGCCGATCTGCGGCAGCACCAGCTGGGGCAGGCCGAAGGAGCAGGCCGTCAGCGCCGTACCCGTACCGCCGTGGTGCACGACGAGCGCGCACGAGTCGAGGAAGAGGTTGAGCGGCACGGGTTCGACCACCCGGGTGGCCGGCCCCACCGGCCCCAGCTCGGCGTGATGGACGCCCGGCAGGGTCACCACCGTCTCGACGCCCTCGACCGCTTCGAGCGCGTCGACCACGCTGCGGAACAGCGGAACGCCGTTGAGCGAGGCGGTCAGTCCGCCCAGCGTGACGGCCACCCGGCAGCGCCCGGCGGGCTCGGTCAGCCACTCCGGCAGCGCGCCCGCACCGTTGTACGGGACGTACCGCACCGCTCTGGTGGGAGCCCCGCCCGCGGCGTCCGGCGTGCCGCGCACCGAGGGCGGGCACGAGTCCAGAACCAGGCTCGGCCCGGGGAGCGGGCCCGCGAGGCCGTGGCGGGCGAAGCGGGCGCCGAGCAGGGTCCGTGCCATGCCCAGCGACTCGTCGGCGAAGGGGTCGATGTCCCAGCGGTGGTGCACCACCGGAACGCCGAGCACCCCGCCCACGAGCAGCGCGCTGAACTCCATGGGGTCGCTGACGACCAGGTCCGGCTGCCACTCGGTGGCGAACTCCAGGTACTGCTTCATCAGATAGCGGGCGTGCATCAGCCACGGCATCGCGAGAGTGAACGGGGTCTGGTCCGACACCTGGGCCCGGCCCGCCTGATTGGGCCGCTTGCCCGCGGGCAGCTTGGCCGTCAGCGCCTCGACCGCGTCGAACAGGTCGCCGATCTCGAAGGCCTGCAGCCCGGCGGCGAGCGCTGGTGCCACGATGTCGGGCTGACCGGCCACCAGGACCTCGTGCCCCGCCGTACGCAGCGCCCAGGCGAGGGGGACGATCGGTGTGAAGTGGCTGGCCACCGGTGTGGCCATGATCAGCACCCGCATGGGGCCTCCTCGTGGGCGCGGAGGGGCGGCCCCTCCGTACGGCGGATTTCCCCCGAAGTATCCGGGCGCCCCTTCAACTCACGTTCAAGGAAGGAGCGTTCGCCCCCGGCTCCCCGCCGGCGGGGCGGTGACGTGTCCAACGCCCTTCGAAGCGGCCTCGAAGGCCGTGTCACCCAATGGGCCCATGGTGGATCGAGTGCGACCTGTGTACTACCTGGTCTCCCCGGCGGGGATTCCCAACTACGGCGACGAGTTGATCGCCATGACCTGGCTCCGCCATCTCGCCGAGGTGGCTCCGGACGCCGAGGTGGTGGTGGACTGCATCGGCCCCGAGGCGGCCGCCGCCCGGATGGGCGGCGTGCATCCGCGCGCACGGTTCCTGAACGGCCTGTGGCAGCTGTGCGTACTGCACTGGTCGCCGGACCCGGCCAGGACGGCCGAGGCGGTCGCGGGCGCCGTGCGCGACCCGGACCGCTTTCCCGAACAGGCCGGTGCGCTGCGGGAACTGCGCCGCGCGGACGTGGTGCATCTGGTCGGCGGCGGGTTCATCAACGCCATCTGGGCCCCGTTCGCCGGTCTGCTCGCGGGGATCGTGACCGCCACCGGGCTCTCCAGCGGGCTGGCCGCGATGACCGGGCAGGGACTGTGGCCGCCGGCCGAGGGCGCGAGCGACCTGATCCGGTCGCTCGCGGCCGGTTTCGCGGTCGTCGACGTGCGGGACGCGGCGTCGGCCGGACTGCTCGGCGCCGAACCGGCCGCGCAAAGCTGCGACGACGTCTTCCTCGGCTTCGGGCCGGGGCTGCTGCGCGCGGACGACGCGCCGGACGTGATGGTGAGTGCCCAGTCGCTGCTCGCCGACGACGATCCGGCGGAACTGATCTCCTTCTTCGCCGAGGTCGTCCGCGCCTGGGGCGCGACAGAGGTGGGCCTGCTGGAATGCGCGCCCGACCAGGACGGGGCGGTCCTGGAGCTGGCCCGGCGGACTCTGCCGGGGGCGCGCAGCTACTCGATGGCACAGGTGCTGGCGGAAGGACTGCCCGTGCGCCCCGGCCAGGCGTGGCTGACCACCCGCTTCCACCCCCATCTGGTGGCTGCCGCGGGAGGGGCGTCCGGTGTGGCCCTGAGCATCCGGCCGGACTACTACGGCACCAAGCACCGCTCGCTGACGGACGGCGGGTCGAACTGGCAGCTCCTGGACGGCCTCGGCGGCCCCGGGGGCACGGAGATACCGGACCGGCCGCAGGGCGGCGGCTATCCGCCGCAGACCCTGGAACGCCTGCGCGCCGCCAAGCGTGCGGTGGCCGGGCGCATCTACGGCGCGCGTTGACCAGACACCGCGGACGGCGGGGCCGGTCTCACTGAGGCCGGCCCCGTTGGCGTCCCCCCCCGTCACACGGCGGTCGCGGGCTCTGTCAGGTCCCGCAGGACCTCGCTCGGTGCGGGTGCGAGGGCCGTCTCGGCGCGCAGGCGACCGGCCGCCGCGCGCGGGCCGGGGTCGTCGAGGAGCGCCGCCAGGGACGTGACAATGCGGGCCGGCTGTGCGGTCAGGCCCTCCAGCGCGATGACGGCGCCGGTCGCGGCGAGCCGCCTGCTGAACACGATCTGGTCGCTGGCCAGCGCGAGGGCCAGCTGGGGCACGCCCGCCACCGCGCCGTTCATCAGGCAGTTGTCGCTGCCGTGATGGACCAGCACGTCCGCCTCGGCGAGCAGCAGGTGCAGCGGGAAGTTCTCCAGCACCCGGACCCCGTCCGGGAGCGGGCCGAGCGCCCGCACCTGCTCGGGCGACGCGGTCAGCACCACCTCGGCGCCGAGGCCGCACGCGGCCGTGACGGCCTCGCGCAGCGCGGGCACGTCCGGCCCGTAGATCCCGGTGGCGGAACGGCCCCACACCACGCAGACCCGGGGGCGGTCGCGCGGCGCGAGGGTCCAACCGGGCAGCGTGCCCGGGCCGTTGTACGGGACGTACCGCACGGGCATCCGGACGGCGGCGCCGAGCGGCGGGACGGCGGAGGGGGGAGACGGGTCGATCACGCGGGTGATGCGGTCCCGGCCCCAGGCCGGCACGCCTGGCCTCGCGATGTTGTTCATCAGGTCGCGCAGGGCCAGATCAAGCCCCAGTTCCTCGTCGACGGTCCCGAACAGGCCGGGCGCGCAGTACACGCTCGGCACCCCCAACTCCTCGGCCACCAGGGCGCCTTCCTCGGCGAGCACGTCGTGGCAGACGAGGTCGGGCCGCCAGCCGCGGGCGAACTCCCTCGTCCGCAGATGGCTGATGCGCACGGCATCGCTGTACTCGCCGGTGAACGCCCGCTGCGCCGCGGCCACGTCGAACTCGTCGAGCCGACTGACGCGTTGCCCCGTGACCGGGTGCAGCGGCAGGTCCGGCAGCTCGGTCCTGCCCTCGACGACCTGGGCGTACAGATTGAGCCGCGCCATGTACATCATGTCGGGGCTCTCCAGGACGGGCACCGGCACCAGACCGGCCCGCCCGATCGTCTCCGCCTGGGCCGGGGCGCAGACGACCCGGACCTCGTGCCCGGCCGCCTGGGCCGCCCAGCCGAGCGGGATCATGCAGAAGTAGTGGCCGGCCCAGTTCGATGTCGTGAACAACAACCGCATTGTCGCCTCCAGCACGGCGCTCTCGGAACTCAAGGGAGGTCCGGCCGGGATTCCGGCCGGACCTGTCGGAAGGAGCGGGGGTGGGTGCTCAGCGGCGCCGGGCGATTCCCCGGATGGCCAGCGGCGCGAACACGGCGGCCACCACGAGCGAGGAGAGCAGGGTGTAGAAGACCGGCCGGGCGACCGCGCCCCCCAGCAGCAGCCCGCGCTCCGCGGCGGCCAGCCAGGTGACCGGATTGACCTTGACGAACGCCTGGAGCCAGCCGGGCATGGTGTCGGGGCGGGCGAAGGCGCCGCTGATGAAGGTCAGCGGGATGGTGCAGAGGAAGGAGAGCATCTGAACCGTCTCCGCCGACTTCACCGACAGGCCGATCGCCATCGCCATCCAGGCCATGCCGAAGGAGAAGCCGGCCAGCAGGAGCACGCCGTAGAACAGGTGCCACCAGTGCGTGTGGACCCGGAACCCGAGCGAGAAGCCGACGACCAGCACCAGGACGAGGGCCCACATCTGCAGCACCAGGTCGGCGAGGTAGCGGGCGAACAGCGGGGCGAGCCGGGAGACGGGCATGGAACGGAACCGGTCGAAGACACCGCGCGAGACGTCCCCGAACAGTGCGGGCGCACTGCTCATGGTCGCGAACACGGCGTTGTAGCCGAGCACTCCGGGCACTTCGTACTGCAGGTACGCATGGCTGGATCCGGCCATCTGCCCGCCGTAGATGTACGTGGAGAGCAGCAGGAACAGGATGGGCTGGATGCCCAGCAGGAACAGCGGTTCCGGGTTGTGCCGGATCTGAGTGAGGACCCGCCAGGTCAGGGCCGCGGTGTGGCGGTACAGCCGGACCGGCCCCAGCCTGCGGATCTGCGCCGCGGAGGCGGGGCTGGTCACGGACGACGGCGTCAGGACGTCGGTGGTCATGCGGCGTGCTCCTCACTGTGCGCGGCCGGGCGGGAACCCTCGTGGGCCGCCTTCGCCTTCTCGGTGCGATCGGGCTGCCCGGCCGGAGTGCCGACGATGGCGAGGAACGCCTCGTCCAGGCTGGGCTTGCGCAGGCCGGCCTCGTCCAGCCGCAGCCCCGCCTCGTCCAGCCGGCGCAGCACCGCCGACATCAGTGCCCCGTCGGCCGACGGGACGACGACCGTGCCGTCCTCCTCGTCCGCCCCGGGCGCGACCTGGCGCACGGCGGCCAGCATCGCCTCCAGGTCGTCCGGGTTGTCCGGCCGTACGACGAGCGTGCGGTCGCCGGCCTTCGCCTTGAGGGCCGCGGCGGTGCCCCGGGCCGCGACCTCCCCCTTGTCGATCACGATGAGGTCGTCGGCGAGGTGGTCCGCCTCCTCCATGTACTGGGTGGTCAGCAGCACCGCGGTGCCCTCCTGCGCGAGCCGGCGCACCGCCCGCCACAGTTCGATGCGGCTCTTGGGGTCGAGGCCCGTGGTGGGCTCGTCCAGGAACAGCACCCGGGGCCTGCCCACCAGGCTCGCCGCCAGGTCGAGCCGGCGCCGCATGCCGCCCGAGTAGGTGCGGACCGTGCGGCGGGCCGCCTCGGTCAGGCTGAACGCCTCCAGCAGCTCGGCCGCCCGCTGCCGGGCACCGGGCCGGCTCATTTCGAGCAGCCGGGCGATCAGCACCAGGTTCTCGGCCCCGGTGAGGTTCTCGTCGACTGCCGCGTACTGCCCGGTGAGCGCGATGAGGTGGCGGACCTGGGCCGCCTCGCGCACCACGTCGTAGCCGCCGATGAGGGCCCGTCCCGCGTCCGGCTTGATCAGCGTGGACAGAATGCGCACGGCCGTCGTCTTGCCGGCGCCGTTCGGCCCGAGCAGACCCAGCACCTGCCCTTCGCGCACCGCGAGATCGATGCCTGCGAGGGCCGTGACGTCGCCGAAGCGCTTGGCCAGTCCCTCGGCGAGCAGTGCCTCCGTCATGTTGGTCCTTTCTCCCTTGCTCCGGCTGTTGCGATGCTCCGGCTGTTCCGATCGGGGATGGTCGAGCGGTTCACTGATACGGCGCTGATACGGGGCTGAGAGGGCCGTGCGGCCGTGGTTCCCCGGCGCCGGACGGGCGGCCCAGCACCTGTGCGAGCACGGCGTCGAGCCTGCCGACCGGGTCCGGATCGGCGTCGTCGGCCGCCCGCCAGCAGACGAATCCGTCCGGCCGGACCAGCACGGCGCCGCTGTCCGACACCCCGTGGGCCGCGGCCCAGCCGTCCGTCGCGTCCCGCAGCCCGGCCCCCATGCGGTGGACGCGGACCCACGCCGCGGCACCGAGGCGGCGGCCCGCGTCGGCCCACCGCTCGCCCCGCTCCCCGCACAGCAGCACGAACCGGGTCCGGTACAGATCGAGGGTGGACAGCCGCCGCCCGTCGCGCAGGAGCGGGTGGTGCGGGGCCCGGCTGCCCGGCTCGCCCGTGAACTCCATGGAGACGAGCGGTGGTTCGGCCCGGTCCCGCTCGGCCGGCACGGCGTGGGAGCGGTACCGGTGGCCGAGCACGGCGGCGAGCGGGTGGGGCGCAGGCTCCCCGTCCGCACGTTCGCCGGAGCGCCTGCGCAGCTGCTGGCGTACCGACTGCTCGCCGACCGAGAGCGCGACGGGACGGCGCTCCTGTTCGTAGGTGTCGAGCAAGCTCTCTCCGCCGGTGCCGCGCAGCAGGGCCGCGAGCTTCCAGGCGAGGTTGTGCGCGTCCTGGATGCCCGTGTTGCCGCCGAGGCCGCCGGCCGGTGCCATCACATGGGCCGCGTCACCCGTCAGCAGCACCCGCCCCTCGCGGTACCGGTCCGCCGTCCAGGAGGCGAGCTCCCAGGTCTGCACGGTCGCCCCGGGGGTGTCGAGGTCCTCCAGGAGTTCGGGTGCCAGATCGGGCACGCCGGTCGCGGCCCGGATCAGTTCCACGCAGCGCCGGGCGGTGAAGTCCGCCGCGCTTTCCCCCTGTTCGGGCCGGTACGGGACCATGAGGACCCAGCGTTCCGCGTGGTCGAGCCGGGTCAGCATGGTGTGGGCGACGGGCTCGTCGAGGTAGCACAGGGCCAGCCGGCGCCCCCGCAGCGGCCGCGTGAGGTCGGCGCGGAAGGGGATGTTGGCGTAGTGGGCGATGCTGCCCACTCCGCTCGTACCGATGCCGAGAGCGGCGCGCACCGCGGAGCGGTGGCCGTCGGCGGCCACCAGGTAGTCGGCCCGGACGGTGTGGGCGGTGCCGGCCGGCGTGCCGCGCAGCCGCACCGTCACTCCCGTGGCGTCCTGCTCGAAGGATTCGAGCCGGGTGGCGAACCGCAGGCGCGCGCCCCGCCGTTCGGCGTGCACCCGCAGCACTGCCTCCACCTCGTTCTGGTCGACCATGAGAGGCTCCGTCGGGCTGATCGCCGTATAGGCCTCGGCCGCGGGCCGGGCCGCGTGGAAGAGCTCCTCGCTGACCAGCGTCCGCGCCCGGGCGATCTCCGGGAGGTCGCGCAGGACCGACGGCGGGGCGGCGCGCAGGGCGTCTTCGACATCCGCGGCGCGCAGCACCTCCATGGAACGGAGGTTCAGCCCGCGTCCGCGCGGCAGCCTCGACGTCTCCCGGCGCTGTTCGACCAGGAGCGTGCGCACGCCCTGATCGGCAAGGAAGAGCGCGAGGGACAGGCCCACCAGACCGCCGCCCGCGATCACCACTTCGACTTTGCTTTCCATGCTGCTTCCCGTCACGTGAGTCACCTGCGAGAGCAGGGTGACGGGCGTCCTTCGAACGCGCTTCGAAGCTGCGCCGCAAGTATGTGCTCGCCCCTCAGCCACGGAAGGTAGCCATGACCAACACCGAACTGCCCGGCGTCGACGTCCGGCAGCTGCACGACATCGCCCGCGGTTACGTGAAGACCGCGCTGCTGCGCACCGCGTTCGACCTGCGTCTCTTCGACCCGCTCGGGGACGGCCCGCTGACCGCGGCGGCCCTCGCCGAGCTCACGGACACCCACCCCCGGGGCATGCGCATCCTGCTGGACGCGCTGGCCGCGATCGGGCTGCTGCGGGCCGAGGGCGACACCTACGCGCTGCCGGCCGGCGGTGAGTCCCTCCTCGTCAGCACCGGCTCGCAGTTCTTCGGCGGAGCCGTCCGGCTCGGCGCGAGCGACTGGGAGTGGGACGCCCAGAAGCACCTGATCGACGCGGTGCGCCACGGCGGAACCGTCGCCGAGACGCACGCGCTCACCCCGCAGTTCGACTACTGGGAGGAGTTCGCCACGAACACCTCCTGGTTCAACAACGGCGCGGCCGACCTGATGGCCGATCAGCTCGTCCCGTGGGCCAAGGACCGCGAGACGGTGGACGTCCTCGACATCGCGTGCAGCCACGGCTCCTACGGATTCACCTTCGCGCAGCGCGAGCCGCGGGCCACCATCACCGGTCTGGACTGGCCGAACGTCCTGGAGATCACCCAGCGCCACGCGGAGCGCCTCGGGCTCGCGGACCGCTTCCGGACCATCTCGGGCGACATGTTCAAGACGCCGCTCGGCGGGCCGTACGACATCGTGATGCTCACCAACGTGCTGCACCACTTCTCCGAGGCGGAGGCCGTCGAGCTGCTCAAGCACGCCGCCACCGCGGTCAAGCCGGGTGGTCGCATCGCGGTGGTCGGCCACACCACCGATGCGCAGGACACCCCGCACACCAACCCGCTGCCGTACATGTTCTCGGTGATCATGCTCGTCCAGACGCACAGCGGCGAGACCCACTCCGTCGACACCTACAAGCGGATGCTGACCGAAGCCGGCTTCGCGAACCCCACCGACCACTCCGCCGAGAAGGCCATGCACCGGCTGTTCCTCGCCGAGCGGCCCTGAACGGAAAGGATCCGCTCATGCCGGATTCCTCACTCGCCACGGTGGCCGGGCCGCGGCGGCCCGCACCGGAGTCCGGCGGGCTGCCCGCCGGCGCCCGTGCGGCCCGGCCGGTCGCGGCCGGTCTCGCGCAGCTCGCCGACCGCCGGCGCATGCTGGCGCCCGAAGCAGTCCACGCGGTCGTGGAGGCGGGGTTCCCCCGGCACTTCGTGCCCCGCCGGTTCGGCGGTGACGCCGGGACGTTCACCGACTTCGTCGCCGCGGTCACCGAGGTCGCCGCGGGGTGCGCCAGCGCGGGATGGTGCGCCTCGCTCTTCGCCTCCCACGCGCGGCTGGCCGCCTACCTGCCCGCCCGCGGCCAGACCGAGGTGTGGCGCGAGGGTCCCGACGCCCGGATCTGCGCGGGATTCGTCCCGGCCGGCACCGCGGCACGGGCCGCCGGCGGCTGGCTGCTGAACGGCACCTGGAACTTCATCAGCGCAGTGGACTTCGCCGACTGGATCCTGCTGTCGGCCTGGGAGCCCGGCCACACGGAGAAACAGCTGCGGTTCTTCGCCGTCCCGCGCCACGCCTGCGAGGTCCAGGACACCTGGTTCACCGTGGGCCTGCGCGGCACCGGCAGCAAGACGGTGGTGCTCGGCGACGTCTTCGTCCCGGAGCACCTGACGTTCCCCCAGGCCGTACTGCTGGCGGGCACCGCGCCCGACACCGCGCCCGCGCCCTGTCACGCGGTGCCCTTCCGCCTGGTGAACGGGCTCACCATGGTCGCTCCGGCCGTGGGTGCGGCGCAGGGCGCGCTGGACGCCTGGTCACGGTGGATCGCGTCGAAGACCGAGGTCCTCATGGGCCGTACGGTGCCGTCCGCCGAGAAGGCTTCCGTGCAGGCCGCGCTGGCCCGCTCCTCGGCCGCCGTCGAGACGGCCGTACTCCTCGTCGGCCGGATCGCCGCCACCGCGGACGCGGGCGGCGAGCTCGCACCCGATGCCGTTCCCCGCAGCCACCGTGACTACGCGATCGTCGCCGAGTCCCTGATGGACGCGGTGGACCGGCTGCAGCGGGAGAGCGGGGCCCGCGGCCAGGCCGAAGGCAGCCCGGTCGAACGGGCCTGGCGGGACGTCCACGCGGCGGGCAGCCACGCCGCACTGCAATTCGACAGCAACTGCGCGGTGTACGCCCGGCACACGCTCGGGGCGTACCGGCCCGGCTCCGAGGAGGAACCGTCCCATGGCTGACCAGGTCCCGGGCCAGGCGCCCGGCACCCCGGCGCCGCTGCGTCTGCACGCCCTCGCCTACAGCCTCGGCGTCACGGCCGCCGTGACCGCCGCGGCGCGGCTCGGGCTGGCCGACGCGATCGGCGAGGAGCCCGTTGCGGCCGGCTCGCTCGCGGCCGCGGTGGGCGCGGACGAGGAGGCGCTCGTCCAGCTCCTGCGGGCGCTCGTCTGCCATGGCGTGTTCCGTCAGGCCGAGGACGGCGGATACGCCCACACCGAGATGTCCCGGCTGCTGCGCACCGATGCGCCCGCCAGCCGCAGAGCGATGGCCCTGCTGGCGGGCGCCCCGTTCGCCTGGAACATCTGGTCCCGGCTGGACGAGGCGGTACGGACCGGTGACAGCGTGTTCGCGGGCCTGTACGGCAAGCCGCTCTTCGCCCATCTGCACGAGGACGAGCCGGAGTTGGGCGCGCTCTTCGACCAGGCGATGGCGAAGTCCGGCGAGACGACCGCGGCGGCCGTGGTGGCGGCGCTCGACCTGGCCGGCACGAACACGGTCGCCGACATCGGCGGCGGGCGCGGCACGCTCCTGCGAGCCCTGCTGGAAAGCCGTCCGGGCCTGAACGGTGTCCTGTTCGACCTGGAGCGGGTGGTGGCCGACGCCGACCCGGAGCTGCGCGAGGGCGGCCTCGCCGACCGCTGCCGTGTGGTGGCCGGCGACTGCCATGTCGACGTCCCGGTCAAAGCCGATATGTACCTGCTCAAGGGCGTCGTGCACATGTGGAACGACGCCACGGCCGTCGCGGCGCTGCGCACCCTGGCGCGCAACGTTGCGGCCGGGGCCCGGGTCGTCCTGGTCGAGCAGGTCCTCGACGCCACCGGCACTCCCGAGATCGCCACGGTGATGAACCTGCTGATGCTGGTCAGCCAGGGTGGCCGCGAGCGCACGGCGGACGAGTTCCGTGCCCTGCTCGAACGGGCGGGGCTGGAGTTCCGGGGCATCACCGCGACCGGGAGCGTGGTGCACCTGATCGAAGCGGTGGTACCCGGCGCGGTGTGAGGCCGCGCGCCCGGCGGGCGGCTCAGCCGCCCGCCGCCGCGGTGAGCACACCGGCCTGCTCCCCGGGGCCCGCCGCCGCCGCGGCCGCGCCGGCGCGGTAGGCGCGGTCGAGCTCCGGGGCGGCGGCAAGGGCTTCGCAGCGAGACCGGATCCGAAGCGTGTCGGGATGGGTGCGGCCCGCCCTGCCCGTCAGACCGTCCCCGACGCCGAGCAGGCTCATGGCCCGCTCCGCGTCCCCCTGTTCCTGGGCGATGTCGGCGCCGAGCCGCGCCACCGAAGCGATCACCCGCGGGTCGCCCAGCAGGAGTGCGTGCGTCACGGCCTCCTCGTAGCGTTCCGTGGCACTGGCCGTGCGCGAGCCGGCCACGTCGACATGGCCCAGCCCGCAGAGCGTCAGGGCGAGCTGTTCCGCGTCGGGCCAGGCAGCGGCGGCCCCCAGGGAGGTCAGACTGCTGGAGAGGACGTCCGCCGCGCCGGGCAGGTCGCCCTGCCAGCGCATGACCTCGGCGAGAGCGCAGCGCACCCGCGGAAGGCAGCGGGTGATCCCGAACCGCCGGGCCGTGCCCAGCGCCCGGTCCAGCTCGGCCCGGCCGCCGGCCGGATCACCGGCCCGGGCCCGCTCGCTGCCCAGCCGCGCCCGGATGGTGACCTGGTCTTCGAGCGCGCCGAGCTCCACCGCCAGCTGGAGCGCGTCCTCCAGGAGCTGTGCGGCCCCGCTGGGGCCCTCGACGGTCGCGGCGATCTCGGCGAGCGCGCTGAGGGCCTGGATCTGCGCCCATCGCTCTCCGGTGCCGCGGGCCTCGCGCAGCGCCGTCCGGTAGTGCTGCCGGGCCTGCGCCACATCGCCCTGTACGGCGTGGATGTGCCCGCAGTTGAGGTGCCCGCACGCCCGGGTCCACGGGTTCGTGTCACGGGTCAGCCGGTCCATCGCGGCCAGTGCCCCCGCCGGATCCTGGTCGAACATGTGTAGCATCGCCTGGAACGCGGCGAGTTCGGGGCGCTCGGGTGCCCCGTGCGGGCGGGTGCGTTCGGCCAGGTCCATCCACTGCCTGATCCCGGTCATGGCCTCGGCCAGCCCGTGCGCGGCGGTGGCGGGCGCCAGGGCGGACATGATGAGCACCAGTGCGCGTGCGTCGGCCGGGGCGTCGTCGCCGTGAACGGCCAGGGCCCGGGCCGCCCGCTCCGCCGCCTCGATCTGCTGCCCGCTCAGGAACCAGTACCAGCCGAGGGCCGCCACCAGCTGTACCGCGACGGCCCCCTCGCCGGCCTCCACCGACCAGTGCAGCGCCGCCTGGAGATTGTCGTGCTCCGCCGAGAGCCGGGCCAGCCACGCCACCTGCTCCGCGCCGAGGAGCTGCCACTCGGCGGACTCGGCCAGTTCGAGGAAGTACCGGGCATGGGCGCGCCGCACCGACTCGCCCTCGGCCGCGGAGAGCTGCTCCCCCAGGTACTCGCGGATGGTGCCGAGCATCCGGTAGCGGGCCTGCCCGCCGTGCTCGTCGACGACGACCAGCGACTTGTCCACCAGCGCGGTGACGAGGTCGAGCACCCGCGCCGGCGGCACCCCCCGGTCCGGGTCGGCGCATATCCGCTCGATGGCTTCCAGGGTCGCGCCGCCGGAGAAGACCGCGAGCCGCCGGGCCAGCAGGCGCTCCTCGGTGTCCAGCAGGTCCCAGCTCCAGGCGACGGCGGCGTCGAGGGTGCGGTGGCGGGCGGGGCGGCCCCGGCGGTCGGCGGTCAGCAGCCGGAAGTGCTCCTCCAGCCGTTCGGCGATCTGGGCGGGTGACAGGGCGCGCAGCCGTGCCGCCGCCAGTTCCAGGGCCAGGGGCAGGCCTTCGAGCCGGCGGCAGATGCGGGCCACGTCGGCCGCGTTGGTCTCGTCCACCACGAAGGAGGGGCGCACCTCCCGGGCCCGCTCGGCCAGCAGGCGTACCGCCGGACTCGCGGTCACCTCCGGCAGGACGGCATCCGGCGGCGGTACCGGCAGCGGGCCCAGGGGCAGCACGCCCTCGCCCGCGACGGCCAGCGGCTCGCGGCTGGTGGCCAGCACGCACACACCGGGGCAGGCGCCGAGCACCGCGTCGCTGAGCCGGGCCACCGCGTCCACCAGGTGCTCGCAGTTGTCGAGCATCAGCAGCAGCCGGCGGCTGCCGATGAGGTCGACGAGCCGTTCGCAGGTGCTGCGGGCGGCCGGGCTCTGGCCGCCGAGCACGGCGGGGCCGCCCGGTTCGAGGGCGGCCAGCACGGCTTCCGCGACCCGGCCGGGGTCGCGCAGCTCCGCCAGGTCCACCCACCAGACACCGTCGTCGAACCGGTCGGCGAGGCCGTCCGCGGCCTGTGTCACCAGCCGGGTCTTGCCGATGCCCCCCGGCCCGACGACCGTGACCTGGCGCCGTTCGCTCAACAGCGCGGCCAGCCGGGCGAGTTCGTCCTCCCGCCCGAGGAACCCGGTGAGCCTCGCCGGTACCCCGGCGCGGGGGGGNCCGGCGCCGCCGCGCCCGGGGACGGCGCCCCGCCGGGAACGGGCTCGCCTCTCAGCACCGCCAGATGGATGTCCGCCAGTTCGGCGGAGCAGTCGATGCCCAGCTCGGCAAGGGCGCGGCGGGTCTGCCCGTACACGTCGAGGGCGTCCGCCTGCCGCCCGGCTGCGCGCAGGGCCAGCATCAGGCGGGCGGCCCACCGCTCGTCGGTGGGCACTTCGGCGAAGAGCCGCTCCAGCTCGGGAAGGATCTCGGCGGCGCGGCCCAGGGCGAGGTCGGCGTCGATCCGGGCCGCCAGGGCCGACCAGCGCAGTTCCCTGACGTGGGCGGCGGGCGCCAGCGTGAACAGGGCTCCGGCCGCCTCCGTGAACGGTTCGCCCCGCCACAGGTCCAGGGCCTCGCGCAGAGTGAGCGCCGCCAGATCGGGCCGGTCCGGCAACTGGCCGCGGCCGCGGGCCGTGAGCTCCTCGAACCGCCACAGGTCCACCGCTTCGGGTGCGATGCCGAGGGCGTATCCGGCGAGACCGGACTCGACGGGCAGGTGGGGTGCCAGTTTGCGCAGCCGCGACACCAGGGCCTGGACGGCGTTGAGCGGATTGGCGAGCGGGGTCTCGCCCCACAGGTCGTCGATGAGGCGGTCGCGGGCGACCGGGCGGCCACCCGCGAGCGCCAGCCGGATCACCAGGGTGCTGAGGCGGGTTCCGGGCAACGGCACCCGGCAGCCCTGCGGGTCGCGGATCACCAGCGGGCCGAGGACCGCCACGCTCGTGCCGGCCTGCGCCATAGTGCTTCTCCTCCGCCTCGCTCCACCTGGCGACACTACCCGACGTGTGCGGAGGTCCCGGGACTGCTCGGCCTGGATTCGAATCACCCTCGGAAGCGCTTCGTTAGGTTCCGTCCCGGCCATCGCCCCGAGGACAAGGTCAGCAGCATGCTCATTTCTTCCACGGAGTCCACCGCCCCCGCAACCGCGTCCGGTCCGCACGGCCGGATCGCCGCCTCCGCGCGGGTGGTGGACAGCCCGGTGATGCCCAACGACCGGTTCGACGCCTGGTTCGCCGCCCGCCGGCGAAGGGGCGTCTTCCAGGTGACGCGCATCCCCTTCGCCCAGCTGTCGAACTGGAGCTTCGACCCCCGCACCGGTTCCCTCGCGCACGACAGCGGGCGCTTCTTCTCGGTCGAGGGCCTGCGGGTGGAGGCCGACGAGCAGATCGGCAGCTGGGAGCAGCCCATCCTGGTCCAGCGCGAGATCGGCATCCTCGGCATCCTGGTCCGGGAGTTCGACGGCGTGCTGCACTTCCTGATGCAGGCGAAGCTGGAGCCCGGCAACACCGGCGCGGTGCGGCTGTCGCCGACCGTGCAGGCCACCCGCAGCAACTACACGGGGGTGCACCGAGGCCGCACCATCCCCTACATCGAGCACTTCGTGCCGCCCCGGACCGGGCGCCTGCTCGTCGACAGCCTGCAGTCCGAGCGCAGCGCCTGGTTCCTGCGCAAGCGCAACCGGCACATGGTCGTCGAGACCAAGGGCGGCGTCCCGGAGCACGAGGACTTCTGCTGGCTGACCCTCGGTCAGCTGCGCGCCCTCATGCACCGGGACAACATCCTGAGCATGGAGGCGTGCTCGGTGCTGGCCTGTCTGCCCGGCGGCCCGGCGGACGACGGCGGACGGGCACTGCACGAGCTGGGCGAGGTCACCAGCCTGCTGTGCGAGATCAAGGCCCGTTACGAAGTGGCGCAGCACCGCATACCGCTCGCCCGGACGGCGTCGTGGCGGCGGCTCGACGACGAGATCTCCCGTCCCGACGGCAAGTTCTTCAAGGTCATCGCCGCCGAGGTACATGCCGAGAGCCGCGAGATCCTGCACTGGTCGCAGCCCCTGCTCGCACCGGCACCGGGCGGTCACGCGGTGCTGCTGACCCGCCGGTTCCACGGGGTACGCCATGTCCTCCTGCACGCCCGGGTGGAGGCGGGGGCGCTCGACGTCGCGGAATTCGGACCGACCGTCCAGTGCACGCCGGACAACTACCGGGACCTGCCCGCCGAGCGGCGCCCGCGCTTTTTGGAGTACGCGCTGTCCGCGCCCGTGGAGCGCGTCCTGTACGACGCCGTGCTGTCGGAGGAGGGCGCCCGCTTCCACCACGCGGAGGTCCGCTACCGCATCATCGAGGTGGGCGACGAACTGGCCGAGGTGCCCGACGAGTTCGTCTGGGTGACGGCTGATCAGATCGGCCGGCTGCTGCGCAACAGCTACTACCTCAACATGCAGGCGCGCACCTTCGTCGCCCTGCTGCACTCGCTGGACTGACTCGTGCGCCGGGGATCAGACCAGCAGGGCGGCCAGTTCGGCCGCTTCCGTCACCACCCGGGCCGCCAGTTGTTCGGCCTCGCCGCGCGCCATCACATCGGTGCGGTACCGGATCAGGCCGCCGAGGTCCGGGTGCGGGCGCAGCTCCAGATGGAGCTCCGGCACCCAGGTGAGGGGGGCGACCCTGATCTGCTCGCCGTACAGCTCCGCGGTGATGTCCACCCGGGACGGCGGAACCTCCTCCAGCACGAAGTACGCCTGGAGCAGCGGATTGCGCGGCAGGCCCGCCGACGCCTGCGGCAGCTGGATGTCGATCGACAGCAGCGGGGCGCTCATCGCCTCACGCAGTTGCTCGGCGGCCTGGCGCACCAGCTTCTCCGGCTCGGCCGACGGGGTCAGCCGCAGGGCGAGCATGCTCGCGTAGCAGCCGATGGACTGCGCGGACGCCGGTCCGAAGCGGCCGGCCACCGGAGTGCACACCGCGAGGTCGTCAGCGCCCGTGTGGGCGCCGAGCACCCGCGCGAAGGCGGCCAGGAAGACGGCGCTCGCCGTGCCGCCGGCCGTGGCCGCCGCTCGCCCGGCGGCGGACATCAGCTCCCTGGTGAGGTCCAGTTCCACCTCCGCGGCCGGTCCGTAGCGCGGGACTTCGGGGGCTCCGGGGAACCTGAGCCAGTCGACTCCCTCGGCCCGTTCGCGCCAGGCGCGCACCGCCGCGGGCCGCCGGGACGCCTGCTCGCGCTGCTGCGCCCGGTACGTGGCGAAGAAGGACGGGCCCGGTCCGTCGAAGGCCGGCTGCCCGGCGGCCAGTGCCCGGTAGGCGGCGAAGAGGTCCCGCCAGAACAGCCGGGTCGACCAGGCGTCGAAGGCGATGTGGTGCCCGACGACGGCGAGCAGCCATTCCCCCTCGGCCGTGGCCAGCAGCCGGGCCCGGAGCGGAACCGTCCCGCGCAGGGTGAACGGCTCGGTGAGCCAGCGCCGTGCCTCCCGCTCCGCCTGCGCACGCGGTGGCCGGGGGCCCGGGTCCACCTGGAGAACGCCGGTGACATCGGCGGCCGCCAGCACTGTGGCCTCGGGGCCGCCCCGGCCCGGGCCGAACCGGGTCCGCAGGACGTCGTGGCGCGCCACCACGGCGTCGAACGCGGTGTTCAGTGTCGCCACGTCCAGCTCGCCGCGCAGCACGAACAGCATGGGCATGATGCTCTCGTGGAGGTCGGGCTCGTCCTCGGACATCCGCCAGAACTTCTCCAGTGAGAACAGCGTCCCGTCCGCGTCGCCCTCCTGCCCATGCTCCTGCTCCTGCTCCTGCCCGCTGTCCGGCTCCCGCTCCCCGAGCCGGGCCAGCACGGCCCGTACGGTCCGGCCTTCCAGGACGTCGACCTCGCTCACCGGACGGCCGAGCAACCGGGCCAGCCGTGTCGCGATGCGGATCGCGGTCATCGACGTCGCCCCATGGTCGAACAGGTCGTCGTCCGGGCCGATCCGGTAACCGAGGAGGTCCCCGGCCACCGACAGCGCCGTCCGCATCGTGTCGTCCTCGGTCCGGCCGTCCGCCGGGGCCGGCCCGGTGGGGCCGGAGCCGTCCGCCGTGCGGGGTGCGGCCGGCACGAGGGCGGCGAGCGCCCGGTGGTCCACCTTGCCGTTGGAGAGCTTCGGCAGCAGGTCGACGACCGCGATGCGCTCCGGCACGGAGGCGGCGGGCAGTGACTCCCCGGCGATCCGCGCGACCGCCTCCCGGTCCGGCAGCGGGCCGCCCTCGCTGCTCACCACCGCCGCCAGCCCCGTGGTGCGGCCCATGGCGTCGGTCAGCGCGACGACCGCCGCACGGCTCACGCCGGGGGCCCGCTCGATGACCGCCTCGATCTCCGCGGGCTCGATCCGGACTCCCCGGATCTTGATCTGCCGGTCGCGCCGCCCGACGAAGACGAACCGTCCCCGCGCGTCCCGCCTCGCCAGGTCGCCGGTGAGGTAGACCCGGCGCGGCGCACCGTCGAGCGTCAGGACGGGAAAGCGCTCCTCGGTCTCCCGCGCGTCGCCGAGATAGCCGAGCGCGAGACCCTCGCCGCCGACGGCCAGCTCGCCGGTCGCACCCTCCGGCACGGGCCGCCGGTCCTCGTCGAGCAGCCAGACGTCCGTGCCCGTGAGCGGCCGGCCGATGGGGACCTCGGGTTCGTCCTGCGCGGGGTCGAGCAGGTGCGTCGTCGTGTACGTGGTGTTCTCGGCGGGGCCGTACGCATGGAGCAGCCGGGTGCCGGGGCGGTTCCGGAGGAAGGCGGTCAGATGGCGGACGGAGTGCCGCTCGCCGCCGGTGATGAGCAGGTCGAGGCCGTCCAGGCTGTCGATGTCGTCGTCGACGAGCGCGTTGAAGATGACGGTGTTGAGGAACAGCGCGTTGACGCCCTGGCCGACCGCCGCGCGGATCCTGGCGCCGGTGGGGTGCCCGCCGCCGGACAGCACCACCGTGCCGCCCCTGAGCAGCGGCACCCACAGCTCCCAGGGAAGGGCGTCCCACGCGGGCGAGGCGGCCTGGTAGGTCACCATGCGGCCGGGCACCACGCAGGCGTCCTGCTCCGCCAGCCGCAGCACCCCGCGGTGCGTCGCGATCACGCCCTTGGGCGCGCCGGTGCTGCCCGAGGTGAAGAAGACGCAGACCGCGTCGGCGCCGGTGAGCGGCGCCGCGCCCGGCTCCGCCGGGGGCGTGCCGCCGTCGGCGGCCCCGGCCCCGATCCCGGCCCCCGGCTCCGCGACGGCTTCGGCCAGGGTGATCGTGCGCACGCCCGGGACCAGGGCTTCCGTCCCGTCGGCCACGCACAGCCGGACCTCGTCGAGGCCCGCGATCCGCGCGTACCGGCCCCATGGCCAGTCCGGCGGTACGACCGCGTAGGCCGCGCCGCACCGGCTGATGCCCAGCAGCAGCGCCACGGTGTCCGGCACGCACGCCGCGCGCACCACCACGACATCGCCCCGGCCCACTCCCAGCCCGGCCAGCACCGCCGCGCTGCGCCGCGCCCTGTCGGCCAGTTCCCCGTAGGAGATGTCCGCGCCGTTCCAGCGCAGTGCGGGCGCGTCGGGTGAGTGCCGGGCGTGGGCGGCGACCCGTTCGTGCACCAGCTCCTCGTCGGGGTGGCAGCGGCCCTCCCCGGTCGGGCTGGACGCGGACGGTTTCTGCCTCTCCATGACGGCCTCCTTGGCAACGGTCCCGGCACCGGTCAGGCCGGATCCTCGGCCATGGCCTTCAAGCCCCCGTCGAATCGAATCCGGCTGGACCAGGTCTCGAACCCGGGCCCGCAGGATCGCGAGCGACCGCAGCGGCCGAGGACCGCGTCACCCCACTGTCTGGAGGAACCCCGTGGATCTTGGTCTTGCCGACCGGGTCGTCCTGGTCACCGGCGCGACACGGGGCATCGGCCTCGCCACCGCGCGTGCCTTCGCCGCCGAGGGCGCCAGGGTCGCGCTCACCTACCGCGACGACAAGGACGCCGCGGACCGCCTGGTCACCGAACTGGGCGGCGGGGAACGGGCGTTGGCCCTGCGGTACGCACTCGACGAGCCCGGCTCGCCGCAGGAGGCCGTCGCCGAGGTGACCCGGCGGTGGGGCGGTGTGGACGTCCTGGTGGCCAATGCCTACCGGCGCGGCCCGCGGCGCGGTCCCCGGGACCGCTTCGAGGAGGTGCCCGCGGACGAATGGCAGGCGACGCTGACGGACAACCTTGCCGGCACGATCCGCACCGCCCAGCTCGTGCTGGCCGGTATGCGCGAACGGCGGTGGGGCCGGCTGGTGCTGGTCTCCTCGCACATCGCCACGCACGGCCGCGGCGGTCAGGAGGTCTACGGTGCGGCGAAGGCCGCCCTGCACGGGCTGGCCCGCAACCTTGCCTGGGAGGCGGGCGCGGACGGCGTCCTCGTCAACGCCGTGGCGCCCGGCCTGACCCTCACGGAGGGGGTGCTGGGGGCGCTGCCGCCCGCGCTGCGGGAACAGGAGCGCGAGCGCACCCCCACGGCCCGGCTGTCCGACCCGGACGCCGTGGCGAGGGCGGTCCTCTTCCTCGGCTCGGCCTCGAACACGAACATCAGCGGCCAGGTGCTGCACGTCGACGGCGGGCGCTAGGGGAGACACCGTGAAGATTCAGGACATCTACATCGACTCCGTCGGCGTGTACGTGCCGGAGCCGGTGAGTTCCGCGTACGCCGTGGCGCAGGGCCACTACGACGCGGCGGCGTACGAGGAGACGGGGCTGACCGGGGTCGCGGTCTCCCCCGGCATCTCCGGGCCCGACATGGCGGTGATCGCCGCCGAGCAGGCCTTCGGCCGCGGCACCCTGTCCCGCTCCGACGTGGACGCGCTGTTCCACTCCTCCTGCTTCCACGAGGGGCCGGACGCCTGGTGCGCGCAGAACTACGTACAGCTGCAGACCGTCGGCAGAGCGACCGGGCGCAGCGTCCCCGCCTTCGAGGTACGGCACGGCTGCAACGGCATGTTCGACGCGTTCGAGCTGGCCGTCTGCTATCTGCGGGCGGACGAGGCCCGGGACACCGCACTCGTCACCATCGGCGACAACCTCGACTCCCCGCTGGTGGACCGGTGGCGCTCCGCGCCCTTCCAGCTCATCGGGGACGCGGGCGCGGCAGCGGTCCTCTCCAAGCGCAAGGGGTTCGCCCGGCTGCGGTCGGTCGGCACGCTCCTCGTCCAGGAGCTGGAGGCGCTGCACCGGGGCAGCGAGCCCGTCTTCCCGCCGCCCGCGACCACGCGGATCCCCCTCGACCTCGGCAAGCGGTCCCAGGACTTCTTCCGGACCACGTCCTACGCGGACTTCAACCGGCTCAGCCTCGACGGACTGCACACGCTCGCCGACCGGCTCACCGCGGACGCGGGCGTCAAACTCCAGGACATCGCCCGGGTCTCGTACATGAGCGTGTCCCGGGACTTCACCGAGCAGCGGCTGATGATGCCGCTCGGGCTGCCGATGGAGAAGTCCTGCTGGGAGTACGCCAAGGAGGTCGGGCATCTCGCGTCGGCCGATCACCTGGCCGCCCTCGACCATGTGCTGACGGCGGGTGAACTGGGGCCGGGCGACCTCATGCTCATGATCGGCCTGGCGTCCGGGCTGTCCATCGGCGGCGCCGTGGTCGAGATCGTCGCCACGCCGCCCTGGCTCTCCTGACCGCCGAAGGGTTGACGACCATGCGCGTACTGTTCGCCACCTGGGCCGCACCCGGCCACCTGTTCCCGATGGTTCCGCTGGCCTGGGCCTGCCAGGCGGCCGGCATCGAGGTGCGGGTCGCCGCGCCCCCGTCCTGCCAGGACGCCGTCCTGCGCACGGGCCTGCCGGCCGTCGCGATCGGCCCCGACACCGAGCCGCAGCGCAAGGGGCCGGCCCGCAACGCCAGGTCCTGGGGCAGCGACCGCCCCTGGCCGGACGGCTGGACCGCGCGGCCCGAGCTGCTGGACGAATGGCAGACGACCGTCCTCGACTACACGGCGGGCAAGCAGGTGGCCGCCGCCGCGACGATGACCGACGACCTGGTGTCCTTCGCCCGCTGGTGGCGGCCCGACCTGGTGGTGTGCGACGCGCTGTGCTTCGCCGGTCCCGTCGCCGCGGCCGCCGTCGGGGTGCCGCACCTTGTGAAGGGCTGGGAGCTGGGCACCCTGCTCCACACCGAGCGGGCCGGGCGCAGCGGCGACTGGCTGCCGGGCTACGCCGAGCTGTTCGAGCGGTACGGGGCCGAGCCACGGGCCTGCTCCGACCACCTCATCGACACCAGCCCGCCGGGCCTGCGGCTCGCGGAGTCGTTCGACGTACGGCGCACGTCCATGCGGTACGTCCCGTTCAACGGCGCGGGCACGGCGCCGCCGTGGCTCGCCGAGCGGCCCCGGCGGCCACGGGTCTGTGTGACGAGCGGAGTCGCGCTCGGCCAGTACGACACCGCGACGGCGACCAGGGTGACCAGCGGCCTCGCGGAGGCGGTCGCCCCCCTCGGCATCGAGCTCGTGATCGCCGCCGGTGCGGGCCTCGGCGAGGCGCTCGCCGACGCGGCGCCCGGCGCGCGGATCGCCGTGGAGGTCCCGTTCAGTCTCCTGCTGCCCACCTGCGACGCCGTCATCCACCACGGGGGCGCGGGGACGGCGATGACCGCCGTCGCCTCCGGCGTGCCCCAGCTGATCCTGCCGCAGTCCCCGCCGTACGCGGAGATCGCGTTCCGGGTGGGACAGGCCGGGGCCGGAACCGTCCTGGACGCGGAGAGCGACCCCGCCGGCATCCGTGCCGCGCTCGGGGACCTGCTGGAGGCCGAGCGGTACGCGAAGGCCCTGGCCGGGCTCCGTGCCGAGATGGCCGCGATGCCGCCGCCCAGCGAGGTCGTCACCGCCCTGGCGGCCCTGGCCCGCGAGGGCGTGTGACCGGATCCGGCAGGTGGACCCGCGCAGCCCCACACCGAGGAAGGACATCGTGTCGTACGAGAACGTGGTGACGTCGCTCGACCAGTTCCACACCTGGTTCGCCGAGCGCGGCAGGGCCACCGACTACCGCGTGCGGGAAGTGCCGCTCGACCGGCTCACCGGATGGCGCACCGACCCGGACACCGGGAACCTGGTGCACCACACCGGCCGCTTCTACACGGTCGAGGGGGTCCGCGCGACCGTGCGGGACAGCGCGGAGACGAGCTGGTCGCAACCCATCATCGTGCAGCCGGAGATCGGCATCCTGGGCATCCTCACGAAGGAGTTCGACGGGGTCCCGCACTTCCTGATGCAGGCGAAGATGGAACCCGGGAACATCAACACGCTCCAGCTGTCGCCGACCGTCCAGGCGACGTACAGCAACTACACCCGGGTGCACCGGGGCAACGCCGTCCCCTACCTCGACCACTTCACCGACCCGCGCAGGGGCCGCCCGCTGGCCGACGCCCTGCAGTCGGAGCAGGGCTCGTGGTTCCTCGGCAAGCGCAACCGCAACATCATCGTCGAGACCACCGAGGACGTACCGGTGCGGGACGGCTTCTGCTGGATCTCGCGCCGCCACCTGGACCAACTGCTGCACGCCGACAACCTGGTCAACATGGACGCGCGCTGTGTCCTCGCCGCCCTGCCCTTCCCGGCCGACGACGCCCCGGCCCCGGAGGACTCCTTCGCGGGGGCACTGGCGCACTCCGCGGCAGCCCCCGCGAACACGGCTCGCCTGCTGAGCCGGTTCACGGCGATCAAGTCGCGCCGGTCCCTCGTCCGCAGCCGGATACCGCTGCGCGAGGTCACCGGCTGGCACCGCACGGCGGACCGGATCGTCCACGACGAGGGCCGCTACTTCTCCGTCCTCGGCGTCGACGTCGAGGCGGGGGACCGGGAGGTCCCCAGCTGGTCCCAGCCGCTGCTGAGACCGGCGAGCCAGGGGCTGATCGCCATGGTGACGCGCCGGATCGACGGCGTCCTGCACATGCTGTTGCACGCACGCACCGAGGCCGGCACCTTCGACACGGTCGAGCTGGGGCCGACGGTGCAGTGCGCGCCCGGCAACTACGCGGCCGCGGGCCCGTCCCGCCCCCTGTTCCTCGACGAGGTGCTGGGGGCCGCGGCCGACCGGATCCGCTTCGATGCCGTGCACTCCGAGGAGGGCGGCCGGTTCCACCACGCCGAGAACCGCTACCTCGTCGTCGAGGCGGGCGACGACTTCCCGGTGGACGTGCCGGACGGCTATCTGTGGGCGACGGTGCGGGAGACCTCCGAACTGGTGCGCCACGCACACTACGTGAACGTGGAGGCGCGGTGCCTGCTCACCTGCCTGCACACGCTGCGGAGAGCGTGATGAGACGGGTGGTCGTACTGGGCGGCAGCGGCTTTCTCGGCCGTCACATCTGCCGTGCGCTGGCGGCCGGGGCATGGGACGTGCTGAGCGTGGGGCGCCGCGTCGACGGCGTGGCGGGCATCCGCACCGTCCGCGTCGACCTGAGCGGTCCGGACGCGGGCGGCCTCGCCGCGCTGCTGGCGCGGGAACGGCCCGCGGTGGTGGTGAACGCGGCGGGCGCCGTGTGGGGCGCCACGGACGAGCAGATGACCGCGCTCAACGCCGTGCTGGTGGAGCGCCTGATCGAGATGTCGGCCGGGCTGCCGCTGCGGGCGCGGCTGGTGCAGATCGGCTCGCTGCACGAACTCTCGCTCACCGGTCCGCACGAGTCCGCGAGCGCCGAGCCGGCCACCGTCTACGCCCGTACGAAGGCACGGGCCACGCAGAGCGTGCGCGCGGCGGCCGGGGCGGGCGCGATCGAGGCAGTGGTGCTGCGTGTCTCCAACACGCTCGGGGCCGGTGCCCCGGCCGGCAGTCTGCTCGGCGGGATCACGGACCGGCTGGCGGCCGCGGCACGCTGGGGCGAGCCGTGCCGGCTCGAACTCCCGCCGCTCACCGCCCACCGCGACTTCGTGGACGCGCGGGACGTGGCCGATGCCGTCGTCCGCGCGTGTGCCGGCCCCGCCGCCTGCGGACAGGTGCTGGAGGTCGGCCGCGGCGAGGCGATGAGCGTACGTGAGCTGATCGACGATCTGATCGAGGTGAGCGCGGTGCCCACCACGGTCACCGTCCACTCCCCGAAGGCCCGAGCGGTCGCCGCCCGCAGTTCCTCGCTCGGGGAGCAGCACGCGGACATCTCGGCCATCCGCGAACTGCTCGGCTGGCAGGCCCGGTTCACCCCGCACGACGGTCTGGTGTCGATGTGGCGGGCGGCCTTCCCGTAACGCCTCGCCGAGGCATCGAAGCAGTCTCGAAACCCACGGTCCATGGTGGTCACCACCGACGGTCCCCCACCGCCGCCCCCTTTCCTTGCCGGAAAGACTTCAGGAAGTGACGTTGCATGAGTGAGGGAAAGACACAGATCCTCGACCTGGTGCGCAAGTACCACCACGAGAAGGCCCGGGATGAGTTCATTCCGGGTGTCACACCCATCTGGCCGTCCGGTGCGACCCTGGACGAGGACGACCGGGTGGCTCTGACCGAGGCGGCCCTGGACATGCGCATCGCGGCCGGGACCAGCTCACGCCGGTTCGAGCGGGAGTTCGCCAAGCTCTTCGGGCTGCGCAAGGCGCACATGACCAACTCCGGTTCGTCGGCCAATCTGCTGGCGCTCGGCGCTCTGCTCTCCCCCCAGCTCGGCGATCTGCGGCTGCATCCCGGCGACGAGGTGATCACGGTTGCCGCCGGCTTTCCGACGACCGTCAACCCGATCATCCAGAACGGGCTGGTCCCGGTCTTCGTGGATGTGGAACTCGGCACGTACAACACGACACCGGAGCGGATCGCCCAGGCCATCTCGCCGAAGACCCGGGCCATCATGATCGCGCACGCGCTGGGCAACCCGTTCCAGGCCGAGGAGGTGGCCCAGCTGGCCGCCGAGCACGACCTGTTCCTCATCGAGGACAACTGCGACGCCGTCGGCTCGCTCTACCGCGGCAAGCCCACCGGTTCGTTCGGCGACCTGGCCACCGCCAGCTTCTACCCGGCGCACCACATCACCACGGGCGAGGGCGGCTGTGTCGTCACCGGCAACCTGGGACTGGCCCGCATCGTGGAGCAGCTGCGCGACTGGGGCCGGGACTGCTGGTGCGAGCCGGGCGAGGACAACACCTGCTTCAAGCGGTTCGACTACCAGCTGGGCACACTGCCCCACGGGTACGATCACAAGTACATCTTCTCCCACGTGGGGTACAACCTGAAGGCGACGGACCTCCAGGCGGCCCTCGGCCTGAGCCAGCTGAAGAAGGTCGCCGAGTTCGCCGAGGCCCGCAAGCGGAACTGGCAGCGCATGCGCGACGGGCTCGCCGACGTCCCCGGCCTGCTCCTGCCGAGCGCGACGCCGGACAGCGATCCGAGCTGGTTCGGCTTCGTGATCACGGTGCAGCCCGACGCGCCGTTCACCCGGCGTCAGTTGGTGGACTTCCTGGAGTCCCGGAAGATCGGCACCCGCCGCTTCTTCGGTGGCAACCTCACCCGGCACCCCGCCTATCTCGACCGGGTGCACCGAGTCGTGGGTGAGCTGACCAACGCCGACATCATCACCGAGCACACGTTCTGGCTGGGCGTCTACCCGGCGCTGACCACCGAGATGATCGACTATGTCGTGACGTCCATCAGGGAGTTCGCCAAGGCGGCCTGACGGGCCCCGTACAGACACCAGGAAGGTGCCCGGGCTGAAGAACTGCCCGGGCACCGCACCATGCCTTCGTCATTTCACTTACGACGTGCCGTGCCGATCGGAGATCGGTGCATCCAGGATCAGGAACCGAGAAGAAGGGAAGGAGAAGGAAGGGGAGGGAAAGGGGTCGAACGCGGCGGGCTCCCATGCATGCGGGCCGATGTAGAAGCAGCCCAGGGCGGACAAGCAGCGGACGACGGACGCGGCGGCATGACGGAGCAGCCAGCGGGCTTGCCAGTAAACGAGTACCCGGACAGGCATCGCTATGACGATGCCTGTCCGGGCGGCCTTTCTACGCATGCGCGCTGAGCTGCTCGTTGACCAGGGCGATGAGCTTTCCCGGGGTGTCGAGCTTGTGCAGCCCTTCGTCCGGCAGGGCGACGCCGAATTCCCGCTCGATCAGGGACGCCATCTGCAGCAGAGCGAGGGAGTCGAAACCGAGCTCCGGGAAGCTCTCGTCCAGCGCGTTCTCGTCGAGGCCCGCCGGCTCCTCGCCGCCGGCGCATTCCTGCATGAAACGCTTCAGATGTTCAAAGGTGAATTCAGTCATGGTCATTGCCTCTCCGGGGAGTCCGAATCCCGCCGTTGACCGACGGTAAAGGGAGTTGTTCAAGGAGAATTCGAGCCGGGCCGGTCAGGCCGGCAGGGAGATACGCGAGTGGTCGCCCACGAGCAGCCTGCGCCGGGGCCTGCTCGCGCCCGCCTGGACATCCGCCCAGCGGCCGATCAGCGAGCCGTGGATGTCCTGGACGTCACGGATCGAAGCGCCGTCCAGCACGATGGAGTTGGCGATGCCCGTCCCGGACAGCTCACAGTCGCGGCCCACCGCCGTGTGCGGGCCGATGTGGCTGTCGCGGATCACCGTGCCCGCCCCCACGACGATGGGCCCCTCCAGCCGTGAGCCGATGATCCTCGCTCCGGGACCGAGCACCACCTCGCCGAGGATCACGCTGTTCCTGTCCACGCCGGCGCGGTCGCCGCCCGAGCGCAGGCCGTTCAGCAGCACCCGGTTGCAGTCGAGCATGTCGTCGACGTTCCCGGTGTCCTTCCAATAACCCGTGAACCGCTCGGCCGTCACATGGTGGCCCCGCTCCACGAGGTGCTGCACCGCGTCGGTGATCTCCAGCTCACCCCGGGCGCTGGGCTTCAGCCGGGCGACCGCCTCGTGGATCGCCGGAGTGAAGAAGTAGACGCCGATCAGCGCGAGGTTGCTCCGCGGGAACCGCGGCTTCTCCGCGAGGGCGACGACCCGGCCGTCCGCGTCGATCTCGGCGACCCCGAACTGCCGGGGATCGGCGACCTCGGT
The DNA here is from genome assembly GCF_020181035.1 of Streptomyces sp. CoH27. GTDB lineage: Bacteria > Actinomycetota > Actinomycetes > Streptomycetales > Streptomycetaceae > Streptomyces > Streptomyces camelliae. The sequence continues at coordinate 106,236 of NZ_JAIQYY010000043.1, forward strand.
CACCAGCAGGCCCGCGTCCGGCCGTTCCTTGCGGAATGCCTCGGCCGCTTCGGCCGTCCCGCCGACCAGCATGTTGTCGCCGAGGTACATGACGAAGTCGTCGTCCCCGAGGAAGTCCCTGGCGATCAGGACGCAGTGCGCCAGACCCAGCGGCAGGGCTTGCGGAATGTAGGTGATCTCCAGGCCCAGTTCGGAACCGTCGCCGACGGCGGCCCTGATCTGCTCCTCCTGGCCGCCCACGATCACGCCGACATCGGTCACCCCCATGTCGCGCACGTTTTCCAGGCAGTGCAGCAGCACGGGCTTGTTGGCCACCGGGACGAGCTGCTTGGGGATCGAGTACGTGAACGGGCGCAATCGCGTGCCTGTACCGCCGGACAGAATCAGGGCTTTCATGACCTTCTCCGTGGATTGAGGGGTGACACGGTCACGATCGGCCGAGCCCGAACCAGATGCGCAGGGCGTCGTGAAGTCCCGCGGCCGCGGCATCGGCCTCACCCGCCCAGGCGACATGGCCGTCCGGACGGATGAGGAGGGCCTGCGCCGCCGGCGCCCCGGGAGTGTGCGCGCGGACCAGGGCGACCCGGCCGGACCACTGCCGGGCGGTGGCGTCGAACGCGTCGGAACCGGTCAGGTCGAGGAGCACACCGCCGCCCGTGCGCAGCAGTTCGGCGACCCGGACCGGGCCGCCGTCGGTCTTCAGCTCCAGGTCGGGCGCGCTGCGGCCCACCCAGGGGTGCGCGTCCGCGCTCGGGGCGTAGACCACGTCGGTGCCCGCCACCAGGCCGGACAGATGCGCGTTGGCCTCGGGCAGCGCCAGCAGCTCGCCGAAGAGTTCCCGCAGCGGGTCCGTGCGGGGGTCGGGGTTCATCAGCGCCAGTTGCGCCTGGGTCTCCTTGAGGACGCGCTGCGCCACCGGGTGTCGTTCCGCGTGGTAGGTGTCGAGGAGTCCCTCCGGCGCGGTGCCGTGCACCTCGGCCGCCAGCTTCCAGCCGAGGTTCATGGCTTCCTGGAGGCCCAGGTTGAGGCCCTGGGCGCCGATCGGGAAGTGGATGTGGGCGGCGTCGCCGGCGAGGAGCACCCGCCCGCTGCGGTACCGCTCGGCCAGCCGCGTGGCGTCGCTGAAACGCGAGAGCCAGCGCGGTTCGCGGATGTCGACCTGCCTGCCGATGACCCGGCCGATGCTCTCGCGCAGATCGTCGAGGGTGACGGGGTCGTCGGGTCCGCCCTGCGGAGGCCGGAACTCGGTCGTCAGCACGCGGACGACGGGGTCCTGCAGGGCGACGCACATCAGCAGCCCGTCGGCGGTCCGCGCGGTGCCCGGTATGCCGGAGGGGAGCTGGGCCGGGTCGTCGAGGATGACGTCGCCGAGCAGCGCGGTGACGCTGGCCGCGGTGCCGGGAAAGCCGATGCCGGACAGCCTGCGGACTGTGCTGCGGCCACCGTCGCAGCCGACGAGGAAGCGCGCCCGCAGGTCGTACGGGCCCTGCGGTCCGCTCACGCTGACGGTCACGCCGTCGGCGTCCTGGACCAGTCCGGTCACCTGGTGGCCGCGCCGGACCTCCGCGCCGAGCTCGGCGGCCCGCTCCTGGAGCAGCCGCTCGGTGTCCGCCTGCGGGATCAGCAGGGAATAGGGGTGACTGCTCGTCAGCCGCGCGAGATCCAGCAGGGGGCTCAGTCCGGCGAAGTGGGCCTTGGGCCACTCCAGACGGCCGTCCCTGAACCGCTCCGCCAGACCGCGGTAGTCCAGCATCTCCATGGTCCGCGGCTGCAGCCTGAAGGCTCGCGAATGCGGGCTGGGCTGCGGCGACTGCTCCAGTACGACGACATCGATGCCGTGCAGCCTCAGTTCGCAGGCGAGCAGAGTCCCGACCGGCCCCCCGCCGGCCACGATCACATCAACCACGTTGGTCTCCTCACAGGGGAGTCACCGGCAGGGGCCGGTGGTCGGAGCCGGCCGCGCCGACAGGGGAGAGGTACTTGTCGAGCACCCGGCGGTAGTAGTCGGGGCCGAAGCCCATGCGCTCCGCGCGCGGAACCAGACGGCGCAGCTTGGCCGTGCTGATCTCCTGGGTGACGGCCGGGGTACCGTCGACCCACTGCGCCGTCAGGCCCAGCCGGCGCTCGATGTGGCGCACGATCCGCTCGATGGGCACCGCGCAGCCGGAGGCCACGTTGACGGTCGTACGGCTGGCGCCGGTGCCGAGCAGGGCATCGATGATCGTGACGACATCGGTGACGTCGATCAGGTCCCGCCGGGAGCCGGGGAAGATCCGCACCCGCCCGGACCGCACCTGCGCCGTCAGCGCGGGCAGCAGCTGGTGGGGCGGCTGGTCGGGGCCCACCACATGGCCGAGCCGGAGCGTCAGATAGTCGATCTCCGACACCGCCAACTCCTGTTCCAGGGCGTACTTGTGCTGCCCGTACGGGGTGGTGGGCCGCACCGGGCCGTCCTCGGTCCCCGGCTGTCCGGGCTGGGTGTAGAGGCCGCTGGAAGCCGTGGAGAAGAAGACCAGCCGCTCCCCGCTGCGTGAGCAGCGGCGTATCAGGTCGTTGAGGAGCGCGGTTTCCCGCCGGAAGGACTCGGCCGAGGTGTGCTGCGCCGCGGAGACCCCGGCCGCCGCGACCACCACCCCCGGGTGGCCCTGCGCGATGGTGGACAGATGACCGGCCAGGAACCCGTTCCCGATGACGTCCATTCAGGACTGCGCCCTGATGTAGCGCCCGTACGCGAGGTCGCCCTCGCCGATCAGGACCTCGACCGGTGACGGCAGGCCGAAGTACTCGTCGCACGCGAGCTTGACGCCGGGGAACTTCACCACCGTACGGGGGTTGGCCTCCGGGTCCGCGTAGTCGTCCAGGATCACCGAGCCGCCGGGGGCGAGCCGCGGGATGCACTCGGCGAGGGAGACCACGGTCGAGGTGTAGAGGTCGCCGTCGAGATAGCCGAACGCGATCTGCTCGGGCAGCTGGGTGTGGAGCGTGTCCTCGAACCAGCCGGGGTACATCAGCGGCGGTGTCTTGTGCCAGATCTCGAACGTGGCCGCCACCTCCGCCTGGCCGGCGGACATCGCGCCGAGCGGCATGACGATCTCGTCCTCCTCCGTGGTGTCGGGAAGCCCTTCGAAGGAGTCGAACACATGCACCGGCCGGTCGTCCCCGAGGGAGTCGAGCACCGAGCGGATCCACAGGGTCATGGCGCCCCGGAAGCAGCCGAGCTCGACCACCGCGCCGGGCACCCCGGCCGCGACGACACGCTCGACCTCCCTGCGTACATGCCCGAGGCGGTCCGGGTCCACGGTTTCCCCGTGCTCGCGCAGCAGCCACTGGTGGAGTTCGTCCAGGCTGTCGTGCCGGGGCGCATCGCTGATCGTCGTCACTGCCTTTTTCCTCGCTGTCGTGGGTCGTCGTCCGGTGATGCGCCCGCCGTGGGCTACCGGGGGAGGTCCGCGGCGGTCAGCGTGCCGGTGCGCGCCAGTTGCTCCAGCGCGGGTACCAGCCGGGCCACCGCCGGGTGACTGTCGATGTCGCTCTGAACACGCCGGGCCGCCGCACGCAGCCCGTCGTCGGTGAGCAGCCTGGAGACGGCCTCGCGCGTCTGCTGCGCGGTGGCCTCCAGGCCGGGCAGCAGCAGCGACGAGCCGCCCCGCCCGAAGCGCCGGCCGATCTCGACCTGATCGTCCGTCAGGGCGAGGATGAGCTGGGGCAGCCCGGCCGCGGTCATCATCGGGTTGACGCTGCCCTGGTGGATGACGGCGTCGCAGTGCGGCAGCAGCAGATGCAGCGGGTGGTCGCGCAGCAGCCGTACGCCGTCCGGGAGGTCGCCGAGGGCGTCGGCCTGTTCCGGGGCGGTCGTCAGGAGCAGTTCCGCGCCTGCCGCGGTGACGGCGTCGATCGCGTACCGCAGGGCGGGCACCTGGGTGCCGAAGATGCCGGACGCGGAGTTTCCCCAGATCATGCAGACACGTGGCCGCTCGGGTCGCTCCAGGAGCCAGGGCTCCATCGCCCCGGGCCCGTTGTACGGGACGTAGCGCACGGGCATCCGCAGCGCACGGCCCATGTCGGGGGCCAGCCGGTCCGGTGAGGGGTCGATGGCGTAGGCGATCTGCGAGCGGTCCCAGCCATGCACACCGTGCCGGGGAAAGGCACCCGTGGGGTCGTGCAGGCTCGCCTCGACGCTGCCGAACATGCCGGGCGAGTGGTACACCGACGGCACCTTGGTGGCCAGAGCCGCCAGGACTCCCTCCGGTGTCATCAGGTCGTGGACCACGAGCGAGGGGCGCCAGGACCGGGCGAACTCCACCGCCGCGTCGCAGTTGCGCCCCAGCGTCTCGCGGTAGCGCCGGGCGAACTCCTCCTCGTGCGCCAGCACGTCGTACTCGGCGTAGTCGCCGACGGCCTGCCCGGTGACCGGGTGGACCGGGGGGACCGCGTCGAAGTCGCCGGGGGAGCGTACCGCGGCGGCATACCGCGACATCCGCTCCACCTGCATCAGCTCGAAGCCCTCCAGCACGGGAGCCGGGGTCAGCCCGGCCGCGCTGATCGCCGCCGCCTGGGAGGGGGCGCAGGCCAGCAGCACGTCGTGGCCGGCGGCCTGCAGGGCCCAGCCCAGCGGCACCATGCAGAAGTAGATGCCCTTCCAGTTCGTGGTGGTGAACAGCACACGCATGCCGGCCCCCACCGTCACGCCCCCGCCCGGGCCGGCGAACCCTCGGCCACCAGCAGCGCGACGGTGTGCCCGACCTGCTGTGCCGAATCGGCCGGGAGGACATGCGTCTGGATCCCGAACGATCCGTATTCCCGGGCGAGTTCGTCCAGCGCGGCGCGGACGGCCGCGCTGGTGATGGCGTGCGCCGGGCCGGGTGTGCCCGTACCCGCCAGCGCCGAGCCGCAGATGTACACGAGCGATCCGGTGCCCCGGCCGACCATGGTGGGCAGCGCGGCGTAGACGGGGGCGAGGCAGTCGAGCAGCCGGGCCCGCACCGTGTCGGCCAGCTCCGTCGCCGGATCGCGGTCGGGGTGCGACGGCGGGCCGGACCGGCCGGGGTCCGTCACCACCAGGATGTCGACGTCGCCGAACGCGCCGCCGGCCTTCTTGCAGAGGAGTTCGGCCTGGGCGCGGTCCTGCAGGTCGGCCTTGATCGCCACGGCTTGTCCGCCGGCGCCCTCGATTCCCCGTACCACCTGTTTCGCCCGGGTGAACGAGGTGAGGTACTGCACGGCGACCGCCGCGCCACTGCGGGCCAGTTCCGCGGCCACGGCCGCGCCTATCTCGGTCTCGGCGCCGGTCACCAGCGCGACCTTTGCGTCCAACGGCAACTGCGTCATGGCGCAGAACCTAGATTCACTCATTCGAGCCGCGTTATAGGTTGCGGCAAGGCCCGATCCCTTCCGCCCCGCGCCCCCGCGGCCGACTCGATGTGTCTTCTACGTGCCGTCTAAGCCCGCGGGAAAGGCTGCCCGCGTGACACGACGAGCCGGGAGACCTGGATGAGAGCGCTGTTCACCACGTCCGACTGGGGCGGGCACTACTACTGCATGGTGCCGCTGGGCTGGGCCCTGCAGGCCGCGGGGCACGAGGTGCGGGTGGCCTGCCCGCCCGGGCAGGCGCGGGCCGTCAGCGACGCGGGACTCGTCGCGATGCCGGTTCTCGACGGCCCGGACATGACGTACTGCACCCGGCTGATCCGCTATCAGGAGGCGGTGGACGGCACCAGCCCCCTGCCGGGGCCGCCGCTGCACCCCGTGACCGGGAAGCCGGTGCAGGATCTGACGGAGTTCGACGTGGCGGCCGAGACCGCGCGGTTCTGGCAGGAGGCGGGCCGCAGCGTCCAGCGCAGTTACGACGCGGTGGTCGAGTTCGCCGGGGCATGGCGCCCGGACCTGGCGGTCTACGACATGATGGCCCCCGAAGGCGCACTGGCCGCCCGGCTGGCAGGGGTGCCCGCGCTCTACCACTCGGCGGGACTGTTCGGCGCCGCCGAGACCGACCCGGTCCTGGAGACCGGTCTTGAGGATCCGACGGGGTCGTTCGCCCGGCACGGCGCGAAGCCCTGGAACCGTGACCAGATCGAGTACGTCATCGACCCCTCCCCCCGCGAGTCGCTTCCACCCCACGGCGACGCCCTGCGGATCCCGGTCCGCCCCGTGCCGTACAACGGGGTGCGCGTCCTGCCGGACTGGCTGCTGGAACCGCCGGCCGGCCGGCGTGTGTGCGTGTTGTGGGGCTACTCGGCGACCGCGATGTACGGGCCGTTCGTGCCCGCGCTGCGGCACACGCTGGAGGCGGCCGCCGCGACCGGCGCCGAGGTGGTGCTCACCGCGAGCGGTGAACAGGTCGCGGCTCTTGGTGAGTTGCCCCCCGGTGTGCAGGTGCTGTCGGACTTTCCGGTCGATCTGCTGCTCCCCACCTGCGACGCGGTGATCCACCACGGCGGCGCGGGGACGGCGATGAACGCCTTCACCGCGGGAGTGCCCCAGCTGTGCCTCACGCTCAGCATCGACCAGCCCGTCTTCCGGGAGCGCCTCACCCGCGGCGGCGCCGCGCTGGCCCTGTCGGCGCTTACCTCGGCACCGGAGCAGATCCACGAGGCCGTCGCCGCGCTCCTGGACGACGACGGCCTGAGACGGTCGGCCGCTCAGGTCTCCGCGGGCCTCGCCGCTCAGCCCTCACCCGCCCAGCTCGTGGCACCCCTGGTGGAGCTGGCCCGCACGGGCCGGCTCTCCCCGGCGTCGCTTCCCGGGGAGCGGTGAGCAGATGCGCGTGCTGTTCACCGCCTCCGACTGGCGCGGGCACTACTACTGCATGGTGCCGCTCGCCTGGGCGCTGCAGGCCGCGGGGCACGACGTGCGGGTCGCCTGCCCGCCGGCCCAGGCCGAGTACGTCGGCCGTGCGGGCCTGGTCGCCGTGCCGGTCCTCGAATCCGTCGACATGACGACCATGGGCCGGATGTTCCGTTACCTGGAGACCGTGGCGGGCGCCCGTGCGGGGCTGCCCCTGCATCCGTACACGGGACAGCCGGTCCGTTCCCTCGACGAGTTCGACGTGGCCGCCGAGGCCCCCCGGTTCCAGGCGCGGACGCACGAGAGCATCCGGCGCAGCTACGACGGAGCCGTCTCGTTCGCCCGCCGGTGGCGCCCTGACCTCGTGGTGCACGACCTGACCGCACCGGAGGGTGCCCTGGTGGCACAGCTGTCCGGCTGCCCGGCCGTGTACCACCCGCCGGGGCTGTTCGGGACGGCCGAGACGGAGCCGGGGATCGACCTCGGCGACGGTGATCCCTCCGGGTCCTTCCCGCGGTACGGCAGGCCCCGGTGGCACACCGGCCATGTCGAGTACGCCGTCGACTCCTCGCCCGCCGGTGTCACCGTGCCGATGGGGTCCGCGCTGCGGATCCCGGTCCGCTACATCCCCTACAACGGGCCAGGGCAACTGCCGGGCTGGCTGCTGAGGCAGCGGGCGCGCCCCCGGGTGTGCGTGCTGGTGGGGACGTCGGCCGCGGCCGAGGCCGCGGAGATCCCGCCGCTGCGCGCCGCGATCGAGGCGGTGCTCGACCGGGGGGCGGAGGTGGTGCTCACCACCACACCGCAGCAGAGGCAGGCGCTGGGACCGCTCCCCGAGGGGGTACGGACTCTGGACAGCTACCCGCTGGGTCTGCTGCTGACCGCGAGCGACGCGGTCATCCACCACGGCAGCGCCAACGCGCTGATGACCGCGGCCGCCGCCGGAATGCCGCAGCTCGCCCTCTACTTCACGGACGAGCAGGGCGTGGTGAGCAGGCGGATTGCGGCCACGGGGGGCGGTGTCGCCCTGCCTGTGCTGAACGCCGATCCCGGCGGCGTGGCTCGCGCGGCGGTCGCCGTTCTGACGGAACCGGGCTTCAAAGCGGCGGCCGGCCGGCTGCGTGCGGCGGTCGAGAGGCAGCCGGCGCCTGCGGACCTGGTGCTGCCGCTGGAGCGGCTCGCCCGGTCCGGACGGCTGACGGCGGCGGACCTGCCTGTCCCGGTGCCCGCACAGGGCTGACCCCGGTGGCCCCGCCGCGAGGTGGGGTGGGGTGGGGTTCAGCGGCGCGTGTGCCGTGGTGAACGGGACGTGTTCCGCGAAGCGCAGGGATGCGGCGTGCCGGCCCGCGCCGGGGAGTCGGCGTTCGGCGGCCAGGACGGGCAGGGACGGGATGATGACGTGGCCGGTGCCGACGCCGCTCGCTCAGCCGGCGGCCCGCTGCTCACCGACTGTCAGGCCGGGACCCCCGTCCAGTTCGAGGCACACGCAGGCAATGGGGTCGAAGCCCTCGACCTCGTACGACGGGCCCGCGGTGCACTCGGCGGGCAGTGCCCAGCTGTCGCCGGCGCCTGGCTGTCCGGCCTCGAAGCCCTCGGCCACGCCGCCGCGGGAGACACCCGTCCCTGGCCGCTGACCGGCTGGTGTGTCTATCCGTGGTCCGGATGCGGCTGGGCGGCGTCGTCCGATGCCGGCGCGGGCTTGGTGTGGAGGACTTCGCGGGCCTGGTCCGCGGCGCGGGCGAGGCTCTCGGAGACGAAGTCGAGGAACCGGGCGATGTTCTCCAGGCGGGTGGCGGCCGGGGTACCGGGGACGAGGATGCCGACGCCCTGGCGTGCGGTCTCGGCGACCTGGGCGGTGGAGCGGACGCTGGCCATCATGGACTGGTACCAGACGTCGTCGTCGATGGAGTAGCGCTCGCGGCGGCGTTCGTCGCGGTCCCGGCGGACCAGGTCCTGGCTCTCCAGGAAGGCGATCGCCTTGGAGATGGACGCCGGGCTGACCTGGAGGCGCTGGACGAGTTCGGATGCGGTGAGGCTGCCCGCGTCGCTGATGCAGAGGCTGGCCATCACCCGGGCCATCATCTTGGGGGTGCCCGACTGCATGAAGACGGTGGTGAGCGTCTCCTCGTACTCGCGTACCGCCTCGGCGTCGCGTCCGTGGGCCTGCGGGGGCGTCGCCGCATCACGGGGCGCGGCCTGCCTGCGCCGGTGGGCGCGGCGTTCGGTGGCGCGGTGGGCGAGGTCGGCGCGGTAGGCGGTGGGACCGCCGTTGCGCATGACCTCGCGCGTGACGGTCGAGGTGGGGCGGTCGATGCGTCGGGCGATCTCCGCGTAGGCGAGGCCGTCGGCCAGGCCCAGCGCGATCTGCTGACGTTCGGGCTGGGTGAGCCTGCCTCCTGGCATCGCGGTCTCCTCAAGTGGTCCGTGGTGCCGCCACTATAGCGTTCACCCTTAATCCATTGCAACGGACGCAGCGACTCTGTTGCGTTACCGCTCAGACTGATGCAACGATTTCTCTGCTCTGACCTGCAGTGATTGCAATCATCCGCAACAAGCTTGTTGCCGGATGAGTGAATGCAACATAGCGTTTTCCCTGTCAGAAACAACGAACGAACACACCGGAGAGCATCATGCAGAAGTTCGACACCCCCGCCCCGATCACCGTCGTCCTGGACATCCCCGCCGGACGCGTCCAGCTCTTCGCCGCCGACCGCGCCGACACCAGCG
>NZ_JAIQYY010000044.1:0-30806 GCF_020181035.1 Streptomyces sp. CoH27
CGGCCTGGGCATCTTCCGGTATGTCGTCGAGCGAACGATCGCCTGGCTGCACGGCTTCCGACGCCTGCGCATCCGGTGAGAGCGCCGGGACGACATCCATGAAGCCTTCCTCGGGCTCGCTACATGTCTCATCACCTACAGACACGTCCGACGCCTTTGTTAGGACCTCTAATAGTTGTTGGTGTTGAGGCAGTAGTTCCCCGTGATCGTGCTGCCGGGCGAAGCCGACAGGGTGTACACGCAGCCGCCGTCGGCCATCTGCTGCATGATGTCGTGGATGTAGTTGCCCGTGACGGTGTTGTTCTGGGCCGTGGTGGGCGTCGAGTAGACGGGCTGGTAGTCGTACAGGCCGCGGCTCGCGTATTCCGGGCTGCCGCCCGGGTCGTTGACGCCCCAGCCGTAGCCGATGGCGAGGCCGGTGTAGGGCAAGTTGTACACCTCGTTGTGCGAGATGGTCGCGCCGTTGACGTAGGTGACCAGGAGGCCCGTCATGTCGCGGTAGTCGATCGCCACGTCGTGGATGACGTTGTCGTTCAGGGTGATGTTCTGGTTGGTCATCCGGCTGTCACTGGGGTGGTGCGCGTCCGCCTGGACACCGCCCACGACGATGCCGCCGCCCGCGTCCTGGGCGAAGACGTTCCCGGTCGCGGTGATGGTGTCGGCACCGAGTCCGACACCGGTGGCGTGCGCGTTGGCGTCCTGGCCGATGCCGAGGGCGAGCTGCCCGAGGTTGGTGAACCGGTTGCCGGTGAAGGTGATGTGGTCGGCGGCCGAGACCTGGACGGCGGCCGGCATCTGGCTCCAGTGCGGGCGGGTCGCCTCGAACAATTTGCAGCCTGCACTGCAGGAGGTCAGCCGGTCCGACGGGCGGACCAGTCGCCGGCCAGGTAGGTCCCGGTCTGCTGGGCGGCGTACCCGTTGCTGCCGCTCGGGCCCAGCCAGCTGGTGCCCGAGAACTGCAGCCCGGCGAAGGTGATGTGGGTGGCGGGAGAGGCATAGCTTCCCCCGACGTCGATGAGCGACTGCAGCTTCGGCACCTCGACGTCCGCGGTGCTCATGCTCTGCCCCGGCAGCGGCTTGTAGTACAGGGTGCCGGTGTTGGTGTCGAGGTACCACTCGCCGGCGGTGTCGAGGAACTCGTAGGCGTTCTCGATGTAGAGCGGGCCGGACCGGAGCGGGTGCTCCAGGGTGTCCCAGCCGAACGTGTTGTTGGTCCACGCGGGCTGGGTCATGGTCATGGTGCCGTTGCTGATGCCGGACACCGGGGAGTAGCGGTCGGTCCAGGACGCTACGCTGTGGATCTCGGTCCGGCCGGGGTTCGCAAGGCTGTTGAGGTAGCTCAGCGCGCTGTTGGTGAACGTGTAGCCGCTCGTGGTCACGGTCAGGTCCGATCGGTTGACCGTGGAGCGGGCCCGCTGCGCCAGGACGCCGTCGACGTACAGCTGCCGGGTGTCGAACCCGGTCCCGACGTCGGCCTTCCAGATGTTCTTCGCCGAGTCCTGCTGGGTCCAGCCGGTGGCCTTCTGCGCTCCGGTGATGACGGGGTGTGCGCCCAGCGCGGCTGTTCAGTTCACCGTGTGGCCGCCGGTTCCGGAGTCGGCGGAGGTGAAGGTGAGCGGCGCCGTCAGCCGGTAGGTGCCGTCGGCGAGCACCACGGTGATGTCGCCCGTCATGGAGCCGTTGACGGCTTGCACATTTGTTTTGGCCTGGGTGAGGGAGCACGGCTGGCTCGCGGAGCAGGCGGTGCCCGTGCCGTTCGGCGCGGCGTAGAGCGTCGTCGTGGCTGCGAACGCGGGGCCGGCCTGGACGAGGACTGCAGCGGCCGAGGCGGTGAGGAGGACGGCTGTGGCCAGCCATGATCTGAGACGGTCGGAGACGGCGTGGCTGCGGATTGGTCGCACGTGACACCTGCCGGTGGATTGTTTCGGAAGGCCTCGCGGTTTCGCCGGAGTGGGGGCCGGGTGGCGCGGGCACAAGGGGGAAGCCGCGACGCAACATTAGACGTCATACGAATTTCGTCAATAGTTTCGTCGCGACAACTTGGACGATGCGTTTGCGGCATGTGCGAACGCCCCCGGCCTTGTCGGCTCGGGGGCGTCGGTGCGGTTGCGCTCAGGGAGCGGGCGGGGCTGCGCTGGGCAGGCGACGGCGACGCCACGCTGCTTCGATGTGTTCGGTCATGGCCTGCGCGGCGCCCTCGGGATCGCGGGCCAGAAGACGCTCGACCACTTTCCGGTGCTCCGCGTTGGCCTGCCGGCACCCGGTCGTATCGGGAGCGCCGGTGTACAGCAACGTGGTGCGGGCCTGGGTGTGGACAGTGCGGATGATGGAACGGCCGAGCCGGCTGCGGGAGGCCTGCATGATGCGGTCGTGGAAGGCGACGTCGGTCTCGTCGAACCGGGCAGGGGTCGTGGTCTCCTCGTCGAGCCGGCTGAGCATCCGCTCGATGGCCTGCAGGTCCTCGTCGGTGGCCAGTTCGACAGCCTGGGCGGCCATCTGAGCCTCCAGCGCCGACCGGATGGCGACGAGCTGGTCGAGGACGACGAGTGTGTCGTCGTACTGGACGGTGGCGGCCAGCACGACGGGGTCCAGCAGGTTCCACTCCTCGGGCTGGGTGACCGTGGTGCCGGAGCCCTGCCGGGCGCGGACCAGGCCCTTGGCCTCCAGGGACTTGACGGCCTCGCGGACGGTGATGCGGCTGACGCCGAACGTCTCGCACAGTTCGGGTTCGACCGGCAGGGTCGAGCCCGGCGGGAGCGCGCCCGAGACTATGGTGTCGGTGAGGGACTCAACGACGGCATGAGCCAGGCGGGCCGGGCGCTTGGGCCAGGGCTTGAGGACCGGCGATTCCTCGGCTGTGCCGCCAGCGTTCTTGGCCACGGGCCCCCTTGCTTTGTGGTGCACGGTGGGCGAGCCTACTCGCCAACACTCTTGACGGCATTCGTATGACGACTTATGTTACGCGAAATGCCACCCCAGTGTCCGACGCCCGCCCGGGACGGCCCGGCGTCGACCGATCCAAGCACCCCCGAACTGCTCGGGGCACCTGCGAACCCAGTGGAGCCACTCATGACGGTCAACAAGCCTGCGTCCAACTCGCAGAGAGTGATCAGTAAGAAGCGTGCGGCGTTGCTGGCCGGCTGTGCGGCCACGGTGCTGCTGACCGTGACGGCCTGTGGCGGTGGTGGTGCCGCCGGTGGCACGACCAAGGACGGGTTTGCCCAGGCGGCCCAGGACAAGGGGGCGTTGACGGTCTGGGTGGATGCGACCCGTATGGCCGCGGCGAAGCAGTACCAGGCGTCGCACCCGGGCGTGAAGATGCACATCGTCAGCTACGACGGCGATGCCAACGGTTCGAACTACCTTCAGACGAAGGTCCAGTTGTTCAACCGGACGGGCAAGGGCTGGCCGGATGTCGTCTTCAGTTCCCAGAACAACGAGGCGAGCTGGGCGGTCGACGCGGGCTTCGCGGCGCCCCTGAACAAGGGTCTGATCCCGGACGCGACGCTTGCCGGGTTCGCCAAGGGCGCCAACGACGTCTGCACGGTCGACGGCACGCTGTACTGCCTGCGCAACGACCTCTCCCAGGCGGTGCTGTGGTACAACGCGCCGCTGCTGAAGCAGTTCGGCTACACGGTCCCCACGACCTGGGAGCAGTACCAGGCGCTCGGCGAGAAGGTGGCCAAGGAGCACCCCGGCTATCTCGTGGGCGACGCGGGCGACACCTTCACCCCCGAGATCTACCTGTGGGCGAGCAAGTGCGGCGCCAACCACATCACCGGCCCCAAGGCCGTCTCCGTCAACACCACCAGCGAGGCCTGCACCAAGATGGCCAAGCTGCTCGACGTACTGATCAAGAACAAGTCGATGTCGATCAGCGGCGTCTTCAGCACCGACTTCGCCAAGAACAAGGCCAAGAAGGTCCTGCTCATGCCGGGCCCGGCCTGGTACGGCGGCGCAGTCTTCGAGAGCGGACTCAAGACGCCTGCCAAGCAGATCGCGGTGGCGCCCATACCGCAGTGGCAGGGCGACACCGCGCCGTCCACCGGCAACGTCGGCGGCGGCACCTGGCTGCTGTCCAAGCACTCCACCCACATCAAGGCGGCCACCGACTTCCTGAAGTGGGTCACCACCGACAACGCCTACCAGGGCGCGAAGGCCCCCGGCTTCCCGGCGTACGCGCCCGCCGCCGAGAACTGGCTGAAGGCGCAGGCAGCCTCCGGGTACTTCGCCGGTGACCTCACCGCCCTCAAGGACGCCTCCTCGCAGGTGTGGTCCGACTGGGGCTCGGGCCAGTTCAGCCAGGAGGCGATCTGGGCTGCCACCGTCAAGCCCGGCCTGACGCAGGGCAAGACCATCGAGTCGCTGCTGCCCGCCTGGCAGGACGCGATCGTCAAGTACGCCCAGGCCGACGGATACAAGGTCGCCAAGTGACCCTCACCCACTCCTCCTCGGCCGGCTCTGTCCCAGGGCGCCCGCGCGGCACCGTGCGGCAGAGCCGGGCCGGCATGGCATTCGTCGCCGGCTACGTACTGCTGCTGATCGCCTTCGGCGTCCTTCCTACCGGTTACGCGATCTACTTCGCGTTCACCAACGCCGGGGGCACGTTCACCGGCCTGTCCAACTTCGTCACCACGGCGAAGGACTTCCGCTTCGCCGACTCCCTGAGCCATGTGGCCCTGTACCTGGTCTTCTGGCTCCTCTCGCTCGTGGTGTTCGTGGTGGTCCTCGCACTGCTCCTGCACCGGCTGTCCTCCGGTCCGCTCAGCCAGGCACTGCGCTTCCTCTACTACATCCCCGGAGCCCTCGCCGGCGCCGCGAGCGTCCTGGTGTGGCTGTTCATGCTCGACCCGACCGTCAGCCCGGTCAGCTCCCTCCTTGAGACGCTGGGGTTCCACACCTTCGGCGAGGTCATCGCCCCCGGAAACCTGGCACTGCTGTTCACGATCATCGCGTTCTGGACCGGCGCGGGCGGCTGGATCGTCGTCATGTACGGCGCCCTCAACAACATCCCCAAGGACGTCATGGAGGCCGCCCGCATCGACGGCGCGAACGGCTGGCAGACCGCCTGGCGGGTACAGATCCCGATGCTCCGCAAGTGGATCGTGTACATGGTGATCCTGGCTTTCGCGGGCGGCGCCCAGCTCTTCGTCGAGCCGCAGCTGCTCTCCCTCGCCAGCACGGGCGTGGCCGGACGCGACTACTCGCTCAACCAGCTCACGTACGACTTCGCCTTCCAGATGAACAACATCAACGGCGCCGCCGCCGTCTCGGTGGAGCTCCTGGTCGTGAGCGTGTCGGTCGCCGGTGTCTTCGTCGCACGATCGGGGTTCTTCGATGCCGACTGACACACGGTCCACTCCCCCTGCCACACGCACGGAACGGGATGCGAACGTCATGAGCCGAACCCGACACGGGGGACCACGGCAGCGCCGCCGGCCCCCTCAGCACGTGGCCTCCCGGCTGCTGGCGGGCTCGGTCCTCACCGTCTTCGTGGTGTTCTTCGTGCTCCCGGTGATCTGGCTGCTGCTCGCGGCGACCAAGACGGACCACCAGCTGGTCCACGACAACCCGCTGTCCTTCGGGTCCTGGCACGCGCTGAAGGCCAACTGGCACGCGCTCACCGCCTTCCAGGACGACGCCATCCTGCTGTGGCTGCGCAACTCTGCGCTCTACGCAGCGATCTCACTGGTCATCACGCTCTGCCTGGCCATACCGGCCGGGTACGCGCTGGCGATGACCGAGTTCCGCGGCCGCCACGCGCTGCTGATCGCGACCCTGGTCGTGATGCTGATGCCGAACGCCACCCTGGTGGTGCCGCTGTTCCTGGAGATCAACGCGGTGCACCTGATCGGCACCATGTGGTCGATCATCCTGCCGTACTCGTTCTACCCCTTCGGCGTGTACCTCACCTACATCTACTTCACCACCGCCGTGCCCAAGGACCTCCTGGCCGCGGCACGCATCGACGGCTGCTCCGAGTTCGGCGTCTTCCGCCACGTGGCGCTGCCGCTGGCCACCCCCGTCATCGCGCTGGTCGGGTTCTTCAGCTTCGTCGCCAACTGGACCAACTACTTCCTGCCCTACGTGATGCTCCCCGACAGCGACCAGATGCCCATCCAGGTAGGCGTCGGCAGCCTGCTCAGCAACGTGCCGACGTTCAACCCGACCGCCGGCGACCTCGCCATCCAACGCCCCCAACTGGCCCTGGCCACGCTGGTCGCCATCACACCCGTCCTCGTCGTGTTCCTCTTCGCCCAGCGCTTCCTGGTCAGCGGAATGCTCGCCGGCGCCACCAAGGAGTGACCCTCACATGCCCTTCGACTCTCACCCCGACGCCCACGCCGAGGACACCCCGCCCCTCGTAGCCGATGTCCGGGCCACGGTCCCGCTGCTCGAACCGCCCGGCTGGGCCGTCGCCCAGCGCGCACTGTTCGACCTGCTCGACCACGCCTGGCGCCGCTTCGCCCGCGACTTCACCGGCCCCGACGGACGCCTCAACTACAACGGACCACTCACCACCCGCGACGGCGTCGACGACTTCTACGAGGTCTTCTTCAACTGGCCCCAGCTCTACCTCCTCGGCGGCGCCGACGACCTCCTGCCCGCCAGCGAGAAGCACTGGGAAGGCGTCACCAAGCAGCTGACCGAACTGAATATGCTGCGCGAGGAGTACGAGCGCGGCTACGACTGGTTCCACCAGGGCGAGAGCCTGCTCCTGCTGTACTTCCTGTGCATGGCCGCCCCCGACCGCTGGCGTGAGCGCGCCCTGCGCTTCGCCGAACTGTACGTCGACCCCGCCCACGGCAACTACGACCCCGCCCACCGCATCATCACCCGCCCCCACAACGGCAGCGACCCCGACCGCACCGGCCTCTTCGACGGCGACGTCTACCCCTGGCTCCTCAAGGAAGCCGAAACCTACGGCTACCCCCTCGAATGGATCCCCGAAGCCCAGGACGGTCCGTACCCGCTCTCGGCGGACCCGCGCCTCGGCGACCAGATGCGCGAGCGGATGGGCGTCGGCGACACCGCGGTCAACCTCGCCGCGGCCGGGCTGGTCCTCAACGCCTGGATCCTGTCCGGCGAGGACCGATACCGCGACTGGATCACCCAGTACGTCGGCGCCTGGCGCGAGCGCACCCGCGCACACGGCGGCCTGATTCCCGACAACGTCGGCCCGGACGGCGTCGTCGGCAGCCTCCTGGAAGGCCGCTGGTACGGCGGCCACTACGGCTGGTCCTGGCCGCACGGCTGGCACAGCCTCGGCCACGCGGCCTGCGTCGCCGCCCTCGCCGCCGCCACAGTCACCGGCGACGACGACTACCTCACCATGGTCGCGACCTCCCTCGACACCCTCATCGGCCACGCCAAGGTCATGCCCCACACCGAGGCCGACTCCAGCCTGCCCTCCAAGTGGGCGGTCGAACTCGTCGGTCCGGACCGTCACACGCCCACCCCGCACCTGCCCTTCCGCCACAACGACTCCGGCTGGTTCGACTACAACCCCGCCACACCCCCCGTGCCGGTGGCCCTGTGGCACCACACGGCCTCCGACGCCGACCGGGCACGGCTGGAGGGGCTGCGCGAAGCGGACGGCATCGACTGGCGCACCGTACGCCCGTTCCGGTCCAAGGAGGACTCCGGACACGAGAAGGCCTGGTTCGCCTTCCTCGCCGGCGACGACCCCGGCTACCCCGAGCGCATCCTCGCCATGGCGCAGGCCCAGGTCCGCCACCGGCTGCGGCGCATCGACCGCTACCGCGACCTGGACGTACCCGAAGCCGACATCCACGTCTGGCAGCTGTGCAACCCCGTGGTCACCGAAGCCCTCGTACAGCTGACCTGGGGCGGCCCCCAGGTGCTGTACCAGGGCGGCCTGCAGCAGGCGCGCCTGCGCTACCACGACGCCGACGCCCGCCGCGCCGGCCTACCCGCCGACGTCGCCGCCCTGGTCACCTCCATCGACCCCGAGGCCACCACCGTCGAACTGATCAACCTCGCCCCCGAAACCGACCGCACCGTCATCGTCCAGGCCGGCGCCTTCGCCGAACACACCATCACCGCCGTCCGCTACACCACCTGCACCGACGACAGCTGGATCGGCGACATGTACGACTACGGCCACACCGAGCCCGTCGTCAACGAGTCGGAGCAGGTCTGCGACAACACCTTCCTGACAGTCCGGCTCCCCGCCTCCACCCGCATCCGGCTCACCCTGCGCCTCCAACTGCGCGCCAACACCCCGAGCTACCGCACGCCGTTCGACAACCCGGCCGACCGGGCCAACACCACCGACACGACAGGGGAATCGGCGTGAAGCGAATCGCCCAGACCATCAGGCTCCGCCCCGAACACCGCGAGGAGTACCTCCGACTCCACTCAGCCGTCTGGCCCGGAGTCGAAGCCGCCCTGCACCGGGCGAACATCCGCAACTACAGCATCTACCTCCACGGTGACGTCCTGTTCGCCTACATGGAGTACCACGGCGAGGACTTCGAGGCCGACATGGCGACCATCGAGGCCGACCCCGAGACCCAGCGCTGGTGGAAGCTCACCGACCCATGCCAGGAACCCTTTCCCGACCGGGGCGAGGGCCGCCAGTGGAGCGAGCTCCCCGAGATCTGGCACCTGAGCCTGCCCGGCGACGACACCACCGTCTGACCCGGCCCGCACCAGCCCGACCCGACTTGGATCCCCTCGTGAACGCACCCGTGCTCGTCGACGCCCACCACCACCTGTGGGACCTCTCCCACCGTCCGCAACCCTGGCTCGACGACCCCGATGTGGCGTCGATCCGCCGCACCTTCACCCCCGAAGACCTGCGCTCCACCGCCACCCACCCCATCGCGGGCCGGCGGCTGCACAGCACGGTGGTCGTCCAGTGCATCGCGGAGGTCGCCGAGACCGAGGACCTGCTCGCGCTCGCCGAACAGGAGCCGCTGATCCAGGCCGTGGTCGGCTGGGCGGACCTCACCTCCCCGGCGATCGGTGACGTGCTCGACCGTCTGATCGCCGGGCCGGGTGGTGGGTATCTGCGCTCCCTGCGGCACCTCGTCCAGGGTGAGACGGACCCGAACTGGCTGCAACTCCCTGACGTGGAACGCGGGTTGCGGGCGGCCCGTGATCGCGGACTCCGCTACGACGTACTCGTCCGCGACCACCAGCTCGACCAGGCGATCCGGCTCGCGGAACGCTTCCCCGGCCTTCCCCAGGTGCTCAACCACGCGGGTAAGCCGGACATCGCCCGGCAGGACCTCGCGGAGTGGGAACACGGGGTACGGATGCTGGCCGGCCACCCGCATGTGGTGTGCAAGGTCTCGGGCCTGATCACCGAGGCCGACCACACCCACTGGACCAGCGCCGACATCCGGCCCGTCTGGGATGTACTGGTCTCCGCCTTCGGCCCCGACCGGCTGATGTTCGGCTCGGACTGGCCGGTCGCCAACCTGGCGGGCGGCTGGTGCCGCTGGGCCGCCACCGTGGACAAACTGCTCACCGGCTGGAGCGACAGCGACGTCCACGCGCTCCTGGCCGGGACCGCGACCGCGTTCTACCGTCTCCCCTCCGTGTCAGAGGAAGCCGACGTCGCGGCGGACAGCGCCACGCACGCCATCTGACCCTCTCGCCCACCCCGGCGTGCGCACATCGCGCGCGCCGACGAACCCGCGCGGGACATGCATCCGCCTCTGCTGACCATCGGCGTCCGCGCTGAAGGGACCCTGACGACACAATGACACTCGCCGTCCGATACTTGTCCGCCCGGACCCTGGACACCGCTCCCGCAGCCACTGCGCCTCCCGGCCCCGGTGAGGTGGAGCTGGCCCCCGCCTACGTCGGTATCTGCGGTACCGACCTGCACATCTTCCACGGCGACATGGACGCCCGGGTCCACACGCCCGCCGTCCTGGGACACGAAATGTCCGGCCTGGTCACGCAGGTGGGGCCGGACGTGGAGGGCTGGGCGCCCGGTGACGCGGTCACCGTGATGCCGCTGCGCTGGGACGACACCTGCCCGGCCTGCCGCGCGGGTCACCAGCACATCTGCCAGCACCTGGACTTCATCGGCATCGACTCGCCGGGTGCGATGCAGCAGCGCTGGACGGTGCCCGCCTCCACACTCATCCGGCTGCCCGACACCCTGCCCCTGGACCGGGCCGCGCTCGTCGAGCCGACGGCGGTTGCGGTGCACGACGTGGGCCGGGCCCAGGTCCGCGAGGGTGAGAAGGTCGTGGTGGTCGGCGGCGGCCCGGTCGGCGTCCTGATCGCGCTGGTGGCGCGGGCCGCCGGGGCCGACGTCCGGGTGGTGGAGCTGAGCGCGCATCGTCGGCTGCTGGCCCAGGAGTTGGGTCTGACGGTGTGGAACCCGGCGGACGACGACGTGCCGAAGCTGGTCGGTGCGTGGACCGGGGACGCGGGCGCGGACGTCGCCTTCGAGGTGTCCGGCGCGGCGGGCGGCGTGGACACCGCTGTCGACGTGCTGGGTGTGCGTGGCCGGCTGTGCCTGGTCGCGATCCACCCGCGCCCCCGGGAGGTGAACCTGCACCGGTTCTTCTGGCGCGAACTCACCCTGATCGGGGCCCGGTTGTACGACCGCTCCGACTTCGAGAAGGCGGTCGCCCTGGTCGCCGACGGCACCGTCCCCGCCGAGCGGCTGATCAGCAAGGTGGTGCCGCTCACCCAGGCCCCGGCCGCCTTCGAGGCCCTGGAAAGTGGCGGTGACGTGATGAAGATCCTGGTGGACTGCACCGACGACGCCCAGGAGGCCGCCGTATGACCGCCTTCGACCTCACCGGCAAGCTCGCCGTGGTCACCGGGGCCCGGCGCGGCATCGGCCGGGCCATGGCCCGCGCGCTCGCCGAGGCCGGCGCGGACATCATCGGCGTGAGCGCATCCCTGGAGGAATCCGGCAGCGCGGTCGAGAAGGACGTCACCGCCGCGGGCCGCAGCTTCGAGGCGATCCGCACCGACTTCGCCGACCCCGCCGCCGTACGGGCCCTGGGCGCGGACCTCGCAGGCCGGGAGCGGCCGGTGGACATCCTGGTCAACAACGCGGGCACGATCCGCCGGGCTCCGGCCGCCGAACACAGCGACGCCGACTGGGAGTTGGTCCTCCAGGTCAACCTGAGTGCGCAGTTCGCGCTGACCCGCGCGGTCGGCGCGTCGATGGTGGCGCGCGGCCGGGGGAAGGTCATCTTCACCGCGTCGCTGCTCAGTCTCCAGGGCGGTATCACGGTGCCCGGCTACACCGCCGCCAAGCACGGCATCGCGGGCCTGACCAAGGCGCTGGCCAACGAGTGGGCCCCGCACGGGGTGAACGTCAACGCCCTCGCACCGGGCTACATCGCCACCGACAACACCCAGGCCCTGCAGGACGACCCGGTGCGCAGCAAGGCGATCTTGGACCGTATCCCGGCCGGACGCTGGGGCAGCGCCGACGACCTCGGGGGCGCCACCGTCTTCCTCGCCTCCGACGCCGCCGCCTACGTCCACGGCGTCGTCCTGCCCGTCGACGGCGGATGGCTGGGCCGATGACCGCCGACCTCACCGGCATACTCGCCGAGGCGCGGATCGTGCCGGTCCTGACCGTGCCCGACCCCGCCACGGCGGCCCCCCTGGCCCGCGCCCTGTCCGCGGGCGGCGCCCGGTGTGCCGAGGTCACCTTCCGCACCCCGGACGCCGAACAGGTCGTGAAGGCGATGGCCGCCCACGGTGGCCTCACCGTCGGAGCCGGCACAGTCCTCACCCCCGAACAGGCGGAGCGGGCCGTCGCGGCCGGGGCCCGCTTCGTCGTCTCCCCCGGCTTCGACGAGGAGGTCGTCGCCAAGTGCCGGGAGCTGGGCGTGCCCGTGATCCCCGGTGTCGCCACCGCCACCGAGTTGATGCGCGCCCTGAAGGCGGGCCTGGACACCGTCAAGCTCTTCCCCGCCGAACCACTCGGCGGCCTGCGGACGCTGCGCGCACTCGCCGCGCCCGTCCCTGGGACGCGGTTCATGCCGACCGGCGGGATCGACGCCGACGGCCTGCCCGGCTACCTGGCCGAACCGGCGGTCCTCGCCGTCGGCGGCAGCTGGATGGCCACCCCGGCCCTCCTCCAGAGCGGTGACTACGCGGAGATCCGCCGGCTGACCGCCGACGCGGTCGAAAGGAGCAGGACGTGACCGACGTGATCGCCCTCGGCGAGGTCATGCTGCGCTTCGACCCCGGCGAGGGACGCATCCGCACCGCCCGCACCTTCCAGGTGTGGGAGGGCGGCGGCGAGTACAACGTCGTGCGCGGACTGCGCCGCTGCTTCGGCCTGCGCACCGCCGTCGTCACCGCTCTCGCCGACAACGCCGTGGGCCGGCTCGTGGAGGACCTGATCCTCCAGGGCGGGGTCGACACCTCGCTGATCCGCTGGGTGCCCGACGACGGCATCGGCCGCAGTGCCCGCAACGGCCTGAACTTCGTCGAGCGCGGCTACGGCATCCGCGGCGCGCTCGGCGTCAGCGACCGCGCCCACACCGCCGTCTCCCAACTCCGCAAGGGCGACGTGGACTGGGATGCGGTGTTCTCGGCCGGGGTGCGCTGGTTCCACACCGGCGGCATCTTCGCGGGCCTGTCCGACACCACGGTCGACGTCGCCGACGAGGCCATGGCGGCCGCGCGCCGTCATGGGGTCACGGTCTCCTACGACCCCAACTACCGCCCCAGCCTCTGGGCCGGCCGCGGCGGCGCCGAACGGGCCCGCGAGGTCGACCTGCGGCTCGCCCGGCACGCCGACGTGATCGTGGGCGCCCTGGGCCTGGCCGGGACCCACCCGGGACAGACACGCCGCGGCGCCGACAAGGTGGCGGACGCGCTGGCGGAGGTGGCCGGTCTGCTGCCCGCGGCGCGCGTGCTGGCGACGACCCTGCGCGAGGTGCCCTCGGCCGGCGTCAACGACTGGACTTCGGCCGCCTGGTCCGCCGAGACCGGATGCGTCACCGGGCCCCGCATGCCCGGCCTGCACGTCCTGGACCGCATCGGCTCCGGCGACGCCTTCGCCGCCGGACTCATCCACGGCCTGCTCACCGGCGCAGGCCTGGAGCGCGCCCTGGCCTACGGCACCGCCCACGGCGCCCTGGTCATGACCACTCCCGGCGATGTCTCCATGGCCACCCTCGCCGAGGTCGAGGCGCTCATCGCGGGCGCATCGGCCCACGTCCGACGCTGACCGGCCTCCCCCACCCCTGTCCCCAGGAGCACGTCTTGCACCACCGGAAGATCCAGAACACACAAGTCACCGTCACCGAACTCGGTTTCGGCGCCTCGGTGATCGGCAACCTCTACCGCGTCACCCCGGCCGACGACGCGAGTGCCGCCGTCGACGCGGCCTGGCAGGCCGGAATCCGCTACTTCGACACCGCACCACACTACGGCCTCGGCCTCTCCGAACGCCGCATCGGCGCCGCCCTGCGCGACCGCCCCCGCGAGGAGTACGTCGTCTCCTCCAAGGTGGGCCGCCTCCTCGTCCCCAACGAACACCCGCGGGGCGTCGACACCGAGGGGTTCGTCGTACGCGACGACCTGCGCCGGCAATGGGACTTCAGCCGCGACGGCGTGCTGCTCTCCATCGAGGACACGCTTCAGCGCACCGGCCTGGACCGCCTCGACATCGTCTACCTCCACGACCCCGACAATCACTGGCGCCAAGCCGCAGACGAAGCCATGCCCACCCTCGCCGCACTCCGAGACCAGGGCGTGATCGGCGCCATCGGCGCCGGCATGAACCAGTCCGCCATGCTCGCCCGCTTCCTGCGCGAGACCGCCGCCGACGTGGTCATGCTCGCCGGCCGCTACACACTCCTCGACCAGTCCGCCCTCGACGACGTCCTGCCCGCCGCACGGGAACTCGGCAAGAGTGTGGTGGCGGTGGGCGTGTTCAACTCCGGTCTGCTCTCCCGCGACCGCCCGGCCGAGGGAATGAAGTACGACTACCAGGACGCCCCGCCGGAGCTCGTCGCGCGGGCTCAGGCCATCGCCCAGGTCTGCGCGGCCCACGGCACCACCCTGCCCGCGGCCGCGATCGCCTTCCCACACACGCACCCCAGCACCGTCAATGTCACGCTGGGCATGCGAGACCGCGAACAAGTCACACGGAACGTGGAACTCCACCGGAGCACCGTCCCCCAGGCCCTTTGGGACGACCTCCGGCACCAAGGGCTGATCCGGGCCGACGTCCCCACCGGAGGCGGTCTTCGCCCGACGGGCTGATGAAAGGCCCCACCTCCGCGAGCGTGCAGCGCCCGTACTCCGGCACGGCCGGCCGCACCGAGATCCCCCAGAGGGTGTACCCCCAGCCAGATCAGCGTCTTCGCCACCTACGCCACCACCCGCGGACGCGCCCTGATGGACCGCGAGGTGATCTGCCCCAGTCCTGGCCGGACGACCGCGAACACTGCCGCGCCGCCGAGATCCCCGATGGGCGGGTCTTCGCTACCAAGCCAGAGCTGGCCAGGGCAACCGCCGGAGCTCCAGTTCAGGGCGCGACCAGCGGTCACGGCGTCGAGGTTGCGCAGGAGGTGGAGTGCGCCGGCGACCTCGCCGGCATTTCTGCGGCCGAGCTCCCCTCATGCGTTCCCGGGGGTTGAGGAACATCCATGCCAGATCGTGCTGCTAAGCCCGAATCGCTGCTGGCGGGCACCTGACGGAACCTCGGCGCCGGGCCGGTCGTGAAGTCGTTCCACAGATAACGCCCTATAACCTGTGGCATCGCCGATCACGACCTGCGTTGTCGGGCCGCTACGCGAAGCGGCCCTGCCATCTGTGGCAAGGGGAAGCCGGTGCCCGCGGTCCTGCTGCTGCCGACCGGGAAGGCGTTGACCGTCCAGACGGCGGCCGACGCCTTCCTCGACTCGCTCGCCAACCCGAACGCCGTCCGGGACTACGGCATCGCTGTCGGGAAGACCGCCGAGGTGTGGAGGGATCAGGTACCGAAGGCGTGGAGGGTCGGGTACAGGGCGATCGTGGGAGCGGGGCGGGAGTGGGGGCGTGGACGAGTCCTTGGGCGTCGATGCCGCTCTCGCGGCTGATCGGATTGCCCATGACCAGGGACTCGTAGTAGGTGGTGTTCGAGATGGCCATGCACAGGTGCCGGTTGGGGATCTCCGGCCCGTGCACCTCGGCGCGCAGCCGGTAGGCGTCGGCGAGGTGGGCGGTGCGCATGGCGCCGGTGAAGCCGCCGCGCAGTTGGGTGGAGGCGCGGACGCCGAAGGTGGCGGCGCCGGCCTGGATGAAGTCGGCCGAGTTCATATGGGCCCCGTCGGAGGTCTCGGCCACCAGCAGGGGCACCGCCACCGCGTCGGAGAGGCGCTTGTACGCGGTGATGCTGAACTCCCGGATCGGCTCCTCGTACCAGAGGTAATCCGCGTCGGACAAGGCGTGTCCGAGGTAGATCGCGTCGGGGAGATCGAATCCGGCGGACCCGTCGAACATCAGGGGGATCGCGTCCCCCACATGTTCCCGCAGGGCCACCGACAGCCGGGCGTCGCGGCGTGCGTCGCCCCAGGCGTGGAGCTTGATGGCCGGGTATCCGAGCTCCAGGGCCTGGTCGGCGATGTCCAGGTACTCCTCCACCGAGGAGTAGGTGACGGTCGAGGCGTAGGCGGGGATCGAGGTGCGGAAACCGCCCAGCATCTGCCAGGTGGGCCGGTCCGCGAGCCTGCCGGCCAGGTCCCACAGCGCGGTGTCGACGAGGCCGAGCAGGTAGAGGGGCAGTTCCTCGGTGCGATCCAGCTCCCACATGCGATGCCACAGCCACTCCCGCTGCAGCGGGTCCTGGCCCACGAGCTCCTTGCGCAGGAAGCGGTCCAGCAGGTCCGCCAGGATGACGGCGCTGCCCCGGCGGGGGGCCATCGCGATGCCCTCGACCCCTTCGTCGGTGCAGATGCGCAGCACCGCGGCCTCGCCGTCCGGCGGGCTGCCCAGCAACCCGTCACGCCAGACGAACGGGGGACTGGCGCCCGGAACCCGGATCGGATAGCTCTCCACGTCGGCAATGCGCACGGTCGTTGCCCCTTGCAGTGGCGGCTGCTGCTGCGAAATTTTCGTGTAACGTAAGTCGTCATACGAATGCTGTCAAGGTGTCAAAGCAGTAGACTCAGCGATCGTCCACACCGGCGAGGGAGTCATATGGCGAAGAGCGGTCGAAGCGGCGTCGAGGATCCGTCGGCCCTGAAACCCTGGCCCAGGCGACCGGCGCGGCTGGCCCATGCGGTGGTGGAGTCCCTTACCGACAGCATTGTCTCGGGTGCCATCCCTCCCGGCTCCACCTTGCCGGTCGAGCCTGAACTGTGCGAGACGTTCGGCGTCAGCCGCATCACGATCCGTGAGGCGGTCAAGTCACTGGAGGCCAAGGGGCTGGTTCGGGCCCGGCAGGGTTCCGGCACCACGGTCACCCAGTCCGAGGAGTGGAATCTCCTGGATCCCGTCGTGCTGGCGGCCACCGTCCAGCACGACGACGAACTCGTCGTGCTGGATCAGCTGGTCGGCGTGCGTTCGGCCCTTGAGGCGCAGATGGCGGCCCAGGCCGCCGAACTCGCCACCGATGACGATCTCCGGGAGGTGGAGCGGCTGCTCGGCCGCCTCGACGAGGAGATCGCCACTCCCGCTCGGTTCGTCGAGACCGATGTGCTCTTCCATGACCGGATCATGCAGGCGTCCCGGAACAGGCTGGGTCGTTCCATCATTCGGACCGTCCACACCCAGGCCCGCAGTACGTTCCTGTACACCGGCACTCCTGACCGCCACGGGTGCGAGCAGGCGAACGCCGAACACCGCCGGATCGCCGAGCGGCTTCTGGCCCGCGACCCCCAGGGCGCAGCGCAGGCCATGACGGCCCATATCGAAGCGGCCTGGAGTCGCCGCCGCACCCCGCACACCGGGCTAACCGGCTGAGCGCATCCCGGCCGGCCCTTGCGCCGGAACCCGCGCCCGAGCCGTCAGGCCGGGGGCGGGTTTCTTTTGTGGTGCAGATCTGTTTCTGCGGCACATATTGACAGCATACGTATGACGACTAACGTTACGTCGCCATATCACCTCCGCAATCACCGCAGGGCTGTGTCCCCATGAGTGGGAGGACGCCCCGCGCGTGCCCTCTCGCACCATCGGAAGGTCTCAGATGCGCCCAACCCGCTTCCGCCCCGCAGTGCGTGACCGGCTCAGACCATGTCTAGCCGCCCTCGCGCTCATCACAGCCTCTGCCGGGGCTGTCGTCGCGCAGACCGTGCCCGCGTCCGCCGCCACTGCCGCGACGATCCATGTGTCCCCCAACGGCACCGGTACCGCCTGCTCGACCAGCCAGCCGTGCTCCCTCACCCAGGCCAAGACCAACGTCCGGGCCATGAACAACTCCATGACGGGCGACATCGTCGTGGAGGTCGCCGACGGCACGTACCGGCTGACGGACCCCCTCACCTTCACCGCGGCGGACTCCGGAACTGGCGGTTACTCGGTGATCTGGAAGGCCGCCCTGGGCGCCCGCCCGGTCATCACCGGCGCGCAGCGGGCCACGGGCTGGACGCTGCACGACTCGGCGAAGAACATCTGGCAGGCCAACGTCGGGACCGGGTTCGACACCCGACAGCTGTACGTCGACGGCGTCCTGGCGACCAGGGCCCGCTCCTCGATCAACCGCGCCGACCTGACCGCGACCACCAGCGGCTACACCTTCACCAACACCGCGCTGAACTACCTCAACAGCCTGGCCGCCCCGAGCCGCACCGAGATCCACGGCATCGGCTCGTTCACCGACCGCTACGCCCCGGTGTCCGGCATCAGCAACGGCACCATCACCATGGATCAGCCGTCCTGGGACGACAACACCTTCGGTTACGACACCCTGACCAAGCCCTTCCGGTCGGGGCCGCTCTACATCGAGAACGCCTACGAATTGCTCGACGCGGCTGGGGAGTGGTACCTCGACACCGGCACCGGCACCCTGTACTACAAGCCCCTCGCCGGGCAGAACATGAGCACTGCGGACGTCGAGGTGCCGAAGCTGCAGTCGCTCATCGACGTCGGGGGAAGCTATGCCTCTCCCGCCACCCACATCACGTTCTCGGGTCTGCAGTTCTCGGGCACCAGCTGGCTGGGCCCCAGCACTGACGGCTACGCCAGCCAGCAGACCGGCGCGTACCTCACCGGTACCTGGGACCGTCCCTCGGACGCGCTGACCTCCTGCCAGGGCGGCTGTCCGCTCTTCGAGGCGACGCGTCCGCACTGGGACCAGATGCCGGCCGCCGTCCAGGTCTCGGCCGCCGACCACATCACCTTCACCGGCAACCGGTTCACCCAGCTCGGGCAGGTGGGCCTCGGCATCGGCCAGGACGCCAACGCCCACGCCACCGGGGTCGGCCTCGGTGCCGACACCGTCACCGCCACCGGCAACGTCTTCACCCAGGACGCGGGCGGAGGCATCGTCGTCGGCGGGCTCCAGGCGGACGCACATCACCCCAGTGACAGCCGGATGACCAACAAGAACATCACACTGAGCAACAACGTCATTCACGACGTGGCGCTCGACTACCGCGACATGTCGGCCATCCTGGCCACCTACGTCAACGGCGCCACGGTGTCGCACAACGAGGTGTACAACCTGCCCTACTCGGGGCTGACCATCGGTTACGGCTGGGGCGTCAACGACCCGGGCGGCAGCCAGGACTACGTGAACCGCGGTCTGTACAACTACCAGCCCATCTACTCGACCCCCACCACCGCCGCGAACAACCACATCACCGACAACTACATCCACGACGTCATGCAGCAGATGAACGACGGCGGCTGTCTGTACACCCTGTCGGCGTCGCCCGGCAGCACCTTCGAACGCAACTACTGCCACACCAACAACAACTATTACGGCTTCTACCACGACGAGGGATCCAGGAACTTCACGGACACCAACAACGTCTTCCGTAACGTGGGCCGGTGGTCCCACCAGAACGGCACCTCCACCAACAACACCGGTGCCCTCACCCTCAAGGACAACTGGACGATCACGTCCTCGACCGACATCTTCAACGGTGGCCGCGGTGATGTGGTGAGCGGCACGGTGGTCGTCACCGACGGCAACTGGCCCTCCGGCGCCCGCACGGTCATGGACAACGCAGGCGTCGAGCCCCTCTACCGGCCCCTGACCACCGACCCCGTCACGGCCCCCTACAGCGGCTACTCCTCCACTCCCGCCCTGACCGGCCAGAGCGGCAGTCGCTTCACCGTCACCGACGCGGGAGCCGACATCTGGGGTGCAGGCGGACAGCACGACGACGCCTACGGCACCGCCTATCTGGCGAACTCCGCTGTCGCCGGCACCTCGGTGACCGCGCGGGTCGACAACGTCGACAACACCAACGGCTGGGCCAAGGCGGGCGTCGTCCTGCGCAACAGCCTCACCGGCAACGGCTCCTCGCCCGGCTACGCAGTCGCCACAGCGACCCCCAGCCACGGCGTGTGCTTCCAGTGGGACTCCACCGCGGACGGCTACCTGGACCAGATGTCGTGCACGTCCTCGACGGTCAAGGCGCCGGTGTGGGTGCGACTCACCCGCACGGCCACCCAGGTGTCCGCCTTCTATTCCACCGACGGATCCAGCTTCACCCAGATCGGCTCGGCGGTCACCCTGCCGTCCATGGCCGCCACTCAGGACGCCGGTGTCATCCACAGCGCCCACAGCACCACCGTCGGCAGCGCGGCCTTCAGCAACCTGCGGATCGTCACCTCCCCCTTCAAGGCCTACAGCTCCATCCCGGCCGCGGTGGGCCAGAGCCAGGGAGTGACCTCCCTGACCAACGCGGGCATCGACACATGGGCCACGAGCTCACAGCACGACGACGACTACTCCGCGGCCTACCAGCCGGCCGCCGCGGGAACCTCCTCCACGGTCACCGTCCACGTCGACAGCCAGGACAACACCAACGCCTGGGGCAAGGCCGGCCTGATGCTGCGCAACGACATCACCGGCACCGCCTCCTCCACCGGATACCTCGTCCTCGCCGCCACGCCGGGTAAGGGCGTCACGTTGTCGTGGGACTCAAACAGTGACGGCTACCTCGACTCCAACACCACCAACACCGGCGCTGGCACCGTCGCCCCGGTCTGGCTCCGCCTGGTCAGGAGCGGCGACTCGGTCACCGGCTCCTACTCGGCCAACGGGACCACCTGGACCACGGTGGGCACCGCGACGCTGACCGGTGCCAACAGCACCGAGGAGGCGGGCGCGTTCTTCAGTGCTCACACCGGAGCACCCGGCACCGCGAAGTTCAGCCAGTTCTCCGTGAGCTGACGAAGCAGTCCGGGTCACGGTCTCCGGGTTGTGGTGCGGCTTCCGCACCACAACCCGGAGATCCATCATGTCCGCGCCGAACTCCGATCCGCAGCGCAACCTCCACGCCCGCGCAACGGTGGCGCCCCACCCATCCTGGAGCGCGCAGACCGTTGACAGCCACATCGCCGGCGCAAGCATGTGGCTGGATGACTCCGCAGATGCCGCTCGCCTCATCGAGGGCATCCCCGTCGCCGTACCGACGTTCGACCACCGGCTGCCGGAACTCTGGGGCGGCGACGCCCGCACGGACACCCCCGTGTCCGCCCCCTCCCCGGCCGCCTGCCGACCACAAGCCCAGTCGGCCGCAGCAGCCGTCGCCCTCATGACCGGGACGATCGGCCTCGATCCCGACGTCCCCACAGGCCGTATCCACTTCCGACCGACAGGCCCACCTCCCGTCGGCGCACCCGAAGGCCGGCCGCACGGCGTCCGGTGCGTGCTCTCGGTGTGCCGCCCGGAAGCCCGCGTACTGGGCGTACTCGGACTTTCGGGTGGTGCGGCGAGTGGGGCCCCGCTGCGGAAGCGTGCCGGGCGTCGTGCGGCAGGCGCCACTTCCGTAAAAGTCCTTGGCCTCCTCGAGAGCCCACAGGTCCAGGGCCTACCCGTGGTCGGCGAAGATCGTTTCCCGGGAAGGGGTTGATCGTTTCCCGCTTCGCACGTGACCGTGGCTCGGGTCAGACAGGAGGCCGGCCTCCGATGCCCAGGGGACCCGGCGTCCTCCCTATGCGGAGACTCCCCTCACTTGCATTCGATACGAGGCAAGTACGCCTTGACAATCTTGAACTGGCAAGGCGTACTTGCCTCATGGCTCTCCCAGCCCTGGACGATCTCATCGCGGAAGTCGACCGGAGGTGCGACACCGCACACCGTGCCGGCGGACAGGAACAGCCCGACTGGCTCGCCCTCCTCACGGTCGCCACCCAACTCGCAGGCGAACTACAGGGGCTGGCAGACGACCTGGTCGAGGACCACGTCGAGCACTGCCGGAGGCACGGCTCCTCGTGGACGGAGATCGGCGCCGCCGTGGGCGTGACCCGACAGGCGGTCCAGCAACGTTTCCAGGCCCCACACAAGCGCTACAGCCCCGAGACGACGACCGAGGACCTCCGCCAGGCAATGGTTCACGTCAAGCAGGCCGCAGTGCAGCACCGCAACAACTACATCGGCACCGAGCACCTGCTCTGGGGACTGACCGCGGAGGACAACAGCGCCACCCGCCTCCTGCAGACCGCCGGCGTCTCGCCGGAGGCGATCCACTGGTCCGTCGAAACCCGGCTGAGCTTGGGCGTCTCCCAGGCAGCCGAGCGCATCGCACGGACGCCTTTCTCCCGCAAGGCAATCGCCATCGCAGAGGCACGTTCCGAACAGCACGGCTCCGACCGCATCGACTGCGACGACCTGCTGATCGGACTTGCCCAGGTGGGCCGCGGAGTGGCCGCCAACGTTCTGACGGAGGCAGGCTTCGGCCCGGCCTCCCCCGGCGCGACGACTGCGGACACTCACTCATCGCAGCATGGGTGACCACGGCCCATTGGACGGGACGACTGATCTCCAGGAGCTGCCGACCTGACGGTCGGAGCAGCTCTGACCGGGAAGTTGACCCTGCGCGATAGCGTGTGAGCGAGAGGCGGCGGGGCCTTCGAACTGTTGCTTGAGTGCCTTCCCGCGTGCCTCCGTCATGGCTTCCCGGCGGGCCTTCCTCTGATCCCGGCGCGCCTTGGCGGTTCCACGTTCCGCCGCATCCTGTGCCTCGCGGACCGCCTTGATCTCGGCACGCAGCCGTTCGGGCGGCCTGCGCTCCACCACCGCACCGAATCGCAGGGCGAGCGGGTCAATCGCTGCCGCGTCGCGCTCGGCGACCTCGGCGACCTCGGCGACCAGCCCATGCTTGCCACGCGTCGCTGCGCACTCTCTACCGATCCGTACCGGTGTTGCCATCGTCGTTCGGAGAGTCCCGCCGCTTCCTCTTGCCCGGGTCGGATGCGTCCCCCTCCTCGTCCAACAACTCCCGGAGCGCAGCGTCTGCCCTCTTCTGGTCTTCCTTCGTCAGTTCGAGAGGCGTGTTGTTGTAGACGGTGTACCGATCGGGATCAAGGATGTTGGCGGCCCGCAAGGTGAACGTCAGCAGGGGGCGCCATCCCTTGCGATGGCCAACCCTCACTTGTATCTGGGCCTTGTAATTACGAGCCTCCGGGAGAAATCCCGAAAACGGTGCCTCGAACTCGACGAAGAGCTGTTGCGCTTCTCTGCCGGCCACAACGAATCCGGCCGGCAGCTTCGCTTCCTCGTCCGGCCCCGGCTGGAGACGAGACGGGGAGGACACCCACAGGAGCGGCAGATGAGAGGCGGGCTCATCAGGGAAGGTCAGGATGAGGTCCTGCACGACGATCGGCTTGGGGCCGGTGTTGTGCAAGACGAGCGGAAGCCGCAGGCGTGCCATGGAGCCGTGGACAATCGCCGCGAACGAATGAGGCTCCCACGCCTTCAGGCGCCCCTGTCGGGCGTTGAGCCACCAGAACGACGCGACGGTGAAGACCAGTGCGCAGGCCGACACAACACTGGCGCCTGTAAGTGACGAGGACGCATTCTGATCCGCCGCGACCATCAGCGGAACCACAGAATCAGTGTGCCAGCCCCACCGTGGTCTCGCTAAGAGGACTCAGTGACGCATGGTCGGAGGCCAGGACGGCCTCGTCACGGACGTGGGACCCCGCCTGCTCACAGCAGTCGGCGGGCAGGGTGGGTCCTGCGCCGCAAGGTGCCGCCGACAACCCCTCGGTACGGATCACACGTCGGCAAGGAACACGAGATACCAGGCAACCAGGGCCGCGCACGCCACCGCCGGGACGAGTCTGGACAGCCCGTCGCCCTTGCGCACGTGCGTCATCACGGCACCGGCGAGCAGCATCAGCAGCCCGATGCCGGCCAGGGCACCGCACAGCGGTACGACCGGGCCGAGGGCCACGCCGACGGCGCCTGCCAGCTCCAACCCGCCGATGACCCGGTAGGCCGCAGTGGTGAAGCCGGCGTGGGCGGAGACAGGTCAGCGAGGCGGAGAGGATCACGAGACGCCCTCGGGGGTGTGCGGACAAGGGGCGTGGCGGCGTTCGGTTCCCAGGTCGGCGAAGTAGGCGATCAGGTCGGGGTTGTCGACCGCGGAGGGATTGAGGACCTGCTCGGCGCGGGCGCCCTGGAGGAGGCGCTTGACCGGGACCTCAAGCTTCTTGCCGGTCTTCGTGTGCGGGATGGCCGGTACGGCGAGGATCTCGTCGGGGACGTGGCGGGGCGAGGCGTCGGCGCGGATCGCGTCTCGGATCCGGTCTCGCAGGCCGTCGTCCACCGTCACACCGGGCGCGGGGACGACGAACAGGGGCATCCAGTAGCCGCCGTCGTGTTCCTCCGCGCCGATGACGAGGGCCTCGGTGATCTCGGGGAGGCGTTCGACGATGTCGTGGATGTCGGCGCTGCCCAGGCGTACGCCGTTGCGGTTGAGCGTGGCGTCGGAACGGCCATGGACGATCACCGAGCCGTGGGAGGTGAGGGTGATCCAGTCGCCATGGCGCCACACGCCTGGATAGGCGTTGATGTAGGCGTCTCGGTAGCGGCTGCCGTCGGGGTCGTTCCAGAAGTACAGCGGCATGGACGGCATCGGACGGGTGACGACAAGTTCGCCGGCCTGATCGACGACCGGCGCTCCCGCGCCGTCGTACGCCGCGAGCGCCACGCCGAGGTTGGGTGCGGACAGCTCGCCCGCCCAGATGGGGGTCGTGGGGGCGCTGCCGGCGAGCCCGGAGACGACGTCTGTGCCGCCACTGGTGGACGTCAGTGAGGAAATCACCAACTCTGCCGTTTCTCGTCGTCAATATATGTAGCCCAAATAATTGAGGATCTCATCAGTAATGGCAGGGTCATCGTTGCGGTGGTTACACTGGGCCGTATGCCGACGTCAGCCCCGCCCAAGAACCGCTTCGAGCGACGCCGTGCCGAGACTCGCCAGGCGCTCGTCCGCGCGGCCCGGCAGATCCTCGCGGAAACCGGGGACACGAGCGCAAGCATCCAGGCCATCGCCGAGCGCGCCGATGTCGGCTTCGGGTCCTTCTACAACCACTTCGAGTCGAAGACGGAGCTGTTCGACGCGGCGGTGGCGGACGCACTGGAGGAGTTCGGGCAGGTCATCGACGAGCGCGTGGAAGGCATCGACGACCCGGCCGAGCTGGTCGCGGTCGGCTTCCGGCTCACCGCCCAGATGGCCGACTCCCACCCCGAACTCATGCGGATCCTGCGCGACCGCGGCCTGTCCCACATCCACTCCGACAGCGGCCTCGCCCCACGCGCCCTGCGCGACCTGGAGATCGGCATCGCCTCAGGTCGTTTCACCTGCGGCAACGCGACCACCGCCCTGTCCGCCCTGGGTGGCACCCTGCTCTCGCTGGTGGCTCTCCGGCTGGACCGCCCGGACCTCGACGGCGACGAGGCCGCCTCCGACCTGGCCGAGATGGTCCTGCGCATGCTCGGCCTCGCTGCGGACGACGCCCACGAGGTCACCCGTCGCCCGCTGCCCGCTCTCGCCCGATGACCTCCTGCACCTGAAGCGCGGCCCTCTGTGGTGCCACGCCAGCGGCGACGAGGAACTCGGTTGCCGCGGCCTCACCAGTAGGGTCCGCCCACTGGCATGCGGCGTTCTCCTCGGCGAGGGCCAGGATGAGTGCCTCCAGTGCTTGGGCGAGGACGGGTGCGGGAAGGTGGTCCGCGAAGACGCCTTCGCGCTGACCGCGCCGTAGGGTTGCGACGGCCTCCGCGCGGGCCGGTGCCAGGGTGGTGCGGATCTCGTCCTCTCCCAGATGGCGCCGTCCCAAGGCGATGAGCATGCGGTAGTGGTCGCCCACCGTCCATGCCGCCAGCACCATCCGTGTCATCGCCTCGACCGGGTCAGCATCCGCGGTACGGGCTGCGGCGAACGCCTGCCGAAGTTCACGGCCCGCTTCCTGTGTCAGGGCGGCGATCAGCGCACGCCGGCTGGGGAAGTGCCCGTAGAGGGTGCGCCGGGCGATGCCGGCCGCCTGAGAGATGCTGTCGAGACTCGCATCCGGGTCCTCCCGCAGTTTCCGCCGGGCGGTCACGAGGATGCGTCGGCGGTTGGAGTGAGCATCCCTGCGCTGCACAGTACGGCCCGGGGTGTCGGTCGTCTGCATGGTTCCTTCTCTCCACGATTGCCGGAAAGCCGTGGGCGCCGGTGCCCCCTCACGCCCCGGCGCCCACTCACCCCTGCCCAGGGTGGCTTGTCGTCCTGCTGACGGGCGTCAGGGGACGAGGATGAGGCGGATCGGGTCGCCGATCTTGTTCTCCAGTCGGTGGACGGCGTCGGCGGCCTCGACGAGCGGGATGTGGTCGGTGATGGAGGGAGCCAGGTCGAGCCGTCCGGCCGCGGTCAGCTGCACCAGCTCGGAGACGGACTCGGGGAAGCCTCCGTAGTGGCCGCGCACCTGCTTCTGCAGGTAGTTGAAGGTCAGGCCCTCGGTGATGGTCAGTGGCCGGGGTGTGATGCCCACCAGGATCAGGGAGCCGCCCAGGCCGAGCACGGAGGCGGCCTGGTCGCGGACGGCGGGGACGCCGGCGCAGTCGAAGGCGAAGTCGAGGCCGCGTCCGCCGGTGGCCGCGCGGGCCTGGTCGGCGAAGTCGGGGGCCGCCGGGTCGAGCGCGAGGTCCGCGCCGAAGGCCAGGGCACGCTCGCGAGCGCTGGGCAGCGGGTCGACGGCGATGATCGGGGCGGCGCCGACCAGGCGGGCGAGGCGTACGTTGTGCGCGCCGACTCCGCCCACGCCCCAGACACCGACGGACTGTGCGGCACGGACGCCCGCGGTGGCGACGACTGCGGCGTAGGGGGTGGAGACCGCGTCAGGGATGATCGCGGCTTGGTCGAAGGGGAGGCTGTCGGGGATGGGGATGAGGGTGTCCTCGCGGGCGATCACGTACTCGGCCCAGCCGCCGTCGTAGTCGATGCCGGCGGTGAGCATCTGGGTGCAGGGGCGGTGGCGCACGCATCCGGCGCACGTGCCGCAGGTCTTGCCGGCCTCCAGGGTGACGCGGGTCCCGACGGGCAGGCCGCGCTTGAGGTCGGGGCCGAGCGTGTGGATGACACCGGAGACCTCGTGGCCGACGGTGATGGTGTCGGAGGTGGCGAACAGCGGGACGAGGGAGCCGTCGAGCAGGTGGACGTCGGAGAGGCAGACACCGGCGGCCTTGACCTCGATGAGGACCTCGCCCGAGCCCGGCACGGGGATCGGGACCTCTTCCACGGCGAACTTCCTGCTGTCCAGGTGGAAGCGTCCGGCGAGCATGGTGTCCATGATGATCTGCTTTCTGTGAGCGGCACGGCCCGGTGGTTCGGGCCATGGGTGCCCTGGGGTGTCTGAATGGCTGGTGGGGCCGGGAGGCGTGCGGGGGCGGCAGGACGTCCGCACGCCTCCCGGCGGCTGGGGGTCACACGCCTCGACGGCGTTGTGCGGTCAGGCGAAGACGTCCTGCTGGTAGCGCTCGTCCGCTTCGAGCTGGGCGAGCCACTGCTGGGCGGTCTCGTCGTCGCTGCCGGTCTTCTGGCGGTGGATGGCGGCGAGGGCCTCGCGGACGGCGGGGGCCATGCGGCGGCCGTCACCGCAGACGTAGATGTACGCGCCGTCCTCGATGGCCTGCCACACCGTGTCGGCGGCGTTCGCGATGGCGTTCTGCACGAACCGGGCCGGGTGGCCGGTCACCGCGGAGAAGGCGGTGTGCACCTGGGCGATGCCGGCCTGCTCCCAGTCCTGCATCTCCTGGCGGTAGAAGTAGTCGTGCTCCGGGTGGCGGCAGCCGACGAAGACCTGCGACGCGCCCACCTGGGTGCCGTTCGCGTGCTGTGTCGCCCGCTCCTCCAGGAAGCCGCGCAGCGGCGCGATGCCGGTGCCGGGGCCGATGAGGATCAGCGGCGTGGCGGGGTCGGCGGGCGGGGCGAACGTCGGGGAGGGCACGCGGACGTAGCCGTAGACGACGTCCCCGGGCTCCAGGCCGGCGACGTAGGCGGAGCAGGTGCCGCGGTACTGGCCGTCGCCGGACAGGGCCGGGCCTTCCAGCAGGCCGACGGTCAGGCGCACATGGCGCGGGTTGGCGGACGGGGCGGAGGAGATGGAGTAGAAGCGCGGGCGGATGGGGCCCGTCATCTCCAGGAAGGCCGCCAGCGGCAGTTCGACGGCCGGGAAGCGCTCCAGCAGGCCCAGGACGGAGATGCGCTTGCCGAGGATCTCCTTCTGGTAGCGCTCCTCGGCCTCCTGGGTGTCGGCGGTGTACGCCTGGAGCTGCGGCCGGGTCCACGGGCACTCGGTGTACTCGGCGAGCGTCTGGATCTGGGACCGGGTGGCCACGTCCTGCAGCTCCAGGAACTCGGTGAGCAGGATGCCGGCGGTGACCGGGGTGCCGACCGGCAGGTGGGTGCGGCCACCGGTCGGCTGGTCGAGCCGGAGCACCTGGTCGTAGTCGACGCCGAGCCGCTTCAGTGCGCGCTCCACCAGGGCGAGTTCGTTCTTGGCGAATACGGCCAGGTGATTGCCGGTGTCGTAGGTGACACCGTCGGGCAGCTCGAAAGTGATGGACTTCGCGGACGGGCGCGGCGGCTCGATGCTGAAGTCCCACAGGCCGGTCGCGTCGGCCACGAGCTCCTCGTTGGCGACCACGGTGAGCGGGTAGGCCTGCTCGGAGACGATGGCGGGGCGCACGTCGGACTCGGTGAGCAGCTGGA
Organism: Streptomyces sp. CoH27; assembly: GCF_020181035.1. Taxonomy (GTDB): domain Bacteria; phylum Actinomycetota; class Actinomycetes; order Streptomycetales; family Streptomycetaceae; genus Streptomyces; species Streptomyces camelliae. The sequence continues at coordinate 28,110 of NZ_JAIQYY010000044.1, forward strand.
CCTCGTAGCGAGGGCCGCTGGCCTGGGAGGTGTCGGCGGCGTACTCCTCGGCCAGGGTGGCCCACAGGGTGTCCATCCACCGCGTGGCCATGCCGTCGAAGTCACCGGCGGCGTCCGCGATACCGCGCTCGACGACGGGGGTGGCGCCGGCGGCCAGCAGACCTTCCTCGATCCGCTTGGGGAATGCCTGGTAGGTGGCCACCCACTGGGTGTTGCCAGCGCCCAGCAGCGCGTACCGCACGTTCGCCAGCGAGCCCTCGGGCAGCCCGGCGGCGAGCAGGTCGTCGAAGCGCTGGGCGTTGTCGGGGGCCTTGCCGTTGTAGCTGGCGGCGACGACGGCGAGCAGGCCCTCGGTGGGCAGGTTGTCGCCCAGCTCGTCCAGGCTCACCAGCGTGGTGCCGAAGCCGGAGCGCTCACCTCGGTCGGCGATGGTGCGCGCCAGGTCCTCGCAGGAGCCCAGGCTGGAGCCGTACGCCACCGTCAGGTTCACACCCACACCGCTGACCGCTGCCTGGGCCTGGGTGTCGTCGGTCTGCAGGTCCGCGGCGCCGAAGACGGTCCGCTCGTGCTCCTGACGACGGCGGACGATCAGCTCGAAGTTGCCGGGCTTGCGCGTCAGCGCCTCCCGTACGTCCATCGCGTAGTCGCTGGTGTCCGAGAACTTGAACTTCTGCAGCACCAGTGTCAGGGCCAGGCGGGCCTCGGTGAGCGCGAACTGCCGGCCGATGCAGGCGCGTACGCCGTTGCCGAACGGCTTGTAGGCGTGCGGGTGCTGCGCGGCGCGGTTCTCCGGCAGCCAGCGGTCGATGTCGAACTCGTCGGGCCGCTCCCACGCCTTGGGGTGGGTGTGCAGCGGGCCTTCGAGGATGCTGACCCGTGTGCCCTTCTTCAGCTCGTAGCGGCCGCCGATGACGGTGTCGTCGATGGGCGCCTTGGCGATCATCGGGATGGGAGCCCACAGGCGCAGGGTCTCCTCCAGGATCCGCGGGATGACGTCCAGCTGCATGATCGTGTCGTAGTCCGGGACGGCGTCGCCGGGCAGCAGGCAGTCCACCTCGGCATACGCCTGGGCCAGGACGTGCGGGTTGCGCATCAGCGAGTACGTGGCGAACGACAGCAGACCACTGGTGGTCTCATGCCCGGCGATCAGGAACGTCAGCACCTGGTCACGCACGTTGTCGACGTCCAGCCGCTTGCCGGTCTCCGGGTCGGTGGCCTCCAGCATCAGGCCCAACAGGTCGTCCTCACCGCTGCCCTTGCCCTCCTGGCGTTCCTTGATCACGCTCTCGACCAGCTCGCGCATCACCTGGATGTTCTCGCCGTACTTCTTGGCATCGGCCCTGCGCAGCTTGGTCATCATCGGCAGCTCCTGAGAGCGCCGCATCGACTCGGTCAGCGCGCCCAGCATCGCGTTGAGGAACGGGTGCAGCTCCTCCTTGTCGAAGGAGTCGAACCGGTAGCCGAACCCCGACAGGGCGATGGTGTCCAGCGTCAGGCGGGTGTAGTCGTCGGTGATGTTGACCGGCTGACCCTCCCGGCGCTCCCACTTGCCCGCCAGGTTCTGGGCGATCTCCAGCATCTGCCCGAAGTAGTTCCTCATGGCCCGCTGGCTGAAGGCCGGCAGCAGGATCCGGTGTGCCCTGCCCCATTCCTCTTCGTGCTGGTGGGCGGTGAACAGGCCGGCGCCGGCGAAGTCCCGGATGTGGTGCAGCGGCGTCTTGTCGATCTGCTTGAAGAACCGCGTCTCGTCGCTGACCTCGGCCACCAGGTCCGGGTCGTAGACGAAGACCTGCTCGATGCCGGCGATGTCCATGCCGTAGATGCCCTCGGGGAACTGCTTGGACAGCTCACCGAAGTACTCCACCGGGTTGGTGTCGGGGATCTGCGGCGTGTGGCCGAGCAGAGGGATCCCCCGCGGGGACCGGATGGGGCGAAGGTCGTTCGCGGAGTACGTGGTCATGGCTTGCTCCTCTGCGGAGGGGGTGGAGGGGGTGGGCAAGGGCGCGCTGCGCAGATCGATGCCGTGGCGCCATACGGAAACATACGCCGTATGGAATTAGAACCATACGCGGTACGGAAAGTGGAGTGCAACCCCGAGAGTCCAGGTGGGGCTGTGGTGAAGCTCATTTCCATACCGTGTACGGAACTGGTACCGTACGAGGTATGGAAAAGAAGGAGAGACGCCCCCCGCGGGGAACGAGGAAGAGAGACGTGCCTCTGACGGAGGCCGGGATCTATGCCGCCGCCCTGCGGCTCATCGACGAGGACGGCGTCGAGGCGCTCACCATGCGCAAACTCGCCACCGAGCTCGACGCGAACCCGATGTCGCTGTACCACCACGTGCCGAACAAGGAAGCCGTGCTGCGCGGCGTGACGAGAATGGTCGGAGCGCAGTTCCGCACCGTGACACTGGAGGACGCTCCCTGGCAGGAGCGGATCCGCCTGCTCGCCACGGACTTCCGGACCCTGGCGCACCGTCACCCCAAGCTGCTGGCGTACTCGTTCAGCCACCAGCCGGACTTCATCCAGCCCGACGACCCGTTCTGGACCACGCTCACCGCCATCGTGGCCGCTGCCGGTGTGCCGCAGTCAGAGGTCTCGGAGATCGCCGCGCTGATAGTCGCCGTCGTCATCGGCGTCCTCACCGCAGAACTCAACGGCGCACTCCACCAGTGGTCGACCCTCAAGCCCCACGGC
>NZ_JAIQYY010000044.1:30816-34004 GCF_020181035.1 Streptomyces sp. CoH27
GACCCTGGCTCCACGAGTGCGGCCCCTGAAGGCCCTGACCAGGACCACATGTTCCGCCTCGTGATGGACACGCTGATCACGGGCCTGGAAAGCCGCCTCACCGCCGGTCGTGACGGCCGGCACGCCGGCCATTGAGCCAGTCAGCCTGAGACGCCGCGCCCCAGGCACTGGCGCCTGAGGCGTGCCCGCAGTCGGGCGATCCCAGGGCTGCGACACACGGGAGCCACCCCGTCACATCGGGTGAGACCGCCCGGCGGGGTGGTTCCACATCCAGCCCCCACACGGCAGCCGTATGCCGACGCTGAACGTGAAATGACCATCGTCGTTGGCTTGTTCCTGGTCTCCCTCCTGAGGGGGAGACCGTCGGCCTCGTCGAGCTGAATCACCCGTGTCATCCGTTCACCGAGGCGGCTATGCCGCCGAGTGCTCCCGCCCGTGAGCGCGAAATGGCGCCACGTACCGGATGAGACCTCCCCGATCTCTCGATCCGTTCTTTTCTCTCTTCCTCCATCCCCCATTCGCTGTCCGGAGGGCTGCCCCATGTCCCAGAACGCGACCGTCGCTGCTTGCGGCGCCGAGACCACACCTGAGAATGTGCCCGACCTGTCGCACCGGCGTCGCTGGTGGATTCTGGTGGTCATTTCCCTGTCGATGCTGATGGGCGTCCTCGACGGCACCATCGTGAGCATCGCCCTGCCGTCCGCCCAGCACGACCTGGGCTTCTCGGAAGCCGCCCGGCAGTGGGTGGTCACCGCCTATGCGCTGGCCTTCGGCAGTCTGCTGCTGCTCGGCGGCAGGGTCACGGACCTGGTCGGGCAGAAGGTGACGTTCCTGGTGGGTCTGGCCGGCTTCGCGGCCGCTTCCATGGTGGCAGGCGCGGCGAACGGTTTCGCCATGCTCGTCATCGCGCGCGCCGTCCAGGGCCTGTTCGCCGCCCTGCTTGCCCCGTCGGCCCTGTCGGTCCTGATGACCACGTTCACCGATCCGCGCGAGCGGGCGAAAGCATTCACCGTCGCGGGATCGGTCGCCGGTGCCGGCGGAGCCATCGGCCTGATCCTCGGCGGCGTGCTGACCGAGTACCTTGACTGGCGCTGGACCATGTACGTCAACGTGATCTTCGCGGTGGTGGCGTTCGTCGGTGGGGCGGCCCTGCTGCACCGCACCCCGCGTGACACGACCTCCAAGCTCGACGTCCCCGGCACTCTGCTGGCCTCCATCGGACTGTTCTGCCTGGTCTACGGGTTCTCGAACGCCGAAACGCGTGGCTGGGGCTCGGTGGCGACCTGGGGCATGCTGGCAGTCGGCGTCGTACTGGTGGCCGTCTTCGTGTGGTGGCAGAGCAGGGCGGCGTCTCCGCTGCTGCCCCTGCGGGTCCTGCTGGACCGTAACCGCGGTGCCTCCTTCGCCGCCCTCTTCGTCACCGGCGCGGGCATGTTCGGCGTGTTCCTGTTCCTGACCTACTACCTGCAGCAGAGCCTCGGCTACAGCGCTCTGAACACCGGCTTCGCCTTCGTGCCCCTGATCGTGGCCTCGTCGTCCGCCTCCGCCGTGGCCAACAACGTCCTGGTGGCGCGCATAGGACCGAAGCCGGTGGTCCCGCTGGGCATGGCCATTGCGGCCGCCGGGCTGATCTGAATGACCAAGCTGGACCTGAACAGCGGATACGTGACGCAGGTACTGCCCCAGCTGGTACTCGTCGGCATCGGGCTGGGCACGGTCATCGCGCCCGCCATGAGCCTGGCAACCTCCGGGGTGGCGGCCTCCGATGCCGGCGTTGCGTCGGCCGCTGTCAATACGCTTCAGCAGGTGGGCGGCTCCATCGGCATCGCCTTGCTCAGCACGATGGCCTCCGACGCCGCCACCGGCTACCTCTCCGGCCGCAATCCCAAGAACCCCGGCGTGCTGGCTCAGGCCGGCCTGGAGGGCTATTCCACGGCCTACTGGTGGTCGGCGGCCGTCTTCGTCGCCGGCCTGGTCATCACCGCCCTGCTCTACCGCCGGGGTGTGCCCCAGCAGAACGAGAACGCCGCACCTGTCGTGCACATGTAGCGGGACAGCAGTGCTGTGAGGGCCCACCTTCGAGGGGGGCGAACAGGGTCCTTGCGGCTCCCCTCACCTGCTCAATGGATGTCCCATCGTGGCTGCGACTCGGGTTCTACCAGCGGAAGGTGTACCAGGTGGAAGATCGAACGGATCCGCGTCTATTGCGCAGTCGTCAGGCCATGGTCGCGGCGGCCACCGCGTTGCTCACGGAAGGTGGGCTGGAGGCCGTGACACATCAAACGGTTGCGACTCGTGCCGACGTCGGCAGGGCAACCGTCTACCGGCACTGGCCGAGCCTTCTCGACCTCCGCCTGGCCGCGCTGGAGGCCGGCATGCCCCCTCTCCCTCCGGTACCCGAGGAGCTTCGGGCCGCTTCGGGCAACGATCCGCGAGCGGAGCTCATTTACCGTCTGAACGTGCTCGCCGAGCGTTGGGACGACGAGCAATCGGGGGCCGTCCTTGCCGCGGTCCTCGGGGGCTCACGGCACGACGAAGGTATACGCCGCCTCCGGGAGTCACTGCTGAACCAGATCGCCGACGCCCTGCGTCCCGCGGTTACCACAGCCGTCGAGCGCGGCCAGCTCCGGCCCGACGTCACCCCCGAGACATTCGCCATGGCCACCGCCGGGCCGCTGTTCTTCGAGCGCTTCGTCGGGAACCACCTGGGGCGCGACACCGTGAACGCCGTCGTGGACGCCGCTTTGCGAGGTTGGTCCTAGGTTTGACGCTCTCCCGCGTAAACGGGGGAGATTCCCACCGTGCCGCCGCTGTTTCCAGCACGTGCGTAGTGGTTCCTGCTTCGTCACCCGCTGCCCGGCGTGCCGGGTCTTGTGCGGGCTCCACGAGGCGTTTTACGTGTCCGGGCGTCCCTCGGCCACGATGCGCCGTCCTTCACGGCGGCTGTTGAGTTCGGCGTTCTCGTCCCGGTCGTGGACGTCCCCGCAGGAGCACGTCCACTTCCGGATCCCGAGTCCATCCAGCCCCTTGGGGCCTTCGATGCTGCCGCAGGCGGAGCACAGCTGTGTGGACGGGAAGTACCGGCCGACCTTGGCGAAGTCGCGCCCGTACCGGTGAGCTGTCCCGAGTTTCGTAGAGTCCGGTGATCTTGTTTCAGGCGGACTGCAGGGCTTGCTCCTGGCTTCGCC
>NZ_JAIQYY010000045.1 GCF_020181035.1 Streptomyces sp. CoH27
GAAAACGCCTCGGCGAGGAACAAAAGCCGAAGGCCGAGGTCACATCTGCGCTTGACAGGCCCGGCCCTCATGGGTGGGCGTTTGGAGAACCGGATCGTCATGGGCAGCGTTGACCCGTCTTACCAGCACATCCGCAAGCTCGTAGAAGCCGGCGCAGGACTGAGCGTCCCGGGCGCCGAGTTGAAGTGGTACGACCTGCGTCGCGCCGAGGCTGAGATGGGGCCCGAGGCGCGCGAACAGGCCCGGAAGTTCGTCGCGGCCGAGGCCGAAGCCGGAACCCTGGCCTGCGACGACGAGCTCGGGTTCGTGATCCTGCACCAGGTCGGCGACGCGTACCTGTTGCTGGTCATGGTCTGGCGCAACGAGAACGAGCTGTGGGAGACCATCTACTTCAACACCGGTGAAGGGTTCCAGCGCATCGACTTCCCCGGCGTTCTCAAGGGCACCTACTGCGTATGGGAACTCGGCATCGTCGCCCACGAGCAGCAGGCCTGGATCCGGTACCTGTTCTCCAACCGCGACGAGAAGGCCCGCACCGAGTACCTCCACGACAGGCTGGTGCAGGCCGAAGTCTGACGACTGCGTCGGCCGCCGATCGCCGTCCCGAGCGACAGGCTCAGTCCTGGCCCGGAACCGTCTTTGCCGACTCGAAGCTACGGTGGCGCGTCACGGTCGCCGGGAAGGCTGTCGACCTTCAGCCGGATCAACGTGCCCTCGGCCAGGGGGAGTTGGCCGTCCAGGTCGATCCATGCCGAGCAGTGGGGGAGCCGGGGATGGACCCGGTCCCATGCGCGGGCCCCGGCCTTGCCGTAGCGGGGCGTGTCGTTCATGGTCACCACCGCCGGCTCCGGCTTCGCCAGGCGGAACTCCGGTCCGTGCTTCGGCGGCCGGCCGCCCTTGGGTCATGGACGCGCGGCGAGGTCATCGGCCATCGGGCGGTGCGCGACCACATGGCTCTGCGCTCGTTGCCCGAGACTCCGTATGTGGTCGCGCAGCGGCATCTGCGGCACGTCGACAAGGGCTGCATGGCCGTGTTCGACGCAAACCTCTGCTCGGTGCACGCTCGGAAGGTCCGCCCGCGCCAGCTGTCGAGATCCGGGCCACGAAGTCTCAGGTCACACTGCACTCCACCGTCCCCGGAGGCGACTGTCAGACCCTGCCGGCCATCCATCTGCGGGCCGTTGGACGCGGCGCCCGCATCGTCGTCGGCAGGCACTGGGACGGCCTGCCCACCGGCGCCGGCCGTCGCGTCACCACCGGCGACAGCCCGCCTTCACCCCGCCGGGGTCAGTCCCTCGTGCCGGAAGCCGGCCCGTCGCAGGCCCTGCTGGACCGGGCCGCTGCCGCCCACGTCGAGGTCGGCCGCCGTCCGCTGTCGGTCTATGACGAGCTGACCGGCGCCCGCCGCTTCACGTCCAATTCTTCGACGATGGAAGGCCGTTGAGCGAGCTGAGCGGCACCGCCATCCGCACCACGGCCGTCAAGCTCGGCCTGCCCCACCTGGCCGAGGCCCTGAACCAGTACATCCAGCGGGCTGACGAGGCCAAGATGGGCTACCTCGACTTCCTTGACCTGGTCCTGGCCGAGGAACTCGCTGTCCGTGACGACCGCCCCTTCCGGCAGGACCTGCGACTGTCGAGGCTGCCGCACCACAAGACGTTGGAGGACTTCGACTTCGACCACCAGCGGTCGGTCAAACGCGCGGTCATCGCCCACCTCGGGACGCTGGACTTCGTCGTCGGCAAGGAGCACGTGAGCGCCCGAGCAGGGTTTGAAGCTGGTCGGTGACGCCGCGGTACCAGCCCCGATCAGCCGGGTGAGGGTCTTCATGTGCTCGCTCCCTCATCGGCGGCACGGACGCCCTCGTCGGTCTCCACGTCGGCTACACCTACGACCTCGCGTCGGGCGGATGCATCGTGTGCGTACCGACCCTCCTGTTCGCCGCGACCTAGTGCCTGCTGCCGGCACGGGCTGCCCGGCCGCCGTCGCCGATGCACGCGGCCGGCCATGGCGAACGAAGCCCTTTGATGAACATGATTGTCATCTGCTAAGTTTTCCACCTCGCAGCTTTGCCTTTCCATTGCTTTCTCATTGCTTGGATGTGCCGTGCTCCCGTCTGCCTCTGCGGCCCGCCGCGCCCTCTGCCGGCGCGGTCTGCTGGCCGCCTTGTCCGTCACCGTCATCGCCGTACCCGCGCTCTCCGGCTGCTTCGCGTCCTCCGCGGCGTCCGACAGCGCGGGCAGTGGCGACAAGCGGATCCGTGTCGCGATGATGCAACCCCCGCGCTCCGGCCTCTCGCCGCTGAGCGACGACGCGTTCAAGCTCTCCCGCTGGTCGACCGCCGAGACCCTCGTCCGGCTCGACGCCCATGGTGACGCGCAGCCGATGCTGGCCACCAAGTGGCGCCAGGACGGCCGCACGTGGACCTTCGAGCTACGCGAGGGCGTCACCTTCCACGATGGTACGAAGCTCACCGCCACCGATGTCGTACGGTCCCTGCGGCGCGCCGCAGACGCCTCACCCAAGCCACGCATCCTCGACGGCGTGACCCTGGACATCGCGGCCGAGGGCACCCACACCGTACGGATCACCACGGCCGACGTGGACCCGCTCGTTGCCCAGCGGATGTCCTCGCCGCAGCTGTCGATCCTGGCCGCGAAGGCGTACGGGAGGAAGACCGTGAACCCGGTGGGCGCCGGAACCGGGCCGTTCGAGCTCACCAAGTCCGGTGGCACGAGCTACGCGACCCTCGACCGGTACGAGGACTACTGGGGCGGGCGCGCGAAGGCCGCGGGTATCGACGTGAAGTACATCCCCGACGGCACCGCCCGCGCCGCCGCCCTGCGCAGCGGCGAGGCCGACATCGTCGAGGCGGTCCCCGTCTCGCAAGCCTCGCTCCTGGAGGAGAACCAGATCACCGAGGTGCCGATGCCGCGCACCAACACCCTTTATCTGAATACCGAGTCGGGGCCGTTCCGCGCTCCAGGGCTGCGGGCCGCCGCCCGCGAGGCGATCGATACCCGCTCGATCGTGAAGGGCGTGTACGAAGGGCGCGCCGACGTCGCGAAGGGGCTGCTCGGGCCCGCGCTGCCCTGGGCCGACGGGCTCCGCAGCGACGTGACCGGGCGGGCGGAGGCTGCCGGCCCGAAGGGCGCCGAGATCACCATCGGCACCTTCACCGACCGGGCCGAACTCCCGGAAGTGGCCGCCGTGTTGCAGCAGCAGCTGCAGGAGGCGGGCTTCAGGGTGAGGCTGGAGATCCGCGAGTACGCCAACATCGAGGCGGACGCCCTGGAAGGGAAGTTCGACGCGTTCATCCTCTCGCGGGCCACGATTCTCGACTCCGGCGACCCGGCCGCGTACCTGTACAGCGACTTCGCCTCCGACGGGTCCTTCAACATCGCGCAGCTCGCCGAAGCGGAGGTGGATGCCGCCCTGGACAAGGCCGGCGAGACCCCGGCCGGTGACAAGCGGCGCCGCGCGATCATCGCCGCCGAGGCCGCCGTCCTGAAGACCGACGCCGCGATCCCCATGCTGCACGAGCGGGTGATCCAGGGGGACGCGTCGAACGTCGTCGGCTCGGTCAAGGACCCGCGGGAGCGGGAACTCATCGGCCTCGACACGTATGTGAAGTGAGGCGTTCGTGATACGTGACCGAGGGTGCGAAGCCCTGTTCGTGATACGGGGGCGGCGGCGAGGCTCCCTGGCCGTCGCCCTCTTCGGCAGGGCTCTCGCGCTCGCCGCCGTGGTCACCTGCGTCGGGCTGTTGCCCTGGTTTTCGGGCAGGGACCCGGCGCTGAGCGTGCTGCGGGCGCGCTCAGCCGAGCAGGAGGCGACACCCGAGGCGCTCGCCGCGGTCCGGGACGACCTCGGACTCGACGGCGGCCTGCTCACCCAACTCGGACGCTGACTAGGGGACTTGGCGCACGGGAACTTCGGGACGTCGTGGGTGTCGGGGGCCGACGTCGGCCCGGGTGTACTGCCGGCGCTCACCGTGTCACTGGCCCTGATGGCCGCCTCGCTGGCCGTGGCCCTGCTGCTCGCGGCCATGCTGGGCGCGCGGACCGTGGTGAGCGGCGCCCGCGGAACACTGGCCGGGCGGACGAGTACGGGTGCTGGTGCGGCGATGCTCGCCTCGGTGCCCGAATTCCTGCTCGCCACGGTCGGGTTGCTGCTGCTCGGGGTGTGGCTCGGGTGGCTGCCCACGTCCGGGTGGAGCGGGCCCGTGGACATGGTGCTCCCCGCCCTGGCCATGGGCCTCCCCGCGGGCGGGCTGCTGGGGCGGCTCGTCACGGACGCGCTGCCCGGCGCGTACGGGGAACGCTGGGCCGAGCTGTGGCGGGCCTCGGGGGTCTCCTCGTGGCGGATCGCGCTCGCCGGACTGCGGCGCGCGGTACCGGCCGTGGTGCCCCAACTCGGCCTCGTCGCGGTCGGGCTGACTGCAGGAGCCGTCGCCGTCGAGACCGTGTTCGCAATTCCCGGGATCGGGCGTACCGCCCTGGGCGCGGCCAAGGCACAGGACGTACCGCTGCTTCAGGCGTGTGTCCTCGCGCTGCTCGCGCTGGGGCTCGCGGCTGGAACCCTGGCTCACGTGGTTCGCCGCCGACTGCTCGGCCCGGGTCTGCAGGACGCGCAACTCGCCCTGCCCGCACCACAGCCGGCGACTGCCACCTGGTCACGCATCGCCGTCCCCGCCGTCCTGGGCCTCGGTCTCCTCGCCGTCACCGTCGTAGGACTGCTGCGCGACCCGTACACGGTGCAGACCGCGGCACGGCTCGCCCCTCCATCGCTCACGCATCCGCTGGGCACGGACGGTCTCGGCCGGGACGTGCTCGCCCGGCTCGGACACGGCGCCGCCTCCACCATCGGCACGGCCGCCGCCGTCACCGCGGTGAGCGCGCTCGTCGGGCTCGCGCTCGGATTCCTGCCGGTCTTCTCGGCCGGCCTCGCGGATGTCGCCAACGCGCTGCCGCCGGTGATCCTCGGGCTGCTCGTCGCAGGCGCCACAGGCCCCGGCGCCTCGGGCGCGGCTCTCGCGGTCACCCTGGTCTCCTGGCCACCGCTGGCCGCGCACGCCGCGACGCTGGTCGGCGAGGTGCGGGCAGCACGTTTCCTGGTGGCACAGCGGGCGCTCGGCGCGACACGTGGCTGGATCCTGGCCCGGCACGTCCTGCCCGCCGTCGCCGGGCCCGTCGCCCGGCACGCGGTGCTCCGCCTGCCCGGCACCGCGCTCGCGCTCGCCTCGCTCGGCTTCCTCGGCCTCGGCGCACAGGCCCCCGCACCGGAGTGGGGGCTGCTGCTCGACGAGTCCCGGTCCTACCTGGAGCGGGCCCCGTGGGCGGCGCTCGCTCCCGCCCTGGCGCTGGCCGCGCTGGCAGGCCTCGCGGTGTCCGTGTCGTCGCTGTCGTGGGGCGGCGGCACGCGGGCCCGGAGCCGGCGCGCTCCACTTCCCGCCGAGCGGGCGGCGGGGCACGGAGCGTGAGGCCCGCCGGCTGGCGCCGCCCGACCAGAGCCGCGCCACCCGCTGCCCCAGCGAGGGAGCGTGGCCCTCCCCGGCCGCGCACCCTCCCGCGCGCCACGCACCCGCAACCCCGTACGTAGGAAGGATCATTCCGTGTCACCCGAGTCATCGCCCGAGCTCCCCGAGCCCCTGCTCTCCCTGAGGGACTTGACGATCACGCTGCCCGGGGACCGCGCCACGCCCGTACGTGACGTGTCCCTCGACGTCGGCGTCGGCCAGGCGCACGCCCTCGTCGGGGAGTCCGGAGCGGGCAAGACCCTGACGGCTCGGGCCGTGCTCGGATTGCTGCCGTACGGGGCTCGGGTGACTGGCGCCGTACGGTTCGCCGAGCGGGACATCGAGCTCGGCGGGCAGCGGGAGCCGTGGGGGCGCGAGATCGGTTACGTACCGCAGGACGCCCTGTCGGTGCTCTCCCCCGTGCACCCCGTGGGCGATCAACTGGCGGCGTCTCTAAGGTCATTGGGCGGGCTCAGCATGCGGAAAGCCCGGGCCTCGGTCGTCGCCGCCCTCGACCGTGTCGGCATCCCGGACGCCGCGCGGCGCGCCCGGTCCTATCCGCACGAGTTCTCCGGCGGCATGCGCCAGCGCGCCGTCATCGCCCTGGCCACCCTGCACCGGCCACGGCTGCTCGTCGCCGACGAGCCCACCACCGCGCTCGACCCGCTCATCCAGGACCAGATCCTCGGCCTGCTCGCCGAGCAACGGGCCGCATCCGAAGCGGCACTCCTGCTGATCACCCACGACCTGCCGCTCGTCAGCCGGTGGGCGGACCGGGTGACGGTGCTGCACGGCGGAGCGGTACAGGAGGCCGGACCGGTGCACCACGTCCTGACAGAGCCGAAGGCGGCGTACACTCGCAGGCTCCTCGCGGCCGGGCGACGCCCGCAGCGCCCGACATCGACCGTGAACAAGCACGATCTCCTGCTGTCCGTACGGGACTTGACGGTCCAGTACCCGGGACGACGCCGGGGCGAGACGGCCGTGACAGCGGTCGACAAGGTCTCCTTCGACGTGGCGCGAGGCGAGACCCTCGCCCTGATCGGCGCCTCCGGATCCGGCAAGTCCTCCATCGCCGAGGCCGTCCTGCGGCTGCACCGCGCCGCCTCGGGATCGGTCCGCTTCGCCGGGCGGGAACTGCTCGGTCTCGACGACACGGAGTTGCGCGCGCTACGACCGCGCATACAGCCGGTGTTCCAGGACCCGTACGGCTCGCTCAGCCCACGCCAACGCATCCGGGCAGCGATCGCCGAACCACTGCGCATACAAGGGCGTTGGGACAACGCGAGCGGCCCGGCCCGCGTCGCCGAACTGCTGCGACAGGTCGGCCTCGACCCCGCGCTCGGCCCCCGCCGCCCGCACGAACTGTCCGGCGGGCAGTGCCAGCGAGTCGGCATCGCCCGGGCGCTCGCCTCCGAACCCGAGGTGCTCGTTCTCGACGAGCCGGTCTCCGGGCTCGACCCGACCGTACGGGCCGGCGTCCTCGACCTGCTGGAGTCGCTGCAGCGCGAGCTGGGGCTCGGCTACCTGTTCATCTGCCACGACATGGACGTGGTGGCCTCCTTAGCCCACCGCGTCGCCGTCCTGAAGGACGGGAAGATCGTGGAGACCATGCCGGCGAAGGCGCTGGCGACACCCGGGGAACGCCACCCGTACACCCGTGAACTCCTCGCCACAGCATGCGAGTTCGCATGACATCGACGATCAAGGAGGCACGACCGTGCCCCGTCCTGCACAACTACCGGGCACTGCCCGCACTGCCCAGGCTCCTCGTGTCGTCGCAGTGCGCCTTCAACGTCGGGTTCTTCGCCGTGCTCCCTTACCTTGCCGATCATCTTGCGGGGCTCGGGCTCGCCGGGTGGCTGGTCGGGCTCGTGCTGGGGATGCGGACGTTCAGCCAGCAGGGCATGTTCGTGGTGGGCGGGGCGCTGACGGACCGGTACGGGCCGCGGCCGGTGGTGCTCGTCGGGTGCGCGCTGCGGGTCGTCGGATTCGTATGGCTGGGCTTCGCCGAGACCGTGGGGACGGTGGTCGCGTCGGTGCTGGTCGTGGGGTTCGCCGCGGCGCTGTTCTCACCCGCCGTGGAGAGCGAGATCACGCGACAGGCGGTGCGGTGGGAGCAGGAGAGCGGCCGGTCGCGGGCCCGGATGCTCTCCGTGTTCTCCGTCGGCGGGCAGGCCGGGGCGCTGCTCGGGCCCGTGGTGGGCGCGGCTCTGCTTGCGGTGGGCGGGGCCGACTCGCTCCGGTGGGCATGTCTGGGCGGGGCAGGCGTCTTCGTCGGCGTACTCGTCGCCCACGCACGTCTGATGCCGCGCCGCCCGGTGAGCACGGACGACTCACGACCAGATGGCACCGAACTCCGGGACAGTTTCCGCCTGTTGCTGCGCTCACCCCCGTTTCTCGCGCTCACCGCTGCATACAGCTGCTATCTGCTGAGCTACAACCAGCTGTACTTCGCGCTGCCCGCCGAACTCACCCGGGCGACCGGGTCGCAGGCGGCACTCGGCTGGCTGTTCGCGCTGTCGTCGGCGCTGGTGGTCTGCGGGCAGGTACGCATGTCCCGGTGGGCGGAGCGCCGCTGGCACTGGGGCGGGGCCATGCGGGCCGGACTGTCACTGATCGGGCTGTCGTTCGTGGCGCCGGGGGCGATCACCGCGGCCACCGCTTCGACAGCGGGGGTGGCGCCCGCCGTCCTGTTCGTTGTGCTGATGACCGCGGGGCAGATGCTGGTGATACCCGCGGCGCGCGCCTGGCTGCCCGAGCTGGTGGGCGAGCGACACCTGGGGTTCTTCACGGGGGCGCTGTCGTCCGTCTCGGGTGTCGTGGTGCTGGCGGCAGGCGCGCCGCTGGGGGCACTGCTCGAACGGGCCGGGGCCGCGGCCTGGCCGCTGTTGGCCGTCGTCCCGGCGGCCGGGATTCTGATGGCGCCGCGCCGGCGGTGGACGGCGTCGACGGCCGCACCGGCGCCGGCATCGTGGAGCCGGCGTGCGTGAAGAGCCCGTTGGACCGTGGGACGGTCAACGAGCGCGGCCTCGTCCCCGACTTGGGGGCCACGCGGAAACTCGCCGAGGTACTCGGCCTGTTGGCGGCGTCCGTGACTCGGGCCGCCATGTCGGAGCAGGCCCGCCTCCTCTTGGCACCCCCGCGGGCATGCCGAACCTGTGGGCGTCGGCCGATCCCCGGCTCGGCGAGTACGAGGTACTGGCCGGGATGCTGAGAACCCATCGATCACCTCTTCCACATGACTCCCATGGAGCCAGGCTGATCACTTGATCACGGAAGGGGGCACTTTGAAGCCGTCCTGGTGGCGGGTGCGGTTTTTGTGGATGTGCCGTGCGTCGGGATCGACGGTGGACACCGTCCGGTCAGGCGCGGTGCGCCGGGCGATACGCCAGCGGCCGTCGCGTCCGACGGAGTCCTCGGCCGGTTCCACGTCCTGTCCCGCGACCAGGGCCAGCAGGCCAACAGCTTTCGCGGCCTTCTCGCCCAGCGACTGGACCCCCACTGAGGAAGAGGCCCGTACCTTGGCCCGCTACAAGACGGCCAAGGAGACAGAGCGGGAGCTCAAGCCTGTCGTGCGTGCCATCGGGCTTGAGGGCCTACGCAAGGGCGCCACCCCTGCTCAGCTCAGCGAACTCACTGGCGAGTCCGCCGAGACGTTCCGCCGCATCCGTGATGCTCACGACCTCCCCGTCGACCCGCGCTATAAGAGCCGGGCGTGGCTCGCCCGCGCTCGGAAGACGGCCTTCCCTGAGCAGTGATCAGTCGCGGGCGAGTCGTCGATGACGGGCGGGTCTCGATCCACGCGTGCGCGGCGTGCAGTGCGAAGCGGACTCCTACCGGATTCCCCAGCCGGATGTCGCGGTGGTGCCCCGGATGACGAGGCGGGGCGCGACGATGTCTTCGTCGGCCGCGCTGCCGTTTGTTCGAGAGCCCGTGACCGCTTGACAGCCGGTGTCGGCGTACCTCGCAGCGGAACTCACCGAGGACTCCCGCCATAGCCACCCTGCGGATCGTCTGCGACACCGCAGCGCACGGTGTCGCCTCCGGCACACCGGCACGCGCCCCTCCCAGCGGAGCCGACGTCCTCCAGCCGCAGCTCGTTCCCGACCCGAAGCCCAGCGTCTGGGGCAGGTGAGCGTCAACAGACCTGGGATCAACAGCGTTCGACAGAACCGGTGAGGCAGTCACGGGCCGCCGTGCGGAACGCGGCCACCAGTCGGCTGCGGTCCGCGGCCCGGGTCGCCACGACGACCTGGCCCGGTTCCACACCGTGCAGCGGGATGGCGGTGAGGTCGGGCCGGAGGCCGCCTGTGTGCAGGGCGGCAGGGATGATGGCCACGGCCTGACCCGCGGCGATGCATTCGAGCTTGTCCTCGATGGTCTCGACCGGGGGCCCGTCGGGCGCGGGGCGGCCTCCCGGCCGTGGGTCGATGCGCCAGTACGCGTCCCACTCCCGGTCCGGGAAGCGGGGGATCGGCTCCGCCTCGATGTCGGCGAGCGTCACCGACTTCCGCCCCACCAGCCGGTGCCCGACAGGTATGAGCAGCATCTTCGGCTCGTCGTGGAGGATCGTCACGCGCAGGCCGTCGGTTCGCAGCGGCAGTCGGGTGATCACCGCGTCGACCCGCCGGTCGAGCAGTGCCTCGCGCGGCTCGTGCCACTCCAGGTGCAGCGTGCGTACGTCGGCGTCGGGGCGTCGGTGCCGCACATTCCGCACCGCCGGGGTGATGATGAGGCCCGCGGTGTAGCCGACGGTGATCCGGGTGGGCTGTGCGGCGGCCCGGGCGGCAGCCGTGGCCTGCCCGGAGATGCGCAACAAGGCGCGTGCGTGGGGGAGGAAGGCCTCCCCGGCTTCCGTGAGCCGCGTGCCCTGTCGCGTACGGTCGAACAGCCGCGCCCCCACCTGAGCTTCGAGCTGGCTGATCTGCCGGCTCAGCGACGGCTGCGCGATGTGCAACTCGGCCGCGGCTCGGCCGTAATGCAGGTGTGACGCGACGGCGGCGAAGTAGCGCACCAGCCGTAGGTCGAGATCCGTCATGCCTGGATCGTATGACGTGGTGCGGAACAGGTCTTTGATCACCAGGGGTGCGCGTCCCTAGCGTGAGATCCATGCCAACCGACAATGAGATCGCTGTCCGGCTCTTCTACGAGGCCCTCTCCACCGGTGACACCGCGCTGGTCGACGAGGCACTCGCTGCCGATTGGGACGCCGTCCCGCCGTTGCGCGCCGGGAGCGGACCGGAGGGATGGAAGGCGAGCATCGCTCACCTGCGCGGGGTTTTCAGCGACCTGACCATCGAGATAGAGGACGTCGTCGCCGACGGGGACATGGTCGCCGTGCGGGCGGTCAACCGCGCGAGGCAGACCGGGGAACTCCTCGGCGTCGAGGGCACCGGCCGGGAGGTCGAGTTCCGGGCGGCCGACTTCCACCGGGTGGTCGACGGCCGCATCGTACGGACGTGGCACCTGGAGGACTACTTCGCGATCGCCACCCAGATCGGCCTGGAGTTCACCCGTGGGGCTTGACGGAAAGACGGCGGTGGTGACCGGGGCGGCCCGGGGCATCGGGTACGCATACTGCCGGCGGCTCGCCGCGGACGGCGCCCATGTCGTCGCTGTCGACATCAACGATCCGGCGGACGCCGTGGCGGAGCTGACGGGTGGGGGCGACAAGCTGGGGCTGGTGTGCGATATCAGCGAGCCCTCGCAGGTCGACGCCGTGGCCGGGACGGTCCTCGACCGGTACGGGCGCTGCGACATCCTCGTCAACAACGCCGGCATCTTCCCCTTCACCGACCTCGACCAGGTGACGATTGAGCTGTGGCGCAAGGTTCAGGCCGTCAACGTCGAGGCGATCCTGCTCTTCGCCCAGGCGTTCGCGCCGGGGATGAGGGCCGCCGGGTGGGGGCGCATCGTCAACACCGGCTCGGGCATCACCATGACACAGAACCGCGACCTGGCATACCTGACCAGCAAGGGCACCGTACACGCGCTGACCCGGGCGCTCGCCAACGAACTCGGCGACAGCGGCATCACCGTGAACGCGATCGCGCCCGGCCTGGTGGCGACGGAGGGTTTCCTGGGCCGTGTCAGGACGAGCGGCCCGTCGGCCGACGAGGTCTTCGCCCGCGTGACGGCCATGCAGACCATCAAGCGCCGGTCCGTGCCGGCGGATCTCGGCAACGCGCTCGGCTTCCTGGTCTCGGACGACGCCGACTTCATCACCGGCCAGATCCTGCACGTCGACGGCGGCGTGACACGCACCGGAGCCTGACCGTGCTGGGCGCGATCACCGACCCTTTGCCCGACTCGCCACGCTCGCCTGTACGGCACTCGCCGCCGAGCACGAACTGGGCTTCGACGAGGTCACGTACCGCTCCGAAGAACGGTTCACTTGGGGCGGGCGATGGTGCTGCCGCACCGGCTGGAGAAGCTCCAGATGACGGACCTCAGCAAAGGCGGAACGCGACCGCTTCCTGAGTAGCGCCTCCGGCTGGGCTTCCTGGCGACCTGGTTACCCGGGAGCCCGGCCTGGCGCACGTATGGGCCTGCTCAGCGCACGTGACCGAGGTGGATGACGCTCACGCGGATCTGCTCAGTTTGGAGCGTCCCCATGCTTCCTGATCCCTGAGGTGATTTCCGGCTCGTCGCCGCCTTCGCGGATATGCCGGAGCCAGAGTGTCCTGGCGGACCTTCATCAGCCGTGCGGACGCCTCGGCTCCGGCTTTCATCGTGCGCCGGGGACGGGGTCGGTGCCGGGCGGCAGGATGTCCTTGAGGGATTCGAGGGAGGGGCGGCGTCCGCGTTCTACGTGGACGAAGGCCAGGGAGGCTGCGAGTTCGGTGTCTCCGGCGCAGATGGCTTCGTGCAGTTCACGGTGTTCGGCGCACAGCACGCCGGGGTCGCGGTCGGAGGTGAGCCGGAACAGCCAGCGCACCCGGGCACTGATCGGCGCCATCATCGAGATGAGCAGCCGGCTGCCGGACAGGTTCACGATCGCCTCGTGGAAAGCGGCGTTGGCGGCGGCGATCTCGGTCTGCCGCCCCTGGGCCGTGGCGAGTTCCGCGCGGGCGAAGGCGGGGGAGAGCAGCGTCGAAGCGCGGGCGTGGGCCTGCTGACTGGCCAGACGGGCAGCGAGGACCTCAAGGCTGGTGCGGACGCTGAACAGTTCGTCAATGTCGCGCAGGGTCAGCTGGGTGACGACGGATCCCCGGCGGGGCAGTGTCGTGATCAGGCCCTCGGCTTCGAGCTGGGGAAGGGCCTCGCGGACCGGGATCCTGGAGACCGCGAGGCGCTCGGACAGTTCGCGTTCGAGCAGCCGTGTGCCGGGCGGCAGTTCGCCTTCGATGATGCCGTCCCTCAGGTACTCGTACACCTTGGTGACCAGTGACCGGCCGTCCGGTCCGTCGGAGTCGATTGACGTCATGGCATACAAGATAGCGCCGACCTGCCTTGCGTGAAGCTCCCGCCGGATCGGCGAGAGCGCGGGTGGAGTCGGAATTCATGGCTATTGAGCTGCATGTTTACCAGGTTAGAACTTTCCTGCATGCGCTCTTACGTCGAGTTAACGCGCGAGCTCTGTAGTCACTGATCCGGCCTTTGGTATACCAGAGGGGTCGATGGTCGACGGCGACACACTCACACCGACGCAGAGCACGAAGGTTGCACGCCCGCCCCCACCGTGCCGTCCTCGCGTCTGTCGCTTCTCACCTCTCACGGTCTACGACCGACACCCCTGCTGCTCGCTGAAGGACCTCAACCGCGACAACCAGCCCTGGCAGGTTCCGTATGAGTCCGTCCCCCGTATCCGCGTCCGCCCCGTCCCCGACACGTCCCGCCACCAGCACCCTTGCCCGGACCCTCGACGAAGCCGGCTTCACCCGGGCCCAGTTCTGGGCCCTGATGATCATCCTGGCCGGCATGTTCTTCGACACCCTGGAGCAGAACTCCGTGGGGGCGATGGGCAGCCTCATCAAGTCGTCCCTGCACATCGGCAACAACGAACTGACGGCGATCAACACCGCCACCGTCATCGGCAGGCTCATCGGCCGGTTCGCCGGCGGCTGGATCGCCGACCGCTACGGCCGCCGCGCGTCCCTGAGCACCAACCTCCTCATCTACACCCTGGGCGGACTGCTCAGCGCCGTCTCCTTCGACTACGGCACGCTGCTGGCCAGCCGGCTGATCGTCGGCATCGGCCTGGGCGGCGAGTTCACCATCGGCATCGCGATGCTGTGCGAGATGGTCGCCACCCGCTACCGCGGAACGCTCGTCGCCACCCTCAACATCGGCTCCGGCGGCGTCGGCAACTTCCTGTCCTACGGACTGTTCTTCCTGCTGCTGGGGCCGTTCGCACCGGCTCTCGGCGGCGACGGCCTGGTCTGGCGCTGGACGTTCGTCCTGCTCGCCCTGCCCGCGCTGGTCGTCGTGGCCTACCGCCGGCGCCTGCCGGAAACGCCGCGGTTCCTTCTCGCCCAGGGCCGTGTCGATGAGGCCAACCTCTCACTGGCACGACTGACCGGCGACTCGCTCGCTCCGCGGCGCGTCACATCTGTGCCGCCCATACTGAGCGCGGCGGACATCCCCGGCCACCGGTTCAAGGCGTCACCGGCCGCCGTCTTCCACCGCTCGGTGCTGCCCCGGACGATCACCATCGGCGCCGCGTCGTGGATGGCGTTCGGAGCGCAGGTCACCCTGAACTTCCTGATGCCGACGCTGCTGACCGAGCGCGGCTACTCGCTGTCCGACAGCCTGCTCTACACAATGATCATGAATGTCGGTTCGCTGCTCGGGGCCTGCGCCTCGGCACTGCTGGCCGGTCGCTGCGGCAGGCGCTGGGTGGTCGGCGCGGCCGGCAGCCTGGGCTGCCTCACCGCGGCCGCCTTCGCGGTCCTCGCCCAGGAGAGCGCGGCCATCCTCGTCATCGGCGCGCTGTTCCAGTTCTTCACCATGATCACGAACACCACGCTGGCCGTGTGGTCGCCGGAGCTCTACCCGACGGCGATCCGGGCCAGCGGAACCTCCATCGTCAACGGCATCGGCAACATCGCCGGTGCGGTGATGCCGTTCGCCGCCATCGCGCTGTTCGACCGGTTCTCCTTCGCCGGCGTCTTCGGGATGGTCGCGGTGATGTACGCCGTGCTCGTGCTCGCCTCCCGATTCGCCCCGGAGACCCGGGGCCGAACGCTTGAGGAGGTCAACGAGACCACCGCACCGGCCGCACCCGCCGACGTCTGAGACAACGGCACCCGCACTCCGTCACCCGCACAGCAACAGAACCAGAGAGGCCACCATGCAGTCCCTCAGCATCTCCGCCACCGCCAACGGCCTGAACTACCTGCCCGAATACCTCGCCGACCGGGAAGGCATCTTCCGGGACGCCGGTCTCGATGTGTCCGCCGTGGCCCGCGACCCCTGGACCGGTGTGCTGGACGACCTCGACTCCGGGCAGGCCGACATCGCCCTGGGCGGTCTGTGGGTACCGGCCATGTACGCCGGCAGCGACCGCAAGGTGAGCGTCGTCTGCCAGCTCAACCACCAGTTCCCGATGGCGATCGCCATCCGCGGCGCCACGGGCGGCGGTGACTTCACCCTCGGCGACCTGCGTGGCAGGACCGTCCTGGCACCCGGCGCCGGCGGCAGCGTTCCCTACGAGTTCACCGCGGGCCTGTAGCGCGAGGCCGGCATCGACCCGGCCGACATCCGCTTCGTACGCGACCTGTCCACCGCGATGCTCGTGGAACTGTTCACCGCGGGCCTAGGCGACGCCATCATCGCCGACCTGGTCACCGCCACCGAACTCGAAGCCTCCGGAGCCGCCCGCATCGTCTTCCGGCACCTCGACGACGGCGGCATCATGCCCAACAGCGTCTACTACTGCCGCACCGACCGCATCGAGGAACTGCGCGAGCGCATCACCCACTTCGTGTCCTCGATCGACGCCGCGATGCGGCTGGTGCCCACCGCCGACCCGCACAGCATCGACACCATCCTCAAGCAGCGGTGGCCGGACAAGGACCAGGGCATCCTGCGCGCGGTGTACCAGCAGATGGCCGACAGCGCCCTGTGGCAGACCGTGGCCATCGACGAGAGCGCCAGCGACCGGTGGATGCGCATCCTCGAAGACGGCGGCCTGGTCAACGCCGCGCCCTCCTACGCCTCGCTCGCCGACGACAGCTTCATGGCGGCCCACCGGTGACCCTGTTCCTCCACACCACCGACCTCGACGGCCTGGTCGGCCGCGCCGAACTCATCGACGCCGTACGGGCCGTATTCCTCGACCTCGCCCGCGGGCTGGCCGAACAACCGGCCCCGCAGTCCTTCCCCGGAGCCGGCACCACCCAGTTCCTGCCGATGACCGCCACCTCCCACCGGCTGGGCCTGTCGGTGGTCAAGGTCATGTCGGACGCCCCCGACAACCGCGCCGCCGGCCGGCCGGCCCAACGCTCCACCGTTCTGGTCCTTGACGCCCGCACCGGCGAACGCCTCGCCGTACTGGACGGCGAGGTCGGCACCCGGATGCGCACCGCGGCGGCAAGCGCGGTCGCCACCGACGTCCTCGCCCGGCCCGACGCACACGTGCTGGGGCTGGTCGGCGCCGGCCGCCTCGCAATCGAGCACCTCCACGCCCTGCGGGAGGTCCGCACCATCGACACCGTGCACGTGTGGTCCCGCTCCGCCGCCACCCTGCGGGCCTTCCGCGCCGCGGTGGACGGACTGCTCGACGTGATCGAGGAGTCCGACCCGCGGCACCTGGTCGAATCCGCCGACATCCTCTGCACCCTCACCCCCGCCCGGGACCCGGTCGTGTCGGGGCGGTGGTTCCGGCCCGGCCTCCACGTCAACGCCGTCGGGGCCCCACCGCGCCCCGACCACCGGGAGATCGACGCCGTCGGCATGGCCCGCGCCGTCGTCGTCGTGGACAGCACCGCCACCCAGCTCGCCAAGTCCGGCGAAGCCCTGCTGTCCATCGAGGAAGGAGCCACGCTCCCGCAGACGTTCGGCCGGGAACTCGGCGCGGTCCTGGCCGGAACGGCGCCGGGCCGTCAACTCCCGGACGACATCACCCTGTTCAACTCCGTCGGTATCGCGCTGGAAGACCTCGCCTACGCGGCCCTCGCCATGGACCGCGCCCAGGTCCCCGGGCCCGGCTCCGCAGCAACCGCCCTGACCGCCGCCCCCGCGGAGTGCTTCATCACCGAGCCGCGGCGTCCGGCGGAGGCGATGCCGTGACCACGATCGCCGTCGCAGCGGCAGCAGTGCATGGAGGACCAGAACCGGCTCCATGAGCAACGCGGCCCGTCGCATGGCCGAGGAACTGCACCACCGGACCAGCAGAGCAACCGACGGATACGCCGCGCGCGAGTGCCTGTCCAACCCTCGGTTCACCGCTCTCGTCACGCCCCAACACGCCAATGGGGTCCGGGATCTCGTCCGCGCCTGCGCGCTGGGAAGCGGTGATCTTCCCGCGCCCCAAGCCGCACGGTTGACGATGGCCCTACGACTCAGCGACGAAGTGATCCGAGCGAGCATTTCCCACCCCCAGTCGGCACCGTTAACGGGCCCATAAGGGAAACGGCCTCTTAAGCCGGGACCGCACTCCGCTGTCCTGTCGCACCGAACCTTGAGCGAATCTCACCGAACCTTGACGGAGCGCAGTTCGTCTCATCGAACATTAGGTACGCAGGTCACAGCGTTGTCGCAGCGGACGAGAGCGGGTTGGATCGACAGACCGCAGAAGTACAGTCTCAGGCCGGAGCGATGGTGAGGGTGACGACCCAGCGGTGGGGTGAGATCGGCCGGACCCGCGTGAAGCCGTGGTTCTCGAAGACGGCCATCGGGCCGGTGTGCAGGAACGAGCCCGACACCGAACGGTCGTCGGTCTCCTCGGGGTAGCCCTCGACCGTGCCACCGCCCTGACGGGCGATCTCGGCTAGCGCCCCGCCGAGAGCGGCGTGCGCGACGCCGCGCTTGCGCAGGCCCTTCCCTGTGAAGAAGCAGGTGATGCGCCAGTCCGGCAGCACCGTGAGGTCCTTTTCGTACTTCCGCTTGCTCTTGATCTCCGGCAGCTCGGCCGGCGAGCCGAACTGGCACCAGCCCAGGCAGTCGTCGCCTGCGAAGACGAGCGCGGAATGGGTCCGGCCCTCACGGACTCGCTGCTCCTTCTCGGCTCGGTTCTGCTGTGGGGTCCGCCCCTTGCCGACCCTGACATGAAAGCCCATGCACCAACAGCCGCCCCACACACCGTTGTTGGCCTCGACCAGTCGGGCGAACGCGGGCCAGGTGTCCGTGTCCAACAGCCGGACGGCGAGGGGGGTAGCGGCATCGCCTGTTGCGTTGTTACTCACGGATTCCTCCAGGGAGGGAGGCTGTACTGAGGTCTGTCGATCCAACAGGTTCTCGTCCCCTGCGGCGACGCCTGTCCGTTCTCATCCATCGTGTCAGGGAGCCATGTCGGCGAGCTGCGCACTGGCAAGTGCCTTGAGACGAGACGGGCGAGCGATCCGGCTGCGGATCAATGGGCTTGGACGTCACGGGGTCGGTGTCTCATTGATCTTGGCAGATTTCCGAGCCAACACCGCCTCATCGGAGCGTGGCCTGGCCGCCGAACGGGCTCTCCAACGCGCACTATGCGGCATGAGCTGAGGTCGTCCGGCGGTGTCCTACCGGAGCGTGGTCCCTCTCGACACGTTATGTGACACCTACGGCTTGGCCGACGAGGTGATTGGCGATCCGGCCGGGGCTGCGGAGTCCGGCACCCCCGCGTAGTCGGGCAGCTCGACGCCGTTGATCGCGCGCCCGACCAGCTCGGTGAACCATTCGCCGGCGAAATCGGGGCGCGGCTCGGCGTCTGGCCCGGGGACGTCGCGGCTGCGGGCGTTCAATCGGCCGATCTCCTGGTTGGCCTCGACGAAGGAGCGCATCCGCGCCTCGTAGCGGGTGAACCCGGCGTCGGGGTCCCATCCGGCAGCGGCCAGCTCTCCGGCCAGCAGGTAGGCGCCGACCAGGGCCAGCCCGGTGCCCTGCCCGGACATCGGCGACGAGCTGAACGCCGCGTCCCCGAGCAGCCCCACCCGTCCGCTCGACCAGCGATCCATCACCACCTGGGCGACCTGGTCGAGGTAGAAGTCCGGGGTGTCGTCCAGGTGCGCGAGGATGTCCGGGGTCAACCAGCCCAGGCCCGCCATCCGCTCCCGCAGCAGGCGCTTCTGGGCCGCGACGTCACGGTGGTCGACGTCGAAGTCAGCCGAGGCGAGGTAGAACATGGCCATCGCCCGGGTGGCGTCCTGGATGGGCCGCAGGAGGGCGGAGCGCCCGGACTCCTGGTCCTGGTACTCCAGCAGCCAGCGGTCCAGCCCGAACTCGTTGGGCACACTGTAGAAGGCCAGCACGTGCCCGAGGTGGCGGAGGAACCGCTCATGCGGCCCGAAGACCATCGCTCGCAGCTCCGAGTGCAGCCCGTCGGCCCCGACCACCAGGTCGAAGCGCCGCCGGTTGCCGCCCGCGAAGACCACGTCGACCCCGTTCGCGTCCTGGGCGAGCTCGGCGATTCGGTCGCCGAAGACGTACTCGACGCGGTCGCGGGTGTCGTCGTAGAGCACCTGGGACAGGTCCCCGCGCAGGATCTCGATGTCCGCGATGAACCCGTCGCCACCGTCGTCGTCGGCACGGAAGGTCTCCAGCACCTGCCCGTCCGCGTCCACGGTGTGCGCGCCGGCGGTGTCGGTGCACGCCGCGCGCACCGCCGCGTCCAACCCCATGCGCCCGATGACCTCCTTGGCGACCCCGCGCGCGTCCACCGCCTGCCCGCCGGGACGCAGCTCGGGAGCCCGCTCCATCACGGTCACCTCAGCCCCCCACCGGCGCAGCCAGTGGGCCAGCGCAGGTCCCGCGATGCTCGCCCCCGCCACCAACACCCTGGGACCGCTCACCCGCGTCCCCTGCCCGCCCGTGCGGATCGCGTGCCCCTGGTCGGAGTCGTCGACGCTCATCACAGCCTCCATCTGCGTCCTCCCGCGCTGGAACGTCCCCAGCACAGGCCCACCGCTGTCGGTGTATCCAGCTGTATCGACCATGGATCCGCACAAAACTCATCGGTCACGGCAGACATTGATGAGAAACACCAACTCCGATGAGACTCACATCAACCCAGACTGGTATAAATCAGGCGAATCAGCCTGTCAGCTAGGCCGCCGCCTGAGACTTCGCCAGATCTGCGCGCAACACAGTGAGACTCTGAAAGGACCAGTGAGAACGGACAACGCCCTGACCTGTGTACCTGATGTTCGATGAGACGAACTGCGCTCCGTCAAGGTTCGGTGAGATTCGCTCAAGGTTCGGTGCGACAGGACATCCGCCAGCGCGGCCCAGGGCGTCCGCACGGACGCTTACGCTCGAACGCATGAACAACCCCATCTCGCTGGCCGCCCTGGAACCGGTCTTGAAGCGGATCCTGGTGGACACTGTTCAGATCTTTCGCCCCGGCCCGCAGGTCCTGAACGAGGCCACCGGCGAGTACGAGCCTGGCCCGGACATCATCGTGT
Organism: Streptomyces sp. CoH27; assembly: GCF_020181035.1. Classification (GTDB taxonomy): domain Bacteria; phylum Actinomycetota; class Actinomycetes; order Streptomycetales; family Streptomycetaceae; genus Streptomyces; species Streptomyces camelliae. The sequence continues at coordinate 20,065 of NZ_JAIQYY010000045.1, forward strand.
GGGAGGGCTTGGGCGCAGTGTTCGCCGCCGGCGGGCCCGGCATGGTGATGTCCCTGGCCGGGCAGGCGTACCAGGACGACACCCGCAACCGGTACCAGCTGCTGACGTGGCTGGATGCGCCGGTGGCATCCCGTGACGACTGCGTGCGGGTCACGACAGCCACGGTCGACCAGGGCCTGCTGAACGGGGTGTGGCGGCTCCTGGACCTGTCCCAGGCCCAAACGCTTGCCATCGTGTGCACCACGTGGATGGACGAGGTCACTCAGCGGTCGACGCAGGCCGCTCGGGCCGCCACACACACCCTGCCGTTCTAGGGCGTCTGTCGGCCCCAACGGGCTGTCCGCGCAGGTCCGTACGCTGATCTGCATGGATGACGAGCTGCACCGAGTGCGGATCACCGTCGACCAGACCACTGCCACACTGGCCCTCGACGGGCGCGACGTCTCCACGCAGGTCAGCGGCTATCAGCTGAGCCAGGCGGCCGGGATGGCGCCGGTGCTGATCCTGCAGATGTCATCACTGGTCGAGGAGGACTTCGAGGGCCTGGCCCACGTCGTCATCGGCGACCCGCCGGACCCTGGCCCCGCCGCGGCGGCGTTCCTCGGCGCCATCGACGCCGGCGAGCTGGAGCGGCAGGTGCTGAGCCGTCACGACCTGATGGACGGAGGGCCCAACGAGCTGACGCGGGCCATGCTGCTGCTCCTGCAGGAGTGGGCGCGGGGTGAGTGGAGGAGAGAGGTTGCCGATGGTGTCACCCAGTAACCCGCATCCCAACGCCCATCCAAGGGCGGGTGCCTACACGAACGCGGCCGAGCCGGCGGCCAGGCTGGACGAGCGGGCGGCGCGGGTGCTTCCGCAGGCCGTGGCTCTGGTGCGGCACTACGCGATGCTTCTGGAGACCCAGGTCAAGGCGAACGCGAGCGGGCGGCCCGGCCCGAACGTGATCACGGGCGACTACCGCCGCTCGTGGACGCATGAGGTGCACGTGGCCGGTGGCGTCGTGTCCGGGACGGTCGGCACGAACAAGCCGCAGGGGCGCCGCCTGGAGTACGGCTACATCGGCCCCGACAGCCTCGGCCGCATCTTCGATCAGCCGCCCTATCCGCACCTGGGGCCCGCCGTGCACACGATCGAGCCGCAATTCGTGCAGGCACTCGGCCGCCTCGTGGACGGTGACCTGTCGTGAGCCTGGCGGAGGACCTGCACCAGGCCGTCGCCGGCGTGATGCGCGTGCACGGCCTCGGCCTGGTGTCACGACTGGTGTTCGCGGTGGAGCTCGTTGAGGAGGGATCCGGAGAGCCTGGCCTGCTACGGGGCTCCCCCCCCGCCACCATGCCCGTGTGGGTTGAGCTTGGCCTGCACCGGTACGCGGTCACGGACATCGAGGCCGTCATCACCGCCAGCAAGCTGGCAGGCGAAGAGGAGGGGGAGTAGATGAGCGTGTCGGGCCGCCAGGTGGCGCTGGCAGTGCAGGCGATGCTGATCTCGGTGACGGGCCGCTCCTGCGGATACGGGACCGCGCCCACGGCCGACGACAAGCCGACCGGCAACACCATCCCGTACAGCGTCCTGTACGAGCTGGGCCAGGTCGCCGGGTTCGGGCCGCCATTTGGCGACGCGGACACGGACGCTCGCGTGTACGTGCAGATCTCCTCAGTGGGCACGACAGCTGAGCAGGTGTCGCTGCACGCCGACAAGGTGCGGGCCGCGTTCCTGGCCCGTGTGCCTGGTGGCGGGCAGTTCACCAACCCGATCAACGTGACGGGCGCGCGCATCATCGGCCGCGCCCTGGACCAGGAGGACGGCACAACCGTCACGTCCGGGACCTGCACTTACGTGCAGTGTTTCGCCCTGACGGTCTCCTCACCGGCCGCCTGACGAACGCCCCTTACCGCGGAGGCCCATTACGCGGACGTCCGGCCACACCGCACGGGCTGACCCCTGGCTCGCTCATGCGACCTGTTGGGGACGGGCCTCCGCCACTCACCGGGGGCCGGGCTCCCTGGAGAGGCAGACTCGTGACTACCCAGCAGCGGTTCATGCGCCGCGGCATCACCAAGTTCTTCTTCCTGAAGACGATCGCGGCCACCAACAACGTGCCGTCCCGTACCGAGCTGGCAGCTACCAACGCCACCGATCTGTCGGGTTTCATCTCCGACGTCGCCGGTTGGTCGCTGGCCAACAGCCCGATCGACACTCCGGACATGGGTTCGACCCTCACCACGAACATCCCGGGCGAGGACAAGGCCGACTCCTCCAGCCTGACCTTCTACGAGGACCAGGCCGTCGAGACGATCGAGACGCTGCTGTCGAAGGGCGTCGTCGGCTACATCGTGATCATGCGCAAGGGTGACGTCCCGCAGAGCAAGTCGATGGACGTCTTCCCGGTCCGCGTGGCGGGCCGCGCCCCCGCCTACTCCGCCGGTAACGACCCGGCCAAGTTCACGGTGACCTTCGCGATCGCGGGCCAGCCCACGCTGGACGCCGCTATCCCGGCCGCCAGCTGATCTGAGGGGGATGCCGCATGACCACCACGCGAAAGAGCACCCAGCCGCCGGCCGCCACTGTCGCCAAGGGACGCGCACTGGAACGCGAAGATGGCACGGCTGCGCGCCCGGAAGCTGCCCGAGTCCACGCTGTCCATCTGCGACGACGACGCCGTGAAGACCGCTGTCACGGATGCGGCGCTGGAGCTGGCCAAGGCCCGCGCCGCTGCTATGGCCGAATGCGTCGAGCAGGGCATCGGCGAGGACAAGCGCGACGCCTGGGTGGCTTCCAACCCGCAAGTCGTGGCCGCCGACCAGAACTTGACCCGCGCCCAGGAGGCGCAGGCCGAGGTGACGGTGACTCTCACCTTCCGGGCGCTGACACGCCCGGTGTGGGCGCAGCTGCTGCGCGACCACGCGCCGACCGAGGCGCAGGCCGACAAGGGCATGCAGTACAACGTCGAGACCTTCCCGGCCGCCGTGATCTCCGCCTGCCACTCGAACGCAATGAGACCGGCGCCGAGGTGGACGGCATGACCGTGGCCGACGCGCAGGAGTTGCTGGACTCCTGGCAGCTGCGGGCCTTCGACGGGCAGCTGCAGCAGGTCAACCGCACCCTGTGGAGACCGGTTCGGCCACCGAGCGGCTGGCCCGGCTACAGGCGTCGGCGTCCGCTGATGCAGTCCTCGGGCAGGCCAGGGTCACGACGGCCGTAGAGCGCACCGCGGCCGCGCAGGCGGCTGCCGCAACCGCAGCCGAACGCTCAGCCCGGGCCTCGGTGTTGGCGGCGAACCTGGCCGCTCGCGCGGAGAGGGAGCGCGCCCTGGCGGTCGCGGCCGGCGAGCGCACCGCGCGCGCCGAGGCGGTCGCGCAGAACATGGCGGCCCGCGCACAGGCGGCGACCGGATGGGGCGCGGTGGCGGCACAGGCCACCGCGAACGCTGCCTCCGCGGCGGTGACCCGGGCCGCACAGGCGCAGACGCTGCAGGAGGAGCGGGCCGCCGCCGCGCAGGCCGCAGCCACCCGCGCGTCCGGTGTGGCCTCACGGGCAGCACAGACCCGTGCGGCGGCCGACGCGCAAGCCACAGCGACGCTGGCCGCACGGGATGAGGCGGAGACCGCCGCCGCAGCGCGGGCCGCAGCGAACGCGGGCGCCGTACGGCGGGCGCAGGCCGCTGCCGACGCGGAGACCCGCGCGGCGACGCAGGCGCGCATCGACGGCTACATGAAGACGGGCCTGGTGCTGTCGGCGGTCCTCGCGGCTGGACATCGACGTCGTGCTCGACACGATCGGCGGCGACACCGTCGAGCGGTCGCTGCACGTGCTCCGCCCTGGCGGTCACCTGGTGACGGCGGTCGCCGAGGAGGACGTGGAGCTCAGCGCCGGGGTGGAGCTCATCGCCAGGTACGAGGCGGTCGGCATGCGCTTCAGCGGCATCGCGGTCGACCAGGATCCGGTCGCCCTGCGACGTCTCGCCGAACTCGTCGAACAGGGCAGCCTCCGGGGCCATGTGCAGGAGACGTTCCCGTTCGAGCGCGTCGCCGACGCGCACCGGCTGCTCGACGACGGTCACCTCCAGGGCAAGCTCGTCCTCACCGTCTGACTCCGGCCGTGGGGCCGCGCGTGCGCGAGGCCCCACCGAGATGTTCTCTGGGTCCCCACGGGCTGGGTCCGGCCTTTCGCCTCGACGAACCGAGTCGGCCTGTCTTATCCAACTCAGTCCACGCAGGTCGCCGTCCTCAGACGACTACAACCGTCAAGCGCTGCAAGGGGTGTTGCCTGGGCAAAAGCGGAAGTCAGGCCACCCACTCTTTGAGTTGGCGCACGAGTCCGGCGGGGTCGTCGCCGGTCGGGGTCACCTGGAGATTGGTGACGCCGGACTCGCGGAAGGCTTCGATCCGCTCCCGGACGTAAGAGGCTGGGCCGACGAGGTTGATCTGTTCAAGGAGTTGGAATGGGACCTTGGCCTCGGCTTCCTTCTTCTTGCCGTCGAGGTAGAGGTCCTGGATCTCCTCGGCCTCGGCTTCGTAGCCGTAGCGTCGGACGAGGTCGTTGAAAAAGTTCTTGCCGCGGGCGCCCATACCTCCGATGTAGAGCGCGAGTATCGGCCGCGCGAGGTCGAGTATCTCCTTCACGTCCTCGCCGATAGCGACGATGCCACCGGCGACGACCTCCAGGGGCGCGAGGTTCTCGGAGCGCTTCGCGGTTCCCGCGGCAAGCGCGTCGCCCCATACCCCGGCGGCGCCCTCGGGGGAGTACAGGAAAGGCAGCCAGCCGTCGGCGTACTCCGCCGCGCCTTCGACTGATTTCGGTCCCAGCGCGGCGATGTAAAGCGGAACCGAGGGACGTAGCGGCTTGGTCATGATCTTCAGCGGCTCACCAAGGCCGGTGCCCTGACCGGCTGGGAGCGGGATCGTGAAGGAGCGGCCGCTGTAGTCGACCGCCTCGCGCCGCAGGGCCGCGCGGATGATCTCGACGGTCTCCTTGGTACGGCCGGTCGACTGCACGAAGGGCATGCCGTGCCACCCCTCGATGATCTTCGGGTTGGAGGCGCCGAGGCCGATGATGGCACGGCCGCCGGACACGCTGTCGAGGCCGGCCGCGGTCGATGCGAGCATGGTCGGGGTGCGGGAGTAGACGTTGAGGATGGCTGCGCCGATCTCCACGCTTGAGGTGCGGGCCGCCAGGTAGCCCATCAGGGTTGGCGAGTCGTAGCCGTACCCCTCGGCGACCCAGACGGTGTCGAGCCCGGCGGCCTCAAGTCGAGTGATGTGGTCAGCGGCCTCGCGCGGGTCGGTGCCGTAGGTGAGCATTGTCGAGATCTTCATGGTCCGCTTCATGAACAGTGCCTCACTTGGAAGTCGGCGAGTCGAAGCTCGCGCCCATGCCGATGCCGGCGCCACCGTCGACCGGGATCACCGCGCCGGTGACGAATCGCACGTTGGGTGACACGAGCGCACCGACCAGGTCGGCGAACTCACGGGGCTCCCCGATGCGTCCCATCGGTACCCCGTTCCCGAGGCTGGCTTTGGACAGCTGTGGCTGCCGTTCCAACATTCCGCCCAGCAGGGCGGTGTCGAAGAATCCGGACAGCAGGGTGTTGACGTTGATGTTCTGCCTGGCGACCTCCAGGGCGAGGGTCTTGGCGTAGCCGATCACCGCCGACCACACGCCGACGGACGCCGCCATGCCGACGGCCGGGCGCTCGACGACGCCGGAGACCACGTTGAGGATGCTGCCGCCTTCGGTGGTCATGTACGGCAAGGTGGCTCGCACAGATCTCACCACGTAGAAGAAGTGGCGCTCGAAGGCCTTCAGCCACACCTCGTCGGTGAGCTCGGAGATGCGCCGGATCGGCGGTCCGCCGTCGTTGGTGACCAGAACGTGAACGGCTGGACCGAACCGCTCAAGGGTCGAGGCGGTGACGCGCTCGATGTCGGTGTCGGCCGAGCAGTCGGCGGTCAGCCCGAGGACTTTTTCCTCGCCGTATGTACTGGCAAGCTGTTGCGCGGCTGCTGTGACCTTCTCCGCGCGTCGCGCGAAGAGCGTGACGTTGGCGCCTTCCTTCAGAAGACGATCGGCGATGGCGTATCCGAGGCCGTCGCTGCCGCCGCCGACGATGGCGACCTTGCCGGTCAGTCCGACGTCCATTATTGAACTCCGATCGAGGTGAGGAAGGTCTCGGCGTTGCGGGAGAACACGTCATCGAGGACGTCGGAGGAGAAGCCTTCCTCGCGCCACTCCTCGACCAGCCTCTCGTGGGTGAGCATCGGGTAGTCGGCTCCGAAGAAGACCTTCTTGCGCAGCCGCTTACCGATCTCGCGCTTGAGCTCGTCAGGGAAGTAGCGCGGTGACCAACCGTGGAGCTCCATCCACACGTTCGCCTTGTGCAGTGCGACCGCGATCATCTCCGACTGCCAGGGCCACGCCACCCGAGCCGCGATCACGTTCAGATCGGGATGCTTGGCCGCGACGTGGTCGACGTAGCGGGGGTGGCATCCCTCCAGGGTGATGCCCATGCCTCCGCGGGTGCCGGCCCCGGTGGCCGACATGCCGACATGGACCAGGACGGGACGGTTGGCCTCGATGCACATGTTCAGACAGGTCTCCCATTCCGACTGGTCGGGTGTCCCGGCTGGTGTGAACGAGTGGACCGTCAGTCCGACGAGTCCCGTCCCCTCGCTCAGGCAGCGTTCGAGTTCCTTGACGTGAGCTGGTTGCGTGGGATCGATGCCGATCCAGTTGCCCAGTACGACGTCGGGGTGCTTGCGCGCATAGTCGAAGGCGTAGTCGTGCTGGTCGCGTAGTGCACCGGCGTCCATGGTGTGGGTGAACGCGAAGTCGAGCATCACCTTGACGTTGGCGCGGCGAAACTGGACGGCCTGCTCCTCGTCACTGACGAAGCTCATGCCCCACTTGAAGTAGCCCTGCAGAGCCTCGCGGTCCTCGGCGGTCTCGTACGGGCTTCCCTTCCATCCTCGCTCTGTGCCCCAGTGGGAGTGGAAGTCGATCAGTCGGGCCGGCGGTACGTTCACACTGAGTGCCTTTCGTGAATGGCCGTGGGAAGGGCATCGGGATGGTCAGTGGACATTGCGGGTCGAGTCGGCCCAGAACGGCGCGCGCAGGCGCTTCTTGTCGATCTTTCCCACCGGCGTGGCGGGAAGTGAGTCCACGAGCACGATCTTCTTGGGCGCGTACATCGAGCCCTTGACCTGCTTCACGTAGGACTGGAGCGCGGGAATGTCGACCTGTCGCCCCGGTCGCGGGACCACGAACGCGGTGACGATCTCGCCCCAGAGGCTGTCCGGCACGCCGATGACGGCGACTGAGCCCACCGATGGGTGCGCTGTCAGAACGGCCTCGACCTCGCCGGCGTAGATGTTGAAACCGCCCGAGATGATCATGTCCTTCTTGCGGTCCACGATGTAGATCAGGCCCTCGGCGTCCTGACGGGCGAGGTCTCCGGTGTGGAGCCATCCCCCCTTGAGTGCCGCTTCTGTCTCGTCGGGGAGGTTCTTGTAGCCCTGCATCACCCCGCGGCTCTGCATGGCGATTTCGCCCACGTCGCCCAAAGGAACGTCGTGGCCGTCGTCGTCGATGAGCCTGATGCGGTTGCCGACCACGGGACGGCCACAGGAGGCGAGTTGCTCAGGGCTCGCGGTCTCGTGTGCGGCCTTGGTCAGGACCGTCCCGATGCCGGCCGACTCCGTCTGCCCGTAGATCTGGGAGAAGACCGGACCGATCCGCTCGCGAGCCTCCGCCAGGCGCACCGGCGACATCGGTCCGGTGGCGTACCAGATGACCTCAAGGCTGGAGAGGTCTCTGGTCTCCGGATGCTCCTGATCTAACAAACTGTAGATCATCGTCGGAAGGCCGTTTACACAGTTGATGTGCTCGGCCTCGATGACGTCGAGAAACCGGCTGGGTTCGAAGCCCTGCTCGATCACGACCGTGCCGCCACGCAGCAGTGCCGGGATGACGGCCAGCCCGGCCGCGTGGGTGAGCGGAGCCGCTGCCAGGTACCGCGGGAGATGTGGCTGCTCGAAGTCGGCCATGTGCGCATAGACCATCTGCACCATCGAGCGATGAGGCTGCATCACGCCCTTGGGTCTGCCGGTCGTCCCCCCGGTGTACTGCAGCCAAGCGACATCCATCTCCGTCGCCGGACCACGGTCGAGCGATCGAACCGCCAGGGGCTCGCCCTCGGGCAGACCGCCGGCGGCGGGGATCACCATCAGGTGTCGCAGGGAGTCGACCTCGGCGAGGACCTGGCGTCCATGCTCCTCCAGGGGCGCGGTCACCACCAGCACCGTGGCCTCAGCGTCCTCGCAGACGGTGATGTGGTCGGTGACCGAGGCCAAGGTCTGCAACCCGGTGAAGTGGCCGCCCAAGAGATACGTCGCGGCCTGGACGATCCACGATTCAGGCATGTTCGGACTGAGCATCGTGACCCCCGCCCCGAGCCCCACTCCCCGATGGGCCAGCGCGGCCACGTACTGCGAGAGAAGGTCCTTGACGTGCGTGTAGGTCAGTCGCCGATCACCGGCCACGAAGGCCTCGGACGAGCTGTGCCGGCTGAGCGCCTGCATGATCAGGTCACCTAGCGTGACTCCGGAGGATGTCGTCGTGGCGGCTGCCGAAGCCGCAGCGCCGTGACCCGGAAGGTGGTGAGACATGCCACAAAGCGTGGCCGCCGAGCGGGCGGGCGTGCCACCGATGTTCCGCCCCGAATTTCGGATAACCCGCCAGGCCGACGGAGGCAGTGCTCAGCTGTGAGCTGACCCCGCTGTGGAGCGGTAACGACCAGGCGTCTGACCGACGAGATCGGTGAAGGCGTTGATGAAGCTGCCGGGGTTCGCCCAGCCAAGTCGCATCGCCGTCTCGGTGACCGAAGTACCTTCACAGAGTTCGAGCAGCGCTCGCTGAACGCGCAGCAGCGTGCGCCACTGATGGAAGCTCATCGACAATTCGCTGCCGAACAGCCGACTGAGAGTCCGTTCGCTGGAGCCGGTTCGGTGCCCCAGCTCCGCCAACGTCGCCGAAATGGCCGGGTCGGCGTGCAGCAGGTCGGTGACGGCCTTGAGGCGAGGATCGCTCGGCTCCGGCAGCCGTAGTGGCTCCTGCGGGGCGCGGATCAGCTCCGCGCCGATCACTGCGAGCAGCAGACGGCCACGCTCACTGGCGGCAGGCTCGTGCTCGCTGCTCATCGCCAGATATGCCTCGCGCAGCAGCGCGCTGGCCACGAAGACCGAAGGCTCGGGCGGCAGTTCCTCGGACAGCGCTGCCGGAACCGGGAGCACGCGGACATCGGTCTCGCCGTAGGAGCGACTGCTGTGGACATAGAAGGGCGGCACCCACGTGATGCGGTTCGCCGGCGCCACCCAGGTGCCGACCTTGGTCGTCGTGACGAGCGCCCCGGAGGCGGCGTACCTCAACTGGCCGTAGTCATGGAAGTGCGCGGCGATGTCCTCACCGTGCGCCATAGGCTCGCAGACCGTCGAGTCGTCGGTCCAGAACACGGCCTGCTGCGCAACCTCAGTCATCAGAAGACAGCATAGCCCGCATTTGGCGGGCGATCAGAATAGGAGATGACAAATCCAGCAACGCGCCCGTGAGGGCCCACTCTGCATCTCTCATGTCCGAGGCGTACTGGAGCCAGCGCTCCGGCCGGTCGGCCGCATTCCCGAACCGATGGGCGAGACAGTCACACCCAGGAGTGGACGAGCTGGACTTGGCGACCACGACCACACCAGGGCCTCTTGCTCCTCGCTGGACTCGACAACCGCGAGCCATCAAATGCACCCGCACCGGCTGACTCACCCGAACCAGGGACCTGTTCGAACCTATCGACTCCACGAACGGATAGAGAACGGCCCGTCACCCAGTGCAAGAAATCGCCCCCCGGCAGCATCCGTCTCTGAGCTGCCAGACCCGACCACGTTGCGGCCCGGTCACCACCAGCGTCCAGTACTCACCAGGCCTGTCGCTGCCCAGCAGCACCGTGGTGCACTGGGGTACGGCCGCGCGTGGGGACCGGACCGACGACAATCTGCTCGGCCGCGAGCGCGAGTCGGACGAGATCGATGACTGCCTGAACGACCCGAACGGCCCGCGCTTGGTGCTCGTGCGGGGTGAACGTGGAGTGGCCGCAGTACGTTCCTCCGCTCGGTCAGCGAGCGGCTGCGTGCTCAGGTAACCGCTGTTCTTGCGGTGGAGTGTGTTCCAGGCGAGGCTGAGCGGCCGTTGCTGCTGGCGCTGCGGCTGGTCTTGGCGCTGGAGGAGCACCGATCCGCAGGGCAGCGGCAGTGGCCGACGGGGCAGCTGGCGGCGCGGGCGCTGTCCGCCGTCGACCACCGTGACCGGACGGCGATGGGCGCATTGCTTCGTGCCGCGCTCGCCCGGTCCGCGCCGGCGGCATGAAGGTGGGCACTGCTCCTGCCGTGGGTGCGGGCACCTCGAACCGTGGGCGGAGGGCCAAGGAGGACCGGGCACCGATCCGCTGCGGTCCGGCCGGGTGCCGCAACCACGGTCCGCCAGCCGGTGGTTGTGCGGCCGAGCGGCCCGACGGGGCATCAGCGCGAGGCCGCCGCCAGCGGCGACGGCCTCGGTGACCACAGCGAATTCGTTGATGCGGTTGAGTCGCGTCCGAGGATGCCGCAGATAATAGGGCGTCATCCGTGGAACAACTTCAGACCGGCCCCATCGCCGACGCCCTGTCAGCCGCCCACCAGGGCCGATCAACGGCCGCCTCCGCGAGCCGTACTGGGCGGCGTCGCACCGCAAGATCTGACGGTGAGCGATGCCGCCCCTGCCGCTTCGGGCCGCCGTTCATCCGGTCAATGTCGCCGAAGCGGGTTCGGCGGTGTCCGCGTGTGTGGGGCGCCGGTTGGTGGTGATGAAGACGGTTGCGGCGAGGAGGGCGAGTACCGTTCCGGTCAGCGGCAGCGCACCGACGCCGGCGGTGCTGATCACCAGGCCTCCGACCACGCTGGCGAGACCGGTGCCGAGGTAGATGGCCGATGCGTTGAGCGCGAGCGCGCCGTGCTCCCCGGCTGAGCCGAGGATGAGGTCCTGAAAGGGCGGGTTGTACGCCCAGGTGAACAGGCTCCAGAGGAACAACGCGATCGCCGCGCCGGGCAGGGTCACGAGCGTCAGCGGCAACGTCACCTGCGTCACGTTCATGGCGGCGAGCACGATGAGAATGGTGCGGCGGCTACCGAAACGATCGTTGGCCCGGCCGCCGATTGTGTTGCCGACGATCGCGCCTACGCCGTAGACGAGCAGTAGCAGGCTGACCTTTACGCCGGTGATGTGTGTGTCAGCGGTGAGCAGGGGTACGACGTACGTGTACACGCTGATGTTTGCGAGCACTCCGAGTACCGTCACGGCGAGCACGGCCTGTACCCGGCGATTCGCGCCGACAGCCAGCCGCTTGCGGAGGGAGACCGGCGGCGGTGCGGCGACCGACGGGGCGAACGCGCGCAGTCGGCCGCGGCCACCAGCGACGCGGCGGCAACGACGGCGAACACGCCGCGGTAGCTCAGCGGGCCGCCCAGCACGGTGCCCGCCAGCACGCCGAGAGCGTACCCGGCAACGTGCAGATCCAGGGGCAATGTATGCCAGTAGAGTTAAGTAGACGGTGGCCCGGCGTGGCCGTCTGCAGGTGCGGATCAGTGTGCCTGGCGGCCCAGGATGCCGGCGATGATGAGGTCGATGCCGGTGATGAACTGCAGCCGGTCGTCGTGTTCAAGCCCCTGTTCCGCAACCGCCCGGGTGAAGGGGTAATCCTCCGGGTCGAGTCGGCTCCACGCCTCGGCCACAGTGTCGAGGTACGCACCGCGTCCGGTATCCGGGTCGAGAGTGCGCGCACGTTCGGCGTTCGCGGCGTGTTGGCCGGCGGCGCCGAGGATGTAGTGCAGGAGCGCGGTCGTCGCGGTGAACCAGCTACTCGCGGGAGCGCCCAGCGCGCGGACCTGTCGGCCGATGGCCTCGAAGAGGCGCGTCGTCGCCGGACCTGCCGGGTTGTGGGAGAGCTGGGCGGTGAGCTGGGACGCGAGCCAAGGGTGGCCCGCCATCGCGTCGAAGAGACCCAGGGCGGTGGCGTGTATCCCGTCGGCCGGCCCGTCGGCGGGTTCGGTGTCCAGTGAGAGGGTGACGGCCCGGTCGGCGGCCGCAGCCAGCAGCTCGGCCCTGCCGGCAACATGCCAGTAGATCGCGCCGGGACCGGTGGCCAGGCGTTCGCTCAGAGCCCGGAAGGTCAGGCCGTTCTCACCAGCCGTGTCGAGCACGTCGATGGCGGCCTCGACGATCTGTTCGCGGGAGAGCGCGCTGGCACGTCGCTCGGTCCTCTTCGTCGTTGGTGGCGTCACCCTTCCAGTTTGACATGACTGGAATGTCGTTCCACTCTGATTATGGAACAACGTTCCAGAGTGGGCGCCAGTGCGCTACTGGAACCCGGCCGCGACACAGGAGGAGCACGACATGGACCTACGGGACCAGCCCGCGTACATCATCAAGATGCGTGCCAAGCCCGGACTCGGCGACAAGCTCTTCGAGCTGGCCACCGCGGGGATGGAGAAGTCGGGAGCCTCGAACCGGTTCATCATCGCCCGCGAGGACGACGACCCCGACGTGCTGTGGAACATGGAGGTGTTCCGAAGCCACGAGGCAAAGGACGCCTACGAGAACAGCCACCTGGCCGACGAACTGCGCGACGAGATCATCGGCCTGCTCGCCGAACCGCCCATGCGCATCGCGGTCCACCCCTACTCCGTCCTGCCCACCGCCTCGGCCTGAGCAGACCTGGAAGCCTTCTGCCCGCCGGGACGCCGCCCCGGCGGGCAACCCGTGCTTCGCACCGACCGCCCACCCGAGCCGCGCTCTTGGCGGACGTGTCGGCGGCTGTTCAACCCTGGCTATTCAGCGGAATTGGTCGAGTTGACACCCTGACAGCAGAAAGGTGCCGTTGACCTGCGAGGATGCG
>NZ_JAIQYY010000046.1 GCF_020181035.1 Streptomyces sp. CoH27
CACCAGCGTCAGCCGCATCCGCGACGTCAACCCCTGCGACTCCACCGGACCACCCGGACCACCCGGACCACCCGGACCGGCCGAGACCGCCCCCTCCGACACACCATCAACAACAGACATGTTTTCCTCTCTCACTTCTCAGTTCTTTCGAGTCCCGCCGCCATGTCGTGCCAGATCTGCCGGCAGCGGGCGGCCACGACGGCGACCGTCGCGATCTGATGTGCGGGGACCGCCGAGGCGATCCGGGCGGAACTCCGTTGTGCCGCCAGATGCAGGTCGAGAAGGCGCAGGAGAAGCCGTCCGTCGGCGGAGTGCCGCAGTGACGGCTCACTGCACAGGCGCTTCACCAGCGCCGGGAAATCCGCCGGATCCGCCCCCGCCGCCGGGTCGTGCCGGGGCGACGGTGACGCGGTGTCGCCCTCTCCGGCGGTCCGGGCCGTGGTGTCCGCGGACCTCTGCGGAATGGGCTCCTGACCGTTCTCGATCCTGCGTTTCACGTCCCGCACCGTGGTGGGCGAGATGCCGGCCAGCCGCCCGACCTCGCGGAGCGAGGAGTCCGGCTCGCTGCGCAGGATCTCGGCCGCGCGCCGGCGCCGTTCGTCCGCGTCGGTGGGACGCAGCCGGCCGTCGCGGCCGAGGCGATGCGTCGGACCTGTCGCCTGCTGCGCGCCTTTGCGCAGGTCGGCGACGGCTTTCGGGGAGAGTCCGGCGACCCCTGCGACATAGCGGTCCGACCAGTGCGGATGAGCCGTCAGGATGCGCCCGGCCGCCGCCGTACGGTCGGCGTACGTCAGCGGAAGGCCGTGCCGCACGTTCTCCCGAACCGTGCGGACGAAGGCTTTCTCCAGTGGTTCGTCGCAGAACCGCACCGCTATGTGGGTGTCACCCCGCAGGTGTGCGGCGTGAAAGCGGTGGACCCCGTCGAGGATCGCCATGGTGGGGCGGTGGACCAGGATCGGCGGGAACTCGTCGCATGCGGCGAGGGCCCGTGTGTGCCGGTCGTCCGGGCCGTCCAGCCTGACCTGGACGATGTTCTTCAGTGCGGTCAGTGCGACGCGGTACTCGGGTTCGGGGTGTCCTTCCGGTGTCCGGCCGCTTCTCTGTATGCGCTTCTGTATTCGCTCGTGGACCATACGGAGTCTCTCCTGTCGTTATCCATCCGGCTGAGTCGGACGACGACGACATCGCCAACTCGCTGAAGATGCCGGTGTGCAACCGGCGCTCCGGGCACAGTTGGACGCATCAGACGGTGAGCGCCGCCGGGGCGTGGCCCAGGAACTCGTGCAGCCACTCGATGAAGTCGGGGCCGAGGTCGCTGCGGTCGGCGGCGATCCGGACGACGGCGCGCAGGTAGTCGGCCCGGTCTCCGGTGTCGTAACGCCGTCCCGAGAAGACCACTCCGTGCACGGGGTGTCCCTCGTGGGCGAGCGTCCGGATGGCGTCGGTCAGCTGGATCTCGCCGCCGCGGCCGGGCGCGGTGTGCTCCAGTACGGGGAAGATCGCGGGGTCGAGGATGTAGCGGCCGATGACGGCGAGGTTGCTCGGGGCGGTGCCGGGCGCCGGCTTCTCGACGAGATCGGTGACCCGCACGATGTCGCTTCCGTGTTCGCGCTCCACCGCCGCGCAGCCGTAGAGGTGGCTGCGTTCGGGGGCGACCTCCATGAGCGCGACCACCGATCCGCCGTGGCGGCGGCGCACCTGCTGCATCTGGGCGAGCAGCGGGTCACGGGGGTCGATGAGGTCGTCGCCGAGCAGGACGGCGAAGGGTTCGTCGCCCACGTGCGGGGCGGCGCACAGCACGGCGTGCCCGAGGCCCCGCGGGTCGCGCTGACGCGTGTAGTGGATGTCGGCGAGTTCGGTGGAGGCGTGGACGGCGGCGAGCCGGTCGGTGTCGCCCTTCTTCTCCAGGGCCAGTTCCAGCTCGCAGTTGCGGTCGAAGTGGTCTTCCAGAGCGCGCTTGTTGCGCCCGGTCACCATCAGGATGTCGCGCATCCCGACGCTGACGGCCTCCTCGACGACGTACTGGATGGCCGGCTTGTCCACCACCGGCAGCATCTCCTTGGGCGTGGCCTTGGTGGCGGGCAGGAAGCGGGTGCCCAGCCCCGCGACGGGGATGACAGCTTTCGTTATCTCACTCATGTCGGTTGTCCAAAGACTGGGGGAGTGCCGTGATGCACGGCCTGGAGGGTGGCCTGTGGCGACCCGGGCGAGGGTGCGAAGCCGCCTCGCCGTCGGCCGTCAGTGTGCGCAGGAACGGTCTTGCCGCTGCGAGTCCGAAGCCGCGAACGGACGCTACTTAGGGGAGTCCGCGAAGAGTTCCGGCGGCGCCCGGGCTCGTATCCACCCCCGTCGAGCCGGTCGTTCTGGGGTGCTTTCACGCCTTTCGGTGCCCCCGACTTGCCAAAGTGGTGGCGAATCGCCCTCCCTCCGCAGCAACATAAAGAACGCTATTTATGCTGGATGGGTCAACGCCGCCGTGTGGGAGGGACTGTCAGATGACCGTGCTGTACGAGCCGGATCCGAGGGATCTGGCCGACCTCGGCGAGGCCCGTCAGCTGAACTCGTTCACCGACGCGGTCTTCGGCCGGCTGCCGCGGGCCGACCAGCGCAGGTGGGCCGAGCTCTATGTCCGGGCCCTGCTGCAGACGCCGGGCAAGAAGTCGGTGCGCAGGCTCGCGGACTCCGTCAGCGACTCCTCCACGGCGTCGCAGTCGATGCACCAGTTCGTCAACGCCAGCCCCTGGGACTGGCAGATGATCCGTCAGGACCTGCTGCACTGGGTGGAGCGGACGACCACCGCCACCGCGTGGGCGCTGGCACCGGCGTTCATCCCCAAGCGCGGTGAGCACTCGGTCGGCGTGCACCGGCGCTTCGACCCGTTCCTCGGCCGGACCACCACCTGCCAGCTGGGCATCGGACTGTTCCTCTGCGACGGCGAGGGCCCGCTCCCGGTCGACTGGAATCTCTACATCCCCGAGAACTGGGTGACGGACCCTCAACTGCGCGTGCGCGTACGGCTGCCCGAGGAGGCCGGTGGGGCCATGTGGTCCCAGGCCGCCGAACTCGTGCGCCGCGTCACCTCGTGGACCACGGGTCCGCAGGCCCCGCTCACCGCCGATGTGTCGTGGCTGCCGGACCGCGCCGCCTTCCTCGCCCATCTGTCACGCAGTGAGCAGCCCTTCGTCGTCGAGGTGCCCGAGACGTTCACCGTGCGCGCGATGTCGGCTCCGCATCTCGCCTCCGCGCCCCTCAGTGTCCGCCGGCTGCTCGACACCCAGGGCAGCACCATGACCAGCGGCGAGCAGTACCATGGGCTCGACATCCTGTCCCTGCCGGTCGTCCTGCCCGGCGCGGCCGCGCGGCAGCCCAGGCTGCGGATGCTGGCCCAGCGGCGGGCGGGCGGCCGGGGCACCCGGGTCTGGCTGACGAACCTGGTCGACCGGCCGCTTTCCCAGCTGCTGCCCCTGATGCGCCAGCCCCGCCTGGCCACCGCGGTCGTGAACTCCCTGAGCGGCGACTTCGGTCTGCAGGACTTCGAGGGCCGCTCGTTCCCGGGCTGGCACCACCACGCGACCCTGGTGTCCGCCGCATTCACGCACTACCGCCTGCGCCGGGCGAGCGAAGGGCGTGCGGGCGGCTGACCGGGCAGCCCGCCGGCCCGCGCTGCCGGCACGTCCTTCAGGGAAGGCCGGCAGCGCTGTTCCGCGGGTCGGCGGCGAGGCCGGTCAGGGCGGCCCGCCAGACCTCCGCGAAATCGGGCGGAGTCGGGCCGGGCTGCCCGCCGGTGACGCGGGCTTCGGCCGTCACGCCGTCCACCAGGTGCCGGACGAGCCGGGTGGCCGTCCCCGGCTGCACCTCCTCGGTCAGGGCTCCGCTCTTCCACGCGCACTCGATGAGCTCTTCGACCTCACCGCGCCAGTCCGCCGGCCAGTCGGAGACGACATGGCCCTCGGCGATCAGCCGCGCCGCGGACCGGGCGTGAACGCTGCGGTGGAGGGTCGCCGCCACGGCCAGGACCAGGCAGGACAGGTCGTGCAGCGGCCGGCCGGTGCGCGGGCGCGCGGTGCGGATCCGCTGCAGTTCGCCGACACCCTCGTCGGCCACCGCCGCCGCCAGGGCGGCCTTGCTGCGGAAGTGGAAGGTCAGCGCTCCCATCGAGATGCCCGCGTCGCCGCAGACCGCCGCCAGGGACGTACCGTCGTAACCGTGCCGGTCGAAGTTGCGTGCCGCGGCCAGGACCAGGTTGGTGCGCGTGCGGGTGGCTTGCTCTTTCTTCTTCACATACGTCCTCGGATGTCACCAGTGGCCGCGGGCTGCCGCGCGGGCCCGCGCATCGGGTTCAACGGGCGGTTCGACGATAGGACGGCCCCTGGACGACGGGAACGAGAACGGGAGAAGGCCGGAACGTTCTCGGCAAGTCCAGCCGAAATCGCCCTCTCCGGCAGGCTATTTGGCGGTCCAGCCTCCGTCGACGGGCACGGCCGCGCCGGTGGTGAACGACGACCGGTCCGAGCAGAGCCAGGCGGCCGTCTGCGCGACCTCGTCCGGTGCCGCCAGGCGCTGCTGGATGGCGCGTTCGGTGAAGGGCTTCAGCAGGGCGGGGGTGCTGGTCAGCACCTCCTGCATCAACTCGGTGCGGGTGCTGCCGACGACCAGCGCGTTCACCCGGATCCCCTGCTCCGCGTACTCGTCGGCGGCCGCCTTGCTGAGCCCGATGACGGCGTGCTTGGCCGCGATGTACGGCGCCGACGCCCCGGTCGCGCGCACTCCCGCCACGCTGGAGGTGTTGACGATGGCACCGCCGCCGTGGCCGAGCATCACGGTTATCTGGGCGCGCATCGCGTTCCACACACCACGGGCGTTGATGTCCATGATCCGGTCGTACTCGTCGTCCGCCATCAGGTGCATCGAGGTTCCGGTCGAGGTCCATCCCGCGTTGTTGAACGCGGCGTCGAGGCCGCCGTAGGTGTCCAGCGCCGCCTGAGCGACCTCCCGCATGTCGTCGGCACGGGTGACGTCGGCCACGACGGCGGTCGCCAGCCCGCCGGCCGCCTCGACCTGGTCGACGACGTCCCGGAGTCTGTCCCTGCGGCGCGCGGCCAGCACCAGCCGAGCGCCCTCCTGGGCGAAGAGCACGGCGGCCGCCGCCCCGATCCCGCTGCTGGCCCCGGTGATGACGACGGACTTGCCGTGCAGCAGACCTCGTTCAGTCATGACTCTCCTCGGACGTGAAGTGACGCAGGTGAGCGGTGGCCCATTGCGTGAAGGTGGTGGGCGCCCGTCCCGTCAGCCGCTCGACCGTCCGCGTGGTCGCGCTCTTGGCCCCGGCGGCCTGCCGGTCCGCACTGGCGAGCAGCGCGTCCGCCATCGCCGGCGGATACCGGCGCAGGTAGGCGTCGTGTGCCTCGCTGCGGGACAGGGCCCGGCATGCCAGCGGCCGGCCCAGGAGGCCGGCCAGGATGCGGGTCTGGTCCTCGGCGGAGAGCGCCTGAGGGCCGGTGAGCTGGTACGACCGGCCGTGGTGGGTGTCGTCGCCGAGGACCTGTGCGGCCACCTCGGCGATGTCCTCCGGTGCGATGCAGGCGTTGCGGCTGTGCGGGTGCAGCGCCCGGGTGGCCGAGTCGGCGCGGATGCCCGGAGCCCAGGCCAGGGCGTGCGTCATGAAGGACCGCGGCTGGAGCATGGTCCAGGGGATGCCGCTGTTCCTGATGCGGTCCTCGTTCTCCCGCTGCCACGTGGTGACGAGGTCACGGGCCGCCGGGTCGTGGACGGCGGCCGCGGAGAGTTTGACGATGTGTCCGACCGAGGTGTCCGCGGCCGCCCGCAGGATGTTCCGGTCGTGCTCGGGGCGCGTGGGATCGTTCGTGACGACGAAGACCGCGTCCGCCCCGCGAAACGCCTCGCTGAGGCTCGCGGGCCGGTCGTAGTCGCAGACCACGTGCCGTACGGCCGGCTGGAGACCGCTCTGCGGGCGCTGCTGCGGGACGCTGCGGCCGGTGAGGGTGAGCCGGTGCCCGGCCGCTGCCAGGTGACGGGCCACGAGCGGGGCGACCTTTCCCGTGGCCCCCGTCAGGACGATGTGCCGGGACGTGGATGTCGTCGCCGTCACGAGGCCGGCACCGCCTGCGGATCGACGCTGATGTTGGCGCGCACGGCGGCGGGGGCGATGCTGGGCAGCAGCAGCGTCCACATGTCGCACACACGCTCCATCAGGTCGGACCGACCGGTGGCGAGCTGCGAGTAGACCTGCATCCCGGTACAGGCGGCGACCACGAACCGGGCCGTACGGTCGGTGTCGACCCTCTCCTCCAGCTCGCCGTCGGAGCGTGCCGTCTCCAGGAGCTCACGCATGAGTTTGCGCCAGTCCTCGAAGGACGTCGCGTCGTTCATGCCGTGGCTGCCCTGCTCGACCGCGAGGCGCACACCGGCCCGCAGGATCGGGTCGTGCTGCATGCGGTGCGCCCACACCAGCGTGATGTCGACCAGCCGCTGCAGGCCGGTGGAGTCGAGGTGCGGCTCGATGGTGGTGGCCTGGGCGTTCATCAGCGCCTCGGCCACGCCCTGCTTGGAGCCGAAGTGGAAGTACAGGGCGCCGAGGGTGAGTCCGGCGCGCTCCACGATCCGGGTGACGGCCGCCCCTTCGTAGCCCGCCTCGTCGAAGATCTCCGCGGCTGCGAGGAGGAGGCGCTTGCGAGTTCGTGCGGCGCGTTCTGCGTTGGCAGTCGTCATGGGCTCATCCAATCCTCGACAAAAATAGAGAACGTATTTTATGTTAGCGCAGTCACCGCAGCCAGCGGCCAGTCACTCAGGGGGAGAGGTAGACATGTTGCACACGCACGCCACCGGCTTCGACATATCCCGGCTCAGCACCGCGGTACCGAGGGAGCTCGTGCACAAGCGGGCGCACGCCGAGGTGCTGCTCACCGGCTGGACCACGCACACGGAGAACCGGCACACGGTTCGTGCCCAGTGGCCCCGCTTCCACAGCTTCTACTGGCCCCGCGACCAGCGCTTCGATCCCATGCTGTTCGTCGAGACCGTCCGGCAGACCCTGCCGCTGCTGTCCCACACCGCCTACGGCGTCCCCTTCGGCAACCACCTGATATGGGACGACTTCAGCTACCAGGTCGACCCGCTCGCCATGCAGGTCCCGGAGTCACCCGCGGAGGTGGTGCTCGACAACGTGTGCGAGGACGTGCGGATCAGGAACGGCAGCCTGGTGTCGATGGTCATGCACACCACCGCCTACCGGGACGGGCAGCGCATGGGGACGGCCACCACCCGCTTCGCCAACCGCTCACCCGCCCTCTACCAGCGCCTGCGCGGCCCCAGGCACGACCTCGCGGCCGTGCGCCGCACCGTGCTGCCTCTGCCGCCGGCGCTCCGGCCCGCGGCCGTGGGGCACTGCCTGCCGTACAACGTCGTCCTGGCCGCCGGTGCGAGGACGGACCGGTGGCAGCTGCGCGCCGACCTGGACCACCCGGTGCTGTTCGACCACCCCGTCGACCACGCCCCCGGCATGCTCCTCCTGGAGGCCGTACGCCAGGCCGCGCACGCACACCGGCCCGAGACCGGGATGGTCAGCGGCATGTCGGTCACCTTCGACCGCTGGGTGGAACTGGACGAGCCCAGCTGGGTGTCCGTGGCTCCGCTGGGCGGCGACCGTCTGAAGATCACCATCGAGCAGGACCAGGCGGTCTGCCTCAGCGCCGAGGTGGCGACCGCACAGCCGGCCCCGGTACCCGGCGCCGACGCCGCGCGCGTACCCGCCCTCACCTGAGAGACACGCCCCTCCGCCGCGTCACCAGCCGCCCACCGACTCCAGCGCCCGCCCGCGCCCGATCCGTCACTCCGCGGATCGAGCGCGCCGGCGGGCGCCGCGGCGTGACGGGACCGCTGCCAAGCGCTCCGCTGGAAGTGCCGCGATGTGTGGTCGGTCGTCCGCGGCTTCATCCTGGCTGGTCGCGCAGTTCCCCGCGCCCCTTTGGGGCGCGGCCGAACCGCAGTCGACTTCGCCCGGCTTGCTCAGCATGTTTTGAACGCGTTCAACTCTCGGCGTACGCTGCTGACATGAGCGACAGAGCCGCCCTGCTCAAGGGCATTCGCGTCTGGTTGGTCCTCTTCGTCGTGTGTCTCGTGCTGAGCGGGGCCACCGCCTTCCCCCTGGTGCACGAACTGCGCTGGACCGAGGGTGTGTTGCGGGCGCTGTCCGTGCCGGACCGGCTGCCGGGGCTGATGGACTGGATCGTGCGGGTGCGGCACGGGCTCGACACCGCCGATGCCGATTACCCGTTCCTTCTCTACGGCACCGACTGGCTGGCCTTCGCACACCTCGTCATCGCGGTCGCCTTCTACGGGCCGTACCGCGACCCCGTGCGCAACATCTGGGTCGTCGAGTTCGGGATGATCGCCTGCGCCGGCATCATCCCGCTCGCCCTCGTCTGCGGACCGATCCGCGGAATCCCCTTCTGGTGGAGCGTGATCGACATGTCCTTCGGGGTCTTCGGGGTCGTCCCGCTCTACGTCGTACGGAAGAAGATCAAGCGGCTGGAGGCGATGACCGCGGGGTCCGTCAGCGGCTGAACGCGGGGCCGCCGGATCGGGGTGCCCGTGCGAAAAACTGTTATCGGTGGCCCCTGCGCACCGTCTCCTCGTAGGTCACCGTTTCCTCACGCACGGAGTCACCCCCCATGCACAGCCCTGCGCACAAGCATGTCAACAAGCACCTCATGAGCCGCCGGAGACTCTGCACGCTCGGCGGGGGAGTCGCGACGGCCGGAGCGCTCGGGGGCGGGATCGCCGCGTTCGGCGGCAGCGGGGCCGATGCCGCGCAGCCCGCCGCGAAGAAACCCGCCGGGCAGCGGCACTTCGCCCACCCCGGCCTGCTGCACAACGCGGGTGACCTGCACCGCGCCGAGGCTCGGGTCGCCGCCGGCCGGGACCCCTGGCTGGCCGGCTGGCACCGGCTCACCGCCAACCCGCACTCCGCGAGCACCTGGCGGCCCCGCCCGCAGGCCACCGTCGTGCGCGGAGCGGTGCCCGGCCAGAACCACCCCGTCCTCTACCGGGACATCCACGCCGCCTACCAGAACGCCCTGCGCTGGCGGATCGGCGGGACCAAGGCCAACGGCGACACGGCCGTCGCCATCCTCAACGCCTGGTCGGCCACCACTCACCACGCTCACCGGCAACGCCGACCGCTTCCTGGCCGCCGGGATCTACGGCTACCAGTTCGCCAACGCCGCCGAACTCGTCCGCGACCACCCGGACTTCGAGTTCGCCCGGTTCAAGAAGATGCTGCGCACGATCTTCTACCCGATGAACATCGACTTCCTGACCCGCCACAACGACGCGGTCATCTCCGACTACTGGGCCAACTGGGACCTGTGCAACCTGGCCTCGGTGATGGCCATCGGGATCCTGCTCGACGACCTCGCCCTGTTCCGCGGCGCGGTGAAGTACCTCAAGAACGGCGAGGGCAACGGCTCCATCAAGAACGCCATCCCCTTCCGCTACGACGCCCAGGGCCTGGCCCAGTGGCAGGAGAGCGGCCGCGACCAGGGGCACAGCATGACGGGCGTCGGACTGCTCGGCGCGATCTGCGAGATGGCCTGGAACCAGGGCACCGACCTCTACGGCTACGACGACAACCGCTTCCTGCACGCCGCCGAGTACGTCGCCCGCTACAACCTCGGCGCGCACGTGCCCTTCACGCCGTACGGCCGGCGCTCGGGCGACGGGCACGGCCAGTGGCGGGAGCAGACCATGATCTCCGCCGCGGCCCGTGGGCAGCTCCGACCGGTCTGGGAGATCCTGCACCACCACTACGCCCGCCGCCGCGGGCTCAGCACGCCGTACGTCACGGCCATGGCCGAGAAGGTGCGCGCGGAGGGCGGGGGCGGCGACTACGGGCCGCACAGCGGAGGCTACGACCAGCTCGGCTTCGGGACGCTGCTCTACAGCAAGTGAGACACGTACGGCAGACAGGAGCGGTGGTGAACGTGCGGGGCACGCGGGACTGGCGCGACACCGTGGCGGCCGCGCAGGCCAGTGACCGGCGGGCGCTGGACGACCTGACCGCGTCCTGGCTGCCGCTGGTCTACAACATCGTCGGCCGTGCGCTGAACGGCCACGCGGATGTCGACGACGTCGTGCAGGAGACCATGCTGCGCGCCGTCGGCAATCCCGGCTCGCTGCGCGACCCGGACAGCCTCCGGTCCTGGCTGGTGGCCATCGCCATGCGGCAGATCCGGGACCGGGCGCGCCGCCGCTCCGCCGACCGGCTCCCCGCGGACGCCGCCGCCCGTGACAGCGCCGACTTCGCCGAACTCACCGTGCTGCGGCTGCACTTGGAGGGCCAGCGGCGAGAGGTCGCGGAGGCGGTGCGCTGGCTGGACGACGAGGAACGGCAGCTGCTGTCGCTGTGGTGGCTGGAGGTCGCGGGGGAGCTGACCCGGCGCGAGCTGGCGGAGGCCCTCGGCATCAGCCGGCAGCACGCCGCCGTACGCGTCCAGCGGATGAAGGGGCGCCTGGAGGCGGCGCGCGGCATCGTGCGCGCGCTGGAGGGGGCGTGCCCCAAGCTGGGGGAGCTGACCGCCCGCTGGGACGGGCGGCCCGACTCGGTCTGGCGCAAGCGGCTGGCCCGGCATCTGCGGGGCTGCGGCTACTGCGGTGACGCACCCGAGACGCTCGTGCCGGCGGAGCGGCTGCTGGTCGGCCTCGCCCTGGTGCCGGTGCCGGCGGGGTTCGCGCTGTCCCTCGCGCTCGGCGGCGGCAAGACGGCCGTGGCAGTGGGTACGACGAGTACGGCGGGCTGGTCGGCCAAGGCGCTCGGCGTCCTGACCAAGCCTGCCGTGGCGGTGGCGGCGGGCGCGACCATCGTGGCGGGCGGCGCCTACGTCGTCGTACAGACCCGGGCCCCGGACCGTCCGTCGCGGACCCATGTGTCGGTCGCACCCACGGCGAGGGGTACGGCCTTACGGTCACCGGCGATCCGTCCGCCCTCCCCCTCCCCCTCCCCGTCCCCGGCCGGCGCTTCCCCGACGCCGTCGGGCGGCTCGTACGGCACGGTCGTCGACGCCGTCGACCGGGCGCCGAACCCGGACACGCCCCCGGCCGCCCTGCCGCACCGCCCGGAGACCGGCGTCACCAGCACCGGCGGCGCGCACGCCGTCATGAACCACCGCGGGGACAGCGTGATGCTCAGCGGAACGGGCTATGTGCTGGTCCGCTGGCAGATCTCACCGCAGTACCGTTCCGGCAGCCTGGTGATGCCGGCCTGGACGGGGCTGAAGGGCAAGCTCTTCCACGTGGCCTCCGGTGGCGGCCGGCGCATGGACGACCCGGTGAGCACCACCGATCCCACCGCCACCGGCATGGGCAGCAAGGCCACCGGTTACGACGTCCTGCCGTCCGGGACGCAGCAGATGTGGCAGAACGAGTACTTCCACCTCGACGGCGCCGTCACCCTCACCGTGAACGAACGCGGCGCCGACTACGGCCTGAACGTCTTCCCGACCACCTGGGAGGCTGTCGAGAAGGACATCACGACCGGCCCGGCGCAGGGTGCCAAGCGCTACGGCCTGGTCCGCGACACCGGCAGGGACGACACCCCGGTTCCGCAGTACCTCACCCGTGCCGCCCCGGCCGACCCCGCGACGGTGGCCCAGCGGTCGCGTGTCTAGTGCCGCAACAGGCAACGTTCGCCCCGTCGCGACGCCCTGCACGCTCCCCCAGAGGGGGTACCCCCACTCGCCGCACCGGCCGAAAGCCCAAGTACGTCCAGTACGAGGGCTTCCGGCCGGCACTCCCCCAGCCTTCGGCCGGGGGGACCCCCAGAGCACGCACCGGACGCCGCTCCTTGACGGGCAGACGTTGCCTGCCGCGGCACTAGCCGCGGGACCGCAGGGCGTGCAGGACGTCGACCCGGTTCGTCGTGATCGAGTCGACGCCCAGGTCCAGCAGGCGGCGCAGCGAGCGGCGGGTGTCCGGGGTCCAGACGGAGACGAGGCAGCCGTCGTGGTGGACGCGGGCCGCGAGGTCCCGGCTGACCAGGGAGAAGCGGTAGTTGAGCCAGCGTGGCCGGACCGCCGCCAGCAGCGCGGGCCGGGGCGGGGCGAGGGTCGTCCAGGTCAGGGCGATCTCGGCGGCCGGGTCGGCGGCCCGCACGGCGAGCATGGCCTCGGCGCCCGCGCAGTAGTAGACGCGCTCCCGGGCACCGCTCTGCCGGACCACATCCATGACCCGGTCCACCATCCGCCGCTCGACCCGCCCGCACAGGTCCACCATCACCCGGCTGTCGCCGGTCGCGGCCAGCGCCTCCACGAGCGTCGGCACCCCGCCCGCCGTGAGCCCGCGCAGCTCCTCGGCGGACAGGGCGGCCAGCGGCCGGTCCACCTCCCACAGCCGCTTGAGCGTCCCGTCGTGCAGCAGCACGGGGACGCCGTCACGGGTGAGCCGTACGTCGATCTCGACCGCGTCCGCGCCCTGGTCGAGCGCGGAACGCAGCGAGTCGGTGGTGTTCTCGCGGAAGCGGTAGGGGTCGCCGCGATGGGCCACGGCGGTCACGGTCTGCATGGCCCCCATTGTGGCGGGGCCGGTCAAGCCGCAGGGGTCAGCGGGCGAGCCAGGCGGCGGTGTACGTGTCGATCTCCGCGGCGATCCGTGCCTTGCCCGCCGGGTCCAGGAAGGACGCCTCGACGGCGTTCTTGGCGAGACCGGCGAGGCCGCGCTCGTCCAGGCCCAGCAGCCGGGCCGCCACCGCGTACTCGGTGTTGAGGTCGGTGCCGAACATCGGCGGGTCGTCGGAGTTGATCGTGACCAGCACCCCGGCCTTGGCGAACTCCTTGATCGGGTGCTCGTCGAGGGTGCGCACCGCGCGGGTGGCGATGTTGGAGGTCGGGCAGACCTCCAGCGGGATGCGGTGCTCGGCGAGGTGGGCGAGCAGCGCCGGGTCCTGCGCGGAGCTGGTGCCGTGCCCGATCCGCTCGGCGCGCAGCTCGGTCAGGGCGTCCCACACCGTCTCCGGGCCGGTCGTCTCACCGGCGTGCGGCACGGAGTGCAGACCGGCTGCGATGGCCCGGTCGAAGTACGGCTTGAACTGCGGCCGGGGTACGCCGATCTCGGGCCCGCCGAGCCCGAACGACACCAGGCCCTCCGGGCGGATCCGGTCGTCGGTGGCCAGCCGGGCGGTCTCCTCGGCGGACTCCAGCCCGGCCTCGCCGGGAATGTCGAAGCACCAGCGCAGTACGGTCCCGAACTCGGCCTCGGCCGCCTTGCGCGCGTCCTCGATGGCCGCCATGAAGGCCAGCTCGTCGATGCCGCGCCGGGTGGAGGAGAACGGCGTGATGGTCAGCTCGGCGTACCGCACCTGCTGCCGGGCCAGGTCGCGGGCCACCTCGTAGGTCAGCAGCCGGACGTCCTCCGGGGTGCGGATCAGGTCGACCACCGACAGGTACACGTCGATGAAGTGCGCGAAGTCGGTGAAGGTGAAGTAGTCGGCCAGCGCCTCGGGGTCGGTGGGGACCTTGGAGTCGGTGTGCCGGGCCGCCAGTTCCGAGACGATGCGGGGGGAGGCGGAGCCGACGTGGTGGACGTGGAGCTCGGCCTTGGGGAGGCCGGTGATGAAGTCCCGCAGATCGCGGTCGGCCGTGCCGGTGGCGGCTGCGGAGCTGTGGTCGGTCAAGGGGTCCTCCCCGGAAGCGGGCGCCCGTGGGACCAGGCCGGTGGAGCAGGGCCGGTGGACCGGGTCCGTGGTGCGGGCGCGGTGATCGGCTGATCGGTTGCGCGGGATCATCGTAGGCCCCCGTCGGCGCGGTCCGGGCTGCCCGTAGCATGGGCACATCAAGCAGAGGGGGGTCACGGTCACGATGTCCGACGAGGTGCCGCAGTCCATACCACCGGAGCAGCAGCCCGCCGGCACGGGACCCATGTCGCCCTGGGTGTCCCTGGGCAAGACGACGGACACGGCACCGGCGACTCCGCAGGACTCGCCTCCGACCCTGACGGCCCCCGGCCCCGGCTCCGTCCATGACCAGCAGACGCTGACGTCGCTGCCCACGGACGCCGTACCCGCGGCCTGGGCCCCGCCGATCGCCGCCCCCGCCCCCGCGCCTCCGGCGAACCCCTTCGCCCCGCCGGCGAACCCCTTCGCGCCTCCGGCGAACTCCTTCACCCCGCCGGCGGACCCGTTCGCCGCGCCGACGGTCGCACCGCCTGCCCCGGCGAACCCGTTCGCACCGCCCATGGCACAGCACCCGGCGACCGAGCCGGTCCCCCCGCCGCCCATCGCCCCCGACGGTCCCGGTCAGGTGCCGTACGGCTACCCGGGCACGCCGTCGGCCTACGGCCACCCCGGCGCCTACCCGGCCGCGAGCGCCTACGGCTGGCCCGGCATGCAGCCGCTCCCGAGCAACGGCATGGGCACGGCCGCCCTGGTCTGCGGCATCCTGGCCGCGGTCGGCTTTCTGCTGTGGCCCATCGCCCTGGTGCTGGGCATCCTCGCGGTCATCTTCGGCGCGGTGGGGCGCGGGAAGGCGAAGCGGGGAGAGGCGACGAACCCCGGGATGGCGTTGGCGGGGCTGATCTGCGGGGTGGCGGGCATCGTGCTGGTGCTGGGCTTCTGGGCGTTCGTCATCGCGCTCATGTAGTGAGGGATCGGGGCCGCGTCCGAGGCAGCCCCTCCCGCCCGGCCCCCTCAAGCGGAACCCCTCTCAGGCCCCCGAGCCGGCCAGCCTCTCCCGTGCCTCCATCAGCGCGAACCCCAGCAGATTCGGCCCCCGCCAGCGCGCAGGGTCGAACGCGGCCTCGTCGCTCACCGCAAGCCCGATCCCCCACACCCGGTCCACCGGACTCGCCTCCACCAGCACCCGGTCACCCGTGCCCAGCAGAAACTCCCGGAGCGCGGCGTCGGCCGCGAACTTGTGCACGCTGCCCTCGACCACGATCCGGAACCGCTCCCGCTCCCATATCGCCTCGTCGAAGCCCCGGACCAGTCGCCCGGCCTTCTTCGCCTGGGAGGGATGCCCGGCGGCCAGCACCTTGCGCTCCGCCTCCGCGTCCTCGAAGAGCCTCGCCTTGCCGGCCATCATCCAGTGCTCGGCCGTCGCGTACTCCACCCCGTCCACCACGAACGGTGACGGCCACCACTGGCTCAGACAGCTCGGGCCGATGCTGCCGTCCTTCGTCGGCCGGTGCCCCCAGAAGTGCAGGTACTTCACCCGGGCTCCGGCCCGGACCTCGCTGATCAGGGCTTCCACCCCGTCGATCTTCCCCATGCACGCGAGTCTGGCACGCACCACTGACACTCCGTCCGCCCTTTTCGGTGCCGACTCGACACCTGGTCGACAGATTCCGTCGCGTAACCAAAAGGCAACAACGGAATCACTTGTTGGAGTCCTGCTGCTCTGTCAGGATCGGCACTCAAATCGAGCTGGAGCTACGCCACCCACCCCCGGGACGGGGCCCCACGGCGGAGGAGAGCGACATGCACAACCCGGGTACCGCCACCCCGGAACGATTTCCCGCACAGGACCGGTTCGCCGAGGGCGCGCAGTTCATCGCCGGCCGGCCGGCCAAGGGCACCTCGGGCCGTACCCACGCCGTGGTCGACCCCGCGACGGGCGCGGAGGTGTACACCTATGAGCTGGCCGGCGCCGACGACGTCGACGCGGCCGTGGCCGCCGCGCGCGAGGCGTTCCCGGGCTGGTCCTCGGCCACTCCAGGCGAGCGCTCCGACGCCCTGCACCGCTTCGCCGCCGTGCTCGCCGACCGGGCGGAGGAGTTCGCCCGCGCCGAGTCCCTCCAGTGCGGCAAGCCGCTCAAGCTCACGCGCGAGTTCGACGTGCCGGGGACCGTCGACAACACCGCCTTCTTCGCGGGCGCCGCCCGGCACCTCCAGGGGCAGGCGGCCGCCGAGTACTCCGGTGACCACACGTCGTACGTCCGCCGGGAACCCATCGGCGTCGTGGGCTCCATCGCGCCCTGGAACTACCCCCTCCAGATGGCCGCCTGGAAGATCCTCCCGGCGATCGCCGCGGGCAACACCATCGTGCTGAAGCCCGCCGAGCTGACCCCGCTCACCTCGCTGCTGTTCGCCCAGGCCGCCACGGACGCAGGCATCCCGGACGGTGTGATCAACGTCGTCACCGGGACCGGGAAGGAAGCGGGGGAGCATCTCATCGGGCATCCCGACGTCGCCATGACCTCCTTCACCGGGTCCACCGCCGTCGGCAAGCGCGTCGCCGAGATCGCCACCGGCACCGTCAAGCGCCTGCATCTGGAGCTGGGCGGCAAGGCACCTTTCGTGGTCTTCGACGACGCCGATCTGGAGGCCGCCGTCCACGGCGCCGTCGCCGGGTCGCTCATCAACACCGGCCAGGACTGCACGGCCGCCACGCGCGCGTACGTGCAGCGCCCGCTGTACGAGGCGTTCGTGGCGCGGACCGCCGCGCTGATGGAGACCGTGCGGCTCGGTGACCCGTTCGCCCCCGGCACCGACCTCGGGCCGCTCGTCTCGCACGCCCAGCGGGACCGGGTCGCCGCCTTCGTGGACCGCGCGCGTGCCTACGCGCGCGTGGTGACCGGCGGCGAGGCGCCGAAGGGGGACTTGGAGAACGGCGCCTACTATCGGCCCACGCTGATCGCCGACGCCGCCCAGGACAGCGAGATCGTCCAGTCCGAGATCTTCGGGCCGGTCCTGGTCGTCCTGCCCTTCGACACCGACGACGAGGGGCTCCGGCTGGCCAACGACACCCCGTACGGCCTCGCCGCCTCCGCCTGGACCGGCAACGTCTACCGCGCGAACCGCGCCACCCGCGAGATCAAGGCGGGCTGTGTGTGGATCAACGACCACATCCCGATCATCAGCGAGATGCCCCACGGCGGATACCAGGCGTCCGGCTTCGGCAAGGACATGTCCGCCTACTCCTTCGAGGAGTACACGCAGGTCAAGCACGTAATGTTCGACAACACCGCGGTGGCCGCGAAGGACTGGCACCGCACCGTCTTCGGGGACCGTTAGCCGACCGGGCCCCGACCAGGCCCACCCCTCCCGAAAGGGCAACCACGCGCATGGAGCAGTACGAGCCCGGCCGCCTGACGCCGGTCGAATTCGCCGCCGTACGGCGCAGTCTGCGAACCGGCCGGGCCGCATTGACCCGCCGGTCGCTGCTGCGCGCCTCGGCCGGCGGCGCGCTCACGGTCGGCGGACTCGGGGCGCTGAGCGCCTGCGGGATCCCCGCGGCGACCAAGACGCAGGGCGGTGTGTCCGCCGACGACCACTCGGCCAAGGAGAAGGTCGTCAACTTCTCCAACTGGCCCGAGTACATCGACGTGGACGACAAGGGCAAACGCCATCCCACGCTGGACGCGTTCGCCAAACGCACCGGCATCCAGGTCACGTACACCGAGGACATCAACGACAACGACGAGTTCTTCGGCAAGATCCAGCCGCAGCTCGCCGCCGGCCAGGACACCGGCCGCGACCTCGTGGTGCTCACGGACTGGCTGGCCGCCCGCATGATCCGGCTCGGATACGTCCAGAAGCTGGACCCGTCCAACCTGCCGCACGCCTTCGCCAACCTGTCGGACCAGTTCCGCGCCCCCGACTGGGACCCGGGCCGCGCCTACTCGTACCCCTGGCAGGGCATCTCGACCGTCATCGCCTACAACAAGAAGGCGCTCGACGGCATCGAGGTGAAGTCCGTCTCCGACCTGCTCGACAACCCCAAGCTCAAGGGCCGGGTCGGCTTCCTGACCGAGATGCGCGACAGCATCGGCATGACCATGCTCGACATGGGCAAGGACCCGGCGAAGTTCAAGGGCGACGACTTCGACGCAGTGATCGCCCGCCTTCAGAAGGCCGTCGACAAGGGCCAGATCCGCCGCTTCACCGGCAACGACTACACGTCCGACCTCACCAAGGGCGACTTCGCCGCCTGTCTCGCCTGGGGCGGTGACATCGTCCAGCTCCAGGCGGACAGCCCGGACGTCGGCTACGTCATCCCGGACGCCGGCTACATGACGTCGACGGACAACCTGCTCATCCCCAACAAGGCGCGCCACAAGACCAACGCCGAGCGGCTCATCGACTACTACTACGAGCCCGAGCCCGCCGCCGAGCTGGCCGCCTACATCAACTACGTGAGCCCCGTCGCCGGAGTGCAGCCCTATCTTGCGAAGATCGACGCGTCGGCGGCGAAGAACCCGCTGATCATTCCCGACAAGGCCATGCAGGCCAAGGGCCATGCCTTCCGCGCGCTGACGCAGGCGGAAGAGACGGCCTACCAGCAGAAGTTCTCGAAGCTCACAGGGGCGTGACGACGATGACGACACCGGACAACAGCGGCGACGTCCGCCTCTCCGGCATCAGCAAGACCTACGACAACGGCTTCACCGCCGTACAGCCGCTGGACCTGACCGTGCCGCAGGGCTCCTTCTTCGCCCTGCTCGGCGCCTCCGGCTGCGGCAAGACCACCACCCTGCGCATGATCGCGGGCCTGGAGGAACCTTCCTCCGGCACCGTGCACCTCGGCGACCAGGACGTCACCCACCTGCCGCCGTACAAGCGGCCGGTGAACACCGTCTTCCAGTCCTACGCCCTCTTCCCGCACCTCGACATATTCGAGAACGTCGCCTTCGGCCTGCGTCGTCGTGGCATCAAGAGCGTGAAGAAGCAGGTCGAGGAGATGCTCGACCTGGTCCAGCTCGGCGAGCAGGCGCGCAAGAAGCCGCACCAGCTCTCCGGTGGCCAGCAGCAGCGTGTCGCCGTCGCCCGCGCGCTCATCAACCACCCCAAGGTGCTCCTCCTCGACGAGCCGCTCGGCGCCCTCGACCTCAAGCTGCGCCGCCAGATGCAGCTGGAGCTCAAGCGCATCCAGACCGAGGTCGGCATCACCTTCGTGCACGTCACGCACGACCAGGAGGAGGCCATGACGATGGCCGACACGGTCGCCGTGATGAACGCGGGCCGGGTCGAGCAGCTCGGCTCCCCGACCGACCTGTACGAGCACCCGAACACCACCTTCGTCGCGAACTTCCTCGGCACCTCCAACCTCATCGAGGCCGAGGTCGACACGGAGAACGGCGGTGACATCGTCCTCAAGGCGGGCGGCGGCAAGCTCGTGCTGCCCAAGGCGCGATGTTCGGCGCCCACGACGGCCGGCGGCAAGGTGCTGGTCGGCGTCCGCCCGGAGAAGATCTCCCTCACGCACGCCGACGACGCGGGGGACATCCCCGAGGGCCGTAACCGCCTCACCGGCAAGATCGCCGACGCCAGCTTCATCGGCGTCTCGACCCAGTACGTGATCGACAGCCCGGTCTGCGACGAACTCTCGGTCTACGTCCAGAACATCGAGCGCGACGGCCGGCTCGTGCCCGGCGCCGATGTCGTCCTGCACTGGAGCCCGGCCCACACCTTCGGCCTGGACGCGGCCCAGGACATCGACGCTGGCACCGAGGAAGAGGCGGCCGCCTGATGTCGACCCTCACCGAAGCCGAGGCGCCACCGCCTCTCGCGCCCACCGCACCGGAGACCAAGCCCGCGCGGAGGCGCGGCCGGTTCACCCCGTACTGGCTGCTGCTGCCCGGCCTGCTCTGGCTGATCGTCTTCTTCGCGCTGCCGATGATCTACCAGGCCTCCACGTCCGTGCAGACGGGGTCGCTGGAGGAGGGCTACAAGGTCACCTGGCACTTCGCGACCTACTGGGACGCGCTGAGCGAGTACTGGCCGCAGTTCCTGCGGTCCGTCTTCTACGCGGCCGCCGCCACCGTGCTGTGCCTGCTGCTCGGCTACCCGCTGGCGTATCTGATCGCCTTCCGCGCGGGCCGCTGGCGGAACCTGATCATGATCCTGGTGATCGCGCCGTTCTTCACCAGCTTCCTGATCCGCACCCTGGCCTGGAAGACGATCCTCGCCGACAACGGCCCCGTCGTGCACACCCTGAACTCGCTGCACATCCTGGACCTCACCAACTGGCTGGGCTGGACGGCCGGCGACCGTGTCCTCGCCACCCCGCTGGCCGTGGTGTGCGGACTGACGTACAACTTCCTGCCGTTCATGATCCTGCCGCTGTACACCTCGCTGGAGCGGATCGACGGACGGCTGCACGAGGCGGCCGGCGATCTGTACGCCAGGCCGTGGACCACCTTCCGCAAGGTGACCTTCCCGCTGTCGATGCCCGGCGTCGTCTCCGGAACGCTGCTGACGTTCATCCCGGCGGCCGGTGACTACGTCAACTCCGAACTGCTCGGCTCGACCGACACCCGCATGATCGGCAACGTGATCCAGACGCAGTTCCTGCGCATTCTGGACTACCCGACCGCGGCTGCCCTCTCCTTCATCCTCATGGCCGCCATCCTGGCCATGGTCACGATCTACATCCGCCGGGCGGGGACGGAGGACCTGGTCTAAATGCCCTTCGTCAACTGGCTCAAGCGTCATCTCGTCGTCATGGCGGGAATCCTGACGCTCGCGTATCTCCTGCTGCCGAACGTCATCGTCACGGTGTTCTCCTTCAACAAGCCGAAGGGGCGCTTCAACTACGCGTGGCAGCAGTTCTCGCTGGACGCCTGGAAGCAGCCGTGCGGGGTCGCCGACATGTGCGGCTCGCTGTCCCTCAGCCTCCAGATCGCCGTCTGGGCGACGGTCGGCGCCACGATCCTCGGCACGATGATCGCGTTCGCGCTGGTCCGGTACCGCTTCCGCGCGCGCGGCGCCGTCAACTCGCTGATCTTCCTGCCGATGGCGATGCCCGAGGTCGTCATGGCCGCCTCGCTGCTCACCCTGTTCCTCAACATGGGCGCCCAGCTGGGCTTCTACACGATCCTCATCGCGCACATCATGTTCTGTCTCAGCTTCGTCGTCACCGCGGTCAAGGCGCGCGTGATGTCGATGGACCCGCGCCTGGAGGAGGCCGCCCGGGACCTGTACGCCGGCCCCGTGCAGACCTTCGTGCGGGTCACCCTGCCGATCGCGGCACCGGGTATCGCCGCGGGCGCGCTGCTGTCGTTCGCGCTCTCCTTCGACGACTTCATCATCACGAACTTCAACGCCGGCTCGACCGTCACCTTCCCGATGTTCGTGTGGGGTTCGGCGCAGCGCGGAACTCCGGTCCAGATCAATGTGATCGGTACGGCCATGTTCCTCGTCGCCGTTCTCATCACGCTGTTCTCGATGCTCGTCACCGATCGCCGTAACAACCAGAAGGCATAGGCCTTTTCAGAACGGCCTTCTCGGAAAGTCCTCTGTAGGGAGTTGAAATCATGGCCCCAAGCGCCATGAGTCGTGGCAAAGACAACTGGATCGCTTCTCTCTCCGAAGCCCAGCCCGTGCCGTACTGGCTGGAAGACCCCGGCAAGCCCCACCCCGAACCCGCCCTCACCGGCACCGACATCTGCGACCTGCTGGTCGTCGGCGGCGGCTACAGCGGGCTGTGGACCGCGCTCAACGCCAAAGAGCGCGATCCGCAGCGGGACGTGGTCCTGCTGGAAGGCCGCGAGGTGGGCTGGGCCGCCTCCGGCCGCAACGGCGGCTTCTGCGCCGCCTCGCTCACCCATGGCCTGCCCAACGGCCTGACCCGCTGGCCCGGCGAGATCGGGACGCTGGAGGAGCTGGGCCGGCGCAACCTCGACGAGATCGAGGCCGCGCTCGCCCGGCACGGCATCGACTGCGACTTCGAGCGCACCGGCGAGATCGACGTCGCCACCGAGACCTACCAGGCCTGGGAGCTGAAGGACTGGCACCGGGAGCTGGCGGAGCAGGGCCTCGCCGACGGCATCGAGTTCCTGGACGCCGACGCCGTGCGCGAGCAGGTGCACTCGCCCACCTTCGAGGCGGGCCTGTGGGACCGCCGGGGCGTGGCCATGCTGCATCCCGCGAAGCTGGCCTGGGGCCTGAAGAAGGCGTGCCTGAAGCTCGGGGTGCGGGTGTACGAGCACACTCCCGCCCTGACGTTGAAGCAGTACGGCGCCGGGATGGCCGTACGCACCCCGTACGGCGCGGTCCGCGCCCGCCAGGTCGCGCTCGGCACGAACATCTTCCCGAGCCTGCTGCGCCGCGTGCGCTCCTACACCGTCCCGGTCTACGACTACGCGCTGATGACCGAGCCGTTGAGCGCCGACCAGATGGCGGAGATCGGCTGGAAGAACCGACAGGGCCTCGGGGATTCGGCGAACCAGTTCCACTACTTCCGGCTGTCCGCCGACAACCGGATCCTGTGGGGCGGCTACGACGCGATCCACCACTACGGCGGCCGGGTGCGCGCGGAGTACGACGACCGGCCGGAGACGTACGCCAAACTCGCGGGCCACTTCTTCGGCTGCTTCCCGCAGCTGGAGGGCGTCCGCTTCACCCACGCCTGGGGCGGTGCGATCGACACCTGCTCGCGCTTCTCGGCGTTCTTCGGCACGGCGCACCAGGGGAGGGTCGCGTACGCGGCGGGCTACACCGGCCTGGGTGTGGGTGCGACCCGGTTCGGCGCGGACGTGATGCTGGACCTGCTCGACGGGGAGCGCACCGAGCGGACCGAGCTGGAGATGGTCCGCAAGAAGCCGCTGCCGTTCCCGCCGGAGCCGTTCGCCTGGACGGGGATCGCCCTGACCAAGTGGTCCCTGGCCCGCGCGGACGCGCACGGCGGCCGCCGCAATCTGTGGCTGCGGACCATGGACCGGCTGGGGCTGGGCTTCGACAGCTGAGGTCTTTTACGTGGTCCTCATGGCGACGTCAAGCCACGAATTTCCGGAGCATGACGCTGCTCCCGCGTTCCGGCGTACTGGATGCACGGGCCTCACCGGGAGGCACCGACTTCCACCCGGAATCAGCAGGAGAAGATCATGAGCCGTATCACCCGCATCATCCGCAAGGACGACGACTCCCGTGCCGAGCGGCCCAGGCGCCGTCTGGGTCTGGCGACCGCGGTGGCCTCCGCCGTCGTCGTCGCCGGAGGCGTCATGGTCCCGGCCGTGGCCGCCTCGGCGGCGCCGATGCACCAGCCGGCCGCGGTGACCATGGCTCCCCGGCACGACCACCACCACGACGGGGACGACTGGGACCACTGGGAGCATCACCACCACTGGCACTACTGGCACTACTTCTGGAACTGGGACCACGACTGCTGGGAGTGGGGCTGGTGACCACCCCGGATGGTGACCCAGGTCACTCCAAGGGGGACGCGGAACCCGCGTAATGCCCCCGGAAGGCCTCCCTCTCTCCTGCTGACGCGACCGCGTCGACAGAAAGAGTGGGGAGGCCTTCTTGATGACTGGGGCGAAGACGGCCGTCGAATGGCTGGCATCCGTCGCACCGGACCCCGAGGCCTGCCGCTGGGCATGGGAGCGCAATCCCGACGAGGTCGCGCTGCTGCCGCCGGCAAGGCCTGGGACGTCCTGATCCTGCCCGGTGGCCTCGGCTGTCCGACCCTGGACGTGCTCATCCGGGTGCTCGACCGGCCTGGCCCGGTACTCGTCGACTCCGGCGACCACCGGGTCGGGTTCTTCGTGCCGCCCGGCACCGCGGCCCGCTGGGTCGGTACCCGCATCCGCACCGCCGGGCCCGGCACCTGGATCGTCGTGCCGTACCCGGGCCGGGTGACCCAGGGTGTGCGCTGGCTGGTGCCGCCGGACGGCTCGGGCACACTGACCGATCCCGCGCTGCTGGAGCTGGCCATGCACGAGGCGGCGGCGGGGCTCGCCAGGGGCGGGGGCGGGGGCGGCTAGTGCCGGGGCCGCGCAGGACGCCCCAGATCTTCCTCGCGCTGCCGGCCGTACCCGGTGTCACCGCGCTCTCTGCACCCGCAACCGGGAATTGCGGACGTACTGAGACTCGTGCTTCGGCCGGCACCCGGCACCAGGGACAGGGCGGTCAGCAGCACGGTGGACAGACACCAGCTGGCCACCACGTCCAGCGGCCAGTGATAGCCGTGCCGGACCAGGCCGTACGACACCCCGAGGACCAGGGCCGTGCAGCAGGCGACCAGCCGACGGCGGGCGGCCGCCGAACCCAGCCAGGGCAGCAGGAGCAGGGTCGCGGAGCCGTAGGCGACGGCCGCGGTCGCCGTATGGCCGGAGGGGAAATAGCCGACGGCCGGGGGCATCACGGGGGTCCCCGGCCGGGCGGTCCAGTCCTTGAGGGGGATGACGATCGCCGGGACCAGCGCCATCAGGACGGCCGCGGCGAGCGGCGGCAGCCACCAGCGCTCCGTACCGGCGTCATGGCCTCGCCCGAGGACGTACACGATGGCGAAGAGGAGGACCGGGACGGCGACTTGAACGTTGCCGAGGCAGGAGAGGATCTCGGAGAACCGGCCGCCCGGGTGCACGAGCGCCCCGCTGACCCGGGCGTCCAGCCGCAGCAGCGGGCCGTGCGTCACGACCTGCCAGGTGAGCAGGGCGAGCAGCACGGCCGGGAGGACGAGCAGCGGGGCACGGCGGACGACGGTCGACACAGCGCCCAGCTTCTCAGGTCCGCTTGGAGTATGTCGCATCGCCATACTCCAAGCGGTGGCCGGGGCCTCGTGATGCTGCGGAAGGGGGAAGTGACGAGGAAGGAGGTCGGCCGCCCCGGAACAGGGGGGGGTGGTTCCGAGGCGGCCGTCCGGATCGGAACGTCGCGCGCCCCGGGGGGTTTGGGGCGGCGACCGTCCGATCGGTGAGGAGATCCCGGAGCCGTCAGGCGCCGGTTGTGTGCGCGAGGGCACGACCAGGCCGTAGCTGGGGAGGCCCCGGCCTGAGATCGCCCACAGTCCCCTGTGGGCGGGGTGTATCTCTCATCTGCGTAGAACCTACGGCAGGCCGGGGCGCTTGGGCAGACGGAATCGCGTCCCGCCATCCACCTCGCACACCTTCTTCACACCGCCTGCCGCAGGCCGCATCAGAGGGGCGAACGACGCGCTCAGATGCGCGCGAAGGCCTGCTCGATGATGTCGAGGCCCTCGTTCAGGAGGTCCTCACCGATGACCAGCGGGGGCAGGAAGCGCAGCACGTTGCCGTAGGTGCCGCAGGTGAGGACCAGCAGGCCCTCCTGGTGGCAGGCCTTGGCGAGCGCGGCGGTGGCCTCGGGGTTCGGCTCCTTGGTGGCGCGGTCCTTGACGAGCTCGATGGCGATCATGGCACCGCGCCCCCGCACGTCGCCGATGATGTCGAACTTCTCGGCCATGGCGGTGAGGCGACCCTTCATGATCTCCTCGATGCGCTTGGCCTTGCCGTTGAGGTCCAGCTCCTTCATGGTCTCGATGGCACCGAGCGCACCGGCGCACGCGACCGGGTTACCGCCGTACGTACCACCCAGCCCACCGGCGTGCGCGGCGTCCATGATCTCGGCGCGCCCGGTGACGGCGGCGAGCGGCAGACCGCCGGCGATGCCCTTGGCGGTCGTGATGAGGTCCGGGACGATCCCCTCGTCCTCACAGGCGAACCACTGGCCGGTCCGGCAGAAGCCGCTCTGGATCTCGTCGGCGACGAAGACGATGCCGTTGTCGTTGGCGAACTTCACGATCTCCGGCAGGAAGCCCTTGGCCGGCTCGATGAAGCCGCCCTCGCCGAGCACGGGCTCGATGATGATCGCGGCGACGTTGTCCGCACCGACCTGCTTCGTGATCTGGTCGATGGCCTGCTTGGCGGCCTCGGGACCGGCGTTCTCCGGGCCGGTCGGCCAGCGGTACGCGTATGCGACCGGCACCCGGTACACCTCGGGCGCGAACGGCCCGAAGCCGTGCTTGTACGGCATGTTCTTGGCGGTCAGCGCCATCGTGAGGTTGGTCCGCCCGTGGTACCCGTGGTCGAACACGACGACGGCCTGGCGCTTGGTGTAGGCGCGGGCGATCTTGACGGCGTTCTCGACGGCCTCGGCGCCCGAGTTGAACAGCGCGGACTTCTTGGCGTGGTCACCGGGGGTCAGCTCGGCGAGCGCCTCGGCGACGGCGACGTACCCCTCGTACGGGGTGACCATGAAACAGGTGTGGGTGAAGTCGGCGAGCTGGGCGGCGGCACGCCGCACGACGGCCTCGGCGGAGGCGCCGACGGAGGTCACGGCGATACCGGACCCGAAGTCGATGAGCCGGTTGCCGTCGACGTCCTCGATGATCCCGCCACCGGCGCGGGCCGTGAAGACCGGCAGCACGGAGCCCACGCCCTGCGCGACCACGGCGGTGCGGCGGGCCTGCAGCTCCTGCGACTTCGGGCCGGGGATGGCGGTGACGACGCGGCGCTCCTGCGGAAGTGCGGTCATGGGGGCTCCTGATGATCTTGCGTACGGTGCGGCCCGGCTCGTGGTGCGTTTTCGGCCGCTTACCTATCTTTCTTCGCAGGCTAGGGCCGGGAACCGGGGGTGGGCATGCTCCATGTGGGCGTTGTCGCCGTCGCCGCTTGTCCGCCGTGGACATAGCCGACCGGCGGTATCGCACCCGCCAACGGCGCCATGTCGGCCACGTAAGCGGTGAACTCCCCTTGCCGGGGCGTTAGATTGCTCGCTGACGGTGGACGGAACGGCTGGTCAGGGGGCAAGGGCGATGGACAGCGACGGCACACGAGACGCACGCGGCACGCACGCGCATCCGGTACCGCGCCCGACAGCGCCTGCGGAGGGGGCCGGGGTGCCGCCACGGCCGACCCGCGCGCCGGACGTGCCGCCCCCGGCCGCGCAGCCGTCGTACGACCCGCACACCGCGCAGCCGTCGTACGACCCGCACACCGCGCAGCCCCGCTCGCCCGTCGCCGAGTGGCTCGACCAGCCCCGGCCCGCCGTCGAGCCCGGCATCTGGCGGTACGGCTACCGTCCGCCGAAAGCCGCCCGCCCGGCACAGCGCCTGGCCCCCGTCACCATCGTCGGCTTCGTCGTCCCCCTGGCGGCGGGGCTGCTGCTGTGGTCACTGTGGCGGCACGGCAGCTTCCCCTATCAATGGACCGTCCTCAAGTTGCTCACCCCGGACGACTGGTGGTGGGGCGGCACCACGACGCCCAAGACGTTCAAGGGCGCCGAGGCCCTCACCGTCGCCGACGGCGTGGTCTTCGCGATCCTCGTCTACGTCATGGCCCGCCTGGGCAGCTGGTCCGACATCATCCGGCACGTCGTCACCCGCCGCGAGCAGCCGACCCGCGCCCTGATCGCCGCCCTGGGGGCGCTGATCGCGCTGGCCTTCGTCTTCCCGGGCGCGTTCGGCCTCGGCTGGAACGCCCTGCCCGTCCAGGATCCGCTGTTCTCGCTCATCGTCCTGATCACCGGCGACTACAGCGTGTTCGCGTCTCAGTGGCTCACGGACGGGCTGTACGCGCTCATCACCCTGCTGGTGCTGTGGCCGTTCGCCCGGATCGGCGGCTGGTGGCCCCTCGCGAAGGCGGCGCTCGCCGCGCGCGCACGGGCCAAGGCGGGCGAGGCCGCACCGCAGGCCGTGGACCGGCGGCCGTCGCAGTGGCCCGAACTGAGGGAGGCCGGCCAGCACCAGGCCGCCGACCTGCTCGCCGCCGAAGTGCACGCCGGCCGGATGAACGACGTGGACTGCGCACGGGTCGGCCACATGTGGACCGTGGCCCGTGCCCGGGCCCGGATCTCCTCCTTCTCCGACACGGTCCTGCGCGAGGGCGGCGCCGCCTGGACCCACCCGTCCGGCCACCGCGACCTGCCCGGCCGGAGTGCCCGGCACGACCTCGTCGCCGGGCAGGTCCGCATCGGGCAGTGGGTGACGGGGGAGCGCACCCCGCCCGGGTACGGCGGCGCGGGAGCCGCCCTCGCCCCGGACACCCTCGGCACCTCGCTGCTCGCCGTCGGACCGTCCGGCTCCGGCAAGACCCACCGGCTGATCCGGCCCGTCGTCGAGTCCCTCGGCCTGCAGGCGCTGACCGGACAGTGCGCCGTCGTCGCCGTCTGCGCGGCCGGCACCCCGCTCGGCCCCGACTCCGCCTATGACGTCGTCGTACGCCTCGGCGACCCCGCGTCCGTCCACGACCTCGACCCGTACGCGGAGTCCGAGGACCCCGACGAGGCGGCCGCCTTCCTGGCCGAGGCGCTCGTCGGTGACCTCGACACCGTGAGCGGACAGCGGGCGGCCACCGCGCTCGCCCAGCTCCTCGGCCCCCACCGGGCGGCGTACGGACGCTTTCCGACCCTGCCCGCGCTGCGGGAGCTCCTCGAAGGCGAGCCGTCCGCCCTGGCGGCGCTCCGAGCGGCGCTCGCGGGGGACGAGCACACCGCCATGCGCCGCGAACTCGATGCGCGTGCCCGGCAGTCGGGCAGCACCGGCGACCCCGCCCCCGTGCTGGCCGACCGGCTCGCCGCGCTGGACCGGCCGGCGTTCGCCGAGTTCTTCGGCGCGGACGGTGCCGGTGCCCGGCCGTTCTCGCTGCGCGCCGTGGCCCACCATCCGCTGCGGGTCCGTGTCGACCTGCCCGAGCGCGGTCACGAGGAGGCGTCATGGATCGTCACCCGGCTGGTGCTGGCCCAGTTCGGCGCCCTGGCGCTGACCGGCGAACGGACCCACTTCGTCTGCCTCGTCCTGGACGACGCCACCGGCGCGGTGACGACCGAGTCCCTGCGCCGCATCCCGCGGCTGCGCTCCCGCAACGCGGGCGTCGTGCTGGCCCTGCGCACGATCGGTGACGTCCCCGAGGCGCTCCATGGGCCGCTGTACGCGGCCGTCGGCTGCCGGATGGCGTTCTCCGGGGTGGCCACGTGGGACGGCGGCAGGTTCGCGGACGCCTGGGGCACCGAGTGGGTGGAGACCCGGGACGTGGCCCGGCACACGGTCTTCGCCGACCAGCCCATGACGCGCGCGATCCATGCCCTGCGCAAGCTGGTCACCGGCAAGGCGGTGACCACCGAGGCCGTCACCGTCCGCCAGGTGGAGCGGGCGCGGTGGTCCGCTTCCGAGTTGGCTCATGGGGTGCCCGCGGGGCATGCGGTGCTGTCGTTGACCAGTGTGCGGGGGGAGCACGCGCCGCCGTTGCTGGTCGATCTGCGGGGGTGAGGAGGGGGGCGGGCGATCGTACGGTGAGGCAGAATCGGGATAGGTCGTTCATACAGTGCGGCCAAAAGATCAGCCGCACGCGTGACACCGTGATCGGCGGATGCCTCCTCACCGTGAAGGTCCCATGCCCCCCACCCTCGCCTCGCTCGTCCACCACTCCGCGCTCAAACTGACCGTGCGCGCGGGCGAGGACCACCTCGACGTTCCCGTCCGCTGGGCGCACGTCAGTGAGCTGGCCGACCCTGTGCCGTACATGGAGGGCGGCGAGCTGCTGCTGATCACCGCGCTCAAGCTGGACGCGGAGGATCCGCAGGCCATGCGGCGGTATGTGAAGCGGCTGGCCGGGGCGGGGGTCGTGGGGCTCGGGTTCGCCGTGGGGGTGAATTACGAGGAGATTCCCGAGGCGCTCGTCGACGCCGCCCGGGAGGAGGGGCTGCCGTTGCTGGAGGTGCCTCGCCGTACCCCCTTCCTCGCCATCAGCAAGGCCGTCTCCGCCGCCATCGCCGCCGATCAGTACCGCGCCGTCACGGCAGGGTTCGCGGCGCAGCGTGAGCTGACCAAGCAGGCCCTGAACGCCGGGCCCGAGGGGGTGCTCGGGGCGCTCGCCGCGCAGGTCGACGGCTGGGCGGCCCTGTACGACGCCTCCGGTGCCGTCGTCGCCGCCGCGCCGGAGTGGGCGGGGCGGCGGGCCGCGCGGCTCACCGCCGAGGTCGAACGGCTGCGGGAGCGGCCCGCTCCGGCATCGGCGGTCGTCGGCGGACCCGAGCACGAGGACCGGGTCGAGCTGCACTCCCTCGGGACGGGCCGGCGGCCCCGCGCCGCGCTCGCCGTCGGCACCGCCGCTGCACCCGGCACCGCTGAGCGCTACGCCGTGCACTCCGCCATCGCCCTGCTCACCCTGACCACCGAACGCTCCCGCTCCCTCCACGCGGCCGAACAGCGCGTCGGTACGGCGGTGCTGCGCATGCTGCTCGCCGGCGAGCCCGACCACGCCCGCGCCGTCGCCGGTGACCTGTACGGCGGGCTGCTCGACGCGCCGTTCCGGATGATCGTCGCCGAGTCCGCGTCCGGTACGGCCGTGCGGGCGCACGCCCCCGCACGTTCGGCGGGTGCCAGCGCCGACCTGGGCGGCGATCCGCTCGGCGGGCTCACGGAGAGCGTGGAGTCCGCCGCCGCCCGCTCCGGCGAGGCCGTGCTGGTCGTGCCCGAGGGGGAGCGGCTGGTGGTGCTCGCCGCCGACGGGGGAGCGGCGGTGGCCGCCTGCACCCGGTACGCGGCGGCGCTGGAGGCGGCGCGGGCGGTGCCCGAGCAGGCCGGGGGCGAGGAGGAGGAACTCGTCGTCGGACTGTCGGCGCCGGCCGGGCCGATCGCCGCGGCGGCCGCCTACAAGCAGGCCGAGCAGGCGCTGTCGGTGGCGCGGCGGCGGAGACGGGTGCTGGTGGAGCATGAGCGGCTCGCCGCCGGGTCGGTGCTGCCGCTGCTGGCCGACGACGCGGTGAAGGCGTTCGCCGACGGGCTGCTGCGGGCTCTGCACGAGCACGATGCGACAGGGCGCGGGGACCTGGTCGCCTCGCTGCGGGCATGGCTGTCCCGGCACGGGCAGTGGGACGCGGCCGCGGCGGACCTGGGGGTGCACCGGCACACCCTGCGGTACCGGATGCGGCGGGTCGAGGAGATCCTCGGGCGGTCGCTGGACGATCCGGATGTGCGGATGGAGCTGTGGCTCGCCCTCAAGGCGACGTCGGCGGAGTGAGCGCAGTGTGACCGCTCAGCAGGCGGGGTGAAGTCCACTGCGGTTCGGCGGAGCTCCGAAGGGACGCGGGGCTGTGTCGACATGCGGCTCCGCTGCGCTGGGGGGGGGGCACCTACCTGCTCGGCCGTATGAACGCCACCTTCCGCTTCCTGCTGACCGGTGCGCTCGCCGCCGGCTCCGCCCTCGGCGGTCTCGTCGGCCAGTTCGCGGGCGTGCGTACGGCGGTGTGGGCGGGCGCGCTGTGCGTGACAGGAGCTTTCCTGCCCGTCTTCTGCTCACCGGTGCGGGCCTTGCGGGCCCTGCCCCCGGCCGCCACGGCACCGACGGCCGGCCGAACCGTGCGCGCGCACCCTCCCGGGTGACCGCGCCATTACGGAGTACCCCTCACTCCGACTGCTACGACTCGGACAAACGACCCCCGGGCGCCCCCGTCCTACCGTGGACC
This sequence comes from Streptomyces sp. CoH27, assembly GCF_020181035.1. Classification (GTDB taxonomy): domain Bacteria; phylum Actinomycetota; class Actinomycetes; order Streptomycetales; family Streptomycetaceae; genus Streptomyces; species Streptomyces camelliae. The sequence continues at coordinate 31,151 of NZ_JAIQYY010000046.1, forward strand.
ACGAAAGCCAGCACACCTCCGACATGGAAGGGCCGGGACTCGGACTTATGACTTCCACCCACGCCTTCTGGCTCGCCGGCCGCCAGGTCACCGGCGAGGACACCTTCGACGTCACCTCCCCGTGGGACGGCCGGCTCGTCGGCACCGTCAGCGTGCCGACCGAGGCCCAGGTCGAGGAGGCCGTGGCCGCCGCGTACGCGGTGCGGGACGAGTTCGCCGCCACCCCGGCCCACGTGCGCGCCGCCGCCCTCGACCACGTCAGCAAGCGGCTGGCCGAGCGCGCCGAGGAGATCGCCCAGCTGATCTCCGCCGAGAACGGCAAGCCCATCAAGTGGGCCCGGGGCGAGGTCGGCCGTGCCGTGTCCGTGTTCCGGTTCGCCGCCGAGGAGGCCCGGCGGTTCAACGGCGGTGAGGCCCAGCGGCTCGACACCGACGCCGGCGGCCAGGGGCGCCTCGCGCTGACCCGCCGCTTCCCGAGGGGCGTCGTGCTCGGCATCGCGCCGTTCAACTTCCCGCTGAACCTGTGCGCCCACAAGGTGGCCCCCGCGATCGCCGTCGGCGCGCCCATCATTCTGAAGCCGGCGCCCGCCACCCCGCTCTCCGGCCTGATCCTGGGCGAGCTGCTGGCCGAGACCGACCTGCCGGCCGGTTCCTGGTCGGTCCTCCCGGTGTCCAACGACCGCATGCCCGCCCTGGTCCAGGACGAGCGCCTGCCGGTGATCTCCTTCACCGGTTCCGACAAGGTCGGCTACGCGATCATGGACTCGGTGCCGCGCAAGCACTGCACGCTGGAGCTCGGCGGCAACGGCGCGGCCGTCGTCCTCGCCGACTTCGCGAGCGACGAGGACCTGGACTGGGCCGCGTCCCGCATCGCGACCTTCTCCAACTACCAGGGCGGCCAGTCCTGCATCTCCGTGCAGCGCGTGATCGCCGACGCGTCGGTGTACGACCGGCTGCTGCCGCGCATCGTCGCCGCCGTCGAGGCCCAGGTCACCGGTGACCCGTCCGACGCCAGGACGGACGTCGGCCCGCTGGTCAGCGAGGACGCGGCCAAGCGCGTGGAGGCCTGGGTGAAGGAGGCGGTCGAGGCCGGCGCCACGCTGCGCACCGGCGGCGACCGCGACGGTGCCTCCTACGCGCCGACCGTCCTCACCGACGTACCGGCGGACGTGACCATCGCCTGCGAGGAGGTCTTCGGGCCCGTCCTCACCATGCAGAAGGCCGACGGCGAGGCCGCGGCGTTCGCCGCGGTCAACTCCTCCAAGTACGGCCTCCAGGCAGGCGTGTTCACCCACGACCTGCAGGTCGCCTTCCGCGCCCACCGCGCCCTTGAGGTCGGCGGCGTGGTGATCGGCGACGTCCCGTCCTACCGCGCCGACCAGATGCCGTACGGCGGCGCCAAGCAGTCCGGCGTGGGCCGCGAAGGCGTGCGGTTCGCGATGGAGGACTACACCTACGAGCGCGTACTGGTTCTCACCGGTCTCGCGCTCTGACCTGCCACGGACAGGTCGGAAACAGAACGGCCGCAGCCCACTGTGCGGGGGCTGCGGCCGTTTCTGCTTCCACTAGCCTCACCTGCGGAAACGGCCGAACTATGGCCGATATCCACAGGCTTGCGGGAACACCACGGGAACACGGCGGTGCTGTTCCGCCCCATGGCGAGCGTCATTCCGCGTCAGTACGGATGGCTGGCTCCCCAGGGCAACTGCGCGCCTGGGAAGCCCCGCTGTTTCACTTGTCGGATGTGTCTGCTTAACCCTGGCTATTCAGCGGAATTGGTCGAGTTGACACCCTGACAGCAGAAAGGTGCCGTTGACCTGCGAGGATGCGA
>NZ_JAIQYY010000047.1 GCF_020181035.1 Streptomyces sp. CoH27
CGGCTCGTCAGCCGACTGCGACCAAAACTACTCACAGCTGTCATATCAGTCATATCGGAAGATGAGCGCCAGGGAGCCGATCGGGGTATATTCGGCCTCGCCTCCCCTTCGACCAGGACATGAAGTGGCCGGGAAAAAAGGCGCATTGAATGCCTGTTAGTCCTTCCGGATGATCTGCTGACGCCCCTTCACCCCTTGCCGACCGTGTGTCGCTGCGAAATCCATGAATTGATCCGTGTTAAAGGATCGGCTGTGCCGAAGGCGTGAGTCGTGCGCATCATGACCCCGGGCACGCACGCCGAGGACTACACGCAAGTGAAGCCGGTGCGGCAGATGACGACCACCGTGGCGGAGAAGTCGGCCATGCCCTCAAGAATCCCCGCAAGGCGCTCCCGGTCGGGGCCGAGCCGAAACCTGACGAATTACAACTAGAAGGAATCGAGGCCGAGTTCGCGGTTCTTGATCGCTTCGCGGACGGCGTTCACGAAGCCGTTCCAGAAGTGGTCGGCGTAGGGGCTGTCCGGGCTCGGCACGCCGGCTGTCGTCCTGCGCCTGGCCGCGCTGGAGAAGTCACCGAACATCGCCTTGCGCAGCGCGGTGGACAGTTCCATCTGGGCGTCGGCGCCGGTGCGGGTGCGGTTGACGATGTTGGCCGGGTCCTCGCCGTTGATGGGGTCGGTGGCGCCCGCGAAGGCCACGGTCACGTTCCAGTCGGCCTTGGCCGCGGGGGAGGCCAGAGCGTACTTCGTGAAGGCCGCCAGCAGGTTCCGCTTGAGGCGTTCGTCCCGGCCGCGGAAGTGACGTACTGTGCGGCGGAATCGGCCAGGGCGTCGAACATCCAGTGGTCCCGCTGCGGCTCTCCCGGCACCGCCGCGCTCGCCGGATCGGTGCCGGCCTCGAAGGGCGTGCAGCCGGCGATGGCCATGCATAGCTCGCTCATACCCCCTCGATCCCGCCGCCGTGCGGTGCCATCACCGCCGTACTGCCGACGGGGCTGCTCGTGCCGCGGGCATGGATCCTGCGCCGGAACTCGGGCGGGTAACTGCGGGGCGCAGAAGCCTCCTTGAGTGACCGGAGCATCATCTGTCCAGCAAGATGACTCCACCAGACCCGGGGCACATCACACGTAGCCAGGAAAAGGCTGGACGCCCATCAGGACCGCGCCGGCGCCGTCGTACATGCCCTCCTGGAGGAAGGCGTGCTGCGGAACGACCGATGCGTCGCGCAGGCAGCGCTCCAGGAGGCTGCCGGTGGCGATGGCCGTGGTGCCGCCGAGCCGGTAGGCGATCTGCACGACCTCGAAGGAGGTCTTGGCGAGGTGCGCGGAGGCCAGCCGCAACAGGCTGGCCTGCTCGGCAGTCGCATGGTCTCCCGCCTCGACGGTCGCCCAAACCTCCTCGGTGATCTCGTAGAAGAAGGCGCGCGCAGACCGGAGTTGGGCCTCGCCCTGCCCGACTGCGATGCGGTAGGTGGCGCGTTCGGCCGGCTTCGGCGCACCGGTGTAGCCGGAGCGGCCGCCTTCGGCGATGACATGGTCGAGTGCGGCGCGGGCCACTCCCAGGCCCACGACGGCCAGGACCTGGGCGGCGTAGGGGACGGTCGGATAGCGATAGAGCGGTTCGTCCACGGTGGGCGCGCCACCGCGGACGAACGTCCACTCCCGGGGCACCACGGCCCCGTCGACCACCAGGTCGTGGCTGCCGGTTCCGCGCAACCCGATGACGTCCCAGTTGTCGGCGATCTCCACCTGCTCGGGCCGCAGTACGGCGGTCAGGGGGCGGCCGGCCCGGTCGTCGCCGACCGTGATGCCCACGCCGAGGACGTCCGCGCTCGTACAGCCGCTCGCGAACCTCCAGCGGCCCGACACCCGGTAGCCGCCCTCGACGCGCTGAGCGGGCTGTATCGGGAAGAGGCCGCCGGCAAAGACCACGTCAGGCCCCTCCCCGTACAGCATGGCCTGCGATTCCAGAGGAAGCCCGGCCAGGTAGACGGTGGACGAGCCAAAGCTCGCGACCCATCCGGCCGAACCGTCGACCACCGATATCCGCTCGACGAGGCGCAGGAATTGGGCGGGCGGCAGGGCGTCTCCACCGAAACGCCGTGGAACACCCGCTCGGTAGATTCCCGCGCGCTTGAACTCGCCGATCACCTCCGGCGGTACATGCCGTTTCTCCTCGAATTCAGCTCGTCGTTCGGCCACCACTGCCAGCACTCGATCGAACTGCGTCATAAGGGAATCTCCTTGCACCACCGGATCGGAAGTCGGCCGGAGGGGCCTCCCCTGACCGCACCGGACCATCACCGCCCCACAGAACACCGTGAGTTGAAGTTCAGCAGACGCGGTCTTACGCGTCGAGTGCACATCTTCGGCCGACATTGGCATCAAGACGTGCCCCCGAAAGATCTTTCCAACTTTTCGCCGGTTTGTCCTTTGATGACGAAGTTAGTGGCTGTCCATGAGGGGTTGATGTCCTGCAGCTGCTCGCGCCGCCCTCCCGACATCGCCCCGGCAGCCGGCCCCGCCGACAGGCCGTCGGCCCCCCTCGGCTGCTCGGTCTCGGCAGCCTTGCGGGCGGCGGCCCGCTGGTTCTTCAGCCAGATACCCACCCGGTACCCCTCGTGGGTGGCGTCCCGTGGCGCCAGCAGGTGCCCGCTCTTTTCGTCCCCCCGCGCGCGGCGGCGAGTCGATCACCGAGGCGGAGGGGCAGCCCAAGGGGTATTCGGCCCCCGCGCGCGGCGGCGAGTCCTTCCTCCCGTCGGGCTGGGTGCGGACCGCGTCGGCGGTAAGCTGGGCGAAGATGGCCGCGTCCCCGCACCAGCCCCCTACCAGCAAGATCACGCTCTACGGCTGAAGTACTCGGCCGTGCGCCCGATGACGTCTCGTCGCTCACGTGCGATAACGGTCGAGTGAACACCTCACGGGCCGACGCCTACCTCCAGCGCATCGCGGCGACATGGCCGAAACACCCCAATCACGCTGCCCTGCGCGACCTCCACCTGCGTCACTTGCACAGCGTCCCGTTCGAGAACCTCAGCATCCATCTCGGCGAGCCGATCGTGTTGGAGGAGAAAGCACTCTTCGACAAGATCGTCTCGGCACGACGTGGCGGCTTCTGCTACGAACTGAACGGCATCTTCGCGGCGCTGCTCACCGCGCTCGGCTTCCACGTGACGCTGCTCGCCGCGCGCGTGGCCGACGACAGCGGCTTCGGTCCGCCGTACGACCATCTCGCGCTGCGCGTCGAGACCACCGAGCCGTGGCTTGCAGACGTCGGCTTCGGCAGCCACAGCCACCACCCACTCCGCCTCGACCTCCGCGGGGACCAGACCGATCCCGGGGGCGTCTTCCGCGTCGTCGAGACTCCGGAAGGCGATCTGGACATCTACAAGAACGACACGCTCCAGTACCGGCTCGATCAACGCCCCCGTGAGCTCGCCGACTTCGAGGCCACCTGCTGGTGGCACCAGACCTCCCCCAAGTCCCACTTCACCCGCTCACCGGTCTGCTCCCTCCTCACCGAATCCGGCCGTATCACCCTCAGCGACCGCACCCTGATCACGACGAGCACGGACTTCCGGGACGAGCGACTCCTTCCCGACGACGCCACCCTCCTCGACGCCTACCGCACCCACTTCAGCATCGCCCTCGAACACCCTCCCACCCTGCGAACGTGAATCCGTGTACCAACGCGAGATGATCTTGGTTCGGGACACGTGGAGATCGGACGGATGCGCAATGGGCGGTGCTGGGACCGCTGTTGCCGAAGGGCAAGAAGCCCGGACGGCCGCCGACGTGGGGGCCAGGCGGCAGCTGATCGACGGCATACGGTTTCGGGTCCGCACCGGCATTCCCCGGCGGGGTCGTGATCACGGCCGGACAGCGCGGGGATTCCCCGCAGCGGCCGGCCGCCGAAGTTCGACCCGCAGGACCACAAGGCTCGGCACGCGGTCGAGTGCGGTATCAATCGCCTCAAGAGACACCGAGCCGTGGCCACCAGGTACGACAAACTCGCGGTCCGCTACGAAGCTACCGTCCTCGTTGCCGCCATCAACGAGTGGTTGTGACGAACTGGTCCGACAACAACTCGAACACCCGTACTCGCCGACCCCCGGTGGGATTGACCATCTCACGGACCGGATGCATCCCCAGTTTGGTCATGATCCGTTCGGAGGCGTCGTTGCCCACTTGAGCGATGCTGACGATCCGCTCCAGCCCTCGCTCTTCGAACCCGAACCGTACAGCGGCCGCAGCGGCCTCGGTGGCCAAGCCCTGCCCCCAGTGGGAACGTCCCAGCCGCCAGCCGACCTCAACCGCCGGCAGTACCTCCGGCAAGAAGTTGGGCACCGAAAGGCCGGTGAACCCGGCCAACTCGCCAGTGGACCGGATCTCCACGGCGAACAGGCCGAAGCCCTGTGACTCCCACTCGCTCTCCCATGCCTGGACCCGGCCACGAGTCTGCTGTTCGTCAAGGACGCTGCCGTCACGGATCCACCGCATGACCTCGGGGTCGGCATTGACGGCAGCCATGGGCGCAACGTCTTCCTCACGCCAGCGACGCAGGATCAAACGGGGAGTCTCAAGCTTGACCATCCCGTCATTCTGGATCACAAACGGGCTCTCCTCCATCCTCACCAGGCACTTTCGACACACGCGCTAGTGGAGCGGGCCCGCAGCGAGGGCCTGAACGCACCGGATCATGCTTCGACAACGGCTTCTCATCAACCCAACTCACCATGACCCGGCTCGGCATGCCGCCCGGACCGTGCTGCGCACAACTGCCTCCTTGAAGGCGGCTGCGGCGCGTCCTGTCAGGACGAACCTGCGCGGGCGGTCGTCGGCGTGGGTGAACTGGACGACACCGTCTCGTCGACCGAGGCTGATGTTGGTGAAGACGTAGCCGATCCGGACGGGCCCGGGTTCCCGGCCCGTCAACCGAGCCGCAACGACATCGGCCACACCCCGCCCCATGGGCAGCGCCGCCTGGCAGGACATGCGACTCGGTGCGCCGCTCACCGCCACCCCGGCGGCCGCGTCACCGACGGCGTACACCTCAGGATGCGAGACCGAGCGCAGCGTGGCGTCGACGAGCATCCGGCCCCCGTGATCCGTGGCGAACCCTGCCTCGCGGGCCAGATCCGGCGCACGAAACCCAGTGGTCCACACCACGGCGTCAGCGGCGAACGTCCGGCCGTCGCGGGTGTCGAAGCCGTCCTCCCGTACGGTCGTGACGACGGTCTGCGGGTGAATCGAGACGCCCAGCCGGTCGAGAGCCCGTCGCAGGTGGGTCCGGCCTCGGGGGTCCAGCCCGGATCCGAGGTCATCGGCACGGGTGAACAGCCGCACCCGCAGCTCGGGGTGGCTCTCGGCCAGTTCGGAGGCGGTTTCCAGCCCGGTCAGCCCTGCGCCGACCACCGCGACCGTGCCGCCGGAGGCGATCTCGGCGACCCTGTTGCGCAACTGCGTCGCCTGCTCGTGGCCGGCGACGGCGTGGGCGTGCTCGGCTGCTCCCGGAACATCGTCCAGCCGTGCCTGGCTGCCCACGGCGTAGACCAACGTGTCGTAGCCGATCGCGCGAGGCTCGTCGCCGATCCACACGGTCCGTGCAGTGCTGTCGATCGCGGTCACCTGACCGACGAGCAACTCGACCGGAGTACCGCTGAGCTGTTGACGCAACGACAGCGTCGCCCATCGCTGCCCGGCAGCGAGTTGATGGAGCCGGACCCGTTCCACGAACCGGTCCGAGGCATTGATCAGCGTCACGGTGGTGTCGTGGCGGTGCAGCCTGCGGGCGAGGCGCTTTGCCGCCGGCAGACCGGCGTAACCAGCGCCCACGACAACAACGCGATGACTCACGAAAGGACTCCCTCTGTCTGTGACTGCGGATGGTTTCGGCGCCGCCTCGGGACCATCAGCCGCCGCGCATGGACGTCAGGCCGCGGATCTGGCCACGGCGACAGCCCAGGCGATGTACAGGACATTCACCGCCACGCGAGCCACCGCGCCGACCGGCCGCTCCAGCAGCCGGGGCCGGTCCGGGCGCGCACGTAACAGCACGTCCACGTGCGACACCTGGTAGCAGGTGATGAGGAAGGCGGTGGCCCAGCCTCCCACCGGCCTGCTGCACGGAACCAGCACCAGCGCACCCACCACGACCTCCGCCGCCCCGGTGACGGCCACCAGGAGCCGCGCTCCGTGGAGCCATGCGGGTACCAGCGCGTGGAAGTGGCCAGGAGTCAGAAAGTGCATGACTCCCGTGACGGCCAGGAACACCCCCAGGGCGACGGCAGCGATAGCGTGCATGGGGTGATGATCCGATCGCCCCGCGTTTGGGAGCTTGAACAGAACGATCGCCGTATCGTCTTCGCCGCCGGCACCGAGGCGACGATGTTCGCCGAGTCCCGCCCGTTCCGCGTCTCCCAGCACCGGCTGCCCGCGTGGAAAGCCGTGCTCCCCATCGGCGGCCGCGCCGAACTCCGCCAGCCGGCACGACGCTTGGTGGCGGCGCCCGGACTGATCGTTCCGCCCCAGCTGGCGCACGTCTGTGCGGCCACCTCGCCCTACATCGCGCTGTTCGTCGACTCCTGGCTGTTGCCCTCCTGCCCGGAGCCGATACGACTCGATGCAGGCACGGTCCGTCGACTGCTTGCCGCGCTCGGCACCGCCGGTTCCGACGCCCCCGGCACCCAGGTGGATCTGGCTGCCGGATACACCGAGCTGCGGGCAGTCACAGGGCGTCCGGCGCCGCTCGACCCGAGAGTCGCCCACGCCGTCCACGTGTGTACGCTGCGCGATCCGGACATGCCCCTCGCTTCCATCGCCGACGAGGTCGGCCTGTCGGCACCGCGGCTGCGCACCTTGGTCCGGCAGGACGTGGGCATCGCGCTCACCCGCCTGCGGCGATGGGGCCGGCTCCGTACCGCGGTCGCCCACCTGCCGGCCGGGGCTGCCGCCGTAGCCGCCGCCACTGCGGGCTTCGCCGACCAGGCCCACCTCACCCGTACTGCACGGGACTTCATCGGCCGTACACCCTCCTCCCTGCGCCGCCATGGCACGTAGGGCAGCCTTCGGCGCAGGGCGGGCCTACGCGTTGGTCGCGTGGAGACAGTTGTGTGCCAGTTCCCGCAGGCGGTGCCCGTCGAAGCTGCGGCCGTGGCCGGGGTGGGCGCTGGACATGTCCAGGTCCGTCAGGAGTGCCAGGCTGCGCCGAAAGGTCCGGCCTCGACCGGTGTGCGCCTCCTGGCCAACCGTGGACGAGCCGGCCCGCCGGAGATCGAGTACGTGATCCCGTAGTGCCCCCGCCGGCGGCCGACCGTAACTTCGTGTGTGCCGGAAGCGGCGGTCCGCCCCACGAGAAACGGGCCGCTCCCCCCCCGGCGCACTTCCCATCGGAGACCGGACGGAAGGGTAAATCCATGTCGACCACCGTCATGACGGGCGTGGAGTGCCTGGTGTGTGACAGCGCCCTGGACATCGAGAGCGGCTCGGAGAAGGGCGAGATCGTCGAGTGCGGCACCTGCGGCCAGGAGCATGAGCTGACCGACGCCTCGGAGAACGGCTACGAGGTCTCGCTCGCTCCCGAGGTCGAGGAGGACTGGGGCGAATGACCACCGCAGCCACCGATGTCCTGCTGTCGGTGACCGTGCTGCGCCCCGACGAGCGTCGGCTCCTGGACGCGCTGCGCGCCCAGGGGCTGACCGCCCGTCCGGTCCTTCAGCCGGACCTCGCGGAGGTGCTGGCGGCCGGGGGCGAGCGGCCGCGGCTGGCCGTCCTGCGGAACCTGTCGCACCGTGAGGCCATCGGCACCGCCCGTCGGCTGGAGCAGGCCGGGGTCGCCACGCTGAACAGTCCGTCCGCCATCGAGGTCTGCAACGACAAGGGCCTTCAGGCACTTCTGTTCGCCCGGCGCGGCATCCCGCACCCGGCGACCCGGCACGCGTTCACCTACGAGCAAGTGCACGACATCGCGACCGAGTTCGGCTGGCCCGTGGTGGTCAAGCCGGTGTCGGGTTCCTGGGGACGCGGCGTGACCCGCCTGTCCCACGAGGAGGAACTGGAGGCCTGGACCGGCGGACGGGAGTCCGCGGACGCGGCGGGCAAGCTCTTCCCCGTCCTGGTGCAGCAGTACGTGCAGAAGCCCGGCCACGACCTGCGGATCGTGGTCGTCGGGACGGAACCCGTCGTCGCGATCAGCCGGAAGTCCGACAACTGGCGTACCAACACCCACCTCGGCGCGCAGGTCGAGCGGGTCGAGGTCAGCGACGACATGCGCCGGCTGTGCGCGCAGGCCGTCGCCGCGCTCGGCCCCGGCTTCTACGGCGTCGACATGATGCAGGACCGGCACACCGGCGAGATGACGGTCCTGGAGATCAACGCCAACCCCGAGTTCGCCCGCTCGTCGGAGACCCACGGCGTGGACGTGGCAGGCCTCTACGCACGCCACGTGGCCGGGTTGCTGGAATCGGAGCGCCCGGTACTCGCCGTCTGACCGGCACCTGCCGCACCCGGGCCGTGCCCCGGCATCCCCTGTGGACCGCCCTGCGCCGCAAGGCGTCCGAGGGCTGCCCGGAAGGGCCGGCCCGCAGAACAAGGAGACCGCTCATGGAACAGTACGACACCGCGCTCGTCCTCTCCCGGGTACTGACCTCCGGCATCGTGATGAGCATCGAGAAGAACGACAAGGAACTGCCCGCGCTGGAACGGTTCCTGACGAAACGCAGCGGCCGTCTCCGAGCGGTCCTGGTCAACAGCAGGAGTGCCGCCGTGCACGCCGCCCTGGCCGGCCAGGGCATAGGCCACGGCGACCGGGCCGTGCTGCCCGTCGGCCTCGACGACCGCACCCGGGCGTTCGTCGACTGGCTCGGTGTGGAAGTGGCCCAGGGCACCGACGATGCGGCCCCGCCCGCCTTCGACCTGCTGACGCTCACCCCGGACAACGCCGGCACCTTCGCCCAGCAGGCCGCCGGCTCCACCGCGCCCGCCCTGGCCGTGGACCTCACCGGCCTCGGCTTCGGGCCCGCCGGAGCGGTGCTCACCGACGACGAGCGGATCTGGACGCGTGCCGAGCGTCTGAAGATCTTCGGCGCCTTCGACCTGCGGACCATGTGGACGCAGCAGGAGGCGGAGCCCGGGACGGCACCGGGCGTGCAGTTCAACTACCGGCTCAGCCCCCTGGTCGCCGCCTGTGTCCGGATGGCACTCGCGCAGGCCGGCTCCTCCCGTACCCCCGTGACGACCACCCCCGTGACGACCGGAGGCACCTCCCGATGATCACCGACTTTCCCAGCGCACCACTGGCCCTGCCCGATCCGGCCGAGGTCACGGCCGAACTGGCCGGGTTCGGCGGCGCGGCGATGATCCCCAAAGAGGCGCGGCGCACCATCTTCCCGGTGATCACCAAGGAGGATGTCTTCACCATGCTGCTGGCGCAGCGGTCCGACCCGGACAAGGTCGTGGCCGACTTCGCCGAGGAGTACCGGTCCTACGTCGGCGCGCACAGTGCCCTGCCGACCGCCAGCGGCACATCGAGTCTCCACCTGGCGCTGATCGGCGCCGGTGTGCGGCCCGGTGACGAGGTCATCGTCCCCGCGTTCACCTTCATCGCCACCGCGCAGGCCGTGGTCGCCGCCAAGGCGGTGCCGGTCTTCGTGGACGTCGACCCGCTGACGTACTGCATGTCGGCCGAGGCGGCCGAGGCCGCCGTCACCGAGCGGACCCGGGTGGTCATGCCGGTGCATGTGCACGGGCTGCCGGCGGATGTCGCCGCACTGCGCGGGGTCTGCGACCGGCACGGGCTGGCGCTGGTGGAGGACGCGTCGCACGCGCACTCCGCGAAGATCGGCGACCAGGTGGCCGGCTCCTTCGGGGAGGCGGCCGGGCAGAGCCTGATGGCGGACAAGAACTTCCCGCTCGGCGGCGAGGGCGGCATCGCCTTCTTCGGGAGCGGCGAGGCGTACCAGCGGGCCGTGGACTTCCTGGACCGCAACGGCATCGACTACGGGATGTCCTGGGTGGCCGCCGCGTTCGGGGCCGCGCAGCTCAAGCGGCTGCCGTACTACGACACGATCCGGGCCAGGAACGCCACGCTGCTGGCCGACGCGCTGCGGGAGACCGGTCTGTTCACCCCGCCGCACGTCCCCGAGGGCCACACCCACGCGTACAACATGTACCGGATCGGCCTGGTGCCGGAGGCCGTCGGCCTCGCAGACCTGCCTGTCTGGGCGGTCAAGGAGGCGGTGCACGAGCTGCTCACCGCCGAGGGTGTGCCGGCCCGCGAGTGGCAGAACACCCCGATCCCCTGCCATCTGCCGTTCCAGCAGCGGACCGGCTTCGGCAACGGCTACCCCTTCACCCTCAACCCGGGGGCGGTCCGGGACCACCGGCCCACCGACTTCCCGAACGTCGTCGCCATGCTGGAGAGCACCGTCGTGCTCTGCCGCGAACTGCGCTCCCCCGTGGAGTACGAGCGGGCCACCCGCTACGCGGACGCCTTCCGCAAGGTCGCCGCCCGCCCCGACGCCATCCGCAAGCTGGTCGCCGAACGCGAGTACGTGCGGCCCTACGAGAAGGCGGCACGCCTTGGCTGACAACGACCGCTTACGCGTGGCGGTGCTCGGTGCCAGCGGCTACACCGGCGCCGAACTGATCCGGCTGTTGCTGGGGCACCCGCACGCCGAACTCGTCCATCTCTCGTCCGAGCGGCACAGTGGGCAGCCGATCACCTCGGTGCTGCCCGGTATCCGCAACCACCCCGGCGCGGCGGGGCTGCGGTTCGCCCCGCTGGAGGCCTGCGAAGAAGTCGACGTGGCCTTCGGGTGCCTGCCCACCGGCGCGCTGCCCCCGCAGATGCCCAAGCTCTCCGAGCGGGCGGGCCGGGTGATCAACCTCGCCGGGGACTTCCGGCTCACCGACCCCGGCCAGGCCGCCCTGCACTACCCGCAGTCCGCCGAGTGGACCGAGGCCTTCGAGTACTTCGTACCCGAGTTCTCGCCGCCGCCCGGTGACGCCCGGTTCCTCAACCTGCCCGGCTGCATGGCCGTGGCCACGCTCTACGCGCTCCAGCCCCTGTTCGCCGCCGACCTCGCGGCCGGGGACGTGGTCGTGGAGGCCAAGACCGGCGCCAGTGGCAGCGGCAACAAGTCGACCGAGCACCCCGCCGAGCGGTTCGGCAACTTCCGGGTGCACAAGCCGTACGGCCACCGGCACGCCCCGGAGATCGCACAGGCGCTGCAGACCTTCTCCGGCCGGACGCCCCGGCTGCGGTTCTCCACCTTCAGCCTGGACGTGTCGCGCGGCATCCTCGTCTCGGCGTACGGCCTGCTGCGCCCGGACGCCACCCGGCTGGACGTCAAACGCGCGTACGGCACCGCCTACGCCCACGCCCCCTTCGTCACGGCGCGCTCCCAGCTGAAGACGCCGACGGACTTCCCGATGCTCAAGAGCGTCATCGGTTCCAACATGGCGGAGGTCGCGGTGGCGGTGCGCGGCGACCAGTACGTGGCGGTCACCGCGATCGACAACCTGATCAAGGGGGCGGCCGGCCAGGCGGTGCAGGCCTTCAACCTCGTCCACGGATTCGAGCAGTCCACGGCCCTTCCCTTCACGGCGGTGACCCCATGAGCGAACGGCCGCTTTACGTGATCAAGGTCGGGAGCAGCACCCTGCTGCACCCGGAGATCTTCGCCGAGATCGCCGCCGTGCGCGGCCGGGGCGCCCGCGTCCTGGTCGTCGCCGGCGGAGCGGAGGGCATCGAACGCCACTACGGCTCCATCGGCCGGACGATGCCCTCCCTCACCCTGCGCAACGGCGACACCGTGCGCTACTGCCCGCCCGAGGAGATGCCGCACATCGCGGACGCCTACCGCCGGGTGACCCTGCCCATGGTGGAGGCGGGACTCGCCGCGCACGGCCTGACCGTCCTCACCCATGTCGCCGCCTACGGAGGCCTGGTCACCGGCATCGTCAACAAGCCGCTGCGGGTGACCGAGAACGGCCGCGCCAAGGTGGTCAGGGACCACCGGGCCGGCACGGTGACGGCGGTCGACACCGAGCGGCTGCGCGTTCTGCTCGACGCGTACGACGTGGTGTGCCTCTCCCCGCCGGTACGGGACGCGGACGGCGGCAGCGACCTCAACGTGGACGCCGACGTGCTGGCCGCCACGCTGGCGAACGCGCTGGGCGCCGACCATTTGCGGCTGGTCACCGGGAGCGCCGGGATCCTCACCGATCCCGCCGACCCGGCCTCCACGCTGCGCGATGCGTTCCCTGGCACGGCGGGGGTGTACGCGGGCGGCCGGATGAAGCAGAAGGTGCGGGCCGCCGAGCTGGGGCTGCTCGGGACGGCGGATGTCGCGGTGACCGGGCCGCACACCATGTCCGACCCCCAGGGCTGGACCCGCTTCTGGGCCGCCGAGCCCTCGGCGGACCTCGCGCTGCTCAGCCGGGCGGTGCAGATCCCGTCCGTCTCGTACGACGAGCACGAGCTGGTGCGGTATCTGGTGCAGTGGTGCCGGGAGCGGGGCATCGAGGCACGCGTCGACGAGGCGGGCAACCTGGTGGCCGAGCGCGGGGAAGGGCCGCGCACGCTGCTGCTCCTCGGGCATGCGGACACGGTGCCGTTCAACTGGCCGGTGCGGTGGGAGTCCACCGGCGGGGACAGCGGGGCCCATGCCACCGACACCGACACCGACGCCGACCAGGACCCCGTCCTGCACGGACGCGGCAGCGTGGACGCCAAGGCGTCGCTGATCGCCTTCCTCGAAGTCCTGGCGGACACCGACACACCGGTCCCCGACGGCTGGCGGCTGCGCGTCGTCGGCGCGGTGGAGGAGGAGGTCTCCTCGTCCAAGGGCGCCTTCCACGCCCGCGACCACTACCCCGCCGACGCCGTCGTGGTGGGTGAGCCCAGCGGCTCCGAGGCACTGACCCTCGGCTACTTCGGCCTCTTCAAACTGCGGGTGACCGTGACCGTGCGCAGCGGCCACTCGGCCGGCTTCGAGGCCCTGTCCGCCCCCGACCACCTGACCGACTCACTGCAACGAATCCGCCGGGCGGTGCTCAAGGAGGCGGACGACGCGCTGAGCGCGGTCATCGACCTGTCCTGCTCGGCCACCACCGAGAGCCAGACGGCGACCGCGATCCTCAACTTCCGGGTGCCACCGATGGCCGACCTGGACGCGCTCCGTACGGCGGCTGCCAACGCGGTCGGCGACGACGTGACGATCACCTTCCTGCGGGCCACCCCCGGCTTCGCCGGCGGCCGTTCGACCTCCTTGGCCAAGGCGTTCGGCCGGGCGCTGAACCGCAGGGACATCCGTCCCCGATACCTGCTGAAGAAGGGCACCTCCGACATGAACACGCTGGCCACGACCTGGCAGGGCGTCCCCATGGTCGCCTACGGGCCGGGTGACTCGGCGCTGGACCACACCGCCGAGGAGCACATCGGCGCCGCCGAGTACCGCCGGGGCCGCGCCGTACTGCGGGACGCGGTCGCCGTGTTCTTCGAACTGGCCGGCGCGGGCGACCGGGCCCGGCGGCAGGCGCAGGAGGTCACCCGATGACCACCAGCACGCAGGCCGCCCGGCCCGGCCTCGTCCTGGCCCCCTTCCCCGCCACCACCCCTCCCGCCCTCGCCGCCTTCTCCCCGCTGCGCGAACGTGCCCTCGCCGCACGCCGCATGGTGATCGACATGGCGGCCACCCCGACAGGCTGCCACCTCGGCGGCAGCCTGTCGGTGATGGACATCCTGATCGCCGCGCTGGACCGGACCGCCACCGACGCCGACAGCGAGGTCGTCCTGAGCAAGGGCCACGCCGCGGCCGGCCTGTACGCGGCGATGTACGTCACCGGCATCCTCGGCGAGGACCCGGTGCCGCACTACGGCGCCGCGACCCACCACTTCACCGGCCATCCGGGACCGTCCGTGGAGGGGGTCCGCTTCCCGACCGGGAGCCTGGGCCACGGCGCTCCGTACGCGCTCGGCTGGGCGCTGAGCCGCCGGCTGGCCGGCACCCCCGGGCTCGGCATCGCGGTCCTCGGCGACGGCGAACTCCAGGAAGGGCTGGTCTGGGAGACCTGCCAGGTCGCGGCGGCCCAGCGGGTCGGCAACCTGATCGTCGTGGTGGACCGCAACGGCGGCCAGAACGACGGCCTCGTCGCGGACATCTCCCCCGAACCGCGACTGGCCGAGCGGTTCGACGCGTTCGGCTTCGAGGTCCGCCAGGTGGACGGCCACGACGTGGACGCGCTGCGGGACCTCTTCGAGCCGGACCGGTCGGACCGCGACCGGCCCCTCGCGATCATCGCCGACACCGTCAAGGGCAAGGGACTGCGCCCGGTGGAGGGCAAAGCCGCCTCCCACTACGTGAGCATCGACGCCCGCCGGGCCGCCGCCTGGAAGGAGATCGTGCGATGACCCTGCCCGGACGTACCGCCTACCGCGACGAACTGACCCGCATCGCCGCCGACAACCCCCGGATCCTGTGCCTGGAGGCGGACCTCGGCGGACGCGGCCACCCCTTCGCCACGGCGTACCCCGACCGCTTCTTCAACGTCGGCATCGCCGAGGGCACGATGATCGACATGGCCGCCGGCCTCGCCGAGGGCGGCTACCAGCCCTTCGTCTCGACCTTCGCGCCGTTCGCCGCGCTGCGCGCCGCCGAGAGCCTCAAGCTCGCCCTGGGCTACCTGGGTGCGGGGGTCACGGTGGTCGCTCCGTACGCGGGAGTGTCCGGCGGCTGGTTCGGCACCACGCACCACTGCCTGGAGGACTTCGCCGTACTGCGTGCGATCCCCGGCGTCACGGTGGCCGCGCCCTACGGGGAGGAGGAGATGCGGGCCGTCATCCGGCGGGCCGCGCGCACCGGGGAGCCGCACTACATCCGCACCGGCCGCAACGCCGCCCCGGTGAGCCTGCCCTGGGAGGGCACCGACCCGCCCGTCGTCAACTGGGACGACGCGGGTGCCGAGGCCGGCCGTACCTGCCTGGTCTCCGTCGGCGAGGCCGGCACCGACCTGTGCCTGGCCGTACGCCGGGCCCGGCCCGCCCTGCCGCACGCCCACCTGTGCTTCGTCGACCAGCCGCACCTGGAGCGGGCCGCCGCCGAACTGGCCGAGCGCTTCGACCGGTTCGTCGTCGTCGAGGAGCACCGGCCGGCCGGCGGCGTCGGCTCCGCGCTGGCCCTGCTGCTGCCCGGCCGCGAGGTGCGGTCGGTCGATGCGGGCGACCGGTGGCCGGTGCACGGCGGCAGCCACGAACAGGTACTGGACGAACTAGGCTTGAACGAGGCCGCGTTGTGGAAAGCTCTCGCTCCGTACGAAGCCCCGCCGGGGACCCTCCCGGCAGGTGAGGGGGAATGACATGAGCACCCACCGGATCGGGCTGGGGCAGGGTACCGCGATCTATGTAGGGGCCATCCTGGGCGCCGGCATCCTCGCGCTGCCCGCCCTGGCCGCCCAGGTGGCCGGTCCCGCCTCACTGCTGGCCTGGCTGGCCCTGCTGCTGTTCTGCGTACCGGTCGCCACCAGCTTCGCCGCACTCGGCGCGCGCTATCCGGACAGCGGTGGCGTGGCCACCTTCGTCGCCAAGGCCTTCGGACCGCGCGCCTCCGGAGCGGTCGGCTACTGGTTCTACTTCGCGCTGCCCGCCGGCGCGCCGGCCACCGCCTACGTCGGCGGCCAGTACGTGGCGCACACCCTGGGCGGCGGGAAGAGCATGGCCCTGACCGTGGCTGCGGTGCTGCTGCTGGCCGCGTTCACCAGCAACACGTTCGGACTGCGGATCTCCGGCCGCCTCCAGCTCATCCTGGTCGGGGTGCTGGCGGTGCTGCTGCTGATCGCTGTGCTCACCGCCCTGCCGCACTCCGACACCGCCCACCTGACCCCGTTCGCACCGCACGGCTGGGGGGCCGTCGGACAGGCCGCCAGCCTGCTGTTCTTCACCTTCGCGGGCTGGGAGGCGGTCACCCACCTGTCCGGCGAGTTCCGTGACCCCGCCCGGGACCTGCGTCGGGTGACCATGACGACCCTCGCGGTGATCGCCGTACTGTACCTGGGCCTCGCGCTGACCTGCGTCCTGGTGCTCGGCCCCGATCTCGCCCGTACCGACGCGCCGTTGACGCTGCTGCTCCAGCGCGGCACCGGCCCGGCCGCCTCCGGGGTCACCGCCGTCATGGCCATGCTGCTCACCTTCGGCACCATGAACTCCTACCTGGCCGGGGCCTCCCGGCTGGGCGCGGCCCTGGCACGGGACGGTGTACTGCCCGCACCGCTGTCCAAGGGCCACCTTCCGGGAGAGGTGCCCCGGCGCAGCCTGGCGCTGCTGTTCCTGCTCAGCGCCCTGGTGTGCGTCTTCGCGCTGACCACCGGAACCCAGCTCGGCGATGTGATGCTGGCGGCCTCGGCCTGCTTCATCGCGGTCACCGTGGCCGGGCTGGTGGCGGGTGTACGGCTGCTGCCCCGGGGCAGCGCGGTGTGGTGGGGCGCGGTGCTGGCCGCCGTGGTGATGACCGTCGTCCTGGCGTTCTCCGGCTGGTTCCTGCTGCTTCCGCTGGTGCTGGGCGGGGTGGCGATCGGCTGGTCCACGTGGACGGCGACGCGTCACCGGACGGCAGCGCCTGCGGTGGAGCGGGCCCTGGTGTCCCAGGAGGCTGAGGCGGCGGAGTAGCGGATGGCGCGCAGGAAGAGCACGGCAGTGGACGGAACGGCAGGGAGGAAGCCCCGGTGGATCTCGGGTTGAGGGGACGGGTCGCGATGGTGGCGGCCGGGACGAGCGGGATCGGGCTGGCCATCGCCCGCCGGCTGGCGGCGGAGGGAGCGGTGGTGTCGGTGTGCGGGCGCTCCCCGGACCGGTTGCGGGAGGCGGTGGCCCTGCTGGAGAAGGAGACCGACGGCCCCGTGCACGGCGCGGCCGTGGACGTGACCGACCACGCGGCGATCGAGAGCTGGGTCGGTGAGGTGGCCGACCGGTTCGGCGGCCCGCAGGTGGTGGTCGCCAACGCGGGGAGCCCGTCGGAAGGGGGCGCCGACCGGTTCGGCGTACCGGACTACCGGACGGCGCTGGAGCTGAACCTGCTGTCCGCCGTCACCCTGAGCCGCGCGGCCCTGCCGCACATGCGGGCGGCGGGCTACGGCCGGGTACTGTTCGTGACCTCGCTCGCGGCCAAGCAGCCGATCCCGGGGCTGGCGCTGTCCAACACGGTCCGTCCGGCGGTCGTCGGCTACGCCAAGTCGCTGGTGCACGAACTCTCGGCGGCGAGGGAAGGATCGGTCACGGTGAACGTGATCGCCCCGGGTATGACGCGTACGCCGACGCTCCGGGCCTGGGCCGGGCAACTCGACGGCGGGGAGGCGGGATTGTGCACTGACATCCCGATCGGCCGGCTCGCGGAGCCGGAGGAGGTGGCCGCCGCCGCCGCGTTCCTGGCGTCCGCCTCGGCCGGCTCGATCACGGGGACGGTCCTGCCGGTGGACGGCGGAGCCACGCGCGGTCTGCTGTGAGGATCAGGCCGTACGACAGCGATCACGCACGGGTGACCTCGGACGAGTGAGGGCCTTCCGGGTTCGGCGGGGAGTGCGCCGTCGCCACCGACCGGCACACAGGCCCTCATCCCCCGCGTAGTGCACCCCTGACCGAGACCGGACGTCCGCGCCCGGCCCGCCGCGCGCTCAGGGGGCGGTACCACTAGGCCGCCGGACGGTCGTGCAGGGCGACGGCGAGCTGGGCCCGGCGGCTGATGGCGAGTTTGCGGTAGATCCGGGTGATGTGCTGTTCCACCGCACGCGAACTGACCCCGAGGCAGGCGGCCATCTGCTGGTTGGTCATGCCATCGAGCATCATGCGGGTGATCCGGGACTCGTGGGCGCTGAGCGGCCCGTGGCCGGCGGCCGGCGCCGCATCCCGGTCCCGCAGCGCCGAGACCGTTCCCAGGCCGCCGACGAGTCCCGGATCGGGGGCGGTGACCGTGCCGGTACCCGCCCCCGCGGCGGACCGGTCCGGCAACCCGGCGGTGTCCCAGCCCAGTACGTCGTCGCCGAGCCGCCGCGTTCGGATGCCGACGACGAGACTCTCCTGTGCATACGGGTCGTCGTTCAGGACCTGGCGCAGCGCGGCGGGATCCTTGACCTGCACGAGCAGGGTGTCGCCCGGCCCCTCGGCCCAGACTCCGATGTAGAGCAGCACCCGGTGCCGGGCCATCCGCTGCCAGTACGAGCGGTGCCGGGCCCGGGTTCGGCGCAGGCCGGCCCCGTCCCGCAGGCGCCGTTCCACCAGGTACTTCATCACTGCTCCCGTCGAGAGGACGTGCCGGGCGGGGTGCGAGCGCCCCTCCCCGTGGTGGCCCTCAGACTGCGGCGGCGGACTCCCGAACCGATCCCTTTCCGGTACCTGACGACCGAGGAGCGCCCAGGAGAGTGTCCGGGAAGTCACTGTGTAAACAACCTTCGCAGTGGTTAAGTGATGAACTCATACGTCGACATGCGGACATTGGCGGGGGATCCCGTAGACGGGCTGAAGGGGCAACGTGACAAAGCCGGAACAGCCGTCGGTCCGGTTCAACATCCTCGGCACGCTCGAATGCCTGACCAGCGACGGGAAACAGCTGCCGACCGGCGGCACGGTGCAAGAACGCGTCCTGGTCCTGCTGCTCCTCTCCCCGGACCGCGTACTGCCGGTCAGTCGGCTGGTCGATGCCGTCTGGGACGAGGAGCCACCGGCCACCGCCACGCACCAGGTGCGCAAGGCCGTCGCCGAACTGCGGCGGCGCATCCCCGGCGGCCGGGAGCTGATCGTCACCGAGGGACCGGGCTACCGGATCGCGCTCGAACCGGGCCAGTCGGACCTGGCCGTCTTCTCCGACCTGTTGGGCCAGGCCCGTGACCAGGCCGCGGCCGACCTCCCCGAGAGCGCGGTCGACACGCTGCGCGAGGCGCTGGCGCTGTGGCGTGGGCCGGTCCTGGTCGGGGCCGGCGGATCGGTGATCACGACGGCGTCGGCGGCCCTGGAAGACCGGCGGCTGGCGGCCCTGGAGCTGTTCTTCGAACTGCGGCTGGGACTCGGCGAGACCGGAGAGCTGGTCGGTGACCTGCGGGACCTGGTCGCGGCGCACCCGTACCAGGAGACCCTGTGCGGGCAGCTGATGCTGGCCCTGTACCGGTCCGGGCGCCAGTCGGAGGCCCTCGCGGAGTACACCCGGATGCGCGACGTGCTCGTCGACCAGCTGGGGGTGGACCCGGACGGGCGGCTGACCGCGCTGTACGAGGGGATCCTGCGCAACAGTCCCGAACTCGGCGCCCCACCGCGCCGCAAGCGCACAGCCCTGCCCGCCGAGGCCGGGACGGCCGCCCCGGCGCGGCACACACCGCCCGTTCCGACGGCCCCGGCGGCCCCCGCGCCCCTCCCGGCGGCGGCGCCGACGAACCATCCGCACCGGTGCACACTGCCGTACGACCTGCCGGACTTCACCGGCCGCAAACGGGAACTGCAACAGATGCTGGCCGACCCGGACGAGCCGGACGGCTGGCCCGGCTCCCGCATCATGGCGATCGACGGGATGGGCGGCAGCGGCAAGACCTCCCTGGCCATCCGGGTCGCCCACCGGCTGGCCGGCCAGTACCCGGACGCCCACCTCTACCTCGATCTGCGCGGCTACACGCCCGGCGAATCGCCCCTGTCACCGGGCGCCGTCGCCGAGGGACTGCTGCGCATGCTCGACGTACCCGGCGACCGGATCCCGGACGACGAGGCGGGCCGTATCGCGCTGTGGCGGACCACCGCGACGCAGTACCGGCTGCTCCTGCTCCTGGACAACGCGATCGACAGCGCCCAGATCCAGCCGCTGCTGCCGGCGTCCGCCGACGTCCTCGTGCTGATCACCAGCCGGGCCCGGCTGGTCGACCTGGACGGTGTCGAGTGGATATCGCTCGGCGGCATGCCGCCCGAGGACAGCACGGCGCTGGTCTCCCGGACGCTCGGCGAGGAACGTACCTCCGCCGAACCCCAGGCGGTCGGCGAACTGGTCGAGCTGTGCGCCCACTTGCCGCTCGCCCTGCGGATAGCGGCGGCCAGGCTGCGCAACCGGCCGCGGTGGACCGTGCAGTACCTGGTGGACCGGCTGGGCGACGAGACCCGCCGACTGGACGAACTGCGCTCCGGGACGCGCGGTGTCACCGCCACGCTGAACCTGACCTACCAGGGCCTGAGCCCGGCGCACCAGGCGGCCTTCCAACTGCTCGACAGCCACCCCGGCGCGGAGTTCGACCCGTACAGCGCCGCCGCGCTGCTCGACACCGATCCCGCCGAGGCCGAAGACGTCCTCGAACACCTGCTGGACACGCACCTCATGCAGCAGTTCGAGACCGGCCGCTACGTCTTCCACGACCTGGTGCGCAGCTTCGCCAAATGGCTGAGAGGCCAGGCCGGCGAGGACCCCGCCGAGGTCGACCAGCGCGCCGTGGAGCGGCTGTTGGACTACTACGTGGCGGCGACCGAGGCGGCCTGCGACGTCGCGTTCCCGGGGCGGGCCCCCTTCGCCCCGGAGCCGGACGGCACCCCCCGCGCCACCGTCGTGCTGCCCGCGCTGCACGACCCCGTCCGCGTCCGGCAGTGGCTGGACCGCGAGGAGGAGAACCTGCTGGCGGCCGTCAGACTCGCGCAGCGCCGCGACCTGCACCGGCACTCCGCCGAGCTTTCCCGCAATGTGGTCTTCCAGCTCGACACCCGGGGACGCTTCGAGGAGTTCCGCGAGGTCGCGGGCATCGCCGTCGCCGCTTCCCGAGAGCTGGGCAACCGATACCTGCTGGCGCTGAGCCTGTCCAACCTGGCCGTCGCCGACTGGAAGCTGGGCCGGTTCACCGAAGGGCTGACCACCGCCCAGGAGAGCCTGGAGCTGTCGGTACGGTTAGGGGACCAGCGGGGCGAGGCGAAGAGCACCGGGATGCTCGGGCTGCTGCTGGCCACCCTGGGCCGGTTCGGCGAGGCGCTGCCCCAGCTCGAACAGTCCATAGCCCTCAAGAGGCAGCTCGGCACCCCGCGCGCCGAGGCCGAGTCCCTGACCAACCTCAGCTCCCTCTTCGAGCACATGGGCCGGCACGCCGAAGCGGCCGCCACGGCCCAGCGCTCCGTCGAGCTCAACCAGCACATCGGCGCCCGGGAGAACGAGATCGTGGCGCTGACCGACCTGGCACTCGCCTATCTCGGCCTCGGCAGGGACGACGACGCGCGCACCTGCCTGGACCGGGCGCTGGGACTCTGCGACGAGTCGGCGCCGCTGGGCGACAGCGCCCTGGTCCTCGCCCTCTCCGCCCGGGTGCGGCACGGTCGGCGGGCCCCCGGGCAGGCGGCGGCCGACGCGGAAACGGCGGCGTACGAGGAACAGGCACTGAAGCTGACCCGCGGGCCCTGCGCGCCGATCCGGCAGGCGGCCGTCTGGAACATCCTCGGGGCTCTCCGCCACCAAAGCGGCGACCACGCCGAAGCGCGGCAGCTGCACTCCGACGCACACCGGATCGCCTCGGCCGTGGGCTACCGCATCGAGGTCGCGCGAGCCCTGAGCGGCCTGGCCGACGTGCTGGCGGCACAAGGAGACACCGCGGCCGCCGAGGCCCACCGGAGCGAGGCGGCCGAGCTGCTCAAAGCGATGAACGAGTCGGCGGCCCGGCTCAGCTCGTGACGGCCGGCCGGCTCAGCTCGTGACGGCCGGTCCCTCGCCCGAGCTCGGAACCGTCACCACGCTCGCCGGTCCCTCCCCGGAACCGAGCACCCGGTACGCCGCGGTGCGGCCGTCGGTCGCCAGGTGACCCCACCCCGCCTGCGCCCCGAATCCCCCGGCCGCCGCAATCGCGACCGCCGACAGAACCCCGGCCGTCCGGTACCAAGTGATGCTCATCGGGTGCCCCCTCGTTCGAATGACTGCGACAGGCATCAACCTGCCGTCAGCCGTTCCCGAACGAGTCCGGGCTCGTTACCGCTCGGATCCCCGGGCGCACGCCGATCGGCGCCGAAGACCGGTACCGCGGCACATCTCAGCAGGGACTGCCCTGCCCCAGGCCCATCTCACCGAAGCCGTTCGCATCGGGGCACGCGGTTCTGGAGCGGCCGTCGCGCAGCCCGGAGGCATGGCCGGGCTCGCAGTCCCGCACGATGACGGTCACGTCGTCGATCGGACACCCGGTCACCCGGGAGGCGGTGGCGGCCAGCTCGGACACGAGGTCCGCCCGGCGTTCCCGGTCGTTCCCCTGCCACCAATCAACGGTGATCACAGGCATGTTGACGCTCCTCTGCGGGTCGTGGGCGCGGCGGACGGCGCCGGGTCGTATCGCCATGACGGCGGGCCTGGACACAGAGACCTGGCCCAGACTGCCCACCACGGTCCACGCCCCGGTTCCCGTACCGTTCCCATACCGTTC
The DNA here is from genome assembly GCF_020181035.1 of Streptomyces sp. CoH27. Lineage (GTDB taxonomy): Bacteria > Actinomycetota > Actinomycetes > Streptomycetales > Streptomycetaceae > Streptomyces > Streptomyces camelliae. The sequence continues at coordinate 22,400 of NZ_JAIQYY010000047.1, forward strand.
CCGTCCCGGCCACCGCGCCACCCCGGCAGCGACACCGCACGGTCCTCACAACTCGTCGGCGTCCGGGGCGCGGGAGTGTCCTCCGGGGGGCATGCATACCGCCGGGGTCCATGTCTCGCGGCCTCGTCCCGCTGGTGCGAGCGGGCTTCGCCGCTGTGGCAGACCACTCGATGTCTTCCATCCCGATGACGACTGCGGCATGGATGTCGTCGGTGTACCGGGTCCAGGCGTCGTGGTCGGAGTTGGTGCACATCGCCTGGCCGTTGCCGCGGACGTCGGCCAGGACGACGGTGAAGCCGCCGGCGAGCCGATGAGCCAGGGGCAGCAGCCTGCGCCGGTCCGGTCAACAACCGCGCAGCAGGATCAGCGCCGGTCCGTGGCCCGGTGCGGTGACACGCAGCCGGTGACGTCACTGCCGCGGGGGACGAAGTCGCGCATGGGGGCTCCTCGTTGCCCGAGCGGCTGCTCTCCGGGGCCGGTACGGGGACGAGGGGCGGCCCCGGTGGTCGGCCCCTCGTCCGCGTTCCTTGTGGTGCGGGCGGGGTTCAGGAAGCGTCCTTGAAGCCGCGGCGCGCTGGTTCTTCAGCCAGATGCCGACCTTGTGGCCCCGGTAGACGGCGTCCTGCGGCGCCAGGAGGTGCCCGTTCTCGGCGGCCCACCCGCGCGCCGCGGTGAGCCCTTCTCAGGGTCGTCCCGTCACTACTGGTCAGACACCCCATGTCGATTGGTGTCAAGCGGCATGGAGGTGGGCGTGGTGAGACCAGGCGGTCGCTTCGTCGTAGAAGGTGCGGGTCTTGAGGCAGCCGTGGAGGATGCCGACGAGGCGGTTGCCGACCTGCCGGAGGGCGGGGTTGTAGCCGGCCTCGCGGGCGCGCTGCTTGTCGTAGTAGCGGCGGGCACCGGGTGAGGCCCGCAGGGCGGAGAACGCCTGGCGCTGGAGGGCGTCGGCGAGCCGGTTGTTGCGCACGTAGCGGGCCTGGATTGTGTGGCTCTTGCCGGAGGCCCGGGTGATGGGGCTGGTGCCGGCGTAGTTCTTGCGGGCCTTCGCGGACGCGTAGCGGGCGGGGTCGTCCCCAAACTCGGCGAGCACCCGGGCACCGGTGACCACCCCGATGCCGGGCATCGAGAGGTAGATCTCAGCGTCCGGGTGCGCGAGAAAATGCACCTTCACCTGCGCTTCCAGCTCGGCTATCTGCTCGTTCAGGGCGATCAGCAGCTTCGCGTGGGCGGTGGCGGTGGCCGCGTAGGCGGCGGTGACCGGCTCGGGCAAACCAAGGTGCTGCTCGCGCAGCGTGGTCTGTATCGTGGCGGCCTTCGCGCTCCGGTTGTGCCGGCGGTGCCGGGCCAGGACGGCGGTGATCTGGGGACGGGTCAGCTTCGCTGCCGCGGCGGGGGTGGGTGCTTTGATCAGCAGTTCCAGCGCGTCCGAGCTGGTCAGTTCCAGGTCGGCGTAGGCGTCCAGGGCAGCGGGGAAGTACTCGCGCAGCGCGTTGCGCAGCCGCTGGAAGGTGCGGGTGCGTTCCCGGATGAGGGTCTGGCGGGCGCGGGCGACGACCTTGACGGCCTGGGCCTGTTCGCTGTCCCCAGCGACGGGCCGCAGCTGGTCGCGGTCGATGCGGACCATGTCCGCGAGCGCGTGGGCGTCCCCTTTGTCGCTCTTGGCGCCGGAGGTGCCGTACCGCTCCTTGAACCGCGCGGCCTGCCGCGGGTTGATCGCGTACACCTGGTAACCGGAGGCGAGCAGGACCTGCACCCACGGGCCGCGGTCAGCCTCGATCCCGACGATCACCTCGCCGGGACCGAGCTCGTCGCCGCCGTGCTTCGCGACGAGTTCGTGGACCTTGGCGATGCCGTCCACGCCCTCGGGTAGTTTCGCGACCGCCAGCCTGCGGCCGGTTGCGTCCTGGACCTCGACATCGTGGTGGTCCTCGGCCCAGTCGTCGCCGATCAGCAGCAACACACTCTCCTCGCCTGGTGCTTCACTTGCGGTGCAGCCCGCGGTCCGCTGGACCTCCCGGCGCAGCGACCAGATCGTCGCCTGCCTGGCAGAGCTGGAGCATGAGTACGTCACCGCCGTCGACGACGACGGCGAGCCGAAGTTCCTGCCCGTGGTCTCCGAGCGGGCCCGCGCCAAGCTGAACCAGATCGCTGCCGCAAGACGCGCCCGCCGAAGCAGAAGGCCCGGCCGCTCGCGCAGCTGTGCGCGTGGTGGAAGGAGAGCGCGATCCGCGCCTCCGGGGTGGCCGTTGACGTCATCACCTCCCTCCTCGAATAGCCCGTGCCGCGGCTGCGGCGATCCGGTCCCGGGTCGCCGCCGTGGTCGACGTCGCCCTGGCGGCCGTCGACGTCGCCGCGACGGTGTTCGTGATGAACGACGGCGGCCGGTTCCACCGCCGGCACCTGCTCGCCGAAGCCCGCCGCCATCTCGCCCTTGTTCTGCGCGGCCGACGCCGCGATGCCGGCCTGGACGACCAGATCGTGGCCGCCGCTATCTCCACCCACTGCCTGGACATCAGCGAGCCGAAGACCGCGCGTGGTCTGGAGTCCGGCTACCGCCTCTACACCGCACGGTGGGCGCTGTCCGACCTTCCTGCCCGGCGTCGCCCACCAGCCCCCGCGTCCGACCCGGACCGGCAGCCCCCGGCCGATTCCAGCGCCGGCTGCGCCCCGGACCCCGGACCAGACAGCGGGGGAGTGGGAGATACCCCGCCTCCCGCTGAGCCACGACCGGGCTGTCCCCGCCGGCGCGGTGGTGCGGGAGAAGCTGCGCACCACCATCGACGCCGGCGTGCGGGGCCGGGCGTACGACGTCGTCGCGCACCAGCAGGCGGCGATGCCCGAGCAACTGCTCGCGTCCCCGGCCGCCGATCCGGAGCACGGCGACCAGGAGCCGGAGGCCGGCCGACAGGAGGCGGTCGACATGACGGCGCTGCGGGCCTTGAGGAAGTCCCGCACGGACGTGGAAGCCCTCGATCTCACGGCCGAGCGGCTGCGCCGTCTCCAGGACGCGTTCACCAAGGCGGCCGATGACTCCCGCGCCCGCAAGGACCGCTACGCCGAACAGGACGATGCCGACGCAGGACACCCGGTGCGCCAGGACGACCAGCAGGCGCACCGCCCGCAGGAGCCCGGACCGCACCGCGGCCGGGAGGCCGGCCACTGAGTGCACCCGATGCCGCGCACCCGGCTGCCGCCCTCACCCTCCGAAGTTGCACCGGCCAACGTCTCGGCTCAGCTCGCGGCCGCGTTTACGGCGCGGCCTTCACTCGCACGGGTCAACTAGCCGCTTCGGCTGCACATTTGACCATATGTGATGCCTAGCCTTGCCATGACTGCGAGACGTCAGCAGCGAGTGTGCGGCACGGTCTGCGGGCCCGGGGGGTGTGGTGGAGGTCAGGGACGTGCGTCATGCGTACGGTCGTCGTGAGGTTCTGCGGGGGTTAGAGCTTGATCTGCGGCCTGGTGTGCTGGCCGGGGTCGTCGGGGAAAACGGTGCGGGCAAGTCCACGCTGTTGAAGATCTTGTCGGGTGAGCTGCGCCCGCAGCGTGGCAGCGTCCGTCACGAGGGCAGTTTCGGCTACTGCCCGCAGGATGTGGTGATCAACGATGCCCTCACCGTGCGGCAGCATCTGGAGTTTTTCCGCGTCGCGCGAGGGCTGCCGGATTTGCGGCACGCCGAGGAGGTCATGGAGGCGCTGCGGTTGGCGGAGTACGCCGATGAGCGTGCCGGCCTGCTCAGTGGCGGTACCCGTCAGAAGCTGAATCTGACCCTGGCGCTGATGCATGACCCGCAGGTGCTGCTGCTGGACGAGCCCTACCAGGGATTCGACTGGGACACCTACCAGCGCTTCTGGGACTTGGCGGCACGGCTACGTGATGCGGGCCGCACCGTCCTTGTCGTCTCGCACCTGGCCTATGACGCCGAGCGCCTGGACGAGTTGTGGCGGCTCCAGGGCGGCGTCCTTCACCCCGCAACGGCGGTGCCGGCGTGAGGCGACACCTGCATCTGTTCGTCACAGCGTGCCGTTTCGACCTGGTCGAGCACGCCCGTAACAGGCTCGCCATGGTTTTGGTCGCCCTGTTCATCCCCTTCTGGATCAGCCTGGCTTACGCCGTCATCCCCAGCAGGACCGTGACCTTCAGACTGCGCGCGACGGGCCGGCTGCTGGCACCGGCCGGCAACCAGATCACGCAGATCACCGGTGCCATCAACGCCGTCACCCTGATCACCGGGTTCATGATGTTCGCGATCACGTTCAACGGTGGACGCTTCGACCGCCGTCTGGCCATGGCCGGCTACCCCCGCATCCATCTCGTCCTGGCCAAGACCACCTCTTTGACCCTGGCCTCCGGCACCATCGCCGCCTACGCCACCGCAGTGATCTGCACTGCCTGGAGCCCGCGGCAGCCCGTGCAACTCGCCGCGGCCCTGTTCTGCGGAGCGATGACCTACGGGGCGCTCGGCGTCGTCTTCGGCTCCCTGCTGCGCCGGGAGGTGGAGGGCATGTTCGCCCTGGTCATGACCAGCCTCGTCGATGTCGGCTTGCAAAGCCCCCTGGCCAGCGGCGGCACGGGTAGTGCGGCCGTGCGATTCCTGCCCACTTACGGCACCATGCAGGCCGCTACCGCTGCGGGCTTCACGCGCACACTCCTGCCCGGCGATCTGGCCGTCCAGATCCTGTGGTTCGCCGGCGCCGCGCTCCTGGGCCTGCTCGCCTTTCACCGCCGCACCAAGAACGCCCTGGCCGCAAGACCACCCTTCGGTCCGCCGTGGTCACCCAGGCGCCGACAACCTGCGCGCCCGGCCCGGGCCACGTCGACACACCGCTGAGCAACACCCCGGCGCAACGGCTTACAAGTGCCTTACGAGGGGCGCGCCGCGCCCTTATCGCAGGGCGGAGTCCTGGCCCCGGAAGGGAGCCGGTTGAGCAGAAAGGGTTCACAGATGCTGGTAAGGCGATGGCTGGACGCGGCGGGTATCACTGATCCCGTCCTTCGGCGCTGCTACACGGTGTGCGCGCGCGAGCTGGCCAATCTCGACGGAGGGATCATACGCTGGCTGATGTCGCGCGGCGTTCCCGCAGCGGCTCGGCCTCACATGATGGCAATTGGCGCACACGCGTCTCGCGCTGACACTTACGCGGATAGCGGCCCGGTCGAGGACCGTCAGCGTCGACTCGCCGCCTTCGCGGAGGCCACCGGTGCGGCCTTCGCCGCCGGTGGATCGCCCGACCCTGTCCTGCATGCCCTCGTGCACGCCTACCAGACCCTTGGCATGCCGCTGTCGCAGATCCAGGACATGTTCACCGCGATGCAGCGCGACGTCAGCTTCCGTGACTTCGCCACCTTCGAGGAATTGCGCCAGTGGGCTGAGCAGTTGAACGCCGGTGGCTGGGCCAGCCTGTTTCGGACGATGACAGCCACCGAATGTGTGGAAGTGGAGCCACTGATACGCGAGTTCGCCGTGCTCAGCCAGGTAACCGACGTGCTGTGTGACCTGTCAGAAGACCTTGATGACGGGCGTCTCTACCTGCCGCTGGAAGATCTCGACCGGTTTGAAGTGGCTCCTGCGGACCTCAAGGCCAAACAGTGGACACCGGCTATGGCCGGCCTCATCGCGTTCGAGGCCGCGCGCGTCACTGACCGGTTCCCCGCCCTGACGGTTGAACTGGACCACAGCCCCCTAAGCCTGTTCGCCCGCACGCTGAGCGAGCACGCCGCGCTGCTCATCACCCGGGTGCTGGCCGCAGGCCCGGATGTACTACACCGATCGGCCCGGCCACCTCTGGGCACACTCCTCAACGTGTGGCGCCCTCTGATGCGCACCGCGATTCCCTGCTGAACCCGTGGAAGGACGCGCGATGACCATCGCTGTGAGCCCAGAGATCGCTCTGATGGAAGCCGAGTTGCTGCGCTGGGTGGGCAGCGGCGACAGCCTGCTGGAGCTGGCCTGCCTGGACGCCCTGTTCCCCCCGGGCAAGCTACTGCGCCCCGTGCTGTGCATGGAGTCGGCCAAAGCCGTCGGCGGCACCGCCGAGCAGGTGCTGGCCTTCGCGGCCGGCATCGAATGCCTGCACGTCGCCAGCCTCGTCCACGACGACATCATCGACCAGGACCCGGTACGCCGCGGGCGGGCCTCCACCGCCGAGCAGTACGGCCTCGCCGAAGCACTGGTAGCAGGCGACGGACTGTCGATGGCCGGAATCGCGGCACTGCTCAGCTCCGGCCCCGCCGAGCGCGTGCTTGAAGCAACACGCGTCACCGTCGACGCCCTGCGACGCATGTGCCAGGGCATCATGCGCGAAACGGAAATCCGCGGCGACCTGACCTGCGGAGTGCCGACCGTCCTGAACATCTTGCAAGCCAAGACCGCCGCGCTGACCGGCGCCGCCTGCCAGGCCGGGGCGATCCTGGCCGGAGCAACCCCGCAGCAGCACCAGGCTCTGCGCCGGTACGGAGAACAGCTCGGCATGGCCTTCCAGATCCGTGACGACCTGCTCCCCTACACCGCCGAGGACCATGTCACCGGCAAGACAGCCACCAGCGACGTCGCCAACCTCCAACCCACCCTGCCCGTCCTGCTCGCCTACGAAGCCGCCGACGAAGGCGACCGCAACCGCCTGACCGCCGTATTCGGCGGCGGCACCGATCCCGTCACCGCACACCGGAACGTCCTCGCCGTGCTGACGCGCACCGGCGCTCTCCGCGAGGCGGCCCGGATGGCGTCCGCCTCCGCCGAACAAGCACGCGCCGAACTCACCGGCCTGCCGGGCTCCACCCAGCTCGCCGAACTGGCCACCTCATCAGCCGACCGCCAGCGCTGACAGAGCGCATGTCAGCCACGGCCGGGCGAGCCGTTTCGCGAAGGATCTGAACACCTCATTCTCCCGGTGTCGCCTCACGCACTGAGGGCCTGTCCGGCGGGCGTCGGCGCTGTGCAGGGCCGCCGACACAGCGGCGGTGGCTAGGAGTTGTCGTCAAATGTCACGCCCACATCAGGAGCGATGCGAGGGTGACGGCCGCTTGGTAGGACTCGGCGGTCTTGTCGTACCGGGTCGCGATGCCGCGCCATTGCTTCAGGCGGTTGAAGCACCGTTCGACGACGTTGCGACGCTTGTAGAGCTGCTTGTCGAAGGCTGGCGGGCGCCCGCCTCGGCTGCCGCGCCGGAGCCGGTTGCGGACCTGGTCGGTCCGCTCGGGGATGGTGTGGCCGATGCCGCGCCGTCGCAGCCAGGTGCGGATGGCTTTGGAGCTGTAGCCCTTGTCACCCAGGACATGGGCGGGCCGCACACGGGGTCGTCCCGGGCCGATGCGGGGCACCCGTATCGCTTCCATCACGGCGGTGAACTGGGTGCAGTCGTTGGTGTTGCCGCCCGTCACGGTGAACGCGAGCGGGCGGCCGAAGGCGTCGCAGGCGAAATGAATTTTGCTGGTCAGGCCGCCTCGGGAGCGTCCGAGACCGGGGCTGCGAAGCCCCCTTTTCGGGCCCCGGCGGCGTGCTGGTGGGCGCGGACGATGGTGGAGTCGACCGACACCAGCCAGTCGACATCCCCCACTGCGTCCGCCTGCGCCTGGGCGGCCTTGAGCATCCGCTCGAAGGTGCCGTCCGCCGCCCACCGGCGGAAGCGGGTATGCAACGTGGCCCACGGCCCGTACCGCTCGGGCACATCCCGCCAAGCCGTCCCGGTGCGGAACTTCCACACGATCCCGTTGAGGACCCTTCGGTCGTCCAACCTCTTGCGTCCCCGCAAGGACGCGGGCAGCAGCGGCCGAACGAACTCCCACTCGGCATCGGACAGTTCATGGCGACGTATCACCCAACCATGATCCACTACTCAAGATCATTTGAAGACACCACCTAGTACTCCAGTCGCGTTTCTCCATTTGTGCTGGTCAGCGCGTGGGTTTCGAGTCTATTTGACTGACGCACCATCAGGGGGCGGTGGTTCGTGGACGGATTCAACTGATCGTCGCAACACCTTGATCGGGAGGTGGAGCGATGGGCTCTGTGGAGCGGCACAAGCAGGTNGACGGATTCAACTGATCGTCGCAACACCTTGATCGGGAGGTGGAGCGATGGGCTCTGTGGAGCGGCACAAGCAGGTTCGTGCGTATCGGGGGTTGATGCCGTCGCCGGGCAGGCCGTCGGTGGCCTGGCGTGAGGACAGGGTCAGGTTCTGGACGGCGATCGCTCGGGGTGCCAAGACCGAGGATGCGTGCAGTGCTGCCGGGGTGTCCGGGCCGGTGGGATTCCGATGGTTCCGGCACGCTGGCGGCGTGAATCCGTGTCTTCCTGATGAGGTGTCCGGGCGCTACCTGTCGTTTCCCGAACGGGAGGACATCGCCGTCTGGCATGCCCAGGGCGCGGGCGTCCGGGAGATCGCCCGCAGGCTCGGACGGGCGCCGTCGACGGTCTCCCGTGAGCTGCGGCGCAATGCCTCTACCCGGACCTACAAGCTGGACTACCGGGCCTCGACTGCGCAGTGGCACGCTGAACGCCGGGCCCGGCGCCCGAAGACAGCCAAGCTCGTGGACAATCCGAGGCTGCAAGCCTACGTCCAGGCCCGGCTGTCGGGGGAGGTCACCGACGCCGGAGGCAACCGTGTGGGTCCGAAGGGCCCGGCCTGGAAGGGGCGCAACAAGCCGCACCGCGGTGACCGAGGCTGGGTGACAGCATGGAGCCCGGAGCAGATCGCGCGACGCCTGCCGGTCGAGTTCCCCGACGATGAGGACATGCGTATCAGTCACGAGGCGATCTACCAGGCGCTCTACGTCGAGGGGCGTGGCGCGCTGAAACGCGAGCTGGTGGCCTGCCTGCGTACCGGACGGGCGCTGCGTGTTCCCCGGGCACGCAGCCGGCAGAAGGCGTGGGCCCACGTCACCGACAAGGTCCTCCTCAGCCAGCGTCCCGCCGAGGCCGAGGACCGCGCCGTTCCCGGGCACTGGGAGGGCGACCTCATCATCGGGCTGAAACGCTCGGCGATCGGGACGCTCGTCGAGCGCACCACCAGGTTCACCATGTTGGTCCACCTGCCGCGCGAGGAGGGCTACGGTGTGGTCCCGCGCACGAAGAACGGACCCGCTCTGGCCGGATACGGCGCCATCACGATGAAGAACGCCCTGGCCAGGACGATGACCACACTGCCTGAGCAACTCCGGCGGTCTCTCACCTGGGACCGCGGCAAGGAGTTGTCCGCGCACACCGCCTTCACGGTCGAGACCGGCATCCCTGTCTACTTCGCCGACCCCCACAGCCCCTGGCAACGCGGGACCAACGAGAACACCAACGGCCTACTGCGTCAGTACTTCCCCAAGGGCACCGACTTGTCCCGCTGGAACAGCGAAGAGCTCCAGGCCGTCGCAGCGGTCATCAACAACCGGCCCCGGAAAACCCTCGGGTGGCGAACCCCGGCTGAAGTGTTCACCAAGCAGCTACGATCGGTCCCACCAGCCAGCGTTGCGACGACCGATTGAATCCGTCNGTCCAGTGCATGCCGATCGCTGTGAGCTGTTCGCGGCGTTCGGGGGAGAGGGTGGCGGCCCGTGAGCGTTGGTTGCTGATCCACGATCCGAGCTTGAGGTCTCGTTCCTCCTGGTCTCCGCCGTCGTGGCCGGCCACGATCGTCTCGATGTGTCCCCGGGGTACCTGGAGGTGTCCTTCTCGTTCGTAGTACTGGCGGGCGGCGGTGTAGTTCATCGCCCACCGGTCGGAGTGCGCACGGCGCGGAGGGGGCTTTTCCTCCTCGGCTGCGGGTTCGATGGCGAGGACGTGTTCGCACATCCATTGCTGCACGGCGGTGAGCGTGTCGAAGCCGAGTTGCTGCTGGCGTACCCACCGCCCGAGGTCCTCGCCCTGGCGCACGACCTCGCGCGGCGCGGTGGGCAGCGTGCCGCCGGCCTCCAGGTGCTGGCGGGTGAGGTGGAAGGCACGCTGCCACTCCACCGGCCAGACGGGGCACCAGGCGGGGTCGATGTCCTCCAACTGTTCGCACCGTTCCTGCGACAGCGTCCCGGCGCGGGCGTCGGATCGCGCGTTCTTCAGCCAGATGCCGACCTTGTGACCCCGCCAGACGGCGTCGAGCGGTGCCAGGAGGTGCCCGTTCTCCTTGGCCCACCCGCGGGCCGCGGTGAGTCCTTCTTCCCAGGCCACGTCACGGTGCGACCAGACCATGCCCAGCGTCTCCAGCTGCCGGATGCGTCCGGCGTCGAGACGACCGCGGGCGTAGAGCCGGCGGGCGTCGGCGATCCACTGCCCGAGCGGGAAGCCCGCGAGCGAGGCCGGCCACCTCTCCCGCACACCCTCGCTCTGCTCTTCGCCCTGGCCCTCGGTCTCCTGCTCCCGGTGGTCGGGGACGCGGTACGTGAACGGGATCTTCAGGCTGCCGTGGCGCCGGGTGTAGATGACGGCCGCCTCCACACCGCGCCGCCAGTGCTCCTTCTCGGGGCTGAGGACGCGCAGGCTGATGAACGCGGCGAGGGCGGCGGGGTCGCGCGGGGTGCTGAATTTCAGCAGCGCCCGTGCCGGCACCGAGACAAGGACGCCGTCCTCGCCCTCGGCTCCCTCAGCGCCCTCGCCGTCCCGGCCCCCCTTGCGGCTCTGGACGCCCTTGGAGCGGCTGGGCGCCTGTGGCACGGCCAATGCCTCCACGACGCGGGTGTCGTGCGCCCTGAGGGCCTCCAGGAGCTTGGCCAGACCGCCGTAGGCCTTGCTGGTGAGCATGTTGTCCGCGGTTTCGCCGGGCCCGAGCAGGATCGGCACCACCAGCGAGGCCACCTTCCCCGCGCCCGGCTGGATCCGCAGCGCCCGGCCGACGGCCTGGACCAGGTCGGGCATGGACCCGCGCACGTCGGCGAAGTACACGCTGTCACAGTTCTGGATGTCGACGCCCTCACCCAGGACCTTCGCCGACCCCAAAAAGCACCTGGCCGCGTCCGCGCCGCCGGCGAACTCGGCCAGCACACGACGCCGGTGGATCGCAGGATGGTCGCCGCACAGCCAGTCCGCCCAGATCCTGTGCGGGTACAGCTGCGGGTCGTCCGCGTGCAAGCGGGCGGCGACGCCGGGCAGGCCGGCCGCGAAGGCCTCGGCCTCCTTGACCAGGTGGTGGAAGACCAGCGTCCGGCGGAAGTCCTCCTCCGCCGACGCCTTCACCAGAGCCGTCTGCAACGCGGCGAGCCGGGCCCCGCGCACCTCATCCGACCGGGCATCCCCGCCCAGGAGCTGGGCAGCCTGGAGCTGGGTATCGGTGATGTCCACGCACACCACCTGATACGGCGCACAGATCCCCCAACTGATCGCCTCGGACAACGTCAGCGTGTAGCAGCGCGCCCCGAACGGACCCTCCGGATCGTCCTCCATCGACGCCACCAACTCCCCAGGCACGCCCGGTTCCTGGTCGTCGTCCAGCTGCCACAGCCGCGGCGTGGCCGTCATATACAGCCGCCGCAGGGCGGGGATGCGGGTGTTGTCGTGGACGACCGCCCACGGCTTGCCGATCCGCCCCGACGTCCGGTGCGCCTCGTCCACGACGATGAGGTCCCAGCCCGGAAGGCCGGCCGCGTGCGCCCGCTCCAGCGTGCCGAGTCCGAGCGAGGCGTACGTGGCGAACACCGTCACCTTGTCGAACGGCCGCACCCAGTCGACCAGCTCCTCAACCGCAGTGGTGTTCGGGAAGACCGCCTGATCCCCGCGCAGCGACGACACCCCGATCATCAGCCCCTTGCGACCTCCCTCATGCCACTCGGCCTGGGTCTGCGTGAGCAGGTCCAGCGAGGGCACCAGCACCAGCACCCGCCCCGCCTTCAACTCCTCCGCGCTGCGCACGGCGACGAGGGTCTTGCCCGAGCCGGTCGCCATGACCACCTGCGTCCGCAGCCCGCGCTCGGGTACGGTCGAGTGGGCGGGCAGTTCGAGGGCGCGCAGCACCGCGTCGACGGCCTCGCGCTGATGGGGACGGAGAGTCTTCGACACGGTTCCGCTCCTTTGGGGCCATGGCCGCTGTCACCGGGTGACGGGATCATGGTGTCGTTCTGCTGACGCGTCGTGGATGTGATCGGTGGGGTGTGTTCCCACCAGTTGAGGTCTACGGCTTATTTTTGAAGCATACTAGAGATGCGGGTCCGGCGTCCGGTACGGTGCTCATATCTGACGGGTTGTTGCTTCTGACTGTGTGTCATGCCCGTCGCTCGTACCGACCCCCTCCACCCCTCCCCGCCGGTGCGGCTTTTCCGCTCCTGGAGCGAAGCGGAGGGAGCGTCAATAAGACTGCAACGCAGGCTTATTGGGTCTGGCCCGCAACGCGGGCCAGACCCGGCGGCTTCCCGCCGGCGGTGAT
>NZ_JAIQYY010000048.1 GCF_020181035.1 Streptomyces sp. CoH27
GCTGCCCCGGCCGCGCCGGCCGGTGGCGCCACCGGCACGGACGTGGCCCTTCCGGCGCTCGGTGAGAGCGTCACCGAGGGCACTGTCACCCGCTGGCTGAAGGCGGTCGGCGACTCGGTCGAGGCCGACGAGCCGCTGCTTGAGGTCTCCACGGACAAGGTCGACACCGAGATCCCGGCGCCCGCCTCCGGCGTGCTGCTGGAGATCGTGGTGAACGAGGACGAGACCGCCGAGGTCGGCGCCAAGCTCGCCGTCATCGGTGCCCCGGGTGCCGCCCCGGCCGCCGCTCCGGCTCCGGCCGCTCCGGCTCCGGCGCCCGCCGCCGCTGCCCCGGCCGCCCCGGCCCCGGCTCCGGCCGCCCCCGTGGCTCCGGCTGCCCCGGCTCCGGCGCCCGCCCCGGTCGCCGCCGCTCCGGCTCCGGCTCCGGCCCCCGCGCCGGCTCCGGCCCCGGTCGCCCCGGCCACCGCGCCGACCTCCCCGACCGCCGTCCAGGCGACGGACGAGGGCGCGTACGTCACCCCGCTGGTGCGCAAGCTCGCCGCCGAGAACGGCGTCGACCTGTCCGCCGTCAAGGGCACCGGCGTCGGCGGCCGTATCCGCAAGCAGGACGTCATCGCCGCCGCCGAGGCCGCGAAGGCCGCCGCAGCCGCTCCGGCTCCGGCCGCCGCTGCCCCGGCTGTCGCCGCCGCCAAGAAGGCGCCGGTCCTGGAGGTCTCCCCCCTCCGTGGCCAGACCGTCAAGATGCCCCGCATCCGCAAGGTCATCGGCGACAACATGGTCAAGGCACTGCACGAGCAGGCCCAGCTGTCGTCGGTCGTCGAGGTCGACGTCACCCGCCTGATGCGCCTGCGCGCCCAGGCCAAGGACTCCTTCGCCGCGCGCGAGGGCGTCAAGCTCTCCCCGATGCCGTTCTTCGTGAAGGCGGCGGCCCAGGCGCTGAAGGCCCACCCGGTCATCAACGCCAAGATCAACGAGGCCGAGGGCACGATCACCTACTTCGACTCCGAGAACATCGGGATCGCGGTGGACTCCGAGAAGGGCCTGATGACCCCGGTCATCAAGCACGCCGGCGACCTCAACATCGCGGGCATCGCCAAGGCCACGGCGGAGCTGGCGGGCAAGGTCCGCGCCAACAAGATCACCCCGGACGAGCTGTCCGGCGCGACCTTCACCATCTCCAACACCGGTTCGCGCGGTGCGCTCTTCGACACGATCATCGTGCCGCCGGGCCAGGTCGCGATCCTCGGCATCGGTGCCACGGTCAAGCGTCCGGCCGTCATCGAGACCGAGGAGGGCACGGTCATCGGCGTCCGCGACATGACCTACCTGACCCTCTCCTACGACCACCGCCTGGTCGACGGCGCCGACGCGGCCCGTTACCTGACGGCGGTCAAGGCGATCCTGGAGGCGGGCGAGTTCGAGGTCGAGCTCGGTCTCTGACCGGGTTGAGGATCTCGACGACGTAGAGCTGGGCCTCTGACCCTCCCCACTCGGGCAGTACGAACACCCCGTCCGGAGCTTCTTCCGGGCGGGGTGTTCGTGTCTGTCGGCACACGGTGCGTGTAAGGCTCGTCTCACCTGCGCAAAAGCACCCCCACACGCCCCACCCCCGGAGCGAACCCGCCGTATTGTCTAAACGTCAGCCCTCCCTAAGGAGCCCCTCATGACCGCGCCCGTCGTCCACTCGCTGCGCGAACAGATCCGCGAGCACATCGTGGAGGGGATCGTCAGCGGGCGCTGGCAGCCGGGCGAGCGCATCGTGGAGCGGCGGATCGCCACCGAGCTGGAGGTCAGCCAGACCCCGGTCCGTGAGGCCCTGCGCGAGCTGGAGTCGCTCCGGCTGATCGAGTCGGCGCCGAACAAGGGCGTCCGGGTGCGGAACCTGAGCGCGGCCGACCTGGAGGAGAGCTACCCGGTGCGCGCCGGGCTCGAAGCCATCGCCGCCGAGCTGGCCGCCGACCGCCTCGCCGAGGACTGCTCGGCCCTGGAGCCGCACGTCCTGGCCCTGTACGAGGCGGACCGCGAGGCCGACGGCACGGCCCAGGTCCGGCACACGGTCGGCTTCCACCGCGAACTGGTCCGCGCGGCGCACAACTCGGTGCTGCTGCACACCTGGGAGGGCCTCGGCATCGAGGTCTTCACGGCACTGTCCATCCGCTGGCTGGGCACGGTGCAGCAGTCGTACGCCGAGGAGCACGAGGAGCTCGTGCAGGCGTTCAAGCGCCGGGATCCGCGGATCGCGGAGCTGGTGAAGGCCCACGTCCTCGGCTGCGCCCCGCGGCCGTGACCGTCTCTTGCACGCCGTAGCACCGGCGAGCAGAGCCCTGCTCAAACGTGGCTCGACCTGCGAAAACACGCCTCAGAACCGACACTCGGTGCCCTGATCGAAGGCACCGGGTGCCGACTTTTTCGCAATCGAGAAGTTTTGCCCCTCAACCCTTTGATCGATCATCGATCAGGGAGTTACAGTCGCCGACGGACTTCCACCGAAGTTCACGCCCTGTCCTGCCAAAGACCTAGGGCACCCCCGAACCCTTCACCGATGAGGGAACCCCCTTCGACTGAGGAAGGCGGCGACATGACCGACCCCAACGCCATCCAGCCGAGCGCGCTCGACCAGCTCCCGGACCGCGACCCGGAGGAGACCGCCGAGTGGCAGGCCTCCCTGGACGCCGTGGCCAGGGAAGCCGGGCCGCACCGTGCCGCGTACCTGATGCGCCGCACGCTGGAGCGCGCCGAGGCGGGCGGCATCGCGCTGCCGAAGCTCCTCGAAACCGACTACGTCAACACCATCCCCACCTCCGCCGAGCCGGCCCTGCCCGGCGACCCGGAGATGGAGGCCCGGATCACCGCCTGGAACCGCTGGAACGCGGCCGCGATGGTGACCCGTGGTGCGAAGCACGGCGTCGGCGGCCACATCGCCACCTTCGCCTCGGCCGCGTGGCTCTACGAGACCGGCTTCAACCACTTCTTCAAGGGCAAGGAGGGCGACGGTTCCGGCGACCAGCTGTACATCCAGGGCCACGCCTCCCCCGGCATCTACGCCCGCGCCTTCCTGGACGGCCGCCTGACCGAGGCGCACCTGGACAACTTCCGCCAGGAGGCCGGCGGCAACGGCCTGCCGTCCTACCCGCACCCGCGCCGCCTGCCCTGGCTGTGGGAGTTCCCCACCGTCTCCATGGGCCTCGGCCCGCTCTCCGCGATCTACCAGGCGCGCTTCAACCGGTACCTGACCAACCGCGGCATCAAGGACGTCTCCGCCTCCCACGTCTGGGCCTTCCTCGGCGACGGCGAGATGGACGAGCCCGAGTCGACGGCCGCGCTCGCGCTGGCGAGCCGCGAGGGCCTCGACAACCTGACCTTCGTCATCAACTGCAACCTGCAGCGCCTCGACGGCCCGGTCCGCGCCAACTTCAAGATCGTGCAGGAGCTGGAGGCCCAGTTCCGCGGCGCCGGCTGGAACGTCGTCAAGACGCTGTGGGGTACGGCCTGGGACGAGCTGTTCGCGCTCGACACGACCGGCGCGCTCGTACGCCGTCTGCGCGAGGTACCGGACGCCCAGGTGCAGACGTACCAGACCCGCGACGCCGCCTACATCCGCCAGGACTTCTTCGGCAAGGACCCGGCGCTCGTCGAGATGGCGAAGCTGCTGAGCGACGACAAGATCCTTGAGTGCTTCCACCTCTCCCGTGGTGGTCACGAGGCCCGCAAGGTCTACGCCGCGTACAAGGCCGCCGTCGAGCACAAGGGCGCGCCGACCGTGATCCTGGCCCAGACGGTCAAGGGCCACACCCTCGGCGAGGGCTTCGCGTCGAAGAACGCCAACCACCAGATGAAGAAGCTGACGGTGGACGAGTTCAAGACGATGCGCGACCTGCTCGGCCTGCCGATCAAGGACAGCGACTTCGTCGACGGCGTGGTGCCCTACGGCCACCCGGGCGCCGACTCCCCCGAGGTCCGCTACCTCCAGGAGCGCCGCGCGGCCCTCGGCGGCCCCGCCCCGGCCCGCCGTACGCACGCGCTGGCCCCGCTGCCGGCCCCGGCGGAGAAGGCGTTCGCCTCCTTCGACAAGGGCTCCGGCTCGCAGAACGTGGCGACGACGATGGCCTTCGTCCGCCTGGTCAAGGACCTGGTCCGCGACAAGGAGACGGGCAAGCGCTGGGTGCCGATCGTCCCCGACGAGGCGCGCACCTTCGGTATGGAGTCGCTGTTCCCCTCCCTGGGCATCTACTCCCCCAAGGGCCAGACGTACGAGCCGGTCGACCGCGACCAGCTGATGTACTACAAGGAGGCCCAGAACGGCCAGATCCTCAACGAGGGGATCACCGAGGCCGGTTCGATGGCCGACTTCATCGCCGCTTCGTCGTCGTACGCGACGCACGGCGAGGCGATGATCCCCTTCTACATCTTCTACTCGATGTTCGGCTGGCAGCGCACCGCCGACCAGATGTGGCAGCTCGGCGACCAGCTCGGCCGCGGCTTCCTCGTCGGCGCGACGGCGGGCCGTACGACCCTGACGGGCGAGGGCCTGCAGCACGCCGACGGCCACTCCCCGGTGATCGCCGCGACCAACCCGGCGGCGCTGTCGTACGACCCCGCGTTCGCGTACGAGATCGCGGTGATCGTCCGTGAGGGTCTGCGCCGGATGTACGGCGAGGCGAAGCCGGGCGAGGACCAGAACGTGTTCTACTACCTGACGGTCTACAACGAGCCGCTGCCGCAGCCCGCCAAGCCGCAGGGCCTCGGCATCGACGAGGGCATCGTCAAGGGTCTGTACCGCTTCAACACGGCGGAGTCCGCGGGCCTGTCCCCGGCGGCCAACGCCGCCCGCATCCAGCTGCTCGGCTCCGGTACGGCGATCCACTGGGCCCTTGAGGCGCAGAAGCTGCTCGCCGAGGAGTGGGGTGTCGCGGCCGACGTCTGGTCGGCGACCTCCTGGACCGAGCTGCGCCGGGACGCCATGGAGGCCGACGCGGCCCTGCTGCGCGGCGAGGAGCGCGTGCCGTACGTCCGTCAGGCGCTGCAGGGCGCCGAGGGCCCGGTCCTCGCGGTCTCCGACTACATGCGCCAGGTCCCGGACCAGATCGCGCAGTGGGTCGAGCAGGACTACTCCTCGCTGGGCGCCGACGGCTTCGGCCTCTCGGACACCCGCGACGCCGCCCGCCGCCACTTCGGCGTCGACGCCGAGTCGATCGTCGTCGCGGCCCTGGCCCAGCTCGCCCGGCGCGGCGAGGTGAAGGCCACGGCGGTCAAGGAGGCCCGGGAGAAGTACGGGCTGTAAAGAGCCGGACGATGAGGCCCTCCGCTGTGGCGGGGGGCCTCATTGCATGATGGCCGTATGCGTGCGGCCCGGCTCATCAAGATGGTGCTCCTCCTCCAGTCCCGCCCCGCCATGACCGCGGCCGAGCTCGCGGCCGAACTGGAGGTCTCGGAGCGGACGGTCACGCGCGACGCGCAGGCGCTGTCGGAGGCGGGCGTGCCGGTGTACGCCGACCGGGGGCGGGCCGGAGGGTACCGGCTGGTCGGCGGGTACCGGACGCGGCTGACGGGGCTGGCCAGGAGCGAGGCCGAGGCGCTGTTCCTGAGCGGGGTGCCGGGGGCGCTCAGGGAGATGGGCCTGGACGACGCGGCCTCGGCGGCCCGGCTGAAGGTGTCGGCCGCCCTGCTGCCCTCGCTGCGGGACGCCCCGGACAGCGCGGGCCGGCGCTTCCATCTGGACGCGCCGGCCTGGTTCCGGGAGCCGGAGACGCCCGCGCTGCTGCCGGCGGTGGCCGAGGCGGTGTGGGACGACCGGCGGATCCGCGCGGTCTACCGGCGCGGGGAGAGCACGGTCGAGCGGGAGCTGGAGCCGTACGGGCTCGTGCTGAAGGCGGGCGTCTGGTACCTGTGCGCGCGGGTGTCCGACGGCCACGGCGACTTCCGGACGTACCGGATCGACCGGTTCGGCGCCGTGGATCCCCTGGAGGAACGCTTCACCCGTGACCCGGACTTCGATCTGCCCGGCCACTGGGCCGGCCAGGCCGAGCGGTTCGCGCGCTCGATCCTGCGCGCCGAGGTCGTCGTACGGCTGTCCCCGGACGGGGTGCGCCGGCTGCGGTACGCCGTCGATCCGCTGTCCGCGCGACAGGCCCTGGCGGAGCCGGGCGAGCCGGACGGCGAGGGCTGGGTGACGGTCACGGTGCCGGTGGAGTCCGAGGAGGTCGCGCACACACAGCTGACGGCGCTCGGGGCGGAGGCCGAGGTGCTGGCCCCGGCGGGCCTGCGGCAGCGGCTCGCGGCGGACGCGGCCCGGCTCGCCGCGCGGTACGGGAACCGGGCGCCCGATGAAGACGGGGGCGCCCGATAACGATCCGCCGTACTCCGGCGCACTCCGCGTGCGTCGCAGGGGTCCAGGCACGATGCTGGTCCCGTGATGGACGAGACGGAGTTCTGGGAGCTGATCGACACCAGCCGCGAGGCCGCCGAGGGCGACCCCGAGGATCAGGCCGACCTGCTCCTGGACCGGCTGCTCCAGCTGGAACCGGACCTAGTGCTGGACTTCGCCCGTCACTTCGAGGCCCGCTACAACCGCGCCTACCGCTGGGACCTGTGGGGTGCCGCCTGGGTGCTGCTGGACGGGGCCAGCGACGACGCGTTCGACTTCTTCCGGTGCTGGCTGATCGGCCAGGGCCGGGAGGTCTTCGAGGGCGCGCTGCACGATCCGGACGCGCTGGCGGACCTGCTGGGCGACTTCGACGAGGAGATCGACGGCGACGGCGAGGAACTGGGCTACGCGGCGGACGAGGCCTACGAGCAGCTGACCGGCACCGTCGCCCCGGATCTGGGCATCGCCCCGGCCCCCGCGGAACCGGAGGGCACCTCGATCGACTTCGAGAACGAAGCCGTCCTCGCGGAGCGTTACCCCAGGCTGTGGGATCGCTTCAGGGGCTGATCGGCCGGGACGTGCAGGGGCGGCGCCGCATTGGCCCGGTCGAGCGCGGCGGCCGTGCCGGCGGCCGGGCCGACCACGACCGCGGCGACGACGCAGACCACGGTCCAGGGGCTGCGCACCGCCCGGCCCCACAGGGAGACCTTTTCCTGTCGCTGTGTACGACCGCTCATCGTTACCCCACCTCCGGCCGGCTTGTCGGCGTACGTCGACCCTAGGGCGCGGTCCTCGCAGAAGGCTGCGGGACGCCTGTGGCGTTCCTGTGGGCGGGGCGGCCCTGGAGGCGGGCGGCGGCCTCGCGGATCTCGGGGAGGCGGGCGGTGAGGGCGGCGCCGGGGCAGCTGGTCATGTAGCCGGCGTCGTGGCCGGCCAGGGCGGGCAGGGTGACGGTGGTACCGGCCTGATAGCGGCTGAGGCTGCTGCTGGAGAGCAGCCGGGTGCTGTCGCGCGGGTCGACCCCGGCGAGGCCCAGTTTCCAGGCGACCAGGGCGGCGATCGCGTCGGTCATGGCGCGGGGCACGGGGACGCCCTCGGTGAAGGTGCCGAGGGCGGCGATGCCGGCGGTGCGGTGGTTGAAGCCGAGGGTGTGGGCGCCGGTTACGGGCCGGTCGACGCCTCCGGCGCGGCCCTCGTAGATGGTGCCGCAGCGGTCCACGACGAAGTTGTAGCCGAGGTCGTCCCAGTTGCGGTCACCGGTCTGGCCGGCGTACAGGTGCCGGATGATGCTGGGCGCGTCCGCGCAGTCGTAGGAGCTGGGTGAGTCGGTGTGGTGCAGGAAGACGGCGATCACCTTGTCGTCGTAGTGGGGCGGCGGCTGGTGCGGGGTGAGGGGGCCCAGCCAGACGGACCGGGGCACGATGGCCGGGCGGTGCGCACGGTAGGGCGCCGTGGCCGCCCCCGCCCCGTGCCGGTCGGCCCGCACGGTGACGGGCGCGTCGCCGCCACGGGTGAACAGCACCAGGGCGAGCAGCGCGAGCACCCCGGGCAGACACCCGGCCAGCACCAGCACCGCCACAGGCACCCGGCCACGCCACCGCGGCCGCCCGGACGCGTCCTTCTCCGGCTCCGCCTCCGCCTTCCCGCCCGGCGCCCCGGCGGCGGCGAACGGCGGCTCGGATCCCCCGTTCGGCGGCTCGAAGGCCCCGGGCGGCGGAGCCGACGGCAGGGGCGACCCGGCGGACCCCGTCAGCCCTGTCGTCCACCGCGTCCCCTGCTCACCGGATTCCCCGGGCTCCGGCACCTCGGAGCCGCTCAGCGCCTCAGGGACCTCCCCTGCGGCCACGGGTGTCCGCCGCACCCCCCACAGCGGCACCCGCCCCTCACGCAGTGGCCCCCGCACCCCGAGCAGCCCCACCCCTGGGCGTCTCAGTGTTCTCAGTCTTCTCAATGGTCTTCGAGCAGCACGCATGGTCCCACTTTCAAGGCGACACGCCGTGCCCGCGATGTGCGCTGTGCCACCTGGTGGAACCATCCTCCCGGTCCGGGGCGTTTCTGGGGGTACACACATACGT
Source organism: Streptomyces sp. CoH27 (assembly GCF_020181035.1). Classification (GTDB taxonomy): domain Bacteria; phylum Actinomycetota; class Actinomycetes; order Streptomycetales; family Streptomycetaceae; genus Streptomyces; species Streptomyces camelliae. The sequence goes on from NZ_JAIQYY010000048.1 coordinate 8,440, forward strand.
GGTCGGTTCGCCGCGCGGTGGTCGCCCAGATGTGGGTGACTGAATCACCGGGCCCGTCCCGTCCGTACTGAGGGGTCCGAGAGAAAGGCGGCTCCGTGGACCTGCTCGACCTGGTGCTTGTGCTGGTGATCCTCGTCTACGCGGTGTCCGGCTACCGGCGCGGACTGGTGGCCGGCTGCGTCTCCCTGGCGGGGTTCGTCGGCGGCGCGGCCGTCGGCGTGTGGGTGCTGCCGTGGGCGACCGGTCTGGTGGCGCGTGGCACGGCGGCGGCGACGGTGCTCGCGGTGGTGACGGTGCTGGTGCCCGCGGTGGTGGGCCATGGGCTGGCGGGCCGGCTGGCACTGCGGCTGCGCGGGGAGCTGGACCACGGGCCGCGGCCCCTGCGGGTGCTCGACGGGATGGGGGGCGCCGCGGCCAATTCCGTCGCGGTGCTGATCGTGGCCTGGGTGGCGGCGAGCGTCCTGGGCGCGGCCCCGTCGCAGATGCTGACGACGGCGATACGGAACTCGACGCTGCTCGGCGCGGTGCAGCAGTCGATGCCGCAGACGACGCCAGCATGGTTCTCCCGCGCCACCTCGGCGCTGACCGAGGCGGGTTTCCCGCAGGTCTTCAACCCGTTCGAGAACGAGTCGACGGCCCAGGTGGCCCGCCCCTCCGGCGACAGCGTGACCCCGGCCGCGACCAGCGCGGCGAAGCTGAGCACGGTGAAGATCGAGGGTGTCTCGGGCAACGAGGGCCGCGAGGGCAGCGGCTTCGTCTACGCCACGGAGCGTGTGATGACCAACGCGCACGTGGTGGCGGGCATCGACCACCCGAGCGTGCGGATCGGCGGGGTCGGGCGGTCGTACGACGCCCGGGTGGTGCTCTTCGACCCCGACCGGGACGTGGCGGTGCTGTATGTGCCGGGCTTGCGGGCTCCGGTGCTGCGCTTCGACACGAAGGCGTCGCGCGGGGACTCGGCGGTGGTCGCGGGCTATCCGCAGGACGGCGGCCTGAATCTGCAGGCGGCGACGGTGGCGAGCCGGGTGAAGGCGACCGGGCAGAACATCTACAACGACGCCACGGTCACCCGGGACATCTACGCGATCCGCTCCACGGTCCGCCCGGGCAACTCCGGCGGCCCGCTGCTGACCACGGACGGCAGGGTCTTCGGGGTGGTCTTCGCCCGTTCCACCTCGGACGCCGAGACGGGGTACGCGCTCACGGCGTCCGAGGTGGCGGGCGACGCCCAGCGCGCGGCCACGGCGACCGCGCCGGTGGACGCCGGCCACCTGGTCAGCTCCTGAGCGGTCAGGTCACAGCGTGCGGCCCATGAGCACGTCGTCGACGTATCGGCCGTCGAGGAGGAACTCCCCCGGCTGTACGCCCTCGACGGCGAACCCCTCGGACGCGTACAGCGCGCGGGCCGGGGCGTTGTGCCCGAGCACGCGCAGGCTCAGCCGTCGCGCACCGCGTCCGCGCGCCTGCGCGACGGCGGCCCGGATCAGCGCGCGCCCGATGCCCTGCCCGCGCGCCTCGTCGGCGACGGCGAGGCCCTGGATCTGCAGGACGTGCGCGTTGGAGGCGAGCGGGGTCGGGCGGGCGAGGCGGACGTACCCGACGATCCGGCCGCCGGACTCGGCGACCAGGTAGTCCCCGGGGACATGGCGCTCGTCGAAGAACGGCCCCTCGGGCGGGGGCGAGACGGCGTGCAGGGTGGACCAGGTGGCGCGGTCGAGCAGGGCGAGGCCCTCCTCGTCGTCGGCCACGGCGACGCGTATGTACGGCTCCGGCATGGCGATCACCCTACGGCGGGCGGCCGGAGCACCTCACGGGTTTTCGCCGCGGCCGCGGGCATGCTGGGGCCATGGAAGCCATGGAACGGATGCGTGTCGCGGTGGCCGGTGCGTCGGGCCTGATCGGCAGCGCCCTGGTGCGGTCCCTGACGGCGGACGGGCACGAGGTGGTGCGGCTGGTGCGCCGGGCGGCCGCGAAGCCGGACGAGGTCTGCTGGGACCCTGAGGGGCAGTATGTGGACGCGGCGGGTCTGACCGGGTGTACGGCGGTGGTGAATCTGGCCGGGGCCGGGATCGGCGACCGGCGCTGGACGCCGGCGTACAAGCGGCTGCTGCGGGACAGCCGGGTGCTGGGCACGGCCGCGCTGGCGGAGGCGGTGGCCGCGCTGCCCGAGCCGCCGCGGGTGTTCGTCAGCGGCAGCGCGATCGGTTTCTACGGCGACACCGGCGACCGGGCGGTGGACGAGGAGGCGCCGCCGGGCGACGGGTTCCTGCCCTCGCTGTGCGTGGAGTGGGAGGAGGCGGCGGCGCCCGCGCAGGAGGCGGGCGTGCGGACGGTGTTCGCGCGGACGGGGCTGGTGGTGGCCCGGGGCGGCGGGGCCTGGGGGCGGCTGTTCCCGCTGTTCCGGGCGGGGCTCGGGGGGCGGCTGGGCGACGGGCGGCAGTACTGGTCGTACATCGCGCTGCACGACGAGGTCGCGGCGCTCCGGCATCTCATCGACACCGGGTCCCTGTCCGGACCGTTCAATCTGACGGCACCTGAGCCGCTGACGAACCGTGAGATCACGGCGGCGATGGCGCGCGTCCTGCATCGCCCGGCCGCGTTCGCGGTGCCGGCGCCGGTGCTGCGGGCGGTGCTGGGCGAGATGGCGGGCGACGTGCTGGGCAGTCAGCGGGTGGTGCCGAAGCGGCTGTTGGAGTCGGGGTTCACGTTCGCGTTCCCGGGCATCGACGACGCGATCCGGGCGGCCTGACGTATACGATCCGCCGGCCGGAGGCATGCGATTCCGCCCGCCCGTCGTACACGCGCCGTGCACGACGGGCACGAGAGATGTCCTGCGACCTCTTGTGACCGAATGCGACCTCCATGCGACCGTGCCCTGCCCATGCGCGACTGTTCGTGACCGATCACGGCCCTACCCTCGACCCGAACTCGGGTATCGCTGGAGCCTGTTGGGGGCATGACGTCTCCACCGGCCGCGCAACCACAGGAGGGGCCTCGTGCTTGAGCCCGCGTACCAGGTGGACGTCGTCATCGTGGGAGCCGGAATCGCCGGACTCTCGGCGGCTCATCGGCTCACCAGCGCAGGAGTAACGACCGCAGTCCTGGAGGCCGCCCCTTACGTGGGCGGCCGTATGTCGACGGAGAAGGTCGACGGCTTCCGGCTCGACCGCATCGGACAGCTGCTGTCCACGTCCTACCCCGAACTCCGGACGACCCCGGGCCTGGACTCCCTCGTCCTGTGCCGCTTCGCGCCCGGCGTCCTGCTGCACCGCGACGGGCGCACCCAGCGCGCGGGCGCACCGGCGGCCGGCGGGAGCGCTAGGGGCGCACGGGGCGCACTCCATGCGGTGCGTGCTCTGGCGAGCGCCCCCAGGAGTCCGGCGGCCTCCGGCCGGGCCGGTGCGCCGGTGGGCGGCGCGGTGGACCAGGCCCGGCTGGGCGCCGCGCTCGGCCGGATCGCCGCCACACCCGTCGAGCGCATCCTGGCCCGCCCCGAGATGCCCGCCGCCCAGGCCCTCGCCCGGCGCGGGGTCCCGGCGCGCACGATCGACGGCTTCCTGCGCCCCCTGCTCGCCGCGCTGCTCTGCGACCCCGGGCTGACCACCTCCAGCCGGTGCGCCGATCTCGCGCTGCGCGCCTTCGCGAGCGGCCGGCTGTGTGTGCCGGAGGGCGGGGCGGACGTGCTGCCGGAGCTGCTGGCGCGGGCGCTGCCGCCCGGCACCGTGCGCACCGGGACGCGGGTGACCTCGGTGTCCACCACCTCGGTGACCACCGCCGAGCACGGGGAGATCCGCTGCCGGGCGGTGCTGCTGGCCACGGACGCGCGGGCCGCGGCGGAACTGCTGCCGGGCCTGCGGGTGCCGGACTTCCACCCGGTGACCGTGGTCCACCACACCACCGACGAACCGGCGGCCGTCTTCACCACCGGCACCTCGCTCCTCCTGGACGCCGACCGGGGCGGGCCGGTGGCGCACACGGCGGTGATCAGCAACGTGGACCCGAGCCGGGCGCCGGTCGGCCGCGTCCTGATCTCCTCGACGGTCCTGGGGCCGCCGCCTGAGAGCGTGGACACCGCCGTCCGCATCCACCTCTCCCGGCTCTACGGCACCTCGACGCGCCGCTGGGAGACGCTGGCCGTGCACCACACCCCCGAGGCGGTCCCGGCGATGCGGCCCCCGCACGACCTGCGCCGCCCGGTACGCCTGCTGGCCGGCCTGTACGTCTGCGGCGACCACCGCGACACCAGCACGGTCCAGGGCGCCCTGCACTCCGCCCACCGGGCCGCGTCCGCGATCCTGGCGGACCTGGGAGCGGCGGGCTCGATGCACAGCGCGGACCCGGCGCCGACGCTGCCGCGAGCGGCATAGGCCTGTGCAGCCCGGACTCACCCCAATGCCGCCACCTTCTCCCGATACCCCCTGGCCGGTGCCGCATCGCGATACGGCTCCAACCGCCGCTCGAAGTCCCTCACGTACTCGATCGCGCGAGCGCTCCGCATCTCCGCGGCCTGGCCGGCGGCCTCCGCGGCCAGTGCGCAGGCCTGGTCGAGTTCGCCGAGGCCCAGGCGGGCGGTGGCGAGGACGACACGGCAGAAGAGGCGGCTGCGGGCGAAGGAGGGCGCGCGGAGCTGGAGGGAGCGTTCGGCGTGCTGGGCGGCGGCCCGGAACTGCTGCAGATCCCGGTGGCAGTGCCCGAACTCGTCGGCGAGCTGGGCCTCGTCGAAGAACTTGGCCCAGTACGGCACGTCGTCCCCGGGCCGGGCCGCCTCCAGGGCGCGCTCGGCCCGCACGAGCGCCGCGGTGCACGCCCGCACCTCGCCGAGCACGCCGTGCGCCCGTGCCTCGGAGGCGTGCAGCAGCGCCTGCACGACCGGCGGGGCGCCGGTGCCGACCCCCTGCTGGGCCACCCGGGCCAGCTGCACGGCCTCCCTGCCGTGCCCGAGATAGACGGCCTGGCGGCTCATGGTGACCAGCACGTAGGAGCCGTACGCCCGGTCACCGGCCGCCTGGGCGAGCCGCAGGGCCTGCACGAAGTAGCGCTGGGCGAGCCCGTGCGCGGCAATGTCGTACGACGTCCAGCCCGCGAGCCGGGTGAGGTCGGCGGCGGCGCCGAAGAGGCGGCGGCCGGTCTGTTCGTCGTAGGCGCCGCGGAGCATCGGCTCGCACTCGTGCTCCAGGTAGCGCACGAGGGCCTGGCGGGCGTGGCCACCGCCGAACCGGTCGTCGAGGGTGCGGAACAGCTCGCCCACCGAGCGGAGCGCGGCGATGTCGCCGCCGGTGACCTTGTGCCCGGGGACGCGCTCGGCGTTCCCGCGCGCCCGGGGCGGGGCGAGCGACTGGAGCTTCACCGGGCCCGGCCGGGCCTGCGCGGGCACCCGGGGCGCCGGGTCCCGGGCCACCTTGTCGTCGGGCTTGCCGATCAACCAGTCCCGGCTGGGCACGACGAGTCCCGCCGGGGTGAAGGCGATCTTGCGCAGCTCGGCGTGGCTGCCGGAGTCCTTGCGCCACAGCCCGCTGACGATGTCGACGGCCTCCTCCGGGGTGGCCGCGAACTCCAGTCCGGCGTACACCGGCGCGCACGCGTCCAGGCCGAGATCCTGGGCGGTGAGCCGGCGCCCGAGCCGGCGCGTGAACACCTCGGCGATCAGGGCGGGGGTGGTGCCCCGGGGCTGCTGTCCGCGCAGCCAGCGGGTGACCGAGGTCTTGTCGTATCTCAGGTCCAGTCCGTGCTCCAGGCCGAGCTGGTCGACTCGACGGGCCAGACCCGCGTTGGAGAACCCCGCCTCTGCGATGAGCGCGGCGAGCTGGCGGTTGGGGGTGCGCTGCGCGGGTCGGTCCGTCATCTGCGGTGCGGTCTCCTGCCTACCGGGCCTGAAGTGCCCGGATTGCCTTTGAGCAGCCCATATGGCCTCACGAACGGCGCGAATGTAGCGGAGAGTGAGCAGGCGATCGCGCTTTACGCCAGGCATTCATCCGATCGTGTGAGGAACGCCCGCAGGGCTGACGTACGCCGGACGGACGTACAGTGACGTGGGCGCGTTACGTGCCTGACACACCGATTGCTCGGTCGATTGCCCGGTCGTCGCTGAGGGAGGCGCTTGCCGTGAGTGAGTTGCGGTTCGTCCGCATGGGGTTCGGTGCGGATGCCGTCGATTACCAGGAGGCCTGGGACGAACAGCGCCGGGTGCACGCGGCCCGGTTCGCCGACGAGGTCCCGGACACCGTGATCCTCCTGGAGCACCCCCCGGTCTACACCGCGGGCCGGCGCACCGCCGACAACGAGCGCCCGCTGGACGGCACCCCGGTCATCGACGTGGACCGCGGCGGCAAGATCACCTGGCACGGCCCGGGCCAGCTGGTGGGCTACCCGATCCAGAAGCTGCCCCGCCCGGTGGACGTGGTCGCGCACGTACGGCGGCTGGAGGAGGCGCTCATCCGCGCCTGCGCCGAGTTCGGCGTGGAGACCACCCGGGTCGAGGGCCGCAGCGGGGTGTGGGTGCTCGGCGACCCGGTCGAGCAGCGGCCGGCGCTCGGCGGGCTGTCGCTGGACTTCGACCCGAGGCTGCACGACGAGGAGTTCGACCCCCGGCTCAACGGCCCGGAGTACGCCCCCTCCAACGCCGGCCAGCGCCGCGAGGACCGCAAGATCGCCGCGATCGGCATCCGGGTCGCCAAGGGCGTCACGATGCACGGCTTCGCCCTCAACGTGAACCCGGACAACAAGTGGTTCGACCGGATCATCCCGTGCGGGATCCGGGACGCGGGCGTCGCCTCGCTCGCGGACGAGCTGGGCCGGGACGTCACCATCGAGGAGGTCCTGCCAGTGGTCGAGCGGCACCTGAGGGACGTACTCGAAAATGCGGAGCTGAAGCCGCGGGTGATCGAGAAGGCGTCCGCCTGAGCCGGGAATGAGGCCTGCGGTCGCGAGGTTGGCCTCTGCGGCAGGGCGTGAAGAGTACGGGCGTACGCTGGGGTGCGCCGAGGAATCGAAGATTACGCGAAGTCAAAGAGCAGGGAGCCGGTCGTGTCCGCAGTCTCACCCGACGGACGCAAGATGCTGCGCCTGGAGGTCCGCAACAGCCAGACCCCCATCGAGCGCAAGCCCGAGTGGATCAAGACCCGGGCGAAAATGGGCCCCGAGTACACGAAGATGCAGAACCTCGTGAAGAGCGAGGGCCTGCACACGGTCTGCCAGGAAGCCGGCTGCCCGAACATCTACGAGTGCTGGGAGGACCGCGAGGCGACCTTCCTCATCGGCGGCGACCAGTGCACCCGGCGCTGTGACTTCTGCCAGATCGACACCGGCAAGCCCGAGGCCCTGGATCGCGACGAGCCGCGCCGGGTCGGCGAGTCCGTGGTCACGATGGACCTGAACTACGCCACCATCACCGGCGTCGCCCGCGACGACCTGGAGGACGGCGGGGCGTGGCTGTACGCCGAGACCGTGCGCCAGATCCACGCGCAGACGGCGGAGCGCGAGGGCGGCCGTACGAAGGTGGAGCTGCTGGCCCCCGACTTCAACGCGGTCCCGGAGCAGCTGGCCGAGGTCTTCTCCTCGCGCCCCGAGGTGTTCGCACACAACGTGGAGACGGTGCCGCGGATCTTCAAGCGGATCCGCCCCGGCTTCCGCTACGAGCGCTCCCTGAAGGTCATCACCGAGGCCCGCGACTTCGGCCTGGTCACCAAGTCCAACCTGATCCTCGGCATGGGCGAGACCCGCGAGGAGGTCAGCGAGGCGCTCAGGCAGCTGCACGAGGCGGGCTGCGAGCTGGTCACCATCACCCAGTACCTGCGCCCCTCCGTGCGGCACCACCCGGTCGAGCGCTGGGTGAAGCCGCAGGAGTTCGTGGAGCTGAAGGAGGAGGCCGAGCAGATCGGCTTCTCCGGTGTGATGTCGGGCCCGCTGGTGCGGTCCTCGTACCGGGCCGGGCGGCTGTACCAGATGGCGATCGAGAAGCGTGGCGCCTACGTCGCCTCGCAGGCTGTGTGAATTCGCGCACAAGCCATTACTGGCCAGTAATGGCCGAACCGACGCGGTCCTGACCGTCCTCGCTGATGAGGGCGTTCATCAGGGCCGCGTCAGCGTTTGGGCGCCCCGCATCAAGGCTTCATGGTTGTTTGACCGGTCGGACACTCCCTGGTAACACCAAACAGTGACTCTGGTATCACGCCACGTACACCATCCGCTGCCCCGAAGGGGGACCTCGAACATGCAGGCCGCGCCCGTACGCGCCACCGCGATCCCGTCCTTCACCGACGCGCTCCGCGCCGTCGAGTCGCTGCTCATGAGCGGCGGTCAGCGCACCGCCCGCCGCAACGCCTGGACCTCCGTGCTGGAGGACCGCCGCCGCGCCAAGGACCGGGTCGAGGCGCAGCGTGTCCTGGAGCAGGCCGCGGGCGGCTCCTGACGCCTCCGCCCGCCTTCCGCCCCGGACACTGCCGTCGTCCGCGCTCCCGGGGCCACGTAGACTTCGTGCCATGGCGAGGAAGGAAACCGCGGCGGACGCCGCGAACGCAGGGCGACTGAAGCAGATCGCTCTCACCTACAAGATGACCCGTAAGGTCGACACGAAGATCGGCCTTGTGCTCGGGGCCGTCGGCATCGGCACCTTCGCTGTCTTCCTCGCGATCGGCTTCCTGCTCGGGCACCCGGTCTACCTGGGTATCTTCGGCCTGCTGATCGCTCTGCTCGCGACCGCGATCGTGTTCGGCCGCCGCGCCGAGCGCGCCGCCTTCGGCCAGATGGAGGGCCAGCCGGGCGCCGCGGCCGCCGTGCTGGACAACGTCGGCCGGGGCTGGACGACGACTCCGGCGGTGGCGATGAACCGCAGCCAGGACGTGGTGCACCGGGCGGTCGGCAAGGCCGGCATCGTGCTGGTCGCCGAGGGCAACCCGAACCGGGTGAAGAGCCTCCTGGCCGCTGAGAAGAAGAAGATGAACCGCATCGTGGCCGACGTCCCGGTGCACGATGTCATCGTCGGCAACGGCGAGGGCCTGGTCGAGCTGAAGAAGCTGCGCACGACCATGCTGAAGTTCCCGCGCGTGCTGACCGGCCCCCAGGTGACGGCGACCAACGACCGGCTCCGCGCGATGGGTGACCTCATGTCCAACATGCCGTTGCCGAAGGGTCCCATGCCCAAGGGCATGCGCATGCCGAAGGGCCGCTGAGGCTCAGTTCAGCGAGCGGAACTCCCGCTCGCAGTAGACCATCGGCGACCCCTCGCCCAGCCGCACTCCCGTTACCCGGCCGATCAGGATCGTGTGATCCCCGGCCGGGTAACGCGCGTATGCGGCACAGTCCAGCTGGACCGGCGCCTGCCACACCGCGGGCAGCCCGGCGGGGCTCGGCCGCAGCAGGCGGTCGGAGAACTTGTCCGCGCCCTTGGTGGCGAACCGCAGCGCCAGATGCTGGTGCTCCGGGGCCAGCACGCTCACCGCGAAGTCCTCGCAGAGCGCGAAGACCGCCGCCGAGTCGGCCGTGTCCGACAGACACACCAGGACCAGCGGCGGTTCCAGGGAGACCGAGCAGAAGGAGCTGGCCGTGAAGCCGCGCGGCGTGCCGTCCTCACAGCGGGCGGTCACCACCACCACGCCCGACGGAAAGCGCGCCATGGCGTCCCGGAACTCCTCGGGAGTCACCCCGGCCGCCATCACATCCTGACCATCGGTCATACCGCGCACCACCCGTCCCGCGACGTCGGGCCCGGTGACCGTTCGTGTCCGGGCGGTCACCGTCACCGGTCACGACTATGCCGCCGTCGCCGGTACCGGGCAACCAGAGAGAGCCGTGGGGGGCGGTACGGCGGTCAGCGGGCCGCAGTGGGGTTCTCGGCGCCGAGGGCCCAGGCGCCGTAGGCCGCGCCGGTGGTCTCGAAGGACAGGGCCACGTGGGAGGCCGCCGTGTCGATGTCCCGCCGGAACCGCTGGACGGGGTCGGACTCGAAGTGCCCCGAGGTGCCCGTGGCCCGGAAGAGCCGCTCCACGGCGGACACCAGCAGTTCCACGGCCAGCGCCAGATCCCTCGGTCCGCGCACCGCCGCCTCGGCCGCGCCGGGCTCGTCGATGCCGTCGGCCGCCCGGGCGGTACGCCGGACGAGGAGTTCGGCGGCGTCCACCTCGGCGGCGGACCGGGCCAGGTCGATCTGCACCGACGGCTTGTCGCGGACCGGATTGCCGCGCCGGTCCCGACGCCGCCCGGTCTGCTCGTGCGCGGCCCGCAGCGCGCCCCGGGCGGCACCGACCAGCGGGGCGGCGAAGGGCAGCGCGTTCACGGCGTACATCGGGACGATGTGGCAGCGGGCGTCCGTGCCGACCGCCCGGCCCTCGTGGACCGCGGATCTGCCGAGGGTCAGATGGTCGGGCACGAACGCCTCGGAGAGGACCAGGGTGTCGCTGCCGGTCCCGCGCATGCCCAGCGTGAACCAGCTGTCCCTGACCGAGACGTCCGGCTTCGGCACCGCGAAGAACCGCACCTCGCCGCCCCCGCCGGGACGCCCGCCGGGAGGCCCGCCGGGACGCCCGTCCGAAACGGCCTCACCCGGTACGACCGAACAGGCGAGGACCCAGTCGGCGAAGTGCACCCCGCTGATGTACTTCCACTCACCGCTCAGCCGCCAGCCGCCGGGCACCCGCTCGGCCTGCCCGGCGGGCATGAGCGCGCCGGCCAGCAGGACGTCGGGGCCGTCGGCCCAGATCTCCGCCTGCCCGGCGGTGGGCAGGAACGCGGCGTACCGGCCGGCGTACGCGGCCAGCGAGGCGGCCCAGGCGGCCGAGGCGCAGCCCTCGCCGACCAGGCCGACCGCGTGGGTCAGCTCCTCGAAGCCGCCCTCGGTGCCGCCGTGGGCCGCGGGCACGAAGTGCCGGGCGAAGCCGGCCTCCTTCAGTGCCTCGACCACCTCGGGCGTGAGCCGCCGCGCGGCCTCCGCCTCCTCGGCGCACCGCGCCGCGAGCCGTGCGACCCGTGGCGCGCTGGCCACGATCGCCGAGAGGCTCAGTGCCTCGTCCGTAAGCGTCTGTGTGCTGTCGCCGGTCATCCTGTCCGCCACCTCCACCAAGAGATGGCGGCAGTCTCACCGGGCCGGGGCGGCGCGGGCCGCGTGCCGGTCCGGCGATCACCCGACCGGGACCGGGAAATTCCTACAATCGGACGAGCCGACCGCCCAGGGGCGGCGGCTCAGATACGGATCTCGACCGTCTTGGCGAGCCGGTCGTGCAGCCCGCGCCCGTCCCGGTCCCAGACCAGCGCGGGGATCGCGAGGCACAGCAGGACCGTGCGCAGCAGCGCGCGCACCGGACTGACCGTGCCGGTCTCCAGGGCCACGACCCGGATGCCGAACAGACGCTTGCCCGGGGTGAAGCCGACCGTGCCGACAGTGAGGGCGCTCAGGAGGAAGAAGATGCCGAGGGCCCAGTTGCTGGTCGCCTGGCTGTAGCCGTGGGTGATCAGGCCGTATGCGATCAGGACGCACATCGCCCAGTCCACGGCGAGGGCGCCGAGGCGCCGGCCGGCCCGGGCGACCGAGTTCGGCCCGCTCTCCGGGAGACCGAGCTGTTCCCCCCGGTAACCGAAGTCGGCACCGGCCTCCTCCAAGGCCTCACGGGGCCCGGAGAGCCATGATCCGATTGCACGCCTATTGTCCACCCGTCAAAGGTACTGCGCCCGGTGGCGCGCCCTGTGCCGAGGGGTGTGCCGGGGCTACGGTGGACCCGTGGCCGGTTAACTTCTGCGAAACAAACGGGTCACGCCCGAGAAATCACCCGTCCCTAGGGTCGAGACCAGCGTGTGCCACCGCACTGGCCGCACGAACGATCTACCACCCCGGCGAGGACGGTCGGGAGTAGGAGGAGCTGGATGTTCCAGAACGCCGACGAGGCCAAGAAGTTCATCGCGGACGAGGACGTCAAGTTCGTCGACGTCCGCTTCTGCGACCTGCCGGGCGTCATGCAGCACTTCACGGTGCCCGTCGAGGCGTTCGACCCCGACGAGGAGCTGGCCTTCGACGGATCGTCGATCCGTGGTTTCCAGGCCATCCACGAGTCCGACATGGCGCTGCGCGCCGACCTGTCCACGGCCCGGGTCGACCCCTTCCGCCGGGACAAGACGCTCAACATCAACTTCTTCATCCACGACCCGATCACGGGCGAGCAGTACTCCCGTGACCCGCGCAACGTGGCGAAGAAGGCGGAGGCGTACCTCGCGTCGACCGGTATCGCGGACACCGCGTACTTTGGTCCCGAGGCCGAGTTCTACGTCTTCGACAGCGTGCGTTTCGCCACCTCGGCGAACGAGTCCTTCTACCACATCGACTCCGAGGCGGGCGCCTGGAACACCGGTGCGCTGGAGGACAACCGCGGTTACAAGGTCCGCTACAAGGGCGGCTACTTCCCGGTCCCGCCGGTCGACCACTTCGCCGACCTGCGCGCCGAGATCTCCCTGGAGCTGGAGCGGTCCGGCCTGAAGGTCGAGCGCCAGCACCACGAGGTGGGCACCGCCGGCCAGGCCGAGATCAACTACAAGTTCAACACGCTGCTCGCCGCCGCCGACGACCTCCAGCTCTTCAAGTACATCGTGAAGAACGTGGCCTGGCGCAACGGCAAGACCGCGACCTTCATGCCGAAGCCGATCTTCGGTGACAACGGCTCGGGCATGCACGTGCACCAGTCGCTGTGGAGCAACGGCGACCCGCTGTTCTACGACGAGGCCGGTTACGCGGGCCTGTCGGACACCGCCCGCTTCTACATCGGCGGCATCCTCAAGCACGCCCCGTCGCTGCTGGCCTTCACCAACCCGACGGTGAACTCGTACCACCGTCTGGTGCCGGGCTTCGAGGCGCCGATCAACCTGGTGTACTCGCAGCGCAACCGCTCCGCGGCCATGCGTATCCCGATCACGGGCTCCAACCCGAAGGCCAAGCGCGTCGAGTTCCGCGCGCCCGACTCCTCCGGCAACCCGTACCTGGCCTTCTCGGCCCTGCTGCTCGCGGGCCTGGACGGCATCAAGAACAAGATCGAGCCGGCCGAGCCGATCGACAAGGACCTGTACGAGCTGGCTCCCGAGGAGCACGCGAACGTCGCCCAGGTCCCGACCTCGCTGAACGCCGTCCTCGACGCCCTTGAGGCCGACCACGAGTTCCTCCTCCAGGGCGACGTGTTCACGTCCGACCTGATCGAGACGTGGATCGACTTCAAGCGCACCAACGAGATCGCGCCGCTCCAGCTGCGTCCGCACCCGCACGAGTTCGAGCTGTACTTCGACGTGTGACAGACGCGACCGCACGACACAGGGAAACCCCTCGGCTCTCTCCACGGAAGGGAGAGGACCGGGGGGTTTCCCCATGTCCGGCCGCTTCCGCCGGGGCGGGGACGTCGCACTGACGGCGGTCCGGCAACCATTCCCGCTTCCCAGACTTCCTCCTTTCGGGGGATCATCCCTCCTGACCCTTGACGGACGAGAGAGGTTGAACGGGGATGACGGAACAGGGCGACTGGGAACGGGAGTTCGATCACCGGTGGGCCGAATCCGCCGCGCACAAGGAGCCCTCGGCGCGGGCCCGGATGCTGGCCGCGCGCTGGAGGGAGAATCCGCCGGACCCGGCGCCCTTCCGCGCCGACCCGGAACCGGTACGGCGCCGGGCAGGGTCCTGGGCATCCACCGCCGTGGTGGTCGGCTGTGTGGTCGCGGTGATGGTACTGATCGGATTCGTGCAGTTTCACTCTGCGCACTAGGGGCGGCGCTCACAGGTACGTTTTGCTGCCCCTAGGGCCGTTCGGAACCACTTCATGGGAATCGGCAGGTGCACACTGGACAGCGGGACGAGTGCCTGACTGCGGGGTGATGCAAAATGCGGAGCCGGTTCCGGAGCGATCGGCGGCTGACCGTGCGCATGGGACTCACGATGTTCCTGCTCGGTCTGCTCTACGTGGGCTTCGTCGCGGCGTTGATCGTGCTGCTGAGGTCCTGGCTGCTGGTCGTCGTCGTGGTCGGGGCGATGTTCGTGGCACAGTTCTGGTTCTCCGACAAGATCGCCATGTTCGCGATGCGCGGGCGGGTCGTGGAGCGCGAGGAGTATCCCGAGCTGCACGCGGTGGTGGACCGGCTGTGCGCGATCGCGGACATGCCCAAGCCGGTCGTCGCCGTGTCCGATCTGGACATGCCGAACGCGTTCGCGACCGGCCGGAACCCCGACCACGCGGTGATCTGCGTGACGACCGGGCTGCTGCGGCGGCTGGAGCCCGCCGAGCTGGAGGGCGTGCTGGCGCACGAACTGTCGCACGTGGCGCACAAGGACGTCGCGGTGATCACGATCGCGTCGTTCCTCGGGGTGCTGGCGGGCCTGATCGTCCGGTTCGCCTTCTACTCGGGCCTCTTCGGGGGGCGCCGGGACCAGAACACGGCCGCCGTCATGGGCGCCGTGCTGGCTGTCTCGGTGGCGGTGTACGCGATCAGCTTCCTGCTGATCCGGGCCCTGTCGCGGTACCGGGAGCTGGCGGCGGACCGCGCGGCCGCGCATCTCACCGGCCGCCCGTCGGCCCTCGCCTCGGCGCTCACCAAGGTCTCCGGGGACATCGCCCGGATCCCGACCAAGGATCTGCGCACGGCCCAGGCCTTCAACGCCTTCTTCTTCACCCCGGCGGAGGGCAAGGAGCCGGGCCTGGAGCGGTTCTTCTCCACCCACCCGACCCTGGAGCAGCGGCTGGAGCAGCTGGGCCGCATCTCGGCCGAGCTGGGCGAGGCCGCCACTCCGGGGAAGGCGAGCTGAATACATGGCACTGCGGAAGGCGGGCTGAGCCTTGGGGCTGCTGGACATCCTGCTGGGCCGTACGAAACCGGTCGCGCCCGATCTGGATCAGCTCTTCGCGCTGCCCTCGGCTGCCGTGACCCTTGAGGCCGCGGCCGGTTTCACCGCCACCGGGAGCGGGGCGGTGTGCTTCGCCACGGTGGAGGGGGCGGCGTTCGAGCAGACCCATCGGGAGGTGCAGGCGCTGCTGGACGCGGACACCGACCGCACGGGTCCCCCGGTGGAGCTGCACCGGGACACCTACGGCTACTCGTGGCTGGTGTCCCAGCGGACCCCGGACCAGCTGGTGGAGCTGGTCAATGATCTGCACGCGGTGAACAGCGCGATGGAGGTCAACGGGTTCGGCCCGCAGCTGCTGTGCTCGCTGGCCGCGTTCCAGGACGGCACCGGCCGCAAGCTGGCCCTGGTCTACCTCTACAAGCGCGGCACCTTCTATCCCTTCGCGCCCGTCCCCGGTGCGGGCGAGCGACGGGACAGCGCGCTGGAACTCCAGGTGAAGGCGGCCCTCGCGAACGACCTGCGCATCGAGCAGGACCTGAGCCGCTGGTTCCCGGTGTGGGGCGCCCCCGGACTGTGACCGGGGACGCCGTGGCTCACCTGTCTCACCTGCTCTTCTCCCGCTCCTGCCGACGGGCCTCGAAGGGACGCTCGCGGCGGTAGCGCCGCTCCCACTTGGCCTGCCGGTCCCGGCGCTCGCGGTAGGCGCGGTAGCTGTCGGGCGGGGTCGGGCCGCCCGTGCCCGTGGTGGTGGGTGGGGTACCGGGAGAGCCGCGTCCGTGCGTCGCGTACAGGTACAGCAGCGCGACGGCGGCGAGCCACCAGAGATGGTTTCCGAATCCGAGGATCACCAGGACGACGGTCCCGGACGCGACGATGCCACGCATGACGGACCTCCGTGGGGTGAGGGTGGCGGGGGTGGGGTGTGTCGGCTTTCGCGCCGTTTGTTCAGCGTAGGGAGCCCGCCGCAGGGGCCGCATCCCGTTTTCCGCCTGCCTCTCCGCCCGCCGTGAGTGAATGACCCCATGAGCGAACTCTCCGGTTTCACCTACGACTTCGACGGCGAACGGCTCAGCGGGGTGCGCGCCGGGGCGGCGGGGCGGGCCACGGTGGTGTTGCTGCACGGTGCGGGGAACGGCAGGAAGGAGCGACTGCTCCCGCTGCTCACCGAGTTCACCGCCCGCGGCTGTCACACCCTGGCGTTCGACTTCTCCGGCCACGGCGACAGCACCGGCGCGCTCGCGGAGTTGAGCCTGCGACGGCGGTACGAGCAGGCGGTGGCGGTGCTCGACGCCCACGCGCCTGCGGACGACCCGCTGGTTCTGGTCGGCTTCAGCATGAGCGGGCAGACGGTCGCCGATCTCGTACGGCACTACGGGCGCCGGGTGACCGCCGTAGGCCTGTGCTCGCCCGCCGTCTACGCGCCCGAGGCCTGGGAGGTGCCGTTCGGGGACGGCCGGGGCCGGTTCAGCGAGATCATCCGAACGGCGGACAGCTGGCGGAGGTCACCGGCCCTGGAGGCGTACCGGGCGTACGAGGGCCGGGCGGTGCTGGCGGTTCCGGGCACCGACGCGGTCATCCCGCCGGCCGTGACCGAGGCCGTGCAGGACGCGCTGTCGGCACGGGCCCGCTACTCCCGCTTCGAACTCCCCGACGCCGAGCACCGGCTGGGCCTGTGGTTCCACGAGCACGCCGAGGACCGGCGGGCGTTCGTGGAGTGTCTGCTGGCCGGGGTGGCCGAACCCGGTCCGCTGGAGGCGGCGCCGGCGTGACGGTGTGCCGGGTGCCCCGCCGGTTCGCGGGGCACCCGGTGTGCGGCCGTGTTCAGCGGCTGTAGCGCATGAACGCCCGGACCATGTGGCAGGTCGTGTCGGACGGCGAGCGCATGCCGATGTCCTCCGCCGTGGTGCGGATCGTGGCGTCGGAGGCCTGGGCCGGGAGGTAGACGCCCGAGTCGAGGAGGGCTATCGCGAGACGCATGGCCTTCAGCCGGCGGTTGTGGCTGACGTACCACTCGCGCGGCCGTCCGGCCGGCAGCGGGCGCTTCGTCACGGGCTCGTAGGGCGAGTCGAAGAGAACGGGATGCTGGGCGGTGGACTGGGTCGGGAACGGCTTCGGCTTCAGGGCGGCAGCGGGCACGGGCATCCTCCTGTCGCGGTCAGGGTGCCGGCCGGACAGCCCGGCGACACCCTCGAACACTGCTTCTATTCTACGACCCACCACTGACAAAAGCCCCTGGCCACAAGGGCTTTCGGGGCTCGCGTGACCTGGGGTGCGGGATGGTTTTCGCGTACCGTGTCCCGCATGGAAATCTGGATCAATCCGGCCTGCTCCAAGTGCCGCAGCGCCCTCAGCCTGCTCGACGCCGAGGGGGCCGAGTACACCGTCCGCCGCTATCTGGACGACGTGCCGAGCGCGGACGAGATCAGGACCGTACTCGACCGGCTGAACCTCGAACCGTGGGACATCACCCGCACCCAGGAGGCCGACGCCAAGGAGCTCGGGCTCAAGGAGTGGGCGCGGGACGCGAGCACGCGCGAGCGGTGGATCACCGCGCTCGCCGAGCACCCCAGGCTCATCCAGCGCCCGATCATCACCGCCGACGACGGCACGGCCCTGGTGGCCCGCACCGAGGAGGCCGTACGGGAGGCCCTCTCCCACAACAAGAGCTGAGCCGGTTCAACTCGCTTGTGACGCAGGTTACTTTCAGCAAGCGCTTCAACCACTGAGCAACCCTGTTCGATATCTCGTACCTAGCGACGTACGCTCCCCTACCTCTTCAGGAGGCGCGCATGTCGCGCAGGAGAACACTCGGTACGAAGAAGAAGCTCGCGCTGCTCGTCAGTGCCGCGGCGGTGGCGGGCGGCGGGGCCTTCGCCCTGGCCACCACCTCGAACGCCGCACAGCCGGCACAGCACGCCAAAACGCTGTCCGCCGGGAACTCGAACGTCTGCCAGGGGCTCGCCACCGCCCTCGGCAACAACCAGAAGTTCATCGCGGACCAGCAAGCCCACCCGGACGCCCAGTCGGCGGCCCGGATCGCCAACCGGCAGGCGGTCGTCCAGCAGATCGAGGTCCAGCAGAAGGCGGCCGGCTGCACCGTTGGGGAGTCGGCTCAGGGCTCCCAGACGGCACAGCAGGGCGCGGGTCACCAGGGCACGGGGCAGCAGGGCGCGGGGCAGCAGGCCGGTGGCGCCCAGCAGAGTGCGCAGCCCTCCCAGTCCGCCGCCGCGGGAAACGCCGGTGGTGGTGCCGCCGCGGCCTCCGGTCAGCAGGTCTGCAAGGGCTCCACCGTGACACTCTCCGGAGAAGGCGGTGCCCCGGCCGCTTCCAGTAACCAGTTCCCGGCGGGGACGACCCTGAAGGTGACCAACCTGGACAACAACAAGTCCACCACGGTGAAGGTCACCTCCGTCTCCGGCAGTTGCGTCCTGCTCAACAACGCGGCCTTCGAACAGGTCCGCGAGCCGGGCAAGTTCCTCATCCGCCACGCCGTGATCGAGAAGGTGGGGTGAGGCTCAGGAACCGTTCAGGAACGCGGTGAGACGGCCGGCCAGGGCGTCATCGGACGCGCACTGGGGCAGCGCGTGGTGTGAGACCCCCGGCAGGACGGCGGTCTCCACGTGCGGCAGCAGCGCGCGGGCCCGGCCGGCCACCCTCCGCGGCCCATGGACCCTGCTGTTCTCCCCCAGGATCAGCAGGACCGGCACCTCCAGGCCGCGCAGCGCGTCCGGCGCCGGGCGCGGGCCGGTCACCGGCCGGGGGGCGGGGAAGCCCGCGGCCGCCTCCTGGAGGGCGAGCCAGTCCGGGTCCAGCGGCACTCCCCCCGTCTCCCACTCCAGGAAGGCGCGGACTCGGCGGGGCGTGGGCCGCAGCAGCATCGGCAGGGCATGCAGCAGGTACGCCGCCTTGAATCCGGCGAAGCACCGGGTCGGGTCCAGGAGGAACAGGCGGCGCACCCGGCCCGGCGCCCGCAGCGCGTGGTGCAGGGCGATCCAGGCGCCGTAGGAGTGCCCGCCCACGTCGGCCGAAGCGGCACCCAGGCCGTCGAGGAGGGCGTCCAGCCAGGCGGCCAGGCCGGCGACCGTGCGGGGGTGGCGGTCGCCGGCCGGGGTGCTCCGGCCCGGCGCACCGATCAGGTCGGCGGCGTAGACGCGGCGGGTCCGCGCGAGGGCGGCGGCCTGGGCGTACCAGGAGGCCGAGGTGGCCCCGCCGCCGCCCGGCAGGAGGAGCAGCGGGGGCGCGTCGCGCGGGCCGCAGGCGTTGACGTGCGTGCCCCCGAAGGGCGTGGCGACGGTCAGCGCCTCCCGCTCGGCGGGCCACTTCGCCAGGACCTTCTCGTACGCGACGCGGAAGGCCCCGCTCTCGTATCCCATCACGCCACCGCCCCCTTATTATCTCGCCCAGCAAGACATTCGCTCAGCGAGATAATAACCTCGGAGGCCCGCGTGGAGCCCGAGATGGAGATCGTCCACCTCCTGCGTGCCGTCGCCGTGGAACTCGGCCTGCACAGCGCCCGGTTCGCGCAGCGGAACGGCATGCATCCCACCGACGTACGCGCCCTGATCGCACTCATGGACGCCCGGCGCGCGGGCGAGGAGCTGAGCGCCGGACGGCTCGGGGCCGTACTCGGGCTCAACTCGGCCGGAACCACGGCTCTGCTCGACCGGCTGGAGCGGGCCGGGCATGTGCGGCGGGTGCGCGGTGCGCGCGATCGGCGGAAGGTCGTCGTAGAGGTGACGGAGCGTGCCGTGGACCTCGGACAGGCCTCTTTCGGGCCGCTCATCGAGCGGTCGGTGGAGCTGCTTCGCGGATACGACGAGGACCAGCGGGCCGCGATCCGGACCTTCCTCGAAGGGGTCCGCGAGGCCGCGGCGGAGCAGGCCCATACCCCGCCGGAATCCTCCTCACAACGTGAGTCGTGACACAAAAGGACCAGGTAACACGGGGTTCACATACGAGCAATGGACGGGAAACCGCCTGTTGACAGGCTGCGCGCAGTTCGAGCGGCGCCCCAGTGCCGCAGCGCCGCAGCACCCGCAAGTGCGCCCAGACCCACCCCCTAAGGATGTGGC
The DNA here is from genome assembly GCF_020181035.1 of Streptomyces sp. CoH27. Classification (GTDB taxonomy): domain Bacteria; phylum Actinomycetota; class Actinomycetes; order Streptomycetales; family Streptomycetaceae; genus Streptomyces; species Streptomyces camelliae. The sequence continues at coordinate 28,309 of NZ_JAIQYY010000048.1, forward strand.
CCCGTGACCTTCAAGGCTGAGTACATCTGGATCGACGGCACCACGCCGACGGCCAAGCTCCGTTCCAAGACGAAGATCATCACGGGTACCCCGGCCGGTCTCGACGCGCTGCCGATCTGGGGCTTCGACGGCTCCTCCACCAACCAGGCCGAGGGCCACGCCTCGGACCGCGTGCTCAAGCCGGTGTTCACCTGCCCGGACCCGATCCGCGGCGGTGACGACGTCCTGGTGCTGTGCGAGGTCCTCGACATCGACATGACCCCGCACTCCTCCAACACCCGTGCCGCGCTGGTCGAGGTCGCCACGAAGTACGCCGCGCAGGAGCCGATCTTCGGCATCGAGCAGGAGTACACGTTCTTCGACGGCTCCCGCCCGCTCGGCTTCCCCGAGGGCGGCTTCCCGGCCCCGCAGGGCGGCTACTACTGCGGTGTCGGCGCCGACGAGATCTTCGGCCGCGAGATCGTCGAGGCCCACCTGGAGAACTGCCTGAAGGCCGGTCTCGGCATCTCCGGCATCAACGCCGAGGTCATGCCGGGCCAGTGGGAGTTCCAGGTCGGCCCGCTCTCCCCGCTGGAGGTCTCCGACCAGATGTGGGTGGCCCGCTGGCTGCTGTACCGCACCGCCGAGGACTTCAAGGTCTCCGCGACCCTCGACCCCAAGCCGGTCAAGGGCGACTGGAACGGCGCGGGCGCGCACACCAACTTCTCCACCAAGGCCATGCGCGAGGGCTACGACGCGATCATCACCGCGTGCGAGTCGCTCGGCGAGGGCTCCAAGCCGCTGGACCACGTCAAGAACTACGGCGCCGGCATCGACGAGCGCCTGACCGGCCTGCACGAGACCGCCCCGTGGGACAAGTACTCCTACGGCGTCTCCGACCGCGGTGCCTCGGTCCGTATCCCGTGGCAGGTCGAGAAGGACGGCAAGGGCTACATCGAGGACCGCCGTCCGAACGCCAACGTCGACCCGTACGTGGTGACCCGCCTGATCGTGGACACCTGCTGCTCCGCCCTGGAGAAGGCCGGCCAGGTCTGATCCGCCCGACTCCCGTGAGGGGCGCCCGCCGTCTTGGCGGGCGCCCCTCACACATATCGTGCGCTGTCATGGAGACCCCCTGGGCGGACCTCAGCCACGCGTACGGCCCGGCCGACGACATCCCCGGCCTGCTGCGCGCGATGGAGTCCGGCGGCGGCGCGAGCGGCGTGCACGGGGGCGCTCGGGCCTGCGGCCGGTACCGTCGGCGCCGAGGCTCTACGGGCGGCAGCGAGCGGAGGTGCTGGCTCCCCGGTGTCGAGGGTCGCTGGCGTACCACCGGTTGAATCCTCCCCTCCCTGAGGGAGGGGATTCCTGGCTCAGGCCGCCTCCTGGAGCAGCGCTCCACGAGGTCTTCCGCCATCGGCACCAGCCGGGTTGAGACCAGCCCGGACGAGCATCACGCGTGCGGAGTTCTTGTCCCTGGGGGACACCGTTCCGCACGTGGTGCAGGTGTAGGTGCGCTCCCCCAGCGGCAGTGCGTGCTTGGCTCTCGCATCGCAGTGCGCGCAGTCCATCGTGGTGTGCGCGGGGTGGACAAGGCGGATGTCCCGCCCGTGCTTGCGGCCCATCTCGATCAGAGCGGCCTTGGTGGCGCCGATGGCGGCGTCGGCGGCCTTACGGGCCATCGTGGTCCTGGCGAGGAACCTCGGACGGAAGTCCTCGACCGCGATGGCGTCGTGGTCACGGACGACTTTCTTGACCCATTTGCGGCCGGAGTCCTCACGCTGCCGAGCGACCTTCTTGTACGCCTTCGCCCGCAGTTGCTTCGCCGCGCGGTACCCCTTCGAGGCAGCCTGGCCCTTCTTCGGCTTGCGGCGGGCCATCATCCGGTCGTACCGGGT
>NZ_JAIQYY010000049.1 GCF_020181035.1 Streptomyces sp. CoH27
CCGCCCGCTATCGCGGAGGACAAACGGGGTGAACCGGCAAGCCAGCCAGACACTCACGACCGCTGAAGAATCGAGGTTCAAGAAGCGATGTCCCGCAATCGGTGCAGTCCGTCAATCGAACAGCACCTCTGTCTACATGCTGTCGAAACTGCTGTACATCTGCTTGTCGCAACTCGCGAACAAAGCCAACCGAGGAGGTCGAAGAACGAGTCGTCGCCTGGGTTGAACGTTCGCCGGTTCGGGTGCCTTACAGGTTGTTCACATATCGCGGGGATTCGCTCCGGCCGCTTTGCGAACGCTGACGCCCCATGTCCGGCTGACGCCCCGGTCACATCGGCTGACGTCATCGTGTACTCGGCGCTTCAGCATGCAGGTCGGATGCGCGTATGGCGGCCAGCGACCGTCTCTGGCCGCCGTCGGCGTCGAAGTTCCCGGGTGACAGCCACCCCTGAAACGCCATCTTCAGTTGCGGCCACTCGACGTCGGTGACGGAATACCATGCCGTGTCACGGTTCCTGCCCTTGTATACGAGCGCTTGGCGGAAGGTCCCCTCGTATGTGAAGCCCAGCCGCTCCGCTGCCTTGCGCGAGGGCGCGTTGAGGCTGTCGCACTTCCATTCGTAGCGCCGGTAGCCGAGTTCATCGAAGACGTAGGACATGAGCAGGAACTGCGCTTCGGTCGATACCGGAGTCTGCTTCAGCAGGGGTGAGAACATGACGTTTCCCACCTCGACGACACCATTGGACGGGTCCTGCCGCATCAGGGAAAGGGTGCCCACGGCAATGCCGCCGAGGTCGATGACGGCATAATGCAGTGGATCTTCTCCCTGCGCCACAGTTGCGACGTAGCGGTGGTAGTCGCCGTGACTGCCAAAGGGGCCGACCGTCATATACGTCCAGTCCCTGTCGTCCGACGCGAGGCGATAGGCGGAATAGAGATCGCCTGCGTGGCGATCGGCTTCCAGCGGTTCCAGTCGGCAGAAGGAGCCGTCGATGGTGACTCGGGCGGGCGCCGGGCGGGCGCTCCACTGGGCAAGCGGCCGACCAATGGCCTGGGCGTATTCGTTGAGGTGTGAGGACATTCTTCTCCTCCGGGCGTGTCGGTTGCTGTTGCGTATGGCGCCGCGTGGTGTGTCGGCTCCTGTTACGTTAGGTAGCGCGTGGCCCCTTGGTAAGGTCCACAATCCAGGCAGTCCATGGGTCCACGGATGGCTTGCGGGAGAGGAGACCGTCATGTCGGCAAGCAGCGAGGCCCTGGGGCCGCAGCTCGACTTTCTCCTTCAGACGCCGCTGATCCGCGAGCGCGGCGGTGAGTCCCTGCAGAGGCAGCTTCTGCACCGCATCCGTACCGCGATCCTCGACGGCCGACTGCCGCCCGGCTGCCGGCTGCCGGGCTCCCGCACCCTGGCCAGGGAACTCGGGGTGTCCCGCAACATCGTGACGCTCGTGTACGACGTCCTGGGCACCGAGGGCTACATCGATCTCAGCAGGCAGGGGACGCGAGTCGCCGCCCTCGCGCGGCCGAGGGCTCACGCCCGCGCCCGCCGGGATTCCGCCTCACCGACCTTGGCGCGGCGCAGCGACCGAATCCCAAAACCCGTCCTCGGGGCAGCCGGTCCCCTCGCCTTCGCGCCGGGAGTCCCCGCTCTGGCGCAGTTCCCCCGCGCGGCCTGGAAACGGTGCCTCGACCGGGCGCTGCAGCAGGCCGACGTAGGCGTCTTCGACTACGGCTCGCCCCAAGGAGAGCCGGCGTTGAGGACGGCCATCCTGCGCCATCTGGCCCTCGCACGCGGCGTGCACTGCGACGCGGAACAAGTCGTCATCACCGAGGGCGCGCAGGAGGCGCTCGCGTTGTGCGTCCAGCTGGTCACCGACCCCGGAGACACCGCCTGGATCGAGGACCCCGGCTACCGCGGCGGGCAGACCGCTCTGGCCTGCGGCGACCTGGACGTCATTGCCCTGCCGGTCGACGCGGAGGGCCTGCGGACCACCGAAACGGACTGGAAGATGCGCCCTCCGCGCCTCATCTACACCACTCCCTCCCACCAATTTCCGATGGGCTCGGTCCTCACGGCGTCCAGACGACTCGACCTGATCGAGAAAAGCCGCGATCACGGGGCCTGGATCATAGAGGACGACTACGACAGCGAATTCCGCCACAGCGCAGAACCCCTGGCCGCCATGCAGGGCATGACGCCGAACGCGCCCGTGTTCTACGTGGGGACCTTCAGCAAGACGCTGTTCCCCTCCCTGCGGCTGGGATTTCTCGTGCTGCCCGACGCGCTGGTCGACCGGGCCGCGCCGATCGTCGGCGAGATGCTGCGCGGCGGGCACCGCCACGAACAGCTGGCGCTCGCGCAGTTCATGGAGAGCGGCGAATACGGCAAACACCTCGGCCGCATGCGCCGCCTCTACCGCAGCCGCCGGGACGCACTCAAGGCAGCACTGGCCGAGCACCTGGATGTGCCGCACACCGTCACAGGCGGAGACAGCGGGATGCACCTCACCGTCCACCTGCCGGCTGCCTTCCCGGATCAATCCGTAGGCCGGGCCGCCCGAAAGAACCAGCTGGCACCCCTGCCGCTTTCCCAGTTCTCACTGCGCTCGCAGTCCTCCCACAACGGTCTCGTCCTGGGCTACGGCAACACACCGGAATCGTCATTCGCACCGGGCCTGCGGCGCCTTGTGCACGTGATCCGGACGTCAGGGAGCTTGGAGGCAAAGAAGTACGGATGAATCAGGTGTGATCCTCCTCGAAGGAGTTATTGATCCGAAACGGTAGGTGTTCTGGGTCGTTGATCCTTGTGTGAGTGAACTGGTGGGGGATGCAAGGCAGTTGTCGCCGTCGGCGCAGGAGGCTCTTCGGCTGCGGGCGGTGGCGGCGTTGGTGGCGGGCCGGACTCGTGAGGATGTCGCGGCGGTGTTCCAGGTCTCGCTCAAGGCGGTGGACAACTGGTGGGCGAAGTGGCTGGCCGGCGGATGTGAGGCACTCGTGGCCCAGCCGCGTGGGCAGCGAGTCGGCGAACACCAGGTTCTCGATACGGTCGAGCAGCGGGCGATCCGGCAGGCCGTACTGGATCACCGGCCCTGTGACCTGGGCCTGGCCGGGCAGCTGTGGACGCGCGCCGGGGTGGGAAGCCTGATCGCGAAGCTGTACCGGGTGCACCTGACCGCAGGTCAGGCGCATGCCCCCGGCAGCGGCGAGGTCGCCGGACGCTCCCCGGTCGACCGCGGCAAGCAAGGATTGAAACGCTCAGGTATGACGGACGGTTACGGAATCCCCCTGGGCCGGGTCCTGGCCGGGGCGAACCGACACGACTCGCCGCTGCTCGCCCCGACCCTGCCTGGCGGACCTGGGGCCACTGCCCGAGCACATCACCGTGAACCTGGACGCCGGCTACTACTGCGCCCCGACCTGCGCCCTGCTGGACGAGCGCGGAGTGCACGGCCGCATCGCGCACAAGGGAGAGAAGGCGCCCATCCAAGCGAGCCGACGGTGGCCGGTCGAACGCACCCACGCCTGCAGAAGGCCTTCCAGCGACTCGGCCGCTGCTACGAACGCCGCACCACCGTGATCGATGCCTTTTTCTGACGGGAGCGGGCTTGCCGGCCGGTGCCTGGTCCGGATCAGCGGCTGGCTCCGGGCGGCGGGCTTCAGAGCTGGTCGTAGATGGCGGCGAGCTGTCGTAGGACGTTGGTCGCGGTGCCCAGGGCAGTGGTGTCGTGGTGTGCGAGTGCGGCGTCCAGTGCCTGGGTCAGGGCGGCCTGGCGTTCGTGGTGGCGGCTTCGGCCTGCGTCGGTGAGAGCGACCAGTACCGATCGCTTGTCGTCGGCGGGGCGTTCGCGGGTGACGTAGCCGGCGGCGGCGAGGCCGTTGACCAGTTGGGTGGTGGCGGCGCCGGTGGTTTCGGTGGCGGCGGCGAGCCGGCCGATCGGTAGCGGGCCCGCCTCGGCCAGTACCCGCAGGGCGCGGGCGTGGGTGAGGGAGAGCGCGCCGGGGGTGCGGGTGGCGCGTCCGCGCAGGCGGGAGTCGGCGGCGCTGAGGCTGTAGGCGGCGCGGGCGAGTTGGTCGAGGGCTGCATCGCGGGTGGTGTCGGGCATCGGTGGGTCTCCGTGTCCCTGATCGGTGGGCGGGTTGACAACCAGTTTAGCTTAAGTACTTACTGAATAAGTACTTAGGCGTCGCTCGAGCGGGACGTCTACCACCCCCCTTCACCTGAGGACACCTGTCATGACTGTTCGTTCGACCGGCCAGAGCTGGGCCCTGGACATCGCCCTCGCCCAGGGCGGCTTCGACGCCCTGCACCCCCAGGCCAAGGGCACCCTGGAGCAGCTGGGCCACGACCACACCGACTTCGACAAGGTCTTCGACCTGGTCCAGAGCGGCGTGATGCTGCCCAAGGCCTGGGCCACCATCGCCGGGCAGGCCGAGGAGCGTGCCGCCCACCACGAGCGCGGGGGCTTCGCCCAGACCGCCGCCGACCTCTACGTGCGTGCCTCGGTGATGTGGGGCCGCGCGCAGTACTCGATCTTCGACGCCACCGACCCGCGCAAGCTCGCCTTCCGCGAGCACGCCAACCACTGCGTCGAGCGCCTGGGCGCACTGCGCGACAACCGGGTGCGCCGCGTCGTCCTCGACTTCGAGGGCAAGCAGATCTTCGCCCTCCTCCACCTGCCCGCCGGCGAGGTCCGCAACGCCCCCGCGGTGATCCTCGGCCCCGGGATGGACATGATCAAGGAGGACTACATCTACGCGGCCGAGCGGTACTACACCTCGCGCGGCATCGTGGCCCTGTCCATCGAGGGGCCGGGCCAGGGCGAGAGCCGGGCCAACGGGCTGACCGTCGACCTCACCAACTACGAGCGCGCCATCAGCCGCTACATCGACCACCTGGCCTCGCTCCCGGAGGTCGACGCGGCCCGGATCGCCATGTTCGGCATCTCCATGAGCGGCTACTGGGGCTCGCGCGCCGCCGCCACCGACCCGCGCCTGGCCGCGCTGGCCGCCTTCGAGGCCGTCACCGGCGACTTCACCACCATCTTCGAGCGCGCCCAGCCCACCTTCAAGAACAACTACATGTTCATGGCCGGCTACACCGACGAGGACGCCTTCGACACCGAGCTGGTCGCCCGCATGCCGCTGGGCGACCTGGTCCAGGAGATCACCTGCCCGGTCCTCTACGGCATCGGCGAGTTCGACGAACTCACCGTGCTGGAGCAGGCCCTGGCCAACTACGAGCGCGTCCGCGCACCCAAGGAGATGCGCGTCTACGAGAACGAGTTCCACCCGCTGGGCGGCACCGCCGCCGAGGTCTTCCGCTTCGGCGCCGAGTGGGTCGAACGCGCCCTGAACGGCGAGTTCGCCGAGCCCGGCCGCGACGTGCGCCACTACGTCCACAGCGACGGCCGCACCACCGACGGCACCGCCAACCCCACCTGGTGGCTCGGCACCACCCCCACCCAGATCACCGCCGCCAGCCAGGCGTAACGCCACGGCATCGATGAAACGTTCACCGGCAGGAGAGAGGGCCGACAAACAGTGGCCGCGCGCCTTCTCTACGTTGAACTGAAGCGACGCATCGCCGAACAGCACAGGGCGATCCGGATCACAGGCCGGCCCTTCGAACGGCAGGGCTGCGAATAGCTCCCAGAACGGTTCGGTCAGCCGCGATGGCAGGACAGGTACAGGTCTCGCTGGCAGTCACGGAGTGTCACAACTCCATGATCACTAGAGCCTGTGGCTGTTCTGCTCCCGGGGTGCTCCACCGCGCCTATCTGCGCGAGCTCTAAGGGCTGACGGGGGCGTCATGAGCGGCTGGTTGCCCGATATGTCCCGTGTCGTGTCGGGACTGGGCGTCGCGTGACGCTGCGGGGCGCCGGGTTCCACGGGCCCTAGGGTGGTGCGATGCTCTCCTCTGCGGCGTCGTCGGGGCGGTGGCCGACCGTCAGGTGAGGGCCGGCAGCTGGGCGGCCCGCTGCCAGGCGGTGGTGGATGTGATACCACCACAAGATCATGACCGAGGCGGCTACTCGGCGTCACTACCGACTACGGGCCAGAGTCGAAGACCATACAGACCCGCGGTGTAGCCCGTGGGTGCGATCGTCAGACCGTCTTCCAGCGTGCCGTTGCAGTACTCGGCGAGGCACCGCCGCCTACGAGGTCCATGTCATCCACGATGTCCTCGGTAACCCCGGTACATAATGTCCGGGACTTTGCCCTTGAAGTGGTGGTAGAGGGCAGCAGGAGCCACTCGACGCGCCGGGTGGTGGGTGGGGCGTTGTCGCAGCCCCGACCCGGCTGGGTGGTCACCGTGCCGTCATCGGCTTCGGTGCGCTGTGAGCGCGACGGTAGGCCAGGGGTGACAGGCCCAGGTATGTGTGGAAGTGCTTGCGCAGGGCGACGGGGTCGCCGAAGCCGCAGGCGGTGGCGATCCGTGCGACGGTCAGGTCGGTGGACTCCAGCAGCAGGCGCGCGTGCGCCAGCCGCCGCTGTGCCAGCCACTTCAGCGGGCTGCTGCCCACCTCGCTGCGGAACCGCCGGGTGAAGGTGCGCTCGCTCATGTGCGCGTGCCGGGCCATGTCCTGCAGTGTGACCGGCTCGGCCAGTCGGTCCAGCGCCCACTGCCGGGTCGCCGAAGTGGAACGGTCGGTGTCCTGTGGAACCGGGTGCTCGATGAACTGGGCCTGCCCGCCCTCGCGCCACGGCGCCACGACGCAGCGCCGCGCGGCGGCTGAGGCCACCGCCGCCCCGTGGTCCAGACGGATCAGGTGCAGGCACAGGTCGATGCCGGCCGCTCCGCCGGCGGACGTAAGGATGCGTCCGTTGTCGACGAACAATACGTCCGGATCGACCTCGACGTCGGGGAACAGCCGCGCCAGCGCGTCACACAGCGCCCAGTGCGTGGTGGCCCGCTGGCCGTCCAGTAGACCGGCCGCCGCGAGCAGGAAGGCCGAGGTGCACAGGCTGACGATGCGGGTTTGCAGCCCTATCCTCTCCAGCGCCGCGGCGAGTTCCCCGGGGAGCGCGCCGGTCGCGAGCAGCTGCTCGCTGGGCTCCTGCGTGGCCAGAACGACGGTGTCCGCGCTCTCCAGCACCGACTCGTCATGGTCGACGACGATCCGGTAGTCCTCGTGCGTGCGCACCGGCCGGCCGCCGAGGGAACAGGTGCTGACGGAGTACAGACGGGTCCCGTCCGGTTCACAGGCCTCGTTGAACACCCGGGCCGGGATGCCCAGGTCCAGCGGCTGGACTCCGTCGAGGGCGAGAACGACAACACGATGCGTCATGGCCGGAATGGTACGACAGATGTCCTCCCGGCCACTCACCCGCCTCTGCGGGCACACGCCACTGTTTCTTGTGCCGGGACCGCGGTCCCGGCACAAGAAACAGTGAGACGGACATGAGCGAGGACGACATGAGTGAGCACACGATGCGGGCAGTCACCATCAGCGAGTTCGGCGGAGCGCAGGTGCTGACCGTCGAGGAGGTCGCGCGCCCGGTGCCGCTGCCGACCGAGGTGCTGGTACGGGTGCACGCCGCCGGGATCAACCCGGTGGACTGGAAGACCCGCGAGGGCCAGGGCATGGCGGGGCTGCAGACGCTCCCGCTGATCCTGGGCTGGGACATCTCCGGTGTCGTCGAGGAGGTCGGCTTCGGCGTCACCACCCTGAAGGCCGGCGACGAGGTGTACGGCATGCCGTGGTTCCCGCGCGCCGCCGGCGGCTACGCCGAGTACGTCACCGCCCCGGCCCGCCAGTGGGCCCGCAAGCCGGCCACCCTCGACCACGTGCACGCGGCCGCCGTGCCGCTGGCGGCGCTGACCGCCTGGCAGACCGTGGTCGACACCGCCCACGTCCAGGCCGGCCAGCGCGTCCTGATCACGGCCGCCGCCGGCGGGGTGGGCCACTTCGCGGTCCAGTTCGCCCGGCACCTGGGCGCCCACGTGATCGCCACCGCCAGCGCCGCACGCCACCCCTGGCTCAAGGAACTCGGCGCCGACGAGACCATCGACTACACCACCACCCGCTTCGAGGACGTCGTCAAGGACGTCGACGTCGTCATCGACCTGGTGGGCGACGCCCACGACCAGACCGGCACCCGCTCGCTGAAGGTCCTGCGCCCGGGCGGCCTGCTGGTCGCCGTCCCGGCCGGTGTCTCCCCGGAACTGGCCCAGGCCGCCGAGGCAGCCGGCGTGCGGGTCACCCCGTACCTGGTCGAGCCGGACGGTCCCGCGCTGACCACGATCGCCGGCCTGATCGACGCCGGTGAGGTCGCCGTCGAGGTGGAGGAGACCTTCCCGCTGGAACAGGCCGGCACGGCCCACGCCCACGTCCAGGCCGGCCGCACCCGCGGCAAGGTCGTCCTCACCGTGACCGACTGACCATCCCTGCAAGCAGTCAGGAGCAGCACCGTGTACTACGAGATCCGCCGCTACCAGGCGCAGCCCGGACGCCGCGAGGAATGGGTGCGCTACATGGAGGACGTGGTCATCCCGTTCCAGGCCTCGCTGGGCATGGACGTGACCGCCTCCTTCGTCGACGCCGAGGACGAGGACGGCTACGTGTGGATCCGCCGGTTCGAGGACGAGGCCCAGAGCGAGGCCCTGTACGAGGCCGTGTACGAGCACGACCGCTGGAAGAACGAGATCGGCCCGGTCGTCTACGGCCTGCTGATCCCCGAGAAGTCCGTCGTCACCCGCGTGGTCCCCACCCCGGCCTCACCCCTGCGGTGACCTGGCCTGCGGCCCCTCCACCCGACGCGCACAGCACAGCAATAAACAAACATTCGCAGCCTAACGCGAATACAGGACCGTTTCTGTCCACTATTTCTTCTAGGCTGCGGCGTGCACGACTCCAGCACAGCCAAGGAAAATCCCATGGACTTCATCTCGATCCGCATCATCACCAGCGACGTAGCGCGCCTCGTCGACTTTTACGAGCGCGCCACAGGGGCGCAGGCGACGTGGGCCAACGAAGACTTCGCCGAACTCAAGACCGCGGGCGCCACCCTCGCGATCGGCAGCACCCGCACCGTCCCGCTGTTCGCCCCGGGCTCTGCCCGCCCGGCGGACAACCACAGCGTGATCACCGAGTTCCTGGTCGAAGACGTGGACAGCGTTTACAACAACCTGACCGGCTTCGTCACCGACTTCGTCATCAAGCCCACCACGATGCCCTGGGGCAACCGGTCGCTGCTGTTCCGCGACCCCGACGGCAACCTCGTCAACTTCTTCACCCCCGTCACCCCGGAGGCCATCGAAAAGTTCGCACGCTGACGCCACGCACAGCCGCTCACGCGGGAGCCCCGATATCCCAGGGCTCCCGGTGAACGCGGCCGCGAGTCCAGGAGCGCCACCAGCAGGGCACATCGGAACGCACCGCTGACCCCGAAGGACGTCTGAACCCCCGCGCAGTTATAGACGAGCAGTGAACTGCCCGTCAGGGCGTTTGTGTAGCCAGCCGCGGTCGGCGAGCTTGGCCATCTTCGCGTGCAGAGGTTCCAGCTTGCCACGCACCGAGGCGTCCAGACCCAGCCGCTCGCCGAACGCCCTGACCTGCACCGGGCCGCCGGCCTCCCGGACGATCGCCAGGATCTTGCGGTAGTCACCGGGCAGCGCGCCCTCGTCGGCCGTGTCGCTGCGGTGCGGGATGAGCAGGACTGCCCGCCCGGCCACCTTCGCCGATACCGGAGCGACAGCTCCGGCGTCGGCCTGGGCCTGCTCGGCCAGGCGGTTCAACACGCGTTCCGCGATCGCCAGTTCATCCCGCTCGGCCTGGACCTCCTGGAGCTGCTTGGTCAACTCCTCTGCGAGGGCGTCCAGTTCGCTCCGGCGGGCGCTGATCCACTGCCGCACCTGCATCCCCGCACCCTCCCGCGTTCTCACGGCGTGCCGACCTGCTCACGGATCGTAGGCGGAGGCCGGTCGTGGACGCAGCCGAACCCGGCATCCCGCCGGAGCCGGAACCGCCCGATGATCTACATCATGAGCATCGTCCGCCGACCGGCACGAGTACCCAACTCGACATTCACACCAGACCCGTGACCTGCGACTTCAAGATGCACACCGCTCACTGGTGGGCGAAGTGGCTTGTCGGCGGATGCGAGGCACTCGTGGCCCAGCCGCGTGGGCGGCGGGTCGGCGAACACCAGGTTCTCGATACGGTCGAGCAGCGGGCGATCCGGCAGGCCGTGCTGGATCACCGGCCCTGTGACCTGGGCCTGGCCGGGCAGCTGTGGACGCGCGCCGGGGTGGGAATCCTGATCGCGAAGCTGTACCGGGTGCACCTGACCGAGCAGGGGGTGGGCAAGTACTCAGGTTGGACTCGCGGAGTCCGGCGGTCTAAGCGCGTCGTCGTCCTGGGGATGGTCTCGAAGCACCAAATGCGCTAAGCCGTTCATCACCGTGCGAAACGATCACACCGCAGACGGAGAACAGCCTTCACCCCCCCGGCACGGTCCTGGCAGGAAGCGCATACTGCACGGTGTGGCGACCTACGACAGCATCGGCGCAACCTACGCAGACACCCGGCGACCGGGCCCCCGAATCGCCGCCAGGATCCATCAAGCACTCGGCGGGGCTGCCACCGTGATCAACGTAGGTGCCGGTACCGGCTCCTACGAACCGCCGCAAACCGTGCTCGCTGTTGAACCCAGCTCAGTGATGACCGCCCAGCGCCCGGCCGGATCCGCACCCGCCCTGGAAGCATCCGCTGAGTCGATCCCTCTCGCTGACGACTCGGCCGACGCGGCGATGGCCCTCCTGACCGTGCACCACTGGAGCGACCTGGAAGCCGGCATCGGCGAACTCCTCCGCAACGCCCGGGAGCGGATCGTCATCCTCACCTTCGACCCCGACATCAACCGCAGGTTCTGGCTGCTGGAGGAGTACCTGCCCGAAGCAGCCGCGTTCGACGACACACGAGCCGTCGCCGTCGAACGTCTGGTCAGACTGCTGGGAGGAGCCAGCATCGAATCCGTCCCCATCCCGCACGACTGCACCGACGGATTCCTCGCCGCCTTCTGGCGTCGGCCCGAGGCATACCTCGACCCGGGAGTACGGGCCGGCATCTCGCTGTTCGCCCAGACCGGCGACGAGGTCCTCCAGCCAGGCCTGGCCCGGCTGTCCGACGACCTGGCCTCAGGCCAGTGGCACCAGCACCACGCCGACCTGCTCGACCGCGAAACACTCGACGCGGGCTACCGGCTTCTCGTAGCCGACCTCATAGAACCAGGCGAACCGCCTGACTGCACGCTCAAGCCCGGAACGGCGTCTCCAAGGCGGGAAACGACCACCTTCGAGACGGGAAGCGATCTTCACAAGGCCGGGACGCCACAGCTCACCCCTACTCGTGAACACCCCATGGCCAGACCGGTGGGTGGCAGACAGCCGTCGACCAGGTAGGGCCGGGACTGGATCTTCTTCAGCTTCCGCTTGATCACGCGGGTGAGGTGCGTGAGGTCGGCGGCGGCGAAGTCGGCCAGGTGCCGCTTGAGGAGCGACCAGTTCCCCTCGGCCGGGTTCAGCTCTGGTGCGTAGGAGGGCATCTGGAAGGTCTGTAACCAGTCCTGGTGCTCCTCGGCGAAGTCGGCCAGCTCCTTGACCAGGTGCACGTTCAGGTTGTCCCAGCACCACACCACCGGGGTGCCGAGCTGCACGTGAGTCATGACGATCAGGTCGCGGTACTGGCGCCGGGAGAACGCCTTCGGCTCGCCCCGGCGCCCGTGCCAGATGTGCAGCTTGAAGAAGAACCGGGAGCGGTGTCCGGCGCGATAACAGACCACGCCGGCGATGTTGACCCGTCCCCGGTTGCGGCCGCGCACCCGCACCACCGGCCGGGCTCCGCGCGGTGCCCAGGTGTGTCCCTTCGGCGGCCTCAGCCCCTGGCCTGCCTCGTCCTCGAAGCAGATGTGGGCGCCCAGGTCCGCCGCGGTCCTTTTACCTGCGGCCACACCTCGGCCTTCCACATCTCGATCGCCTTGTCGTCGCGTTCGATCGCCCGCCGCAGGGGCACCTGTGCGAACCAGCCGTGCCGACGCAACAGCTTCCACACGCACTGGATCGTGTACCCGACGTGGAACATCCGCCCGATCAGCAGCTTGACCCGCTTCAACGTCCACCCCTGGAACTCGTCGTCCGAGCCGTGCGCGAGCGGGCCCCGCTTCAACTCCCGCTCCAGCCGCTCCCACTGCCGGGAGCTCAGCCGTTCCACCGAGCCCGGCCCCTTCGAGCGAAGGGCATCCGCACCGCCCTCCTCCCACTCCCGCCGCCAACGTCTCACCGACCGCGACGTCACCCGAAGCTCCCTCGCGACGGCCCCGGTCTTCTCACCACGAGCGAACCGGTCGGCCACCTCAAGACGCACCCGCTCCCGCTTTTCCTGCCCCTTGGGCGTCAGCCCGCCCCCATGCGCGTACCGCATGACGACGTCGTACCGCAACGATCAAGAACCGTCGCTGACCACCGGACTCCACGAGTTCAACCTGAGTAACCAGCTTGCCGAACTGCCGAGGGCTCAGCCCAGTGAACGGGGCCAACCAGGACGACTCCAACGCCGTGATCACACCAGCCACGGCGAGAGCATTTCAGTTGCTGCCGCCCTTCCCTGAGGCCGATCCTGTGTGCTCGGTCACCGAGGAGGACATGTGGGGCTCGTTCTGTTCCCAGGAAACGATGACACCGGCAGCCCGGACGTCTCCTGGTCCTACACCGGCTTCGGAGTGTTCCGGCGGTGGCTGGCACAGGCCGAGGGGTTCACACTGGACGAGATGCACGGCTTCGGCGGACAGCGCCCGTGGAACGACGTCTTCACCACCCTGGCACCACTCCTCAATCATCCCGACGATGACGGCCCCGACCTCACGCCAGCCCAGTGCGCCAAGATCCTGCCCCGCCTGCAGGAGATCGCCGACCAGCCTCAGGGCGGAAGCACCGACCCGCTGCTCCAACGGCACATAGACGACGCCCGCCAGTTGGTAGTCGTCCTGCAGCTCTGCATCGAGCAGGACGTCGACCTCCTCTTCGGCTGACACCTGCGGGCACTACCGGCTCGCTGCGACCAGCAGTTAGGGGACAACGCTCAACCTCATGCTTTCACGAAGTGGGTTGTCGGACTGGTGATCGCGTAAGCAGAGGGTCCTCTGACCAGCGGGAATGAGGACTGTCGAGGTCTTTCGACGTGGTCGGCTATTGAGCGCGTCATGCTTCTGAGCGTGCTTCCATCTCTCGGGAATACTGAGGGGCATGGAGCTACGTGGGGGCAAGGTGGTACTGCGGTCAGCGGCCGTCGGCGATGGGGAGGTCCTTGACAGGATCGTGCGGGAGCCGGAAGTCGCAGCGTGGTGGTCGCCCCCGGACGACTTCGAGGGCATGCTCGCCGTTGTCTTCGAGGGCGAGGTCATCGGAGCGATCCAGTTCGAGGAAGAAGCCGACCCCGAATTCCGGCATGCCAGCCTCGACATCTTCCTGACAGCGCGGCATCACGGGAAGGGACTCGGCACCGACGCCGTACGCACCCTGGCCCGGTGGCTGGTGCACGAACGCGGCCATCATCGGCTGACCATTGACCCGGCCGCGGCCAACACCACGGCGATACGCAGCTACGGCAAGGTCGGGTTCAAGCCCGTGGGGATCATGCGGGCCTACTGGCGCGACCACCGGACGGGTACCTGGCAGGACGGACTGCTTATGGATCTGCTTGCCGAGGAGCTGATCTGACCGGTCTGTGCGCCAGGTACACCGGGCGTGACGTGATGCGGGCCGCACAAGTTCTTCGAGTGTGCAGACGAAGTGGGCCCGTGCGACCTTGTCCCATGCTTCCTTCACCGGCATCTCCCGTGCACATCTCGGCGGTTTGATCGAGGAGTTGGCCCCGGCATGGCAGACGCGACGGGAGTCTGCGCTGTGGGAGCGACGCGGCGGAGACCGCCGGCACGCCGCCGGGGCCGGACGCAAGCACGAGCTGGTCTTCATCGACCGGATGCTGGTCACACTGGTCCACCTGCGCACCCAGCTCCCGCACGCCGCGCTCGCAGAGCTGTACGACGTAGGGCGTTCCACCGTCACCGAGGCCATCAGCGAGATCCGCCCGCTGCTAGCCGAGCGCGGCTTCGCCGTCCCCGACCGGCCCGGCCTGCGGCTGCGGACCCTGGCCGACGTGTTCGCCTACGCGGCCGCGGAGGGAATAAAGCTGCGGATCGACGGCACCGAGACCCAGGTCCGCCGCCCGAAGGCCCATCGGTCCGGCCGCTGCGCGTTCGTCTCCGGCAAGAAGAAGCAGAACACCATGAAGACCACCACGATCAGTGACCGCCAGGGCCGCACCCTGTGGTCCGGAGCCGACCGGCCCGGCCGGATGCACGATCAGACCGCGATGCGCACCGAGGGAATCGCCGAACAGCTCCGCCTGCACCCGACGGTGAAAGCCGAGGTTGACGAGGGCTACCGGGGTCTGGCCAACGAGTTCCCCGACCAGATCAGCGCCCCGCCGAAGAAGCCGAAGCACGATGCCCTACTGGGCGAGCGGTACGCCTGGCGTGAGCAGCGACGCCGCCAGTCCTCACGGCGGATCTGCGTCGGGCACGCCAACGCCGAGTACAAGCAGTGGCGCCCGCTGCAACGATTCCTCGGGCGCCGCGAGCACTATCCGGCTACCCATCGGGCCATTGCCGCCTTGGTCTCTGACCGCGCCGCCCGATGGGCCACCCGCCACAAGCCGAGCACCGAACTCGTACTCGTCAGCACGACGGCCTGCTGACTCACCCACCAGCCGAATCCCCAGGTCAGCACACCCGAACCTCAATAGCCGACAATGTCGTTTGTTCCCGCACCAGCCGAAGGCACTGCCCTGGTGAAGAGGTGTATCGAGTTTTACCCCCAGTGTCCGCAGGCGTTGACTCCGTTGCGGAATGCCCGGCGGTGCACGACTCGGGCAAGATCTTGCTGGATGTGTCGCTCGCCGTCAGCCCTGGGCGGAGACTGTCTGGCCGATGTCGCCATGTTGCGGACCGAGCCAGCCGTGCTCAGGCTGGCTGCCCTCCGACGCGACTGTCTCCCGTCTGATCGGCACGCTGGCCGTCGGCGGGAAGCAGGTTGTGGCCGGGCTCCGCACCGTCCGTGCCGAAGTACATGAGTATGCCTGACAGTTGGCTGGTGAAGGAGCGCCAGACGCGAGCCGTGCGCCCGCGTCCTGGACAAGAGGCTGTGCCTGGTTGTGGGTGAGGTTCAGGCGTCCGGCCAAGGGTTGATGCCGAGCGCACGCAGGCGGGCCTCTTCCCTGCGATGCACGAACCTGGGACGGGTGACCCCGCCCAGGAACCCCTCGTTGAAGGGATACGGTCGTTCTTCACTGAAGATCCGAAGCAGCAACTGGGCCATGCCGCAGTCGAACTCGATGAATGCCTCGCCGTCGAGACCGCCGGAGTCCCAGACGACGACAGGCCACTGATCAGGATCACTGCCGCGGGTGGACCAGCACAGGACGTCCTGGTTGGAATCCTCCCCCCAGCAGATCAGACTTCCCACTGCCGGCCAGGCCGGATACGGCGCCGACTCCTCCACCAGCCAGTCCTCGGACGGGATGAACCATGCGCCATAGGGTCCGTCACCCGGGGCGCCCTCGCTCTGGTGGGAGATGACGAGGTGGTCCTCGATCACGCCTGATCCGTAGATGGACATGAAGTCCCGGAAATCGGAGGGGAAATCGCAGCCCCACACCTCGCGCACCCGGCCCCAGTCGATGACTTCACCCGCACCGTCGTGCGGAGGCATCAGGGTCATCAGCTTGCGAATGTTCTCGTTCACTTTTCCTCCTCGATGCCGCGCAGGTTCACCCCTTCGCGGCACCCGACCGGGCGGGTCCGGCACGTCCTGCGACTAGCCTCCCACTTTCACGAGGCGGACTGTCCGAGACTTGATCAAAAGACAGGAAGTGCTCCTGACCTGCAACGATACGACTTGCTGTGGGTCCTGTTCTAGCTGCGGGGAAAGAAGTACTCCCAGGTGAAGAAGCGTATCGGGTCCTATCCGCGTGTCCGTGTGGAGGGCGGTAGTCGCGGGGTCGTCTCGCAGGCCGGAGCAGTGCTGCTGGTCGAGACGCTCCGCAAGATCGGTCTGGATACAGCGATATCGGCGGCGCTGATGCCGTGGTGCAAACCGTGAGCGGTGCACGATCCGGGCAAGATCCTGCTGGATGTCGCGCTCGCGGTGGCCCTTGGCGGAGACTGCCTGACCGATGTGGGCATACTGCGGGCCGAGCCAGCCGTGATCGGACCGGTGGCCTCCGACCCCACGGTCTCCCGGCTGATCAGCAAGCCGGCGGCGGGCGGACAGCGGGTCCTGGCAGCGCTGCGCACCGCCCGCGCTGAAGTACGCGCACGCGTATGGCGATTGGCCGGTGCAGCGGCGTCAGACGCGGGCGGACAGGTGATCATCGACATCGACGGTGTCCTCGTCCTGGCGCACTCCGAGAAACAGGACGCCGCCGCGACCTGGAAGAAGACGTTCGGGCACCACTCCCTGATGGGGTTCGTCGACCACGGCCGCGGCGGGTCCGACGAGCCGGTCGTGGGCATACTGCGGCCCGGCAACGCGGGCTCCAACACCGCCGCGGACCACATCGAGGCCACTAGGCTGGCCCTGGCCCAGCTACCCAAACGGCGCCGGCGCGGCCGGCAGACGCTGATCCGCACCGACTCCGGCGGCGGCACCCACGAGTTCGTCGCCTGGCTCGCCCAGTGTGGAAGGTGGCTGTCGTACTCGGTCGGGATGACCATCACCGACGCCATCCACCAGGCCGCCTTGAAGGTCCCGTCCTCGGCCTGGACACCGGCCGTGGAACCCGACGGCGACATCCGCGACGGCGCCTGGGTCGCCGAGCTCGCCGGCGACTGCCTGATGGGCTGGCCCAAAGGGCTGCGGCTGACCGTGCGGAAGGAACGGCCGCACCCTGGTGCCCAACTGCGCTTCACCGACGCCGACGGCATGCGGTTGACATGTTTCGCGACCAACACCGCGGGCGAGGCGATCGGCACCCTCGAACCGAGCCACCGGCAGCGGGCCCGGGCCGAGGACCGCATCCGCGCCGCCCGCGCCACCGGCCTGCGCAACCTCCCCCTCCACGACGCCGCACAGAACCAGATCTGGCTGGAGATCATCCAGATCGCCCTCGACCTGCTCGCCTGGATGCCCCTGCTCGCCCTGACCGGCAAGGCCCGCCTGTGGGAGCCCCGCCGCCTGCGGCTTCGGCTGTTCTTCACCGCTGCTCAGCTCGTCACCACCAGCCGCCGCCGTTCCCTCCGCCTCGCCAACCACTGGCCCTGGACCGACGTGATCCCCGAAGCCCTGGAACGGCTCCACGCTCTGCCGAACCCCGGCTGACCAGCAGCGTTCCGTCCCTGCGAGCAGCACCACCCCGACCGGAGCCGTGGAACCCGGCGCACACCCGACGCGGCAACCGGGTCGTCAGCCTGCCCAGACTCCGAAAACCCCGACCACACCACCGCAAAGGGACCGCCAGTGAGCTGACGGACCCTCATGAACGATCGAGGTTAGGGCCTGTCCGGCGGATCATCGCCTGCGGCAGGTGAGCCCGGGCAGTGATCCACCGGACGCGGCTGGGAAAGGGGGCGTCACGCCATGGAGAACTTGGCGACGTACTCGTCGAAGGGCTCGATGCCGACTTCCGCACGGAGTTCGTCCATGCGCTCGGGCTCTTCACAGGGCCACGGAACCGGTGACCCGTCCTTCACGCCGGCGATCTGAGTGCCGTAGACCTGCTTGCGGCCCTCATTGACCAGCGTGCGGTCGCGCAGAAAGGCCAGCTCGCGTGGGCTGGCCGAGCCTGCCGACACCGCTTGCTGCATCAACTGGAGGGCACGACGCTGAACGTCGAGCTGCCGGTCGGCGTGCTGAGCGATCAGCCATGCCGCGCGTGCGGCCTCCTCGCCGACCAGTTCCGCCGTCGGCCAGCCGTACTCCTCCATGATCTGGTCAAGCCGGTCACCGTGCCGTGCGGTCAGCCGTCGCCACGCCAACTGCTCGGCTGGGTCATCGCTGTTCGCGCGGACTGCGGACTGATGATCGGCCGCAGCCATGTCCGTGAGTTCCGCCGCCAGCGCGGCAACATCGTGCGCCACTCTCAACTCCCAGGTCAGAACCGTGCTTTGTGCCCGCAAGCCTAGAGGTGCAAAACGGATGTAAAGATCATTCCGGAGAACGGTGACGGGCGCCTCGCCACACAGGGATAATGGATTTACTCCCGGAGCCGGAGCCGGATCGCCGCGACGGTCACAGTGCCCTGGAAGACATAGGCACGCTTGTCGAACCTCGTGGCCACGGCCCGGAAGCTCTTGAGAGCGTTGATCGTCAGCTCGAATTCATTTCTGCGCTTGTAGACCGTCTTGTCGAAGCCCGCAGGTCGTCCGCCCTTGCTGCCGCGACGTTGAAGGGTTGGCCCGCTGGTTCCTCGGCTCGGGGATGGCGTGCTTGATCCGCCGTCTGCGCAGGTAGCGGCAGCTACGCCGGGAGGAATACACCTTGTCGCCGCCGAGATGGTCAGGTCGGGTGGGGGCCGTCCGCCACCGAGCCGGCCGACACGGATGCGTTCCATGACAGGGATGAGCTGCGGGGCGTCGCCCCACTGGCCCGGGGTGATCAGCAGAGCCAGAGGGCGGCGTCCGCCTTCTGCGGCAAGGTGAATCTTGCAGGTGAGGCCGCCCCGGGAGCGTCCGGGTCCCTCATCCGGGCGGTGCTGCCGGGGCGTGCATCTTTTCCCGGCGCCCGCGGTGGCTTCCTGCGTGCTCCGGCGGCGTGCTGGTGGGCCCGGCAAGTGGTGGAGTCCACGATCACCATGGACCAGTCGATGCGACCCTGGGCATCCGCGTCGGCCAGGACGGCCGCGAAGATCTTGTCCCGCGTGCCGTCCGCCGACCAGCGCCTGTGCCTCTCATACACGGTCTTCCACTTGCCGAACCGCGCAGGCAGATCCCGCCACGGCACCCCAGTCCGGTTCCGGTAAAGGATCCCGTTGATGATCCTGCGGTGACTGGCCCAACGCCCACCGCGCCGCCCTGATTTGGGCAGATGCGGCTTCAGTCGGGCCCATTCCTCGGTCGTGAGATCTCCCCGCCCCATGGACATGCCAACGCGCCGGGGCTGAAGAAGTCACATGATCCGCCGGACAGGCTCTAGTAGTGCTTCGTTACGTTGGGTGATCTCCGCTGGTGCTGGGTAGTTTCCGGGTATGCGGCTGGGGGAAGTGGAACGGCTCCGGGGTGAGTTAGCGGAGTTCGTTGCCGATGTGTTCGCTTCGGTGCCGCGGCGGGATCAGCGACGGTGGGGCGAGTGTTACCTGCGGGGCCTGATGCTGGACGGCCGGCGTAAGTCGGTCCAGCCGATGGCCGATCGGCTGCCGGACGGGAACATGCAGGCCCTGCAGCAGTTCGTGAATCAGTCGCCGTGGGATCCGCTGCCGGTCAGGCGGCGGATCGCCCAGCGGCTGTGCCAGGCCGTCCGGCCCGAGGTATGGGTGGTCGACGACGTGTCGTTCCCCAAGTGCGGCACCGCCTCGGTCGGGGTGGCCCGGCAGTACTGCGGAGCGTTGGGCAAGCGGGCCAACTGCCAGGTCGCGGTCAGCGTGCATGCCGCCACCGACGCCGCTTCCTGCCCGCTGGAGTGGGAGTTGTTCCTGCCCGAGGAATGGGCGCACGACGACCGGCGCAGGCGGCGGGCCGGGATACCCCAGGAGGTCGGGCATGCCTCCAAGACGCACCTGGCTCTGGGACTGCTGGACCGGCTGGCCGCGCAGCAACTTCAGGTGCCGGTGATCGTGGCCGATGCCGGTTACGGCCGCAGCGTCTCCTTCCGGCTCGCGCTGGAAGAGCGCGGCTGGTCCTATGTGATGGCCGTGGATTGCAAGGAGATCGCACGGCCGGTCACCGCCGAGCCGTATCAGCCCGCCTACGGCGGGCTCGGACCGCCCACCCTGCCCCGTTATCGCCAGGCGGCCCAGCCTCTGCCCCGGCTCGTCGACGATGCCACCGTATTCGAGGAGGTCACCTGGCGTCAGGGCAGCAAGGGCACGATGACCTCGCACTTCGCTGTGCTTCAGGTGCGGCCGTCGGGCAAGGAAGCCACCCGCACTGCTCAGGAACAGGCCGGAGGACGCAACCGGTGGGACGGCGTGCTGCCGTTGCGGACACTGCTGGTCGAACGGCCCGAAGAAGCCGACGAGCCGACCGGCTACTGGATGACCAACCTGCCCGCGACCACCCCGATCGCCGACCTGGTGCGGTGGGCGAAGATGCGCTGGCGGATCGAGCACGACTACCGCGAGCTCAAGCACGGCCTGGGACTGGACCACTTCGAGGGCCGCACCTGGCGCGGCTGGCACCACCACGTCACCCTCGTCACCGCCGCCCAGGCCTTTCTCACCCTCCGGCGGCTCGACCCAAAAGCCCCGATGCCGGCCTGACTCTCTACCAAGTCCTCGACGCACTCCAGGACCTGTTGAGGTGCTGGACCGGCACCTGCACCACCTGCGGTCGCCCCCTGCCGACCAGCAGAACCAGAGCCAGAATCTAACGAAGCACTACTAGCCTAAATTTCGGCTCGCTCGGCAACCCGCACGCAGCCCGCACCTGTACGGCAGTCGACGCGTCGGCAGCTTGTCGCGTCCCCGGGCCAGCGGACCGGGACCTTCAGTCGTGGAGGGTGGCCATCGCGGTGCGGAGTTCGTCGAAGGCGCGACGAGTGAGGTCGGTGAGTGGCTGCTCGTTGTCCGGTTCGATCCATCGGTCGAAGGCGTTGTCGAAGGCGCGCATGCCGAGGTCGGCGGCAAGGTCCGAAGTCAGGTCGGGCACGCCGCGTTCCTCCAGCGCCTTCGCCAGGGTGCCGACGAGGCTGGTGCGTTTGAGGGCGGCGCGTTCCCGCAGTTCGGCATGGTCGGCGACGATCGGGCGCAGCCTTGCGGCGAACTCGCGCCGGTCGTCGGTGAAGACGGCCGCGAGGGCGTCGAGTGCCGCACGGACCGCTTCGAGCGGCGTCGCTGAGTCGGGCGCGGCGTGGATCGCCTGGACGAGGAGTCGGCCATGGATGTCCTGGCCTGCGAAGAGGACTTCTCGCTTGTCGGAGAAGTGCCGGAAGAACGTGGTCTTGGTCAGGCCGGCGCGATCGGCGATCTCGTTGACCGTGGTGGCGTCGTAGCCCTTCTCGGTGAACAGGTCGAGTGCGGCGCGCATCAGTCGTTGCTGTGCGTTCGGTTCCCATCGCGGCATGGCCCAAGCCTAGGTGATGTTACTTGGTTCCGTCACTTCGGCTATCGTGACGGTACCAAGTAACGTCACTGGGGGTGGCCGGACGCGGCGCCCCCACCTGCCCTGGGAGAGCTCCATGCGTGTCTTCGTCACTGGCGCCAGCGGGCACATCGCCTCCGCTCTCATCCCCGAACTCGTCCAGGCCGGACACGAGGTCGTCGGCCTCGCACGGTCCGACGCCTCCGCCGCCGTCGTGCAGGCGCTGGGCGCCGAGGTGCTCCGCGGTGACCTCGACGACCTGGACGGCCTGCGCAAGGGCGCCGCCGACGCGGACGCGGTCGTCCACCTCGGCTTCAAGCATGACGCCATCGCCTCCGGACGCTTCGCCGACGCCGTGGCCGACGACCTGGCAGTGGTCCGCGCTTTCGGCGACGCCCTGGCCGGCACGGGCAAGGCCCTCATCGGCATCGGCCTGACGCCCACCGGCAACCCGCAGCGGGACGCGGCCATCCATGCCAACCCCCGCACCGCCGTCGCGCGGGAGATCGCCGGACTCACCGAGCACGGCGTGCGGACCGTGCTCATCGCCGTCCCGCCGGTGACGCACAGCCCGCGGGACCGGTCCGGCTTCATCCCGAAGTTGATCGGCATCGCCCGCGCCACGGGCGTCTCCGGCTACGTCGGTGACGGCGCCAACCGCTGGCCCGCCGGCCACGCCCTCGACGTGGGCCGGCTCTTCCGCCTCGCGGTGGAGAAGGCCCCGGTCGGCTCGCAGCTGCACGCCGCGACCGAGGAGGGCGTCCTGGTACGCGACATCGCCGAGACCATCGGCCGACACCTCGGCGTCCCGGCCGTCAGCATCCCGGCCGAGAAGGCGGCAGAGCACTTCACCGGCTTCCCGTTCGCCGCTCTCGACATCACGATGTCCAACGCGGCCACCCGGCAACTGCTCGGCTGGGAGCCGGTCCACCCAGGCCTGATCGCCGACCTCGACAACGGCCACTACTTCGCCGGGAACTGACGCCGGCACTGACGTCGCGGAGCACGGACCGAGGTAGGTCGCCACTGCCCGCATGCAACCGATGTGCGGTCACCCCGCAGGCGATCCTCGCGACCGGCGATGAACGGCAGACTCGACGAGATGCGACTGAAATTCGACGAAGACACTGACCTGCTCACCTTGCCGGACCACGTCTTGGACCAGGTGGTCGGCGAGCCTCTTTGAGCGACGAAAGTCCTCACACGAAGGCGTTGCTCAGGCAGCCGGAGTGTTCAGCACGGCGCGCGAGGCGTGGACCTCACGGCACAAGGCGGACAGGTCGACGTCGAGGAGCCTGACTCCGCCGCGATGCCCTGCAGTCAATCGGTCAGACGTGCCAGGAGCGCGGGATGGTCGGCGAGGGCCTGATCAAGACGCTGCCGAAGACGGGGCGCGTACTGGGCAGGGTCGGCATCCTCCCAGTCGATCGGGCCGAACGGGGGCTCGGGGTCGTACTCGACGAACAGCTGTACCTTGCGCGCGACATCCTGGCCGGCGAGTTGCCCGGCCAGGTGGAGTGCCATGTCGATGCCGGCCGAGACCCCGGCGGCGGTGATGACGTTTCCGTCGCGGACCCAGCGCTCGGCCACCGGAATCGCCCCGAACTTGGTGAGCAGGCCGCGGTACATCCAGTGGGTGTTGGCCCGGTGTCCTTTGAGGAGGCCGGCGGCGGCGAGTAGCAGGGAGCCGGTGCACACGGAGCCGACGATCTCGGATCGTGCGGCCGCGGTACGCAGCTTGTCCAGCAGGTTCTCGTCGGCCATCGCGGCGACGGTGGGGACCGTGCCGCCGGGCACGATGAGCACGTGCGGATCGGGCATGGTCTCGAAGGTGTGGCTGGGGACCAGGGACAGCGGGGTGTCTGTGGCCATCGGTTCTATCCGCTCGCCGACCACGACCGTGGTATAGCCGGGGACGAGCTGGGCCAGCACGCTGAAGACCTGCAGGGGGCCGACGATGTCGAGCGGGGTGAGGCCCGGGTACTGGACGAAGGCGATGGTCTTGATGGGGACTTCGTGCTGAGGGGCCAAGGATGTGGTCATGGGGATGCTCCTGCTGGCTGGGCCGAGCGGGCTGTGTCGCCGATCCGGCTCGGGGCGAACGTCACGTGCCGTGGTGGGCGCCAGCGGCGGGTATGGGCGCCAGGAATGGCAGAGCAGGGCGCGCCTACGAGTCCTGGCGCAGTGTGCGGATCAGTCGGGTGTGGCGTCAGCGCAATCGGTGGGCGCTGGGGTCTCGGGAACGGCTTAGCAGGAAGACAGCAGGCTGAGTTTTCGGCCCTGGTGGTCGTCATTGAGCATCGCGATCACCGTGGCTGCCGTTGCCCGAAGCGCGTCGGCTCGCGCAGGTCCAGGTCGGCCTGACGGGTTGCGCCGAGCGGTTCGTCAACAGCAGTCCGGCCAGGGCCGCGCCTGCAAGCACGACGATGAACAGCGTGTAGTCGCGGGCGGTTGTGATGAGTCCTGTGCCGTGGACGATCAGCGCCCCGGCGATGGCTGAGGGCACTCCAAGACCGAGGTAGCAGACGACGAAGAGGACGGACAGCACGCCAGCCCTTTCGTGCGGCGCCGCGCGGGGAACAACGGTGCGGATGCCGCCCTGGTAACCGGCACCGAACCCGGCACCGGCGATGATCGTGCTGCTGAAGAATCCCAATGTTGACTCGGTGTCAACCGCGGCCAGTGTGGCTATCGACCCCGCCGCGAGCAGCGCGATGCCCAGCAGCATTACGGTGCGCGGCGCGGCGCGGTCGAGTGTGAGCGCAGCCAGCGAGCCGGTCACTGCCAGCAGGAAGAGTCCGAGCCCGGCAACGACGGTGGAGGAGGAGCCGGACAGTTGCCGGGCGAGCGCGGGGCCGAGTGAGCCGTAGAAGCCTGCAAGCGCCCACACGGCGAACAGGATCGGCGCTGCGGCGAGGACGGGGCCGCGCAGGTTGGACGGCACGGTCAGTTCGGGGCGCAGAGCGGCGCGCACACCTGGCGTGCGGCCCACGGTTTCCGGCATGCAGATCACAGCCGCACCCTGGACGACGAACACACCGATGAGAACCAGGTAAACCAAGTGCGTGGGTGCCGGCGCGTACTGGACCAGCGATCCGGACAGCAGCGCACCCATGCCGGTACCGACTCCCGGCACGACCGCGTTGGCGAGAGTGCCGCGGCGCCGGTCGACATCCAGCATGGCCGCGCCCAGGGCGCCGAGGGCGCCGCCGGTGGACAGGCCCTGAAGGACCCGTCCCAGGAACAGCGCGTCCAAGCCCTGCGCAGTGGTAAGGACCGCCATCGCCGCGGTCTGCAGGCCGAGCGCGCCCAGCAGCACGGGCCGACGGCCGATGTGGTCGGACACGCGTCCGAAGATGAGCAGGGACAGCAGAACGGCGATCGCGTAGACGCCGAAGACGACGGTCGTCGTGATCGGCGAGAAGCCCCACATGCGGGCGTAGGTCGCATACAGCGGGGTCGGTGCGCTGGAGGAGGCAAGGAGGGATACGACGATCGAGGCCAGCAGCACCAGGCTGCCGACGCCAGGGCGTCGCGCAGAGACAGTGGTCTGGCTGTGCCGCGGCGGGCTTTCGATGGAGGAACGTACGGGATTCACATGCACGGCGGTGGGCGGGGCCAGGCACACCGGTGACTGATCACCGGAGGCCGACCTGGACACCGGTTGTGGAACTGATCCGGTCATGCCTTCAAGCCTCGCTACAGGGGCCGCACCCCCACGAGTGGCAGAAATGCCTAGTTTCGTTAGGATGCCGCCATGACGGTCCATCGGGTGGCTGTGCTGGCACTGGACGGGATGGCCCCGCTCGACCTGGCCATCCCTGTGCAGATCTTCGGCCCGCGCACGGAGACCCCCTACCAGGTGTCCGTGTGCGGACCGGCCAGTACCGTCTCCGCCGCCAGCGGCCTGGCGCTCGCCGTCACCAGCGGGCTGGACGTCCTGCACGCAGCCGACACGCTGATCGTCCCTGGATTCGGTCCCGGGTTTTCGCCGCAGCCGGGCCCGTTGCCACAGGCGGTGCTCGACGCGCTGGCCACGGCCCGCGACCGGGGCCGGCGAGTGGTGTCCATCTGCACCGGCGCCTTCGCGCTGGCCGCGGCCGGGCTGCTCGACGATCTTCACGCCACCACACACTGGCAGTACACCGATGAACTCGAACGCCGATTCCCGGCCGTGCACGTGGAGCGTGACGTGCTCTACGTGGACGAGGGCAACGTCCTCACCTCGGCCGGGGTGTGCTGCGGTATCGACCTGTGCCTGCATATCGTGCGCCGCGACCTGGGCGCCGTCGTGGCCAACCAGATCGCCCGGAACATCGTCGCCGCTCCCCATCGCGAGGGCGGCCAGGCCCAGTACGTACCCGCACTCGTCGCGGTCACCGGCGACACTGCGCTCGCCGACACCCGGGCCTGGGCTCTGGAACGGCTCGCACAGCCGCTCACCGTGACCCAACTCGCCCGCCACGCACGCATGTCCGAACGCTCCCTCATGCGCCGATTCGTCGAGGAGACCGGCACGACGCCACTCAAGTGGCTGGTGAATGCCCGGCTCGGCCTGGCACGCGAACTCCTGGAGACCACCGACCAGTCCATCGACGTGGTGGCGAGCGAGGCCGGCCTGGGCTCGGCCGCCAACCTGCGTCTGCATTTCCGGCGTGCCCTCAACACCACGCCGACCGCCTACCGGCGCGCCTTCACCCGCCACGCCCCGCAATAGGAAGGCCGCCATGCCTCCGGGCGGTGGGCGCCCGGCGGACGCCGCCGACCAGGGTGGCTTTGTTCGCGAGTTGCGGTTCTGGCTCAGATCTTGGGGAGCGGTCGCGGTGCGTCACCGCGGCGTTCGATTGCAAGGACCCAGATTCGCGTGAGACGGCGTACGCCTTTCCGCCTTGCAGCATGAAGTGACTCTCCGTCAGCTCTGTGCTCGGCCTCTCTGGCGACCGCGGCGAGCGGTGACGGTGCTGGTCATGCAGGCTGGCGCAGCATTCTGGGACTCGCTCGTGTTCGACGGGATCGATGACGTGGACGTCGAAGCGGTGACCGCCGCCTTCGGCACGGTTGACGTCACGGCCAGAGGTCGGGCAACCGGGGCAGCATGTCCGGACTGCGGCCGCTCCTCGAACGAGTCCTGCTGGCATCCTGAGGGGACAGTCACGAGCTCTGCTGGAGTCGCTCCGCGGCCTGAGCAGGGGTGTCGTAGTAGCCAGGCCGTGCCAGCAGGACCGAACTGAAGTAGTAGCCCTGCTCTTCCTCTGGCTCGTCGTCGGCCGCCAAACGGGCGCCAGAAGCTCAGGAGCAGGTCAGAGGCGACGAAAGACGCCAGGTCGTCGGGGTCTGCCTCAATCGAGGTGAACTCGCCCATGCGTTGCACCAGCTCGCGGGCCGGGATCGCAAACACGTCCAGGCCCCGGAAGACGACTCGGTCTGTCTGAGTCGACGGCCTCCCAAGCTCAATGGCTTCGAGCATGTCTCGCATGCAGTGGATGCTGATCATCAGTCCACTGGGACGGAAGATGTGCTGACCCGGCCGGTCGGACTCCGACACCGCGGAGAGATCGCGGAACGAGTCCAACGCCGCGTTGGCCGATTGCCGAGTCATACCGATCCGCAACGGGCCAACGCCGTTTGGTGGGGCGAGGCCGAAGTCCATGCGGGCATGATCCCAAACCGGTCTGTCAACGGGTCACGAAGGGCCATCCAGTCCTGAGACATTACAGAGGGTGACTGCTCCACAGAAGTTGGACCAGAACCCAAACTCGTGAACATCTGCTGCTCCTTCTCGGGCTCTGGCACAAGTTCCGGATGCTGTTGGTGATCTCTAGGCCGTCAGTCCTTGGCAGAGCCGCTGGAAGTGGGTGGGTGGTCGTGGTGGAGAGTCT
>NZ_JAIQYY010000005.1:0-13822 GCF_020181035.1 Streptomyces sp. CoH27
GTGGGAGAGTAGGACGCCGCCGAACAATTCTTGGGAAAGGCCCACGCCGGATGGCGTGGGCCTTTCTGCATTTCAGGGGGTTTCTTTCTCACGTTCTGTGCCGACGGCGGAGCAGGCCCGTGTCAGAGCCGGCCCGCCGCCTTCAGCGCCAGGTACGCGTCAGCCAAGGCAGGCGCCAGATCTTCCGGCGTCGCATCCACCACCGTCACTCCATGACGGCGAAGCTGTTCCGCGGTGTGTCGGCGCTCGCTCTGCGCCTGAGCCGCGGCCGCGGCCTCGTACACCGCCTCCGTGTTCCCCCGGGACTCGGCCATGCGCGCGATGTGCGGGTCCGCCACCGAGGCGACCAGAACGGTGTGCCGTTGGGTGAGTTGCGGAAGCACCGGGAGCAGACCCTGTTCCACAGGGGCCGCGTCGAGTGTGGTGAGCAGGACGATCAGGGAACGGCGAGGTGCCGTACGGAGTGCTGTGGCGGTGAGACCGTGTGCGTCGGTTTCGACGAGCTCCGGTTCGAGCGGGGCCATCGCGTTCACCAGAGACGGCAGCACGTCTCCTGCCGAGGCGCCCCGGATGAGGGCACGTACGCGGCGGTCGTGGGCCAGGAGGGCCACGCGGTCGCCGGCCCGGGAGGCGAGGGCCGCGAGGAGCAGGGCGGCGTCCATGGAGGCGTCGAGGCGTGGGGCGTCGCCCACGCGGCCGGCTGAGGTCCGGCCGGTGTCGAGAACCAGCAGGATGTGCCGGTCGCGTTCGGGGCGCCAGGTGCGGACGGCGACGATGGACTGCCGGGCGGTGGCTCGCCAGTCGATCGAGCGCGTGTCGTCGCCGGGAACGTATTCGCGCAGGCTGTCGAACTCGGTTCCCTCGCCACGTGTCAGCACGCTGGTGCGTCCGTCGAGTTCACGCAATCGGGCGAGTTTCGACGGGAGATGCTTTCGGCTGGTGAACGGGGGCAGAACTCGTACAGTCCAGGGCACTTTGTGGGCGCCTTGGCGGGAGAACAGGCCGAGGGGTCCGTAGGAGCGGATCGTGACGCGATCCGCCTGGCGGTCACCACGGCGGGTCGGGCGCAGTCTGGTCGTCGCGCGCCTGCGTTCACCCGGAGGGATGATCAGACGGTGGCGGGAGGCCTCGATCTCCGTGCCGGGCTGCCAGCTGCTCGGCGGCCATGCGTCCCGCAGTTGTGCGCGCAGGGGGCGGCGGGTCGGGTTGGTGATCGTGAGGGTGACGTCGGCGGTCTCGCCGAGGCGTGTGGAGGTGTCGCCGGAGCGCGTCAGGGCGAGGCGTCGTACGGGGGCCGCGAGTGCGAAGTCGCAGGCGCAGGCCAGGGCCAGGGGGGCGTTGACCGCGAGGATGCCCATCCAGCCGGGTTCCAGGATGCCTACGGGGATGGAGCCGAGGGCCGCGAGGAGGACGGCGCGTCCGGTGAGTGCCATCAGCGGGGGACCGGGACGTGGGCGAGGATGGCGTTGATGACGGAGTCGGCCGTCACGCCTTCCATCTCGGCCTCGGGGCGCAGTTGGACGCGGTGGCGCAGGGTGGGCAGCGCGAGTGCCTTCACGTCGTCGGGGATGACGTAGTCGCGGCCCGTGAGCCATGCCCACGCGCGCGAGGTGGCGAGGAGGGCAGTGGCGCCGCGCGGGGAGACGCCGAGGATGAGGGAGGGCGACTCGCGGGTGGCGCGGCAGAGGTCGACGACGTACGCGGTGATCTCGGGGGACACGGTCGTCTTGGCGACGGCGGCGCGGGCCGCTTCGAGGTCGGCGGAGCCGGCGACGGGGCGCACGCCGGCAGCGCGCAGGTCGCGCGGATTGAAGCCGGAGGCGTGGCGGGTGAGGACGTCGATCTCGTCCTGACGCGAGGGCAGAGGGATCGTCAGTTTAAGCAGGAAGCGGTCCAGTTGGGCTTCCGGGAGGGGATAGGTGCCCTCGTACTCGACGGGGTTCTGTGTCGCGGCGACCAGGAACGGCTCGGGAAGCGGGCGGGGGGTGCCGTCGACCGTGACCTGGCGCTCCTCCATGGCTTCGAGGAGCGAGGACTGGGTCTTGGGCGGGGTGCGGTTGATCTCGTCGGCGAGAAGGAGGTTGGTGAAGACCGGGCCTTCCTGGAAGGAGAACTCGGCGGTGCGGGCGTCGTATACGAGGGATCCGGTGACGTCGCTCGGCATCAGGTCGGGGGTGAACTGGACGCGCTTGGTGTCGAGTTCGAGTGCGGAGGCGAGGGCGCGGACGAGCAGCGTTTTGGCGACTCCTGGGACTCCTTCGAGGAGGACGTGTCCGCGGCAGAGGAGGGCGACGACGAGGCCGGTCACGGCGGGGTCCTGGCCGACCACGGCTTTGGCGATCTCGGCGCGCAGGGCTTCCAGGGAGGCTCGGGCGGTGCCCGCGTCCCCGGGGGTCCTGGCGTTGTCAGTGGTCGGGTCCATCATGGACGGCGTACCTCTCTTTCGAGGGCGTCGAGTTGGTCGGTCAGTGCGATGAGGGCCGCGTCGTCGCCGGGCGGTGGCCCGAAGAGGAGGGAGTGCAGGGTCTGTCCGTTGCCGGCCAGGTGAGCGGACACGGCGGGGAGCAGGGCCTCGGGCGTCTGCGCCTGGGTGACGGGGACGCCGACGAGGGGGGCGAGCCGGGTGCGGGTGGCGGAGCGAAGAGCGGCGGCGGCGCGGTCGCGGGCGTTGGCTTTGTGATAGAGGCGGGCGCGGCCTTCGGCGGTTTCGGAGGCGCGGATCGCGACGGGGAGTCGTTCGGGCACCAGGGGGCCGAAGCGGCGGGCCCGCCAGAAGGCGGCGAGGGCGGCTGCGATGAACAGCTGGAGTGTGCCCCAGAGCCAGCCCGAGGGAAGCAGGTCGAGGAAGTTCTTCTGGTCGCGGTTGGTGGCCGAGGTGTCGGCGAGTGAGGGGAGGTACCAGATCAAATGGGGGCGGGAGCCGAGGAGTTGGATGGCGAGCGAGGCGTTGCCCTGCTTGTCGAGCCGGTTGTTGAAGAGGAAGTCGGGTGCGCCGAGGATGATGGTGTCGCCGCCCCCGGATGCCGCGGGGACGCGCAGGAGGGTGGCCAGGCGGGCGCTGGGGTAGCAGGCGTCGGCGTCGAGGTGGGTGGTGGTGTAGCGGATGCCGCCGGTGTCGGCGCTGCCCGCGCGCCGGGCCTCGGGCAGGGCGCAGTGGGGGGAGAGGGTGCTGCGGCTACTGGTGGCGGGGTCCGCGGTGACCCCGGGGGCGAGCCGTTCGACGGACCAGCTGTCGGCCGCGAGCAGGACGGTGCGTCCTCCGGAGGCCGCGGTGGCCGTGTGCAGGCGGTCCTGCTGTCGGGTCGTCAGCAGGTCGGGGACGGCGACCAGCAGGGTGGTGTCCGGGCCGGCGGCGGCGCGTGCCTCGTCGAGTGTGGTGACCACGCGCGTGGAAACGCCCCGGTCGGCGAGGAGTTGGGCGACGGCGCGGCTGCCGTAGGGGTCGGCGGAGCGTGGGTCGAGTGCGCCGTGCCGGTCCGTGGAGCGTACGGCGGCCATGGCGACGGCTGCCGCGAGAAGCAGGACGACGGCGAGTGTGATGCCTCGCGTGCGGGTCCATATCTGCCGGGCGGTGGGCGCTGTGGAGGTGGCGGGCAGGGTGGCCTGGGCGGTCACTGGACGGCCTCTTGGCGGGTGTTGTGGGCTGTGCTGCTGCTGCTGTTGGTGAGGACAGGCCTGGTGCGTTCCAGGTCGCGGTCGAGTTCGGCGATGCGCTGGTACGAATCCTGGCTCGCACTGCGCCCGCCGTATGTGACGTCGTCGAACTCCCGTGCCGCGGCTGTGAGGCGGTCTGTATGTGCGGGGAGGGTGCGGCCGGCTTCGGTGGCCGCTTCGTCGGCGGTGCGGCCGGGGCGGATGTCGAGCAGGGCTCGTTCCTCCAGAGAGCGGACGATGGCGCGCATGCGTTCCTGGACGGCCTGGTTCCAGTGGCCTTGGGCCGCGTGTGCCTCGCTGGCCGCGCGGTGTTCGGCGGCGCTGCGGGGGCGGTCGTCGAACAGGGCGGCGGCGGAGGCGGGTTGGCGGCGCGGGGTGCCCAGCCGCCACCACAGGGCGGCCAGGACGGCGACGACGACCAGGACCACCACGACCAGGCCGAGTGTGCCGCCGGGTGTCGCTGAGGCCGCCGAGTTGAGCAGCCGGTCGAGCCAGCGCCAGAACGCGTTCAGGGCGCGCTGGAACAGGCCGGGGTCGTTCTCGTGGTACATGCGCTTGGACAGCTCGCGCCGAGCCGCCTCCCGGGCGGGATCGCGCGGCATGGTCACCGGCGGCTCGTTCCCCGAGCCTCCTGCGGCGCGGACGACCGTGTCCGAAGCGCGCAGCAGGCCGTGCACGACTGTGCCGCCGATGCCGGACGGGGCCGTCGTGAGAACTCCCCCCGTGAGGCTCACCGCATCAGCTCCCCGGGACGGGACCGGGGGCGCCGGTGCTGTAGCCCTGGACACCGGCGGCGCGGGCCAGTTCGAGGTCGAGGGCCTCGCGGCGGATGCGCTGGTCGATGTAGAGGAGCACGGTGACGCCGGCGCTGATGGGGAGGGTGAGCGTGGAGCCGACCAGCGCCCCGATTCCGCGGATGATCAGGGTCGTCCAGCCGATGTGCCCGCCGTTGGCGCCGAGCAGGCCGTTCATGCCGTCACTGCTCGCGGCGGCGCCGATGAGGGTGAAGGGGATGGTGACGACCGCCGAGACGATGAGGGTGATGAGGACGGTGAGCAGCATGATGCCGAAGATGCGCCACCAGGAGCCGCGCACGAGCTTGGCCGAGCGCTTCAGGGAGGTGATGATGCCCTGCCGCTCCAGCATCAGGGCGGGGGCGGCCAGGTAGTACCGGACCAGCAGCCACAGGCCGACGACTGTGCCGCCGAGGAAGCCCAGGGAGAGGAGGGCCAGTCCGGCGTTGTCGCTGCCGCCGGCGATCAGGATGAGCAGGCCGGGCAGTGCGCCGGCGACGATCACGCCTATGAAGATCAGGGCCAGCAGGATGAGCAGACCGAGCAGCTTCAGGATCTGCGGCCGGGCATCGCGCCAGCTCTCCCGGGTGGTGACCGGTCGGCCGAGGACGGCCCGGCTGGTGATGGTGGTGAGCAGGGCGGTCGCGATGAGCATGGCGGCCGTGCGGATCACCGAGAGGATGCCGGTGCCGATCATGGTGTCGCGCAGGGCGTGGAGTGCTTCGGAGGGGCTGGCGGCGTTGGGGTCGTTGAGCGTGGTCTGGACGGTGATGTCGTTCAGCACGAAGCCTTGCAGGAGGACCATGCTGACGTTCATGACCAGGGCGACGGTCAGCGAGATGCCGAGCACCGTGCGCCAGTAGGTGCGCATGGTGGAGACGGCGCCGTCGAGGATCTCGCCGACGCCGAGCGGGCGGAGGGGGATGACACCGGGCTTGGCCGCGGGCGGGGGGCCGCCCCAGCCGCCGCCCCAGGCTCCGTAGCCGCCAGGGGTGCCGTAGCCGCCGTAGCCCGGGGGCGGGCCTGCGTAGCCACCGGGTGGGCCTGCGTAGCCGCCTCCGTAGCCGCCGGGGCCCGGCGTGCCGTGCTGCTGTCCGCCCCAGCCGGGGCCGGGCGGTGGGGGTGGCGGGGTCTGGTGCGGGCCGGGGGCACCGGCGGGCGCGGACCACTGGCCGGGTGGCGGCTGCTCCGTGGACCACTTCGTGCCTGCCCCCTGCGGGTCGGTGCCCGGTTGCGGTGCGGGTTCGGTGCCGCCAGGGCGGTCCGCGGGCTCGGCAGGGCCGGACGCGCCGGGTTCCCGCCCGTCGGACGACGGGGCGGATCCGGGCGAGGCCCAGCCCGGAGTGTCTGTCATCGAAGCTCCTTCTCGGTGCCGATCCGCTGTCGCGGCGGCAGGTTGGCAGCCATCGTGCCATGGGGTGGTCGTCCAGGGACCTGTCGCGGTGGGCGCCGGGCGCCTTCAATTGTCCGCCGGATCCGGGGCAGACTGACCGCATGGCTGATCAGCAGGCGCGAACCGACAGGGACAAGCGGCCGACCGGAATACCTGCGATCCGATGGGAGGAGCCACCCGAAGGGCCGGTACTGGTCCTTCTCGATCAGACACGGCTCCCGGCCGAGGAGGCCGAGCTGGTGTGTACGGACGCGCCGGCGCTGGTGGAGGCGATCCGTTCGTTGGCCGTGCGCGGGGCCCCGCTGCTGGGGATTGCCGGGGCGTACGGCGTCGCGCTCGCCGCCGTGCGGGGCTTCGACGTGGCCGAGGCGGCGGGGGCGCTCGCCGGTGCCCGGCCCACGGCGGTGAATCTGTCCGTCGGTGTGCGCCGGGCCCAGGCCGCGCACGAGGCGGCGCTGGCGAAGACCGGCGATCCCGCCGCGGCGGCCGCGGCGGCGCTGGCCGCCGCGCGGGCGCTGCACAGGGAGGACGCCGAGGCCAGTGCGCGGATGGCGGCGCATGGTCTGGCGCTGCTGGACGAGTTGCTGCCTGGTGGCGGACATCGGATCCTCACGCACTGCAACTCCGGTTCGCTGGTGTCGGGAGGGGAGGGCACAGCCTTCGCAGTGGCCCTCCGGGCGCATCGGGAGGGGCGGCTGCGGCGGCTGTGGGTGGACGAAACGCGTCCGTTGCTGCAAGGTGCTCGCCTGACGGCGTACGAAGCGGCCCGCAGCGGCATGGCGTACACCTTGCTCACCGACAACGCGGCAGGTTCCCTGTTCGCGGCGGGCGAGGTGGACGCGGTGCTGATCGGGGCGGATCGGATCGCGGCCGACGGTTCGGTGGCGAACAAGGTGGGGAGCTATCCGCTTGCTGTGCTGGCGCGGTACCACCATGTGCCGTTCATCGTGGTGGCGCCGATGACGACGATCGATACGGACACCCCCGACGGGGCGTCCATCGAGGTCGAGCAGCGCCCCGGCTTTGAGGTGACCGAGGTCACAGCACCCCAGGTGCCGGTGACTGGAGCAGGAGGCGGGATTCCGGTGGCACCCCTGGGGACCCAGGCGTACAACCCGGCGTTCGATGTGACGCCGCCCGAGCTGGTGACGGCGATCGTCACTGAGGAGGGAGCCGTTTCACCCGTGACGGCCGCGGCTCTGGCGGAGCTGTGTGCGAGGTCACGCCAGGTAACGATTAGCTAATGGGATGATGTCGTTTATGAAGGGACGAGTCCTTGTCGTCGACGACGACACCGCACTGGCCGAGATGCTCGGCATCGTGCTGCGTGGTGAAGGTTTTGAGCCGTCTTTCGTAGCCGACGGCGACAAGGCGCTGGCCGCTTTCCGGGAGACCAAGCCCGATCTGGTGCTGCTCGACCTGATGCTGCCCGGGCGGGACGGCATCGAGGTGTGCCGGCTGATCCGGGCCGAGTCCGGGGTGCCGATCGTGATGCTCACGGCCAAGAGCGACACCGTCGATGTCGTCGTGGGCCTGGAGTCGGGCGCCGACGACTACATCGTCAAGCCGTTCAAGCCGAAGGAGCTGGTCGCCCGGATCCGGGCGCGGCTGCGGCGGTCGGAGGAGCCCGCGCCGGAGCAGCTCACCATCGGTGACCTGGTCATCGATGTGGCCGGGCACTCGGTGAAGCGAGAAGGGCAGTCGATCGCGCTGACTCCGCTGGAGTTCGACCTGCTGGTCGCGCTCGCGCGCAAGCCGTGGCAGGTCTTCACGCGTGAGGTGCTGCTGGAGCAGGTGTGGGGGTACCGGCACGCGGCCGACACGCGGCTCGTCAATGTGCACGTCCAGCGGCTGCGTTCCAAGGTCGAGAAGGACCCGGAGCGGCCGGAGATCGTGGTGACCGTCCGTGGTGTCGGTTACAAGGCCGGACCGAGCTGACGTGCCCGGGGACAGCGCCGCTTCGGCTCCCGGCCGGTCCGGGGCCCGTCCGGGGCGGGCTGTCGACCGGAGTGCCGGTGCGCGGTTCAGGCGTCTCTTCGAGGGCGGGCTGCTCCAGGGCGGGGTCCAGGGCAGCCCGGTCCTCAGGCTGTTCCTGCGCTGGGTACGCCGTCCGCTGCTGCCGGTGATGCGGCTGTGGCGGCGCAACATCCAGCTCCGGGTCGTCGCCACGACTCTGCTGATGTCGCTGGGTGTCGTCCTGCTGCTGGGCTTCGTCGTGATCGGGCAGGTGCGCAACGGCCTGCTGGACGCGAAGGTGAAGGCCTCGCAGAGCCAGGCCACCGGCGGGTTCGCGGTGGCCAAGCAGAAGGCGGACGAGGCGGCGAGCGGGACCGCCACGGGGACGAACGCGGCGGCCGGCGCGGCTGACGGCACCTCGACAGCGGACGGGCGGCAGTCGCAGAACGTCATCCAGTGGATGAGCGATCTCGTGGAGTCGCTGTCCAGCGGCGGCGCGGGCGCCTTCGACGTGGTCACGCTGCCTGTCGGTGACGACAGCGGCGGCGGACGCAGCCCGCGCGGTTCCGGGAACGTCAACCCGACCTCCAGCGTGCCCGCGGACCTGCGCGAGCGGGTCAACAGCGGTACGACGGCCGCGCAGAGCTACACCCGGATCGTCTACTCCAACGGCAAGGAGTCGCAGCCGGCGCTGGTCATCGGCAAGCAGGTCAACGACCCCAACGGGCGACCGTACGAGCTGTACTACCTCTTCCCGCTCACGCAGGAGGAGAAGTCCCTGAGCCTGGTCAAGGGCACGCTCGCGACCGCTGGGCTGTTCGTCGTCGTGCTGCTCGGTGCCATCGCCTGGCTGGTGGTGCGCCAGGTCGTCACGCCGGTACGGATGGCGGCCGGGATCGCCGAGCGGTTGTCCGCCGGGCGGCTGCAGGAGCGGATGAAGGTCACCGGCGAGGACGACATCGCCCGTCTGGGCGAAGCCTTCAACAAGATGGCGCAGAACCTCCAGGTGAAGATCCAGCAGCTGGAGGATCTGTCGCGGATGCAGCGCCGGTTCGTGTCGGACGTCTCGCACGAGCTGCGCACACCGCTGACCACGGTCAGGATGGCGGCGGACGTCATCCATGAGGCGCGCGAGGACTTCGACCCGGTGACCGCGCGGTCGGCCGAGCTGCTCGCGGACCAGCTGGACCGGTTCGAGTCGCTGCTCGCGGATCTGCTGGAGATCAGCCGTTTCGACGCGGGCGCGGCGGCGCTGGAGGCCGAGCCGATAGACCTCAGGGAGGTCGTCCGGCGGGTGGTCAGCGGTGCCGAGCCGCTCGCGGAGCGCAAGGGCACGCACATACGCGTGGTCGGCGATCAGCAGCCCGTCGTCGCCGAGGCGGACGCCCGCCGGGTGGAGCGCGTGCTGCGCAACCTCGTGGTCAACGCCGTCGAGCACGGCGAGGGCAAGGACGTCATCGTCAAGCTCGCCGCGGCAGGCGGCGCGGTGGCCGTCGCCGTGCGCGACTACGGCGTCGGACTCAAGCCGGGCGAGGCGACGCGCGTCTTCAGCCGCTTCTGGCGGGCGGACCCGGCACGCGCCCGTACCACCGGTGGTACGGGCCTGGGGCTGTCCATCGCCCTGGAGGACGCGCGGCTGCACGGCGGCTGGCTGCAGGCCTGGGGTGAGCCGGGCGGTGGCTCGCAGTTCCGGCTGACGCTGCCGAGGACCGCCGACGAGCCGCTGCGGGGTTCGCCGATACCGCTGGAGCCCAAGGACTCGCGTCGCAACCGCGGCGTCGACGAGGCCGGCCTGCCCCGCGGGGGCGAGGAGAAGCGGGCCACCGTTCCGGTGCAGCCGGGCGGCGCCCAGGCGCCCGCGCTGCCGCCACGCGCGCCGATCGCGCCGCGGCTGGCCGGTGTCACCCCGGCCGCCGACCCGGCCGCCCTGCCCGGCAACGGCAACGGCGCGCGCGTGGTGCCCCGGCCCGCCGGCGGCCCACGGCAACCGGACGACAGGGCCGCGGCAGGCCCGGCGGCCGGCGCTGACGCGGCCCGGCCGGACGCGGCGGCGGCACCACAGGACTCGACCGAGCCAGGGGAGGCAATTCGTGGGCGCTGACCGCAAGGGGGGCGCCCGGGGGCGACTCGGGCGCGCGGGGGCGTACGCCGCTTTGGGGGTCGTCCTGCTGGCGGGGTGCGCCTCGATGCCCGACAACGGCGATCTGCGGAACGTGGAGTCCACCCCGCGGCAGGACACCGGGGTACGGGTGTTCGCCATGCCGCCGGCCGAGGGCGCCGGGCCGGCCGAGATCATGCAGGGCTTCCTGGAGGCGCTGACCAGCGACGACCCGGACTACGACACGGCCCGCAAGTACCTGACGGACGAGGCCGCGCGCGCGTGGCGGCCCGAGCGGTCGACCACGGTCCTCGCGAACGGGCCGAGCATCGAGCCCGACTGCCGCCCGATCGGGAAGCCGGATCCGACCAATGGCGTCACCTGTGTGCTGGCGGGCACCCAGGTCGCGACCGTGGACTCGCATCAGGCCTACCAGCCGCTGGGCGGCTCCTACAGCAAGAAGGTGCACCTCGCGCGGAGCGCCAAGACCGGGCAGTGGCGCATCGACGGGCTGCCGGACGGCGTCGTCATGGGCAAGTCGGACTTCCAGCGCAACTACACGTCGGTCGACAAGTACTACTTCGCCTCCGACACGACGGTCGGGGCGACGGGACAGCCGGTGGCGGTCGCCGACCCGGTGTTCGTGCGCAGCAAGGTGGACCCGATGACGCAGATGGTCCGCTCGCTGCTGGACGGTCCGACCAGCTGGCTCGGCCCGGTCGTCAGGTCCAGTTTTCCGACCGGTGCGGCCTTGCAGAAGGACGTGTCGGGGCTGGCGCCGGACGACCAGAACAAGCTGACGGTGCCGTTGAACCTCAAGGAGTCCCAGGTCGCGCCGAGCAGGTGCACCGAGATGGCGACGCAGGTGCTGTTCACGCTGCGGAACCTGGCGCCGACGCTGCAGTCGGTCGAGCTGGAGGGCGTCGGCGGCCACCGGCTGTGCGATCTGAGCGAGGAGCGCGCCGAGTCCGCCGCCTGGCACGGGTCGGCCAAGAACCCCGAGTACCTGTACTTCCTCGACGGCAAGCACCGGTTGGTGCGGATGCCGACGGGGAGCACGGGCACCGGCGCGCTGCCGGTGCCGGGTGCGTTCGGTGAGGGCGACAAGGGCCTTGAATCGGTGGCGGTGTCGCGGGACGAGCACAGCGCGGCCGGGGTCGGCGATTCCGGCAAGTCGCTGTACGTGACGTCGCTGGCGTCGGGCAGTTCGCTCGGCAACGCGCTGGTGACCAGCGCGGGCGCCACCCCGGCCGACCGGCTGACGACGCCGAGCTGGGACGCCCGCGGTGACCTGTGGGTGGCCGACCGCGACCAGCACGGTTCCCGGCTGTACGTCGTGGCGCAGGGCAGCGCCAAGGCGCAGGAGGTCGCGGTCCCGGATCTGGCCGGGCAGATCAAGGACGCCCGGGTGGCGGCCGACGGGGTACGGATCGCGCTGGTCGTGGAGAAGGACGGCAAGCAGTCCCTGCTCATCGGCCGGATCCAGCGCGACGACGGCACCGGGCAGGGCACCTCGGTGGTCGAACTGCGCTCCGCCGCCCCGGATCTGGAGCAGGTCAGCGCCCTGTCGTGGGCCGGTGACAGCAGGCTGCTCGCGGTCGGCAGGGAACAGGGCGGCGTGCTGCAGATGCGGTACGTCCAGGTCGACGGCTCCACGCTCGACGGTCCGGCGCCCGGCGCGCTCACCGGCGTCAAGGCGATCGCCGCGTCCGAGGACGAGCGGGTGCCGCTGGTGGCCTACTCGGAGGACGACGGGGTCGTACGGCTGCCGTCCGGGGCGCAGTGGCAGAAGGTGGACAAGGACGGAACGGCACCGGTCTATCCAGGCTGAGCGGTGCGCCGCCGGTCGGCTTCCCCCTCTTTCCTGAGGCTGCGTTCACTCGTGTGGGTTACCGGCGTTCTGTGGTTCCCCGACTTATCCACAGGGCGTTGTCCACAGGGGTGGCAGGGCGGCTCGGGGGTTGGCACAGTGGTGGGCATGCGGGGGTGGTGGCGAGACCTCACCGACCTGGTGCTGCCGGCCGACTGCGCGGGCTGCGGAGCGCCTCGTACGGTGCTCTGCCCGCGGTGCCGGGCCGCACTGGACGGGCGCGCGCCGCGGCGGGTGCGGCCGGTGCCGGAGCCGGCCGGGCTGCCGGTGGTGTACGCGGCGGCTCCGTACGCGACGGAAGTACGGGAGTTGCTGCTCGCCCACAAGGAGCGGGGCGCGCTGCCCCTCGCGGGGGCGCTGGGCGCGGCCTTGGCGGGGGCCGTGCGGGCCGGACTCGGCGGGAGCGGTGCCGGGGTCGGTGTCGGTCCAGGTGCGGGAGGGGCTGACGGCGGGCCGGGTGACGCCTGGGACAGCGGGACCGTGGTGCTCGTCCCCGTGCCCTCCGCCCGGTGGGCCGTGCGGGCGCGAGGACACGATCCGGTGCGGCGGATGGCGCTCGCGGCGGCCGGTGAGCTGCGGCGCACCGGGACGCCGGCCCGGGTGGCGGCCGTGCTGCGCCAGCGGCGGCCGGTGGCCGACCAGGCCGGGCTCGACGCTCGACGCCGCCTGGAGAACCTCTCGGGCGCGCTGGAGGTGACGGCGGGCGGTGGCCGGCTGCTGGTCGACGCCGGACGGATCGTGCTCGTCGACGACCTGATCACCACGGGCGCCAGCCTCGCCGAGGCGGCGCGGGCCCTGCGGGAGACGGCCCTGCCGCGTCCGGAGGAGGGACGCGGAGTGAGAACGTCCGTGTACGCGGACGTAACTCGGGAAGGAAGGGAAGAACGACGGAGCGGAACGCGGTTGGGCGACGGGAAGTGGGTGCATGGTGCACCGGAAAAGACGGTGTCGAAGGCCCTCGGGTACGCGTTCCGTGCGGCGGTGGTCGCCGCGCCTCGGGATTCTTTCGAAATAAACAGGAACTGACCGCCGACCTGCATCGTTGCAGGTAGTGAGAGGGGAAATTCACCTGAACGGAGGTACGCCGCGGTAGAGGGTGACGACATCCGTCCGGGCGAGATATGTTCGGTTGTGAGGAAAGGCGCAGGCCACACCTCTCATATCCGAATGCCGTGGTGCGGGTTTTCCGCAATCGCCCGCGCCCATGGGGTGGAGATCTTGCCCATGGGGGAGAAGGAGGTGAAGTCACCGAGTCCGAGGTCCGGGGCTCACCGGACCTGGTGCAAAAGGGAGATGCTCCGCCGACCGAGCGGAGCGATCCGGGAACGGAGTTCTGCGTGGACATCGTCGTCAAGGGCCGCAAGAC
Source organism: Streptomyces sp. CoH27 (assembly GCF_020181035.1). Lineage (GTDB taxonomy): Bacteria > Actinomycetota > Actinomycetes > Streptomycetales > Streptomycetaceae > Streptomyces > Streptomyces camelliae. Next base: position 13,132 of record NZ_JAIQYY010000005.1, read on the forward strand.
CGAGGTGCCCGAGCGGTTCCGCAAGCACGTGGCCGAGAAGCTGAACCTGGAGAAGATCCAGAAGCTCGATGGCAAGGTGATCAGCCTCGACGTCGAGGTGTCCAAGGAGCCCAACCCCCGACAGGCCGACCGCTGTGACCGAGTGGAGATCACCCTCCGCTCCCGCGGTCCGGTGATCCGGGCGGAAGCGGCGGCCAGCGACCCGTACGCGGCACTCGACCTGGCGGCGGAGAAGCTGGACGCCCGGCTGCGCAAGCAGCACGACAAGCGTTTCTCACGGCGCGGCCCGCGCCGGATCTCGGCGGCCGAGGTCCCCGACCACGTCCCGGGCGTGGCGACGCTGAACGGCAACGGTCTGCCCGTCCATGAAGAAGAGGCGGACGGGGTACCGACGAAGAAGATCGGCTCGCTGGAGGTCAAGGGGGAGGGCCCCCTCGTCGTCCGCGAGAAGACCCACGTGGCCGCACCGATGACCCTCGACCAGGCCCTCTACGAGATGGAGCTGGTCGGGCACGACTTCTACCTTTTCGTCGACGCCGAGACGAAGCAGCCGAGTGTCGTCTACCGGCGCCACGCCTACGACTACGGCGTGATCCATCTCGACCAGGACCAGATGGTCGCTGAGGCACCCCCCGCGGCGGGGGGCACGCTGGGCGGCTGAGCCACCCGGAAGAAGCGGAACCGGTGCCCC
>NZ_JAIQYY010000005.1:13918-41658 GCF_020181035.1 Streptomyces sp. CoH27
TGAAATCATGGCCGGACCGGCCCAACCGGTGGGCCGTTGCCTTGGGTTGGCGATGGCGCAGGACGACAGGCCACAGCCTTCAGGGGGAGGAACGATGGCGGACACCTTCGGACCGATGCGGGACGAAGACGCCGACGACGGTGTCATCGGCGAGGGTCCCGACGCGGGCTCTTCACGCGCGGAGCCGATCAGGGTCCTGGTCGTGGACGACCACGCCCTCTTCCGGCGCGGCCTGGAGATCGTGCTCGCGGCCGAGGAGGACATCCAGGTCATCGGCGAGGCCGGCGACGGCGCCGAGGCCGTGGAGAAGGCCGCCGACCTGCTGCCCGACATCGTGCTGATGGATGTCCGCATGCCCAAGCGGGGCGGGATCGAGGCCTGCACCTCCATCAAGGAGGTCGCCCCCAGCGCGAAGATCATCATGCTGACGATCAGCGACGAGGAGGCCGACCTCTACGACGCGATCAAGGCGGGCGCGACCGGATACCTCCTCAAGGAGATCTCCACGGACGAGGTGGCGACCGCCATTCGCGCGGTGGCCGACGGGCAGTCGCAGATCAGCCCGTCCATGGCGTCCAAGCTCCTCACCGAGTTCAAGTCGATGATCCAGCGCACCGACGAACGCCGACTGGTGCCCGCGCCGAGGCTGACCGACCGGGAGCTGGAGGTCCTCAAGCTCGTCGCCACGGGGATGAACAACCGGGACATCGCCAAGGAACTGTTCATCTCCGAGAACACCGTGAAGAACCACGTCCGCAACATCCTGGAGAAGCTCCAGCTGCACTCCAGGATGGAAGCCGTGGTCTACGCGATGCGGGAGAAGATCCTCGAAATCCGCTAGGGCAGGGGGTCAGCCGAGGGCATGGGCGAGTTCCCTCGCCAAGGGTTCGCGCAGTTCGGGTGCGTCCACGCGCTCGACGCGGACGTCCGTGCAGTCCACCCAGCCGGCCGCCTCGATCAGGGCCTGGGCGACCGCCGGGACCGCCTTCGCACCGTCCAGCGTGACCTGCTTGGCCACCAGCGTGCGGCCCTCGCGGGCCGGGTCGACCCGTCCGACCAGCAGGCCGCCAGCCAGCACCGGCATGGCGAAATAGCCGTACACACGCTTCGGCTTGGGGACGTACGCCTCCAGGCGGTGGGTGAAGCCGAAGATCCGCTCTGTGCGCGCCCGCTCCCAGATCAGCGAGTCGAACGGCGACAGCAGCGTCGTACGGTGGCGGCCGCGCGGGGGTGCCGCGAGGGCTGCCGGGTCGGCCCAGGCGGGGCGGCCCCAGCCCTCGACCTCGACCGGGACCAGCCCCGAGTCGGCGATCACCGCGTCGACCTGCTCGCCCTTGAGACGGTGGTAGTCGGCGATGTCCGCGCGTGTGCCCACGCCCAGGGACTCACCGGCCAGCCGGACCAGCCGGCGCAGGCACTCGGTGTCGTCCAGCTCGTCGTGCAGCAGCGCGTCCGGGATCGCGCGCTCGGCGAGGTCGTACACCCGCTTCCAGCCGCGGCGCGCCACACACACCACCTCGCCGTACATCAGCGCGCGCTCCACGGCGACCTTGGTGCCCGACCAGTCCCACCAGTCGCTCGTCCTCTTCGCGCCGCCCAGCTCCGTGGAGGTCAGCGGGCCCTCCGCGCGCAGTTGCTTGATGACCTGGTCGTAGGTGCCCTCGGGCAGCTCGTGGTTCCAGTGCGGGCGGTGCCGGTAGGCGCGGCGGCGGAACGCGAAGTGCGGCCACTCCTCGATCGGCAGGAGGCAGGCCGCGTGCGACCAGTACTCGAAGGCACGCGTGCCGCTCCAATAAGCAGCCTCGACCGTCTTGCGGCCGACCGCGCCGAGGCGGGCGTACGGCACGAGTTCGTGCGAGCGGGCGAGGACCGAGATCGTGTCGAGCTGGACCGCGCCGAGGTGGCGCAGCACCCCGGGGACACCGGCCCGCCGGTCGGGTGCGCCGAGGAAGCCCTGGGCCCGCAGGGCGATACGGCGGGCGTCGTCCGCGGTGAGGATGGTGGTCGGGCGCGGAAGGGTCGTCATGCCCCGGACCCTAGGGGCCGCCACTGACAATCCGTCCTGAGCTGGGCGTTCGCCCGGCGCAGGTCAGGTTCGGGCGGGCAGGTACGGCGCCGTGGAGGGCAGGCCCAGGTCCGAGGGGAGCAGGGAGCCGACCCAGCAGTCCCGGCGCACCCCCTTGTTGTTGACCGCGGAGCGCAGGGTGCCTTCGATGGTGAAGCCCGCGCGTTCGGCGACCGCGCGGGAGGGGTGGTTGCCGACCTCGGCACGCCATTCGACCCGGTCGACGCCCACCTCGGTGAAGATCCACCGGCAGGCGGTGAGCGTGGCCTCGGTGACGTAGCCGCGCCCGCGGTGTTCCGCCGTCGCCCAGAAACCGACCTCGGCCACGCCGAGCGAGCGCAAGGTGAGACTGAGCATGCCGGCGAGTTCCCCGTCCGGCAGGAAGACGCCGAAGGTGAACATCGAGCCCTGTGCCCAGCCGTCGGGGACCAGCTCCTCCGTGAAGCCGCTCGCGTGTTCGGGCAGGTAGGGGGACGGGACGGTGGTCCAGCGCTGGATACCCGGGTCCTGGGCGGCCTTGTACACGGCCTGCGTGTCGTGCGGGCCGACCGTGCGCAGGATCAGACGGTCGGTGGTGAGTGTGACGGGTTCCATCGCCCGATTGTGCTGGGCGTCCCGCGCGCGGGCTATCGTTTTTCGCTATGCGTGAGCGGGTGATCACATTTCGCGCAATTCCTCGTGCCGATGCGGCACTATCCGCGTGCCCCGTCCGTTGTCCCGGATGAAGCAGCCGTCGGGCCGCCAGGCCTCCCGGCCCAGCCGGGTCCTCGCATACGATGGCCGTTGCTCAGTACGTCAAATGGAAACCGACCGTCCCAGGCCCGACCGGCAAGGAGACAAACCCCCGTGTCCGTCCTCTCGAAGATCATGCGTGCAGGCGAAGGCAAGATCCTGCGCAAGCTGCACCGCATCGCGGACCAGGTCAACTCCATCGAAGAGGACTTCGTCGACCTCTCCGACGCCGAGCTGCGGGCCCTCACCGAGGAGTACAAGCAGCGGTACGCCGACGGTGAGAGCCTGGATGACCTGCTCCCCGAGGCGTTCGCCACCGTCCGTGAGGCCGCCAAGCGCGTGCTCGGCCAGCGGCACTACGACGTGCAGCTGATGGGCGGCGCCGCCCTCCACCTGGGCTACGTGGCCGAGATGAAGACCGGTGAGGGCAAGACCCTCGTCGGCACGCTCCCCGCGTATCTGAACGCCCTGTCCGGCGACGGCGTCCACCTCATCACGGTGAACGACTACCTGGCCGAGCGCGACTCCGAGATGATGGGCCGCGTCCACAAGTTCCTGGGTCTGAGCGTCGGCTGCATCCTCGCCAACATGACGCCGGCCCAGCGCCGCGAGCAGTACGCGTGCGACATCACCTACGGCACGAACAACGAGTTCGGCTTCGACTACCTGCGCGACAACATGGCTTGGTCGAAGGACGAGCTGGTGCAGCGCGGCCACAACTTCGCCATCGTCGACGAGGTCGACTCCATCCTCGTCGACGAGGCCCGTACGCCGCTGATCATCTCCGGCCCGGCCGACCAGGCCACGAAGTGGTACGGCGACTTCGCCAAGCTGGTCCTGCGCCTGAAGAAGGGCGAGGCCGGCAACCCGCTCAAGGGCATGGAGGAGACCGGCGACTACGACGTCGACGAGAAGAAGCGCACGGTCGCCATCCACGAGGCCGGCGTCAGCAAGGTCGAGGACTGGCTGGGCATCGACAACCTCTACGAGTCGGTGAACACCCCGCTGGTCGGCTACCTGAACAACGCCATCAAGGCCAAGGAGCTGTTCAAGCGCGACAAGGACTACGTCGTCATCGACGGCGAGGTCATGATCGTCGACGAGCACACGGGCCGTATCCTCGCCGGCCGCCGCTACAACGAGGGCATGCACCAGGCGATCGAGGCGAAGGAAGGGGTGGACATCAAGGACGAGAACCAGACGCTCGCCACGATCACCCTGCAGAACTTCTTCCGCCTCTACGCCAAGCTCTCCGGCATGACCGGTACGGCGATGACCGAGGCCGCCGAGTTCCACCAGATCTACAAGCTCGGCGTGGTCCCGATCCCGACCAACAAGCCGATGATCCGCAAGGACCAGTCGGACCTGATCTACCGCACCGAGGTCGCCAAGTTCGAGGCGGTCGTCGACGACATCGCGGAGAAGCACGAGAAGGGCCAGCCGATCCTCGTCGGCACGACCTCCGTCGAGAAGTCGGAGTACCTCTCGCAGCAGCTCTCCAAGCGCGGCATCCAGCACGAGGTGCTCAACGCCAAGCACCACGAGCGCGAGGCGTCGATCGTCGCGCAGGCCGGCCGCAAGGGCGCGGTGACCGTGGCCACCAACATGGCCGGCCGTGGTACGGACATCAAGCTCGGCGGCAACCCCGAGGACCTCGCCGAGGCGGAGCTGCGCCAGCGCGGCCTCGACCCCGAGGAGCACATCGAGGAGTGGGCGCAGGCACTGCCCGCCGCCCTGGAGAAGGCCGAGCAGGCGGTCAAGGCCGAGAAGGAGGAGGTCGAGGAGCTCGGCGGGCTGTACGTGCTGGGCACCGAGCGGCACGAGTCGCGCCGTATCGACAACCAGCTGCGTGGTCGTTCCGGCCGCCAGGGCGACCCCGGCGAGTCCCGCTTCTACCTCTCCCTGGGCGACGACCTGATGCGTCTGTTCAAGGCCCAGATGGTCGAGCGCGTGATGGCGATGGCCAACGTGCCGGACGACGTGCCGATCGAGAACAAGATGGTCACGCGCGCGATCGCGTCCGCGCAGTCGCAGGTCGAGCAACAGAACTTCGAGACCCGTAAGAACGTTCTGAAGTACGACGAGGTGCTCAACCGGCAGCGCGAGGTCATCTACGGCGAGCGCCGCCGGGTGCTGGAGGGCGAGGATCTGCACGAGCAGGTCCAGCACTTCATGGACGACACGATCGACGCGTACGTGAGCGCGGAGACCGCCGAGGGCTTCCCGGAGGACTGGGACTTGGACCGGCTGTGGGGTGCCTTCAAGCAGCTCTACCCGGTGAAGGTCGACATCGATGAGCTGGAGGAGGCCGCCGGTGACCGGGCCGGTCTGACCGCCGAGTTCATCTCCGAGTCCATCAAGGAGGACATCCACGAGCAGTACGCGGCCCGGGAGGCGCAGCTCGGCTCCGAGATCATGCGTGAGCTGGAGCGCCGGGTCGTGCTGTCGGTCCTCGACCGCAAGTGGCGTGAGCACCTCTACGAGATGGACTACCTCCAGGAGGGCATCGGCCTGCGCGCGATGGCGCAGAAGGACCCGCTGGTCGAGTACCAGCGCGAGGGCTTCGACATGTTCACCGCGATGATGGAGGGCATCAAGGAGGAGTCCGTCGGCTATCTGTTCAACCTGGAGGTCCAGGTCGAGCAGCAGGTCGAGGAGGTCCCGGTCGAGGCTGAGCCGGCCGCCGAGGGTGTCCAGGAGACGGTGCCGGCACAGGCTGGGGCCCGTCCCGAGATCCGGGCGAAGGGGCTGGACGTTCCGCAGCGGCGGGATCTGCACTTCTCCGCGCCGACGGTGGACGGTGAGGGCGGCATCGTCGAGCGTGACCTGGAGGACGAGGAGCCGGTGCGTTCGGAGGCGGACGGGCTGACGCGGGCCGAGCGGCGGCGGCAGGCCAAGGGCGGGCGGCGCCGGAAGAAGTGACGGGCGTTCGGCTGCCGAGCTGAGCCGAGTGGGGCCGGGTTCCTTCGGGAGCCCGGCCCCCTTGCGTCATGCCGTCGGCCGGGAGCGGGCCGCGGCCTCTACCGCTGTGCAGCGCCAGCGGAGGTCCTGGCCCAGTTCCAGGCGGAAGGCCAGGGCGCGGAGCTGGTCGCCGGCGGCGATGCGGGCGAAGACCTCAAGGGCGCCGTCGCAGGGGACGTAGTAGCCGATGTCGTGGATGACCGGACGGGAGCCGCGGGTGCGCAGGGGGCTGCGTTCGGCGAGGCGGGTCAGGTCGTCGTAGGCACGGCCGGCGGTGTGGCGGAGCATCCAGTGGACGGGGCGCTGACCGCTCAGGACGGCCACGAGACGGTCCGTGAAGAGATCCGTGGGCCGTAGCTGGGGCTGAGCGGCCGCAGAGGCTGTGCGGGGCCTGTCGGGCGTCCTGAGGGCGGCCGGGGTCATGGCCCGGCCGCTCCTCGTCGGCGGTTTGCGGGGCGGGGCGCCGGCCGGGCGGCGGGTGTCGTGGCGGGTCGGCGGGCGGTGGCGCGGGCGGGACTGGGCGGTACGGCTCATGACCTTGTTCATGGAGTCCCCGTTCGGCGGGCCCGGTTGATACCGGGCGGTAACTCGCTGGTGGGGATCTTGTACGGGGGTGGGGAGCCGGGTGGCAAGGGTGGCGGTGCCGGCCGGGGAGGGGCGGAAAAGTTCGCTCATCCGAGGGACACGGGGCACCAGGAATACCGGTATGCCGGGGGTGCCCCGGGTGAATTCGCGGCCTGGTGCTGACGGGTTCCGGGGTGCGGGCAGGGACTCGAAAGGGGACCCGCGCACGTATCCTGAAGGCCTTCGAGCCTTGCCCTTGATCAGGAAAGAGCGGCCAGCATGCGCGTCTACGTCCCCCTGACCCTCCCCGCGCTCGCCGAGGCGCACAAGACGGGTGAGCTGGGGAGCGGCCCCTTCGTCGCGTACGCCGTCACGCCCGCGCTGCGCGAGTGGTACCTCTCCGAGGACATCGAGGAGCTGGAGTACGCCGCGCTCAGCCGGGCCGCGCTGGCTTCGCTGCGACGGCTGGCGGCCGATCCGGGTGCGGTACGGCGCCGGGTCGTGGTCGCCGTGGACGTGCCCGACCGTGCGGCGAGCGTCGATCCGGACCGTGGGCTGGACCCGTCCGCGCTGGGCGAGGTGACCGTGACGTCGAGCGTGCCGCTCGCGAAGGCGGCCGCGGTGCATGTCGACGCCGATGACGCGGAGCAGGACGTGGCCGCGGCGGCGGAGGCGCTGGAGGCGGCCGACGGCGGGGACGACGACGCGCAGTTCGTCGTGGACGGGGCGGACGACCACGAGCTGCTGTGGTACGCCACGCAGGAGATTCCCAACCTGGTCGGTTCGGGCGCCTGACGCCTGCGCCGGCCTCCGGCCGGGTGATTGCCAGTGGGGGCGAGTACGGTCTTCGGCATGGGGATGCACGGAAGCGCGCACATCGTCTGGGACTGGAACGGGACGCTGTTCCACGACAATGACGCGATCATCGGGGCGACGAACGCGGCCTTCGCCGAGCTGGGGCTCGCACCGATCACACTGGAGGAGTACCGGGCGCTGTACTGCGTGCCGGTGCCGAAGTTCTATGAGCGGCTGCTCGGGCGGTTGCCGACCGAGGCCGAGTGGGAGCTGATGGACGGGGTGTTCCATCGGCACTATGCCGAGCAGCGGGAGCGGTGCGGGCTGACCGAGGGAGCTGCGGAGCTGCTCGCCGGGTGGCGGACCGCGGGGCACAGTCAGTCGCTGCTGAGCATGTACGGGCATGAGGAGCTGGTGCCGCTCGTGCGGGGGTTCGGCATCGAGGCGCACTTCCTGCGGGTCGACGGGCGTACGGGGCCGTCCGGGGGGAGCAAGGCCGAGCACATGGTGCGGCATCTGGAGGCGCTGGGAGAGGGCGTCGTGGCCGCGCGGACCGTGGTGATCGGGGACGCGGCGGATGACGCGGTCGCCGCGCGGGAGGTCGGGGCGCGGGCTGTGCTGTACACCGGGGGGTCGCACGGCCGGGCCAGCCTTGAGGCAGTGGGGGTGCCGGTGGTGGACACGCTGGTGGAGGCGGTGCGGGAGGCACAGCGAATAGCCGCGTAGCCGAGTGGGTGCCTTGTTCGGGTGCCTTGTTCGGGTGCCGGGTGGGGGTGCCGGGTGTCGCTCTTCGAGCAGGGGGTGACCCCAGCGCCCACCTGTGCCGCCCCAGCGGCACGACCGCCCGCAGCCACGTGGGTGGGCGCCACCGTCAGCTACGACCGTCTGCCGGTCACCGCCCCGCCCCGTCCTTACTCCACCGGCGCCGTCACCCGCAGTACCTTCAGGAATTCGCGCATCCACGCCGGGTGGTCCGGCCAGGCTCGGGAGGAGATCAGGGTGCCGTCGACGACCGCTTCGGCGTCCTGGAAGTCCGCGCCGGCTGTCTGCATGTCCGGTTCGAGGGCGGGGTACGCCGTGACGCGGCGGCCGCGCAGGGTGTCGATCGCCGCGGTGAGCAGGGGGCCGTGGCAGATCTGGGCGACCGGCTTGTCGGCGTCGAAGAAGGCCTTGAGGATCTTGCGGAGTTCGGGATCGTTGCGCAGATACTCCGGTGCCCGGCCGCCGGGGATGACGAGGGCCACGTACTCGCCGGGGTCGACGTCGGCGAAGGCCAGGTCGGCGGGCCAGGTGTAGCCGGGCTTCTCGGTGTAGGTGTCGTAACCGGGCTCGAAGTCGTGGACGACGAAGCGCAGGGTCTTGCGGGAGGGGGCGGCGATATGGACCTCGTAGCCCTCCTCGCGCAGGCGCTGATACGGGTAGAGGACTTCCAGGGACTCCGCTGCGTCGCCGGTCACGATCAGGATCTTCGCGGGCATGTCGGTTCCTTCGGGCAGACAGACCTGACACTGACACCTACCCGGACGAGCCCCCCGCCTACCCGGACCAGATACGTCACCCACCACCACCCCGCCGCTGTGCAGAACGTCAAACTTCGACCCCCTGTTTTGTACACATACGGCTCATGACGGCCCCGGGGTGAGGAGCGATAGCCTTGTGGCGTGATCAGCGCGATATCTCGCGGGGACGATCGTGTCCCTGCCCTGCGCCCGGGTTGCACGGAACACCTCCGTGACCGGGCGGCGGTCGCTGGTCTTCGCGGGCGGGGCGGGGCCGCAGGAGCTCCCAGGACGCCGAGGGCAACCCTGGACACGGCTGTGCTGAGAGCAGCGTCACGTCCAACAAGCGTGCCGACAATGGCCGAATTCCCCCCGCTCATCTCACCTCGCGGCATAGCGTCTGAACAGTCCGGACACCCCGGGCTGTGGCGTCGAGCCGGAGGGAAAGAGACCGTATTTCCTTCTACGTCACGCAACGGCGCGCGACAGGAGCCAGAGGACAATGCAGACCAAGCTGGACGAAGCCAAGGCCGAGCTGCTCGGAAGGGCCGCCCGGGTAGCTGAGAACAGCCCGGTCGGGGGGCACCTACCGACCGGGACCGCGGACGAGGGCTCCCCGGACACCCCGGACAGCGAGTCCGTGCTCGCGTTCCTCCAGCGCTACTACCTGCACACCGCCCCGGAAGACCTCGCCGACCGCGACCCGGTCGACGTCTTCGGTGCCGCGGTCTCGCACTACCGGCTCGCCGAGAACCGCCCCCAGGGCACGGCGAACGTGCGGGTGCACACCCCGACCGTGGAGGAGAACGGGTGGACCTGCAGCCACACCGTGGTCGAGGTCGTCACCGACGACATGCCCTTCCTCGTCGACTCCGTCACCAATGAGCTGACCCGGCAGGGGCGGGGGATCCATGTCGTCATCCATCCGCAGTTCGTCGTCCGGCGGGACCTGACCGGCAAGCTGATCGAGGTCCTGGCCACCCCGCCCACCGGCGACCTCCCGCACGACGCGCACATCGAGTCCTGGATCCACGTCGAGATCGACCGCGAGACCGACCGCGCCGATCTGAAGCAGATCACCGCCGATCTGCTGCGCGTGCTGTCCGACGTCCGCGAGGCCGTCGAGGACTGGGAGAAGATGCGCAGCACGGCGACCCGGATCGCCGACGAGCTGCCGGACGAGGCCGCCCCGGGCGACCTGGTCACCGGCGAGGTCGAGGAGGCGCGTGAGCTGCTGCGCTGGCTGTCCGACGACCACTTCACCTTCCTCGGCTACCGCGAGTACCAGCTGCGCGACGACGACACTCTCGCCGCCGTGCCCGGCACCGGTCTCGGCATCCTGCGCTCCGACCCGCACCACGCCGAGGACGACCAGCACCCCGTCAGCCCCTCCTTCGAGCGGTTGCCCGCCGACGCCCGCGCCAAGGCCCGCGAGCACAAGCTGCTCGTGCTGACCAAGGCGAACAGCCGGGCCACCGTGCACCGGCCGTCGTACCTGGACTACATCGGCGTCAAGAAGTTCGACGGGGCGGGCAACGTCGTCGGGGAGCGGCGGTTCCTCGGACTGTTCTCCTCCGCCGCGTACACCGAGTCCGTGCGGCGTGTCCCCGTCATCCGCCGCAAGGTCGACGAGGTGCTGAAGCGCGCCGGGTTCTCGCCCAACAGCCACGACGGCCGTGACCTGCTGCAGATCCTGGAGACCTACCCGCGCGACGAGCTGTTCCAGACGCCCGTCGCCGAACTGCAGTCCATCGCCACGAGCGTTCTCTACCTCCAGGAGCGCCGCCGGCTGCGGCTGTACCTGCGCCAGGACGAGTACGGGCGCTACTACTCGGCGCTCGTCTACCTGCCGCGCGACCGCTACACCACCGGCGTCCGGCTGCGGATCATCGACATCCTGAAGGAGGAGCTCGGCGGCATCAGCGTCGACTTCACCGCCTGGAACACCGAGTCGATCCTGTCCCGGCTGCACTTCGTCGTCCGTGTCCCGCCGGGCACCGAGCTGCCCGAGCTGTCGGACGCCGACAAGGACCGCATCGAGGCCCGCCTGGTCGAGGCCGCCCGCTCCTGGGCCGACGCGTTCGCCGAGGCGCTGACCGCCGAGTGCGGCGAGGAGCGCGCGGCCGAGGTGCTGCGCCGCTACAACCACGCCTTCCCCGAGGGCTACAAGGCCGACCACACCCCGCGCGCCGCGGTCGCCGACCTGGTCCACCTGGAGCAGCTCAGCGAGGACAAGACCTTCAGCCTGAGCCTGTACGAGCCGGTGGGCGCGGGCCCCGAGGAGCGCCGGTTCAAGATCTACCAGAAGGGCGGCTCGGTCTCCCTCGCCCAGGTGCTGCCGGTGCTCAGCCGGCTCGGCGTCGAGGTCACCGACGAGCGGCCGTACGAGCTGCGCTGCGCGGACCGTACGACGGCGTGGATCTACGACTTCGGTCTGCGCGTGCCCCAGGCGGCGGGCGGCGGGGAGTACCTCGGCGACGACGCCCGTGACCGCTTCCAGGAGGCCTTCGCCGCCACCTGGACCGGCAAGGCGGAGAACGACGGCTTCAACGCGCTGGTACTGAGCGCCGGGCTGACCTGGCGGGAGGCGATGGTGCTGCGCGCCTACGCCAAGTACCTGCGGCAGGCCGGTTCGACCTTCTCCCAGGACTACATGGAGGACACCCTCCGCAACAACGTCCACACCACCCGCCTGCTCATCTCCCTCTTCGAGGCGCGGATGTCCCCGGACCGGCAGAAGGCCGGGCTGGAGATCACCGACGCGCTGCTGGAGGAGCTGGACGCGGCCCTGGACCAGGTGGCCAGCCTGGACGAGGACCGCATCCTCAGGTCCTTCCTGACCGTCATCAAGGCGACGCTGCGCACGAACTTCTTCCAGGAGACGATCGACGGCTCGCCGCACGACTACGTGTCCATGAAGTTCGACCCGCAGGCCATCCCGGACCTGCCCGCGCCGCGCCCGGCGTTCGAGATCTGGGTGTACTCGCCGCGGGTCGAGGGCGTGCACCTGCGCTTCGGCAAGGTCGCGCGCGGCGGTCTGCGCTGGTCCGACCGGCGTGAGGACTTCCGTACCGAGATCCTCGGCCTGGTCAAGGCGCAGATGGTGAAGAACACCGTCATCGTGCCGGTCGGCGCCAAGGGCGGCTTCGTCGCCAAGCAGCTGCCCGACCCGAGCGTGGACCGGGACGCGTGGCTGGCCGAGGGCATCGCCAGCTACAAGACGTTCATCTCGGCGCTGCTCGACATCACCGACAACATGGTCGCCGGCCAGGTCGTGCCGCCGCAGGAAGTGGTCCGGCACGACGGCGACGACACCTACCTGGTGGTCGCCGCCGACAAGGGCACCGCGACCTTCTCGGACATCGCCAACGGGGTCGCCGAGAAGTACAACTTCTGGCTCGGGGACGCCTTCGCCTCCGGCGGCTCGGCCGGTTACGACCACAAGGGCATGGGCATCACCGCGCGCGGCGCCTGGGAGTCCGTCAAGCGGCACTTCCGTGAGCTGGGCGTGGACACGCAGAGCGAGGACTTCACGGTCGTCGGCATCGGTGACATGTCCGGTGACGTGTTCGGCAACGGCATGCTGCTCTCCGAGCACATCCGCCTGGTGGCCGCCTTCGACCACCGGCACATCTTCCTCGACCCGACCCCGGACGCGGCGACGTCGTACGCCGAGCGCCGCCGGCTGTTCGAGCTGCCCCGTTCCTCCTGGGCGGACTACAACACCGAGCTGCTGTCGGCGGGCGGCGGGATCTTCCCGCGCAGTGCCAAGTCGATCCCGGTCAACGCCCACATCCGCGAGGCCCTCGGCATCGAGGACAAGGTCACCAAGATGACCCCGGCCGACCTGATGAAGGCGATTCTGCACGCGCCGGTCGACCTGCTGTGGAACGGCGGTATCGGCACGTACGTGAAGTCGTCGGCGGAGTCCAACGCCGACGTCGGCGACAAGGCCAACGACGCCATCCGCGTCGACGGCAGCGCCCTGCGGGTCAAGGTCGTCGGCGAGGGCGGCAACCTGGGTCTGACCCAGCTCGGCCGGATCGAGTTCGCCATGCACGGCGGCAAGATCAACACCGACGCGATCGACAACAGCGCCGGTGTGGACACCTCCGACCACGAGGTGAACATCAAGATCCTGCTGAACGGCCTGGTCGCGGACGGCGACATGACCGTCAAGCAGCGCAACAAGATCCTCGCGGAGATGACCGACGAGGTCGGCGCGCTGGTGCTGCGCAACAACTACGCGCAGAACACCGCCCTGGCCAACGCGCTGTTCCAGGCCAAGGACATGCTCCACGCCCAGCAGCGCTTCCTGCGTCACCTGGTGCGCGAGGGGCATCTGGACCGGGCGCTGGAGTTCCTGCCCGCCGACCGCCAGATCCGTGAGCGCCTGACCCAGGGCCTGGGCCTGACCGGCCCGGAGACGGCCGTCGTGCTGGCGTACACGAAGATCACGGTCGCCGAGGAGCTGCTGGCGACCTCGCTGCCGGACGACCCGTACCTGCGCAGCCTGCTGCACGCGTACTTCCCGACGGCGCTGCGCGAGCGCTTCACCGAGGCGATCGACAACCACCCGCTGCGCCGCGAGATCACCACGACCGTGCTGGTCAACGACACGGTCAACACGGGCGGTACGACGTATCTGCACCGTCTGCGCGAGGAGACCGGCGCCTCCCTGGAGGAGATCGTCCGGGCGCAGACCGCGGCCCGCGCGATCTTCAGCTCGGCGCCGGTGTGGGACGCGGTGGAGGACCTGGACAACAAGGTCGACGCCGACGTCCAGACCCGGATCCGGCTGCACTCGCGCCGGCTGGTCGAGCGCGGCACCCGCTGGCTGCTCAACAACCGGCCGCAGCCGCTCCAGCTCGCCGAGACGGTCGAGTTCTTCGCCGAGCGCGTCGAGCGGGTCTGGCAGGAGCTGCCGAAGCTGCTGCGCGGCGCGGACCTGGAGTGGTACCAGCACGTGTACGACGAGCTGTCCGCGGCCGGTGTCCCGGACGAGCTCGCCACGCGCGTGGCCGGGTTCTCCTCCGCCTTCCCGGCGCTCGACATCGTCTCGGTGGCCGACCGCACCGGCAAGGAGCCGCTCGACGTCGCCGAGGTCTACTACGACCTCGCCGACCGGCTGAACATCACCCAGCTGATGGACCGCATCATCGAGCTGCCCCGCGCCGACCGCTGGCAGTCCATGGCCCGCGCCTCCATCCGCGAGGACCTGTACGCGGCACACTCGGCGCTCACCGCGGACGTCCTCGCGGCCGGCAACGGCACGTCGACGCCCGAGCAGCGCTTCACGGCGTGGGAGCAGAAGAACGCGCCCATCCTGAGCCGGGCGCGCACCACCCTGGAGGAGATCCGCGGTTCGGAGACCTTCGACCTCGCCAACCTGTCGGTGGCGATGCGCACGATGCGGACGCTGCTGCGCACGCATTCGTAAGCCCGTGCGGCAGTGACCGCACCGATGACGCCCCGGGCACCCAGCGGCCCGGGGCGTCTCCCTGCTTGCCGACCCTCGGGGAACCTGGGCTAGGGTCGCAGGATGCAAGCCGCACCGTCTGACACCCAGCCCGTGAGCCGGCCGGTGTCACCGCAGAACAACACCACCCGGCGGGCCGGCCGGGCGCTGCCGCAGGCCGCCGCCGTGCTCGTCGTGGTGCTGCTCCTCCTCGTCATCGTCCGGCTGCCGTGGGCGGGCGACCTCGGCATGCACGCGGCCACCGTCGAGCGGCTGCGCCACAACCTTCTGCATCCCGGCAATCCGCTGGTCGACGCGGACACGCCGAGCCCGTACTACTCGCCGTGGATGCTGGTGCTGGGCGTGGTCGCCAAGCTGACCGGCCTGTCGGTGTGGGTCGTGCTGCGCTTTGCCGCGGTCGTCGGACTGGGGCTGCTGGTCACGGGGGTATGGCGGTACGTCCGTACCCTCAGCGCCCATCGCGCGGCGCCCGCCCTCGCGCTGCTCAGCCTGGTCTTCCTCTGGGGCCCGGTGCTGTTCAGCTGGTCCGGCTTCGTGGGCCTGAACTCCCTCGCGCTGACGGTGGCGTACCCCAGCGTGTTCGCGCTCGGTCTCACCTTCCACTTCTGGGCGTGGCTGACGCGCGCGGTGCGTGCGCCCGAGCCGGCTTCGTGGGGGCGCTGGGCGGCGCTGGGCCTGCTGTGGGGGCTGATCCTGCTCTGCCACCAGTTCACCGGCGTCGTGGCGTCCCTGGGGGCGCTGGCGATGGTGATCGCGGCGCGGCCGGGCCGTGCGGTGCTGCTGCGGCTGGGTGCCGCGCTGGCGCTGGGCATGCTGCTGCTGGGCCTGTGGCCGTACTACGACTTCTTCTCGTTGTTCTCCGCGGGCGGCAACCTGGAGGCCATACACAAGCCGCTGTACGAGAACCTGGCCGAGCGCTTCGGGTTCGTCCTGCTGGGCGTCGCCGCGCTGGGCCTGCGCCTGCGCCGGGACCGCTGGGACCCGCTGGTGCTGTTCTTCGTCCTGGGCGCGCTGATGTTCGCCGCGGGCGGCCTGAGCGGCCACTACTCCTGGGGCCGCGCCATGCCCGCCGCGCTGATCCCGGCCCAGCTCGCGGCCGCGCTGGAGGCCGTGGCGGCGGGGCGGCGGGCAGTGCGGGCCTGCTGGGCGTGCGTGCTCGGCGCCGCGCTGGCCGCGGGGGCGTGGACGCAGGTCGGGACGCTCGGGTATGTGATCCCGAAGAGCGCGCTGCCGTCGGTCGTCGCGGACAAGTACCACACGCCGTGGGTGGGCTACCACTGGATCACGCCCTGGGTGAAGTACGGCGACGTGGTGATGGCCAGGACGACCCCGGCGCGGCAGATCCCGGCCTACGGGCCGTACACCGTGGCCCCCGGGTATCCGGACTTCTTCCTGAAGGACGAGAAGAGCCGGAACGCGGCGGTGGACCGGTACTTCGCCGCAGGGACGTCCGCTGCCGAGCGGCAGGGGATTGCGCGGGAGTACGGGGTGCGGTGGGTCGTGGGACCGAAGCGGCTGGCCGGCCCGGGTCTGCAGAAGGTGACTACGGGCCCGGAGCACCAGGTCCTGTTCCGCGTGGTGCGCTGAGCCACGTACGTCTGCATGCCGGAAGGGGCGCGGGGAAGTTCCCCGCGCCCCTTCCGGCACATCCGGCGCTAAGACGTCACCGCAGCACGCTCGACAGCAGCTTCGCCGCCTTGCGGATCTTCGGGCGGGCGACCTTCTGGACGACCGGGCGGATCACCTTGGCCGTGACCCCCACCGGGCGCCAGCGGATCTGCAGGCGGCCGGGGTTGCGGCCCTCCGGCTCTATCGTCACGTCGTGCGGGGTCGCGCCGGAGCGGTAGTCCACACGGGCCGTCATCGTCGGGAAGTCCAACGGGGCCAGCAGGATGCCCGAGTGGGCCAGGCCCTGCTGCTGGAGGCGGATCTGGGGGTGCCGCAGGCCCTCGAAGCCCTGGAGGGGGAGCGGTGCGGCCGACAGATCCAGGCGGACCGTGCCCTCGAAGAGACCCGGGCTGACCGGGTCCAGACGGAACGGCACTGTCATCCTCTTGGTGCCGGGGGACAGCAGGAGGCTCGCGCGCTGCGGGCCCACCGGCAGGCGCAGGCCCGGGTCGTACGTGCGGATCGACAGCGTCAGAGCCGCGCCCTTGCCCCGCTCCAGCCCCGTGATCTCGTGCCGGAACTGTGCGCTCGGGAACGGCCGCGTGTCCAGCTCCAGGTCGGACAGGTCCAGTTCACGGCGGGCGCGGTCGGAGGAGGGGACCTCGGCGCCCCAGTAGGGAACGCCCGACGCGTCGGCCGTCACCTGGCGCGGTGCCACGCCGTTGCCGAGTTCGCGCGCCGCGAGCTGGGCGTCCGCCAGGCGGCCGTCCCGCAGCAGCTCCAGCACGATCCGCTCCGGGCGCGGCAGCCGGGTGTACGCGCCGTCGGCCAGCGTCTCCAGGTACGGGTTCATGATCTCGGCGAAGGAGCGGATCCACTCCTCGTCGCGGTAGGGCAGGTCGCCGGCGTACAGGCTGAAGTCATGCTTGAGGAACTTGAAGTCCTTGTCCTCGCGCAGCCCGGCGTGCTCGCTCCCCGCCAGGAAGTCGTCGATCATCCGGTGCACACGGATGCGGTCCTCGACATTGGAGATCTTGTGCCGCTGGTTGGAGATCGTGGCCGTCTCCGCGTCCGCGAACGGCTCGATGTACCAGAGGTACACCGGGTCCGGGATGATCGTGAACGCCTTCGCCAGACAGTACGACTGGATCGAGAACAGCTGGTCCTCGTAGTGGACCCCCTCCGGGAAGCGGAGGTTGTGGCGGTTCAGGAAGTCGGCGGTGTACATCCGGTTCGTCGACAGCGGCCAGAACAGCAGGTCCGGCTCCGACTCGATGTTCTCCACCGTGCGCCGCTCGGCGAACAGATGCGGCATCCAGGTGGTGCGGCGGCCGGTGTCCACCCGGAGGCGCTGGCAGGTGCCCATGGTGAAGTCGACCTCGCGCTCGCGGTGCGCGGCGAGCAGCACCTCCACCGCGTTGGCCGGGAGTTCGTCGTCGCTGTCGAGGAACATCAGATACGGCGCCCGGGCGATCTCGATGGCCCGGTTGCGCGGGGCGCTGCAGCCGCCGCTGTTCTCCGGCAGACGGAGGTAGCGGATGCGCGCATCCTGCGCCTCCAGCCGACGCGCCACGGTGGGCGTGTCGTCGGTGGAGTGGTCGTCGCTGATGATGATCTCGATGTTCGCGTGCGTCTGCGCGCGCAGCGACTCCACGGCCCGGGGCAGGCGCTCCGCGTCGTTGAAGACGATGACCGTGACCGTGACGTCAGGGGTCGAGGTCGAGGTCGTGGTCATGCCGAGGCCTCCTCGGGGGTCGGGGCGGGGGTGCGTTCCTCCAGCGGGAGGACCGGGGGCAGGGACTCCTCCGGTTCGCCCAGGAACACCCGGCGTACGACCCGTTCGGCGGCGCGTCCGTCGTCGTACTCGCAGAACCGGCGGCGGAACGCGGCCCGCGCCTTGGCCGCGCTCTCGTCGCGCCAGGCGCCGGAGGCGAAGATCTCCGTCAGCTCTTCCTGGGTGCGCGCGACCTGGCCGGGGTGCTCTTCCATCAGGTCGAAGTAGACGCCACGCGTGGTCCGGTACGTCTCCCAGTCGTCGGCGTAGACGACGATCGGGCGGTCCAGGTTGGCGTAGTCGAACATGATCGACGAGTAGTCCGTGACCAGCGCGTCGGCGGCCAGGCACAGTTCCTCGACGGGGTCGTAGGAGGAGACGTCGATGATCCGGCCGGAGCGGCGCAGGCCGGACAGGGGGGAGGCGGCGCCGCCGTAGAAGTAGTGGGCGCGCACCAGCAGGACCGTGTCCTCGCCGAGCCGGTCGGCGAATTCGGCGAGGTCCAGGCGCGGGGTGAACCCGGCCTCGTAGTCGCGGTGGGTCGGGGCGTACAGCACGGCCGTCTTGCCCGGGGCGATGCCGAGGCGGCGGCGGGCGGCGCGCACGTCATCGGCGGTGGCAGTGTAGAAGACGTCGTTGCGCGGGTAGCCGTAGTCGAGCGAGGTGAAGCGGGCCGGGTAGGCGCGCTCCCACATGCGGGTCGAGTGGCTGTTGGCGCTGACGCTGTAGTCCCACTTGTCGATACGGCTCAGCAGGGCGTCGAAGTCCAGGCCCTTGGCGGCGGCCGGGTGCTCCATCTGGTCCAGGCCCATGCGCTTGAGCGGGGTGCCGTGGTGGGTCTGCAGATGGATGGCGTCCGGGCGCTTGACGACCGCGTTGGGGTAGTTGACGTTGTTCACCAGGTACTTGGCGGTCGCCAGGGTCTCCCAGTAGCGGCGGGTGCCGGGGACGACGTAGTCGGTGCCGGGCGGCAGCAGGGCCTCGTTGCTCTTCGACACCACCCACACCGGGTGGATGTGCGGAGCGAGTTCGGCCATCTTGGCGGCGATCGCGGCCGGGTTGCAGGCCACACCGCGCTCCCAGTAGGCGGCGAACACGGCCAGGTTCGGGTTGACCGGGCGGCTCAGGGCGCGCTGGTACTGCTGGTCGCGCAGCTTTGCGCCCAGCTCCTTCTTCCGGGTCTTGACGGCCTTCTTGGCGGCGCGGCGGGTGCGGTTGGCGGCCTGGAACGCGCGGTACTTGGTGTACGCGCCCTCCTCCAGCAGGGCGTGCCGTACGCCCTCCACGCCCGCGGGGCGCTCGTGGTGCTCGGGGCGCCAGCGGACCGCGGCGAGGGAGGCGCGGCGGAAGAACTCGCGCGCGACCGCGTCGGGCAGGTTCTCGCCGGCGAAGGTGCGCACCAGATCACGCATCATCAGGTCGTACAGCACCACGCGGGTGGCGCGGCGGTCCTTGGTGAGCGCGAGCAACGACTCGTAGCGCTCGATGAGCGCGAAGCGGTCCTCGGGGGCGAGCGGCGGCAGGCTCTCGGGGCGCAGCTCGCGGTTCTCGTACGCCGCCTGGTTCAGGCAGGCGACGCGGCCGGCGTGCAGCAGGGTCGCGTGCGCGGTGTACGGCTCGTCGCCGGTGGTGAGCTGCTCCTCGTGCGCCCGCCAGAAGTCGGCGCGCAGCGCGCGGTTGCCGAGGATCGGGGTGAGGCGCACCAGGTCGGCGGCCTCGTTCAGGGGGAGGGCCTCGCGGCCGACGGCGGCGAGCAGGCGGCCGTCGCGGGAGGCGCGGGCGGCGGTCTGCCAGGTGGTGACGACGTGGTCGAAGAGGAGGACGTCGACAGGGGTGCCCGAGGCGCCGGCCTCGGCGTCGAGCTCGGCGGTGCGCTCGGCGATCTGACGCGGGGCGCCGGTCGGCAGGCCGTCCTTGGCGTGCACGAAGTGCAGCCAGCGGCCGGTCGCGCGGGCGGCGCCGGCCGCGCGGGCCTCGGCGTCGCCGGTGCCCTCCGGCAGGGGGACGACGATCGTCTCGGGAGCGTGGCCCTCGGCCGTCTCCCGCGCCCAGTCGCCGACGGCGGCGACGACGATCTCGGCGTCGAGGAGGGGGTGGGCTTCCACGGAGTCCAGCAGCTCTGTCAGGTGCCCCTGTGCGTTCGGTCCGTAGACGATGACGCTGAGTTGGGGCATCGCAGAGGACTCCTTAAAGTTATTGGTGTGGCCACTCTTCATAACATATGTTCACTCAGTGGACGAAAGCGATCACGCCACGTGGAGCAAGAGAGGGCCCTAGGTAGGAAGACGAACTTCCGTGGCCTGGGGTTTCTTCCCGCGTAACTTTCCGGCCGCCTTCTTACCGGCGTTTCTTGTGTTGCGCTTACTGTATCGACCCGGCGAAGGGGCCCTTCAGGCCGCCTTCTTCTTGTCGCCGGTGAAGGCCTCGTACTCCTTCATGACGTCCTCGGTCGGCCCGTCCATGCGCAGCTCGCCGCGCTCCAGCCAGATGGTCCGCTCGCAGGTGTCGCGGATCGACTTGTTGTTGTGGCTGACCAGGAAGACGGTGCCCGCCTTCTCGCGCAGCTCGCGGATCCGCTCCTCGGAGCGCATCTGGAACCTGCGGTCGCCGGTGGCCAGGGCCTCGTCGATCAGCAGGACGTCGTGGTCTTTTGCGGCGGCGATGGAGAAGCGCAGCCGGGCGGCCATGCCGGAGGAGTACGTCCGCATCGGAAGGGTGATGAAGTCACCCTTCTCGTTGATTCCGGAGAAGTCGACGATGTCCTGATACCGCTCCTTGACCTGCTCCCGGGACATGCCCATGGCGAGGCCGCCGAGGTAGACGTTCCGCTCGCCGGTGAGGTCGTTCATCAGGGCCGCGTTGACGCCGAGCAGGGAGGGCTGGCCGTTGGTGTAGATGTGGCCGTTCTCCACCGGCAGCAGGCCGGCGACGGCCTTGAGCAGCGTGGACTTGCCGGAGCCGTTGGTGCCGATCAGGCCGATCGCCTCGCCCTTGTAGGCGACGAACGACACGTTCTTCACCGCGTGCACCCGGCGCACGCCCGCCGCCTTCTCGGCCTGCTTGCGGCGCAGGATGCGGTTGAGGGCGGCGGTGGCGGAGCCGCGGCCGGAGCCGGTGCCGTTGACCCGGTAGACGATGTCGACGCCGTCGCAGACGACGGTGGGGATCTTCTCGGCGCGGGCGAGGCGCTCGACCCTCTCGCGCATCATGCGCTCGTCGGGGGTCTCTTCGAGGGTCTCGGGGTTCTCTGTGTTCTCGGGAGTCTGCTCAGCCACGGCCGTACTTCTCCTCTGCCTTCCAGAAGTAGATGAAGCCGCCGACGCCGACGACCAGGGCCCAGCCGATGGCCGTCGGCCACACGTGCGGGGGCAGCTGCTTGGCCTTGAAGCTCGCGATGAGGGCGTACCGCATGAGGTCGATGTAGACGGCGGCCGGGTTGGTCTCCAGCAGGACCGTGACGATGTGCGGCAGGTGGTCCTTCTTGGTAAGGCTGTGGATGCTCCACATCACACCGGACACGTACATCCAGGTGCGCAGCACGAACGGCATCAGCTGGGCGATGTCCGGGGTCTTGGCGCCCATCCGCGCCATGATCAGCGACATCCCCGCGTTGAACACGAACTGCAGGACCAGTACGGGGATCACCAGCAGCCAGGAGAAGGAGATCGGCACGCCCAGGCTGAGCAGGATGACGACCAGTGCGGCCATCGAGAACAGCAGCTGCTGGAGCTGCTGGATGCAGAAGGAGATCGGCAGGGCGGCGCGCGGGAAGTGCAGGGCGCGGACCAGACCGAGGTTGCCGGAGATCGCCCGGGTGCCGACCTGGATCGAGCTCTGCGTGAACGTCCACACGAACACGCCCGTGACCAGGAACGGGATGTAGTCCGGGACGCCCTTCTTGGTGCCGAGCAGGACACCGAAGATGAAGTAGTAGACCGCCGCGTTCAGCAGCGGGGTCATGACCTGCCAGATCTGGCCGAGCTTCGCCTCGCTGTACTGCGCGGTCAGCTTGGCGGTGGCGAAGGCGGTGATGAAGTGACGCCGGGCCCACAGCTGGCGGACGTACTGGGGCAGGGTCGGGCGGGCACCGCTGACCGTCAGGCCGTGGCGGGCGGCGAGTGCCGCGAGATCGTCGTCCGGGACCTGGGTGGGGGGCGGTGTGTCGAGGACCTGGCTCACATCCGCTGCTTTCGTTCGGGGGAGGGGGGTGCCGCGTCCGGCTGGCCGCCGGGGCGCGTCAGGTTCGTTCCGTCCGAGGATTCCTTACGCTTCTCTTCACGTTCTCTTACGTCGAGACGGAACCGTATCGTCGCAACGGTGAGAGTAGAACCAATCGACGTCGGAACGCAACCGTTTCGTCGTCACGCACCTATGCTGTGAGACATGACGACGAACGCCGACGAGATCCCGAAGCGTGAACGCCGCAGGGCGCCCGCGGGAGCCGCCGTGCTCCGGGAGGATGTGACCGAGGCCATCCGGGCAGCGGTCTTCGAGGAGCTCGCGGCGGTGGGCTACGCCCGCATGTCCATCGAGGGCATCGCGCGCCGGGCGGGCGTCGGCAAGACCGCGGTGTACCGCCGGTGGCGCTCCAAGCTGCACCTGGTCCTGGACGTCGTCTCGGCAATGGCGGTACTGGGCCTCCCGGTCCCGGACACGGGCTCGCTGGAGGACGACCTCCGCCTGCTGTACGAGGTCACGTCCCGCGCCCTGCGCCACCCGGTCGCCTCCCAGATCATCCCCGACCTCCAGGCCGAGGCGGCCCGCAATCCCGAGATCGCCGAGGCCTTCCAGAAGGCCCTGCGGGACGGCCAGGAGGGCGTGGCCAGCAAGATCGTGGCAGCGGCGGAGGCACGGGGCGAGGTGCGGTCGGGCATCGACGGCGACCTCGCCCTGGACGTGATCTCGGGCCCCCTGTACTGGCGAGCGGTGGTCATCCGCTCCCCCAAGCTGCCGAAGGGGTACCTGGAGCAACTGGCCCGGGCTACGGCCGGGGCGCTGAAGGCGCTGTAGCGGGCTCGTCCGGGCCGAGAAGCCGCTCGGTCAGCCGGGCCAGGTCCCGCGCCCGCAGCACCCGCCCCGCGAACCCCGGCAGCGGCACGTGGAGCGGCTCGGTCCAGCGGACCGGTATCCCGCTCAGGCCGTACACCGCGCCCGCCAGCGCCCCGGTGACCGCCGCCACCGTGTCCGTGTCGCCGCCGAGGTCGACCGCCGCGCGGACCGCCTCCTCGTACGAGCCTGTGGCCCGCACCGCCCAGACCGCCGAGCCCAGGCACGGCCACACCGCGCCATCGAACTCCGTTGCCTGATCGGGATGCCAGTCGGGGGAGAGGACGACGGCGTAGCGCTGCCGGTGCGCGGGGTGGAGGGCGGCCAGGGTCTCCGGGACGGCGGTGAGCGGGTCCGCTTCCGTCAGGGCCACCCGGATGAGTTCGTGCAGGACCGCCGTTCCCTCCCAGGCGGCCGGGTCGCCGTGGGTGAGGGCGGAGAGGCGGCGGGCGGCGGTCATCGTCGTCTCGCGGCCGTGGCGGGCGAAGTGGACAGCGGAAGGGGCCGCGCGCATGAGGGCGCCGTTTCCCGCTGCCCGCTGGCTGGACCGGAAGTGCAGGGCGGCGGCTGTGTCCCACGGGTCACCGCTGGTCAGGACCGCCTCCGTCTGGAGGCCGATGTCCTTGGGGTCTGCCGCCGCCCAGCGCTGGAAGCGGTGGAAGACGTCCGGGAGGTCCAGGCCGCCGCGCTCGACCAGGGACTCGGCGGTCAGGACTGCCAGCTGGGTGTCGTCCGTCGCCTCGCCCGGGTCCCAGCCGCCGCCCCCGCACATCTCGGCTCCGTGTCCGGGGTGGGGGAAGCGGGCCGAGAAGGCGCCCTCGGGGCCGAACTCGAAGGGGGCTCCGAGGGCGTCGCCCACGGCGGAGCCGAGTACGGCGCCCAGGGCGCGCTCGGTGAGACCGGTCATACCCGGAAGGCTAGGCGCGGGCCGCCTCGGGGTGGTGGTGGACCCAGCCCTCCCAGGCCGACGTGATCATGTCGTGGACGTCGTACTTGGCCTGCCAGCCCAGCTCCGTGGCGATGCGGTCCGCCGACGCGACCACGCGCGCGGGGTCGCCGGGGCGGCGCGGGGTGACCGTCGGGGCGCGGTCGTAGCCGGTGACGGCGTTGATGCGGTCGATCATCTCGCGCACCGACACACCCTCGCCGCGGCCGATGTTCACGGTCAGGTCCCGGCCGGGGGCCGAGCGCAGCGCACGGGCGACGGCCACGTGGGCCTCGGCCAGGTCGACCACGTGGATGTAGTCGCGCACACAGGTGCCGTCGGGCGTGGCGTAGTCGTCGCCGAAGATGCGCGGCGCCGCGCCCTCGGTGAGCTTCTCGAAGACCATGGGGATGAGGTTGAACACGCCGGTGTCGGCGAGCTCCGGGGTGGCCGCGCCCGCCACGTTGAAGTAGCGCAGGGACGCGGTGGACAGGCCGGTCGCCTTGCCCGTCGCGCGGACCAGCCACTCGCCGGCCAGCTTCGTCTCGCCGTACGGGGACATCGGGACGCAGGGGGTCTCCTCCGTCACCAGGTCGACGTCCGGCATGCCGTAGACGGCCGCGGAGGAGGAGAACAGGAAGGACGGGACCTCGGCCGCCGTGACCGCCTCCAGGAGCGTGCGCAGGCCCTCCACGTTCTCCCGGTAGTAGTGCAGCGGGAGGTCCACCGACTCGCCCACCTGCTTCTTCGCCGCGAGGTGCACGACCCCGCTGATCTCGTGCTCGGCGAGGGTGCGGGCCAGCAGGTCCGCGTCCAGCGTGGAGCCCTCCACCAGCGGGACCTCCGCCGGCACGCGCGCGGCGATGCCCGTGGACAGGTCGTCGTAGACGACCGCGCGTTCGCCCGCCTCGGTCATCGCTCGTACGACGTGTGCCCCGATGTATCCGGCACCGCCGGTGATCAGCCAGGTCATTACGGCCGTCTCCTTGCTCAATCGGCCCGTGGAACCGCTCGGTGGAGCAGCGGGCGTGTCTCAGTGAAGCAGCAGGTGCGAGGCACCCGCGAAGCGGCAGGCGCGCGGCACGTGTGCGACGGGTGTGCACAGGGGGTACGCGCGCGCGTGCCGGCGTACTAGCGCAGCAGGCGCTTCAGGCGCCGGCGCGCCACCCGTACCGCACCGCCCACGCCGCTCGCGAGCCGCAGGGCCAGCGCGCCGGAGTGGGTCGCGTAGGGCTGGACCAGCAGCACACCGTGCCGGGGGCTCGGGACGGCGCGCCGGCTCAGCCGGCCGGCGCCCGTCAGGGCGTGCGCCGTGACCTCCCGCTGCGTGCCGTCCGCGAAGCGCACGGTCAGCCGCAGATCCCAGGTGCCCGCGCCGAGCGCGGCCAGGTCGACGGGGACCGCGGCCGTCCAGCTCTCCGGCTGCGCGTTCCCGCTCGCACCGGAGGGCGTGAGGGGGACCGTCGTACGCCCTCGCGCGTGCTTCTCGTCCTCGCGCGCCGTCCACACCACGTCCACCTCGCGCGGCCCCGCCTCGGCCACCCGGCCGTACAGCTCGTGCAGCCGCAGGTGCAGACGCGAGCCACGCGCGCGTGGCCGCAGTTGCGCGTCCACCGCGATCGGGAGGACCTCGGTGGGGCAGGTCAGGAACGGTGTCAGGCCGACCTGGGGGAGGTCGGCCGACCAGACGGGGGCGCCGTCGGCGTCCCGGGCGTACGGCGGCAGCAGCCGCGCCGGGCGCGCGGCCAGCTCCCGCAGCCGGGGCAGGTCACGCGGCTCGGGTGACTCCAGGATCACCCGCGCGAGCACCCGGCCAGGGGCGCCGGGGTTCAGCTCCCAGTCGGCGGCGTCGTAGCGCGCGAGGTACTCCTGGGTGTGCGTCCACCACGCGCGCCGGTAGTCCGCGCTGCGCAGGCCCAGCTCGCGCACATACATCCGCACGTCGTGGTCGAGGAACTTCGCCCGCGCCGCCCGCGCCAGCTCCTTCTGCCCAGCGCCCAGCAGGGTCTCGTACGCCAGCGCGCACGCCTCCGTGCGCGCCTGCCAGTTCCCGATGTGCTCCCGGTCCAGCGAGATCGACAGCCGTTCCGCGGACCGGCGCACGTGCCACACGTACACGCGGTCCGGGACGAGCGCCATGCGCGGGCCGGTGGCCAGCACGCGCGAGGTGAAGACGATGTCCTCGTAGTGGAAACGGCCCTCGGGGAAGCGGATGCCGTGCTCACGCAGGAAGTCGGTGCGGTACAGCTTGTTGACGCACAGCGTGTCGTGGACCAGCCGGAGGCGCTGGGCGGGGCGCGCGAGGACCGTGTGGGCCGTGTAGAGGGGCGCCTGCCAGGGCGTTTCGCGCCCCGAGGGCAGCTCCCGGCGCACGCACAGCCCGGCCGCGACCTCGGCGCGCGCGCCCGTGGCCGCCGTCAGCAGCGCGTCCACCGCACCGGGCGGCAGCACGTCGTCGCTGTCCAGGAACATCACGTACGGCGCCGTCACCGCGTCGATGCCGTCGTTGCGCGGGCTGCCGCAGCCGCCGCTGTTCTCCGTCCGGCGCAGGACCCGCAGCCGGGGCTCCTCGGCGGCCAGCCGCTCCAGCAGCTCGGCGCTGCCGTCGGAGGAGCGGTCGTCCACGGCGACGACCTCGGCGACCGCGGGCCCCTGCCCGAGGGCCGACCGCACGGCATCACCCACATGGGCGGCGTCGTTGTAGCCGATGACGACGACGGCCACCTGCGCCGGGCGCGCCTGCTCGGCGTCACCGGCGGCGTCGGCCGTGTCGGCTATGTCGCCCGCGGCCGGCGCATCGGGGGCGTCGGGTGCGGCGGGTGTGCTGTGCGGGTCAGGTCGCATGGGATCCACGGGGCCGGGAGCGTAGAAATTTTTGAATAGTACCTGGTCAAGAAAGGCTTACGGCTCGGTCCCGATGTCGTTCGGAACCGGGACGGGGTTCCGGCTTCGGCACGCTCTGTACCACCGGTGCCTCCGCCCGCGCCGCCTGCCACAACCGGACGAACGACAGTACCGCAGCGGCGGCCAGGACTCCGTTGCGGGCCACCATCAGCAGACAACCGGTCCAGGTGCCGTCGACGACCTCGCCGTAGTTCATCGGGAACACCAGGGTGCTCAAGCCGGCCGCCGCCAGGATCAGCACCGCGACCGGGCGTTGGCTGGTGTGCCGTGAGGTCAGGCACACGGCGGCCAGACCGATCAGCCAGATCATGTACTGCGGGCTGATGACCCGGCTGGTCACCGTGAACAGCAGCACCGCGCTCAGCGCCGCGTCGAACGGCGTCGCCTCGGTCCAGCGCCGCGCCCGCACCCGCCACACCACCAGCAGTCCGAAGCAGGCCGCCGTCAGCGTCAGGCAGGCCAGGGCGATGGCGTGCACATGCGGGCCGACCAGCTCGACGGAGCCGTACTGCATGTGCGGCCGGCCGGACCAGCCGGCGTGCCGCGCGAGGTTCAGCGCGGTACCGGCCAGCGACTCGATCTGCACCCCGCGCCCGCCCTGCTGCCGCAGGAAGGACAGCGGATTGCGGAACAGCACGGCGAGCAGGCCCAGCGCGACGGCCCCGGCGCCCGCCGCCCACCTCCACGCCCCGCGCGTCACCGGCCCCCGGGGCGTGCCCAGCAGCACCAGCGCAGGCCACACCTTCACCAGCGCGCCGAGCGCGGCGAGCGCCCCGCCCGCGCGCGGGGAGCGCGCTGTCGCGAGCAGGGAGAGCACGGCCAGGGCGGTCACCTGTACGTCGTACCGGACGAGCGGGAGCTGGAGCAGCAGCGGCAGACCGCCCGTCCACAGGGCCGCGCCGAGCAGGCTGCGCCCCGGCCGCGTGCCCGCGCGGATCAGCGCCGCCGCGACCAGCGCGTCCACGGCCAGGGTCAGCAGCCCGAACGCCTGGAAGTACGTCAGCCACGGCAGCAGAGCCGGGGCCAGCAGCACGGCGCCGGCGCCCGGCGGGTACTGCCACAGCGTGTCGTGCGCCGGGAAGGCACCGTGCGCGAGGACGCCGTACCAGTGGCCGTACAGGTACCAGACCTCACGCGCCACCGCGCCCCCGCCCAGCAGCGGGTGGCTGTCATGGGTGAGGAGCCACAGCGTCAGGGCGCGGGTGGTCAGCCACGAGGCGGTGACCCAGAGGACCGGGCCGGTGTGGACACGGAGTCGGTTCATCGCATGGGAGCGTAAGCGGCACAGAAGGTGTATCCGCGCCGATACACCGTTATGACTGCAAAAGGGTTGTCTCATCGCAAAAGATGCAGACATTGCGGCGGTACGTCCGTGTCGCCGGCCCGGG